>DBGCPK010000022.1:0-51870 GCA_048359995.1 Bacilli bacterium | reverse complement strand
AAATGTGAAGCATAAAACATTGGGTTGGCGTCAACATTATTAAATCTAATTTTACACCAATCTTCAATGGTGCCTTCGTAATAAACGTCTGTTAAGGAACTGCAATTAGAGAATGCCCCATTTCCTATGAATGTTAACTCACTGTCTCTTTCAAATGTTACTGAGGTTATCGAATTACATCCATAGAATGCCCCTTCTCCAATGGAAGTCACGCTATTCGGAATTACGATTGAGGTTAAAGAACTGCATTCTATAAATGCAGTATCCTCGATACTCGATAGCTTACTTCCACTTTCAAATTTTACTGAGGCTAACGAACTGCAATGAGAGAATGCAGATAAGCCAATAGAAGTCACGCTATTTGGAATTGTAATTTTTGTAACATTATTAAATCCATAGAATTGGCATTTGCCTATCGATGTGATCGTATCAGGTATGACGATTTCCGTTACTTCTTCATATTCATTGCCATTCTTTATGTAAAAATGTGAGGCATATCTCATTGGGTTAGAAGAACCACTTTCAAAACTAATTTTACACCAATCTTCAAGGGTTCCTTCATAATATACATCTATCAATGAACTGCAATCATTGAATGTAGCATATCCAATCGTTTGAACACTATTCGGAATTGTAATTTTTGTGACATTATTAAATCCACAGAATTGGTAATTGCCTATTGATGTGATCGTATCAGGTATCACGATTTCAGTTACTTCTTCATATTCATTATTGTTATTCTTTATGTAAAAATGGGAAGCATAATACATTGGATTAGACCATGAAATGTAGTAATCGGTATCTTCAAAATTGATTTTACACCAATCTTCAATGGTGCCTTCGTAATAAACGTCTTTTAACAAATTGCAATAATAGAATACATTTCCACCTATTTTCGTTATTGAATCGGGAATACTTAAATTTTTTAAAGAGGAAAGAAAGGAATTTTTCGGATCGCCAACTTCTACAACATCTCTTCCGTTATGCTTACTTGGAATATCGATAGTGCCATTGTTAGGGACCCCTTTTAACCGTATCGAATATCCGTCTTCTACCTCTGTAAATTCAAAAAAAAACATCTTCGTTTGAACTATTCGATGTGTAAGATTGATTTTCCGATGAGTCATAACTTTGTTCGCCTTGACTGTCGTTTTCCCATTGTCCACTGCAGGAAAATAAGAAGAGAACAGGCGCTACCAGCAGAGTGACTATTTTTAAATATCTTTTCATTTTATATTCCACCTCTTCAAATATAAAGTTTAACTTTTTAACACAATAAACTCAACATAAACATTGAATTTCATCGAGCAAATACGATAAAATGTAAAAATTTTTAGGCGGCATTTTATTTAGCGTATATTGATGTTCTTCATTTATCGTCGTTTTTGCTTCTTGTCTGTACCTTTTTCGATAAATTTTGCATCTGATCCGTTTAAGCGGAAAAATAAAAAAATCTCATCGGATTAGGATGAGATCATAGTTCGAGTTCTTTCATCCGCAAGAGTTCGCACACCGCGTGCGCTCTGCCTTTCACGGACAGTTTCCCCATTACGTTGGAGATGTGATTGCGGACTGTCTTTTCCGATATGTATAAGGTGTCGGCGATTTCGCCGGTCGATTTATTCTGAATCAACAGTTCGAAGATTTCCCTCTCCCTTTTGGTTAATATGGATGGCATAATTATCCCTCATCATACTATAAACTATGCAAAAGAATGAAATCGGTTATTCTTTTCCCTCATTTCAATCTTCTTTTGATCTCTTCGGCAATGGCCGGAGGGACGATGGTTTCCAGCTCTTCGATACCCGCTTTTTCCAAATCCTCTCGGGTCGGATAGGTTTTCATCAGCGCTTCCAGACGCTTTTTTCCCAAGCCTTTGATTTCGTCGAGGAAAGAAGAGGTCAGGCCTTTTCCGCGTTTTTTACGGTGTGTGCTGATCGCGTAGCGGTGGACTTCGTCCTGCATGCGAACCAGCATCAGAAAAAGCCGCGATTTCGGCTCTATCGGGTACATCGTTTCCCGATAGATCAATCCCGAAGTGTGGTGGCGATCGTTTTTGAACAGGCCGGCGACGGGAATACTCAATCCCAAATTATCCATCACTTCCAAAGCAACGTTGATCTGGTTTTGCCCTCCGTCGACGATGATCAGATCCGGCATCGGCTTGTTTTCCAGAATTAACCTGCTGTAACGGCGGCTCAGCACTTCTTCCATCGATTTCAGATCGTCCTTTCCTTCGGATTCGCGAATATTGAATTTCCGATACATCGAAGGGACTTTAACACCGTTGATGAAGACGACCAAAGCGCCGACGGGATAGTTCCCCTGCAAGTGCGAATTGTCGAACAACTCGATATGAAGAGGCGTTTTGATCTTCAAAAGCGTTCCGAGTTCTTCTAAAAGCGCCAGAGAATCGTCTTCCAGTCTTGCGGTCAGAAAATGTTCGTCCAGCCCTTTTTTCGCATTTTCCAGAGCGATCAAAAGCATATTTTTCTTGTTTCCCCGCTTCGGGGCGATTACTTTCATTTCCAGAAGATAGGAAAGAGCCGAAGCCAGTTCGTCGCTCGAAACGAGGATTTCCTTCGGTCGCGAATGCTCCATATAGTACTGAAAGACGGCGTTGATCGTTTCCTCGTTGATGGACTCGAAGACTTCCAAAACGAAAAGATTTTTTCCCAGAAGAATGCCGTTCCGATAGGTCATGATGCAGAGAGAAAAGTAACCTTCGCGAAAGGAACTCGCGATGACATCGCGATCGATGTGATCTTGCATCATGATCGTCTGCTTTTTAGCGATTTCGTCGATTCCCTGAACGATTTTCAGCATATCTTCCGCCTTTTCGAATTCCATGTTTTCGCTGTATTCGTTCATCTTTTTCACGCAGGAACTCCGCACTTTGGCGACGTCTCCGTTGAGAAAGGAAGAGATTTGCTCTGTCAGTTCCCTGTATTCGTCTTCGCCGACCTTTTTAACGCAAGGTCCCAAACAAGAACCGAGATGATAGTAAAGGCAAGGTTCTTTGCGGAGCGTCTGGCACTTTCGCAACGGAAAAAGTTTGTTGAGAAGTTCGATCGTCGAATAGACCGCGCGCGAACTCGGATATGGTCCGAAATAACGAAAATTCCTGTCGTGATCTTTGTAAGCGATTTTCAAATACGGATCGTTTTTCCTTTTCAGAGCGATAAACGGATAGGATTTTCCGTCTTTCAGCAGAATATTGAACTTGGGATAGTACTTTCGGATCAAGTTGATTTCCAAGAGAAGCGCCTCTTTTTCCGATGTGGTCTCGATCGTGTCGAAATCGACGATTTCCCGAACCATGCGCATGACTTTCCCTTCTTGGGGACGGGTGAAATACTGCTTGACCCGTTTGACAAGCGACTTGGCTTTTCCGACGTAGATGATATTCCCTTCCTCGTTTTTCATCAGATAGACGCCCGGATTTTCGGTGAGCAGATCGATTTTCGCCTGAATCATTTCGTTCATCGGAAATACACCACCGTTGCGCCTACGCCGCCTTCGCCCATCATTCCAAGACGAAACGATTTGACTTCTTTCCGTCGATTCAGATACTCGTGTACCATATTTCTCAGCGCGCCGGTTCCCGAGCCGTGTACGATTCTGACTTCCTTGTAACGCGCGACCAAAGCGTCGTCGATGTATTTATCCAATTCCACGGAGGCTTCCTCTACGCGAAGACCGATCAAATTGCATTCCAACTTTACCGCTTTTGCATTCGAATAATGCGGCAGTTCCGCGACGCGCTTTTCCTTCTTCTTCGGATGGTATTTTTCGATCTGCGCGAGTTTGATTTTCATGCTCATTCCCTGATCGGTGATCATCGTTCCTTGATCTCCTTTGATCCGAATCAGTTTTCCGGAAATGTCCGAATCGATGATTCTCACCGGATCGTTGACCTGAAACGATATTTCCGCGCGCTCTTCGTCGTCTTCCGATTCGTTCAGGTTTTCCAATTCTTTCTTCGCTTTGATGATCTTGTGAAGCGGATGCGCGTCGGATTTCTTGAATTCTTCGACGATCGCATCGATCTCTTCCTTCGCCTTTTCGATCAACTTCTCTTTTTCTTTTTCACTTTCCAGATAAATCCTGTTTTCCATCACTTTGTATTTTCGGATTTCCTGTTCCAAGTCTTCCCGTCGTTTTCTGTACTCTATTTCCGAATTTTCCAATTGCATACGGATTTCCTCGTTTTCTGCCAATTTTCTGTTCAGAGTCGCTAAGACGAGTTCCTTATCGCTCTTCTTCTTTTCCCAAAGATAGTTTTTAGCGGTTTCCACCAGTTCCGGTTTTAAACCCATTCGCTGGCTGAGTTCGATTCCGTAACTGTTTCCCGCGACGCCGAGCCTCAGGTGATATGTCGGTCGGATTTCTTCTTCGTCGAACGCCATCGAAGCGTTCAGAATATAGTCGTTTTCCAAAGCAAAGGACTTCAATCCTTCGTAATGGCTGGTGAAAATGCCGAAACAGCCGACGGAATGAAGATAGTCGATGACGCCGACGCCCAAGGCTTCGCCTTCCAGCGGCGAAGTTCCCGTTCCCAATTCGTCGAGAATCACGATCGAATCAGGCGTTACCCGTTCGATGATTTCTTTCAGATTCCGAATATGACCGGAAAAAGTCGAGAGATTGTCCATCAGCGACTGATTGTCTCCCATATCGACGAAGAGGTGATCGAAATAGCAGAGTTCGCCCTCTTCTTCCACCGGTATTGCCAGACCGCATTGATGCATGATAATCAAAAGACCGATCACTTTCAGGCAAACCGTCTTTCCTCCGGCATTCGGTCCTGAAATCACCATAATCTTCTGGCTGTCGAGGAAAAAGGAATTGCCGACAACCCGATCGGGATCGATCAAAGGATGACGGGCGTTTTTCATGCGAATGACTCGTCGGGAAGCCACGCGGCAAACGCAGGCGGAAATCTCCGATGCATAGGCGCTTTTTGCCGAAAGTACGTCCAAGCGGGCGACGATTTTCCTGTTCTTTTCCAATGCGTCCGCGAATTTCAGCGTAAATGCGGAAAGTTCTTTCAGAATTCTCTTTTCTTCTTCCAATTCTTTTTCTTTCCAACGGGCAATCTTGTTTTCGGACATTAAAATCTCGCTCGGCTCCACGAAAACGGTGAGTCCGGTATCCGATTCGTCGATAACCAATCCCGAAACCGAATTTTTGTAGCTACTTTTAACGGGCAGAACGTAAACCGAATCCCGCATCGCGTAGCGCTCTCCGTTGAGCACCGTCCGGTAACGTTCGGTCAGTTCGTTCATTAAACGCGTCTGATTTTGCTTTTCGCTTCGGATCGAACGACGAAGCGTCCTCAGCGTTTCCGAAGCGTCGTCGCCGATCGTCAGATCGGGCAAAACGATGCGGTCGATTTTTTGTTTTAACTGAGGCAAAGCTTCCAACTGAGAAAGTAGATCCATGATCGCGGGAAAGCGTTCGTCCTTCGAGGATTCTTCTTTCAATACCGCGACGTTTTCCAAAAGGAAAGAAACGCGGTAAAAGAAATCCGTCGAGCCGACGCCGTCTTTGACAAGTGCGTCCAGTTGAGGTCGGATATCCCTGTGCGGATAAATCGAAAGGCACCGGTATTTTAAGCAATAGCGGATCATTTCGTCCAAAACTTTCAGTTCTTCTTTCAGCGATTCCGGCGAATCGAACATCGTCAACGAATCGAATTCCCGTTTCGCCGTTTCTCCTTTTGCCAATCGATGGAGTTTCTCCCGGATCAGGTCGAATTCAAATGCCGTGTAAATGTCTTTCATTTTCTTCACCCTTTCTTATTTTAGCAAAAAATCGCGCTTTGCTGTACGTTCTTTCCCGATATTGATAAAAAAATCGATTCCCCTTTTCCGATTGCAAAAAATCGCCTACAATAGAAGAGGTGAAATTATGGACACGGTGACCTTGAAAATCGATTTGGAGACGCGAAAGAAGATGGAATCCTACTACGAAGGAAATCTCATTTCCGTGCATCGCGACTATATTTTATGGAGATGCACGACCGATAGCGAGGTTACCATTACGCTTTATTCCTCGAAAAAGGGGCTGACCGCTCTGTTTTCCGGCGCCTGCGCGTTGGAAGAGGCGAAGAGGTGGAATCCGAATGCCTCTTGCAATGTCGCGAAGAAGAAAGTTTCTTCCGTTTGGCTTTCCGAAGAAGATCAGATCGGTTCGGACGAAGTCGGCACCGGAGATTTCTTCGGCCCGGTGATCGTCGTGGCTTCCTATGTGAAAAAATCCGACATCGCTTTGCTTCGCGAAGAACATGTCGACGATTCCAAAAAACTGACCGACCATAAGATTAAAGAAATCGTCCCCCGCCTTTTAAAAGACTTCGTTTTCAGCAAACTGACCTGCTCAAACGAAAAATACAACGAACTCGTCGCACGAGGTTATAGTCTGAATAAAATTAAAGCTATCCTGCACAATCACGCATTGCTGAAAGTCAGAGAGAAAATCGGAAAAAAGGATACACCTTGTTTCGTCGATCAGTTTGCCGATCCGGATCTCTACTACTTTTATTTGCAGCACGAACCCGAAGTGCTGAATCGGAATATCACATTCAAGACCAAAGGAGAATCCTATTATCCGTCGGTCGCTCTATCTTCGATAATTGCCCGTTACTGCTTTCTGAAAGAAATCGACGCGATCGAAGAAAAATACCAAATGACCATTCCAAAAGGAGCGTCGGACAGAGTCGATCGAGTCGCCTATGAATTCGTCGAAAAATACGGCTTGACGGAGTTGGAGAAAAATGTCAAAACCCATTTTTCCAACTTTTCGCATTTAAAAGAACGCCTTGCCCGCGGCGAATGAAAAGACTGCTCCGACACGCCTTTGAAAGGGCTCATCTTTTACTGTCCTTTCATCTCGCTCAATGAAGGCATCCCTTTCTCCTCATAGGAGAAATCTTCTCCGAAACTGTTGAGTTTGAAATCGCCGTTCAGGCTGAGGACCTTGTAAATCGACGCACCGATTTTCAACGAATCCAGATAGTATTCTTTTTCATTTCGATTCAAGACAAAGTCCAACGTCGTACCGTCGTCGAAGATTTCGGCCAGACATGCCAGATTCATCGTCAGTTTGTAATTTAAAGATTCTCCCTCTTCGCTCACATTATAAGCCGTGACCAAATCGCTGTACTTTTGAGCGAGCGACGCACCGCTGAAAGAATCGATGACGCTTTCGTTCAACTGCGTAATCCAGATAAAGACATTCAGGAAATCTTTGAAAAATTCTTTCTGCGACGGGTAGGATTTGTATTCCGTAACTGATTTTTTGACAAGTATCCACGTCTGCCACTCCCTGATTTCATATTCTCTTCTGAGATAGACATTTCCATCTTCGCAAAGGTAGATATACGCCACCGTTTCACCGACTGGCGAACTGCTGGTTAAACCGACGATTTTCGGCGTTGTCGTTTTGACATATCCGCTGGCGGTTCCGTTTTCGTCGAGTTTGATCAGGAGATTGTCGACCTTCATCGTGAAAGAACTCAGCAAAATTTGGATTTTCAAAGTGCCGGTTACGTCGTATTTAGAGACGTTGATCGTGTTCATCGCCCCGTTAGCTAGACTTTCGAGGTTTTCAAAATACACGCAACGGCTTCCGTCGATTTCGAATTCCTGATATTCGTCGAAGGCGACGCGCGCGGAATAGTTCCAGCCGCGGAAGTTTCCTTCCCCTTCGACGCAGATATAGGTATTTTCGTTGCTGAGATAATGGGAAAGCACGCCGTCGAAATAATTCCCCCAGCACATCGAAACCGAATCTTCCGAAACCGAGAGATTCAGATTTTCGTCGATCCGAAGAGACAAAATCTGTTTGAACATCCGAATCGCACTTTCCGGACCGCTCGCTTCTTCGGAGTCGAAAGCGCCTTGATCGTCGAAATCCAGAATGACGCTCGGATCGAGTTCGAGAATCTCTTTGATTCCCTTCATCAGTTCGAGATTCAAACCATACGCGCCATTGTTGAACGGTCCTTGAGCCAATTTCGTCAAAACGACATCGATGGCTTTCGAGGCGTCGAGTTTATCGACGTAGAAATGCAATCCATAGAGTTCGTTGTACGTCAGATCGAGGTAAATCAGATTATTTTGATAAGAAATCGTGCCGTCGATCATCTTGATCGTTTTTCCGTTCGTCGTGGAATCTACATCCAACTGCATGACCAGTTTCGCCATATCGCGATCGGTGTAATCGTATCGCGCCGACGCACTGACATCATAGCAGGTGGTTTCGTCGTCAAAGCGACCGTTCAAATGCAGATATCCGCGATCTTCGAAGAAGTAGTCTTTGGCTTCTTGCGCATAAGCGATGACGAGTTTCAAGTCGTCGCCGCTTAAAAATTCCCCGCTTTCGTCGATGAGAATCGGCGTTTTCAATTCGCAAAGCATTCCGGATAAATCGTTCCAATCGCTGGAGAAAGAGATTCCTTCTTCCGTCGCGTTCACTTTTAATTGATATCCTGTGCCGTCGAAGAGGAAATCCAAAAGCATTTCTTTATCGCCTAAGCGCAAAGCCGTAATCCAGTCGCCGATCGCCTTGACGGTCTGATCCGCGTTTTTGGTAGCGGATTCGTCCGACGTTTCCGCGCCGATAAGCGCTTTGATCTCCGCGATCAATGTCGGCAATTCGCTTTCATTCAAAACGGCGCGGACAGCCCCGTATGAGAAGTAAATTTTTTCATCGGCAAAGGCGAATTCGAAGCGATGAGTCGCATTTTGATAGATCACTTCGACATTCAAGGCGACGTTTTTCTCTCCGTCGACGGCCGCCTCGCAATGCACGTCCAAATCCGAATAGCACAAATGCAATTCCGCGAGATATCCTTGATAGTCCAGCACGCCGAGAAGCGTTTCCGTCCACGAAGAGAAATCCGCGTCGACCGCAATCAAAGTATAGGAATGGTCGAGAAGTTTGTCGATCGTGCAGTCTCGTCGATCGTCGAAAATCAGCGAGCCGCCGAATCCGGAAGTTTCGAAGTCGACACTTATGCCCTCGTCGTTTTCGCCGACGGTCAATTCGTTGCCATCGAAGACAAAACGATAACCGTTTTCGTTTCGATAGACGTAGAGGATATCTTCGTAATCGCCCTCGAGGATTTTCTTCACCGCGTCGATAGGGCGGACTTCCGAAGACGAATCCGCAGGGAAGAACCGCTCAAAGAGTCCGAGATCGAAACGCGCGTCGAGAACTTTGAACGCGTTTTCGAGACTCCGCACCAGAATCGCATCGGATTCTCCGCTCGATTCGTATTTCAGCGAAATTCGGTAATCCGAATACGTCACGTCCAAATAGATCATCGCGTTCCGCTTGTAAATCTCGATTTGAGTATCCGCCGCGCCGGAAGTCGTCCAAGCGGCGTAGAATTCTTCGCTATTTCGATAGAGAAGGGTTCCCGAAAGGTTCAACGCGCTTTCTCCCTGCGCGAAATCGAGATCGATTCCGACGAACAGATTTTCCGAAACGATACCGTTCTGCACGCGTTTGGCCATATCCGCGAGGCAGACGATATCCGCCGCGCCGAGATAATCGATATTTTTGTCGATCTCCGGAACTTTCTCCGAAGATTCTCCGATTTCCAGATGAGTTTGATAGAAATCCAGGCAGGACAAGGTGAGAACTCGGTTTTCATATTCGAGAGAGAAGACGAAATCCGTTTCGCCGATACCCGTTCCGACGAAAAGCGATGAAGGCGAAATCCGAATCGAAGACATCGTCAAATCGATCTTTTGAAGCAGTTCGATCATCTTCATTCCGACATCGGTCGAAGAACTTGCACCGCTTTGATCTTTCCGCAACTCGGACAGAACCTGTTTCCATTCCTCTTCGGAAAGCAGGAAATCGATATTTCCGAAATGAACGGCGATCTCTTCTCCGACGTAGAACAGAGTTACCTCGTGGCTGACTTGATTATACGTAAACGTGACTTCGACTTTCGCGCGACGGAACTCGTCGATCAACGCATGAAATTCGACTACGATTCCTTCCGCTTCCGCGCTTCCGTCGATTCGGAATCCGGCAAAGTTCGCCATCTCTTTCGCCGCGCGCACCCATACGAGAGCTTGATCGATTCCTGCGACTTCGCAATAGGAGACGGAAAGATCGACGGCATAATCGTCGTCATTTTCCGTCCAGTTCCAACGGAAATGCGACGAAAGATCGTCGTAAGCAAACCCATCGGCGTTTAGGCGAATTTCCGCGCGATCATAGGAGATGCAGACGCCCTCCGAGTAAGCGATCGTCGCTTTATATTCCGAATCGTCGGCGATGATCTTCTTTACAAAACCGAGAATATCCTCTTCGGTGAACGAAACCGTCTCCGATGAAATTTCTTCGCGGATCAAACCGGCTATCGTCTCGGCAAGCCCGACGCATTCCGTTCTTTCCAACGTAAATGCGGCGCACGTATCCGAATAACGGACGATCGCATAGATCTTTTCCCTGACGACGATCTCCGCGAGAACGGTTTCTCCGCCGCAGTTCAAAGTAAAGTCGACGCGATAGAAATCACCCGAAGCCGAAAGAGAACCTGTCAACAGGTATTCCGCGTTTTCAAAGGAGAATTCGCCCTTGAAATTGCCGGAGAGAATTCTCTCTTCGTTCTTCCTCAGGTCGGAAACTAGCGCGCGGATCTGATCGGAAGACAAGTATTCTCCCTGTTCCTCGTAGGCGATTTCGCCCTTGTATTCCGCGACCTTCAAAGAAAAATCGACGGATTCGTTACCGCACGAAAGGAGGTATTCGCGATTGCCGATATCGGCAAATTGAATCTCGTAGTACTTTTCGTTCAAATGGAATTTCGTAATCAGATCGCTTTCTTCTATGGTGACGGATTCGATCAGAAGATTCAATTCCCGAATCAGCGAAAGAAGATCTTCCTCGTCGATCGGACTCTTTCCGATTTCCCGCAACGCATCGACGAAAACCTGCACGGCTTCCTCTCGGGAAACTTTGACTTGCAGATTTCCGTGAATCAGATAAGCGCTTTCGTCGACGACGACGAGGAGAAGCGTTTTTTCTCCGCTTTCCGAAGCAATCGTTCCTTCGAGGGAGAAATTTCCGTTTCGATCGACGAAAAGCTGCATCGCCCCGTTCAGATCGCGATATTCCAGATTCCCCTCGAAACGATATCCCACGAAATCTTTCATCGTCAGATATGCGTCGAGCGCAAATGAAAGATTTTGCACGTTTTCAATCGGCGTGTAATACACGCTTTCATCGAGCGAATAGGTCCATTCTCTTGCACCTATCGTACCCGCGAAAGCACAATCGGAAATGCTTCCCGAAAAGGAGATTTCCGCGTCGAGGCGAACGACAAAGCGAAGCGAATCCAAATAGGAAACGACGATTTCGTCTACGCCGTTCGTACTCAGAGAGAGATTCTCCTCGCAGTCGTTTTCAAGCAAGAATTTCACCGCGTCGACAAAACTTATGTCGTTTTCGGCATAGAATTCGTTCAGACGATTTTGCAGTTCGACCGCGAAATCGACGCCGTAATACGCTTCCAAGGTATCGACGATCGTCCTTTCCAGCGAATGCACTTCCGCAGCGGACAAAGTAAAGGACAGTCGAATTCCTTCGTAAGTCGCGTCGACATAGCACAGATCTCCGTTTCGATAGAGGCGGAAATCAAAGGCAAAGTTACCTTCGCTCTTCACGTCGAGCAATTCTTTGTCTCCGTCGCGCTGGAAAGAGACAAGGCCGCTCGAATTTTCATCATTCGATGCGGCGAAACGGAATTCCGCATAATATTTTTCGGAAACGATCAAATTCTCGCACTCGTCGAAGAGGGAGAGGAAAAGATCGAGATCCTTTTCATCCAAATAGTCGACGCTTTCCGGTTCGGAAATCTCTCCGCCGAATTCGCGAATTTCAAAGGTCAGATCGAGTTCCGGAACCGCAAAGAGCAAAGCGTCCTCCTCGCCTTGATATATCTCCGCGAGATAGGTCTTTTCTCCGGTTCGGAATGTCAGATAAAGATCTCCTTTTTCGTCGGTTTGAAGATTTGAAACGGCAAAAGAACCGAACGAAATTCCTTCCAAAACCGCGTCACCGTCGGTTTCTTTTCGAATTTGTTCCGAAATCTTTTCCCAAACGCCGTTCAAAGAATCTCGGTCGGCTTTCACTTTGATATTGCCGAATTCGACGAAATAGTTGTTGCCGATTTTCGTCACATCGATCTCTTTTTCCTTTTGATTATCGGAGAAAGAAAGGACGATATCCGCATTACCCTGCTTGGAAACGTCGGCCTGAACGTGAAAATGAATTCCCTGATAGTCGTAATCTCCCGATAGCGCGTATCCGGCGTATCGGTCGATGGAGAGAAGGCGATCGATCAGCCAAATCGAATTGCTCAAATCCGAAAAATCGTCGTCGATAATGTCCTTGCCCTCGTAATCTTTCGTCGCGTCGACGGCAATATCGACGCGGGCGTCTCCGTATTGGAAAAAACCTTCCATTCCGATCAAATAGAGATCCTCTTCGTCGAAAGTGAGATCGACGGCGAAAGATACGCCCTGATAGTCGGCGAAAAGATTGACCACCGCGCGATCGTTTTCCGTCGTCAGCGTGATATTTTCCATGATTTGATCGAGAAGTTCGCCGTAATCCGACGGAGTCTCGATCTCCGCTTTTCCCTCGTTTTCCGAAATCTTGGAAAGAAGAGAAGCGATCATCTGCTGAATGTATTGCTCGTCGACCGACAGATTCAATCCGTCCAAATCGGTATAGACGCTACCGTCATAGTATTTGATGAAGTACTTGTCTTCGAGATTGACGTTGACTTCCTCTTTGTTGGCTAAATTCAATTCCACCTGACCGTGCATCTTTCTGCCGTTGACGCCGACGTCGATGTTGAAATTGTTGCGACCGGCGACGACCGATCCCATCGATTGAAGATACGTCAAAGCCGTCTTTTCTTCGTCGATGATCGGATCGCCTCCGACAGAAGTATTGAAATAATCCCTGTAAAATCCGACGACGTTTTCTCCGATCGTCACGCCGTATTCGAACGTTTCGTTCAACGACGAATCGCAACTGGCATTCACCACGCCGATGCCGATGTTTTTCTTGATGGAATAACTCTCATCGGTAGCGATCGAAAGAACTTTCCAGTTCCGATCGAGGGTGATGTCGGCGTGAATTTCGGTATATACCGGATTGTCCAACGCGCCGCCCATCGTTACGACTTCTCTCCGCGAATTGATCGCGCCGAGTTCGTTCAAATCGACGTGCAGCGTATAGATTCCTTCGTTCTCTTCGATGGAGGAGGTATCCAAAATCGATTCTTCCGAATAGTAATAGGAGTTGAGTTGATCCGGAAGAAAACCGTAATTCGAATAAATGTACTGATAATCGACCGTGTTCACTTTGGTTCCCCAAGTCACGTTGTCGATGCTTTTCGGCGAACCCTGCAACAGAAAAACCTTCTTTCCCGTCGGCTGGTAGAACTTCTGCGTCGCCACTTTGACCATCGAGGAATAAGAAACCGCTTCCTGATACATGTAGTTTTTGTCGACGATGCGGACGTTGTTGACTTCCTGCGTCACCTTGACTCCGGCGTTGGAAACCACGCCGCCGCTAGTCACCGCCTTCCAATTTCGGTTGTAGTACAGATATCCCGACGCGTATTGGATATTTTCAAGTATCGAATAATCGCTCGGACTCGATCCGTCTTCCGGCGCTTTTTTCACTTCCGTGATATTTTCCATATCGAACGGATCGTCATTCACGTTTCCGCCCGAATTCGTCGACATCGCGAAAGTATAAAGAGACAGGAAAACCGCAATCGTATTGACGATACCGAACGCTATAAATCCTTTTTTCATAAGATCCCCTCAAACAATCTCTTTAATTATATATAATTAAATCCGGAAAAGTCAAAAGAATTCCCCTTTCACGAATAAGATTATGAATTCTTTTTGCAAAAGATGTGTTTTCGCATACAAAAAGCGCATTCTGTGACGACGAATGCGCTTCAAAAGAGCCGATTTGTCGAAGATCAAGCCAAAATCAACGAAATCAGACCTAACACGGCGACTAAATACCAAAGGATCAAACCGATCAAATTGACCGTTTTCTTTCCTTTTAGGTAGAGGTGCAGTTCGCAAGCGCCGACACCCAGACCGATCATCGTCTCGCTTAGAGAAAGGTCCGCGCCTTTCAGTATGGAAATCAACAGCCCGATCGCGCCGAACAGGATGACGATCAGATAACCCGAATATTCCGAAAGCGTCTTTTTCCAAGGCGAAGCCTCTTTTGCTTCCGCGCTTTCAGGCGCGTTCTTTTCGATCTCTTCTCTTTCTTCCATCTCTCATTCTCCTCTCGCTATACTCAATACTCTATCAAATTCTTCGTCGATCGGGCAAGTAAATACCATTTTTTCCTTGCTTCTCGGGTGAATAAAGCTCAACCTGTACGCGTGGAGCATCTGACCGGAGCAAGGAATCGCCTGATGTCTTCGACCGTATTCCGGATCTCCCACCAAAGGGTAACCGATGTATTTCAGATGCACACGGATCTGATGCGTGCGTCCGGTTTCCAGACGGCAGGATATCAGCGTGTGCGCTTTCATGCGCTCTTCGACGTGAACGTAAGTCACCGCCTCTTTCCCCTCGTAGATGTCCACCGCGCGTTTCATTCGGTCTTTCGGATCTCTTCCGATCGGCGCGTCGATCTTGATGTCGGTGTGAGGAATCACACCCTCGACCAAGGCGTAGTATTCCCTGTGCATGGTATGATCTTGCAATTGCGCCGACAGAAACAAGTGGGCTTCGTCGTTTTTGGCTATGACGAGAAGTCCCGACGTGTTTTTGTCGATCCGATGGACGATTCCCGGGCGGACGACGCCGTTGATGGAGGAAAGGTCCTTCACCGAAAAAAGCAACGCGTTGACTAACGTATCGCCGTCGTAATGCCCGTTGGAAGGGTGAACCACCATGCCGCGAGGCTTATTGACGACGAGGACGTCTTCGTCCTGATAAAGAATATCCAAATGAATGTCTTTTTTGACTAAATCCAAAGGCTTTTCGTCGAGAAAATCGAACTCGACGAGATCTCCTTCCCGCACTTTGTAAGAGTCCTTGACGATCTCTTCGTTGACCCTGCACTTTCCCGCGCGGATCATCTTCTGCGCGTAATTCCGCGATTTTCCGCCTGAAAGGCGCGTCAAATAGAGATCGAGGCGCAGGCCGCTTTCTTCCGAGGAGACCACCGACTTATTCATCTTCCGCTTCCCCGTTTTCCGTTTTCGAATCGTAAAATTCCTCGCGGGCTTTTTGCTCCTTTTTGGATCGGGCATAATCGCGAAAGAGATAACCGACGGCGAAAGCGATCACGCCGACAACCAAAAACGAGTCGGCGAAATTGAACGTATTCCAAACCATGAATCCCAAATCGAATTCCAAAAAGTCGATGACTCCTTCCTGCAAACCGAAGACCATCAAACTTCGATCGATCAGGTTTCCCAACGTTCCCGGTATAGCCAAGGTCAGCCCGAATTTCTCCAAAAACGACCATTTCCGATCGAATTTGACGAAAGCGAAAATCATCGCTCCACCGCAGAAAAGAGAGAGCAGAGTCAAGAGAATCTGTCCGGCTAAATTCGATCCGAGCATTCCCGAGAAAGCTCCCGTATTGTAGACTAAGCTCAGCGTGAAAAATCCCGGAATCACCGAGATCCGGTGATCGACCGTTTCGAGAAGCAACCGCTCGAAGCACTTTTTGGAAACGATGTCCGCGATCAGTAAAACGATCATCGCCAAGTAATAGTAGAGATGATATTTGACGCACCAAAGGTGAAAATTTTTCAAGCGTTCTTTCATGCCTCGATCACCTTTTTGCAGCGCGGACAGATTCTACTGCCGTCTTTTTCGAGAAGTTCGTCGAAATAATTCCAGCATCGCTCGCACTTTTCTCCGGAGTGATGCGATACGGAAACGCGTAGCTCTTTCGCCGTTTCATTCGAAATTGCCGTTGAACTGACGATGAAAATGCGGTTCAGTTCCTCTTTTTCAAACGAATCGAACAGAGCGCGGGCTTTCTCGTCGGCAAAAGCGATTTCGATCGAGGCCTCCTGCGAAGAGCCGATGATTCCCCGACTCCGCGCTTCTTCCAGCGCTTTCATCACTTCGCCCCTGACTTTCTTAAACGTTTCGAATTCTTCGAAAACGGAGTCGTCGAATTCGTCCGTCGCTTTCGGCATCTCCGTCAAAGCGATGTGCTTTTTTTCATTCCCCGCGATGCTTCGATAAACCTCGTCCATCGTGAAACAGAGGATCGGCGCGAACAATTTCGCAAGCGTATCCAAAATTCGATAGATCACAGTTTGGAATTCTCTTCGCAAAGGGTCATTCGCAGCATTGCAATACAGCGGGTCTTTGGCGATCGAAAAGTAAAGGGCGGAACAGTCGCCGGTCAAAAAGTTCATCAGAGCGGAGACCACATTGGCAAAATCCCAATGAGAATAAGCGATCAACGCGCTGTTCTTGGCTCTTTCCAAACTGCAAAGGAGATACTGTCCCAGTTTGGAAGAGACGGCCACGCCGTCCGTTTCGATATCGAAAGACCGATTTCCGTCGTTGAGATTGGCCAGCATGAACTTGAAGGTATTTCGAATTTTGCGGTAACTATCCGAAACTTTCCGAATCAGTTCTTCGGAAATCCGAACGTCGGATTGGTAATCCACCGTCGCGCACCAAAGGCGGAGAACATCCGCGCCGTACGTGCCGATGATCTTGTTCGGATCGATGCCGTTGCCCAGCGATTTCGACATTTTCTGACCCTTTCCATCCAAAATGAAACCGTGCGAAACCACGTTCTTATACGGAGCAACGCCTTTCGTGGCGACAGAGATGATCAAAGACGAATTGAACCAACCTCGGTATTGATCGCTTCCCTCCAAATAGAGATCCACGGGAAACGAATTTCCCCGATCGATCTCCGAAAGGAACGAGGATCCCGAATCGAACCAAACGTCCATAATATCGGTTTCCTTTTTAAACAGACCATGAGGCGACGCCGGATTCGTATATCCTTTCGGGAGAAGATCCGCGGCTTCCCTTTCAAACCAAACGTTGGAACCGTATTCTCCGATCAGGTTCTCGATGTGTTCGAATACTTCCTTTTCCATGATCGGCGAGCTGTCCTCATTATAGATGATCGGAATCGGAACACCCCAAAGTCTTTGACGAGAAATGCACCAATCGGAACGATCTTTGATCATATTGTGCATTCTGAGTTTTCCCCAAGAAGGCGTCCAGTTGACCTTATCGATTTCTTTCAGCAATTGATCGCGGATGACCTCGATCGAACAAAACCATTGCGGAGTGGCGCGGAAAATGACCGGTTTTTTCGTTCGCCAGTCGTGCGGATAGGAGTGGACGATCTTTTCCATATGAAGCAACGCGCCGCATTCTTCCAGCATCCGAACTACTTCTTCGTTCGCATCTTCATAGAACAAACCTTTCAGCCTTTCTCCGCAGGAATCGTCCATCACGCCGTGTTCGTCGACGGGACAATACGGAGGAAGATGATACTTTTGACCGACCGTGAAATCGTCGGCGCCGTGCCCCGGTGCCGTATGCACGCAACCCGTTCCCGCGTCGCCGGTGACGTGGCTTCCGAGAATCAAAACGGAATCGCGATCGTACAACGGATGGCGCGTCGTCATTCCTTCGAATTCTTTTCCCTTGAACGTTCGAATCAGTTCGCACTTTTCCAATTGAAGTTTCTCTTTCAGCGAATCCCGAAGGTCTTTCAAAAAGACGAGATTTCCTTTCTCCGTCGCGAAAAGACCGTATTCCAGCAGTTCGTTGACGCAGATCGCCAAATTCGCCGGAATGGTCCACGGCGTCGTCGTCCAAATCACAAAGTAATCCGTATCCGGAGAGAGCAATCCCTTACCGTCGACGACCGGGAAGCGGACGAAGATCGTCTGCGCCTCGACATCGTAGTATTCGATCTCGGCTTCGGCAAGAGCGGATTCGCTGGAATACGACCAGTAGACCGGCTTTAAGCCTTTATAGATCAAACCTTTCAACGCCATCTCCTTGAAAACCGAAATCTCGTTTTTTTCGAAGCTCTTTTGCAAAGTCAAATAGCGGTCGTCAAAGTCCGCCATAAGGCCGAGCCTTTGAACTTGATTCATCTGACGCTCGACCTGAGCGTAAGCGTATTCTTCGCACTTTTTTCTGAATTCCGCCGGAGGAGTCGTCTTTCGGTTGACTCCTTTTTTCGTTACCGCATTTTCGATCGGAAGTCCGTGCGTATCCCATCCCGGATAAAACGGCGTGGAAAATCCCTCCATCGCCTTTTCGCGCACGACGATGTCTTTCAGGATCCGGTTCAACATATGGCCGCAGTGCATATCGCCGTTGGCGTACGGAGGCCCGTCGTGAAGCACATACTCCCGACATCCTTTGTTCTTCGCTATCAATTTTTCGTAAACTTTGTCCTCCGCCCAAATTTTCAGCATCTCCGGTTCTTTTCTCGAAAGATTCCCTCGCATCTCAAAATCGGTTTTTCCCATTAAAAGAGTTTGTTTCAGCTCCATAAATGCTCCTTTCTGCATAAAAAAACGTCCATCTAAGGACGTCATCAACGCGGTACCACCTTAGTTTCCGGAAACCTCCGGACTCTCGAAAGCTATAACGCACAACCGGTAACCCTTACTTTGTTTCACGGTTACGGCTAGGAAGTGATCCGTTTCGGGAAACCGATATATTCTCTTTCACCATCGATGAGAAATTCTCTGGATATCCTTTTCCCGGCGTCTGTCTTCTTACGCCTTTAAAGTTATTCTATACAATCCTCGGATAAAAATCAAAGACTTTCTGTCTCCTCCGAAAAATATCCTCAGGAAACCGGAATGCCGGAAGAAAAGGCGACGATATCCGAATAATACCTCGACTTATCGATCGAACGGGACATGATGAACGTGTGATTCGCTCCTTTGTAGTAACGCATATCGACGAATGGAGAGCGTTCCGCTTCTTTCAAAATATCGCACAGGTATTTGGGTTTGGTGATTTCGTCCTTTTCTCCGAACATCAGCATCAAAGGCTGGTGAATGAGGCGGAAAGAACGCCTCGTCCGATGCAGAACGTAGAAGCAGGAGAAAAGCAGATTGACGAGATAAAAAGAATTCTTTTTCTTCAAACTCTGCTTCCGCTTCTTGTTGACGCTGGCTTTCATCCGCATTCGAACCGCTTTGAAGAACATGTTGATGTAATAACGGATTCCGCTTTGCGTGAGGATGTGCAACGTCGGCGAAACGATCACCAGACGGTCGATCGAATGCTTTTTCGTCATCTTCGCACAGAGTCCGCAGGAAAAAGAATAACCGACCAAGATGATTCGGTATCCCCGACTTTCGTAATCGGCAATCGTCGCGTCGAGCAACGACGCCATCCGCTTGTACTTATACGTCCGTTTATCGGAAATATCGTAAAGCATCAAAAGGCGCACCTCATAGTCGTTATAGTTCTCGTCGATGTACTTTTTGAATTCGTCAAAGTCGTGGGGGGCGTCCTTGATCAGCCCGTGCGTGCAAATAATTACTGTTTTCATCTTTACTTCCGATAATGGTTCATCAGAATTCCCGCGGCAACGGCGACATTCAACGAATCCATATTTCGCATTTCTATTTTAATCAAAAGACTGCTGTTTTTCAATGTATTCAGCGAAATTCCTTGACCTTCGTTGCCGAAAACCAGCGCGAACGGCTCTTCGATTTCCGCGTTCCGGTAATCCATCGCACCTTTCAAAGAAGTCGAAGCGATCGTCAATCCTTTTTCTTTCAGTTCGTCAAGACCGACGTTTTCGAAAACCGGAATTTTGAAAATCGCCCCTTTGCTCGATTGAATCACTTTTTCGTTGAATTTCGACGCGCAATGCGGAAGAAGAATGACGGAAGTATAGGAAAAACTCAACGCCGTGCGGATAATCGTCCCTACGTTTCCGGGATCCTGCACGTTATCGAGAACGACGACTCGCGTGCCGATTTCTTTTCCTTCGTTCAAATGCGCGATTCCGATCATCTTCGAAGGCGATCGGTTGTTCGACAGCCGTTCCATCATCGCCTCGTTGACGAGAATTTGATCGACATCTCCGTACCGAGACTGCTCTTGCAAAGCGACGATCTTCTCCAATTGACGGGTTTCGTGCGCCATTTCCACCAAATCCTCGCCTTCGATGACAATCTGATTTTTTTCGCGGCAAGAAGCGCTTTTTCGTAACCTCAGAAGTTCCTTGAACAAAGGATTCTGCAAACTCGTTATCCTCTTTATCATACTCTTTCTCCGTAGATCAGTTTCTCTCTTAACCGTCGATAATCCGGACAATACGTCAAGAGAATCCGGTAGAATTCGTCGGAATGATTCTGCACGAAATGGTGCGTCAACTCGTGTATCACGACCGAATCGATGATCTCCGTCGAAAAATGAATCAAAATCCGGTCGAAAGTCAGCAGGTGCTTTACATAATAATTCTTTCCCATGCACGCGCGCATATTCGTGATTTTGACATCGTAACCCACGGGGATATTCATGCGCTTGCGATGCTTTTCGACGCGCGATCGAAGAATATCCAATGCCAACGACTTGATCTTCCGATCCAAATCCTCCTCGTCGACGACGACAAAGTCCTCTTTGGAAATGCGCTTCTGCCCCAAAGAAAGATTGACCAAACGCCTCCGAACCCCCAAAATATCGACATATGCGTCGGTTACAAACGGCGAAGAATGCAATCGGTCGATCTTCTTTTCGTCGAATACCTTCGTCAGCATTTCCGTCGTCGCTTTCAAGGAATACCCTTTTTTCAAGGTCAAATAGAGATGTCCTCCCGCGATGTTGATTTTTCTAGCGGGACGATCGGACGTTTTGATATTCAGAACGACCTTTTTTCCGTAAAGAGAAACTATTTCCGTTTTTTCCATTTGAATCACCGCGCCCGTAACTATATTATAGTAAGAGAAAAGAAAAATCAAATTCGGAGAAAGATTATGGAAAAAATTCTGATCAGCTATTGCCTGCTGGGAAAAAACTGCAAATGGAACGGGAGAAGCAATTACAGCGAAAAGATCGCCGCTCTTTCGGAAAAGTACGAATTGATTCCGATCTGTCCCGAAGTGTTCGGCGGTCTGCCGACGCCGCGAATTCCCTCGGAAATCGTCGGGGATCGCGTTTACAATCAGATTTTCCTCGACGTCACCGACCGCTATATCGAAGGCGCAAAAGAAGCCCTTCGGATCGCCGAAAAGTTTCAGGTTCGTTACGCGATATTGAAAGAGCGTTCCCCTTCCTGCGGCGTGCATCGGGTTTACGACGGTCAATTTCAAAGAAAGACGATCGAAGGTATGGGCATCGCCGCGCGCCTTCTCAAAGAAAACGGCATCGAAGTTTTTTCCGACGAAGAAATCGAAGAAAAAATAGCCCGATTCGATGATCACAGGTAAAGTTCGATCAGTTTTTTGATAAAATTGTTTTCAATCAGCCACTTGGCGATGCTCGTCACCGAATCGTTTCCGATTCCGATCAAGTTACCCAAATAATCGTTTACCTCTTTGATATTGAGTAACCAAGAGGTCGCGTATGTTATCAAGGAGACGATGATAAAACCGTATGCCAAGCCGAGAAGCAACCCAAAAATCCGATTGATCGCGCCGGCAACGGGAATTTTATTGATTCTGCTCGTCAATTTTCTCAAAATCAGCATCAGCAGATTCAAGACCAACAAGACGGCGAGGAAAGCGATAGCGACCAAAATATAGTAGGTCATCGCCTGACTGACGGCCAACGACAAGGTCATTTCCCCGTCCGCCATAGTCAATGCGGTACTCGCGATCGGATTCGCAAAGAAAGACGGAATTCCCGTTTCGTTCAAAGAAGAAACGATGGTAGACGCTTCCGTCTCCGCGGTAATCGTCATGCCGAAGGCTTGCGAATTGACGGAAAGAAGCCACGAATCGATCGGAGAAACGATCGCGTCTCCGATTCCGGTATGAAGCAATCCGGCAGCGATCGGTTTGCAAAGGAGAATCGCGCCTCCGATCGTGATGACCGACTTGAAAAAAGTTATCAGCGTGGCAAAGAAGCCGCGAAATAATCCGACGAAGCAGAAAATTACCACCACCGCCACTAATGCTATACTGAACCAGTCGAATACAAAAGTCATATCTCCCACCTTTTTATTGATTACATTATAGTTTAATTTTATCAAAAAGAAACGAAAATATCAAAAAAGAATGAGTTTCCCCATTCTTCTCGCTTTCATTCTCCGATTCTTTTCAGATGCCAGATGTCTTCGACGTATTGCTCGATCGTCCGATCGCTGGAAAAGAATCCCGATTTCGCCGTATTGATCAGCGCCGATTTCGCCCAACCTTTCTTATCGGTGTATCGGCGATCCATTTTAAGCGAAGCCTCAATGTACATATCGAAATCTTTTAAGATGAAATACTCGTCGTTTCTATACATCACTTCGTCGAAAATCACGCGGAAATCGTCAAAATTCGGACTCCAAGTGCCATTGATCAGGGAATCCATCACCGCCTTGATTTCAGAATGGTGGTGATAGACATCCCACGGCGAGTAACTTCCCTCTCTACGTATAACTTCCAACTCGTCGGTTTTCATTCCGAAAATCTCTTCGTTCTCCTTTCCGACCAGTTGATCGATTTCCACGTTCGCGCCGTCCAGCGTTCCCAAAGTCAACGCACCGTTGATCATGAATTTCATATTGGAAGTTCCCGAGGCCTCTTTTCCGGCGGTGGAAATCTGTTCGCTGACGTCCGCGGCAGGAATTATGATTTCTGCCGAAGAAACTCCGTAGTTTTCGATGAAAACGACTTTCATATACTTCGAAATTTCCGGATCAGCATTGACAACGCGTGCGACGGCGTTGATCAATTCGATGATCTTCTTTGCCAAATAATAACTCGGCGCCGCTTTCGCGCCGAAAACGTACGTATGCGGAAGAATCCTGAACGACGAATCCGATTTCATTTTCTGATAAAAATAGATGATGCGGAAAATATTGAGCAGCTGCCGTTTGTAGGCGTGCAGGCGTTTGATCTGCACGTCGAATACCGAATCGACGTCCACTTCAAGCCCGTTGTGCTTCCGAATATACTCCGCCAAGCGGATCTTGTTGTCGCGTTTGATTTTCAAAAACTCGTCCTGCACTTCCGGACGATCGACAAATTGCATCAAAGAATCCAATTTTTCCGGATGAAGAATCCACTCGTCTCCGATCAATCTGCTCACCAATCCGGCATATTCCGGATTGGCGTTGAGGAACCAGCGCCGATGCGTAATGCCGTTGGTCTTGTTATTGAATTTCTCCGGATAAAGCGCATAGAAATCCTTAAACGTCGATTCGCAGCAGATTTTCGTGTGCAATTTGGCCACACCGTTGACGCTGAAACAAGCGTGAATTCCCAAACTGGTCATATGAATCATTCCGTCTTTGATGATCTTGACCGATTCGATGAATTTGTCGTCGTAACCTTTCGCCCTCAAATCCAAAATCAAACGGCGGTTGATCTCCTCGATGATCATGTATATTCGCGGCAGAAGGTTGGAAACGTAACTGACCGGCCACTTCTCCAACGCTTCCGGCATTATCGTGTGGTTGGTATAAGCCATCATGTGCGTGACCTGATACCAAGCGTCATCCCAGCCGAACCCGTTTTCGTCCATCAGAATGCGCATGATCTCCGGAATCGCCAAAATCGGGTGCGTGTCGTTGAGTTGAAAGACGAACTTTTCGCAAATATTGTCAAGGCGCCCTTCTCTTCTCTTATGTCCGCGCACCATCGATTGCAGGCCTGCGGAAACCAAAAAATACTGTTGCCTTAGACGGAGAATCCGACCGTGTTCGGTCGAATCGTCCGGATAGAGGCCGTGGCAGAGTTCTTTCAGCGCGGTCAAATAATCCGAAAAGGATTGATTGGAAGGAAGATTTTCTTCGCTCGGTTCCGCCGACCATAAGCGCAAAGTATTGACGACCTTGTTCCGATAGCCGATCACCGGCACGTCGTAAGGTACCGCTTTGACCGTCATCGCGTCGACCGTTCGGCTGCGAATACAGCCGTCGACATCCTGATAGGTTTCCGCGCGACCGTAGAATTTGACGTCGACCGCGTGTTTCGGCTTTTTGATTTCCCAAACGTTGCTGTTCTGCAACCATTGATCCGGAACTTCGATCTGCTTTCCGTCGACGATTCTCTGCTTGAAAAAGCCGTATTCGTAACGGATGCAGTTTCCGTGTCCCGGATAGCCTAACGAAGCGATCGAATCCAAAAAGCAAGCCGCCAGACGACCTAAGCCGCCGTTACCCAAACCGGCGTCGGTTTCCTGATCTTCCAGTTGATGAATGTCGATTCCCATCTCGGCGAGACCCTCTTTTGCCACTTGGTATATACCGAGATTCTGCATATTGTTGACCAATAGCCGTCCGATCAAAAATTCCATCGAAAAATACACCAATTGCTTTTCGTGATGCGAATTGACGTAATCTTTCGAACTTTTCCAATCCATCGCGCAATAGTCGCGCACCATCGTCCCCAGAACGTCGTAAAGTTCCGTGATGTGGCAACGCGTTCTGTCTACGCCGTATTTGATGACGCAGCGCGTTTCGAATTCTTTTTTGAAAGTTTCTTTGTTTGTAAACATTCTCTATCTCCTAACTTTTTACTTTGTTTCCGACTGTTCCGGTTCTTTTTTCCATTTGAAAATGATCGCACCGAAAGAAGCCAGTTTGATTGTGATTTTGTAACGATGATTGAAGCAAAGCCCTTCGTAAGCTTTCAATGGAAGTCCGTTGTACTGATTGTATCCTCCGTAGACGTCCTTGTCCGAATTGAAAATCTCGGTGTACTCGCCCGGATCGTCGACGCCGATATCGTACTGATCGTAATAGTATGGCGTCATATTGAAGACGAAAACCAACGTTTCGTCGTCGACCGTCCGTTTGAAACAATAGATCGACTGGTCGATGTTGTCCGCCATGAGCCACTGGAAATGCACGGGATTGTGCTCCTCGAAGTGCATCACCCTCTCGCTTCGGTAGATCAGGTTGAGGTCGCGGACGAGGCGGGAAACGGAATCGTGACTCGGATAGGTTTTCAGATTCCACGGCAGAGATTTCGTCTCGTTCCATTCGTCGAAAGAGGCCAATTCGTTGCCCATGAAATTCAGTTTCTTTCCCGGATGCGCCCATTGATAGGTATACAGATTCCGCACTTGCGCGAATTTTTGATCGTAATTTCCCCACATCTTGTTGATGATCGTCCCTTTTCCGTGAACCACTTCGTCGTGCGAAAGCGGCAACATGAAGTTATCCGAATAGAAATAGGCCATCGAAAAAGTCAGTTGGTGATGGTGGTATTTCCGGTAAATCGGATCTTTGCCGTAATATTTCAAGGTATCGTTCATCCAACCCAGATCCCATTTGTAATCGAAACCGAGTCCGCCGAATTCCAGAGGTTTGGTCACGCCGGAATACGCCGAAGAATCTTCGGCAATCAACATCACGTCCGGATGGTACAAGTGAATCTTTCCGTTCATCCGCTTGATGAACTCGATCGCTCCGCGGTTTTCCCCACGCGTTGAATCGCCGTGATAGTAGATCACGTTGCTGATCGCATCGAAACGGATTCCGTCGAAGTGAAAATACGAGACGAAGAAATTGACCGACGAGATCAAAAAGGAGCGAACCGGATCTTTGCCTAAATCGAAGAGGTAAGAACCCCATTGCGACCGCTCGTTGTCGCCCTGTCCTTCGTAAACGTTCGAACCGTCGAACTTGCAAAGGCCGAATTCGTCGGTAGCGAAATGAACGACGACGAAATCGAGAATGACGCCGATACCGGCCTGATGCAGGCGATCGACGAAGGACATCAACTGAAACGGATTCCCGTAACGCGAATCGACGCTGAAAAACCCGGTAGCCTGATATCCCCACGACCCGTCAAAAGGATACTGCGTGATCGGCATGATTTCGACATGCGTATAACCGTGTTCACGCACGTATTCGATCAGGTAGTCGGCGACCTCTTCGTAAGAGAGGTATCTCCCGTCTTTCATGCCTAACCACGAGCCCAAGTGCATCTCGTAGATCGAAACCGGACGATCGAAGTTTCTGTCACGCGCTTTCAGGAAATCCCGATCGTGCCAGACAAAACCGTTGATCTCGAAGGTTCGCGAACAGCTTCCCGGTTTATACTCGGAAAAAAAAGCAAACGGATCGGCTTTGTCGAAATAGGCGTTGTTGCACCCGAGAATATGATATTTATACGACTGATACTGGCCGACTCCGGGAACGAAAACTTCGAAAACTCCGCTGTCCTCGACTTTGCTCATCACGTGAACGCGCGGATCCCACGAATTGAAATCGCCGATGACGGAAATCTCTTTTGCCATCGGCGCGTAAACGCGGAACATCACTCCGTCTTCGCCGTTGATTTTAGTAAAATGCGCGCCGAAATAATCATATGCTTCGTGAGACTGGCCGAACAAGAAGTCATAAAGCATACCATATGCCATAAATCTTCCTCCTACTAACTTACTGAATTTATCATAACAAAATTTTTTTTTATTGTACATAAAAATGTAAGAAAGCCAAAAATTGTACAAATCCACCGTTATTATGAAATAAAACGAGAAAAAATATACTTCTCCGCGGTCAAAATCGTTTCCTTTTGTTGATATTGAAACGCGATTAAAGTATGATAATAAAGATTGAGGAGGATAACTAAATGTCAAAAATCATGGCCATCAACGCCGGATCGTCTTCGCTGAAATTCAAGCTTTACGATATGCCGGAGGAAAAAGTCATTTGTTCCGGAATCGCCGATAAAATCGGACACGAGGACGCTAAATTTATCATCAAAAAAGGAAATACCGACGAGAAATACGTGGATTTGGTGCGCCCGATTCCCGATCACTCTGTCGCCGTACAAATGCTCCTAAACGCATTGGTCGAAAGCGGAATCGTCGAAAATCTCGAAGAGATCAAGGGATTCGGAAACCGCATCGTTCAAGGAGGCGCCTATTTCTCGCACTCGGAAGAACTTACGCCGGAAGTGGAGGCCAAGATCGAAAGTCTGATTCCTCTCGCACCGCTTCACAACGGCGCGCATTTGATCTGTTACCGCGCGTTCAAAAAAGTTCTTCCGAACGTCCGTCACGTCGCCGTATTCGATACCGCTTTCCATCAAACGATGGCTCCGGAAGATTATATGTACGCCTGTCCGTACGATTACTATACCGATTACAAAGTGCGTCGGTACGGCGCGCACGGCACTTCGCATCTCTACCTTTCGCAAAAGGCAAAAAAATACCTCGAGCCGAACAAAAGCAAGATCATCTCCTGCCATATCGGGTCCGGAAGTTCGCTCTGCGCGATCGAAAACGGCCGCTGCGTGGCGACTTCGATGGGTCTTACCCCGCTTGCCGGAGTGATGATGGGAACCCGAACCGGAGACATCGATCCTTCCGTGATCCCTTACATCGCCTCGCAAACCGGAAAGAGCATCGAAACGATCAATCACGAATTCAATCATAAATCCGGCCTGTTGGGAATCTCCGGTATCAGCAACGACACGCGCGACATCGAGAAAAACGTCAATTCCGGCAACGAAAGAGCCTTGCTCGCCGCCGAAATGTTCGCTCGTAGAATCGCCGATTACATCGGTCAATATTATGTCCGTTTAGGCGGGTGCGACCTGATCGTCTTCTCCGCAGGCATCGGAGAAAATTCTCCGTTCTTCCGAAAAAAGATTTTGGAAAAATGCCGGAACGCGCTCGGCTTGGACATCGACGAAAAAGCCAACGAGACGACGATAAAAGGAAAAGAAGGCTGCATTTCCACTCCTGAAAGCCGGATTCGCGTCGTCGTGATTCCGACAGACGAAGAAGTGATGATCGCCCGCGACGTCGTTTCGATCCTCGAAGCCTAAATCAAAATAATGCGAAATGCGGAAGTTCGATCTTCCGCATTTTTATTCACCCGTTTTCTTAAAAAAAGTCATCGCGAAGCGACTCGCAATGACAATAGATTTTATGTAATTTTCGGGAAATCTCAGAATTTCTTTTGCCGAGAAGCGCGAATCATCTCTTTTTTCAAGTTCAGCAGTTTCTCACTGAGATCGACGTAATACTCATGCGGATTGCTTCTCCGCTTGATTTCAGGATAAAGGGTTTGAAATTGCGCTTCGCAATAGGCTTTTCTCTTTTTCAGATCGGGAAGTTCGTAGACCAAAACGCCGCCCTGAAAGATCGGCTTTCGGATATCTTTGACGACATAGTTCCGTATCGTCGACGTTTTCCACTCTTCCGTCGGACAAATCAAGGTGTACTGATCTTCCGGAATGATTTCTCCTTCCAAAGCGACGAGATCCCCCAGAGCAAACCCGCTTTCACGGTCGTAAAAACGATAGAGTTTTTTGCTTCCCGGCGTGATCGTCTTCTTGTGGTCGTTGCTGACTTTGATCTTCGGAACGACTTTTCCGTCTTTCTCGATCGCGACCAATTTGTAAACCCCGCCGACTCTTTCCAATGACGCGGCGATATTGTCCCCGCAACCGATCGAATCCATACAGGCGCCCTGACCGATTAAAGACTGAATGGTCTCTTCGTCCAACCCGTTGGACAAACAGATCGTCGTTTCCGTATATCCCGCTTCGTCGAGCATCTTCCGCGCCTTTTTGGAAAGATACGCCAAATCACCCGAATCGATTCGGATCCCCTTGAATGGATATCCGTTCGGTTTCAGATAATCGTCGGCGACCCTGATCGCGTTGGGGATGCCGCTTTTGAGGGTGTCGTAAGTATCGACGAGAAAGACGCAATTGTCAGGATTGCTCTTGGCAAAAGCCAAAAAGGCCTGATATTCGTCGTCGCAGTCGGAGACCAAAGAATGCGCCATCGTTCCCAAGGCGGGTATTCCATAGAGCTTCGCCGCCAAGGTATTGGAAGTTCCCGAACATCCGCCGACGAAAGAATACTTGCTGGCCTCGATCGCCGAATCGATTCCCCGCGCCCTTCGCGCGCCGAATTCCATCACCGGAATATCGCCTGCCGCGTGCGTGATTCTCTTTGCCGCAGTGGTTACCAGCGTTCCGTGATTGAAGCAAGCAAGCAAAGCCGTTTCGATCAGTTGGGCTTCGATGATTCTGGCCTTGACACTGATTACCGGTTCCTGAGGAAAGACCGGCGTTCCGTCCTCTACCGCGTAGATGTCTCCGGTAAAACGAAGGTCTTTCAGATAATTGAGAAACGGCTCGCTGAAATGCCCGCTTTTTCTCAAATATTCGATCTCGTCCTCGTCAAAATGAAAATTACGAATCCATTCGATGATGCCGTCCAGTCCTCCGGATATCGCGTATCCGCCTCCGAAAGGATTGCTTCGATAGAAAACGTCGAAATAAGCGATCTTTTCCGTCTCTTTCAAATCAAAATAGGTCTGCGCCATCGTCAGTTCGTAGAAATCCGTCATCAAAGTTTTATTCATAATCCGTCCTCGATTCAACCATCATTATGCTATTTTTTCCGACGAAATTCAATTTGTTCCTGCTTTTTTTACCAAACGGAGATCAATTGCTTTAACTTTCGGATTTCCTCGCTTTGATCTTTACTCGACATAAAAGAAAAAACGTATCGCTCGGTCGGATCGAGATAACTCCGTATTTCGACGATCTGATTCAAGGCGACGACCTTTTTACCCTCCAATTCGAACGATCCGTGGTTTCCGATCTCTTCCGTCGGACTCAAAGGCAAGACAAAAGCCAGATCGAACCGATTCAACACTTCGATAAAGCGATCTTTGAAATAGATTAAGCGCGATGTTCTATCCGGTCGAAAGATAGCCACCTTTTTTCGTTCGGGATAGAAAAAGCAGCACTGCTCTAAATTGTAAGCGATCTGCGAAGGGTGGTGGCCGTAATCGCTGATAAACACCTGCCCGTGATAAGGTTCGGCATTGAACCTTTGATACGGCATCACAAATCCGTTCAGGCGATCGGTAATCGGGCGAAGATCGAAATTATGTTCGGCATAAAAGGCCAAAACCGCGGCAAGAGATTCTAAAAAACGGTCGGGCGATTTTCGAAAATCAAATTCGTGAAGCAATCGGCCTTTCCGGTAAAAGTGAAGATGATATTGTTCTTTCTCCGGGAAATAGTCGAGATGATAATCCGCTTCTTTGTCCAAGCCATAGGTAATTTTGTTGGGATGATCGATCCATGTACGGCAGGAAAAGGAGCAATAGATCTTCTTCCCCTGTCGTGCGAATTCCCGAAAGGCGGCACGATAATCCGCTTCGTCTTTAAAATAATCGATGTGATCGTAGTCGATGTTGGTCAAGATGATTTCGGCCGGAAAATATTTCAGAAAATGGCGTTTGTATTCGCAGGATTCCAAAAAGAAAAAAGCGTCGTCGTTCTTCTTCTGTCCCCGCCCGTCCCCGATGAGATAAGAACAATCCGGAAAAGCGGTGGCCAAAAGTTTCACTAAGGTCGTCTTTCCGTGGCTTCCGCAGACGGAGACCAGTTTTTCCTCATCCAAGTACAATCCCAAAAATTCGTTATATTCGAAATAAACTTTACGCCGTCGATCAAGTTCTTCGATGCGCTCTCGCGTGTAAAAAGAATGACCGACGATGACGATATCGGCGGAAAGATATTCTTTTGATTCCGGAGGATCGATGATCACGTTCCGCAGGCGAAGATGCGTTTCGGTGTGGATATAATTTTCCGTGTCCGAGCCGCGCACTTCATAACCGTCGTCGAGAAGAATGTCGGCAAGCCCGCTCATGCCCGATCCTTTGATTCCGATCAAATAAATCTTCATATTATCACCCAAATAAGTATATGAAACTTTCCCGATAATCTTTTACAATATCGCTTTTTTTCGCGAAAATTCCGAATTCTTATTTCCGATGATTTCGACGGCGGAAAAGCATCTTCTTCGCTGATACGCCGCTCGCACTTCTGTTTCTTCTTTTTTTATTCCGTCTGTATTTTCGCAATACGTCGAATCTCGCCATTTCAAAAACGTTAGGCGAAACAATGATGCTTTTTCAGCGCATAGAAGATCAGATTTTTACTTTCTCTTCGTACTTCCGATATTCTCTTTTTACTTTCGCATCGAAGGTGGCTATCTTGTTTTCGATATTCTCGATATAGTTTCGGATGATTTTGTCGCAGGATTCCTGAATCTTTCCGGAAGCCGCGATGATGGCTTCGCTGTTCTTTTTGATCGACTCCACTTGATTTTTTAAATTTTCCAACGGTTTGTCGAGATAAGTGGTCTTAATTCGTTCGAATTCTTCCAGCAATTCTTCCTGCGATTTGACTTCCAAATTCGATTTGACCTCTTCAAGTATCAGATCCGAAAAGCGCATGGATAGCGAAGCGATCATATTCAAAAAGGTCATCATATATCCCGGGCGGACGACGTACATATTCTCATATTCGTTCACCTTGAAAATCGGCAAATCGTTGGGTTTGTCCATTTCGAGATTCGAGACCAATAATGCGTAACGGCACTTCTTTTTGGAACGGTTCTTATCGAGTTCTTTGTAATAATCCGCGTTCTTCTTCCTGTTGACAGAATTCGGATTCTCGTCTTTCATATCGAGGCAGACCGAAGTCAATTCTTCCTCTTCGCAATGTTTGGGAGAAGCGTAAACGCGGAAAATGAAATCCGCCTTGCTTCCTTTGAATTCATCGCTTTCTTTTACCACGTCGTTATCTTTTTTCCACGTGCAATTTTGAAGCCCGTTTTGCATATAGGATAGCACTTCGTTATTGCACCATGATTCCAAATCTTCTCCCGTCTGCTTCACATTGAGCGCAGCTTTCTGCCTTTGCAGCAGTTGATAGGCGTTTTCCTTTTCCGACAGTTTTTTTTCGTAATCGGCTTTCAGATTATTCAAAGCCAATTCTTTTTCAGTATTCCAATTTTCTTTTTTGAGATCGAACTCTTTTTTCGCAAATTCGCTCTGCTTACGGAGTTCCTCGATCTCTTTTCTCTTGCTCTCCACGATGCTATTTTTCTCTTCGTTTAACTGCTGCCTCAATCTGTCGATTTCCAATTCTTTTTTCAATTCAAACCGATCGATTTCAGTTTGAAGCGCATGCAGTTGCTCTCGATAATCTTTTTCCTTTTCTTCGATTTTCTTCTCCCATTTCCGATCGTTTTCTTTCAAAGACCATTCGCTTTCTTTGCGTGCGGATTGGCGGAATTCCTCGATCTTTTCTTTTAGAATGCGATCCTTCCCGCTTTCGATCAATTCTTCGATCGTAGAAAAATCGACACTGGAAAGCGAACTCAGATCGATGTAATCTCCCGCTTCGGCATTTTCTTTCAAGATCAGCGTATTCTTATCTCTGACTATCACTTCTATTCTTTTCATCGCAGGCCTCCCGACAATCATCCATTTTATTATAGCATGAATCGCCTCGTCCGAAAACAGAGGAAAAATCAAAAACAGTCTGAGAAGGCGTATCCGAAAAAAAAAGATGCGCCGCAGCGCATCGAGAGATTCACAATTCCGAGACCGAACCGACGAAAAGAGGAATTCCGATTCTATCGGTAACCGTGAACAGGAAAGGCCGATCAAGATAAAATTCGATCGATTTGGACTGAGACGGAGCCGATGAAGTTGGGCAATCGATAATCGTGTACGCCGCCGCCTCGACGCCGGTATGCGTAAATTCGATTCCCGCTTCGTGTTTGGATTTGCTGACGTAAAGGTTACCTTCCGTTCTGCTCGAATCGGCCAGATTTCCCAAATTTGCTTTACTCTCATCGAAAATATCAGTTGCTCCCAAGTTCTTCATGATGTCAACCAAACCGATACTTTGCATCATTTTAAACTGCGGCAGACGGATATTGAGGAAGCCGAAAGTCTTTGCCAAGGTATGCTGATTCAAGAGAAGATCGAGATATTTCTCTCCGTTCAAAATCGCGGAAGCGTCGGTTTCCCGATTCGGAAGCAGGAAATTGACTTTCAAACCGTCCGACAGATTCAAGGAAGCGAGAGTTAGTTCCGCATCGGAATAGTAAAGTCCTTCTTCGATTTTACTCATAAAAGTAATCTCCTCGTTCAGGCTCTTATCGAGATTGGTAAATGTTCCTTTGACATCGGCAGATTCATTAAAAGAAGACGCCCACGAACTTTTCAGATAGATCGTATTCAATAGCCACATAACGCCTCCGTAATCTTTAAAATCTTTTGCTTCGACGTCGAGAAAATTCCTCGTCTTTTCGTTGATCCAGTCGGCAAGCGTCTCTTTCGCTTCGTCTGAATTAAGTTTTGCCCGATAGCCCTCCGCATAGTAGTTTTCGCTCAGGCAATCGAGATAAGACGGCCATATCAAATCGGAAAAACCGCTGTCCGCCCAAATCGATTGAGCGATTTCCAATACGCTTGTCTCGGCATTCAACGAGGTATTTTCCAGCATTTTTTTCGTTTCCTCGCGGAATTTATCGAGATCGTCGATATGTAACGCTGCGCTTAATTGTGTTTTTGAATCCCCCGCGCAACCTTCCAACAGCATCGAATAGCAGGTCATAATGCTCAAAGGCGAGAAAATCCGGTTGCGTTCCGAATTCAACTGCGCAAAAAAGTCGGAAGTGAAATCCCCGATCGAAGTGAGATATTCGTCCGAAAGCGAAACCGGCTCGCTGTTGTACGGACGGACGACTTCGTTGAGGCGGATATCCGTCAGGACGGTAGGCGTTTTTCCGTCTTTTTTCAACAGCGACGGCAGGCAGACTCCCAAAGTGATTCCCCCGATCAGAGTCAGGGAAACCGCGCCGATGAAGACGGGTTTCCGATAAATCGGTTTTTTCTTGACGGAAGGAATCGAATCGGCGATTTCATTGAAGTCGAAACCGTAATCAAAACGCTTGTCAATGTAGTTTTTCAAATTCTTTTTCATAAGTAATCCCCTTTTTCCCTTAACTTTTTCACCGCGCGACGATATGTCGTCTTCACCGTATCGGTTTTCTTTTTCATCGATTCGCCGATTTCCCGAAAGGAATAGCCGTAGACGTCGTGATCGATCAGAATGTCGATTTCTTCGTCTTTGAGAAATCGTCTCAGGTCGGAAACGAATTCCCTGTATCTGAACGAAGAAAGCGCGTCTTCGCCCGAAGAACAGGCATTCTCATCGAAATCGCAATGAATCCGTCGTTTTCTGGATTCATTGATCGCGGCGTTTTTTGCCGACGCGGTCAGATAACTCCGCACGTTCCCGATCGTCTCTGCGGCCGCCCGTTCAAAAAAGCGGACGAAAACCTCGTTGGTCAGATCTTTGATGTCTTCCTCGTCGGAAAGATATTTGGAGACGACGAAAGCCACCAATCTGACGTATTGGTCGTAAATTTCCCCGAATTTTTTCCGATCGAACATCTTTTCTCCGCCTTTTGAAATTATAATTTCACTATATAGGACAATTTTATCGGCATTTAGGTTCAGAAAAAAAGAATTTTATAGATTTTTTTCTTTGTTTGAAAAAAACGCATACCCAACGGATATGCGTTTCGTTTTATCTGCCTCTGCGGAATTTAGAAAAGAAACCTCGCTTTTCGTAAACCGAAGAATCCACGTCGAGCACCCGATACCCTTGCGAAGCGATCTGATGGATCACCTCGTCAAGAGAAATAGTATCTTCTCCGATGACCGTCGTCAGATTCTTGCTGTGCGACGATACGACTTTTTTCACTCCGGATACTTTCCGGACGGCGTCGTTGATGTGGCTTTCGCACATTCCACAGCGCATACCATCGACTTTGATTTTCAATTCGATCATATTTTTCCTCCCGAATGAGAAAGCCCTCTCGATGAGGGCTCACTTGTGATTTTTGCAACAATACTTTTTATGGTATTCGTCCACCAGAGACTGTCCTTTCTTCGCCTTGGCGCAGGAAGCGCAGTCGCCGGTAGGAATATGCTTGATTCTTTTATAAATCGTACTTCCGACGACGCCTGCGACGATGAGCACCGCGGCGATCAAAACGACAATCTCCAAGGGCGTCATGCTTTGGCAACCGCCTTTCTCTTTTTCAACGAATTGTAGAGAGCCGCGCCGCCGATGATGAGACCGAGAATCAAAACGACCAACAGTTCACTCCACCAGTAAGATGCGCCTTCCGCGATCGGAAGCAAGAAGAGATAAACGATGCAGGAAACTACGTAAGAAGTTGCCAACCAGAAGAGTACGGTATTGCGGAATTCTTTCTTGTTCAGTTCTCCTTTCGCAGTAGCCACCGCGGCAAAGCACGGAATCGTCGTCATATTGAAGACGATGAACGAGATCAAGGCCGCCCAAGAAATTCCGGTCGCCTGTACCATTGCGACGGCTTCGATAATGCCGTCCTCGCTGGCTTCTTCCGCCGAGATAATCGCATTGGCGATATCCGGATCGATCAAGCCGTTTCCGGCTGCGGTGATAATGCAGCAAGCCAACGTGAAGAACGTGGCAATGACATTTTCTTTGGCAACCAGTCCGGTGACCGCGGCAACGGCGAACACCCAACCGAACGCATTCAACTGAGAACCGAATCCCAACGGAGTGAAGATCGGCTGCACGAATTTTCCTAACGAAGCCAGAATCGAACTATCCATTCCCTCTTCGCCGATATAGCGCCAATCCCATCCGAAGTTCGACAGGAACCAGATAATGATGGTCGAGGCGAGAATGATGGTGAAAGCTTTTTTGACAAAGTGTTTGAGTTTGTCCCAAAGGTGAATGCAGAGCGATTTGAACTGAGGCACATGGTAGGTAGGCAACTCCATAATAAACGGAGGTACCTCGCCTTTCATCGTCGTCTTCCTCATCAAAATTACGGTGGCGATCGCCGTAGCGATACCGAGCACGTACATCAAATAGACGATGACGTCTTGATTCGGGAAGTTGAACACGCTGACGATAGCGCCGGCGATAGCGATCAGAATCGGCGCTTTCGCACCGCAACTGAAGAACGGAATCACGCGGATAGTTGAGATCTTTTCGTTTTCATCGGCCAAAGTCCGAGTGTTGATCATCGCCGGAACCGAACAGCCGAAGCCCATGATCATAGGTAAGAACGAACGACCGGACAAACCGAATTTTCGGAAAATCCGATCCAAAATGAAGGCCACACGAGCCATATATCCGCTGTCTTCCAAAATCGAGAAGAACAGGAACAGCAACAGGATCTGCGGTACGAAAGACAGAACGGCGAACAATCCGCCTAAAATTCCGTCGACGATCAATCCGCTGACCCAGGCCTGACTGCCTTCCAGCCAACCGCCGACCAACGCGCTGAGCCAATCGGTAATTCCGATCATCAGCCCTTGCAGAATGACGCCGGGTGAATTGATTCCCCCTTCGTGCCAAATCAGGCCGCCGAAGAATTCGCTTCCGGAGAAGGACTCCATTCCTTCGCCGAACAACCCTCCTAAATAGAAAAGGTTTTCCGAGAAAGTCAAATGGAAGATAACAAAGAGGATTACAAGGAAAATAGGAATACCTGCCCATTTGTTGGTCAATACTCGGTCGACCTTATCTGATTTAGTGAGTCTTTTTCTTTTCTCGGACTTCTGCAAAACCTGCGAGAAATTCCGAGAAATATATTTGTAGCGGCTGTCTGCGACCAGCGCTTCAAAATCTTGCCCGAACGTTTCGTCGTTGAACGTGTTCTTGAATTCGGTGACGATATTCACCAGATCCGGATGATCTTTGGTTTCCAATTCGTCGAGTTCCGTCAGTTTTACGGCGTGGAACAAAGGATTTTCGATCTTCTGCCCCTTAAACGCGATGGTGACATCCTTGATGAGATGAGCGAGTTTGCTGTCTTTCAGCACCGTATCGCCCTTTCTGATTTTCTTCGATTCCTGATAGGCGACGTTCATCAGTTTGTCGAGATTGGTTTCTTTCAACGCCGAGATTTCCACGACCGGAATTCCCAATTTTTTCGACAATTCGTCGGCATTGATCTTATCTCCGCTCTTATTGACTTCGTCCATCATGTTGAGGGCGACGACGATCGGAACGTCGATTTCCATCAATTGCGTCGTCAGGTAGAGATTCCGTTCCAAATTCGTCGCGTCGACGATGTTGACGATGCAATCCGGCTTTTCTTCCAGAATGTAGTTTCGCGAAATCACTTCTTCCGGAGTGTACGGCGACAGAGAGTAAATACCCGGCAGATCGATGATCCCGATAGGTTCTTTCTCTTTCTTGTACGTACCTTCTTTTTTATCCACGGTGACGCCCGGCCAGTTGCCGACATGCGCGGTGGAACCGGTCAAAGAGTTGAATAAGGTGGTTTTTCCCGAGTTCGGGTTACCTGCAAGTGCGAATTTGATCATTTGCTCTTCCTCCTTGCTTTTTCTGCGGCTTTTGCTGCTTTCTTCTCCGCATTTTCAAAGGCTTTCGCGGTTTTTAGATTCTCCTTTGCGTCTTCCAAAACGTATTTCGCTTCGTTCAGCGCTTCGGCGTTTCCTTTCGCGGATTTTTTCGCCTCTTTCCATCCGAGTTTCGCCTTTTTCACGTCCGCTTTGGCGTCTTTGACGCTCTTGCGTTCCGCTTCGTGCAAAACTTCCAAAGTAACGGCGACGGCTTCGTTTTTACGGAGCGTAAGTTCATATCCGCGTATCGTTACTTCAATGGGATCACCTAAAGGCGCTTTTTTTCGCAAAGTTACGACTGCACCGTTGGTAACTCCCATATCGAACAAACGCTTTCGGATTTTCCCTTCGCCTTCAACATTCGTAATCCGTCCGATTTCGCCGATGTTGAATTCGTTGAGTTTCTTTAACATTCTCTTCTCCTTTCTCTCTATGCCACGAGAATCTTCGTGGCGATATTTCTGTCCAATGCTAATCTTCCGTCTTTGACGATCAGAATGGAACTCCCTCCGCTTTGGGAGAGGACGGTGAGTTTGGAATCGATGGTAATCCCGAGACTGGCTAAATGCTTCTTGGTCTTCTCATCGGTGAGAATCTTGATGACTCTGAGTTCTTTGTTCAGGGGTGCAATCACTAATGGCATTCTCTTTCCTTCTTTCAGTTAGTTTCCGCTAACTTTATTTCAAAATAAAAGTTAGTCTCCGCTAATCGACTATAATTATCCGCGAACTCAAAGGCAAAGTCAACGATTTTCAAAAAAAATTAGCAAATGCTAACAATTCACTTTATTCGCGCGATTTCAAAAAAATTCTGTTTCATAAAAAATTTACCGACTTCGAATCGTAAAGAAATCCGTCCCGGGCAAAAGATCTTCTTCGAACTCCAAAGAAGTATCCGGATCTTCCGCTTCCGGATATAAATTTCGAGGCGAGCAAAGAATGCCTCGATCGTTTCCGGACACCTGCGTTCCGTCGGGAAGAAGCGTTCCCTGCACAGCGACGACGACAAATTCGTTTTTCGAGTGTGTTCGTTCGGACAGGACGGAAATCTCCTCTTTTCCGAGATCGACCGTCAACCGAAAAAGGCATTCCGAAAGAGACTCGATTTGAAGAATTTTCCCGATTTTAAATCCGCTTTCCAAGACGTAGTCGATCTTTTGATCGCCGGAAAAAGCGCATCGGTCGTTGACGATGTCGATCAAGGCGTTCGGCGGCAGAACGATTCGTCCCGAACTGCGGATTTTCGCCACTTCCGAAAAGCGGAAAAGATTGACGCCGACGATCTTCTCTCCCGAAAAAATCGTCACGATGTCGCCGTCTTTTCGATAAGACGTGGGAATCGAGTCGCGTTCGATGTCGACCAGAAGCACATCGCCGAATAGTTTATAATGATAGTAGAACTCCGCTTTCATCGGATCGCGTATCGTTTTCCCTCGCTCAAATCTTTCAATAGAGCGATCAACCCTTTTTTTGCGTTCAAATAATCTTCCGCATCCAACAGCGTACTCGGCGTGTGAATGTTTCTTGCGCAAAGGCAAAATGTCAACGTCGGAATTCCGTCGAATTGCAGGTGGATTTTTCCCGCGTCGGTACCGCCGGGAGAAATGAAATACTGGTATTTGACTCCGGCACGTTCGAGAACGTCCGTCTGATAGGCGATCAGTTCCTTGTTGGCGATCATCGAACCATCCAAAACGCGGATCAACACACCCTCACCCAGAATTCCGAGATCCGAAGTGTCTCCGTTGGAATCTCTGGCCGGAGAACAATCGACGACGATGGATAAATCCGGATGAACCAGATACGAACTCGTCATGCCTCCCCGACAGCCGACCTCTTCCTGTACCGAACCTCCGACATAGAGGTCGTAGGAAAGGGATTCGTCCTGCAACGCGTCCAATACTTCCAGCCCCAACGCCAACCCGATCCGATCGTCGAACGCTTTGGAAAGAAGACGCTTTCCTTGATTCAGCACTTCGAATCTTCCTTCGCAGACGATCGAATCGCCGATTCGGATTCCGGAAGACAGCGCTTCTTCTTTCGAGGTAAAACCGAAATCGAAAACCATCTCCGAAATCGGAGTAACGCGGTTCTTATCGACGATTAAATGCGGCGGCAGCGCGTTGATCAGTCCGTAAAACTTTTGCCCCGAACCCGTCTTCAAGATCACGCGATTGGACAAAAGCGCCTGAGGATTATGTCCGCCCAGAGGCGCGGCCGTTACCGAACCGTTGGATAAAATCTTGCTGACGAGAAAGCCGACTTCGTCCATATGTCCGACCAAATACACCTTTTTCGCATCGGGATTCGGACTCTTTTTCAATGCGACGATTGAGCCGAGTCGGTCTTCGCAAACCGTCAGTCCCCGTTCTTCGTAACATTTTCTCAGATATTCTCTGACCTCTTTTTCGTCTCCGGAAGGGCCGAACAATTGCGTCAGTTCTTCCAAATTTCGAAGTTCTTTTTCGTTAAGTATCATCGTTGTTCCTCTTTTCGTTTTGCGGCGACGAGTCGTCGAATCCGAATGCCGGCATTTCTGAATTTTCTTTCGTACTCGCTCTCGGCATCGAAAGGGTCTTCGCCCCGATAGTCGTAATCGATCGTTTCCGCGACAAACGGAGAATCTTTCAAATATTCCAGAGTGTCTGCGAATAAGGCCTCGTTGTCGGTCTTAAAAATCAGTTTTCCTCCCTCGGCGAGAATTCCGTCATAGGCGTTTAAAAGCGACGGATAAGTCAACCTTCGCTTGTGTTGCCTTTTTTTCGGCCACGGATCGGAAAAGTTCAGGAAGAGAGTTTGAACCGATCGCTCTTTCAAATGCGAAACGAGATCGTGCGCGTCGATGTTGACAAAAAGAAGATTGCCGATTTCTCCTTCTTGCGTCTTCTTCAAGGCATACGCCAGCGCGACGCTTTGAATCTCCACCGCGATGAAATTCAATTCCGGAAATTTCAGAGCCATTTTTACGGCGAAATCCCCTTTTCCGCAGCCGATTTCCAAACAGAGATTGTCCCGATTCAGAAAAGAGGAAAAAACTTCCCCCTCGATCGTTTCCGACGTGATCAGGCGTTCCCCCGCTTCGCTTAAAACCTTTTCCGACCAAGGTTTTCGCTTCAATCTCATTTGAGTTTACCCAATTCGTAAATCGCCCGCGCGTAGATCGACTGGCTGTCGAGAAAATCGCTCAGACGGATCTCTTCGTCCGGTTCGTGAATCTTGTCGTTTCGATTGGGAAACGCCGAGCCGAAAGCGATCGTGTTCTTGCACTCTTTGGCGTACGTTCCTCCCCCGATAGTCATGATCGGCGTTTCTTCGTCTCCGGTCTCTTCGCGGTACACTTTGAGCAACGTGCTGACCAGTTTCGACTTCGGATCGAAAAGAAGAGGTTCCCCTCCCGTGATCTTTTCCACTTTTCCGACCCCCGAAGCGTTGATTTTATCTCTCACTTCGTCCAAGTCGACATTTTCCGGATAACGGAAATTGACCGCGAGACGAATCGTTCGCTTTTCCATCGAAAGAATGCCGACATTGTAAGTCGTATCGTGAAGGTGTTTGCTATGGTAATGCACGCCCATCAGTTTTCCGGTCGTTTCCAAATAATTCTCCGCCAGACGGCCTAACGTCTCGTCTTCGAAGAAATACCCCAAGAATTTCATCAGAATCAATCCGGCATTGACGCCTAAATGCGGCGTGCTGCCGTGAGAGGATTTTCCGTAAACGACGATCTCCTGAAACGAAGCGTCTTCGCTGATCGAATACTTGATCCCGATGAGGGAAAAGAATTGTGCCGCGCTTTCTTTGAATCCGCGGCGTTTCTTAACGACCGCGTGAGCCTCGTCGATGACGGAATTGATCGCGATGCCTCCCTTTAAAGCGACGATATCGTCGTTTTTCAATTCGTATTCGTGAATATAACTTCCGATCCCTTTTTCTCCGTAAATCAGAGGGAACTCCGCGTCGGGAGTAAATCCGTATTTCGGATAAGGTTTTTTCAACGCGTGGAAGTAGTGGTCGAGACAGCGACCGCCTTTTTCTTCGTTTCCTCCGATGACCAAAGACGCGCGATATCCCGAAATCAACCCGTTTTCTTTCAGCGCTTTCAAGGCGTAGAACGCCGCCAAAGCAGGCCCTTTGTCATCGCTGGTTCCCCTGCCGTACATGATTCCGTCTTCAACCGTGCCCTGAAACGGCGGATATTTCCACTTTCCGGTTGCCGGAACGACATCCGCATGCGCGAATACGGAAATCAAATTCCCCTCTTCGCCGCAAGAAATCTCCGTGCAATAACCCCCGCATCGGTCAACCTTGAATCCCGCTTCTTCTCCGAGTCGAGCGACATATTCCAACGCGGAAGCGACGCCCTTTCCGAAAGGATGTTCCTCGTCCGCGCTTTCAGGATCGTCGACCGAATCGATCTGAATCCATTTCTGCAAAGCGTCGACGGATTCCTTTTTATACGGTTTCATCATTTTCTTAAAATCGATCTTCATCTCTCTCATCTCCAAATCCCGTTTGATCGCTTTTGATACTATCATATTTTTTTGTTCTTTTCACTAAAATATCAACAACTTTTCTTTTAAATCATTTTTCGCGAAATGAAGCAAACAATAAGGAATGACGAAGCATTTCGCTTTATTTTGCGAAACTTTTTGTCTATAATAAGGAGGTCATCTTATGGGACCTCTTACGGCCTAAAAAGAAAGGATATTATGAACAAAGACAAAAAAATCAAAAAAATGGCTATGTTAGCCAGCCTCACCGCCTTAACAGTGGTATTGCAGTTGATTGCAAACTACATCGTCATCGGCACAGTCAGCATCAATCTGGCGTTAATTCCCCTCGTCGTCGCGGCGATCCTCTACGGACCTCTCGGCGGAGGGTTCATCGGTTTAGTGATCGGCGCGTTGATATTAACCGCACCTTCGACCGGATTTTTTCTCGGGCACAACGCGGTTGCCACCGTTTTCCTCTGCCTGCTCAAAACTTCTCTCGCGGGCGTCGCCGCCGGATTGCTCTTCCGATTATTGAAGAAACTCCGTCTGGACGTCGCCGTCATCGTCGCGGCGTTGATCGTTCCGATCGTCAACACGGCTCTCTTCTTCGTGGGTTGCCTGATCTGGTTTCTCCCTCTTTACGGCGGCAGCGCGAACGAAGCCGTCGCCACCATCTTCTCTTCGATCATCTCGATCAATTTCCTGATCGAATTTCTCGGAACCGCGATCCTATCGCCGACTTTGGTATACTTGATCCGGATTTTGGACAAGCGGTTTTCTTTGGGAATCGTCGAAGATTAAAAACACATTTCAGATAAGATGACAAAAATAGGTTCCCGCGAGGAACCTATTTATTTTTGATATAGATTTGATATAGCCCTTCGAGGATCAGCGTCGGGTCGTAAAGGAAAGACGGATCGATGATTTCTTTGATCAGAGGAGCGTTTCCTCCGGTCAGAATCTTCATGCACGGATAGCCCAATTCGCTTTCGATCTTTTTCGCCATTCCCTCCAACATACAGCAAGTGCCGTATGTGGCTCCGGAATTCAGTGAATCCGGCGAATTCTTTCCGATGACTTTCTGAGGAGGAACTAACGATACGTCCATCAACTGCGCGGTGTGACTGGCCAGAGATTTCATTCCGATTTTCAGACCGACTCCGATCGTACAGCCGACGAAATCTCCGTTCCGGTCGACGACGAGCAATTTGTTCGCCGTCCCCAAATCGGCGACGATAAACGGCGCCGAATAGCGTTTCAAAGCCCCGATGCAGTCGGCCACCAGATCGGACCCCAATTCGCTCGGATTGTCGATCCGGATCGCCAGCCCCGATTTCAGACTTTTCGAAACGACTTTGCACTCTTTCCCGATCAGCATTTCCGCCGCGTTTTTCAAAGTCGCGCTTAAAGAAGGAATGACGCTGGAAAGAATCGCTCCTTCCAGCAAGGCGATATCGATTTTTTTCAAATTCAAAAACGACCGAAGAATTTCCGCGTATTCGTCGCTCGACCGATAGAGATCGGTATGCTTTCGAAATTCGGCGATCAATTTTCCTCCGGAATAGACTCCGGCATAGAGATTGGTATTCCCTAAATCCAGCAACAAAACCATCTTGGTACTTCCTTTCTTTTTCAAATTTCGACGATGCAGTAATTGCCCGCGATCCGATAGAAATATTTTTCCAGCGCCGAACGGCTGACGTTAGTTTCGATCGACCATTTTCGATTGTTCCAAGCGATCATCGTCTCTTCGCCTGTAAAGGCGTTACGGTAACGGCATAGGTTTTTCTCAAACCGCACTTGACCGTTCCGCTTTAAACAATTCTCCAAAGTAGCGAAATCCACTTCTTTTTCCAAAAAAGGCAGGTGTCGTTCCAGCAAATCGGTTTCTTCCAACAAATCCAGAAATTTTCGCAATTCTCTTTCGTTCAAGCCGTAATTCTCCGAAATAAAGATCAGTCGTTTCATATTTTCAGTATAAACGATCCAAGAAGAAAAATTTGTCATTTCAGGTAAGGGAGAATTTCTTTTTTCGCTTTGGAAAGCGCGTCCGGAAGGCTCATTTCGACTTTTTGATTCGTCCTTCGGTCTTTCCATTCGACTATGCCTTCCTTAGCCCGTTTCCCGACGATAATCTGATACGGAATTCCGATCAGATCCCAGTCTTTCAATTTGAATCCGAGTTTGAAGTTTCTGTCGTCCAAAACGACTTCCAGATTCATCTCTTCGAGTCCCCGATACAGTTCGTCGGCCATTTCTTTCATTTCGTCGAGATAATTCACCGGCACGACGACTATATGATAAGGAGCGACGTTCAACGGCCAGATCATTCCGTTTTCGTCGTGATTCTGTTCGACGATCGCGCTGATAGTCCGCGTAATGCCGATGCCGTAGCACCCCATCAACATCGGTTTCACTTTTCCGTCGTCGTCCTGATAAGTGCATTTCAACGGTTCGGAATACTTCGTTCCCAGTTTGAAAATTTGACCGACCTCGATGCCTCTTTCCATTTTTAAAGGCGCGCCGCACACCGGACAAAGGTCTCCGGAAACGACTTTTCGGAATTGTCCGACCGTTCCCGTGAAATCCCTTCCGTAGCAGGCATTTCGAAGGTGAACATCTTTTTTATTTCCCCCGACGACCAAATTCTTGCTTTCGGCAACTTCTTCGTCGATCAGTACCGATATTCCGGAAATCCCGACCGGAGAAACGAAACCTTCGACGGAAGACAATCCCGCGATTTCTTCGCCGTCGGCAAGAACGAGTTCGTGTTCCGCGATTCCCAGGGCGTTGATCACCTTTACGGTATTGACTTCGCGATGTCCCAAGACGAGTACGAAGACAAACCGATCGTGAGCCAAATCGCGATAAACCAGCGTTTTCGCAATGCGATTCGGTTCGATGCGAAGAAAGGCGCCGACGTCCTCGATCGTCTTCTTTCCCGGCGTCTCCACCTCTTCCAAATCGTTCGATTTTTCCTCACGTCCCGTCGGATCAGGTCGGGAATCGGCCTTTTCCTGATCGGCGGCGTACGAACAGGAGCAATAGACGATATTGGATTCGCCGACATCGCTTAACGCCATAAACTGATGCGATGCGTTTCCTCCGATAGATCCCGTATCCGCCAGAACGGCCTGACAATCGAGGTGAAGGCGCGCGAAGATCGTCGAATATGCTCGATACATCGTTTGATAAGAAGCTTCGAGACCGACTTCATCGACGTCGAAAGAGTATGCGTCTTTCATGATGAACTCTCTTCCCCGCATCAAGCCGAAACGGGGACGGAATTCGTCGCGATACTTCGTTTGAATCTGATAGATATTCAACGGGAGGTTCTTTTTGGAACGGACGACATTTCGAACCAGATCGGTGAAGATCTCTTCGTGCGTCGGTCCAAGACAAAATTCCCTGTCATGGCGATCTTTGAACCGGATCAATTCCGGGCCGTATTTTCCCCAGCGACCCGATTCTTCCCAAAGTTCTTTCGGCTGTACCGCGCTGGAAAGCATTTCCAAAGCGCCGCTTCGATCCATCTCTTCGCGGATGATCTTTTCGACCTTGTTCAAAACTCGCAAGCCCAGCGGCAGATAGTTGTAGACTCCCGCCACCAGTTTTCGGATCATGCCCGCGCGCAAAAGCAATACGTGGCTGGAAATGACCGCCTCGTTCGGCGTCTCTTTCAACGTAGAGATCAACATTTTGCTTGCTTTCATACCTGATTCATCCTCTTTTCAACCACGCTATATTCTAACACAGCCCGCGAAAAAGTGATGCAAGAATCGGTCAATTTTTCTATTTTTATGCAAATTTGCTTTTGTTGATGATAAAATGAAAGTCAAGGTGATGCGCGTGTTCATGATCAATATCGAATTTACGTTCAATCTGGCTTCTGTTCTCGCCTTTATCGCCGGTTTGATTTCCGGTATGATTCTGGTGTTCCTTTTCTATCTCCTTTGGGTGCTGATCTATCTGAAAAAGCAGGAGGTGATTCTTCATTCTCCCGACGAAAAGGTCGATCCTCAACTCGTCAAAGACGAAATCGCCAAAGCCGAAAAGCGCTTTTTACTCGAGCGAAAAGAGAATCATGCCGTCGAATTCGATACCTATAAATCGATCTGTCTGGATCTGATCGAGTCCATCGCGTCTCTCTATTACCCGAAAAGTCCTCACCCGATCGGAGAACTGACGGTCAAAGAACTGATGCTGCTGGATCGATACCTTCTGGAAAAATTGGAGGATCTGCTGAACAAGGTGAGCTTGCGCACCTTAAAAAAGGTCAAAATCAACAAGCTGCTTTCGCTGTTGAATATGAAGCGCACCATCGATACCAATCCCGTCATTCAAACGACGAAACAGATCACCGATTTTTCGGGAAAACTCCTTTCCGTCGTCCATTTCATCAATCCTGTCGTTTGGATCAAGCGAGGTATCGTGAATCCGTCGATCCGATTGATCGGCAAAAAAATCTGCTTGATCGTCATCGCCACGATCGGTCAGGAAACGTATCACATCTATTCCAAGCAGGCTTTTCTCGATCCGCTGACGGACGAAGATATCGAAAAACTCGCGGAAATTTTAAGCGCGCCTCAGGAAAATTCCGCGGAAGAAATTCGGATTTAATCCAACTTCAATAAGGCTCGCAATTCCTTCTCGCCGATGATTTTGACGCCCAATTCGCGGGCTTTTTTATTTTTGGTACTGCCCGAATCGGGATCGTTGGTTACCAGAAAAGACGTTTTCCCCGTTACTCCCGATACGTTCTTTCCGCCGTTTTGTTCGATGAGCGTTTCGTATTCTTTTCTCGGAAGCGACAAAGCACCGGTGATGCAGAATGAAAGTCCGGATAAGGACTGGCTGTTTTCTTCGATCCGCACGCTGCTCTTCGTATTGACTCCGAGTGCAATTAAATCCGCCAAAATGCGTTCGTTTTCGGGATTTCGCAGCGCTTTTTGCACTTCGGCGGCTTTGATATCGCCGATTCCCTCGATGGAGGAAAGTTCTTCCGAAGAAGAAGAGGCCAACTCCTCGATGTCGGCGTAATGAGCCATGATCGTCTTGGCGATCTTGACGCCGATTCCTTTGATTCCCAACGCCGCCAAAAGCCTTTCTCCGGGCGCTTTTTTGCTCTCTTCGATGTTCAACAACAATTTGTCGATGCTCTTTTCGCCGAACCGATCGAGAAGAACCAATTCCTCGCGATGTTCTTTCAGGCGATAGAGATCGACGATCGAATTCAGATAATTCAAATAATGCAGGCGTTCGATGATTTCGTCGCCGAAACCGTCGATCTCCAAGATGTGCGTATAATACGAAATCTTATCGACAATTCTGCCGGGGCAATTTTCGTTCGGGCAGAAGAGATCGACTTTGTCTCCGTCCTTGACCAAAGTATGATGACATTCCGGGCAGACTTCCGGTATTTTCGGAGGCATCGAATGAGCGTCGCGCCGTTCCGTATGAATGCCGATGATCTGGGGAATGATCGCCGCCGCCTTTTGCACGTACACGAAATCATCGACGCGGACGTCGATCTGTTTCAGAAACTCGACGTTGTTGAGCGTCGCACGACTCACGGTCGAGCCGTCGATAAAGACCGGTTCCAACGTAGCCACAGGGGTGATTTTCCCGCTGCGACCGACTTGAAAATCGACGGAAATCACTCGGGTTTCAGCCACTTCCTGATGATACTTATACGCCTTGGCATAGCGCGGAAATTTCGCGGTGCTTCCCAGTTGTTCCCAATACTTTTTCTCGTTCAACTTCATCACCGCGCCGTCGATCTCCACCGGAAGATCCGCTTTGCTTTCGCCGATTTCGCGAATGCTGTTCAACAGTTCTTCCAAATTCCGGCAGAGGTAGTACTTTCCCGTGCGGAAACCGGCCTGTTTTAACTGTTCCAAATCTTCCGAATGTTTCCGGTTCTTGGAATCTTCTAACCAATAAGCGTAAAACCAGAGTTTTCTCTTCCGAAATTCTCCGACATCGAGAAGCTTGATCGTTCCCGAAGCCAGATTTCTGGCATTGGCGTAATTCCCTTCGGCATTGAGTCGGGAAAACTCTTCTTTCGGCATGATGATTTCTCCGCGACATTCTCCGGAAAAAACAGATTTGACGCGAAAAAGGTCCTCCATTTCTTTCACATTCGCGGTGATATCTTCTCCGACTACCCCGTTTCCTCTTGTCAAAGCTTTGACGACTTTTCCGTGAGCAAAGCGAATACCCGCGGAATTTCCGTCGAATTTATGTTCGACGACGACTTCGGGATCCGCGCCGACGAATTCTTTCATCTTCTGATACCATTTCGCGACATCTTCCTCGTTATACGTGTTTTCTAACGAAAGCATCGGTCTTCTATGCGCGTTTCCGGCATCGGCGATTGTCAAGTCGCTTCCCGGAGACAGCGTTGGCGAATCGAAGCGTTGCCATGAAGGATGCTCTTTTTCAATTTGTTCGGCTTGTTTCATCATCAAATCGAACTGCTCGTCGGAAATCAAAGAGATATCCGCTTTGTAGTAGGATTCGGAATACCTGATCAGATCGTCGATCAAACGGTCGTAAGTTTCTCTGTCCATATGTCCCCCTCTGTCGAAAAGCGGGCGCGCCCGACTATTTCTTCTCTTTGATGTACTTCATCTTTTTCTCGTATTCGCTTCGGGTGATGAGTCCCAGCCTGTACGAATTTTCCACTTGTTCGATCCGCGTCTTTTTTCTCTCTTCCATCGTCAAGGATAACGTCGAACGGTTTTCAAATGACGGAGTCCGATTCAGCCGATTTTGATTGTTTTCGTACCAGTTTTCCTCCGCGGATTTATAGGTATTCGACCGACGGATATCGAACGTTTCCGCCAATTGGATATTTTCGTCGGCAACGCGATATTTGATCAGTTTCCGCGCGTCGATTTCTTCCAATGGAAGCAATTGCTTTTTTTTCATCAACCGTTTGCATACCGCCGAACGTATCCGAAAAGATAGCGCCGTATGCAGAACCAAGCAGATAAAAATGCCGAAGACAAAATAATAATGGTTTCTTCCCAAACGAAAAAGCAAGAGAATTCTCTCGACATAACTGAGAATTTCGGCAGGAACGAAAGTCATCTTCCCGATCAAATCGACGATAGCATTCATTCCCGGAATCGGAAGCAGATAAAAAAGGTAAAGGCACTCGAAAAGCGCAGTAAAAAACTTTAAGCGGAAACAGCAGTAAAGCGGTCCTGTAAAAAAGTGGGCGAAAGAAAATCCGACCCGGACTTTTTTTACGTTTCCCAAGCGATCTGCCAAAGATATTTTCATTCCCTCATCCCTCAAAAACATTATATGGTCAAATTCATTTTATGTAAAGAAAAAGGCTTCTCCCTGTCAAAAAATACCAAGTTCGCTGATTCGTTTGCAACACTTCGCCGCGAAGTATATAATCGATGTTAATCAAGAAACGGAGGGAAATGAAATGATCGATCCGACGCTGATCGAAGATTATCTTTGCATCGTCGAAGATATTCTCGCCCACGACGAATTCCGCAAACTGAACGAATTCACCCAACACGGAGAAACGAGTGTTCTGGAACATTCGCTCAAAGTCAGTTTTCTCGTCTTCCTGATCGGCCATAAAAAGCGGAAGATAGACGTCGTCTCATTGACGCGCGGCGCGCTTCTCCACGACTTTTTTCTCTACGATTGGCACGAAAAGAAATCGAAATCCGGAAGAAAAGGATTTCACGGATTTACCCACCCGAAAACCGCGTTGATCAATGCAGAAAAGTATTTTTCGCTGAACCCGATCGAAAAAGATATGATCCGAACCCATATGTGGCCCTTGACCTTGCTTCATTTTCCGAAATACCGCGAATCCCGTCTTCTCTGTCGCGTCGACAAAATCGTATCTCTCAAAGAAACCTTGCGCATTCCCTGTCTGGATTCCACGGTTTTGCGGGCAATTTATTCAAAGGCTTTTATCGCATAAAAAAACGGCTCTTTCGAACCGTTTTTTGTTATTCTGTGACCAAACCGTTATTGTAGAACTGTACCCGTCCGCTGTAAATCTTGCTGCCGATCGTGAAACTGATGTCGAACACGTGAGTAAATTTTGAGTCGTCCGGCAACCCTTTATCCATTGTGAAATAGATACACGCCTGACTTCCGTCCGCACTGTAATCTTGGAAATTATAAGATCCGGTGAGTTTCAACTCGTCGCTTCCGCCGGTGACCCAAGTTTGGAAAGAACTATCCTCATCGCAACTTCCGGTCAGCTTGATGGACACGGTTACGTCGGACGCATTGCTTCCGGTAATTGCCGTTGCGCTGTTGTCGAAGTAGACAAAGACGCCTGCGCCGGAAATTTTCGTCTTGGAACTATCCATGACGAAGTTCAACTCGCATTCTTCCAATTGACCGACGACGACAGAAACGCTCGCGGATTCGGAAACCAATTCCCCGGATAATGTCTTCGCTTTAACGGTATAGTTACCGGTTTCAAACGATCCCGTCGACAAATCGCTTTCGCCGATCGTCAGACCGGATTCCGTAACCGTCTTGGTAAAGACCGTCGTTCCGTCTTTGATGAGGTCCACTTGAATCGAATCAAAATCGGTCGGATTCGTCCAAGAGACGTTCATCGTCTTGGAAGCCGCATCGTATGTCGCGGACAAATCCGTCGGAGCTTCGGCCTTGGTCGGATTACCGTCGACCGATTTCAAAGCGTTGTTATAGAATTCGACGACCGACGTATACTCGGTAGAGCCGACAGTCAGTTTGATCGTAAATTTGTGCGTATACAAATTGGTATCCGGCAATCCGGCATTCAGCGCCAAGTAGATTCTCGCCTCTGTATCCGTTATGGTATCGATTTGCTGGCTCGCGATACTGATCTGAGCCGCGCCGCCGGTAGCATAAGCGCCGTAAGCGCTGCCCTCGTCGGCCGTCCCTTCGAAAGCGATATCCAAAGTGACGTCATTCACCGTACTTCCGGTCAATCCCAGTTTGCTGTTGTCGAAATAGATCGACGCGCCTGCGCCGACGATCTTGGTTTTAGCGTCATCGGTGACGATCGGAAGCGACACGCTTTCCAACTCACCCACAACGACGGAAACATTCACCTTATCCGAAACCAGATCATCGTTCAACGCGGCAACGCGGACGATGTAATTACCGGTTTCGAACGATCCCGTCGACAAATCGCTTTCGCCGATCGTCAGACCGGATTCCGTAACTGTCTTGGTAAAGACCGTCGTTCCGTCTTTGACGAGGTCCACTTGAATCGAATCGAAATCGGTCGGATTCGTCCAAGAGACGTTCATCGTCTTGGAAGCCGCATCGTATGTCGCGGACAAATCCGTCGGAGCATCCGTACGGGTAGCCTTCCCATTCCACTTAGTCAGAACGTTGCCGACAAATTCCAACTCGGCGGTATAGACGATATTGTCGATAGTCAGATTCGCTTGGATATAGTGCGTGTAATTGTCTCCCGCATTGAAGCCTTTATTCAGAACTATGTAGAGCCTCGCTTCGGATGCGACGATGCTGTCGATCTGAGAATTGGTTACGGAAAGAGTTTCGTCGAGAACGTCGCTTCCGTTCGCTTTTCCCCGAACGTCAAGATCGATGGTTTCGACATCGTCCGCCGAAGACAGGGATAAGGTCGAGTTGTCGAAATAGATCATTACGCCTGCTCCGTCGACTCTGGTTTTTTCCGTCAGCACCGGAAGAACCGCTTCCTGCTGAATGTAATTGCTGATCGCAGCCGTCTTCGTTACGCCCGAAATCTGGATACCCTCCGATTCAGCGAAAGGAGTCACGGAAATCTCGGTATCGTAAGAAGCGGAAGGAACGTCTGTGACCGTTAACGCGATAAAGTAGAAGTATCCTTCTTTTCCTGCGAACTCTTCGATCGTCGAAGTGGTTTCGCTTTTCGACGTACTGATCGTATTCGTATAGGTCGTCGTACCCGCGCT
>DBGCPK010000021.1:0-5360 GCA_048359995.1 Bacilli bacterium | reverse complement strand
GTGTCTCCCGTTCCGTCCCATTCGCCGGTTTCTATCCCTACCGACGTCGTGATCACGTCTTTCTCTTCGATCTCTTCTGCCTCGATCTCCGGCTTCTCATAGCGCTTTTTCTTCATTTTTATTTGTTTCTCCTTCTCGGAAAGCGGTTTCCGTTAGTAAACCCATTATAAAGTTAGGATTGTTTTTTGTCAACAAAAAAATGAAAGCGCTCACAGAGCGCCGAAATGATATATAATAAAATTTTATACAAACTTCATGAAATTTTATACAAACTTCATGAATTGTTTTTTCTTCGCATGAGAAAAATTTCGATGTTTAAATGCATCGAATATCTTTTTCCTTGCGCCGTTTCGGAATTTTTCATGTATTTGGAATTCTCAAATAAACGCGCATGAGCATTTCGTTTTTTTTTTTTTTATTTTTAATGATCGAATTTTTTTAGACAGGATTGAAACGATTTTCTACGATTTTCGATATTCACAAAAAAAGTTCTCGTCGTAACGACAAGAACCGATGGTCTTCAATGGCACGCCAAGCAGGAATTGAACCCGCAACCCTCAGATTCGAAGTCTGATACTCTATCCAGTTGAGCTATTGGCGCAGAAACCTTAGACTATGCGAACGGTCCGAATCCGCTTTCGCTGTCTTCGCCGGGATTGACTCCGTTCGAAGTTTCGACGATATCTTTGATTTCCAGAGATTCCAATACCATTTCAGGAGTCTGATAATCTTTTTTCATGCCGTTCACCTCATAGCTAAATTCTAAATCACTTTCCGCCTATTGTCAAAATAAATTCCCGAATCTTTGATTTTCCATAGGATCTCATCAATATCGATCGAAAACTTTCGCGGCAATCGCTTCTCTTTACTTCGCCGGAAGATCGGTTTCAGATTCTTTTCTGATTTATTCCTCTTCGAATTTATCGAACTCCACGATTCGGCTGTACTCTTTCAACGGATACATCCCATCGTGAGCCTCTCCGATGAATGTCCGCGACGGATTCGTTCCCGTAATTCTGACAATGCCGGCCAATGCCAACGCTTTCGACAACGGATCTCTTTCCCCGCTTCCGCATAACAACGCGCAACTTTGCAAATGCCCTTTGTTCTTTTTCAACGCGGAAATGATCTTTTCACGCGGCAATCCTTTTATCCACACGTTTCGAAAAAGGCATGACAATTCGAGTTCTCTGTCCCGTTTGACGACCACGCTGACTCCTTCGTCAGACAAAATGAGTTCGTCCTTCTCCTCCAATCGATCGTTATAAAGCCGTATGGAATTTCTTCCTCGCATTCCGATATCCGTTTTCCCCAATTTTGCGTTGACAATTTTCAGAATTTCGAAAAATCTTCGTCCAAACGCTTCGATTTCTTTGAAATCCTCGCTGTCGATGTAAATTCCCTGCACCGAAGAACAGAGAATTTGTTCGGTCCGACAGATGTGTTCCGCGAGTGAAACCAAATCTTCTTCTTTCGCTTTCGCCGTTACGTAAGCAAACGACAATTTATGCCCCCAAACGATCAGTTTGGTTTTTACATCCGTCAGCGCCCGCGCGGCAGACGCGGCTTCGTCTCCGCCCCAAACGACGACGCCGTCGGCAATTTCCGCCATTTTCTTTAATGACTCCGTTTCGACCGAAGGAACGTCGAAAACGTAAATGAATTCTCTTAATCTCGGTTCGATTCGCGTCAATTCGAACAAGAGACGAACCGATAATCCCGAATCGCCGGAAGGCAATTTCAAAATGTTGATATTTCCGCTTAAAAGGCCTTCGATCACGCTGAACGCCGGTAATCCGTCGACATTTCCGGCAGCGATATGAAACAAAATTCCTAACGGCATACGCTTTCGAATCGTTCCGGAAGATAAAGGGCGAAGTTTCATTTCCTCTCCCCATTCGATCCGACATTTCTCGATCAACCCCTCTTTGGAAAACATTTTCGCCGTTTCCAAAAAGCGGTCGTAAGAAAATTTGGTTTTTTTAAGCAAGAATCGCACTTCGTTTTCGTATTCTCCGTTCAGCACGCGACGATACAGCAAATCGCAGGCTTCGACCACCTCATCGGGAGACGGAAAAAATCCTTTTTCCAACGTCGCGACGCAATCTTCGCAAAGGTGATCGAGATGTTCGTCCTGAAACCGATTTTCCAATAGTTTCCCTTGATACAGAATCATCGATTTCACCTTTCTTTCAAATATTCCTGTGCGCCGGCAGCGCAAGTAACGATATCTTTTACGCCGACGCGACCGATGACTTCCAGATAAGGAGAAGGCAAGCCGCAAGGGCAAGGTTCCGTGTGCAGAATTCCCAAATCGTCCGTCATTACGCTAAGGACAGGAACCGAATCGACCATCGGAGTCAAAAGATTGATCAATCCGATTCGGTTGTTTTCCACCGGCAGCAAAGTGTCGGGATCGCGAATGATTACGCGGCTATATACCGGTATGTGAAAATGATGAAATCGACAATCCGTATAGAGAATCGGATGTTCCACCGCGGAAAAAAATTCGATGATGTGGTTCTCATCGATCCCCAAAACCTCTTCGACCAAGCGATAGAAATCTTTCTTTTCGATCTTCTGGGAATAAAACTGCTTCCACCCTCCGCCCAAAGTCAGAATCGAGCCTTTCGGAAGTTTGACTCTCAACCCTTCTTCTTTCATCGATTTCAGCAAAAAATAAGTGTAAGATGGAAATCCCGCCGTCCGCACCGGATATTTTGATTTCGAGCATTCGATGAATTTTTTCTTGATGCATTCAAGATCGAGACGATACCCCTCTTTCGTGCGTTTCAATGCAAATGTTTTACTCAAAGCAGGGCTAAAAAAAGTAAATCCGTACGCAGATTTGGCAAACACCATTTCGTTGTCTTTCGACGGCTCGTATCCGAATACGACGAAGTGAGCCGGTTTTAAGGAAAAGAGATGGTGATATTTTCCGATTTTCAATAGCATTCTCATGCCTCGATAGAGCGACATAAAATTGAACCCCATATAAGATTTCTTTCCGGACGTTCCGCTGGAAGTGGCTTTGATCAGCATTCTTCTCCCGCGCATCGAAAAAACTTGATGATGTTTGAAATAAAGCGTAGGAATAAAGGGAATATTCCGAAGATCTTCATAGGATTTCAGCGATTCGGGATCGAAATTCATCTGATCCAAAATGCGCTTGTAATCCGGGCAATTCCGATATTGAAAGATGCAGTTTTCTTTCATCGCCTGAAAAAACAAATCGTTCGAATTTTCCGTGTCGTATGGATGCTTTCGTTTGAATAATTTCGTGCGTTTCGACATCGCCGATCACCTCTAATCGCATTACCATTATACACACAAGCGAGAGTAAAAGCAAATCCGGAGCAATGCCCCCATTTTCGATTGTCATTTCTTATCGCCATATAAGTTGGTTTCAATTAAATTTCACATTCCTGATCTTTTTGACATTCCGATTCATCAGTCGCCTTCCGATCAAACGATATAAGAGTTCTTTACACCTTGACATCTCTTGTCCGTGTTCTTTCAAAAGCTCGTCCGGATTGTCATAGACGCCGAAGTCTTGATTTATTCCTTCGCTTTGAATATAAGTATCGTTTGCGTTCCACTCTATTACGGGATTTCTAAAATCTGTTACCGCAACTCCATATCCGCAAAATTCTCCTTTGCAGTCGGAAAACCTTTTTTGCAATTTCGTCAAGTAGTCTTTATCTAATATAAACGCTTCCAAGTTATACCATTTATTTTGATAACACACTTCAACCCAACTATGGAATACATTTTTAGGCGCGTTCTTATAAACAATTCCCGTCATAGCACCCTTTTGTAATTCTTTATCGATTGTAAAACCATGTATTCTACAAGGTATACCGACACCGCGCAATAACGCCATAAACAGCGTTCCTTTTGTATTGCATTGTCCGTAATGGTCCTTCAATACTTTGCTTGCGGATATTTTATCGCTTACATTGTAGCCGAATTTTATCTCATCTCGCACGAAGTTATATATTGCTTTTATTCTCTCAAACTCATTTAGATTAAGCCAATCCCTCGATATTATTATCTTTTGAATTGACTTATGAGAAAAATCAAGCATCTTGGTTTCTTCAATGTATTTTTCCATAGCATATTTCCCGTTAAATTACTGTTATCTCTCTGTTGCTAATCACAACTTTACAAATATTATACTACAATACTTTCAAAAACTCAAAAATAAAGTCCTACTAAGAGCCTCTATTTTCATATATATTCCATTATTAAATAGGAATTATTTTTATCATTATGCGTAAAAGAAAGGCATCTGCCTATTCGGTAGATGCTCTATAACTTCATTCGGCTTCTTGAGAAATATAGCTTTGATGTAGATGCATGAATTTATATCCTGATGATTTCACCTCGATAGGATATACCTTGTTTCTTTTCGTAACTAAAAAATTCAACCTCATAATTATGACCTGAATTTTCTTTGGGGAATGCATGATAAAACAATTTTTTACCTGTCACATATAACATTTGAGCAACCATATTCTCATATAAATATCCCAAGCCAGTGTCAATTTTGGTTTGTGACATTCCCATAAATCTAATGCAAATATTCTGCATACCTATTATTCATAGAGTTTATCGATTATTTCTCTATTTAAATTAAAATATTTGAATTACCGACAAGAACATTGAGTTTTGAATCTTGCTTTAGAGAGATAGCCGGATCTAAAAAAATTTTATAAATTATAATCTCTTCATTTTCTTTTGCATCAGTTAGAATGGTTATCTGAATTTTTCTGGATGAAATCTCATATACATTTACAACTTTTACTTCTTTTATTTGATATTTGTCCTTAGTTATTTTTGCTAATTTCATTCCGTAATAAATAAGAATCGGACCGAAAAATAATATCACAAGTAAGCAACCACATATCAGAAATGCAAAAGCAAGTTTTTTATCGTCAAATATTGTGAATAGAAATATCAAAAGAATGACGATTAACCATACACCTGCCGCGAACAAATGAAAAAAGAAACGGTTATGAAACCATTTATATTGACTCGTCATTTTATAATTGTATTTCATGATAATCGCCTCCTTTTTATTATTTAGCACAAATTCCAGTATTTAATATATACGCATAGCCTTTTACATGGATTTTTAGATACTAAATTAACATCATCACTTACTTCCTAAATTTTGCCATGATTCTCTATATGAAATTCAAGACTGCCATTTGAAGATTTTAAAATGCTAATAAATAACATTGAGATAGGATGTTTTTACTTGTGTGATTACTTCTGTTTTTTCTCCATTATACAAATCCGCAATAGTACCCAAGTTTTCCTTTGTCAGCAAATTATTTTCATATGCTCCGACTATA
>DBGCPK010000020.1:0-60663 GCA_048359995.1 Bacilli bacterium | reverse complement strand
TCCTAAAGATGAAATTGTCAATTCTGATGTTGTGTTTTCTTTTTCCCCTTAGGTAATCCAAACTATCTAAGTTATTTACTTACATTTGCATTTTACCATAGTCTTTGTGGTTATGCAATTATATGATAATTCTTCATTTACGACTTGGATACGAATAGATACTTGGTATTTTATTCCTTTGACGTTTACGTTCGCACTTGGTTATCTTTGACGGTTACTATTTGTCCTTAAAACTGTCTTTATATAAACAAAAAAAGCCATTTTCATGACTTTTTTGGCTAATGTAGCCATTTCGTACTACATAGATGGTGCCTCAGGCCGGAATCGAACCGGCGACACAGGGATTTTCAGTCCCTTGCTCTACCAACTGAGCTACCGAGGCAAATGGCGGACCAGACGGGGATCGAACCCGCGATCTTCTCCGTGACAGGGAGACATGTTAGCCACTACACCACTGGTCCAAAACAATTGCTTATTCATTATCCATAAAAGGGAATCGATTTGCAAGCGATTTTTCTAAATTTCTCCATTTTGGAAACACCTCGTCTTCCGCGCGTTTCTCACACGAGAGAAACTCTCTCCGAGAAAGATACGCGAATGCGGCTTTTGCCGCTCTCCCTGCCTATTATAGAAAAAGCCCCGAATTCTCGGAGCTTCGCTTTCAATTGGTTGCAGGGAATGGATTTGAACCAATGACCTCCGGGTTATGAGCCCGACGAGCTACCAGACTGCTCTACCCTGCGATATTTGCGATTGCTTATACATAATAGCACTACGCGATACCTAATGCAAGAAATATTTTCGGAAATCGCTACAAAATAAATTATGCGCGTTTGCAGGTATTTTATGCGCTTTCTCTTTTCATTCTGCGGAAAAAGCGCTATAATGTAATCGCTTACAAAAAGAATTCATTCTATAAGAATGAAAAAAAATATCTCTTGATTTCAGCGAAGATATTCGCTATGATTTTCTAACCGAAGGAGGCCAACAATGAGCAAAACGTTTAAAATCAAAATTCACGGTCAGGAAAAAGAATTCGACCATAAAATCAAACTTTTGGATTTAATCGAAGGAGACGTTCACGATTATATCAACGCTTCTGTCAACAACCGGCTCAGAGAACTGACCTACGAAGTGTTTTACGACGCCGAAGTGGAACTCTATACGAAATCCGATTACTATGCGATCAAGATTTACGAAACCAGTTTGAGATATATCATCGCTATGGCAGCTTCCCGCGCTTTCACGGACTTCAAGATCAAATTTTCTTACAACATTTCGCGTTCGATTTACATCTCCATTGTCGGAGGCGGTCGGCATTTTACCAGCGAAGACGTCAAATTGCTCAAAGCGACGATGGACGACATCATCGCCCGTGACTATCCTTTGGTAAGAAAGATCGTCACGAACGAAGAGGCGGAACAGATCTATCAGGAGCGCGGGTTCACCGACAAGGTCGAAATTCTCAAATATCGTCCGGAAAAGACGGTACACTTCTACGAATGCGACGGCTATCTGAATTATATGTACGGACATATGGTTCCGTCCACCGGTCATATTCGGGATTATCGTCTGATTCAATTCGGAAACGGCATTCTCGTGCAATACCCGAGAAGCGAAGAAAAGGGAAAAATTCCCGTCTTCGAGGAAGCGCCGGTTTACGGTAACACTTTAAAAGAATCCTATACATGGGCAAAGTTAGTCCGTTCCGATTCGATCGCGGCGATCAATAAGCACGTCGAAAAAGACGGCGCGATCGATTTCATCAACCTGTGCGAACAGCATCACAACAATATGCTTGCCGAATTGGGACAGCAGATCAAAGCCAACAGCGGCAATATCAAACTGATCTGCATCGCCGGCCCTTCGAGTTCGGGAAAGACTACTTTCGCCAACCGACTGAGAATCGAACTTCTGTCTATCGGCATCAAAACCGTCCGAATTTCGATCGACGATTACTATCTGGATAAGGAAATCACCCCTTTGGACGAAGACGGAAAACCGGATCTGGAATGTTTGGAAGCCCTCGACGTATCTCTCTTCAATCAGAATATGCTCGATCTGATCAACGGCGAAGAGGTGCAATTACCTCATTTCGACTTCCAGTCGGGTAAACGCGTTCCGGGAAGAATCGTTCAGGTCGATCCGGAAGAAATCATCATCATCGAAGGAATCCACGCCTTGAACGAAAAACTGACTTCTTTGATCGCCAAACATCAAAAATTTAAAATTTTTATCGCCCCGCAGGCGCAGATCAACATCGATAACCACAATCCGATTTCCCTCACCGATCTGAGGCTTTTGAGGAGAATCGTCCGCGACTATCAATTCCGCAATTCTTCGGCGGAAGAAACGATTTCGATGTGGCCGTCGGTGCGAAAGGGCGAATTCAAATGGATTTACAAGACACAGGAAAATGCCAATTACGTCTTCAATTCCCTTTTGCCTTACGAAATCTGCGTGATGAAATGCTATGCTCTGCCCCTTTTAAAAAAGATCAACATCAATTCGCCGCATTATTCTTTGGCCAATCGACTGATCAAGTTTTTGAAGTTCTTCGTCGACCTCGAACCGACATGGGTGCCTTGCAACTCCATTCTCCGCGAATTCATCGGCGGTTCCTGCTTTAAAGACGTATAAACTATCGGGAATACTTCATCTGAAACGCGATTCGTTCGATGGAGATATTTTTCGTCATCTCCGCAAGATAGTCTTTGCGCATCGAGAAATAAGCCGAAGAGTCGATTCGGTCTTCTTTTGTCAAATAATCGTTAAGCATAATCTCCATTCGGAAAAACGTTCCGTATAGATGAAGAATCGCCATGCTTTTGAAATAATCCCTGTTCGAATAAATGAGTAAAGGAGAACTGTGCGCCAGTTCGCTGCTGGTTTCGTATGCCGAAGAATACCGGCTCAGCCCCGCGACGAGTTCCACACCTTTTCGGAAATTCAATTTCATTTCCGGATAGATCTCGCCGTAATTTTCGATGCCGTAAAGCCACCCATACTCGATATATTTTTTCGTATCCTTCGATTTCAATCCGAAAGGCTGCATCTTTTCCCTGACTTCCCGATGAAGAGCCTCTTGCCTGTCTTTATCTCCGTTGTCGCTGTGATAGAAACGGGCGTATTCGATATGTCTGGCGTAGATTTTTTCCAGATACGGCATATCGTAAAGAACCTTCGCGATGCACTCGACTTCGTGTATGGTTCGCCAAGTGGCAAAGGCCTCCGTTTCAAAGCAATGATTCAAGAGATAGATGACCCCTTTCGACATTTCCAACCCTTTTTTCAAAATGTCCAGAAAGATCGGATTTCGCGGATTTTTCAACTTGGAAATCTCGTCGAATCGGTTCATAATGAAGTTCAGAAAAAACTCGTACGTCGTTACTAACGGATTATGCTCTTTGATCAAAGGCTGATTTTCGTAACTTTTAAACTCGTTGATATAGATTTTATCGGTCAAAATCGCCGTCAGTCTTTCCGCGTAATTGGTATTTTCGAAAAGATTTCGGATTTGATCCGAAGATAAAAGGCGAATGTTGAATAAATGCTCCTCATAGAGATAACTGAGAACCACGTCCGGTTCGAGAACGTAAATATCCTTATGTTCTTCCTCCATTCTGCGGCTGATGTTCGCATAGAGATTCTCGAAAATCGGATAAAGTTCTTTTTTCATCTCTTTCGGATATCCTTCCAAATCGTACAATTGATTGAACGCGTCTTCCCTAGTCATAGATGTTTACCTCCGCGCGCAAGCCGAGAGCGATCTCCTCGACCGTCCTTTTCTTTTCTTCGCCGATTCGACCGGAGCAATGAAGGCGACAGACGGCCGGAAGATAGTAGCGGTCGTCCAAAAGGCTTTCCTTGCTCAAAATCAAAACGTATCCGTTTTTCCTTATCATCGCCAGTTTCAACAATTCGGAAGGCTTGCTTTCAAAAGAAAGATCGGCTTCTTCGCGGTTTTGGAAACACGGATAAAAATTGCCGACCAAATCACGATACGTTCGTTCGTCGATCCGGCGCATATCCATTTCCGCGAAAAATTCTTCTTCGGTAAAATCCGGATAATCTTTCAAATACAGAAAGCGATACTCCGAGTTGAAAGCGTCGATCAATTCTCTTGCTTTTTCATATTCGATTCCGAAAAAGAGATTTCGATCGTAATCCAGTTTTTTAAAGACAAAGGCCGAATCCATCAACGCGTGGATCTCCGGATAAAGAGTTACGCCGTCTCGGATCGTCCGATCGAAGCGAATGGGGACAAAGAGTTTTCTGAACAGCCAGTCTTTCTTTTCCAGCAAAGCCCGAAAGGAAACGGCATCGTCGCTTGAAAAGAGCCGATAGAAGTTATCCAAGTATCCGTTCAAAAAAATCACCCGCTTCTATTGTAAAACATTCGAAGAAAAATATCTTCATAAATCTTTTAATCACCGATGATTTGCCTTTTCATAGATTAAATTAGGTGCTCAACTTATGGAATTTATCAATTTCAATCACGTATCCAAGTCCTTTTTTTCCGAAAAGCAAGAGACGAAAGTCCTCGACGACATCACTTTTTCGATCGCCAAGCAGGAAATCGTGGCGATTCTCGGCCCTTCCGGATGCGGTAAATCGACGATTCTCAACCTGATCAACGAACTTTGCGATCCCACAAGCGGCGAAATCAAAATCAACGGAAAACTCGGCTATATGTTTCAGAAAGACTGCCTGATGTCGTGGCGCAATATCTATAAAAACGTCACGATCGGTCTTGAAATCAAAAAAGACAAATCCAAAGAATCCGAAAAATTCGCCCGAGAACTGATGAAAAAATATCAGATTCAGGAATTCAGTTCCTACTACCCCAACGAATTAAGCGGCGGTCTGAGGCAAAGGGTTTCTTTAATCCGAACGCTGGTTTTAAAACCCGACGTATTGCTGCTCGACGAGCCTTTTTCCAAACTCGACTTTCAGACTCGACTTTTGGTTCAAGACGACGTATACGCCATTATCCGAAACGAGAACATCTCCGCGTTGATGGTCACGCATGATATCGAAGAGGCGATTGCACTTTCGGATCGGGTTCTGATTCTTTCCAATCGGCCGACGAAGATCAAGAAAGAGATCCGTTTCGATTTTGAAAAGAGCGAGAAACCGACGGATCGGAGAAGAAACGCCAAGTTTTCCGAGTATTTCAACGAAATTTATCAAGCCGTCGGAACCGAATAAGTCAATCGCCCGATTTACTCAATCCGTTCGTGCGCTTTCATAGAATATAATAGGTGAGATTTTATGAAAAAAATCAATTCGGTATCCGACTATAAAAAGAAAAAGCGCAACGAAAAAAGAAACATCTTGATCCTCCAATTTTCGATTTTGATCCTTTTCTTTTGCGCGTGGGAATTTCTGACGCGTTGGAATATTCTCAATAGTTTTCTGCTCTCTTCGCCCTCGAAAGTATGGGCGCTGCTGAACACGTATACCGTCAGCGGCGAAATCTTCTCCCACGTTCTCATCTCGACGGCGGAAACCGCGATCGGATTGGCGATTTCGTTGATCGGTGGAATATCGATCGCGACTTTGCTCTATCTCTGGCCTTTTGCCGGAAGAGTTCTCGACCCTTATTTGGTTCTGTTCAACGCCTTGCCGAAGTCAGCCATCGCGCCGATTTTAATCATCTGGTTGGGAACGGGAATGAAAGGTATCGTCGGCGTATGCGTCTCTTTCGTTCTCATCATCACCATACTCAATACCTTGAATTATTTCAAACGCGTCGATCCCGATTTGATCGTAATGATGAGGAGCATGAAAGCCGGAAAAGCACAGATTCTTTTCAAAGTCGTTTTTCCCGCGAACATCATCAATTTGCTTTCCACGATCAAGGTTTGCATCGGACTTTCTTGGGTCGGCGTCATCGTCGGCGAGTTTCTCGCTTCGAGGCGCGGACTCGGATACTTGGTGATGTACGGAGGGCAGGTTTTTAAACTCGATCTGGTGATGATGGGAATCTTCATTCTCTCGATCATCGCTTTCCTCATGTACGGAATAGTCGTTTTGATCGAAAAATTGCTGCGAAAAAAATACCAGATTTAATCGACCGAACGATAAAAATGTCCGAGAAAATCCTTTTCTTCAAGGGGAATTTCTTTTTCGAAAGCGTTTAAAACGCGCTTCGCTTCGTTCTTGTCCTCTATGGTGAAATCGATCAAATAATTCTGTATTCCCAGTTTTTCGATCGCGTCCATTTTTCCGAACAAGCAGATCGGACGGGGAGAAAGAATCCGGCTGATGCAGTTCCTATCGCTTACAATGGGAAAATCCGCATTCAGTCGATCTTGCAAATAGAAACGATTTCGACGGCAAAGAAGGCAATGGTCCTTCTTTTGATCGAACGCGGTGGCGATCGGGCAGGATTTCATTATCATGTAGTCGGGACGACCGTAAAGATAAATCCCCAGATTCGGATAAAACCCGTGTCTTAGAAAAAATCCCTGTCGCATCGCGGCAATCTGCTTTCCGGTGCATTCCAAAGAAGCGAAGACAAGGGAATATCCCTGTGAAAAAAGAAAATCCAAAGAATAGGAATTGGTGCTGTTTCCGTAAGGAGAAAAGATTGAAAATCCCTCTTCCGATTCCTTATAGTACGAAGCGATCTCGCGATCTTTCGTCCTTTTTTTATCCCTATGATCGACGCGAGGAAGAAAAACGCAATCGCCATTCTCGTTCGCACACAACTGATAGCGGCTTCGATCGACGGCTTCAACCTGTTCTTCCGTTTCGGTTTTGACGATGCAGAGCCGGCTGCGGGATTCTTTCAGAGGGCAGAAGTATTCTTCCTCCCTTTTTTCCGACGCGTGGATTCTTTCCCTCATTTTGTCGATCTTCGAAAGAACTTCTCTTCTCGCTTCGTTGATTCGGGAAAGCGGAATGAAGATATCATCTTGCATCCGATTGTCGACGGACGGGAAAAAGTAAGGAAACGTATCCGTGCGCTTCATGTTCTCGACGATTTGCGAAAAGGGCGTCGGATATCCGACGGCTTTTTGAAGGCGGAAAGGAGAAATGTATTCCGCGCGATTTCCCCTGTCGTCCCGAACGATCGCTTTGAAAGGTTCTCCGATTTTCCCTTCCAAAGTTAAAGAGAGCGGAACTTTTTTGGGTATCTTCATCCGATTGCGGATATCTTCCAAGAGCAGGAAATCGCTGGTTTTCACCACTTTCGTTCCCACTTGAAGGGAGAAACCGCGAGCGTCTACCGAGACGATATCCCCTTTTTTCGCCTCTTTCTCGTAGCGACCATTGACTTTGAAAGCGGTGAGAAGAAAGCCGTCCAAGCGGCGATTCAGAAACTTGATTCCGTCATGAATATGCACGCTCGCCGTCAAAAGGATATCGACGACGCCGTTTCTCGTCCGAACGATTTCTCCGATTTCGACTCCGAGATTCGACGGCGTATCCGGATTCAGGACTTCGGTTCTGTTTGCTCCGAGCAGATATCCCTCGGTAAATTGTCGGTTGTAAATCTTCCGAATCTTCTCGATTTCCGCATCGGTATCCGAATTCACACCGTCCAACGCCCGACGGTAAGAAGAAACGACTTGATAGACGTATTCGTCCTGTTTCATTCTCCCCTCGATCTTCAAAGAATCCACGCCGAGTTTTCTGTATTCGTCGATTCGATTCAAAGTCATCAGATCTTTCGTGGAGACGGCATATTCTCCTCGCGCGCCCGTTTTCCCTTTCACTTGCATTTTATTCCGGCACGGTTGCGCGCATCTGCCGCGATTGCCGCTGCGATTTCCGATAAAAGAAGACATTAAGCAATTTCCCGAATAGGAGACGCAAAGGGATCCTTGAACGAAAACCTCGACTTCGACGCCCAAAGCGCGAATGGCTTTGGCCTCTTCCGAAGAAACTTCACGCGCCAGTACCAGTCGTTGAAATCCCATTCGTATCAAACTTTCGGCCTGAATCCGATTGTGACAGTTCAACTGCGTGGAAGCGTGCAGAACCAAATCCGGAAAAACCCGATGAAGATAAGAAGCCAATCCGAGATCCTGCAATAGAATTCCGTCGACATCGTGAAAATAGAGGAAACGAGCAAAGTTCACGGCTTCTTCGAATTCCTCTTCGAAAATCAACGTATTCAGCGCCACATAGACGCGCACTCCCCGAACGTGCGCGTAGCGGATGTATTGCGCAATTTCTTCGTCGGTGAAATTCGTCGCGTAACCGCGCGCCGAAAAACGCTTTCCTCCGAGATAAACAGCGTCCGCGCCGGCGTTGATCGCCGCTATCAGCGCGTTATAATTTCCTACCGGTGCCAACAATTCCATAGATTTCGTTCTCTTTCTTTGCTATTATAGCATTAAAAGAATCGAAGGGAAAGAGGATATGAAACTGGAACAATGGCGAAAAGAAATCGATGAGATCGACGGATCTATGGCGGAACTTTTCGGAAAAAGGATGGCTATCGTCGAAAAAATCGGCGTTTACAAGAAAAAAAACGGCCTTCCGATCGACGACAAAAAAAGGGAGTCGGAAGTGATTGAAAAAAATCTCGCGCGAATGGGCAAACCCGAATACGAGAGGTTTTACATCGAATTCATGAATCATCTGTTTTCGTTGACGAAGAAACTCGAAGACAAGTGATTATCGCTTGAAAAAAGCGCCGTATACTTTCAAAATCCTGTCGAAATCCACACTCCATGGATATCGAGAAAGATCTTCGGGACGGATAAAAAAGACCTCGCCTTCCGAAGAGGAATGCAACGTCCCCGAATAGTCGTCGCTGAAAAAGAGCAGACTCAATTCTCTCTTCGCTCCGAGCCATTCATAGAACCCGACGGGAGAAAGAGAGTTTAAACTCAATCCGGTCTCTTCTTTGATTTCGCGAATCACGGAGTCGAAAGAAGATTCTTCGTTTTGAACGTGTCCGCCCGGAAAGGTTAGACCCGGCCAGTCCTTTTTAACGCGATTTTGCACGAGAATCCGCCCTTCGCTATCGACAATCAGGCACATATTCGTCAGCGTAATCTCCATCTTTTACCTCCTGAACCGGTTCATCGTCTCTCGGCTTTTTTTCAATTCTTCGTTCAGCGCTTCCCGATCCTCTTCCCGCATCGCCTTTTCAAGGCGCGTCAATCGTTCGACGTATTCGTCGATCAAGGGAATCAGTTCCCCCCGATTTTCCATGAAAATCTCTCCCCACAGAGATTCGTTGATGTTCGCGATTCTCGAAAAATCCCGAAAAGCCGTTCCGGCGCATTCGACGATGTCTTTATTCGGACAGGAATTGATCAAGCCGACCGCGAGAAGATGAGGAAGATGAGAAACGTATCCTACCACCCGATCGTGTTCCTCTAATGGAACGATTCGGACGTTTTTGACGTCGAGAATCTTCGACAGTTCTTTGGCAAATTTTATCCCGCGCGGGGTATTTTTCTTCGACGGAACGATCAGCATATTGGAAGAGTTGAAGATATTTCCGGAAGAATGAACGACGCCTTTGGTCTCTTTCCCCGTCATCGGGTGCATCGAAATCAATTCCCGGTCGTCTTCCAGAAGATCCTGCATCTCGTCGACAAAACGGGATTTAACTCCGAGGATATCGGTGAGGATTATCCCCTTTTTCATCTTCTTCTGATGCGCTTCGACCCAAGGGACGCAAAGAGAAGGAGGAAGAGCCAGAATCAGGTAATCCGCGGACCCGAGAAGTTCTTCTTCGCTTTCGCCTTCATTTCGGATTATCCCCCTGTTTCTTCCGATTTCCAAAGCCTCGGGATCGATATCCGTCGCGTAAACCGAATAGCCGGCTTTCGACAGCCTTTCGCCGTATGAACCGCCCATCATGCCGAGACCGACGATCAAAAAATTCTTTTCTCTGTCAATCATCGTTTTCCACCTCGATTCCGATTCTTTTCAAATCGCGGAAGAAGTTCGGATACGACTTGCGGACGCAATCCGAATCTTCCAGAACGGTTCGATCGGTCATCGTCGCCAATATGGATAAAGCCATGAGAATGCGATGATCGCCGTGCGCGTCGATGACCTGAACGGGAGTATGAACCCTCTGCCCGTTGATTCGGACTTCGTTCTCCTCGTCCTGAATCTCCGCGCCGAATTTTTTCAATTCGCTTTTCATCGCCGCGATGCGATCGCATTCTTTGTACCTCAGCCTCCGAACATTGTAAAAACGGCTCGTTCCTTCGGCAAACAGCGCTAAAACGAAGAGAATCGGACCTAAATCCGGCTGATCGCTTAAATCCACCTGTGCCGCTTTCAAATTCGACGGATAGAAATCATACCCTCTTTCATCTTCGACGACTTTGCCGTTGAAATCGCGGATAATCGATATTATCCGCGCATCGCCTTGTCGGGTGCTTTTCGGATCGATATCGACGTGAATCGGTGAATTGATTTGACCGAGAACCGCAAAAAAAGCCAGTTGAGAATAATCGCCCTCGACGCGATAAAGACCTTTTTTGTAACGCTGATTCCCCCGAATAAAATACGAGTTATTCTTTTCTTCGATGCGGATTCCGGCTTTTTCCAAGGTTGACATGGTCATATCGACATACGGTTTGGATTCGAATTTTCCCGAAACGGATATCGTCGAATCGCCTTTCAGAAGCGGAAGAGCGAAGAGAAGACCGGAAACGAATTGCGAGGAAAGATTCCCATAGACGCGGTAGTCTCCGTGATCAAGCCCTCCGGTCAATTCGATTTCTTCCCCGATTTTCAGGCGTTCCCGAAAGATTTCCCGATAGATATCCAACGGTCGTTCCAAAAGCCTTCTTTGCGCCTTTATTCTGGTGAACTCGAAGAAATGCGCGAAAAGCGGTAGCAAAAAGCGTAGAGTCGATCCCGATTCGCCCGCGTCGAAAAACGCCGTTCTTTTTTCCGGAATCGCGGAATGGATTTCGACGGAATGGTCGAAAACGCCGATTTCTCCGAAAAAGCGCATCGCGTCCAACGTGTGCCTCAAATCGTCGGAAAAGTCGATTCTGTCGACGCGACTCGTTTCTCCGAACGCCAGACCCGCGGCGATGATCTTCCGATGAGCGTCGCTCTTGGAACAAGGTATCGATACCGATCCTAAACAGTGCGATCGGCGAATGCGCACTCTGGCCATTTTAAATATCCCGTCCGATCACTCGGGCGATCTTTCTTCCTTTTTCGATCAGAGATGCGAATTGATCGTATTTTAAGCATTGCTGCCCGTCGCTGAACGCTTTTTCGGGCTGGTTGTGAACTTCGATGATCAGCCCGTCGCAGCCGGCTGCGATCGAAGCCAGAGACATCGCTTCCACCAGATCCCATTTTCCCGTCGCGTGGCTCGGATCGATGACGATCGGAAGATGCGAATATTTCTTTATCAGAGGAATCACGCTGACATCGAGGGTATTCCTCGTATATTTTTCAAAGGTACGGATTCCCCTTTCGCAAAGTATGACGTTCGGATTGCCCGAAGCGACGATGTATTCCGCCGACATCAGCCATTCCTCGATGGTCGCAGCCATTCCCCGTTTCAAAAGGATCGGTTTCGTCGTTCTTTTTCCCACCGCTTTCAGGAGTTCGAAATTCTGCATATTCCTTGCGCCGATCTGAATCAAGTCCACGTGCTTTTCGAATTCGTCGATCTTGTCTTCGCTCATCAGTTCCGATACGATCGGAAGCCCGTTTTTCCTGCCCGCTTCCGCCATGGCCAAAATGCCCCGAGTTCCCAAGCCCTGAAACGCGTAAGGAGAAGTTCTCGGTTTGTACGCGCCGCCCCGAAGCATCTTCCCGCCTGCTTCTTTGACGTGAAAGGCAATATCCGAAATCTGTTCTTCGCTTTCGACCGAGCAAGGTCCGCCGATGATCACTACGGGAGAATCGCCTCCGACGGGAATCGGACCGACTTTCACGATCGTATCTTCTTTGTGAAAAATGCGGGAAACTTGTTTGTACGGCGTGGCGATTCTTCTGACCGATTCGACGCCGGAAAGCGCCATCACCGAATTTTCGTCGATCTTCGTCGTCTCTCCGATGACATTGCACGAGGTGATTTTATCCCCTTTGATGAACAAAGTCTTGCAATCGAAAGCTTGAAAGAATCGCTCGATGTCGGATATTTGTTTTTCCTGAATGTCGCTGACTAACGTTAATATCATAATTTCTTCTCTCCCAATAATGCGTCGATGGCTTCGTAGTATCCTTCGACGCCGTGTCCGATAATTCTTTTTTCGGCATATTCGCCGACATAAGATTTTTTTCGGAAATCTTCTCTTTTTTCGATGTCGCTGATATGCACTTCGATCGTCCTGACGCAAACGCTTTTCAGCGCGTCGAGCAAGGCGATCGATGTATGCGTATACGCGGCGGGATTGATGATGATGCCGTCAAACCTTTTAAAGTAGGCCTTCTGGATCAAATCGACCAATTTGCCTTCCTCGTTGGACTGATATATCCGCACGCGAACTTTCTTCTTTTTCGCATACTTTCGGATTCCCTTGCGCAATGCTTTGTACGATGTCGATCCGTATATGTTCTTTTCCCGAATACCCAAAAGGTTGAGATTCGGACCGTTAATAATCATCACTTTCATCGATTTTCACCACCTTCGATACCGTTTCTTCCAGACTATCGTCGTTCTCGATCGTCGCGTCGGCATAACGGAGATACTTTTCCTTTCTTTTCTCGTACAGGTCATCGTAGTCCTGCCGATTCCTTAACTTCGGGCGATCCTTTCCGAAGAGGCTTTCGTCCGTTTTTCTTTTCAGGTTGACGATCAGACCGGTTTGACAGAGGAAGCGCATCGCTCGATCGTTTTCGACAAGCCCTCCGCCCGTGACGATCACTTTTCCCTTCGAAAATGCCGATTTTAAGGCGATTTTCTCTTCGCATTTCCGAAAATGAGCTTCCCCTCGCTTTTCGAAAATCTCTTTAATCGAACACCGGCAGTGCTTTTCGACTTCTCGGTCGAGGTCGACCAATTCCAAATTCAACCTTTCCGAAAGCAAAGCCCCCGCGCTCGATTTCCCCGAACCCGACATTCCGATCAAAACGATCGACCTTTTTTTTCTACGCGTTTCCGCATAGACTTCGCGGTAGATATCCTCGCCGATCGGAGAAGAGAAGAAAAGTTCTTCGGCAAGCCCCGCCTGATAGACCAAAGGCATCAGCCCGTTGATGGTCTTTATCCCCCGTTCTTTGGCTCTCAGAAGCAATTCGGTTCGGTAAGGGTTGTAAATCATATCGAAGACGCATTGCAGATTAGGGAAATCGTCGAGAAGCAAAGGCGCTTCGTCCGTAGCCGGAAAAGTTCCCACCGGCGTGGTATTTATCAAGATCTGAATATCTTTCATTTTTACCGCTTCCGAATAGGAGATAAAATTCTCGTCGCGCGGATTTCTGGAAACGCCGATGATTTTCCTCGCACCCGCCTTTTCGAGAACGTACCGAATGGTTTTATACGTTCCGCCGCTTCCGAGAATCATCGCGATTTTTCCTTTCACATCGACACGATGATGCGCGAGAGTCCGCTCGACGCCCGAATAGTCGGTGTTATAGCCGATCAGCCGATTTTCTCGGCAAACGATCGTGTTCACCGCGCCGATTGTTTTCGCCGCGTCGTCGATCTCGTCGAGGAAAGGAAGAACTTTTTCCTTATAAGGAATGGTCACGTTCAATCCGGCAAAAGCCTTTTTTCTTAGAAAAACTCCGAGTTCCTCTTCTTTCAACGGCTTTTCATAGTACTCGATTCTTTCGTTGAACAGGCGATGAATTTCCGGCGAGTAGGAGTACCCCAGAGGATATCCGATCAGATAGAATGTCATTTTTCCCTCCGAAAATAGTCTCTTCCGTATTCTTCTAAAATCAAATCGAGAATCGCCAAAGCGCTTAAAGCGTTGATCCCGTATAAAACTCTCGGAACGATACACGGGTCGTGCCTTCCCCGAATCGTCGCGCGGATTTCTTCTTTCCGCGAGAGATCAACCGTCGTCTGCTCTTTTCCGATCGACGGCGTCGGCTTGATAACCGTAGAAAAGACGATCGGATCTTTGCCGGCAATTCCTCCGAGTATACCTCCGTTTCGATTCGTTTTCGTAACGATTTCGCCGTTTTCGATCCCGTAAGCGTCGTTGGCTTCACTGCCTTTGAGCCTTGCGAAGCCGAAGCCCTCGCCGAAGGCAATTCCTTTGACTCCGCCCAAAGCAAACAGATAGGAAGAGATTTTGCTCTCCACCGAACCGAAAAGCGGATTGCCGATCCAATGTCCGCGAAGGTCGATATAGGTTTCGACGATTCCTCCCAACGAGTCTTGCTCGGCGCGCGCTTCGCAAATCCTTTTCTGCATCAGCGCCTTCTTTTCTTCCGAAAAGGTCGGAAAAACCCGATCATTGAGTTTTCGAAGAACTTCTTCCGTCGGCGCTTCGGAATCGTCGTCTTCGACATCGTAGATCCTCTTTATCCGAGAGGCGAGATAGATTCCCTTTTCGTTCAGAAGCGATTCCGCGATCGTCCCCGCGATGACATAGCAAGCGCTTAAACGGCCGGAAAAAGAGCCGCCGCCGCGATAATCCTGAAATCCCCGATACTTCACATACGCGTTGTAATCGGCATGCGACGGCCGAACGATATCGCGAAGATAAACCGAGTCGTCGATATCCTCGTTTCCGACGACAATGGTAAGCGGCGCGCCGGTCGTCTTTCCGTCGAAATATCCCGATACGACCTTGTACTCGTCCTTTTCTCTTCTTGCCGTCGACAGCGTTTCGATCCCCCGTCGGCGATCCAACATTCGATTCAGCCGATCGAAGTCGAGGGTTCTTCCCTCCGGCATTCCGGAAATCACCACGCCGATCTGCGGCCCGTGCGATTCCCCGAAAACCGTCACCTTAAAAAGATTTCCGATCGAACTCACCTTTCGCCACCTCCGATTCTTTTTCTGATTTCTTCGATGTCGGAGGAGACGATTTCTCCTTTTCCGACTTCCCGCACCAAAACCAAATTCAGCGCATTCTTTCTCCACTTTTTGTCATTTTCCACATAACGGATCACTTCTTCCGGATCCGGATTTTCGATGAGAGGTATGTTCATTTCCTCGACGATTTCCCGAACCTCTTTTTTCAAATCCGGATCGTCGATCATATAGAGCATTCCGTTGGCGACGGCCTCCCCGTGATACAGACCTTTCAGATGATTCATACTCTCGAAAGCGTGAGCCAAAGTATGACCGAAATTGAGAATCATTCGACCGTTCGCCTCTCTTTCGTCCCGTTCGACGACCGCGATTTTGCTCTGCAAAGAAAGAAAGATCACGCGGTCGATTCTTTCGTCGTATTCCCGATTCTTAAAGAGCCTGTACAATTCCGGATTCAAAATCAGTCCCGTCTTCAACGCTTCGACCAACCCGTTGAAATAGTGTCGGCGCGGTAACGTCTTCAAAGTGTCCGTGTCGATCAAGACCAGATCGGGATGATAGTATGTGCCGATCATATTCTTGACGCCTTCGAAATTGATGCCGTTTTTTCCGCCCACGGAAGCGTCGATCTGGCTTAACGTCGTCGTCGGAAGGATGATTAAACGCATTCCGCGCTTGTAAACCGCGGCCGAAAAAGCGCCTAAATCGGAGACGACGCCCCCTCCCAAAGCCAACAAAACGTCGGTCTTTTGAAACTGATGCGCGAGAAGAAATCGCTGCACTTCCAAAAATCTTTCCGCCGACTTTGCTTCTTCCCCTTGCTTTACGACCAAACTGTACGCGTTTTCGATCTGTTCGAGGAGAATTTCCCGATAGACGCTCGGAACGCCGTCATCGCTGAGAATCAGCACTTTCGAATCGGAAAAATCGAAATAGTCGCGAAGGTGAGACAGAGAGCCTCGTTCCATCGCGATCCTATACGTCTTTTCGGATACCCGCACTTCCAAATCCATCTTTTAACCCTTTCAAACCGACGAAGACGACGGCTTGTTTCTTATCATACCACAAAGAAGAAAAGTTCACTATCAATCCGTAAAATCGACGGAAATTTCTTTCAGATACAGCGTTTTCGTGATTCCGGAGAAGACGATTTTCAAATTTCCTTCTACCGGCGTTTCGCACGCGAAAGAGAAAACCTGCGCCGTCGTATTGCCTCCCGAGGCCTGACCGATCAAGGTCTCGCCGACATAGACTTGAAGCAAATAAGTTCCTCCCGACGCATTGGAAGAATTCACCTGCACTTCTTTCACCTTTGTCAAACCGTCGATCTGAACCGGTTCGAGGGATTCTATCGTCACGCTGCCCGCCGGAGTCGTTCCGTTTCCGAAAGCGACGCCCTTGTCTTTATTTCCTGTTCCCCGCGCGCCGTTTTCCATCGAGAATCGGAAGGTCAATGCGTCCATGGAAACCTCCAACGGATTCGTGGAAGACAAACCTTGCAGCAAAGCCGAATCGGCCTTTCCGTCCTTGATGAATGAATAGACGTATTCGAAATCTTTATTCGCGCTTTCCGGAGACACGGTGATGGAATACGACACCGACGTTCTTCCGTCGCCGACGATCACTTCTTTGACGCCGACGTCTTCCTCCGTGAATATATAGCCGTCGTTCAAAGAAAAGGAAAGCGATTCTCCGTCCGTCTCTTCTTTCGAGAGATCGGTATAAACCGTATAAGTATGCGCGATATCTTCGCGAGAAAACGCTTCGCCCACCTTGTATTCGTACTTGACTCCTTCGACGGCCATATTCCGATAAACTCTTTCGTTCATTTTCAGTTGCAGAAAACTCGCCGAAGCAATCACATCTTCGATCGTTCCCGCTTGATCTTTTTTCGATCCGTACACGTAATCGACAAACAGAGGGAAATCGACATAAGGATTCCGATTGCTCTGATAGGAATAAACCACCTCGTTGTGCTGATATTCGTGAACGTCGACGCCGAAAGACGAAGCCCAAGAGACCAACTCGCTCCGATTTCCGTGAATTCCGTATCCGTTGAGCAGCACATCATTCATCGAAAAGTTTCCCTCTTCGATCCTGATATCCGCGTAGCAAGTGTCCATGTACAAGATCGCTCTGGAAAGCAGACCTTTATCCGTATCGCTCGGCTCAAAATGAACCGTATCGGCCTTGTAATCGTCCCCGCGCGAAGTAATCGTTCCTGTCGCAGAGCCGAGTTCCTTGTTCCCCCGCGCCGTATTCCCCGAGTAAAACGAGGCGAATAGATTGTGATAATCGCTGGCGATGCCGCCTTTCGATCCTTCTTCCGATCGGGAAAAGGTCAGCACGCTCAGTTTTCCCAACGAAACTTCCTCTTCACCGTCCCGAAGAAGGCGAATTTCCTCCCCGCCGTTTCCATCGGAAAAAACGTTCATTCCGGAAACGGAAGACAAAGCGCAGAAAACTTCTCCGTTTTTGAGGAGATTTCCGTTTGCGATGGTATATTTCGAAGGCGTTTCCACCCCGTCTTCGTTACATTGTACGGCGGAAACGACGATCTCTTCCCCCTGAAAACGGAAGAGAAATCCGCTTTCGTTCAAGTCCGCGCTTTGAACTTTGACACTTCCGTCCATCGCGACGTTGATCGTTTTTCCGCTGACATAATGATCCATTAAAGATTGGCAAAACGCATGTTCTTTTTGCCATCCCTTGCCATTGTAATTGGTCTCCGTCTTTAAAATTTCCTCTTTGGAATAGACCTGCTCGACCTTATCGAAATTGGTCTGCGATTGATCGGCCAGACTATTGACTTCCCAGTTGGAATTGTAAGGTTGATATACGATATTGTTCGAAATCAACGAATGCAGTTGTCTTTTCAAGTCTTCGCCGTTTTCCCACGCGGTAATCGAAGCGTAGTACCCTTGATAGAGATCGCCGATCGCGACGGACAGAGAAGAATCCCCTTGAATTTCCGAACTTGAAACCGAAGAAGCCGTCGAGACGAGCGAAGAAGTTTCCGAATTGACGGAGGAAATCGTCGAACTCGAAGGATTCCGTTCCTTTTGACAGCCGGTCAAAGTCAGCGCAGTCAAGAGAAGCGCGCCCATTATTCGGCTTTTCGTTTTTTTCATAATCATCACCTGTTTTTATTATACAGGATTTCACTAAGTTCGCATTAGAATTTTTTAACGCTTTTCGATTTCTAAACCGAAAATATCTTCGAATCGAATCCATTTTCGAACAATTCTTATCCTCTTCATCGTCAGATCGAGAGACGAGACCGCGCCTTTTGCTTCCAAATACTCGCCGTTCTCGAAAAAGATCACTTTTACTTGATCGTTCTTCTTCACTTCGAGCAGTTTTCGGTTCAATTCTTCCGCATCGGTTTCCGAGAGTTCCTTTCGATCCGCGACTCTCTTTTCTTGCTCTTTCAAGGCTTCTCTGAATCCTTTCAGCGCATCGAAAGGAATGAATTGCTTTGCCCGATCCTGTTTCTTTCTATTCGTCATTATGTCCTCCGATCAACTTGTTTCTTTTCGGCGTCGTCGCGCCTTCTTCCAAATTCATCCCGCGCATTACCGCGTTTTTCCCGTACTTTTCCTTGATTTTCACCAAAGTTTTTTGCAATCGCGCATCTTTTAAAACTTCATTCGTATCGACAAAAAGATCGTATTGCTCGTAGATTTCGTCCTTGACTTCCGAAAAGAAGACCGTAATTTTCCTTATCTTCCCCTCTTTTCGCGTCGTCTTTCGATACAAGTCCAAAAAATGAGGAAGAAGCAGACGAAAACTGTTCGTCGTGTTCGTCAATTTAACGCTGCCTCCGGTTTTCGGCGCGCTATCCTTGGAATAGCCGATCGAAAGTCCGATTCGCGAAGCGACCAAATGCCGTCCGCTGAGATCGAGGCAAGCCAATTCAACCATTTCTTTGACGACCAATTCCGCTTTTTCGTAGGCGTAGTCCTCGAAAAGGACTTGCCCCGATGAAACCGAACGGGATTCGACCTTGTAACTTTGAATCTCCTTGATCGTGCAGGGTTCGATACCGTTCGCGTGATCGATCAGATATTCGGCGTTGACGCCGAGCAGTTTGTAGAGAATGCGCGGATCTCCTTTGGCGATATCTTCCATATAATGGAATCCGTGATTTTCCAATCGCCGTGCGATTCCCTTTCCGATTTGCCAAAAATCCGTCAAAGGTCGATGTCTCCACAATTGATCGCGATAGGAATCTTCATCGAGAACGGCGATGCGGTTTTCGCGATGTTTCGCGAGAATGTCAAGCGCCACTTTGGCCAAATAAAGATTGCTGCCGATTCCGCAGGCGGACGGAATTCCCGTCTCTTCATAGACGGTATCCATCATCTTCTGCGCCAGATCTTCCGGACTTAACCGATACAAACGAAGATAATCGGTCGCATCGAGAAAAGCCTCGTCGATCGAATAGACGTGGATATCCTCCTTGGCGATAAATCTGAGGTAAATCCCGTAGATTCGCGCCGAATAACGGATATACAGGCTCATTCGCGGCAAGGCAATCCGATAAGGAATATGCTCGGGAATCTCGTATAGTCGACATCGGTTTTTGACTCCGAGTTCTTTCAAATGCGGAGAGACGGCCAGACAGATCGCTCCTTTTCCTCGCGACGGATCGGCGACAACCAAATCGGTGGAAAAGGGATCCAACTGACGAATCGCGCATTCCACCGAAGCGTAGAAAGTCTTTAAATCGATGCAAAAATAGGTTTTTCTCTTTTTCTTCGGGGAATCGCCCTTTTTTTGCGTCATTTCTTTATATTGATTTCGGAATCGATCTTCAACAGCCGATTGTATTTCGACGTCCTTTCGCTTCGGCACGGCGCGCCGAACTTGACGTAATCGGCATTTACTCCGTAAGCCAGATCGCTGACAAACGTATCTTCGCTGTCGCCGGATCGATGCGAAATGATCACTTTGAATCCGTTTTTTCTCGCCAATTCGATGCAATTCAACGTTTCGCTGATCGTTCCGATTTGATTCGGTTTGATCAAAATCGAATTCGCCAATTTCTTTTCGATTCCCATCGCCAATCGATTCTCGTTGGTCGTGAAAAGATCGTCTCCGACGATGAACAGCCGATTTTTCACTCGGTCGGTAAAATCCGTCCACGACGGATAATCCTCCTGATCGAAAGGATCTTCAATGGAGAGAATCGGAAATTTTTCGATGATTTCCAGATAAAAATCCCGCAGTTCTTCCCCGCTTAACAATCGTTTCTTCTTCGGCAGAAAGTAACCCTCTTTCCTCTTCCATTCGCTGGCCGCCACGTCCAGACTGATTTTGAAATCCTTTCCCGCCGTATAACCCGCGGAGTAAATGGCTTCCGATAAAACGGCGAGAGCCTCCTCTTCGGTTTTGAAATCGGGTGCAAATCCGCCTTCGTCTCCGACGCTCGTGGCAAAGCCTTTCTTCTGCAAAGATTCTTTAAGGCTGTAATAGACTTCCGCGCACCAACGAATCGCTTCTTCCATATCGGAAGCGCCGACGGGAACGATCATAAATTCTTGAATGTCGAGAGAATTATTGACGTGCGCACCGCCGTTGATGACGTTCATCATCGGCAAAGGAAACCGGTGAATATCGATTCCGCCGATAAATCGATAGGTTTCCAACGAAGAGGCGGCGCTCAGCGCCTTCAAATAAGAAATAGAAATCCCCAACAATCCGTTGCCGCCGAATCTGCGTTTGTTTTTCGTGCCGTCCAGAAAAAGCAGAAATTCGTCCAGTTCCGCCGGCGAAGAGAATTCTCTTCCTACCAAATAATCGTGCAATTCCTTGTTGATCATCTTGCAGACGCGATAGACGCTTTTCCCTTTGTACGTTTGGATAACGCCGTCTTTCAATTCTTTGGCCTCGTACTTTCCCTTAGACGCGCCGGAAGGAACGATGCTCACTCCCGTGTACGCGTCGTTCAACGTCAATTCCACTTCAACCGTCGGTTCCCCTCTCGACGAGAGAACTTGACGGGCTTTCAAATCCGTAATTAGAACTTTCATAAAAAAATAACCCCTAAATTAGTTTAGGGATTATTTCTTTAAACCATACGAAATCCGCAATGCGATTTTTTTCCGAATCCGATCAGAACCAAGGCAAATCCAAATTTTGACTTTGACCGTTCTCCGAATCCGAAGACGAAGATGACGGTAAAGAGGACTCGCCTTCGCTCGTCGAATCGGAACTTCCGTTCATCGTCGTACTCTCTTGTCGAATCTCCGACGAAGAACTGCTCTGTCCGTCATTTCCGGTACAGCCGATCAGGAAGAGCAAAGAAAGAGACGCGATGAAGAGAAATTTCTTTCCGATTACCATTTCCAAATCTTTGTGACATCGCCGTTTTCGGTAAAGTCGCTGTCAAAATTTTCCTTGGTCGATACCGACGTGGTAACGATGTCTTTTTCTTCCAATTCCATTACGTCGAGATTTGGTTGAATATACTTTTTTTTCATTTTTAAATCCCCCATACGGACGAATCCGCCAATAACGCTTTGATAACCGCAATTTGCTCCTCGGTCAAACTGCCGATGTTTTCATCGCTGAGATAAGCCTGCAATTTCGATTTAACCGAATAAGTTTGAGAAGTCGTAAAATAAACGTTGCCATCGACGACGATGTATACAGCCGCGGTGATTTCTTCACTCCAAGCCGTGTAATTCGGATTTCCCTCTTCTTTGGTATATTTCAAGAATCCTTCCACGCGGATCGTATCCGTATCTTTACCGATATTTGCTTCGCTCACCGGAATCAACAACGAAGTCGAGCCTTCCGTATCCAGCGCTTCCAGCGCGGAGAGCGCCATGCCGCTTTCCACTCCGCTCAAAGACGCGGATTTTTGTATAAGCACTCCGGCAGATTGCAACTCAGCTCCCAATTGAGAGACCGTTGCGTTTTCGATTGTCGCACCGAAATGCATGACCATATCGCCGAAATCGGTGTAAGAAACCGACTCGCCTTCGAAATAGATGGTCATCGCGGTTATCCGCGCCTGAGAAGTTACCGCAAGGGTAATCGAATTCGTCTTCTCGAACGTTTGACTCATTTCCGTCACACCGGCAGTACCGGAAGAATAAAGCTCAGCCGAAGTAGCTGTATCCGTTATTTTCACGTTTTTACCATAAGTTACCCCGCTGAATTTCAAATCGATTCCGCAGATATTTTCTCCTGCAATCACCAACGAATCGTTCGCGTACAGGCGAATCACATTGCTGGTGACATTGGAAGTACTCGTATTCTTTTTGGTCCAACGGATATCCAGCGCATTGCTGAATCCCAAGAATTCCGCCAAATTCGTGTTTTCCGTAAGACTTCCGTTCGTCGGGAAAGAGGTGACGCTTTCCGAAACGGTCGATAAATCTCCCGTCGTTTTCGTATACGAGAAATTCAATTTCGATTGCGTATCGACGCTTTCCAAAAGGTTGCCCACTTCGTAATAAGCCACCAAAATCTCATCGGACGTCGGAGTGTATATATCGCCGGCGCTATATCGATTTTGCGAAGAATCTTCCCAATGACTGAATACGTAGCCCGCTTTACTCGGTTCCGTCAAAGTGATCGAATCTCCCGAGTAAACGAATAAACTGTATTCTCCATTTCCGTTGTCTTCGTCGATCATAATTTCGAATTTTTCCGTGAATTCGATCGAAATCGAGTCTAAGTACAGAACGTTCGTTCCGCTGTTCTGCAAAGTGAAATTCTTCGATTCGACGGAAGTAAAGTCGTAGGTGTACGTATTCTCGGAAACAACAGGAGTAATCTTTGCGGTTTCGTCTAACGTACTCAACGCATCTTGGGCGTATACCCCCCACACAGCACTCGTATTCGTTTTCGAATTGACGTTCAAAACGATTTTTCTGATATTCTTCGAATACGGATTCAAATTGGAAAGAGTTCCCTCGACACCTTTCAGTTGGAGATAACCCGACGCGGTCAGCGTTTGACTTACGTAATACGTGCCGGTCCCCATATTTCCGTACACGGTATCGGAATAACTGGTTCCGATATTCTCCGGTTTGTTCGTAGCGTCGATGACGATTTCGTTTGCTACCGAGATCTCCGTGCTAAAATCGCGAACGGTAACTTCAATGGAGGCCGTCGCCTCTGTTCCTTGGATAGAAGCGCTGATGGTAGTCGTGCCTGCCGAAATCGGTGTAACCACGCCATCAGCGACCGAAGCCACTGCCGTGTTTGACGAAGTCCATTCGATGACGGGACTTTCGACATTTTGAGTAGTGTACTCGACGGAAAGATTCTCGTCGCGTCCCAAAATCAGTTCGCTGTTTTTAGTTGTTATGGAAATCGAAGGATCCGTAGAAACTTCTTCGACCACTTTATAGAAATAAACGATGCTGCCCGTCGTACTCGCATAGGAACGAATGCCGCTTGTGCCGTTCAAACGTAAATGTCGGGTTGCTGTCGTATCGTTGCAAATCGTCGCCGTATCACTTTGAGCCGTCCCCATCTTCAAGTTCGTCGCCGTGGTAGACATCGTAAAAGTATTGCTTGAACCCGGAACCGTCAGATAGTACAGCGTACCGTTTATCGTCGTCTCAGCCGTAAAGGTTGTATTGTCCGCGGAAGCCGTCAAAGTATAGTAATACGGCGTATTGTCAGACGGCAAACTGACTTTCCCCCAACTCGAAGTACCGCTGTAATGGAAGCCGGTTCCGTCGATTCCCAACACGTACTTGGCGGTCGAATCGATCGAACTGATCGACTTTAATTTTTCATATGTCGTTTCCGCTTTCACAGAACTCGCCTTGCCGAATAATCCTCCCGAGGTAAGGGTCAGTCCGGCAACGGCCAAAAAGCCAAAAATTCCGCGCCGTCTATTCTTTTTTTTCGCAGATATCATAGATGGTTCCTCCTATTATGTACAAATATCGTGCCAAAATTGGACTTTAATCTCTCGCTTTTAAGTTTCATTTAAAGTAAGCGGGTTATAATTAAATTTTTTCAGCACTCCTAATTGCAATTTTACTTTATCATTTAAAGATTTTGTTTGCAATTGATATTGACAAAATAAATTATTTTTGATCGAAAATGAGGGGACGGAATGCTCGGCGAAAAGATTTTTCACTACTTGTTAAAAAAAATGTCCAAAAAATCGACGATTCTACTTCATCGTTCGCTGTATTTTATTTAAAATCTCCACATCCGCGGGGCAAAAATCATAAAACGGAATTTCTTCGGCTTTAATCCACTTGGCGTCGTTGTGCTCCAAAAGCCTGATCCGACCTCGTATGCTTCGGCATCGGAACAGCGTCAAATGAACTTTTATGTCGGAATATTCGTGGGTCACCTCGGCGAAAATCTCCTCCGGCTCTACGAAAATATCCAATTCTTCCTTGCATTCGCGAATCAAAGCTTCTTCTTTCGTTTCTCCCTTTTCCACTTTACCGCCGACGAATTCCCATAGCAAACCTCTGGCTTTCTTCGCCGGTCTTTGGCAAATCAAAAATCGGCTTCCGTCGCAGATCAACGCGGCGACGACTTCGACAAACGGCTTCATTTTACCTCCCCGAGAGAGACAACAAAACGAAATTCTCCTCTAAACAAGAATATAAAACGTTTGAATCCATTTTTCAAGAACGCGTAGAAAAACGGTAATTTTCGGGGGGTTGTTCAAGCGGTCAAATTTCGACAAAAAGAAAACAAATTTGACATTTTCTTTTCTCTTTTATTATAATGAAAAAAAGGAGTTTACATTATGGCAGGAACAATCTATCACGTTTCCAAAAGAGAAAACGACGGACGAGAATGGAAAGTCTTCATTCAAGGATCGAGCAAAGTCATCAAATTGTTCTCTACGCAGAAAGAAGCGTTGGAATACGCGCAGACTTTATGCAAGAACAAAAACGACGGAAGTTATGTCATTCTTCACGGATTGGACGGCAAAATCCGAAAATACTGATTGCCGTTTCCGCGCCCCGGACGGGGCTTTTTTATTTTCCGACCTCTTGAATCGTATCTTCGAGAACGTAGACCTGCCAGTATTTGTTGGTATTCCACAAGTAAGGAGCGACGACCATTTCCACATAGATTTCGTCGTCGACGTATGCGTATAAAGGACAGGCAGTTCGATCTTTCTCGGTGGTGAGATTGACGCACGAATCGTTGTGCAGAAACAGGGCTTTGTTCTGCGCCGCGGCGGTATAAGTCGAGTAATAATTTTCGTTGAACGCGGTATCTAAAACCAAATATTCTCCCGAATTCTTATAGTAAAGATTCGCGTAACCGCGAAAAATTTTCAACTCTTGATAAAAAGAGGAGTATTCCGGATAGCTTTCATTCTTATCGACTTCGTAAAAATTCTCGTAACAAGTTCGGTCGATCGTTTCCAATTCCGTTTTGTCGATCGTATAGTCGAAATCTCCGTCAACGCGTTGAGAAGAAATGTATTCGATTCCCGGTTTATAGTTGAAAAGAGTCATCGCGCCCGAGATCAGATAAACTGCATTTTGGCTCAGCCCGTTTTTCACCTTGCTGTCTCCGTGAACTTGAATGATTTTCTCTCCGTCGAAGAACAGGAGAACCGCATCGTCCATCGCACCCAGATATTTTCCCTGAAAAGAAGTCAAGGAGGAAAACGCGCATCCTTTGGTATTCGTAGTTACCCGACTCAAATGGAGATAGATTTCTTCGAGCGTTCGCTTTTCGAAAGCAACCGAGTAGTCGCGCGAAGCGATTTCTTCCGGCATCTCGTTCACGGTGAGTTCCGCTTCTCCGCAATAAAGAGATATGGTGCCTCGAACCCGATAGCACGTCCCGCTTTTGCTTTTCAACCGACTGTAAATTTCCGGTCCGACTTTCAAGTAAATGTACCCTTCGTCGTTGGCGACCAATAGTTTATAGCGGTTCCCGTATCCCGCCTTTGTCGTAATCGCGTCGAGCGAAGCCAAAAGTTTGACTTCGAATTCGGCTTCCTGATCCGATTCATACACGCCGACGGCATTGGCGAAATCTTTTCCTTCCATCGCTTTGGTTTTTGCCAATGCCAGAGATGATATCGGAAGAGATTCGGCGACGCTCGAATTTTCGGAGGTCGTCTTTTCCGATGAAAGCGAATTTTCCCACGAAGAACTTGTCTCATTCAAAGACGATAAATCCGAATCCGAGAAAGAAGACGAATGCGGCGAAATCGAAGAGGAACTCGCCGAATTTTGTCCGATGCAACTTCCCAAAAGAAGACTCAGCAATAACAAGGATCCTATTTTTCTTTTCATTCCGCACTCCTAACCTTTGCTTCAATTCATTGCATTCACCGCTTATGTTTTCGCGGACTTTGTGCAATTGAAGCGGATACACAAGTAATATAGCACAGGTGAACAAAATCGACCAGTCAAAACGATAGGAAGAGCGAAATTCAATAAGATATCCGTTCGATTTCGCCGGTTTTTCCGCTCTTCTTTTCCGCTTCTTTCTTTGTTTTTTCTTGAATCGAAAAGAAGTTGTGATTAGAATAACTTTGAAAAGGAAAGACATCGATGGAATCTTTTGTCAGAACCGAACTGTTGATCGGAGAGAAGAATATGGAAATACTTCGCCGTTCGCGCGTTGCCGTTTTCGGTATCGGCGGCGTCGGTTCTTTCGCTTGCGAAGGATTGGTTCGCGCCGGAATCGGCCGTTTCGATTTGATCGACGACGACATCGTTTCCGTTTCCAATCTCAATCGTCAACTCATCGCCACGACGGAAACGCTCCGTCAGCGCAAAGTCGAAGTCATGAAAGCGCGGATTCTTTCCGTCAACCCCGAAGCCGAAGTGAACGTCTATCCGATTTTCGTGAACGAAGAAACGATCTCTTCTTTCGACTTCTCCCGTTACGACTACGTGGTGGACGCGATCGACACATTGTCCGCGAAATTGCTTCTGGTCGAAAAGTGCCGAGAATGCGGCGTTCCGATCATCTCTTCGATGGGAACCGGAAACAAGTTGGATCCGACCCGTTTTCGAGTCGCGGATATTTTCTCCACTTCGGTATGCCCTTTGGCGCGGAGAATGCGAAGCGCGTTGAGAAAACGAAAAATCGACTCTCTGAAAGTCGTCTATTCCGAGGAAGAACCTCTCAGTCCGAAAAAGGAACTCCGCGACGAAAGAAACCCGAAGAGAATCGTACCCGCGAGCGTCAGTTTCGTTCCCTCCGTCGCCGGACTGATTCTTTCGGGAGAAGTAGTCAAAGATTTAATCGGAAAGGAAGAACGACGATGAACAGAAGCGACGAATTCGAACAATCGATCACCCGAAAATACCGTGCGAAAATATGGTCGCGCTTTATCAAGGCCATTCAGGAATATCGACTGCTGCAACCTCATGATCGCGTTTGCGTCTGCATTTCGGGAGGAAAGGACTCGATGCTTTTGGCAAAACTTTTTCAGCAACTCCGAAAGCACTCGGATTTCGAATTCGAAGCGAAATACATCGTGATGAATCCGGGGTATAACGAAGCGAATCTGAATTTGATTCGCGAAAACCTGAAAAAACTGGATATTCCCGCCGAAATCGTCGAAACCAATATCTTTCAGGTTGCCAACGCGCAGGATCGTAGCCCCTGTTTTCTCTGCGCGAAAATGCGGCGCGGCGCTCTGTATACGATCGCTCGGAAATCGGGGTGCAATAAAATTGCTCTCGGGCATCACTACGACGACGTCATCGAAACCACTTTGATGAATCTTCTCAATTCCGGCTCTTTCCAGACGATGCTTCCCAAATTGCATTCCACGCACTTCGAAGGCATGGAATTGATCCGTCCGATGTATTTTATCCGCGAAAGGGATATCGTCGGTTGGAAAAACTATCACCGCCTCGAATTTCTCCAATGCGCTTGCCGGTTCACCGAAGGAGCCGCGAAAAAAGAAATCAACTCCCAGAGAAGCGAAACGAAAAAACTGATTCGCAGCCTGTTAAGTTACAATCCGCAGGTGGAAAAGAACATCTTTAAAAGCGCGGAAAACGTCACGTTGGATATGATTCTCGGCTATAAAAGCGGCGGCGTCCGCCATTCTTTTCTCGACGATTACGACAAAAAAGAAGAAGACTAAGTATTTTCTTTGTCGTCGCTGCTGGTTCTGAATAGAAAACCTGTGAGTTTTCGGATGTTCATCGGACAAATCGGATAAAGATAAGGAATTCCGAACGTCCGTATCGATACCAGATAGAGGAAGAGGAGGATCAAAGCGATCAAATACCCCTCCATCTTGAAAAAGGCGACGACGAGAAGAAGAATCAAAGAAACCAATTTGTTGGATAACGACAATTCGTAACTCGGCGTGGCAAAACCGCAGATGGCGCTGATACAGACGACCAAAAGCATTTCGTTGGAAAAGATACCCAGTTCGATGCTGACCTGCCCCAACACCAACGCGGAAACCAAACTAATCGCCCCGACAAGAGGCGTCGGAGTATGGACTACCGCGATGCGGAAGATTTCCAGAATGATCGTTCCCGCGAGCATTTGAAAGGCGAGATCTCCGACTCTCATCGAAGTGTCCAGACGAAAAAAGTGGGCGAAATCGTGGTCGATGTAGAGAGCCAAAATCGTCGGAGAAAGAAATAGCGAGATCAAAATCGAAAGAATCCGAAGAAATTTGGTGAACGAACCGATAAAAGGAGACTGTCGGAACTCTTCGACGTGTTTGAGATGATCGAGAAGGCAGATCGGCGTGATCAGGGCGCTGGAAGACGTGTCGACGAGAATGACGATTTTTCCGTTCATGATGTGAATGGAAGCCACGTCCGGTCTCTCCGTATAACGGACCAACGGATAAATCACTTTTCCCTGCTGAAAAAGTTTTTCTTCCAAAGACCGATCAGTCATAATCAGGGAGTTTACGCGAAGATTTTGAATTTTCCGGCTCAATTCTCCGACGATCTCGGGGTTTGCCTTGTCTTCCAGATAGACAAGACAAACGGCGGTCTTTCCGTATTCCGAAACCGTGAAAAGGTCGGTGTGCAGTTTTTCGCTTTTGAGTCTCAATCGGATCAAGGCGATATTGGTATTGAGATTTTCATTGAAACCGTCGCGCGATCCGCGAATCGCTTTCTCGCTGTAAGGCTCGTCGATTCCGCGCATCGGCAGTTTTTTGCAATCGGCGTGAAAGGCCTTTTCTTTATAGAAAATCAAGAGTTCTCCGTTGTAAAAGCACTCGATCAGAACATCGACATTCTCTTCTTCCTCTATCTGCGGTACGTCGATTCTTCGATCGAGGATCAGTTGGTTTTTGACTTTTTTTATGCTCTGCACCGCTTCGAGAACCAATTGCGTATCGATGCAAGAAGACAGAAAAATCAAATCGATCTGACCGAAACTCACTTTGATTTTTCGCGTGTAGACGTCGAAATTCTTTTCCGGACGGAGTCTCCGCGTTACTTCCCGATAAAGGTTTGTCATTTGTCGCGCGGCTTAAAGATCAGTCCGCTTAAAAGGGTCAGCAAAATCGTCACGCTCAACGTAATCGAGCAATATTTGAAAATATGCGAAAAGATTCCGATAAACCCCTCCGTTTGAATCCCCTCTATACCGCCTTTGACGAGGAGATATCCGAAATTGGTAATCAGGACGCTGGCGCCGCCGCCGATGTATTCGATCAGATATTCGTACAATCCGAAAGCCCCCAAAACAGCGCCGATCACCACGAGAAAAGAGGTGATGTGTCCCGGGGATAATTTGGTTTTTTCGTAAACGATTTGCCCCAAAAGGCAGACGAATCCGGCAAAAAGGAAGCTGTAAAGGTAGATCATAAGACCACCTCCAACTCGATCGCGTGCGCGACGACGGGAATCGAATCCTTTTGCTGAACGCTGGTCGCCGAATGCAGCGCCCCCGTACCGACTAAAAGCACCCTTTTGTATTCCTGCGCGACCATTTTCTTGAAGATATAGCCGAAACTCGTCAACGTGATACAACCGCAGCCCGAACCGCCCATGAATTTGCTCTTGTCGTCGGGGCGATAGACCAACATTCCCGCGTCCAAATGATTGACAAGCGGATTGCCGTCTTTTTCAAACATTTCCCGAAGAATTTTCGATCCGAGTGCCGAAAGATCGCCTGTCAGTATCAAATCATAGTCTTCCGGATTCGCACGGACATTTTGCAAGTGCGAACGGATCGTCTTATACGCCGCGTAGGACATCGGCGATCCCATATCGGAAACGTCGTTCCATTCGACGTCTTCTACGCTTCCGAAAGTCGCCGCATTCACGCGGATTCGCGATTTTTCGTTGCCGATGATGCAAGCACCGCAGCCGGAAACCGTGATGGTCGTCGTCGCCTTTTTATAGACGCCGTACTCCAACGGGTAACGGAACTGCCGTTCGCTGGTTCCATAATTGCTGCTGGAAAAGCATAAGGCGTTTTCGCAATATCCCGTCGAAACGAAAACGCTGGCCAGATTCATCGACAGGATCATCGTCGAACACGCCGAATAAACGCCGATAAACGACAGAGGAAGGTCCTTGGCGAGAAGATTGGAGATTGCGATCTGATTCGTCAGATCCCCGCCGAGGCAAACCGAAATCTTGTCCAACGGGATTTTCCCTTTTTTCAAAAGAATTTCCACCGCTTTCGTCAACATCGCCCTTTCGCCTTGTTCGAAAGTTTTCTGTCCGGCTCTTTCGCGGTCGAACGAATAATCGAAATACTGCCCCAGAGGTCCATCTTTTTCTTTCGGTCCGGAAACCGAAGAACACGCGCGGACGAAAACGTTGTCGAACGACAAAGTCAGCAAACTCATCGGACGACTCCCGCGACGTAGAGAACGTAGTAGATCAGGCAGCAGACGAAACTCGATCCCAATCCGTAGACGATCACCGAACCTGCCAAGGAGAACGTCCTCGCGCCGATTCCGTAAATCAACCCCTCGCTGTGTCCTTCCACACCCTCGCTGACCATCGAATTTCCGAATCCGGTAATCGGAATGAAAAGTCCGGCGCCGAAAATCTGCCCCAGATTGTTGTAAATGCCGATCATCGTCAACAATGTCGCCAAAACGACAAGGGTAATGCTGCTCAACGAAAAGGCCAGTTCGATTTCGACGTGAAGAACCCGAGCGTAAAAATCGATCAGAGCTTGCGAAATCACGCCGAGCAATCCGCCGCCTAAAAAGGCCAATCCACCTTCTTTCAGCCAATTGGTTTTGACTTGATTCTTTTTAACAATTTCCTTGTATGCTTCTTTATCCATAATCCACCTCGATGTTTATTTTCGGCAGATTGCGGATAACTATTCTTTAAAACATCATTTCCTTCAATCGATTCAGCGTTTTCGCTTCGATGCGGCTGACCTGAACCTGACTGATGTGAAGCCTTTCGCTGACCTCCTGTTGCGTAAGGCCGTCGAAATACCTCAGTTCGATGATCAACCTTTCCTTTTTATTCAAGCCCTCCAACGCCAAATTGAGATCCATGCGATCGATGATCGAAAGCGAGTCGTCCTTGATCATTTCGATGCGGAGAGTATCTTCGTTGACGGATTCGTCGAGCGAACCGATCGGAAGAAAAGACGACATCGCTTCGAGAATATCTTCGGAGGGTTCGTCGAGAAAAGCGGAGATCTCCTCGACGGTCGGCGAACGATTGTACTGCTCATGAAGAAGATCGTTGGCTTCGTTGATCTTCTTTCTCAAATCCTGAAAGCGGCGCGAAATCTTGACCGCGCTTAAATTTTTGAAATACTTTTTGATTTCTCCCAGAATCATCGGCACGGCATATGTGGAAAACATCACGTCGTAAGAGAGATCGAAATTGTAAATCGCCAGAACCAATCCGTATTTCGCGCACATGACCAGTTCCTCGTAATCTTTGGCTTTGTGCGCGTATTTCTGCAACAAAGAATATACGAGAGGTTCGTTTTTGGCGTAAAACTCGTCGAATGCCTGCTGATCCTTGTTTTTGATCCGGGATAAGAGAAGGTAATCCTCAGACTCTTTGTTCATCGACATTTTTATCCAGCGAGTACTTCTTCCGGATCACGAGTTTGACGCCCATGCCTTCGACGGAGGAAATCGAAAACGAATCGCTCAGCGTTTCGATGATCGTCAACCCCATTCCGGCGCGTTCCAGATCGGGACGGGTCGTAAAATGCGGCGTTCTTGCTTCTTCCAGATTTTTGATTCCGATCCCGTAGTCCCTGACGATGATCTCCACTTCGTCTTCCAGAATCGTCGCTTTCAGATAGACGTCTTTCGAGGCGTCGAAATGATAACCGTGAATGATCGCGTTGGAAACCGCTTCCGAAACGATCGTCTTGTATTCGCCGATTTCTTCATACGTCGGATTGATCGGATTGATGAACGCCACGATCGCCTGTCTGGCCAGCAATTCGTTGCTGATCGACGCCTTGAACTTTAATTCCATTGAATTGCTCATTGACTGATTTTTTCCTCCTTCATAAAAGCTTTGAGGGAACTGTATTCCTTGATGATTTGAAACAAGCCGGAGATCGATACGATTTTCCGCGAGTAGGCGTTGAGTCCCACCAAGCCCATCGAACCGCGGATTTTTTCGATCTCGTTGTACCGTCCCAAAATCAAACCGATTCCCGAAGAATCCAGAAAAGTCAGGTCTTTTAAATCCCACACGATGTAACGGGGTCCCAACGTCCGCATACTCTGATGGATTTTCTCCTTGTAAAGGCCTGTTTTCGAAGAATCCAGTTCTCCGGAAATTTTGACGACAATTCCGTCTTCAAAGGAGGTAATCTTGATTTTGCTTTCCATATTCTTCCTCCACAGAAACTATCATATTCATACCGTATGTCTCTATTTGTCGAAACAAGCGCGGAAAGAAAAAAGAAGCGACCCGAATTCGAATCGTTCCGATGAAAAAAGAAAAAGAATGTATTATAATAAAGAGGAAAGGATTTTTCATTATGTTCCTCGACAATATCAAAGAAACGACGATCCGATCCGGCGAAAGAAAACACGCCGTTCGGAAATTCGACTTCGCTGCCGAATGCGCGGTGTGCGTTTCGATCGGAAAGGCGGAAAGAAGATGACGGAGACGGAAACCCGAAAATTTTCGATTCGAAAGCGAATGCTCATCTACTTTCTCGACGGATTGGCGGCGGTAATCGTTTTTTTCGTTCTTCTCTTTACTTTGGGCAATTTCACCGTCCGAAATATCTCGAAAGCCGAAATCGCGACGATCAACCTGTCTTACGCCGAAGTCTGCGAAGAATACGGTTTTCCATATAAAATCGAATCGCAATACGGTTTGACGACGCTCGATCAGACCCGTTTTATCGAAGAAAAAGAGGCGGAAGGCATGAATTCCGAAGAAATTGCCGAAGCCTTCAACGAAGCCGAAGAACGCGTCGACGAAGCATTGAAAAAAGACGAAACCTATAAAAAGGCATACAGCCGTTTTTACAGCGTCTACGTCGTCACGGTCATGATGTGCATGTTTGTTCCTCTTCTGATCTTTCAGTTGATCGTCCCTCTCTGCGCAAAAAAACGGCAGACTCCGTTCATGAAAGTCTTCAAAGGCGCGTTAGTCGATCGAAAAAGCGGCGTTCTTTTATCCGCAAATCGAGTCTTTCTCCGCTTTTTGATGATCTTCGTCGTCGAGTTTCTTTCGGTTTATCTCCTGATCGGCATCATCGGAGAGATTTTCGTCGTCGTCTTGTCTTTGGTTCTCATCTCTTTTACCGACGGTCGCCTTTGCATTCACGACGCCCTGACGCAATGCAGAATCGCCTCGGCCGAAGAGGCTTATCGTCCAAACGAAAAATAACGCGATCGAAAAAGGCGCGCTTTTCCGCGCGCCCGCAAGGATGATCTTTTTTATTTTGCGATGATCAGTTTACCGTCGGTAATCCGTTGAGAAGTCGCTTTGTCGAACAACACGATTCGATCTCCCTTGAAATTGATCCGTATCGGCGTATCCATCGGATAATCGATGATTCCGAAGACGACGGAGGTGAGAATCGTTTCGCCCAGTTTGATTTTGACCGTCGTTTCCATACCGGAAGGAAGCGAAGAATAGACGCTTGCGTCGATTCCCTCTTGATCGTCGGAGACGATCTCGACAAACTCGGGGCGTATTCCCAACACCGCCTCGCCGGCAGTCAAATCGATCGGTTCGTTGGATTCGAAAACCGCTTCGATTCCCTGAAATTCGACGGCCAGTTTCTTTTTACCCTTTGGCTTCACGGAAGATTCGACGAAATTCATCGTCGGATTCCCGACAAAATCGGCGACGAAAAGATTATTCGGATTGGCGTAAACCACCAAAGGAGGATCGTACTGTTGCAGGATTCCTTTTTCCATCAAACAGACTTCGGTCGCCAAAGTCATCGCTTCGAGTTGGTCGTGCGTAACGTAGACAAAGGTCGAATTGGTTTCGGTATGCAGTCGTTTCAACTCCGTCCGCATCTCCAAGCGCAGTTTGGCGTCGAGATTGGAAAGCGGCTCGTCCATAAAGAGGACTTTCGGATTCGGTGCCAGCGTTCGCGCGATCGCGACCCGCTGTTGCTGTCCGCCGGAGAGTTCGCTCGGATAACGGGCGACAAATTCTTCGATTTTCAGCATTTTCAGCAGTTCTTCCACCCGACTCTTGATTTCATCTTTCTTCCATTTCAGATTTTCCAAACCGAAAGCGATGTTCTGATAGACCGTCATATGCGGCCAAAGCGCATAATTTTGGAACAAAAATCCGACGTCACGTTTGTTCGGGGGAACGTTAATTCCCCTCTCCGAATCGAAGACGGTTACTCCGTCGATGACGATCTGCCCCGAAGTCGGCGTTTCCAGACCGGCGATCATTCGAAGCGTCGTCGTCTTTCCGCAGCCGGACGGACCTAACAAGGTAACGAAAGCGTGATCGCGGATCACGAGATTCAGGTTGTCGACGCCGACGAATTTCCCCCATCTTTTGGTGATATTTTTCAATATAATTTCCGGCATAATTTTAACCTCCTACGCCTTTGTCAATCGATGCGCCCGTCAATTTGTTGGTAATCAGATTGATGAGCAGCACAGTGACGATGATGATCAAATTGATTCCGTTGCTGATCTGCGTGGAATCGTACGTTTCGTAATTTTGAAGCACTGCGGTGAGAATCGTTCCGCTGCTGGTGAGAAGAACGAACAGCGTCAGTTCTCTCATACAGGACACAAACGGGAGCAGGTAACCGGAGATGAAACTCGACTTCTGAATCGGAAAGAGGATTTTCAACATTCGCTTCCACCACGGCACGCCGACGATGACCGCCGCCTCTTCGATTTCGTTCGACAATTGCAACATCGCATTGGTTCCCGAGCGGGAAGCGAAAGGCAGGAATTTGATCGATCCGACGATGATCAGCAAAGGAATCGAACGATACAAGAAACTGAACGCGTTCGTGCTGGATATCGCCAGATAAATCGTCGAGAAAGACATCGCCGGAATCAGATACGGAAGAAAGGAAACATTGCTGACGAAATTCGCCAGTTTCTTGCCCCTGTTTTTCGCCACGCCGTATCCGATCAAAATGCCGAACGTTCCGGCAATGATCGCGCACGTCGCCGAAATCAGCAATGAGTTCAGGAAAGCGCGCCAAATGGTCTTATTATGCAGGATTCCCACCGATCCGCTGATATAGACGTTGGTGTCTTCCGTCGCCGTCCAGTAATAGGCGGTAAAGGTAGAATAGTCGCCCGAAACTTCCAAAAAGGATTCCAACGCAAAGGTGACCAGCGGCACGATGGCGAAGAAAACCGTATAGATAACGACGATTGCCGTAAGGACGATCTTCGCCGCCCTTTTGAGTTTAACCAGCGAAACCTGAGAAGATTTGCCCGTGACAGTGGTAAACGACCTGCGGCTGTTGGTGACGTATTGATTTAACATCATAATGCCGATGCTGAACAACATCAGAATCGTCGCGATGACGTATCCCTGCCCCACCAAAGCCGACGAGTTGAATAACGCCCTCATTTTTAAGGATATCGTCGTAAAGCCGTTTTTCCCCAAAAACATCGGCACGGTATAACTGCTGATCGAACTCGCGAATACGAGAAGAACCGTCGACAGAAGAGCCGGCATCACGATCGGCAGCGTGATCCGCCGCATGATTTTGAAACGCGACGCTTTCAGAATCGTCGCCGCCTCTTCCAAATTGGCGTCCATATTTCGGAGTATGCCCCCGATCAAAATGTAAGCAAACGGGGCGTAATGGACGCCCAAGCAGATCGCGCACGGCCAAAACCCGTAGACCAGCGATTCCGGAACGCACAGCGTCGTCAGCGCCTGCAACATTCCTTTCTGCGCCTGCGCGCCGGCCAAACTGACCGTATTTTTGAAAAAGTTTTCCCAGAACATCGCAATCGACCACGACGGCATGATGTAAGGAAAGACGAAGACCAACGAAATGAATTTTTTTGCCGGAAAATCGGTTCGGGTGATGAGATAGGCGATGCCTCCGCCGACGAAAACGGCGATCAAGCACGAAACGATCGACATACCTACCGAATTCCCCAACGGTTTCCAAAACACGCTGACCGCATAATTGTATTCGGCGGTAAAGAGAACGTCGACCCAATGCTTGATCGTCAACGTCCCAACCGCGCCGAGCGCATACTCTCCGCGATGAATCAGGAACGTATTGTACAAAAGATAGACCAGCGGAATCAGCACGGTAACCGTCAGAAGGACGGCGAAGAAGATCAGAATGATGTTGGAAGGCTTGGAAAGGTAGGCTTTCAGCGCGTTCATCTTCTTCTGAAAAGGTGTCAATTCCTTTATTTCATTAGGCGGTGTGATTGTATTTTCCATTATATGACCTCCTAAAATAAAGTGGTGCTATCTCCAAAGTGATAACACCACTTCATCGTTTTATCCGAATTGAAAATTAACTCTCGTACTGCTGTACGAAACGGAACACATCGGCATAGTTTTGAGACACGTATTCCGGATCTTCGATGACGAGTCTTTCTTTCCACCAAGAAAGCGGTTTGTCCGTATCGGCGATGCCGGCGTCGGAGTTGACGGAATAGTAGCCGTCTTTGGCACCCCAAGCCGCGCCGAATCCCTCGGCGGACAAAAGATAGTTGACGATCGCACAGGCGGCATAAGGATATTTGGCATTATCGGCGATCAAGGCATACATCTTGTAGCAGAAACCGCCGAACCCTTTCAGCGTATTTTCTTCTTCCATAGCCACGTAAGTCAGGTTCGCCTTGTCTTCCGTTCCGACGCCCGACTGCGACAGATCTTTATTCTTATTCAAATTGACCAAAGCCATCGAACCTCCGTTCCCTTTGGCCACGTTTTTGCAGGCGGTTCCGTCGGACGAATGGTTTTGAGAATTCGTCAGGAATTCGGCGATCCATTTATATCCGATGTTCTTGTACTTGGATTCGGCGACATAATCGGTACCGTAGTAATCTTTGTATGCTTCCGTCAGCGATTGCACCCATTTTTCCGAAGTCAGCATGACGAGGAAATTCATATTGACGTTTTCGGTCGACGCCGGCTTGAACGAAGTATTGGAGATGTGGTTTTCGTCCGCGGAAGTTCCCGCCACCTGCCATACGTTGGTCATATAGTGGCTCAGCGCACCGGTGGTCGCCGTATCGGCGTTGGTTCCGTCGTAATCGGTATTGTTGTACATAAAGACTTTGTTCAAATAGACGGCCGCGGTCGGTTCTAAATCGTCTTTGGCGATCTTGTCTTTTTGATCTTTCGGAATATAGTTATCCAAATATTTGGCGTTGAGCATTTCGTTCTGCAATTTATTGCCGTCTTGAAGCAGAACCATATCGGCGATATAGCGGTTCGCGCTGAAAGCCTCTCCCAATTCGGTATAGGTTTCCGCGTCTCCCTTTTTCGTATTCTGCGTCTTGATTCCGGTCAATTCCGTGAATGCCGTCAGAGCCTTTTCCAATTGCGAGGAATTCCCGTAAGTCTGAACCGTATTGTCGCCGACTTCTTCTTTGGCTTTATTCACCAGTTCATCGTAAGACAATGTCTGCGCATCTTCGATAATTTTCTGGACATCGCTTTTCTTGCTTCCTCCGCAACCGGTCATCATCGACATGCTCATCACCAAAGCCGCCGCGGTTAAAAATGATTTTTTTAGTTTCATACTACCTCCTGCAAAATCATTGATTAAAGGCGAAGATCTGCAATCGTTCGACCGCCAAGTAAGCGCTTACATCATCGGCGAAATAAAAACGGTAAATCTTACCCCTTCGAAAATATTATACCCCCCCCGTTTAAGATTGTCAATATGCCGAACGATATTTTTTTGCGCACCCGACATGATGTGCTATCAATAAAATAGACAGTAGAAAATGAAATAGATCGTCTTATTTATACTCACCAATTAACTATCGTTGAAGCTTGTGAAAAGTATGGAATAAATCACTATACTGCTAGAGATTATATGCAAATTCATAACATTCTGTCGATAATGTTAGGTTATCCTTACCGGTTCGAAAAAAGAGGAAAACTTCGCGCCGTACCCTTCTCTTTCGTTTCCGGTTCGCAAAAAAAAGGTTCGCGGTGAACGCGAACCCGTGATCAATTCTCCCGATTTTTAATTCTCTTCGGACGCCACGTCTTCAACCGTCGCGGTCTCAGCCGTTTCAGGGTGATTTTCCTTTTTGACCTTCCAAAAATAGAAGAGGTCGTAAGAGACAAGAGCCGCGGTAGAAACCATAATGGCGACGACGTTGGAGATAAAATCGCCCGCGTAAGAGGACTTGACCATATTCATGATTATCGCGATCAGGAAGACCAGAAAATTGAATCCGAGCAAGACGATGCCGACGATCGTCCCCGTCAGCATGATCTGCTTCATTTTTGCGATCTTTTCATTGAAAAGAAGAAGCGCGAAGAAGACCAGACAGAACACCGAGCCGAAAAACATCAGAAGATAGTAGACCCAAGCGAGTCCGTAAATCGGGTAAGCTCCCCACAACTCTGAAAACTCACTTACGTTGAAAATGTTGTACAAGCAAGAAAAAACGGCCTGAACCAAAGTCAAGGAGGAGATTCCCAAAATCACGCCGTAAATCAAATTTTTTAACTTCATATCGAAATTTCCTTTCTTTTTCAGTATATCTCATTTCCGAGTCATTGGCAATATCAGGAAAAGAGAATTTTCAGATTATTGAGAAAAATCTGACCGTACGATATTTTTACGACTTCTTCCGATGCGAAGACGTCGTAGAAGTATTCTCTTCCCGACGGCGTGATGATCTTCAACGTCCCGATCTTTTCGTTTTCTTCGACCGGCGCTTCGACCTTGTGAATCGTCACTTCGACAAGGAGATCTTCGATCTTCTCGGTCTTGTTCAGGATCACGCGGATATCGTCGTTGACTTTCACGCCGATTTCCTTCTGCAAAGTGTTTTGGAAGTTGCAGGAAGAGATGATGTCTCCGGAGGAGAAAACCGACTCGCATTTCAGCAAAGAAAAGCCGTAATCCAGCAGTTTGGAGGTGTCCTGCGACCTTTTTTTGATAGTCTCTTCTTTCATCACCACCGAAACCAGACGAACGCCGTTTCTCTTCGCCGTCGCCGTCAGATTGTATCCGGCGTCGGAGGTAAATCCCGTCTTCAATCCATCCATTCCTTCGTATGCTCCGAGCATTTTATTGGTGTTGACGAGCCAAAAAGGAGACGAAGAGTTTTCGCGAATATATGCCTCTTTCATCGATGAATACTTTAAAACGACTTCTTCGTATTTCAGGAGTTCGCAGGCGAGAATCGCCATGTCTTTCGGGCAGGTGTAGTGATTCGGATCGTCGAATCCGGTCGCGTTGGCAAAAGAAGTGTTGCTCATATTCAGGCTCTTTGCCCTTTCGTTCATCTTTTTGACGAAAGCGGAATTGGATCCTTCGAGATATTCGCCCAGGCAGACGATCGCGTCGTTCGCGGAATTGATCGCGACCGATTTGAACAGGTCTTCGAGTTTCATCGTCTCTCCCTGTTCGAGAAAAATCTGCGTTCCTCCCATCGAGGCGGCGTATTCGGAACAGGTCACCTCGTCGTCGAAAGAAATCTTTCCGTTTTCCACGCCTTCGAGGATCAAAAGCATTCCCATCATTTTCGTCATCGAGGCCGGATAGAGTTTCTCGTCCGCGTGATCCGAATAGAGAATTTGTCGGGACACCGGTTCGATCAAAACGCAATAGGAAGTATTCAATTCCAGCGATTCTTCGGCGCGGACACCCTGCTCTTTCGGCGCTGAAATCAGACAAAGCAGAGTCAAAATTAAACCGATCAGAAAAAAATTTTTCAAAAAAATCACCTCACTAATGAATATTTCCTCGCGATGAAAATTAGAACCCTTCGTTGCTTTCCGCGCTTATCCGAAAACAAAAAAAGCGGATTCGATCCGCTTTGGAAATTATTGGACGATCTCGTAGATGATCGGAGAAACCTGTACCGGTTCATCGGAAAGTTTGAACGACTCTTTGATCTCGTCAAGCACGTCTTCGTACTCTTCTTTATTCGTGTAGACGCGGCACAGAAGTTCTCCCCGAGTGACCTTGTCGCCGACTTTTCTGGAAAGGAGAATTCCCGCGGCGGGATCGATGACGTCTTCTTTCGTCGCCCGTCCCGCGCCGAGTTTCATCGCCGCTTCGCCGATTTCCAGCGCATTGATTTCCCGAACGTATCCGTCCTTATCGGAGCGAACCTCGACGACGTGCGCAACCGTTTGGAATTTTTCCGGATGATAGACATAACTTTCGTCTCCGCCTTGCGCTTTGACTAACTGAGCCAGTTTCTCCAATCCGGCTCCGGAAGAGATCTTCTCTTCGATCATCGCCAATCCCTCTTCGAAAGTTCCGACTTTCTTGGCCTGCATCAGCATGATCGCGCCGGCTTTCGAACAGAGTTCGACCAAATCCGCCGGCCCTTCGCCTTTCAGGGTTCGAATGGCCTCGATCACTTCGAGACTGTTGCCGATCGCCATTCCCAACGGTTCGTTCATATCGGTGATGATCGCGCGGGTATCGCGGTGCAGGTGATCGCCGATATCGACCATGGTATGCGCGAGATTTCTGGCTTGATCCAGCGTTTTCATAAAGGCTCCCGAACCGAATTTGACGTCGAGGAGAATCGTGTCGGATCCCGAAGCCAGTTTCTTCGACATGATCGAAGAAGCGATCAGCGGAATCGATTCGACCGTTCCGGTCACGTCGCGCAACGCGTACATCTTTTTATCCGCGGGAACCAGACTTCCGGTCTGACCGACGATCGCAATGCCGATGTCATTGACCTGACGGACAAAACGATCTTTTTCGACGGCAATGGAAAGTCCGGGGATCGACTCCAATTTGTCGAGCGTTCCTCCCGTATGCCCCAGTCCTCTTCCCGACATCTTCGCCAGTTTGACTCCGCAGGAAGCGACCAAAGGGCCGAGAACCAGCGAGGTTTTGTCACCGACGCCGCCTGTGGAATGCTTGTCGACCTTGATTCCCTCGATCGGAGAAAGATCGATCGTATCGCCGGAATGAAGCATCGCGTCGGTAAGCAGGGAAATCTCCTCCTTGTCCATTCCCTTGAACAGAATCGCCATAAAAAGGCTGGACGCCTGATAGTCGGGAATCTGCCCGTCCGTAAAACCGCGGACGAAAAAATCGATCTCCTCTTTCGTCAGTTTTTCTCCGCTTCTCTTTTTCACGATAATATCGACCATTCTCATAAAAATACCTCCGTCGTTATACTCATTTTAACAATTTTCCGCGAAAATAGAAACCCTCTTTTTTCATTCGGTCTTTGCCGGAGATGCCGATTCCCTTTTGTAAGAGAATTTCAGCAACAACGGCGTCAAAAAAGAAGTGATCAAAATCAAGATGATGATGAAGAACATGATGTTCGAATCGACAAGTCCGGCGTCGATTCCTTTATTCGCGCAAACGAGACAAACCTCCGCGCGCACCATCATGCCTAATCCGACGCGGAAAGAGTCTTTCAAATTGAAACCGGTCACTTTCGCACCGATGCCGCAGCCGATCAGTTTTCCCGAAATTCCGGCGAGAATAAAGAGAACGCCGAAAAGGGCGAATCTGCCGTCCAGCGAAGAAGAAGAGGCGTTAAACAGATTTTTGATCGGAATCATCGCGAAGAAGATCGGAGAAAACAAGATGTAGGAAGCCTGCTCGGCGCGTTTGTCGATGTACGCGCGATCCTTGATCTTCGAGAGAATCAGTCCGGCGACGAAAGCTCCCGTGATATCCGCGATCATAAAAACCTTTTCGGCCAAATAGGCGAAGAGGAAGCAGATCGCCAGAGAAAAAATCGGAATTCGTTGCGTGTGTTCGTGCTTTTTTTCCAACCACCGGAAGAGCAAACGAAGCAGAAAACCGACGAGAAAACTGAAAGCGAAGAACCCCAGCATTCTGAGAACGACGAATAGGATATCCGTTCCGCCGGTGTTTCCCGAAAGGCTGACGACAAGAGAAAGAATGATAACACCCAAAATGTCGTCGAGGATCGCCGCCGAGACGATCGAAGTGCCGACTTTCGTGTTCAGTTTACCGAGTTCTTTCAACGCCGCGACGGTCACCGAAACCGACGTCGCCGTCAGAATCGTTCCGTAAAACAAATGCGACCAAAGATTGCCGTCCAGACAGAGGAAACTCACCAGAAATCCCAAACCCATCGGTACCAGCACACCCAGAATCGTAATGACGATCGCCGGAATTCCGCAGGTCTTAATCTGCCCGATATCCGTCTCGATTCCGGCCTCGAACATGATCAAAACCACGCCGATCTTGCTGAGAAATTCAAGCCCTTCGAGAATATCGTCGGTCAAGATCGTCTGATTCGGTATCAGTTTCAGAAATGCGAGGAGAACTCCTGTCAAAAGCATTCCGACGACCACCGGAAAAGCAATCTTCTTGCAAAGCAATTGCAGGAGCTTGCTGAAAAGCAAAATCAGCCCGATCGGCAAAAGAATCTCGTAAAACGAAGAAAATTCCTCCGTAAAAAAATTTATCGCAACCATATGGACGCCTTCTTTCAAACATCTACTAAATATATCACTGTCTTTGAGGATATTCAAATCAAAAGGCGACGATTTTATCGATTTTTTTCGATCAGATATTCCAGAATCTGGACGGCATTGCTCGCCGCACCCTTTCGGATATTGTCGCTGACGACGAAAAGCAGCAGTCCCTTGCGGCAGGCGAGATCTTTCCGAATTCTTCCGACATAAACCTTGTCGTTATTTCGCGCCTGTTCCGCGAGAGGATAACGATGCGTCCTTAGATCGTCGACGACTTCGATTCCGGAAAATTCTTCGAGCAGTTTTCTCGCGCGATCGACGTCGGGTTCTTCCTCGAAAACGCATTGAATGACGACGCCATGCGTCCTTTCCAGAGGAACGCGTACGCAGGTTGCCGAAACTTTCAGATCGGGAAGATGCAGAATTTTCCGCGTTTCGTCGACCATTTTGATTTCCTCTTTGGTATAGCCATCTCTCGCAGGGGCGTCGATTTCCGGAATCAAATTCTTCGAAATATCGTGAGGAAAATACTTCGGTTTTCGATTTCTCTTTCCGCGAAAGAAATCGTCGATTCCCTTTTGACCCGCGCCGGAGACGGACTGATAGGTCGTATATGATACGCTTTTCAGGCGGTATGCGTCGTTTAAAGGTTTGAGAACCATCACCGATTGGATCGTCGAACAATTCGGATTGGAGATGATCTTCGATTTCCCCGCGTAATCGTTCGGGTTGATCTCCGGAACGATCAAAGCGCATTCGGGATCTCTTCTCCACTTGGACGAATTGTCGATGACGTAAGCCCCCGAGTCCGCCGCAAGAGGAGCCCACTTTCCAGAAACTTCCGCGCCTGCGGAAAAAAGAACGTAATCCAAATTTTCGAACCCGTTTTCCGAAAGCGCCTGCACTTTCAGGAGTCGTCCTCCGCATTTCAACGTTTTCCCTACGCTTTTTTCCGAAGCGAAAAGACGGATTTCCGAAAAGTTCATCTTCTTTTCTTCGATGACTTTCAAAAAAGTTCTCCCCACTAAGCCGGTCGCGCCGACGATCCCCAAACGAACACTGTTTCTCTTCATTCTTTTGCCCTTCAAAATAAGGTATGTGCCTTCGGCGCGGAACTTTACAAAATGAAGGCAAGAAAAAATGTCGGACAACCGACATTTTCCGAATCATTGCTCGTCTTTTTTGATGGATACTTCCAGTTGATTGAACGGAATTTCGACTCCGTTTTCGTCGAAAGACTTTTTGATTTCCAGCATCAGGTATTTGTTTACCGTCCAGTAATCCCCGTTTTTGCACCAGACTCTGATGTTGAGGTCGACGCTGGACGAAGAATATTCCTTGACGCCGACAAACGGCTCGGGCGTCTTGAAGATCATCTCGTTTTTCGCGCATACGGAAGAGATGAGTTCTACCGCTCGGTCGTAATCCGCGTCGTAAGCGATCGACATCACGACATCGACTCTGCGCGTATCCTTGATCGAGTTGTTGACGATCACGTTGTTGGCTAACGAACCGTTAGGAACGTGAATCACCCGATTGTCCGGAGTGACCAAAACGGTGTAGAACATATGGATGTCCTCGACGGTTCCCCCTTCTCCGTTGGTCGTGATGTAATCCCCGATGCGGAAAGGGCGCATGATGATCAATATGATGCCACCGGCCAAATTCGATAGCGAGCCTTGCAGGGCTAAGCCGAGGCCGACGCCCAAAGACGCGATCATCGCCGAAATCGACGCGGTTTCGATGCCGATGACGCCGATGAAACAGATGACGGCGAAGACTTTGATTGCGATTCGAAGAATCTGCGTTCCCACGCGGGAGAGAGTTTCGTCGCATTTTTTCTTCTGCAAACGGCGATACATTTTTTTCGTCAACGCATTGTCGATTTTAAAGACGATAAACAGGCAGATCAGCCCGACGATGAATTTGATTCCCGTCGTCATGCACCAATGAACCAACGTATTCCACAGGGTATTCCAGTCGATGACCGACGCAGTTTCCGCGCTTTCTCCTGCGGCTTCTTCCAAAAACAGCATATTCTTTGCTTCCTTTCATACTTATTTAAGTGTACTTCTCCCGAATCGGGGTTGCAACCCTTTCTCCAAAAAAGAAAAGAATGCGGAATTTTTCTATATAAAATTTCTTCAAATGTCGAAAAAGCGGTTACCGAAGTAACCGCTTGAAATCAGTCTTTGCAATTTTTATACGACGTGTGCAAGAGATGATGCGCGCGCGGGGAATTCGGCTTTTCCAAATAGTCCCGATACAGTTGACGAATACTCTCGTTTTCGGAAGAAATCCGGATCGATTTGTTCCGGTCGATGGCTCTTAATCCCTCTTTCCGCAAAGCGATGACCTCGGCTTGTTCCAAGTCTTTGTGAATCGGTTGACCTCCGCCGTTGATGCACCCTCCCGGGCAAGCCATGATTTCGATCGCGTCGTATTGCGATTTTCCCTGACGGATTTCTTCAAGCACCTTCCGCGCGTTGCCCAATCCCGATACGACCAACAGGTGCAAGGTCTGTTCACCCAAACGGACGTAGGCCTCTTTCGCGTTCTGCAAACCGAAAACGCCGTGGAATTCGATCGTTCGCGGAAATTCGTTTGTCACAATCAAAGAGGCGTTTCTGACGACGGCTTCCATCACTCCTCCGGTATTTCCGAAAATATCTGCCGCGCCGGTAGATTCGCCCAAAGGCTCGTCGAACGTCCCTTCTTCGAGAATCGAAAGGTCGATTCCGTAGCGTTTCAGCAAACCCGCGAATTCCTTGACAGACATCGAATAATCGGTCTGCTGTCTGCCGTCGATTTTCAGTTCTTCGCGCTTGGCTTCCATCTTTTTGGCGATGCACGGCATCAAAGAGACGACGACCATCTTCGACGGATCGATTCCCTCTTTTTCCGCGTAATAGGATTTCGCCATCGCCGCGAACATTTCCTGCGGAGAACGGCAAGAGGAAGGAAGATCGATCAGATCCGGAAACTGGGTTTCCATAAACTTGATCCAGCCCGGGCAGCAAGAGGTGATCAACGGCAGTTTTCCGCCGGAAGCGATCCGTTCCAACAACTCGGCCGTTTCTTCCATGATCGTCAAATCGGCACCGAAATTGGTATCGAAAACGCGATCGAAGCCGATCATTCTCAGCGCCGTAACCATTTTTCCGGTTACGTTGGTTCCCGGTTTGAGGCCGAATTCTTCGCCCAAAGACACCCTGACTGCAGGCGCCGTATTGACGATGACGAATTTTTCCGGATCGTTCAGCGCTTTTTCGATCCGCTCGGTATCGTCGACCTGCATCAACGCGCCGGTCGGACAGACTTGCACGCACTGACCGCAGTTGACGCAATCGTAAGGATCGCTGATCACGGTCGCAAATCCCCTTTTCGAAGCGGAGATCGCTTGGATCGACTGCAATTTTTCGCAAATTGCCGTGCAACGGTTGCAGAGGACGCACTTGCTGGCATTCCGCTTGATGGAACCGTTGACGATGCAACGGTTTTCCTGAGAAAGCGGGCCGGCAAAGCCTACTTTCTTGATGCCCAATTCGACCGCTAAATCCTGCAAGGAACATCGACCGCACTTGTCGCAAACGAGACAATCGTTCGGGTGATTCGAAAGCAACAGTTCGACGATGGTTCTTCTTTCCCTCCGCACGCGTTCGTTGTTGGTGAAGATTTCCATTCCGTCGGTGATATTGGTCGCGCAAGCCGGAACCAAATTCTTCTTCCCTTTGATTTCGACGATGCAGACGCGACAGGAGGCCGGTTTGTGTTCGAATCCGATTTCTTCCTTTTTCAGATAGCATAAAGTCGGTATGCGAATTCCGTGTTTTTTGGCCACTTGCAGAATCGTCAAAGAAGAATCCTCGTGGTATTCCAGATGATTGATTTTGATGTGTACTAACATATCTCTTCTCCTTACTTGACGATCGCCTTAGGTTTAGCCGGACATTTGCCGATGCAGGTGCCGCATTTGATGCACTTTTCCGCGTCGATGGCATAGGCGTTGAGCCGCGGATTCTTTCCGGTTTCGTTCGTCTTGTAAATCGCGTTGACCGGACAGTTTCTGGAACACATACCGCATCCGAGACAATTTTCCGTGACGATGCGATAATTCAGCAACTTCTTGCAAGTTCCCGCCGGACAACGTTTTTCCACGATGTGGGCGACGTATTCGTCGCGGAATCCTTTTAAAGTGGAAAGAACCGGATTCGGCGCGGACTGCCCCAAAGCGCAGAGCGAACTGTCCTGAATGGTTTTTGCCAAATTTTCCAATTCGTCCAGATCTTCCAGTTTACCTTCGCCTTCCGTGATCCGATTGAGAATTTCCAGCATCCGCTTATTGCCGACGCGGCAAGGCGTGCATTTCCCGCAGGATTCTTCCACCGTGAATTCCAGATAGAATTTGGCGATATTGACCATACAGTCGTCTTCGTCGAGGACGATCATTCCGCCGCTTCCCATCATCGAGCCTTTCGCCACCAGATTGTCGTAATCGATCGGCGTATCCAGATCTTTTTCGCTGAGACAACCTCCGGAAGGTCCGCCGGTTTGAACCGCCTTGAACTTCCTCCCGTTTTTGATTCCGCCGCCGATGTCGTAAATGATCTCCCTTAACGTCGTTCCCATCGGCACTTCGACGAGACCGACGTTGTTGATTTTTCCGGCCAAAGCGAAAACTTTGGTTCCTTTCGATTTTTCCGTTCCGATGGAGGCAAAATGATCGCCACCCTCTAAAATGATATAAGGAATATTCGCCCACGTTTCGACGTTGTTGACGTTGGTCGGTTTGCCGAAAAGACCTTTCACCGCAGGATACGGCGGTTTCAAAGAAGGCTCTCCCCGTTTCCCCTCGATTGAGTGAATCAATGCCGTTTCTTCGCCGCAGACAAAAGCGCCCGCGCCGTATTTGATGTGAATGCGGAAAGAAAAGCCGCTGCCCATAATGTTGTCGCCGAGTACGCCCGATTCGGTCGCTTGACGGATCGCCACTTGAAGACGATGTACGGCGAGAGGATATTCGGCGCGAATGTAGATTTCCCCTTCGTTCGCCCCGATCGCATACCCCGCGATCGCCATCGATTCCAAAACCGAATGAGGATCGCCTTCCAAAATGGAACGATCCATAAATGCGCCCGGATCTCCTTCATCCGCGTTGCAAATGATATATTTTTCCTTACCCAAAGACGCTTTCGCCAGTTTCCATTTCAACCCCGTCGGAAATCCCGCGCCTCCCCGACCGCGCAGACCGGATTTGACAATTTCTTCGATCACCTGATCCGGCGTCATGTCAAACAGGGCTTTTGCCAGAGCCTGATAGCCTCGCGCGGCAAACGTTTCCGCGATTACCTCCGGATTGATTAAACCGCAATTGCGAAGCGCGATGCGCTCCTGTTTCCGATAAAAACGGATATTTTCCTGTTTATAAACCCGTTCGCCCTCTTCGTTTTTGTAAAGGAGATGGTGAATGATGTCGTGGTTGCAGATGTGCCGACGGATAATCCGCTCGGCTTCATCCACCGTCACTTTCGTATAAAAGATGTGGTCGGGAAAGATCTTGACGATCGGCCCTCTTTCGCAGAAGCCGAAACAGCCGGTAATCGAGATTTCCACTTTATCCTCGACTTTGTATTCTTTCGCCCAGTGTTTCAGGGCTTCGACGATTTTCAACGAAGAAGAGGAAGAACACCCTGTTCCTCCGCATACGGAAATATGGTATTTTTCCGGATTGTCGTCTACTTTCTTCCGGATATCCAAAAGATCCTTGACGTTTTCGTAAAGATCAAACAAATCCTGTTTCGATTGTATCTTCATAACTCACTCCCTCAATACGTGGCCAGAATGCCTTCGACATCTTCCGGCGTGATATTGCCGTACGTCTTGTCGTTGATCTGCATAACCGGCGCCAAACCGCATGCACCGACGCACCTTAACGTCGTAATCGTAAATTTTCCGTCCGGCGTCGTCTCGCCGTTCTTGATGTTCAGCAGTTCCTCCACCCGTTCGAGAATTTTGCCCGATCCCCGTACAAAGCAGGCGGTTCCCAAGCAGATGCTGATCACGTATTCTCCTTTCGGCACCATGCTGAAAAAAGAATAAAAGGATACAACGCCGTATACTTTCGCGACGTTGATATTCAGTTTTCTGGCAATATGGCTCTGGACGTTCATCGGCAGGTAGCCGAAAATTCCCTGAGCCCGATGCAGAATGGCAATCAATTCTTTCTCATCGTAGTTCAGAGAAGCGATGAATTCATCCAGTTCCTGAAACATTTCTTCGTTTGTTCTCATCGTTTTTCTCCAATCAATCCAATTGATAAAACTTTATCGAATTGATTTTACCACATTTGCGGAATTCTGACAACAAACTTGGTCGAAAATGAAAAATCCGAAATCTCTACGCGTTTCCGCGCTTCTTGAAGCGATTGCGTATCGCGTCGAAAACTCCGGTGACGATCAGCACGGAAAGCACCGCGACAAGGGAGTAAGCGAAGACCGGAACCAAATCGGAAGGATCGTTCTTCTGCGCGCCCAAAATGGCCGCGCCGATCCCTCCGGTCGTCGAACCGGTCAGCACTTCGGCCATAATCTCGATTTTGAAAGACAAGGCAAAACTGCCTGATATGCCGACGATAAAATAAGGAATCATCAATGGAATCTGGATTTTAAAGAGATTATTCCATAAACTTGCGCTGTCGATTTTCATCGCACGGACGACGTTTCCGTCGATGCGGACGATCCCGTTGACGACGGATTCGTAAAGGATCGGCAAGGCGATCAACACCACCAGCAGTACCGGAGCATTCTTCGCCCCGACGAGGACGAGAAACAGGAAGACGAGACACGCCGTCGGAATCGCTTTGAGAATCGTCATCGCCGGCGTCAGAATTCTTCGAAAAAAAGGGGAATTTCCCGCGGGAATTCCCAAAAGCAACGAGAAAACCACCGCCAAAGAAAAACCCTCGCACATTCTCAAAAGGCTGTTTCCCAGACAACGATACGTATACTCCGCCGAGAGCAGTTCGCCCGTCTTTTTCAAGGTGCTGATCGGATCGGGCAGAATCATCGTCTTCTCGCCGATAAGCGCCGAGAGAAGAGACCAAAGAGCAAAGAACAGCGCCAAGCCCAAAACGTAAGCGAAAACTCGATTAGAAGTAATCTTCTTCATCGGTTGCTTCCATACCGAAGAGCGAAATGAAGGCGTCGATCGCCGACTTATTCTCCGATGCTTCGACATATCCCAAGCCCAAAGCGTTGTTTTCCGCGAGTACATTAACCGCGACGGAAGCCTTGATTCCGTAGCGGGACAGCGCTTCTTCTTCGGACAAAGAATTCAGGCTGTCCTGAACAAGAGAAGGCGTTTTGATCGCGTCGGCGATGTTTTCTTTCAGCGTATTCAAATAGTTTTCCACCGAATTCCGATCTGCACCGTTTTTGACGAACACCGAGGCTTGAATCAAAGATGACTGACCGCTTCTTTCTCGATATGCCTCCTGAACGTCGAGGTAAACGGACGCTTTCGAATAGGTCGCCGCATTCGGGTTGTTCAAAGCCGAATAAAGCGCCGGTTGGGCGATGAAAACATAATCCACCGACGAAGAAGTGAGCAGATTTTTTCCCGAAGAAAGGCAGACCGCCGCGTCCGAAACATTGCCGACAAACTCGACGGTTTCGTCATAAATATCCCCGTAAAGATAGTGAAATAGATAATCCGGAGTTTGGTTTTGTCCGAACAATACGATGGTATCTCCCGGATTCATCGTCCGATCTTCGTCGTTTCCGGTAGAAGCGATGAAAAAATTCCCCAACGTGATATTCGCGGCGATCCGATAAGGCGCGCCGTTCTTGACGGCTTTCAAACCGGAAACCGTATCGATGACAACCAAATCCTTATCGGAATTGTCGTTCATCATCGCCACGATATTGGACGGAACCGAATTGGTTTCGAAATTCGCGTTCGACGCCTCCTTATAGAAAGCGATCGCCGGCGCGCCGGTCGGACAAACGATTTTCAAGTCTTTCTCTTCCGTTCTCGAACAGGAAACCAACAACAAGGCCGCTAAACACAAATATATTTTTTTCATCATCATTCCTCCGTAAAATTGAATTTGCTTGCATATTATACTCGAACGCATTAGAATAATATGTGATCTGAATCACAAAAATATGAAAAAACTATTGGACACATTGAGCGACAAAGAAAAGCAGATGCTGGCTTTCACCGAATGCGAAGAAAACGAAATTCTCTTCCGCGAAAATTCGATATGCACTTCCCTCGGCATCGTCGTCAAAGGCGAAGCGGCGATCGTTTCCTACACATATCGGGGCAACGAAATTCTCTACAAGGATTTGAAAGAAGGAAGCCTGTTCGGCAATAATCTCCTCTTTTCCTCTTCCCCCGTCTATCAAGGAAACGTTCTCGCCAAAAGCAAATGCGTTTTCGCCTCGATCCGAAAAGAAATTTTCCTCAATCTGATGAAGAGAAACGAGCAATTCCTCGAAACGTATTTGGAAATCATCTCCGCCCACGCCAAAGAGATGAACGAGAAAATCAAAATGCTTTCTTTAAGCGATGCGGAAGAGCGTTTTCTCTACTATCTGCAATTAAAGCACAATCATTTGGAATACGATTCGATTTCGGATCTGGCGCAGAAACTCTCCTTGCGGAGAGAAACGCTCTCGCGCGTGCTTTCCCGCTTGGAAAACAACCGGGAAATCGAAAGAAAAAAGCGCCTGATCGTCAAGCGCTAAAAGCATTCGGGATGAAATTCCAACCGATCTTTTTCCGTGATTTCTCTTTTCACTTTGCAAGGGTTTCCGAAAGCCAGACAATTTTCCGGTATATCTTTATTGACCACCGAACCTGCGCCGATCACCGAACCGCTTCCGATTGTAACGCCGCCGAGAATGGTCACGTTTCCGGCAATCCATACGTTATCTCCGATTGTAATCGGCGCGCCGTATTCTTTATCCGTCATCATTTTCAGTTCTTCGTCGAAATAGAGATTCCGATCCGAAAAGCAAAGCGGGTGCTTCGGAGTCAAAAAAGAAACATTCGGTCCTATAAACGCATTTTCGCCGATGGACACCGGACAGACGTCCAAAACGGTCAGATTGAAATTTGCGTATGAATTCTTTCCGATTTTCGTGTTGAATCCGTAGTCGAAATAAATCGGTCCCTGCAAGAAAACATTTTCTCCTTTTTCGGATAGAAGTTCTCTTAGAATTGCTTCTCTTTCGGCGCTTTCGGTTTCTTCAAGCGCGTTGAAGCGGTGGCACAAGACGTGTGCCTTTATTCGCTTCTCCATCAATTCGGGGTCATTCGGATTGTAGATTTTTCCGCCCATCATCTTTTCGATTTCTTTCATTTTTCTCTCCTTATTCCGCATTTCTGAGGTATTCCGCCAAAAGGTCGCGCGCATAGTAATTATCTTGAACGAGCGAAAAGTTTTTCACTACGGTCAGATGATTCGGTTGATAATCGCTCGTGTACGTATCCGTCAAAATATAATAGGTTTCCGCGTCGTCGATCGAATCCACATCCAATTCGTCGTAATAAACGTAATAACGCGAATTGGTCGTCTGGACAAACTTTTCTTTGAGATATTTTCCGCTGATCGAGCAAAGAACCAGATCGTTTTCGAAAGGAAGAATATTGTATACGTCTCCGTAGGTAACCCTTCCCGACAGAGAGTACGGGGTTCTCAGACTCAGGAATCCTCCGCCGAGAGCCAAAGGATAGCCCGTATTTTGAGCGAGCCCGTATTCGTAATACAGTTTGGCCACCAGCGAACAGATCTCCGCGCTGTTCATCGAGGTTGCTTCCGACAAAACCTCGCTTTGAATGCTCCCGTACCTGTACTTCGCGTACCACGCGTCGACGGATTTCATCGTCTCGTCTTCTTCGACCGTGCGGATGGTTTCGCTTCCGTACTGAACGATGCTTCCGCTTTCCGCCATCGTCACCCGATAATCTCCGACAGACGGATCAAAGGTGCATTGCAATGAGGAAACCGAAAAGGAGCCTCCGTTTCCGTAATTCTGAACGTGTCCCACGCCGTACCGATCGAAGAAAGCGTAACGGGAATGGGAATGCCCTTCGAGTACCAGATCGACGTAATCGCCGCCGCTGAGTTGTTCGACATCGTAATAAGAGAGAGAAGAGACGCCGTCTTCTTCGCTTCCGCTTCCGTCGTGAATCGATAAGATGACGAACGCGGCTCCCATTTCTTTTAAGGTTCGGGAATCCTTTTTGATTTGTTCGGTCAGGTTGTTTCCGCTCAAAAAGGACAGATTTTCCACTTTCGAATACGAAATCGAAGAGTAACAATCTCCGATCGCGCCGATAATGCCGATCTTTACGCCGTTTCGGGAAACCATTTTATACGGTTCGCACCATTCCGGAATCGAACCGTCTTTATATCGGATATTGTCCGCAAGAATCGGCATCGTCAGATAATCCCGATGTTTTCGGATTCTGTCCTCGCCCCAATCGAATTCGTGATTGCCGAGCGTCGTCGATTCATACCCGTTGACGATCAGGAAGTCGTCCATATTGTATCCCGATGAAAGTCCGGCTTCGGCCGTTCCCTGATAGAGATCTCCCTGATCGATGAAGAGATTGTACTGATCCTTTTCCGAAGCGATCGACTGCATTTTCGAAGTCAGTTTCGACAATCCGGGATAGGAATCCGTCTCCTTAATTTGACCGTGAACGTCGTTGGTCGAAATGACCTGAATTTGAAAATTGGAATAGTCTCTGACATACTCTCCTTCTTTATAATGAAAAGTCAAATTGTCGATCCGAATGGCGCGGGGCGTCCAAATCGAAACGTAATGCGCCGTTTTATCCGACGGACAGTTAATCGTCACTTCCTGTCCCACCGTCCGTATTTCCTGCCCGTAATCGTTGGGATTATCGATGTAATTCTCCGAAACCCTGTAACGGACAAATCCGAATCCGTTTTCGTTTTCGGAAGAAGCTTCTTCGCTTTCGACGAGCGAATAGCCGATCGTAAAACTCAAAAGTTCGCCGAACGGGCTATCCTTTCCGTTTGTGATAAAGCCCGATTTCGCCAGTGCAACATGGGCGCTTTCTTTTTTGTACGCGCGAACGTATTCCATTTCGATCGCATCGTACTTTTGTGACGTGTTTCCGACTTCGTACCCGATCGCCTCGGGAGAATTCTCCGAATTCAGATTCAATTCCCGCGTTTCGCTTTCGTTTGCGCTGCTCACCCCGCCGTCGGAAGAATGTCCGTTAGAAAGGTTCTCCGACAGAACAGCAGAAATCGGATCGCTTTTCGACGTTTCCGAAGAGGAGTTTGCCTGCAAATTCGTCTTGCAGGAACAGATGCCCAGAGCAAGGAAAATCGCCGCGACGATCCATATAACCTTTTTGCTTTTGTTCGTTTTCATAAAATCTCCTCTGTTCTGTTTAATCATATCACAGACGGGAAAAAATTTCATCGCCTAATGGCAAACGAACCTTTTTTCAAAGGAAACATATAGATAAATGTATAATGGAGATCATCATGAAAAGAAATTTGACGAAAGGTTTATTCTTTTTCCCTTTGCTGCTCGGTTTAATCCCGTTGACAGGCTGTACAAAAAAAGAAAACGCGATTACGGTGGCGGAAGTAACGCACAGCATCTTTTACGCTCCGATGTACGTGGCTAAAAATGCCGGTTATTTCGAAGAAGAAGGCATCGACGTCGATATCATCACCACGCCCGGCGCGGACAAAGTGATGGCCGCGCTGATTTCCAAAGAAGCCGACATCGGACTGATGGGTCCCGAAGCAACCGTTTATAATTACGTCAACGGGAATAAGGATTACGCGGTCAACTTCGCGCAATTGACGCAGAAAGACGGATCTTTTATCTTAGGACGGGATCGAATCGAGGATTTTTCCTATGAAATGCTGATCGGAAAAACGATCATCGGAGGAAGAAAAGGCGGAATGCCTTTAATGACACTGGAACACATTTTGAGAGAAAAAGGAATCGAATTCGGGGAAAACGATCCGAGCAAAGATGTCAATATCCGCACCGACGTCTCTTTCGACGCGATGACCGGAGTTTTCGTCGCGGGAGAATCCGATTTTGTCACGGCTTTCGAACCGGTAGCAACCCAAGTCGAAAAATTGGGAAAGGGGCATATTCTCGCTTCATTGGGGCAGGATTCCGGTGAAATTCCTTACACCTGCTTCTCCTCTCTGAAATCCTATATGGGAAAAAACGAAGACAAACTGGTCAAATTCAGCCGCGCGATCAAAAAGGGACTCGATTTCGTTCATTCAAACGACATTGAAGCGATCATACCGTATTTATCCCCCGATTTCACTTCCAGCGATCAGGAAGAATTGACCAACGTGATGTCGAACTATCTTTCGATCGAAGCGTGGCCGAAAACGCCGTCATTCTCCGAAGCGAGTTTTTCAAAACTCGTTACGATCGTCAAAGAAGCCGGCGAACTGGATTCCGACGCCGAAGTTCCGTTTGATAAAATCGTAACCGACAGCATTTTGAAGCAAATCTGAATCAAACGTAAAGCCAAAAAAGCACGCAGTCGACGAACCTGTTTGATTAAAACGGACTCAAAAAAAGATAGCACATTAGATTTTGTAATCTGATGTGCTTTTTCGTGCGATATAGTCAAGGAGAAGAAATATGTATATAAAGAAAAGAAAATGAAAAATACATAAAAAGTTTTCGATAGAAGAGAAAAATATGGTTTTAAGTTGTTCCTTGCATATAGACTTTCGAATATTTAACCGGATCAATTCTCCTAATGTAGTTCTTTATTCTCCATTATTCACTCCTATGCCTTTCAATACGGCAACTCTTTCAGATATTAGTGATTTTAATTGTTTCTTTTGCATATCCGTCATAAGGGATTCGTAGCACATAGTTAAGTTAGTTTTTGCCTTTTCTAAAATGTTTTTTTGATATCTTCACATTTTACATTATTTGAGTCTGAATAAAATTTAAATAATTTCTCGAATCATCTAAGACAATTGTTCTGTTTTCGTCTTTGCATAATTTCGCCTTTATATTTTCATCGTTTCGGAAAATTCACCAGCAGCGATTGAATCGCCGCGACGATCTTCTCCGCACAAGCGATGTGTTCCTCTTCGACAGGGTGTCCGTTGCTCTGCGATTTATCCAGTTTCAAGGTTATCACTCTGTCGATTCCTCTTTGAAGCAAATTCGGATAGATTGTTTTTTCCAAAATCGGATAAATTCCCTCTTCCATAAATCCGCAGCAAAGAATGAATCGGACTTCGCTCCCGTAAGCTTCTCTGAGACGATCGACGAATCGGAGGTATTCTTCGACGAAAACCTGACGATCGAATTTCCCCGACCACGAGTCGTTTGTTCCGAGATTGACGATGACAATGTCCGGAATGTAATTGTGCATATTCCATTTCCGATAACTCATCGGCGTCAAATATTCGTAACGCGTATTCATATTGAAATCGCCGACGATATTTCCGGCGATCGAAAGACCGATCCCGCTTCGGGCGTGAACGTTGATCTGCGCGTTCATCGTTTCGGCAGCAATGCAGGCATATGTCCGCAATGTATTTTGCAATTCAGCGTTCGTGCCGTCCGGAACATTGTCGGAACGAAGGTTTCCGTATCCTGCAGTGATCGAATCACCATAAACCTCGATTTTCAAATTGGATTTATCCTCAGGGCAAAGAAAGTAACCCGTACAAGAAAGATCGTAAAGCGATGCGGACGTCGCTCCTACTTCGGTCATCTTCAAAACTTTGACCGTATGATATGATGGAGTCAGATCGTAAACGATCCGATAACGGGCAGGAATCGCCCCTTTATCCAGTTGAAAATAGGGTTGCTCGGAAAAGAGTTTTCCGTCGAGATAAACTTGTAAACGCGTCGGTCCATAGGCGGAATTATAAAAGCCTCCTAAGGTAGCAAAGCACTCCGTTCCGACAAAAGAAAATTCAAACCCGCTGGCCTCGTTGTCGAAATTGACCTGTGCGTTTAAAAATTCATTCCTTCCGTAGAAATTGACCATTCCTTCCTCAATGGAAAACGAGGTAATCGTATCGATCTCCTTCAAAACGGTAAACGGTCTCTCATATCGTACGTCGTTCCAAGTAAGGCCGATCGTACAGGTTCCCTCTTTGACCGGAGTTATTTCACCCGATGAGTCGACGAGTGCGATCGTCTCGTCGTCGGAATAAAATTCGCACTTTTTTCCTTCCAAACCGCAAGTAATTAACCGAACGTTTTGATTGAGAATGGTGCTTTTCATACCGGTATAAGAAAAATCGTAAACAAAAAGATCCCCCGTATATCTTTTTTCCCCTGTGATTACTTGATAACGCGTTTCGCCTTCTTTCAGAAACGAAAACGTCGCGCCGGTTTCGTCGTAATGGACTTCCGCCAAAGAGGGGTCTTCGAAAACGATCCTGTAATCGTCGTAATCCAAATCGACATGAAGCGTCTCCGAAACTAATCCCGCGATCTTTCCCAAAGAAAGATTTTTCGAAACCGACGAAGTATCCGAAGACGAGCGGCAAGATACTAGAAAGAGCATAGCGATCGACAATGCGATTTTTTTTCTTTTCGTTTTCATTTAATTCACCTCAAAACGCGTATACGACACGGTATCCGACATACAATACGCTCCGACCTTTTTCCCCGCCCGATCGATCAGAGAAAAAGTTTTTTCCTCGCGAATGCCCGATAAAGACAACGCCAAGGAATGTTTCGCAACATCAACTTCAGTGGAAAGTTCAACCGCGTCGAAAGGTTCGATTTCCAAATTCTGAAAATTCCAGTAATCATTCCACCCCAAAGAAACGCCGTCATGAAATCCTGTACACCCAATAGATTTGAGTTTTCCGTCAAACCATTGCAGATAGACAAGCAAATAGTTGTTTTCGTCAAGATAATATGGTATCAATCCGATGTAAACATTCTCTGAATTTTCCGCGCTTTTCGTTCCTTGCATTACCGCTTTGACCGTGTATTTTTCATCGACGGAAGGATCTTCGCGCAGAACAAAACCGTCGCACCATCGGCTATTGCTCATAACGAATTCCGAAGCGCTTACGAAACGAAGAGAATCGACGGATCCGACGACCATGTAACCATAAGTTTCTTCTTCCTGTTTCGCTATATCCGCCGTTTCAAATCCGCTGACTTCGACGAAATCGTTGGATACGAATACACCGAGTTTCGCCGTCGGAGCATCTTTTAATTGAGAAATCGAAAAATTTCCGGAAAAAGACTGACCGTCGTCTCCTGTAAACGAAACGACGAATTTCTCGTCTTCACGGAACAAATCGAGAGTGAATCCCGTCGCCGGACTCGTCGAGATCGAAGACGGATTCCAGATATCGTTCCACCCGACATCTACACCGTCGATGAATCCGGTCATGCCGATTTCTCTGATACAATTGGCAAATCCGTCCCAATCACACCACTGAACGTAGCAGACAAGATAATTTTCCGCATTCTGATAGTAAGGAACGAATCCGATATATGTTTCATCCTGCGCGGGTAGACCTTTCGTTCCTTTGAAATGCGCCTTAATTTCGTAAGAAGAGGTCGACACGTTTTCGCATTCGCGCATGGCAAATCCGCTTAACCATGAGTAATTCTCAATCGTCAATTCTGATTCGCTCTTTTCGACGATATTGCCGGTCATGCCGTTTTCCATTGTCCAAAACCGTTCTTCTTCCGGTATGGCAATATATCCGTTGATATGATGAAACAATTCTTCCTCAGAATGGGAAAAGGTGTGCGAATACGCGTGAATTTCCCGATAATTTTCGTCGTTGTTGATCAACGTATAATAGGAATACGTTCCGCGCGAGAGTTCGGGCAATTCCCCGATAAAAACGAAATCGCTCTCTCTGTTCAAAAGAATAGCCGAAGCGTAATCGTCCCACGATCCTTTTAAATAAAGAGAAAGAGATGAATCCAAGAGCATTGAAGTTTCCATCTTTACCGAAATCGAATTTAAAGCGATATCGTCGGAAGAAACTTTCGAAGAGTATTCCGAATGGGATGCCCTTGAAGAGCATCCCGAACAGATAGAGATTAAAAACGCACAGAATCCAATAAAACTCCATTTGCTTTTAATCATTTTTTATTCCCCTGTTTTTACAGCGTTCAAATCGATAAATGTGGACGGTACTTGCCATGCGTTTCCCCAGTTGGAATAGACGCCTAATTTTGTTGTTCCTTCCGTAGCGCCGTCGATGATCACCGGATCGAAAGTGCGCGACACATCTCCTCCCGAAACGGAAACTTGGAAACTCGTTCCGTCGCGAACGATTTCCATTTTGAAAGAAGCAGGCAACGGATCGCCTTGTTCCCCGACCGACATCCATAGATCGTGATACCCCACCCACGATCCGTTGATATAGCCGGTTAATTGCGCTTCTCTGGCATATCCGCCGGTAGAAGAACTGAATTCGACATAACAGATCAGATAGTTGTTGTCATCGACGTAATATGGAACAAGACCGATGTAGTTGGATCCGTCGACCGGAACGCTGAGCGAACTGGCGATATTCGCGGAATAGGTGTACTTCGTCTCTCCGACAACATCATCGAATTCCGCGACCGCAACATCGTAATAAGTTTGGTCAATCAATGTCGATTCGGCATAAAGATGAACGCCGTTTTCGTCTTCGGTGACGGTCGTGATCGAACTTTCGTATTTATTGGCGATTGTCCAATCGCGATAAACCGGATTGACTTCTGTGCTGAATTCGGTGAAGATTGTTTTCCCCGCTCCGTGCGCATAAACGCCGATTTTTTCAGTTTTTACTCTTTCAATATCAGAATTGACCGTAATCGTTCGACTCAGTGAGATCACCTCTCCCGAATCATTTGTTCCGGAAGCGACGACGGTGTACATTCCTTTGTTTCTCGTCACCGAAAGATCGACGCCATTCGACGGATTCCACGCCGAACCATCAGCCCAAGATTCAGTCCAACCATAGGTTTCATGTAGTAATGCTCCATTGATTCTTCCGTCGATAGAAACGGTTCGAACTTCGTAATTACGATCGCTGGACCAATAATTCAGATAAACGATAAAATAATTATCATCGTCGATGTAATACGGAACGAGACCATATCCCATATTCTCCGACACAGGCGTGGACTTCTCCGTCTGAATGTGCGCGGACATCGTGTACGAAGTCGACGTTTTGACTTCTTCGCTTGCTTCTTTCACCAATACGTTCAACAATTCTCCTTCGCTGTTGGTGAGTTCGATCGCGCTTTCGGACACGATTGCATCACGGAGATAATTTCCGGTCTGCGCCCCGAAAGCATATTCGCCCAATAGATAAGTAAAGGTCGCCGAAACCGTATTGTCTCCCTTTTCGGCAACAAAAGAATAAACGCCGTTCGTCGGTTCGAGAATCGCATTGTTGACGATGACGGATTTGATCGCATAGTCTTTATCAGGCTCAATTGTCAAAACGACGGTATCTCCCGATTCGACTACCCGCGAACTGGCGCTGACGCTTCCGTGTTCAATATTCTCGGAAATCAAAATATTCGCGCGATTGACGAAAAGCGAATCGACAGACGCCGTCTTCGTCACGCCCGAAATCTGGATACCCTCCGATTCAGCGAAAGGAGTCACGGAAATCTCGGTATCGTAAGAAGCGGAAGGAACGTCGGTGACCGTTAACGCGATAAAGTAGAAGTATCCTTCTTTTCCTGCGAACTCTTCGATCGTCGAAGTGGTTTCGCTTTTCGACGTACTGATCGTATTCGTATAGGTCGTCGTACCCGCGCT
>DBGCPK010000019.1:0-98169 GCA_048359995.1 Bacilli bacterium | reverse complement strand
CATCACCTTCAATACGATGTATATCTTTTCTTTCATTTTTACCAATCCCCTTATTTGGCTATTTTAATCACTTCATCCTTCTTCAAATAATCTTTAATTCACAACTTGAATAGGTGCTTCCTCTTAACTAAACCACTTTTTATGCATTTCATCTAGAAATGCTTTTGTTATGGGAATTCCACTTGCATCTCCTATAACCGAATCTACTAGACAATATGGACATTGTGCCGTCAACTCTTTGTCTTTTATCCAGTTTTTGATTTCTTTTGGAATAAATATCTCTCTGCAATAAAAGCAACCGCAAGTGTTACTTTTCATAATTTCGGTCTTATTATTGTTTGAATGCTTATAAGCCTCTTGCAAGTCAATTTGTTTCATGAATTCATTATAACATAACTCCGTTAAAATTTTATAAATTTTATAAAAAAGGGATTGCACCGCTTGGTGCGCGCCAAGTAATTTCATATCCGCTGTCAGCTTTTTTAAAACCGCAATTTTCATAAAAATGTAATTCGTCATTATAAGCTATTACGGCAATGCGCAAATAGTCTGTATACTTTTGCTTGACCATTTCCACAAAAGTTCTGCCTATTTGTAATTGTGATATTTAGGATTTACAAGCAAATAATGAACGTATGCCGTCATAATTCCGTCGTCCATCATGCAAATCATACCAACAAGTTTATCGTTGTCCCACGCAGAAAACACCGTTAGAAATCCTTTCATTGCTTTTACAAGTTTTTCAGGATAATGCCCCGATGACCATTCAACCGATAAGAATAAATCTTGTAATTGCTCCTGAGTAAAAATCTTCTTATCGACGTATTACCCTCTATTTACTTATTTCCTTCTTTAACGCTACATTTATTTTGAATAAACTTTTTTAATTGCATTAAGCCGAAAGCCAACGCAACCAGCAGTCCATACAAAACAATCGCAACTATCGGCGAAAAATAAGCAAGTTGTGCAGGCAATACTCCGTAAACAAACTCCCCGTTACAAAAGAAAAATATCAAATCGAACAATAAATATACCATAAATAATGTGGGGGCAAGGAAAATTCGCAATAACAGTTCCTTTCTGCCATTAAACTCACAGCGTACGGCAAAAAGAAAAAATGCCAAAGCAACCAAAGGATTTACTCCGTGTAAAAGCATAAATCCGCCGTCAAAGTTAAACTGCAATATGTTAAAGGCAACCAAAAATACGGTTGAATAAACGCACAAAATAGGCACTAACGCCGTTAAATTTGCGATAATATTAAGCCGTTTATTGCATAAGCCCAAAATACCGCAAGCAATAAGAATTACGCCGTTTAATAAATTAGATAGTGAAGTCAATTCATACAAATAATTATAATTACCGTAATAAGCATAAAAGACTGACGCTATAAAGTATATACCTATACATATTTCAGCAATATTTAATCCACGTTTTTTAACCATTTTTATCCTCGTTAAATTGAATTTAGCGGCAGATTTCAATTATAGCAAATCAGTAATAAAATATTTATATTTTCTTGCAAATAAAGTATTTTTCCGTATATAAATATTTGTTATTTGCCGCTATGCGATATGATATGCCCTTATAGATGATGGAAGTTGGACCATCCATTAAATCTTCGAGCGACAAGTTTAATTCACTTAAAATTTGATTTGCGGTTTCTAAATTCAAAAATATTTTCACCGTTAAATTGCTGTTTATCGCTCTGTTGAGCATTTACATTTTAGCATTTTCATAGTCTTTAAGCAAGTCTACGTGCCTATGATGTTTACTCAATATAAAAAATAAATCCAAACCACTCGCTTGTTACAAAGCATTTGGTTCGGATTTAATTGACTTGGTACCCCTGACAGGAGTCGAACCTGCGACCTGCGGTTTAGGAAACCGACGCTCTATCCAACTGAGCTACAGAGGCATAGCGATTTTATTCTAATCAATTCGAAAGCGACTTTCAAGAATTTCGCTTCTATCTCTGCACATTCAAAGCCAGCACTTCTTCTTTCAAAGGCTCGATACTTTCGATTTCAATCGGTTCCAGCATCACTTCTTCTTCGTGATAATCTTCGGAAAATTCATAAACCAGTTTTGCCTTGATTCTAATCCAAGATCGATCTTTCAATGCATTTTCCAATGACGATTTAACCAAAAAACCGCAGAGTTGAATATCGTTAGCGCAGCAATTCATCACTTTTCTTCCGCCTATAAAAGTCCCTTTCGGCAGCTCTTTCGACATAAAAACCTGCATATTGTATTCCACGATTTTATTTTCGTAACGTTCTTTGTGATCGAACGTATCGATATAAAATGTGGCGAAATCATCGTCTTCGATGCGAATCACCGGATCTTCGATCGAATACGGAAGCGGTTCTTCAAATGCCTCCGAAGCGCGCATATTCCGATCCATAATCATAAATTGCGCATTGCTGTTGATCATGCGCAATGCAGTTCGGTAAGGTTCAATCTGTTTTTGAGGGTCCTCGCAACGGATAAAAACGACAACCTGACTGCGCTTAATGATATCGACGAATTTTTGTCTCATATTGTTGAAATAAACGCTGAAAGTAGAGGTGTCGATAAAATAAATGACTTGCAGAATTTCCAGTTCCGAAGGAAATCGCAGTTGATTCAATTCCCACATTCCGTTCATTTCGATTACGATGCGATCCGGTTTCATGTCTTTTATAAGACGACCGATTTTTTTGTAGTCGAATTCTTCCAAAGAAGAAAAATAAGCGATATCGGTACGATACTCTGCTTTTAACAGACGAGCGTCGTATTGGACTTCTCCTTCCTCGCAAACCAAAAGCAATGTTTTTCCGTCAAATTCGTCGCTTTTGATCGTTTCGGTAATAAACGTCGTCTTTCCGGAATCGAGGAAACCGTCGATGAAAAAGACCGGTATTTTTTTCATAACTACTTTGCCTTCGCTTCAAATTCTTCTTCGATCCGATGCACATCGATCTTCGAACCGATGACGACGATGCGTCCCGTAATATCCGCCTCGCACTCGCGAATGGAGTAATCTCCCGCGACATAATCGAAAGAATGCCAAACCCCTTCTTTGCCTTTCAGAATTCCTTTACTTCTGAGTACCGTGCCGATGGTTTCGTTATTTTTCAAAAATTCGAGAAATTCGTTCAGATTCTCTTCGGAAATCGCCCGAACAGTCTCTTTCCCCCACGACGTAAAGATTTCATCTGCGTGGTGATGACCGTGTTCGTGATGATGTTCATGGTCGTGATGACCTTCCTCGTGATCATGATCGTGCGCGCAGCATTTGTGTTCGTCGTGATGGCACTCCTCGTGTTCGTGGTGGTGTTCATGGTGATGACCTTCCTCGTGGTCATGATCATGCGCGCAGCATTCGTGTTCGTCGTGATCGTGATGATGACAGCACTCGTGATCCTCTTCGCATTCGCGTTCCGTCTTGCAAATGAAATCCTCGATGAAAGATTTTTTTTCTTCCAACGCTTTCAACAATGTATCCGAATTCAATTCGCGGATATCGGTCGTAATGATGTTGGCTTTCGGATTGATTTCCCGAATCGCCGCGACGCATTCGCCCAGCTTTTCTTCCTCGACCAAATCCACTTTCCCGACGACGATCGTTCCGGCGTATTCGATTTGATCGCGGAGAAATTCGCCGAAATTGTGCAATTGCAACCGGACTTTCTTCGCGTCGACGACGCAGCAGAGAATATTGATTTTCAAATCTTCTTCCACGCCGTTAATCGCTTTGACGATGTCGGAAAGTTTCCCTACGCCGGAAGGTTCGATGATGATCCGATCCGGATGATAGGTCTCGATGACCTCTTTCATCGACAAAGCAAAGTCTCCGACAAGAGAACAGCAGATGCATCCGGAATTGATCTCCTTGATTTCCACGCCGGAATCCTTTAAAAACGAACCGTCGATGCCGATCTCTCCGAACTCGTTTTCGATCAACACCACTTTTTCTTTCCGGATATCTCCGGCGAATAACTTTCTTATCAGCGTGGTTTTTCCCGCTCCTAAAAAGCCGCTTATCACATCAACTTTTACCATATTAGTACCTCTTTTCTTTCATAGTTTATCACGAAAATCCGAAAGAATCATCTTTTCGGAGAAATTCCTCGGGATTTATTTTTTATTTTTCACTTCTTCCCAATATTTTTTGGCTGCGCTTTCCACCTTGTTTTCCTGATAGACGTAAAACTTCTCTCCGATCAAATCGTCGGGAAGAAACTGCTGATCGACATAATGATTCGGAAAATTGTGCGAATAGAGATACCCTTCTCCGTGATGTAAATCGGCGCTTCCGCCGTAGTGTGCGTCCAGCAGAGCGTTCGGAACTTTGCTCCCCTTTCCTTGTTTCACTGTGTCCAAGGCGTTGTCGATTGCGAGAACGGCCGAATTGGATTTCGGACAAGTGGAAAGAAAGATCACCGCTTCGGCAAGAGGAATCCGCGCTTCCGGCAACCCCAGTTGCATCGCCGAATCAACCAAGGATTTTACGATGGATCCGGCTTGTGGATACGCCAATCCGATATCTTCCGAAGCGATGACTAAAAGCCTCCGACACGGTGAAAGCAAGTCGTTTGCTTCCAGCAATTTGGCTAGATAGAATATTCCCGCGTCCGGATCCGATCCTCGAATCGATTTCTGAAAAGCCGACAAAAGATCGTAATGCTCATCGCCGTCGCGATCGTAACGCATCGCGCTTCTTTGACCGATCTGTCTGGCCTCGTTCATCGTAAAAAAGTAAGTCTGATTGTAGTGGTTGGCGACATTGAACATCAGTTCCACCGAATTGATCGCTTTACGGCAATCGCCGCCGCAGATCGTCGAGAGATAACGGACGACTCCTTCTTCGACCTCGATTTTCTGGTTGAAGCGATCCGCTAAAAAGCGAATGGCTCTTTGAACGGCTTTTTCGATCTCCCGAGGTTGAATCGGTTTGAATTCGAAAATCGTCGAACGGGATATCAAAGCGTTGTAAACGTAAAAATACGGATTTTCCGTCGTCGAAGCGATCAATGTGATCTCCCCGCTTTCGATGCACTCTAAAAGCAATTGTTGCTGCTTCTTGGAAAAGTATTGAATTTCATCGAGATAGAGGAGAATTCCGTCAAGATGACCCAGAGACCCGATTTTGGCGATAATCTCTTTGACATCGTTGGAAGAGGCGCTGGTCGCGTTGATTTTGTACAATTTTTTGTCGACGGAATCGGCGATCATTCTCGCCAAAGTCGTCTTTCCGGTTCCGCTTGGGCCGTAAAAAATCATGTTCGGTATTTTCTTCGATTCGATCAGTTTTCTCAAAACGCCGTTTTTCCCCAACAGGTGCTCCTGCCCGACCACTTCTTCCAGCGTTTTCGGACGGATTAAATCCGCCAAAGGTTGATTTTCCATCTTAGTCCTCCGTCAGTTTTCTTTTGATTTTTTCGATCTCTCCGTCGGTTATTCCGATCGAACTTAGATACGCCTCGACATTGCCGTATTTCTTTCTGAATTTTATCAAAAAATCCTCCAAATAGTGCCGCTTTGCATACCCCAAGTTCGGCGGAAAAGACGGATGCTGGGCGATGATCTTTCCGATGTTCGCCTCAATCAATTCGTTCGATAAAGAATAGTCGTTCAAAATATCTTCATCGCCGACCTCAGCGATGAGAAGCAGCAGACAAGACAAGATTCCCGTCCGATCTTTTCCCGCGGTACAGTGATAAAAGACATTATCTTCCGCATTCGCGATCAAAGAAAAAATCCGACGAAAGGTTTCCCGATTGCCGATCATCTGCATATACAAGGCGCTGGCATTTTCGTCCGTCAATGGAATTCCCGATCCCTCAACCAAGGGAAAATTGCGATACTCGAAGCGGGAATCTCCGGCAAAGACGGAAGGAATGAATTTCACTACTTTTTCGGTTCTCATATCGACGATAATGCGGAAACGATGTTCCAAAAGAAATTGCTTGTCCGACTCCGTAATATACGTCGGCGCATCGCTTCGGATAAAACGAAAATAACGGGTCGTCTTTCCCTCTTGCGTCTTGTATCCTCCCAAATCCCTGCAATTCATCGTCAAATTTAAATCGTATCGCTTCATTTTTTCTCTCTCGTTTCAATTAAGATCATACAATATTCCGAAAGAAAAATAAATACAAAACGCCATCCCTTTAGGATTCGCGCAACACTTCTTGCATAAATCGGTTCAACGCTCTTCTTCCATCGCGGTCATCTTTGAAAACCGCCGTATTCTTCAAAATTTCCGCGCAGGATTCGCAAATCAATTTTTGAACTTGCTTCTCGATCTCCGTCGGTTGGAGAACCATAGTTTTTTTTTGCCGGCTCCCAATCCTCTTATCGTAAATCCGCAATGCAGGATAAGCGGAATAAACCCGCTCTTTCTTGCTCTCGTCGGAAAGAATTTCTTCTAAAAGTTTTATCACTTCCGTCAAGCGAGGCGGAAGAATAAAAAGCCCGGCCGATTCGATCAAGCCGATTCCCTCGCTTTTGACATGATGATACTCTCGATGGGCGTGAAAAATTCCTTCCGGAAAGTTTTCGTCACATCGATTGTTTTTGAGAATCAGGAACATCGCGTATCCGTCATTTTCTTTTCGCGCGATCGGGGAAATCGCATTGTGTCTCTTCCGATCGGTGTGAGAAAGAAGCCCGATCGATTCTTCGTCGAAATTTTTCCAAACTTCGAGAATTCTTTCCGAGAAGCGCAACACCTGACTTTTCTCTCCTTGAATTTTTAAAATCGTGCAATCCCATTCAAGAGAAGAAATCTTCACTCGGTTGTCCCGATAATAGACTTCTCTGTCTTTCGCCGCGAAAATCGGCAGAAAATGCGTTCCGCCTTGATAATGACGATGCGTCGGAATCGATCCTCCGACGATCGGAAGATCGGCGTTGGATCCGACGAAGTAGGACGGAAAGCGATCGGTAAAGATCAAAAGATTCCGAAAAGTCCGCGCGTCGATAACCATTTCGCGATGTTCTTTCGAAATGACAATGAGATGATGGGAAAAATAAGAATACGGGGAGTATTGCACAAACCACTCTTCTTCATCGAAACGGATAGGAAAAACGCGGAGATTCGCGCGGGAAGGTTGCTTTCCGTCCCCGGAATATCCGATGTTTTCGAGGCACAGAGGACATTTCGGATATTCATTTTGTTTCTCTTTACGTGACTCTCGGCCGTTCTTTTCCGGTTTGGACAGATTGATCTCGATTTCCATCGTTTTTCCACGAAGTTTTTGCGAGAAAAAGCGGTTCTTTTCAATCGCACTCGAACGAATATAGTCGTTTTTGACGCAGAGATCGTAAAGATATTCCAATCCGCTTTCGCTTTCTTTTTCTTCCAATTCGCGGATTCTTTCTGCGACAACGGAAGGCGGAGGTGTCATCATTCCCAAAATGCCGGCGATCGCAGCTTCGTCGATCTCCTCCCCTACATTTATCTTGTGTTTACGTATTTTATCGATCAAAAGATCCGGCGTTTTCATCGAAGCGATCCACTCGGTATCGATCTGTTTCGCGAAAATATCGACATTTAAAACTTCTTTCAGACGATTTCTAAGATAAAACAGATCCAGTTCATCGCAGTGAAGATGAAATTTCGCATATGCCAGCAATTCTTCGATCAGTCCGTCCTGCTCTTTCATTCGGCGCCCTTTCAACAGAAGATACTCTTCAATTCAATATATGCGCCGGTTTTCAATATGCTTTCGTTTACTCGGCGATAAAAGTCAAATCGATCGTTTCTCGATACGGATGGTTTTCATCGAAAATCCCGCAGTTATCGACGGATCGGTGGATACCGTCCGGGTGATATTGGCATTCCAGACAGCAAGCCGAAAACAAAGAATAATCGACCCCGTCGAGAACGAAATTTTTCAATCCCTGACCGTTGGAATAAAACACGATGCAAGGATAACTCGTACGAACTTCCATTTTCAATCCGCTGTCATCGGATTTCAAAAAGGCGGCGAGATGTTCGACGCCGATGTCGTCGAGAAAATACGGGTGGTCGTAACCGTTGGTGAAACGGTGAAGCGCTTCGTCTTCGATGTGCTCCCCGATCGAATGCGGAGTCTTGAAACTCATCGTCTCGTCGACAGGCACTATCTTTTCGGCAATCAGTCGTTCGTTGAGTTCGCCGTAAGCGGAAGCGTTGATATACAATTTCTGCTTCTGAATCGGAGAGAAGAGATCTCCCGAAAGATTGAAGTACGAGTGATTGGTCAAATTCAGCAAAGTGCGGCAATCGCTTTTTCCTCGATAGATGATCTGTACGCGGGATTTTCTTTCGTAAATCCGATAAGTAACTTCGATAAGCACGTTGCCGAAATATCCTCCTTCGCCGTCGGGAGAAAGATAGGAGAAACGAACGTCGCAATAGTCGCTGTTTTTCAGAATTTCATAGCCGAATACGCGAAAATTCAGACCGCTTTTTCCTCCGTGAAGATTGTCGCGCGAAAAATTGTTTTTGTCCAATTGCGCCGTCTTGTCATCGATCGTAAAAGTCGCATTTTCGATTCTTCCGGACGTTCTTCCGATCGTCTTTCCGTGATAAACCAAGCGGTACATCTTCTCGTTTTCCGGAGTAAAGACGACTTCTTTCGGAGTCCCTTTTTTGTCGGGAATGCGAAGACTACGTATTCCCGCGCCGTAACTCGTCAGGATAATTTCCATTCCCGACGCATTGATCAACCTGATATTCATGTAACCGAATTCGCATTCCGGACATAAACTTTGATATTCTTTGATTTCCATACTAAAACTCCCGTCAGTAGTAATATAAATTATTTTTTCGGCGCTGAAAAGAAATAATTTCATTAAAAATAAAGAATTCGATCCAAAAGAAAAAGACCGTCGGAGAACCGTCGGTCTTTTGTTTTCTTTACGCTTTTTTCAAAACGACGCTTCCGTTCGCAATTAAATTCAGCGAAGTAATCGTTTCCGTGGAATCGACTTTTCCGGAATTGTCGAAAATCAATTTGTACGACCCGCCTAATGCGTAGTCGCTGACCGCGTCGAGAGAATGAATGACAAGGAGTTCTTCCCCGTCGGTCGGATCCGAAACCTTGAAAGCCAAAACGGAAGAGCCGTCTCCGACGAACTGCATCTGCGCAGCGATCTTATTCTTATCCGCCAATCTCAAAAGGGCATTTTCTTTTCTCATTTGAATCAAGTCTTTGAAATAATCGAACATTTCGATATTTTTCGCTTTCAAAGCGTAATCCATCTTGTTGACTTTATCTCCCGCATTGTAGGAATTGTGTATCTGGCTACCCGTTCCGGCGCTCTTCGTCCGCATAAAGTCTTCGCCTTCCTGCATAAACGTGATTCCTTGACCGGTGAATACCAGCGCTTCGCTCTGCTTGTAAACGTCGGAGAGATTCGCCTTTCTGTCTCCCGTCAAAGTCAGATTCAAATGATCGTACAGCGTGTAGTTATCGTGGCAGGACACATAGTTGATAACTCTGTTCGGATCGATCGAAGAAGAGAACCTTCCCATCAAACCGCTTTGAACCGGAATCGCGCTGCTCTTATTTCCTTGTACCCATCCGGTGCTCGGAGTATTGTCCCCTTTAATGCCGTTTCTGATCTTGTCGTTGAATGCGCCTACCGTTCCTTCCAATCCGCCGACCGTCGACTGATTCGTCTGAACGATCGAAGACAATGTGGTGGTGCCTCCCGTCCATGGTTCGCCGTAAATCATCACCTTATCGTAAATCTTCGCGCACTCGGCGTATACTTCTTCCATCGTTCCGGTATCGATCAATCCCATTAAATCGAAACGGAAACCGGAAAGTTTGTATTCGCTCAACCAGAATTTACAGGAGTCCACGACGAACTTCCGATACATATAATGATCCGTCGCCATTTCATTGCCGCATCCGGAACCGTTGGAATAACCGAAATTGCTGTCCAAACGATGATAATAACCCGGGATGATCTTTTCAAAATTGGTCGCATCGTTTTCGGCCGTGTGATTGTAAACTACGTCCATATTGATTTGAATGTCGTTGGCCAAAAGCGCTTTGACCATCGATTTGAATTCCTTGATTCGCACGAGACCGTCGGTCGGATCGGTGGAATACGAGCCCTCCAAACAGTTGTAATTCAAAGGATCATATCCCCAGTTGTAGCCGTCGCTCTTCGTTTCGTCTACGCTGTTGTAATCGTAGAACGGAAGAATTTGCACATGAGAGATTCCCAATTCTTTCAGATGATCGAGACCGGTGGTTACGCCTTGATACTTTGTACCCTCTTCGGTCAATCCGAGGAATTTGCCGCGATGAGCCGCACTGACTCCGGAAGTCGAATCGATCGTCATATCGCGGACGTGAATTTCGTAAATCGAAGCGTCGACATTGTTGACCGGTCCGTTTTCCGGTCGCCGGACCGAATCCCAGCCGATTTCCGCGTTGATCTGATCGAAGTCGACGATCATTCCGATCTTTCCGTTCACGCCGCAGGACTTCGCGTAAGGGTCGACGACTTCGTTGGTTTTATCTTTATTGACGATGGTGTAGGTGTAATACTTTCCGTGAAGATTTCCTTCCAACGTCGTTTCCCATACGCCCTTTTCGCCCTTCGTCAAAGCGACGGTTTTCGTCGGTTTATTGCTCTCCGATTGAGTTCCGCTGTCGTATAGATTCAGTTTGACCTCTTTGGAAATCGGCGCCCAAATCTTGAAGGTCGTGCTTTGCTTGTCCAAAGCAAACGTAACGCCCAGATCGTCACCGTCGTAATTGTACTTTTCTCCGAACGAATCGGTATTGTAAATGTCGTAAAGAACCAATTCGCATTCCGCCGTACCGGACGAACCGAAGTCGTAGCACACTTTGTATGTTTTTTCCAGATCGTATTCGAAACCTTCCGGCATCAGAAGTTGCACGAAATGCGAATCCGGAAATAACTTGACGGTATAGCCGCTGATTTCCGTGCCGTCTTCATACAGCGAAACGCTTTCCACTGCATATTTTTCTTCTTCGCAGGAAAGGTAAATCATCGCCGTCATCTGCGATTTGTTGCGTATGTTGTACGAAGCATAAGCCGAAATAATCGTGTCTTTGCTCGCATCTTCTCTCGATTCGAAAATAGTCTCTCTCCCTTCTACCAAATAAACGTTGTAAATGCCGTCCGCCGAAGTAGCCGGAACGGTGATAAATCGATCTTTTTCGATGTCTTTTCCCGTCCAACTGTCTCCGCCTTTTCGGATGATGATCCCGATAGAAGTCACACCTTCTCCGACGGCGATATCGCCGACAACGCCGTAAGCGTCGTACATCGAAAACGCATAAGCCGCGCCGTCTTTTCCGACAGGTTCCGCTTCCCACGACCAGATATCCCACGAAAGGTAATCGGCGGCTGTGCGCGTGTAATGCACTCTGACGACGGAAGTCGTCAATACTTCTCCGGTCAATTTGCTTTCATCGACCAAAGTTCTGCCTTCGGCCCAAGGTACGTCGAGATCCGCCGGCTTATTGCTTTTGCAACTGCTAAAAGAAAATAAAGCCGCTACCATAGCCAAAGACAATAGCAATCGTTTCTTTCTCATAAGAGTTTTCCTCCTAAAAATCTTTCTTTATTATAATTCTATGAAAACGCTTTCTTCAATATTATTTTGTGAATTGCGATAAATTTTTGTCAAAAAAGCAACAAAAAAACCCGAGAGATCTATTATTAAAGTAATGTAATTTTTAAAAACTCTATTTTTTTTCGTGAATTATTAAACCAGATGCATTTTTTTAAGCACGAAACTCTATGTTTGATTATTTATTTTATGTTATTATTCTTATGTATCATGTTTTTGAGGTGTTTAATGTCTTTGGGACATGATATAATGTCGACAGGAGATTCTTCTATGAAAAGCAAAACAACTCTGAGTTTATTGGTTCTCGCCTCTTATTTGATGCAGATTCCTTTTGTCGTCTATTTCATCGTAGCGATGATAAACGAAGAATTGTCCGATTCTTTCGCATCCACGATAATCATCGTCAGTTGCGCTTTCGCTTTCATCGCTCTGATATGCTGCGTCGCCAACTTTGTCCTGGCTGCGAAAGGGTATCGCAAAGAGAGCTCGTTATCCTATAAATCAACGATGCTCGCCAAACTCTGCATGATTCCTTTCTATCTCGTCAATTTTACGATCTGGGGAATATTCATCGTTGTGTGCCTGATGTCTCCGTTTTTAATCGCAATGGGCGTCTTTATGCTGATATTGTCCATCGCTTCCACTTATGTTCTCATGCTTGCTTCCGGATCGCACAACATCTTTACGGCACTGAAAGATTTTTTTAAAACGAAAAATCCTTTCTTCCTCTTGTGCCTGATCGGTCATTTCATCTTCTGTCTGGACGTCGCCTCTTCGATCGCTCTTTACGCGTTCGACGGCCGTCGTGCAATTCGCTGACTCGGTTTGAGTTATTTGTATAAATTATCTTTATTTTATCCACCATTCAAGGAGTTTCACCAAAGTCTTATGGTGAACCAAAAGAGTATAATCCGAATTACTTACTTGTTAAAAGTGAATGGTTCGGATTTACTTTTTATTTCGGTCCGGAAGAATATCGGCGGCGTATTTTTTCAACAACGCTGTAAATTGTTCCTCCCGATTCTGAAAACAGCCGTCGGACAATTCGCAGATTTTTACCTCTTTTTTTGTTCCGTAAGCGTCTACTCGCGCATCAGGTTTTCGTAAAAACCCGCGTCGAGGACGTCTTTTAATTTTTCGACGCAATCGTCTATCCTATCCTCCGATTCCTTATGATTGTCTACGTTGAACAAAAAGCCGGCATGCCCTTCTCCCATTACGCCGCTATAATAGTTGTATAAAAGGAAGGGAATCTCTTCCAACTTGCCTTCGGCATATAAGTCCCATAGTTTATTTATTCCATTTCTTCGATTGCTCGTCGATAAAAGCGGTTTTCTTATAATAACGTTTTTTGAAGCCGTAATACTCCGTGAAGAGTTTGTACCCAACGTAGTCCTTATAATTCGGACAGTTCGCCCGATAATATTCGTTCCAATAGCTTATCGTCTTACTGTAATCGTACCTGAATTTTTGCAAATCGTTTTTATAGTAGTCTGTGATTTCTTTTTTTAGCTTTTCGCTCAAACCGTCATAAACGGCTTGCACAACTTCCGCGACGTAATCGGTCGACGCCTCTATGATAAAAGGAATTGTCCAGCGCGGACAGTCGGTATTCAAAAGCAGTTTAATATACTTTTCCCTGATATACCTGTCAGAGTTCCTCGTTTGCAGGCAATAATACACAATTTGGGCGTTCAAATCGGACGTTTTATATTCCCAATCGGGAAAATAGATCCTGTTCGGGAGATGGACCTCATCAAACCCATCATATACAGACGGAGATATCGTAATAATACTCCATTGGGATCGGTGGCGTCTTTTTACACTGTTTATAACTTTTCCCACGCTTTTATGAACCTCTTTTGGAAAAGCCCGTAGAATGCCGCTCATGCGAAAAGAAAGTACGTTCTTCACGTTTTTTCCGATTGCGCCGGACAGTAATGTGGCGATGCCTACGATGAGCAAACCGAATCCCGTAGCGCCGACGGTCAGATATTTTTGGTCGTCAATGAAAGGAAAAACAAAAAGCAAAAAACCGATTGATATTGTTATGTAAGAAAAACTTCGCTCTGTTTTCGAGGTCGTACATTTATTCCGCCAAAGGATACTCAACGCCAACCCGACTAGCGTAACTGAAACAAAACACCCCATCAAAAAAAAGTAATACCAAGGTTCGCGATCGGTTTCAAGCGGGAATAAAATAGTGTCCAAAACGATCATAACGGCGATGAGCACAGAACCGCACAGCGTCAAAATATATGCGAAATAAGGTCGTATTTTTTTCAAATTGTTTATCCCCCGCTAAATGACTGTTTATCTTATAATCATTGTATCATGCAAAAAGCAAGAAAACAATATAAATTTGATAAAAGGTTGTGATGTGTCCATATCTCACTAAGCCTTACGAAAGAGCAAATACGGTTCGGTATAGAGGCCATTCAGCATAAGTTGTTAAAAAATAAAAATACGATATTCGTTTGAGTGAATACCGTATTTTCTCTGTTGAATGTGCAGCTTTTTAAAACTGTTTTTTTATTCCCGATGAGAATCGCGTCGAAACAGCGCCTTTTTGATTGCTACTGATCGTTGTTTTCTCTTTTGTCTTCGCCTTTACTTACCAGTTTTCCGCCGAGATAACCGGCCAGCACCGATTTGAGATCGATACCCAGCGATTTCTCGACAGATTGAATGATCTGCGAAGAGTTGTTGGTGATTTCCGAAGCCAGTTTGGTCGTATTTCCGTCTCCGTACATCGTGATATTGTCGATTTGAGAATACGCCGCCGCGAGAGGTTCGCTGGACGCTCGGACGATATCCGGAAGAACTTTGGAATCCAAAATGAGTTGCAAAACCGATGCCTCTCCCATTTTCTTCATCGCTTCCGCTTTTCTTTCGATCGCTTCCGCTTCGGCCTTTCCGACCGCTTCGATACCTTGCGCCTTCTGCTCAGAGGCGTATTTTTCCGCTTCCGCCTGAATCTTCAACGCCTCCGCCTCTTTCTGCTTGATTACTTTTTCCGCTTCCGCCTGAATTTTCTTTGCTTCCGCCTGTTGCTCTTTTTCGAATTTTTCCGCTTCCGCCGCGCGCTGTCTTTGGAACAATTCCGCCGAAGCCTTTTGTTCCAAAGCGTATTTCTCCGCGTCGGCCTTCTTGTTGATCTGCGCTTCCAGTTGTTTTTCCTGCAACTCGACTTCTCTTTGGCCTAATTCGACCTCTCTTTCGCGCTTGGCGATGTCGGCGTTGATTTTGGCGACGTTGATTTCCTCTTGCCGTTTCTGCTCTTCGATGGCATAAGCGGCGTCCGCGCTCGCGGCGGCCGTGTCGGATTTGGTTTTCAATTCCGATTTCCGGAGTTCGTATTCGGTGTTTTGCTGAATGATCTTGGTCTGCGCGTCCACGTTCGCCTTATTCGCCGCCTCCAAAGCGGAAGCCTGCGCGATTTTTACGTCTCTTTCCGAATTGGCGCGCGCGATTTGCGCATCTTTTTGAATCTGCGTGATGTTGTCGACACCGAGATTCTGGATCACGTTCTCTTTGTCGGAGAAATTCTGAATCGTCAGATTGATGATCTGCAATCCCATTCTACCCATATCCTGCATCGCGTTGTCTTTGACCTTTTCGGCGAAAAGATCGCGATTATGAACGAGGTCCGTCAATTTCATCTGACCGATGATCTCACGCATATTTCCTTCCAAAACCTCTTTGGCAATCGCCTGAATTCCCGACAGTTTCTCCTGCAAGAAGATCTGAGATGCCAAAGCGATATCTTCCGGCGTCGAACCGATTTTGATGTTGGCAACGCCGTCGACGAAGATATTGATGAATTCCGACGTCGGAACGGCGTCCGGTGTTTTGATATCCACCTGAATCAAATTCAACGGCAATTTATCCAGCCTTTGAAGAAACGGAATCCGAAATCCGGCTTTGCCGATGAGAACTTTTCTCTTTTTTCTGCCGGTGACGATAAAGGCCGTATCCGGCGGTGCTTTGACATAGGAAACCGCGAACAAAACGGCGATTAGCGCGAGAATTCCTACGATCAACAAAACGATTTGATATGCTTCCATTTGATTATCCTCCTTATTTTATTTTCCTATCAATGAGCCTATCATACTCGATAAGGAATCGCTTGTCAATACCTCGGGAAGTTGACCATCCCAAGTATCGTAAAAGACGATGGACAAGACGAGCGAAGAACATTCTTCGTAAGATAATGTTTGATTCGTATTGAGGTACAGATGATCCACCATTTTCACCACATTGTCGATGAAAGCGAATTCGGCTTCGCCTTTGGCGTTTCCTTCCTGAACGATCGCATACGCCTCGGCGTCGGAAAGAATTTTCTTGATTTCCGATTCGTTATCCGCGGTAATCAGGCTCGCTTCCGCTTGAAGTCTGGCGATATCGATTTCCTGTTGCGCTTTCGCGCTGGCTTGTAGGATTTCTTCCACTTCCTCGCCACCGTCGATCTCGTCGAACGATACGTCGACCAAAGTAATCCAATACTGTTCGGACAATTCCTTGCCTAAATCGGCTCTGAAATCGATTCTCGCGTTTTCCAATTCCGTCGATAGAAGTTCGAAAATATTGAACTTGATCGTGGAACTCTGCAAGGAAGATTTGATGATCGTTTCCAATGCGTTTTTCGGAATGTCGTCGCCGTTGGCGACTTTATAGAATTTTCCGGCATTTTCCTGTTCGATTTTATAGATGATCGACAATTCGAACGTCGCGTACTGACCGTCGTTGGTCTGCCCGGTCGTGCTGACGATCGCGGAACGATTCGCGGTAGAGATCGGTATGACCTGTTCGAAGATGCTTTTGACGTGAATTCCCTCTTTATATGTCCGTTCTTGAATTCCGCCGTTGACCTCGTCGAAGATGATTCCGACGCTGTTCGCAGAGACCGAAGTAACCGATCCGAACAGGAGAATGGCAAAGGACAGAAAACTCAACGGAATCCACCCGTACCCTTTTTTGCTTTTCCGATGAACACCTCCTTTCTTTTTGTCGGTTCTCAGACCGACTTTGTCCCGATATACGGCATACGAAATCAAGCCGCACAGCGAAACCAAAAACAAAACGACGGACGCAATCAGCAGTTTCACTTTTCTTTCTCCTTTCTGCGATGCTGTTGAATTACGGTCTGTAAAAGAAAAGACCATTAACTCAACGTTAATGATCTTGCAAAATCTTTTGGATTGTCCGTACCGAAGTTTCCTCGTGTTGACGATACTGACCTAGTATGCTACTCCTCATTATGATACTATCTTAACTTAAAAACGAATTCTTGTCAAGAGTTATCGATATTTTTTTATCGATTAAGCGATATCCCGTCTTTTATCGAGATGGTCGATGATGGCCGTCGATAGAGTTGTCGCTTTCTTCGTCGAATTGAGAATTGTAAAGTTTCGCATAGAATCCGTCCTGACGAAGCAATTCTTCGTGATCTCCCTGCTCGATGATATCGCCGTCTTTCAACACCAGAATCAAATCGGCGTTTTTGATCGTGGACAGACGGTGAGCGATCACGAATGAGGTTCTCGATTGCATCAGCCGATCCATCGCATTTTGAATCAGTATCTCCGTGCGGGTATCCACATTGGAAGTCGCTTCGTCGAGTATCAGCATCGGCGCGTTTTGGATCATCGCCCGCGCGATAGTGAACAATTGCTTCTGCCCTGCCGAAAGCGAACTGCTGTCCGACAGCAATGTCTCGTAACCATTCGGAAGAGTCTTGATAAAGGAATGGATTCCGCAGGCTTTGCACGCTTGAATCATCGTCTCTTCCGAAACACCTTTATTATTGAAAATCAGATTCTCTCTCACCGTTCCCTCGAAGAGCCACGTGTCCTGCAATACCATTGAGAACAGGTCGTGAATATTCTCACGCGACAGATCTTTCGTATTCACGCCGTCGATCAGAATATCGCCGGAGTTGACTTCGTAAAAACGCATCAGCAGGTTGACGATTGTCGTTTTACCCGCGCCTGTAGGTCCGACGATGGCCACCTTCTGACCGCTATTGACCTGTGCGCTGAAATTTTTGATGATTAACCGATCCGGTTCATATCCGAATTGCACGTTGCGGAATTCGACATTTCCTCGCGCCGTTTCGATGAATTCGGTTTTGCCGGATTCGTCTTCGAGTTCGCTCTCGTTGAGAAAGTCGAAAACCCGTTCGCTCGCAGCCATACAGGACTGAATCTGCGTCGCCCCCTGAGACAGCGTCGAAAGTGGTTGGGTAAAGAGGCGGACGTAGATCAGAAAAGCGGTAATTACGCCGAATTTGAATCTCCCTTCCATGACTCCGATAGCCCCGACGATGCAAACCGCGACATAGCCGAGATTGCCGATCAACGACATCAACGTCGGCATCATTCCGGAAAGAAATTGCGACATGAAATTCGCTTTTTTGACTTCGCCGTTCAATCCGGCGAATTGTCTTTTGACTCGATTGTCCGCGCCGGAAACGCGGACGACATCGTGTCCGGAATAGATTTCCTCGATGTATCCGTTCAATTTCCCCAGCGCTTCCTGCCGCGCGATGAAGTATTTTTGCGATTTAGCCATGATGACAAACATCAATGCAAAGCCGAGAAGGCTGCTTAGAATCGCCGTCAGGGCCATCGACCATTCCGTTACAAACATCATAATCAGGCAGGCGGCAAACTGAAAGAGAGCCGAGACGATGCCGGAAATGCTGTTATTCAACGCGTCGGAGATCGTGTCGACGTCGTTGGTGATCCGACTGAGTACGTCTCCGTATGTGTTTGTGTTGAAATACGCCAGAGGAACGCGGTTGATTTTTCTCTCCAAATCGTCGCGCATCTTTTTGGAGATTTTCAACGTAACTCTGGCTAAAATCAACGACGTGATGACACCGATTATCGCGCTTATCGCGTAGAGGACGACGAGGAAAATTCCGATTTTCCCGATTTCGATTACATCGATATCCACCCATATTCCGGTTTGATTCAAACGGGTAAAGGAATCGGAGATGAGATTGGTGAGATCTTTCAGTTTATCCGGTCCGACTACGGTCAATACGGCGCTTAATGCGGAAAGAACCAGACTGACGATCAAAATCGGCAGATAAGGGCGAATGTATTTGATTAGTTTTTTTAAGGCAGCCTTGCCGTTTCTCGCTTTCTGCGGCGCGGCGGTCCTTCTCAACGGTCCGGGCATTTCAGTTTCCTCCTTTCGTCAGTTCTTCTTCCGACATTTGCGAAACGGCGATTTCGCGATAAACCGCGCAGTTTTCCAACAATTCTTCGTGCGTTCCGGAACCGACGATTTTTCCCTCGTCCAGAACGACGATTCGATCGGCATTTCTGATCGTTCCGATCCGTTGGGCTACGATCAGACAGGTGGTATCTTTCAAGTCGGAAGAAATTCTTCTCCGCAATTCTTTATCCGTTTTGTAATCCAAAGCCGAAAAGGAATCGTCGAAGATCAATATCTCCGGCTTACGGGAGACGGCGCGGGCGATAGATAATCTCTGCTTCTGTCCGCCCGAAAGGTTGTTTCCGCCTTCGGCGATTTCTCCCTCCAGACAATTCGGTAGACGATCGACGAAATCCTTTGCCTGCGCGATATCGATGGCTTCCCATACGTCTTCTTCTCGGATCGGAGGATCTTTTTCGCCGAACACGATGTTGTTTCGCACCGTATCCGAAAAGAGGACTGCCTTTTGAGGAATGTATCCGATCTTGCTGTAAAGCGATCGGAACGAATAATCGCGGATATCGATGCCGTCGATCCGCACTTCGCCTTCTGTCGCATCGTATAAACGCGCGGCTAATCCGACCAGCGTGGATTTACCCGCGCCCGTCGTTCCGATAAAGGCGACGGTTTCCCCTTTTTTTGCCGAAAAAGAAATGTTTTCCAGCACGTTTTCTCCGTCTTTATAATGAAAGGAGACATTTCTGAATTCGATTTCTCCGCTTAAATGCGATCCGGTTCCAACGTCTCCTTCTTCGATTTTGATCGGAGAATTCAGCACTCCATTGATTCGGCGAGCCGAAACCTGCGCGCGCGGGAACATCATGAAAATCATGCAGAGAAACATAAATGCCTGAATGATGTACATCGCATAGGAAGAAAAGACGACGACATTGCCGAAGAGTTCGCCTTTTTCGACCAAAGCGGCTTGATTGATCAAACTCGATCCGATCCAGTAGATAGCCAAAGACAAGAGGCTCATCACGAGGCTCATCGTCGGCATCATCACGGACAGTCGCGTCCGGTTATACAGTTGCGTATCAACCAACTGCCCGTTTGCATTTTCGAATTTGTCCTCTTGGTATTTTTCGGCGTTGAATGCGCGGATCACCTTGTTTCCGGCGAGAGTTTCCCTTCCGATCCGATTGATATCGTCAGTCAGTTTCTGCACGATGCGGAATTTCGGGAAAACCATCAGCATCACAGTCAAAATCAACGCGACGATGATCACGACGGCAATCGCGGTAATCAGAGATAACTGCCAACTTTTATCGATGATTTTCAAAATGCCCATGACCGCGAGAATCGGCGCCTTGATGATCATCGTCAGTCCCATCGAGACCGTCATCTGAATCTGCGTGATATCGTTCGTGGTTCTCGTAATCAAAGAAGCCGTCGAGAAATCCTTGATCGTCGTCGTATCCAAATCGACGATGTGATTGAACAGTTTTTCTCGGATATTGTAACTCAGGTTAGAACTGATATACGCGGAGATATAACCGGAAACGATCGTGCCGATCGTACCTCCTAAGGCGCACAAAAGCATCTTTCCTCCGGCAATCCATACTTCTCCGATATCGTTGACGCCGCTTTGGATAATCGCGGTGAGGTTCTGCATATAGTCCGGAATCTTCAATTCCAGATAGCAACAGGCGTAAACGATCCCGATTTCCAGAATGAACAGAAGAGCGTCTCTTACTTTTAGATTTCTCAATAATTTCCACATGGCTTTAACCCTCGATTTCATTTTTCATTTTATTCAGCGATGCAAGCGATGTTTCCAATTCTTCCAGATCGCTTTCAGTAACGTGAATCGGTTTTACTTTATTCAACAATCCGTCGATCTTTCGGCAGATTTTTTTGATTTCTTTCCGATTCTTTTTATTCGGTTTCTTGTTTTGCAACAGAGTCTCCGTATCTTCGACGTTCCGAGCGGCTCTAAGGCGAACTTCCAGATATTTTTCGAGGATTTTATCCTTTTTCTCGAACTTTTTCGCATCTTCGATCGCCATTTGAATTTCTTCCCGAGACATCTTTTCGTCGGAGGCGATCGTAATCGAACGAGCCTTTCCCGTATCGAGATCCTTTGCCGAAACGATCAGAATGCCGTCGGTGTCGATATCGAAGTTAACTTCGATTTTCGGAACACCCGCGGAGGCTTTTCGGATCCCTTTCAGTCTAAAAGTGCCGATCGTCTCGTTGTCCGCAGCCATCGGGCGTTCTCCCTGCAATATGCGGATATCCACCGATGTCTGGTAGTTCTGCGCCGTAGAGAACACGCGCGAACAATGTGCGGGAAGCGTCGTGTTCCTTTCGATGAGGCGCGTAGCCACGCCGCCGACGGTTTCGATCGACAGGCTGAGCGAGGTTACATCGAGAAGCAAGAGTTCGCTTCCCGATCTCGGTTTCAGACGATGGCTTCCGGAAAGCGTTTCGCCTTGAACGGCCGCGCCGAGAGCGACGCATTCGTCCGGATTGAGATCGAGAGAAGGCGCGATTCCGGTCAGTTCCTGTATCTTTTTTCTGACAGCCGGAATCCGCGTCGAACCGCCGATTAAAAGAACTTTATTCAGTTCCGATTTGGCCAAATTGGCGTCATTCAGCGCTTTTTCGACGGGAATCGCTGTTCTTTCGACCAGTTTTCGGGTCAATTCGTCGAACTTATTCCGACTGAGATTCACTTCCAAATGACGGATTTCGCGATTGCATTCGCAGATAAACGGCAGAGAGATCGTCACGTTTTCGCAAGAGGAGAGATCTTTCTTTGCCTGTTCGGCCGCTTCTTTGATTCTCTGCATCGCCGAAACGTTTTTGGACAGATCGATTTTTTCTTTCCTCCTGAATTCTTCGACGACCCAAGAGACGATCTCCGCGTCGAAATCGTCGCCGCCAAGATGATTGTCTCCCGAAGTGGACAACACCTCGATAATCCCGTCTCCGATCTCGATGATCGAAACGTCGAAAGTTCCGCCTCCCAAATCGTAGACCATCGCTTTCTGCGGCCTCCTGTGATCAAGTCCGTAAGCCAAAGCGGCACTCGTCGGTTCGTTGATGATCCGCCGCACCGACAAACCGGCAATCACTCCCGCATCTTTCGTCGCCTGTCTTTGCGTATCGTTGAAAAAGGCGGGGACGGCGATGACGGCTTCTTCGACGGATTCTCCCAAATACGTTTCCGCATCTTTCTTTATTTTTCTGAGAATCATCGCGCTGATTTCCTGAGGAAGGTACTTTTTCCCATCGATATCCACTTTCCAATCGGTTCCCATTTTCCGTTTGATCGAAGAAAACGTTTTCTTCGGATTCGTGATGGATTGTCTTTGCGCCGATTCGCCGACCAAAAGACCGCCGTATTCGGTGAAAGCGACGACGCTCGGGGTCGTCCTCTTTCCTTCCGAAGAAGGGATCACTTCCGCTTTACCGTCGATCACGACGGCGGCGCAACTGTTCGTCGTTCCCAAGTCGATACCGATGATCTTTGCCATATTTCCTTTCTCCTTTTTTTAAAATCTGAGTAAGAGCCGAAAGACGAGTTCGAAAAATCCGATCCATAAGAAGATCATGACGATTTCCGAATAGGTTTCGTCGAAATAAACATCGCTCCGCCGCTATCCATTTTAAAGCGGGTACGGTAACCAAAAAGTAAACGACAGGTAAATTTAAAGTAAATATTTCTTTGTTTACCGATCCTTTACCTCTCAATGATATAATAATGAAAAAGGAGTGAGTGATATGAGAATTCTGGCAGTCGACGACGAAGAACACATTCTGAAACTCTACCATGCGATTCTGACCGGCGCAGGATACGAGGTGATAACGGCTCGTGACGGCGAAGAAGCGTTAAATGCGTATTATCAAGGCAAAATCGATCTCATTATCTGCGACGAAATGATGCCTAACGTAACGGGAAATCAACTAATCAAGGAAATCCGCGAGGAAAACAAAAATATTCCGATTATGATGGTTACCGCGAAAAGTTCGATCGAAGACAAAGGCGTAAGTTACGATCTGGGGGTCGACGACTATATGGTCAAACCGATCAATAAGGAGGAACTTTTGATGCGCATCAGCGCGCTGTTTCGAAGAGCGAAGATCTTTACCGAAAAGAAGATCATCATCGGCGACGTGGTTCTCGATTCCAACACCCATTGCGTCGTCAACGAAAAGAAAAATCTCTGCGTCAACCTGACGAAGAAAGAATTTGATATTCTCTTCAAATTGTTTTCCTATCCGGAAAAAGCCTTTACCAAATGGCAGCTTTTTAATGAATTTTGGGGAATCGATTCCGACACGGACGATTCCGTCGTGAAAGTCTTCATTCTGAAAATCCGCAAAAAAATCGAGGTTTTTCCGGAAATCGAAATACAGACTTTGATGGGAATCGGCTATCGGGGGATCAAAAATGAATAAGAAAAGGCGCTCTTTCAAATGGCGTTCGTACTTTCGTCTGGTGCTGACGATGTTCATCTGCACCTTTTCCGCCGCAGTGTTGACAGGTCTGATCTCCTACATTCTTTCTCTATGCGAAATCAATACACGAAGACCGTTGATCATCAACATCATCGTCAGTCTCTTGGCCTGCACGATTATCGCCACGCTCATTCATTCGATAACTTACAGGCAGATCGCCAATTACATCGCTCAAACCAAAAGCTGTTTCGAAAGGCTTTCCAAAGGCGACTTTTCTCAAGAAATCACCCTCGATTCCAAACATCCGAATCCGGCATTGCAGAAAGTCATCGACGACATCAATCGCGTGATCCGCGAATTGAATTCAATCACGCTGATCAAAAAGGATTTCATCACCAATTTCTCTCATGAATTCAAAACACCGATCGCTTCGATTCAAGGTTTTGCCGAACTGCTCTGCAACGATCCTCATCTCAGCGAAGAAGACAAACAGAAATGCTATCAAATTATCCGCGACGAAAGCATGCGACTCTCAAATCTGTCGAATATGACCTTGCTGCTCAGCAAACTGAATTCCGGTTCGATCGTCATCGATAAGGAAATGATCTATATCGACGAATCGATCGAAGAAACCCTGCTCTTATTCTACAAATCTTTCGAAGAAAAAGAGATCGAAATCGAAGTGAATCTGCAACATTTCCGTTGTCCCGCCTCCGGCGAACTCGTCAAAGAGCTTTGGATCAATCTGATTAACAACGCGATCAAGTATACGCCCAAAGGCGGAACGATTCGATTGACTTCCTCGCAGATCGAAAACGGCTTTCTCCTTGCGATTAAAGACACCGGCATTGGAATGAACGAAGAGACGCAAAAGCACATTTTCGACGAATACTATCAGGGGAATCCTTCGCGAGCCAATCACGGCATCGGCTTGGGATTATCCATCGTCAAAAAGATCGTCGAACTGCACGATTGGAAAATTTACGTCAATTCCAAAGAAAATCAGGGTAGCACGTTCAGCATTTTAATCCCTAAAAGCGCGAATGAATAAAAGATCGACGAACGAATAACGACGATTTCACGGAAAAACGCTTATAAAAAGAGTCGCGACAAATTAGACGCGGCTCTTTATTTCAAATATGGCTGGGGATACAGGGTTCGAACCTGTGCATCACTGGTTCAGAGCCAGTTGGCTTACCACTTGCCCAATCCCCAAGTACCTATTATTTTAATTTTAACAGCCGTTAAAATCAAGAAGAATATTTCTTTTTCTACAAGTAAGAAAAATTTGTGCAATTATCGTTGAAATTTTTCTTTTTACTTTCAGAAGAAAAAGAACCGAAATGCTTTATCTTGTCAAACCGCGATCGATTTTCTACAATAATCGCAGGAGGAAAAAATATGGCTAAAAAGTCAAAAAAGAAGAGTGTAAAAAAGGCGACGCGCTTTATTCCGTTCGTGCTTCTGATTCTCGGAATCGTCGTCGTGTGCATGGGTTTCCTTGCCGGAGCGACTTATACTCCGCAATATGGAGATCCTTCGTCGATAACGATCTGGAAACTGGCGGTCGGAGGAAGTATCGACGACCTGTCCTTGAATCTTGGAGGATTGGCAAGTCAGAAAACCTCGATTACGTTTGCGATTCTGCCGTTTCTCTGCCTGATCGTCCCGCTTGCAGGCGCGGTGGTTTCGGTATTTCTGAAAGGTAAAATCGGAGGCTTGATCGCAACGATTTGCTTCCTGTTCGCCGGAATCGCTTTCTTCTTCGTTCCGCAGGTTTCGTTCGTCGAATCGGTTACCGAAATTTTGGGCAGCAGTTCCAAGACGACGACCGCATTCTCTGCAATGGACTACACTTTGGGAGTCGGTTCGATTATCGGCGGTGTTGTCTCGTTAGTCGGCGGACTGATATCCGGCGCCTATACCGTCATCGTCAAATAAAAACAGAAGTTGAATAGACGGCACGCTGCACTCGTGCCGTTTTTTAATGCAAAAAAAAGCCCGACTGCGGAGTCGAGCCTTTTTATATATTTTTTCGTAGGTTTAATGAATCAGCACTTTTCGGCAAAGTATTTGATCGTACGAACCATCTGTGATGTGTACGAATTTTCATTGTCGTACCAAGAAACTACCTGAACTTCATAGGTGTCGTCGTCGACTTTGGTGACCATCGTCTGCGTGGCATCGAAGAGCGAGCCATAGGTCATTCCGATGATATCCGAAGAAACCAAAAGTTCTTCGGTATAGCCGTAAGAGTCACTGGAAACAGCCTTCATCGCGGCATTGACGGAATCTACGGTAATGTCGTGTCCCTTGACGACTGCAAACAACAATGTCGTGGAACCCGTAGGAACCGGTACTCTCTGAGCCGAACCGATCAGCTTTCCGTTCAGTTCAGGAATGACGAGTCCGATCGCCTTGGCCGCGCCAGTAGAATTCGGAACGATATTGACCGAAGCCGCGCGGGCTCTTCTCAGGTCGCCTTTTCTATGAGGACCGTCGAGAACCATTTGATCGCCCGTAAAGGCGTGAACGGTCAACATAATGCCCGAAGAAATCGGCGCATAATCGTTCAACGCTTTTGCCATCGGCGCCAAGCAGTTGGTCGTGCAGGACGCTGCGGAGATAATCTGATCGTCTTTCGTCAAGGTTTCATGGTTGACCCCGTAAACGATCGTTTTCAAATCTTTTCCGGCAGGCGCGGAGATGACGACTTTTTTCGCGCCGGCGTTGATGTGCGCCATCGATTTTTCTTTGGAACAATAGAAGCCGGTGCATTCGAGAACGACGTCGACGCCCAATTCTTTCCACGGACAATTATTGGCGTCTTTTTCGGCATAGATTCTGATCTTGTGTCCGTCTACGGCAATCCAGCCTTCTTCGGCCCCGTCCGGCGAGCAAGTTACTTTATCCGCGAGAGCGTATCTTCCCTGCGCGGAATCGTACTTTAATAAATGCGCGAGCATTTTCGGGCTGGTCAAATCGTTGATGGCAACAATTTCATAGCCTTCATCGCCGAACATTTGTCTGAAAGCCAGACGACCGATACGGCCAAATCCATTAATAGCTACTTTTACTGACATATTTTTTCCTCCTGTTAGTAGTATTGCGCTAACAAATATATTCTACTATAAAACAAAATGTTTTGTTATACTTTTTTCACACAAAATAAAAAAAATGGATAAAAATTTATCGATAAGCCGAATTGCCCCTTTTTTCGACAAGATCGATCGTTCCCCGATAAGTAAAATCGTCTTCGTCGAACGACCGAAGTTCCGAATAGCCGCCGACAAGATTGCTTCGGAATTCGTTTGAAAAAGAAACGCCGGAAATCGTATATTCCGTCAAAACGGAAGATATCTTTTCTTTTTCAATAGGAAAAACAATTCTCAGAATCTCCGTTTTTTTCACGTTTTCTTCGTTTTTCTCCAATTCTTCTCCGATAGTTCGATAGATATTCTCCACCGCTTTGCTGTAAATGGTCGAATACTCCGCGCTTTCGATCGTCCTGATCGCGCTTTTTACATTGCCGTTGACCGCGTCGAATAACGTTTCGATTCCCGTCGAATCGATTTCGTATTCGATCCGCGCGGTCGTTCCTCCGCAAGAAAGAGAAAGCCGTAATTGTTCGCGGATTACATCCAAACTTTCAACCAAGAGTTTTCGATCCTTTTTCGTGATCAGTGAAGAGATGTTCAGCGAGGATACCGAAGAGATTTCCGTAACGTAATAATCGAAAATCTGATCCGAAGTCATTTCCAATGCCATCCAGTCGAAAAGCCGATAGTCGGCGACGGACAGAAGATACACATAACGGATATCGAAAGGCAAGAAATACTGCAACGCTTCCGTGAACGTCATCTCCGCATCGTAATAATCTTTCCGATTTTCTTCGTCGATGAACAATCGATTCCGGTTAAAAAAAACCTTGCCGTTTTCGTCGGAATACTCCCCTTCTAAACCCGATATATCGTCGTTTTTCATTTTTTCTTGATCGATATTGAAAATGCCTTTTCCCCTGTTCGTTCCCTTTTCGGAACGGAAAATGCAATCGAATTCCCACGAGATCTCGTTGTTTTCCATTATTTTTTCTCTTTCCGCTTCGGACTTTTTCAAAGCGGCGCTTAAACAATCGAAAGATTGATTTATCGATTGAAGCTCTTTCGGGCGTTGAGCGCAGGAAAAAGAGAAGATCGTACCGCATAGCAAGATGCCGATTGCAATCACGCGATTTTTCATTGGCTTCTCTCCTTTCGTCTTTTATTTTACCCTTTGCTTACGCCTTTTTCAACTTTCTCTCCGACAGAGGATCCCATCGAAGTTGCACATCGCTTTCGGTAAAAGATTCTTCGGAACAGACGGCGATCCAAAGCCCTTCTTGTTCGAAAACGTGGCAGTTTTTCAACGAAGTCGTATCCACTTCGTCGAGACGGAGCCGAATTCCCCGACCGATCATCTTTAAATAAGCTTCTTTCTTTACCCAAAATTTCAAAAAAAGGCTCGAATCGCTTCCGCAGGATTTCCTTTCTTCCGAAGAAAGAGACTTGAAAAGACGTGAGGAAATCTGTCTGCCTTTTTTTTCGATATCGACTCCGATTTCGCATTCGCCGATCGCAACGGCAACGCAATCATCGGTATGCGAAATGCTGAATCGAAATCCGCTTTTCAAAGCCGGCTTATTTGAAAAATCAAACTGCGGCAGAATCCCTCTTTCCCTGCATTTCCCGATCAAAAAAGAATACGCCGCCTGAGATCGGAGCCTTTCTTCGCCGACTTTTTTTTCGAGATGCGATTCGACTTCCGAAGGCAAAATATAAGAACGATTTTCTTCGGTCGGAGAAACGCGGAACAAATAGATTTCTATTTTCGGTTTCATCTGTCACGAGATTCGGAAAATCCGCACGCTTTCTCGCAACGGCCGAAAGATTTTGCGAAGCAAACCGCGCAAACGATTCGATTGATTTTCTGTTCAACGAAGAAAAAATTCGCGCGAAATAGAATATTTCTTCCGACGGACGAGAACGAAAAAGCACTCTTCCGAAATTTTTTCGGGTTTCCCGTCGTAATATATGAAGTTTTCCGCATTGCCATCATCTTTTCCGATTTTATATAAGGCGCTTTTCGCACCATTATCGTCATTATAAAATATGGATTTTCTCTTGTCAAATCATTGTCATTCTCATTGTGCCAAATAAACGAACTCGGAAACAATGAGTCCCTTTGTACCTTTGACCATAAATAACTCTAAAAGGAAGTACTACGCATTCGATAAAATCTTAAACCAACACTCCGCTTTACTTTATCCATTTCATTAGGTCCGACCGCTATTCCGTCATCTCCCCGCCGATAAAAGGTTCCGCAAATCAATGTTTAAGACGCGACTACACTCGTTTCAAATTTTTTGACAGATAATCGCGAATATAGTCACTGACATTTAAATTGCCAGAATAAACATAGCAATATCCCATAATGCCGTCATTGTTTTCAAGTGTAACTTTTAGTTTTGAACCAGATATCTTTTCTATTTTAATATCGGAAATTTCTGTATCACTTTGTGTTGAAAAAAATACGCAATTGAATTTCATTGAATAATAAGGGGTATCCATCGAAACATCACTGATTGTTCCTAAATTTTCATCGTAGATATAAAACATTTCTATAACTTTTGGATTTAATATTTCGTTATCTTCTATATTATCGAACCCCAAATAAAAACTCTTGCCCATATTAGAATTTATTTTTTGCGGAAAAATAGTATAAAAATGATGGTTATAGATAAATTCATTTTTTAAATACAAGTCCAACGATTCATAAGTTTCAAATCCGTAAGATCGGACAGGGGTTTTTATATATTCAAATTCATCATCATAAATAAATTCCGAAGCGCCGATATATTCTGAATTGTCTTTGCTATCTAAATCACTAAGTGCAGGTAATTTATTGGTGCATCCGACAAGCAGGATTGTAGTTAAAAGTATACTTGATAAATGCAGTTTTTTCATAATGTGTCCCAACCTTTCTCTGTGGATAAAAATGCAGAAAGCCGCCTAATATGCTTCTATATCTTCTTTTATAAGAATATGGAATCCATTTGAAAAATATAACTTCCATTGTCAGTTGTCATTACATTCGTGTTTGGTAGTCCGCTAATAACTGCTGTTGTTCCCAAATCTACTACAGCGCCACAATCAATGCAAATTCCATAAGTATGTCCATTGCTTATATATGTGCTTCCAGATCGAATTGCATGTGATCTCAAGATATATTCACCACAATGGCAATATGATTTGTGTTTTTTAGATGAGTAAAAGGCATAATGGTCATTATAAGAATGCGTATTTCCGTTTGTATATGTGAATATTTGACAATCGTGGTAGCAATAGAAATTAGTAGATGGAATATTACCTAAAGAAGTTGTAATCGCATAATTATTAGAATGAGTATGAAAAGTGTTAAAATCAATAGCTAAAGCCGTTTTATAGGTCGAGAAAGAATAACTTTCTACTGTTTCGTGAGTCGAAGATGCGTTCCATCCCATATGACAATATAATTTATCCGTGATTGAGTCATAATCATAGGCAACAACTACATGCCCACCCAACGTGCCGCCAACAGAGAGTAAGACCGGATTTCCGAGTGCAATCTGTTGTATGGCAAAATCTCTAACATTATTGCTCAATAGTGGATTAGATTCTGCATTATATGAAACAAGACTATAGTCAACATTTAATGTATAACCTAATACGTTAGAAAAATAATCGTTAATTACATTATATCTCATAGTATAGTTGGTTCCGCAAGGACTGTCGTTATCACTAAAATCATAATACCCTCTTGCTCCCCCTATTGAAATAAGTTTTGCATGCAACGAAGATGTCTGCAAAGATAGAATTTTCGAATAATAATCGTATGCATCTAAAGAATATCCATAATCAGCATTAGATGGACTTGAGGGATTTGAAATAATGTCTTTTAAAACTCCAGGAGAATTTCTACGCAAAATCATATTTGCAGATTCTCCATAAGAGTTTATATCATACTGTTCTGGAATAATCGCATCTGATAAAAAAGTGTCATAATATGAAAGCAGCATTGCAATAGCGACATAACCACAAGATCCTTTGTAATTCATTCCAAAATTATATGTTAAATTATCAAAAAAAGAATTTTTAAAGTCCGAATAGGAATCGATTTTACTAGAATATAATGCATCGGAAAGCACCAAAGACTTCCTCAATTCGATATCAATAAATTCCGTCCCTTCAAAAGCACAGTCCTTTTCAACAATCTCATTATGGGAATAACAAATATTGCAAGTGGGAAATACTGTTATAATGAAAACAAACGATAATAACAAGATAACTCTTTTAAACATAATGATCTCCTCTCATTTAAAAAACAAAAATTAAACTATATTTAATTAATCACAATAAATAACAAAAATCAAGAATTATCGGAATAAAATCTCTATTAGTTGCGGTATCTGTTAAAAAGACAGATATGATGTAGTTTTACGTCTCGATTGAATTATAACGCAAAAGCATCAATGAATCATTGCGCAATTCATAATCATCTAGGCATTGAGCAACTATTTCATTTTCTGCTTTGCAAAGATAGTAGTTGTTGTCTTGAACAAAACATTCAGTAGCATCTTTATCGCTTCTTTGAATACGGTGAACATAGCCGTATTCTTTTACCGTTTCGAACTTTACCACTAACCCTGCCTCTTCGCGGGTTTCACGTATCATAGCGGTACAGGATCTTCACCGCTTTCGATACCACCATCGGGGAATTTATAGTAATCGTACTTCATGCTATGTATCATAGCTATCTTCTTGTTTGAAATAATAATGCTTTTGGCAGAATTGCGTACAAAAGAATGTGTACAATTTTCATAATCATGTTTATTCAATTCAAATAAAAGTCGCATAATCTATCTCCGACAAATTCCCGTTTGTTTAGGTTATAACACTCATATACGAATTTCTCTATCATTTCCTTATATTTGCTCATATCGTTCTATTTCACTACGGGAAATTCGGCCACCATTTTGGCACCAAAGCGTCAAAAATTACTGTTATTTTAAGTTCATTGATCACAGTATTTACACGGGTTTTCACAGGTTAAAACTTTTGATAATACAAAATATTAGTTTTAATTCTGCTTCAATATGGCCTTCATTTATACTTTTAAGTAATACATTTTTATTCCTTCAAAAGTATGTTTTGTCATAACCTCACACTTCTAAATTATAATTTAGCGAATAGTATGTGCCGTAATAATTGTATAACTATATGAGTTAATAGTTATCTTTATATTATCAATTTCACAATACCAATTTTTACCTTGCTTATAGATATTACAATTTTTATCTAAAACTTTATTCTTGCAATACTCAACAACATTATGAGTATCTATTTTAAGATTTTTCTTAATCCTATCAACACCCATTTCGGTAGTATGGACTTTATCTATATTTGATAATAAGATTTCTTTATTCATATCCCATCAACTCACATTCAAATTGTAATTTAATAATTACTTAATCTCAAAGCTTCTGTTTTTAAATTACAATAATATCTACCACTTGTAGTAGTAAACTTTAAAACACAGTAATCCGAATCGGTTACACCTTTTTTATAATTAGGATTAATCCTAAAGTCAATATTTTCTTTTGAATAGCAAGAAACTAAGCCTAAGTAATTATCTACATATTCAAATCCTAAGCTTTTTAAGGTTTTTCGTATTTTCCATTCACTTGAATTCATCGTTAAGCCAAATATGGCTGAAGGTGAATTATCAAACAGGATGATCATTATCGTAGAATCAGCCGTGTTTCTTTAAAGAAGGTAAATCTCGAACTGTAAAATTCATTTTTATTCATCCTTTTTTATTCTATTTTGTTTTTTCTCAACATATTAAAAGGACTGTAAGATCTTGTCCTTATCATAGTTCCTTATGATTTTAACTTTTTTTACAGTCCCTTTAGATTTCATAAATTATATTATGTAAATGATTCCTATCCCCAATGCTCCTATATTCTTGTGACAAAGTTAATATTATATGGGGGTTTTAACTTGCTTTCGGTTTTATGAATCACTTTTTTCACATTTGAAAGAGCTTCGTCCTGCATTACCCTTTCTCCCAAATCTGAAATCGTACGATCTCCAACAATGGAAACATCTGTGATGTCCCTTATAGAAACTTTCACAGTAATATTTTCATTACTTCCGTATACTTCCACGTACATTTCTCCTTTAAAAGAATCATAATAAACAGCTTTCCCATTCAAACTTTTTAGCATTTCTTCAATGATATACAAGTTTCCATCAAGGAATCCTTCCCGACTATTTGAATGAAGATTTGATGCTGACTTGTCAAGCAATTTCTTTTCGCCACGCTTCTTGAATTTCTTAATGCAGACAATAATAAATCCAATAAAAGGAGCTAATGATTCAACAAACACTAACAGAGTTCTAAGCGTTTCATTGTTCCCCATTAGAATACCTAGCACACCAAATATCACAAATGCAATTACAAATCCAATGAAAGATGCAAATGGTGCGTATTTTTTTCTTTTTTCAACTGTTTTTTGTTTAGCAAAAGAACATTTTTCAAGTATTAATTGAGTAAATAATGCCGAAAATCCAAAACTTAATAAGCTAAAACAAGTATAGAATTCCAAGTTGTTTAATTTTCCATCACTTGCCGGTGAATAACCTAAAAGCTCTGCCATAATTATCATGCAACAGATAAATGCAATGAAAACTAAGGCTGCCCAAAGTAAAAAATAAACTATCGCAGTAAATCCCTTTTTGATTACCCCATCTTCATTTTGATAATTTCGAAAATCAAATAATAAATAAATGACAAATGAGATTATGGAAAATGCGATTGCATAAAAATAGCCAGGAATAGTAAGATTTTCTTTCATGCTACCGATATCTTTAAGCCCAACATTAATAAAAATTATCCCAATTATAAGTATCATAACACTGCATAGGCCATTGAGAAGAAGCCTAAACCATCTCTTTTCAAATAACTTCATATTTCCCTCCAAATCGTTATTTCCATAATAATTATACCCCCCCCCCCGTTTAAGATTGTCAATATGGCTGTCAATTTTTTTTACTCGAAAAAATGAATTGAAGCAAAAGTGAACTGCTATTAATAAAATAGACACAATATAAATAAAAGTGAACATTACATTATGTTTATGTATACACTTATTTTATAATTGTAGTCAAAAAAGATTTATTATGAATTACACTAATACAAATTTGCTAAATAGTAGTTTACAGAAAAAATAAAATTGATACTTCTTTGAAGTTAAAAAATCCAGTTTTCAATTTCTTCTAATTCATCTGTTGAATCAACGTCTACATATCTCTGAACAATAGTAATGTCATTTCCTTTTAGAGCATATACGAGTTTTCCGTCTTTAATATTTTTCCTTGTTGCAATCATAGTTCCACTTTCATTCGATGCTTGGATAATTAGAATTACTCCGCTTAATAAGCTTTGGATTCTATCTCTTTGAGGATAATTAAATTTTGAAATAGGTGTTCCTGTTCCATACTCAGAAATTAATAATCCTCCATTTTTGACAATTCTGTCTGCTAACAATCTATTTGAACTTGGTTGAACATTATCACATGGTGATGGTAGGACAGCTATTGTTTTACCTCCAACATCTAAACAATAACGATGTGCAATAGAGTCACATCCCAATGCAAGTCCACTGATAATAACATATCCTTTTTTAGCAAAATACGATGTTGCAATAATTCCTTTGTTTATAAAATGCTCATCTGGTTTTCTAGTTCCAATTATGGAAATTGCCTTCTTCGATAATAAATTAATATCGCCTTTATAATATATAAACACACATTTATCTGTCGAAGCATATAATTTTTTTGGAAATTCTTTATCTAAAATATTACAAGCGTGAATACCTTTATCTTGATTCTTTTCTAATGTTAAATTTGAATTCACTAATTCTATTTTAAAAAGTACTTTTTCTTCTTCATTAAGTGCCTCAACTAAACCATTAACACATCTTTTATAATCAAAAGAGTGTGACGAAACATAAGAATATATTTTTTTGGCGCCCCATCCTTTTAGATGAAGCAATGTCAAAATTAAGCTATTAGAATTCATACATCTGCTCCTTTGTTTTTCCTAATGCAATTAGAACAACTCTCTTTGCCCTTGCATCCATTAATATATTTCTACATGAAATTAATGTACTTCCTGATGTAGTAATATCATCAACTACTATTATATTCTTGTCAATAACATTAAATCCATCCTCAATTGTCAGACTTTTCATATCAACTCGATAGTCATTATTCCTTCCAAAACTGGATGTTGCCTTCTTGTCTACTGTATATTTTCTTTGGATAATGGTGCTCCTAAATACAAAATTTTGACGCAATTTTACCATCTCAATGATATCAGAAACACCATTTGAAATATTGGTAGTTTTTTCATGTCCAGGTACTGTACAAATAAACCATACTTCATTATTACTAAATAATTTTAAAAAATTATATAATGCTCCTGGAAAGTTTAGTGGTCTTGAATATGGACTATAGTTTCTTTTCTTAATTGCCATAAATGTGAAAAAATTATCTTTATAAAAATTATTGTTTGGATAAGTATCTACCCACCATTTTTTATAATAATCAAATAAGTAATAAATAATATTTGACTCTACATCAACAAAAGAAATTCCTCTAGTATGGACATAATCATAATTGCTTGTAGCATAATAAGAGATTAGTGAAGCATATTTTGATTCTTGATAATAATCGAATTCAACATTATTTTTTCTAGCATCTTCCAATAACAACTTTAAATCACTATAATCATTATTTTTACAATAATAATTATAGATGAAATCAAATGAAGTCTTTAAATGATATTCTTCATATAGATCCTTTTGAATGGCTACTGCTTTATTCAAATCTCTAGGAGTACCAACACCTTCTTCGTATAATTTTGCTAACTTGATTTTTGCATTTATATCTCCTAACATTGCCTCCGCTTTTACACGATTAAAGCTTTCTTTTTTATCAAATTCATCAATTACGTTTTTTATTCTATATTGATTATCAAATGATTGAATATAAGGCAAATACTTTTTAACCGTTTCATAGTCTTCATTTTTTATTAGTTCATCACAATATGAAACAATCAATTTCTCTAATTCCAAATTTGCAATAGTGTTTCCAACTTTTTTATAATAATTCATAGCAATCTCGATATCTTTTTTTGCATGATGAGTGCCATCACGATATGAACGAGCCAACCATAAGTAAAGAATACCTTTTGCTTGAGTATTATAATTAAAATCTCTATCATCCAATGACTGTAAATAATGTTCAACATCTAAAACACTATCAGCATAATCAATGTAAAGATTTATTTCTTTCGTACAATATAAACTTAAAATACCTGAAAAGAATTCTTTATCCATATATCTTTGGAAATACTCAAAACCAGTTTCTAACTCTTGAAGTGTTTTTGACTCACTAATAATCTTTCTTGCATAATTATTTATTAATTCATTTCTACGATCAAATATAGGTGTCAATATTTTGCTATTTTTAGTCAATTTAATAATTTCATTAAACAATCTAATAGTCAGTTTAACATCCTTTTCTAATTGTTGATTTGTTTTTTTGTAAAGAATACTGATGGAATTCTTAATTCTATCTACTTCACGCTTTGATTCAAATTCTTCCGATGATAAAAGCCATTTAATTCCTTCAAAAATATCGCATTTATCCTCGCTTTCTATCAGTAACAAACCTAGTTCTTTTTGGCAATCCTTATGATTATTCTTTGCTCCTATCGAAAAATACTTAATGGCATTTTGATAATCAGGTTTATCTAATTCTAAATCCTCATAGCATTCAAGGTATATAATTCCTAAATCAAATGCACTATCGTAATTATTATTTTTTTCTAAAGACAATAGTAAATACTTAATGCCATTTTCAAGATCATCATCTTTTATATATTTCTCTCCTTTTTCATAAAACTTATCTGCCATAATACTACTCCATGAATTATCAAATGATTAGACTTTAAACCAGTTGATTTACGACTTTAAATTATTTTATAATATTTTACCACATTTTTTTTAAAAAAGAAGATATTAAAAGCAGCATAAATAATGCACGTTTTTAACTCGTCAAGTGACAAAGTAAAATCAGTTTATATAAGGGATTAAAAAAATTGACAGAGTAAGTTCCAAAAAAACTAGTAAATTTGTATTTTAATTTGTCACTCGACGTATTTTTTACTTTTTTTTAAAGTTTCATTAAAATAATAAAAGAACCGCAAGCGAATTTTTACATTCAAAAACGGTTCTTTTTTATCAATTTTAGCGTTAGATTCCAGGCTCAACCCGGAGACCTTGCGCTTAGGAGAGTAAAAAAATCACCACTTAGTTTTTATTCAAATGATGATTTCTCCCAACTGGAATCAATTGGTAAAGAATAAATAATCTGGAATATTTGAAAATAATCATATATATCCCTATTGCTTTCGTTTAATTCTTTTTGTCTGTAAGTAATGGCTTTTATCTCATCATATATGTGGCATTCATAAAAATTATCATAAAAATTTGAAATTGTTTTACAAGGATAAGAAAATTTGTAACTTGTATCCATTCATTCCTCCATCAAAAAGTGGTTTTGAAGAACCACCTAAAACTTATATAATATAATTCTTATTCCGATAAAGTCTCTATCATATTCTTTCAAAAAAGATTGGTAAGATATTATATTTATTTTTTTGAATTCCTCAGTTCCTTTTCTAAAAGGTACAACGATTTTATTCTTCTCTTGAAAATGTTCCACATCATAAAAGCTTTGAGGTATCACTCCAGGAGATTTCTGAAAAAGCAATTCATCATTCACGTAGATATACTCGCACGGAAAATTGGCTTTAATAGCAAAGTTATACTCATCTTCCGGATTGTCTTTTGTCAGTGAAAAAACCAATTGCTCCTCACTGATTTCGTCAAAATAACACTCCAATGAAAAAGTCTCGTTAAGTTGGACACTCCATGTGTTACCAGGAGAATATTTAACAGTTTTCGGACTGCAAGAAGTCAAAGATATAATGAAGGTCAATATGAACCAAGGCATGAATTTTCTCATAGTTCACCGCTCTTCCTTTCTTGACTTTCATTATATCATACATTGATTACGCATTAAAAATCGCAATTAAATTTCCAATTGTCTCATCGCAATATCGTAAGTTTTGATGGCCGTAACCCGAGTTTAACAGTTGTTATGCTACAAAAGCCGATTACATCCATAATTGAGTACATAACCAGTCTAATTTATGGCTTATAAACGATTGACATTAAATATTTATCGAAATCTTGTTTTGTATATTCTGCATATGGAACATCAGCATTCATAGCATGAATTATTCGTAGTAAATCATTCGTAGTCTGATTATCCAAAGTCAATTTATTCGTTTTGTCAAACAATAAGACTTCATCATTCTTTAATACTCTGACTTTATTTAATGAATCAGTGATACACATACTAGTATTTAAAACTTCGATGATTCTTTCTGCCGAAAGAGAATAATTCATTTATAAGTTTCTAATAGTTTTATGTAATCATAATCTAATTCAGAAGTAATAATTGCAAAATATCCATCAAATTTAGCATCTTCCCTGACTTTTTCATAATCGATAGATCTACTGACATTATCTGCAATCTCGCCACTGTCTGTAGTATAGTAATTCTAGTAATCGTTAAATTGTGGTCGTAATTTGCCAACGTTCGCTCATAAATTTTCACTTAAAGATATACTCGAAATAACAAAAACAAGCCGACACGACCCAATTTTAGCCTTAATTAAGCCAAATTTAGGTGTTTAAACCCTGTTTTGCAAAGAAAAAAAGGTATGAAAGCACTTTTTCAAGTGTATCAATACCTATGTTTACTAATGGAGCGAATCACATACAAGTTACGAACTTTGTTCTCTTTCTATAAATATCATATATGAATTATTTCAATGGGAGCATGGAAAAAATTGCCTTAAGTAGTATAATTTTATTAGTGATTATCGTGAATTTATAATCGGAGGAAGCTATGAATAAAAAAGAAATATTAGATAAAGTTGATAAACTCATAATAATGCATAAAAATGGAGAGATTGGTGGTGAAGTAATGCCAGAGGATGCTAATCCACATTTTGAAAAATCTAGTTTAGAAAATTATTTATACTTTACTTTGCCAATGGCACTAAATTATCAAAGAAATTCTTATACTCTATGGGAAAGCGCATTGAAAACTTATAATGATGAAGAAACTAAATTTGTATTTAATCCTAAAATATGTTTAGAAAAGTCTTTTGAAGATGTGCAATATGCTTTAAAAAAATATAAAGTCGCATTGCAAAAACAAAAGCAAACTGAGATATGGTTAGCACTTTGTAATACTTTTATAGAATTATTTGATGGCGATATAAGAAAACTATTTGATTCGTTAGATAATGATGTAGATAAGATTAGGAATTTTATACAAAAAGATTATAAAAAGAAATTTCCATATTTATCTGGTACAAAAATATGTAATTATTGGATGTATGTGATTTACCAATATACTGATAGAAAGTATAAAAACATAGAAAATTTAACAGTAGCTCCTGATACCCATGTATGTAAGGCAACGCATAAATTAGGATTAATTACGGATGATGAATTTAATTCTAGTAATGTTCAGCAAATTGTTATAGATAGATGGCAAGAATTATTTAAGAATACAGAATATAAACCAATTGATATTCATACACCACTTTGGTTATGGAGTAGAAACGGTTTTAAGGAGGTAAAGTAATGAAAGTTTTATTTGCAACAACAAATCAGGCAAAAAATTTTAAAATATAAGAAAGTACTTGAAGAAAACGGAATAAAATTAATAACTATAAAAGACTTAGATTTTAAATTAGATATAGAAGAAAATGGAAAAAACGCGATTGAAAATGCATATATAAAGGCAAAGGCATATTGGGATGCTACTCATATTCCCACTATAGGTAAAGATTTCTTTAACAACTTGTGCTTCAATATGCTCTACCTCTAAATGACCTGTATCTTTATTTCTAGTATAGCCATCGGGTGCTTTACTAGGGTGGATATGTTCTAAAGCCATTTCTTCCATTGCTCTTTTTGTTCTTGCTCCAATTTCTTTTCTTTCTCTTTGTCCGAATACTAAATTCATACCAAATATCATTTCACCATTAGCGGTAGACACATCATAAGGCTCTAATATTAACTCAATTTTAACATCGTGTTCTTCACAATAGTTAAGCAACCAAAAGCCATCATAATTATTACAGGTTAGTCTATCAACTTTAATAGCAACTAACTTATCAATTTTCTTTGCTTTAATATCTGTAAGTAATCTTTGCATTTCTGGTCGCATTAAATCTTTTCCTGAATGACCTGCGTCATTATAGACATCTACAATACTATAATCGTTCTTTTCACAATACTCTTTAATCATACGAAGCTGTGAACCAATAGAATAACCATTATCTCTTTGGTCATCTGTACTAACTCTTACATATACTGCACATCTCATAAAATAATCATCTCCTCACTTGTTTCCTAACTAAAATGCAAAATAACACCCTTGACTTTAAAAAGAATTTGCATTTTATGCATTTTTTTACACTTTTTCATTAGTTTCCTAACTAAAACAAGAAAAAGCAGACACCTTTCATATGTTTCCTAACAAAAACATAAAAAGTGTAGTCTAAATTTTAAACTTTTTTAAAATTTGTACAATTTCTTTAAGATTGTATTTTTGATTGTGTTCCTTGATATAAAATGGCTTGTTAGATATTTCATTTACTTTATACTCAAGTATTGTTAGAGTAGTAGGATATGTAATTAGATATTCAGTAGGTTCTATAACTTGTAAATTAGTATGTAGTAGATGTTTTACTGTTCCTTTCTTAACTTTGTAAGTAAAGTCTTTAATTGCCTCTAAAATTTGATTATTTGGTTTTAATGTTTGGGTAGTTTTAAATTCTAACATCAAAAAAGTCCTCCTTCCTAGAAAGAGAACTTATAGTTGTTTATATAAAATAAAAACTCACGAACTTTATAGGTTCGTAAGTTGTTTTCAAATGGAGCAGGTGACGGGAATCGAACCCGCGTAGTTAGCTTGGAAGGCTAAAGTTCTACCATTGAACTACACCTGCATAAATGGCGGACCAGACGGGGATCGAACCCGCGATCTTCTCCGTGACAGGGAGACATGTTAGCCACTACACCACTGGTCCTGATGGCGGAGCAAGAGAGACTCGAACTCTCGCACCAGTTACCCGATCTACGTCCTTAGCAGGGACGCCCCTTCACCAACTTGGGTATTGCTCCTTGTCGCTCAATAATATTAGCATAACCGAAAATAGATATCAATTCTTTTTTTCTTTTTTCACTTTTTCATCAAACCGAAAAGACAGGCTTTTGGTCTCTTTCCGCAGAGAATACATTCTTCCGAGAACAGGCGATCCGAAAAGGTCTGCGCAATCACCTGAAATCCCTTGTCTTCTCGTATTCTGTTTAAGCAATCCGAATTCAAGCAACAGCAGAAGCGATTTCCCTGTTTCAACGAAGAATAGTCGCTCACTTTTTCCATCCATTCGCGATTTCTTTTCAAAGAAGCACCGAAGAAATTCTCCTTGTTTATTCGACCGATTCTTCCGATCTGCTCTATCATGGAATCGAAAGGAACTGTCTGTCTTTCTTCTCTGCCGACGAGAATTACGTGACGATTTTTAGCCGCGATTCTTCCGATTTCCACGATCGCAGGAACACCCGATTCCAGCCATCGGGTTTCTTCATCGCGATAATTTTGATTTAGATGCAAAACTTCGATGGTATATTTTTCTCTCAAAAGAGCGCAGATTTCTTCGCAATATTTTTTAACTGTCTCCTTTTCATCGTTCAAAACGATCACGCCGACTTGGACGGGAAAAGAATCCGACGGAACCGAGGAAGATCGAGAAAGAAGATTTCGATACTGCTTGATAAATCCGAAAACATCGGGAAATTCGACGCGAAGAGTAACCATTTCCTTCTCTGCCGACAACCGAAAAGTCAAAAGTGTAATCGGTTCTTTTTCCGAATTCAAAACCAGAACGAAATAGGTCTCGTCTTCTCCGATTTCTTTGCAATCGATCGTCGCCAAAGAAAAACTATCGGCACAAAGTTTCCGGACATCCGAAAGGAAATCAAGCAACTTTTTCCGAGCTTTGAATTCATCAAAAAATACTCCCTCTCCTGCCCATTGATTCAAAGAAAAATACAGGATTCCGCATTGCAATTTCTTTTCCGTAGGCAAATCCAAAACAAGACAAATCTCGTTTTTATTTAAAATGTTCTTGATTTGTTCGCGAAATCTCTCGTAATCGTACGCAGTACACTCCGGATGCATAGGCTTCTCCTCTCCCTCTCATTATAGAAAAAAGAATTCGATGAAAAAAGAAAGTTGATGCAATTTTGTAAAAACGGTTCAAATGAACATAATTATGTTATAATAATGTCAAGGAGAAGTTTAAAAGTATGAAAAAGATTATTCCTATTACCGATCTAAGAAAAACCAATGACATCTCGGAACTTTGTCATCAAAGTTCATCGCCGATTCACATCACGAAAAACGGTTACTCCGATCTGGTGATTATGTCCGAAAAAGTGTACGCTCAAAAGGTCGAAAAAAACGGGGTCGATGAGCCGAATGTGGATATCGAAGATTTCGAGGAAAAAGACGATCCGGAAGGATATATCAAAGTCAGCGCCGTATCCCTGCACGGAAAGATCGGGCAGGTAGACGAAAACGCCGAAGAAATTATCCGTCAAGTTCGCGACGCTTTTTTCGCCGGTTCGAAAATCATCGTATTTCCGGAGCTGAGCCTTACTTCTTATACCTGCGGAGACCTTTTTCAGTCCGATACTCTATTGAAAAAAACGGAAAATGCCATCGCCCATATCGGCAAAAAGACCGAAGATATCGACGCTTTCTACGCTTTCGGCGCGCCGATGATTTACGAAAACAAACTATACAACTGCGCGATCTGTATGCATAAAGGAAAAATCCTCGGCGTCGTTGCGAAAACGTATATTCCGGAATACAACGAATTTTACGAAAAGCGATATTTTCACGGATTTGACGGGGAGACTTCTTCGATTCGGATCAACGGAAAGAATTATCCGTTCGGAAACAATCTTTTGTTCATCAATAAGCGTTATCCGAGCGAAGCGATCGGCGTGGAAATCTGCGAAGATCTGTGGGTAAATCAACCCCGCGCTTCCGTCCTTTCCGATCTCGGCGCGACGATCATCTGCAATCTCTCTGCGAGCAACGAAACGTTGTATAAGGACGCGATTCGCAAAAACTTAGTCGAAGTCACGTCTATGAGGAGCATCGTCGGATACATTTATTGTTCTTCTTCTGCAAGCGAATCCGGAACCGATGCGCTTTTCTCTGGACACTCGATTATCTGCGAACCGGATGGTTTGCTGATAGAATCCGAGTTATTTTCCGAAAAAACGATCACTTCGGAAATCGATGTCGACCGAATTTTGATCGCCCGTCGGGTCGGCGGATATCAGAAAGGTCGCGAATCGAAAAAAGTCGTCCCTTTCGAATGCGTCCTGACAACGCCGGTTTTAACGAGAAAGTACGATCGATTCCCGTTTTTCGATCCGGAAAAACCGCTGTTCTCAAAAGCAAATCAAATGCAGGCGTGCGCCTTGATTCATCGCCTGAATCGCATTCGCTGCACCGATGCGGTTATCGGCGTTTCGGGCGGTCTCGATTCGACGGTGGCTTTGCTCGCCTGCGTTCGCGCATTCGACGAGATGAAACTCTCCCGCAAGCGTATCCATGCCATCACCATGCCTTGTTTCGGAACTACGAAAAGAACCAAGGACAATGCCACGAAAATGTGCGAGAAACTGGGAGTTTCCCTCATCTCGATCGATATTCGCGATGCCGTCATGCAGCATTTAAAGGATCTTCACATCGATCCGAACGAACGCGGTGTCGCTTACGAAAACGCGCAAGCCCGCGAAAGAACGCAGATACTGATGGATTACGCGAACCAAATCGGGGGCATCGTCGTCGGCACGGGAGATTTAAGCGAAATCGCTTTGGGTTGGTCGACCTACAACGGCGATCATATGTCGATGTACAACGTCAACTGCTCGCTGTCGAAAACGATGATTCGTCAAATGGTAAAAGAAGCGGCGGAAACGTATCCGGAAATCGCCGACGATCTTCTCGACATTTGGAGTACGCCGGTTTCTCCCGAACTTCTTCCGCCGGATCAAAAAGGAGAAATCGCGCAGATCACCGAAGATGTGATCGGTCCTTACGATCTCAACGATTTCTTCCTCTATCACTTCGTCTACCACCGTTTAAGCGTAAAAAAAGTCTATCATCTCGCCTCGATCGTTTTTGCTAACGATTATTCGAAAGAAACGATCAAAAAGTGGCTGAGTCGATTTCTCACACGCTTCTTTACCCATCAATTTAAACGCTCCTGTTCTCCCGACGGACCAAAGATCAGCGAAGTCAGCCTTTCTCCGAGAAGCGATCTGAGACTTCCGAGCGACATTTCCGCGGAAGAATTCCTCCGCGAACTCAGCGACGATTAACGGCTACTTTTGAAATTCTTTATTGTACACTTCCAATAATTCTTTGAACCGATTGTAGTGAACCACTTCCCTCTGCCTCAAGAAAAGCAGAATCGCAATGCATTCCCGATCGTCGGTTAGATCGATGAGATGCTCGTATGTGCTTCTCGCCCGTTCTTCCGCTGCCATATCTTCGGTAAGATCGGCTTTATAATCCGAAGTAACGCCGATATTCTGCGTCGAAAAGGCCACGCCGTTGCAATCGTTGATTCCGAGACCGGTTCCGTTGATGGCATAAGCGCAGCAAAGTCCGGCTTCTTCCAATTCCTTGACGCCGGCTCCTTTGGTCAGTTGCGTGATCATCGCGCAGATCATTTCGACATGCCCCATTTCTTCCGTGGCGATATCTTTCAGTAGACGGCGTCCTCTATCGTCCGGCATGGTAAAGGATTGCGCGAAGTAACGCAAGCAAGCACCGAGTTCTCCGTTCGGTCCTCCGAACTGCGCGTACAAAGCCTTAGCCAGCTTCAAATTGCGATGATGAATTTCTACCGGAAAAGCATATCTTTTTTCATAAACAAACATAATCAATACCTCTCCTCAGACGTGTTGTCCACCCAAGTGAAAATTCCGTCGAATTTGGAACCTCCCGCGAACAACGGATCGAATTTATCCTGATATTCTTTAACCAAGCGATGCGTTTCCTCGGAATATTTTTTAAACAATTCGTAAATCGCTCTGTCTTTCGGATAAACGTCGAGATGCAATTTCAGATCGTGAGCCAGCAAGCTGTTCATTTGTATCTCGCGGAGCAATTTTTCTTGCTGATCCTTGGCAAAAGGGATCGATGGTACGTAGTTTTTATAGGCCACATATTCGTTTTTAAACGCATTCCCGTGCAATAATGTAAGTTCGGGTGAATAGATTTCATCATAATAAGCCACATCTTTCTTATCCTCTTCCACAATTTTGTGGATCGGCATAAACGGAAAGAAGTAATAAGGTCCAGGATTTATATTTCCCATAAGACATCCTCCTAAGATAGCCTATTCCGCGTAGAGGAAGAATCTTGGGCGGTCAAAGAAAAAAGGTCACCTTTCCGATGACCTTTCGTTGATTTTCGCTTTGATTTTCCGCGCGGGACGGAATCTCACCGTCTCCTGCGCCGGAACGGAGACGATCTCACCGCTATGCAGATTGGTGATTTTTCTCTCCGGAATCCGTTTGATTTCGAAAATCCCAAAATTGGCGACCTTCACGCTGTTTCCTTTTTCCAATTCCGCGAGGATAATCTCGAATACCGCATCGACGGCGCGGGCGCAGTCCTTCTTCGGCATGATCGTTTGATTGAAAACCTCGTTGATCAGTTCGGATTTGTTCATAATGCGGCTTACTCCAATATGGGAATAAATTAACACAATCTTTCGCCGATTTCAATATCGAACCGAGATTTTTAAAAGACAAATGCGATCAGATTTCCTTTTCCTTTGTTGGAAATGATCTTGATGATCTGCTGCAACTTCTGTTTGATCGGTTCAGGGAGATTGTTGAGTTTCGACGAGATGGACTCTTGCAGAATGTCCTTGAATTTCCTGCCGAACAATTCGCAATCCAGTATCGCCAATCCGTCGCTTTCATACGCTTTATTCAAATAGTCCAAGAAATAATCCGCTTGGTCTTTTCCGCCTAAAATCGGTTCGAAACAAGTATTGATATCGACCTTGATGATGTGATAACAGGATGTGGCGGCTTTGACTTTCAACCCGTAACGGTTGCCGTTTTTGCACAATTCCGGCTTGTCGATCTTGATCTCTCCGATCGGGCTGGAAGCGAATCCGTAACCGGTGGCATTGGCCATTTCCAGCGCGCTTCCGATCAGATCGTAATCCTTTTTCGCTTTGACGTATTGACTCAGCAAGTGAATCAATTCCGATTTATCGGTGATTTTGCATCCGACCAATTCTTCCAAAACCACCTCGTAAAGGTCTTCCTTTACGGTGAGCTGAACCGAAACGATGCCCGTTCCCGTATCCACTCCGGTGATCTTGACTTCGCTCAAGTATTCGTTTTCCAAAAGAACCTGGTTGATCTTGTCGACGTCTTTGACGATTTTCGCTTGGTCGACGGCCTTTTCCAACGACTCGTTAATCGAAACCTTGATATAGTGGCTTTCGTCCAAAGAATCCACCCATTTCGGCAAAGAGATATCGATGCCGGAGATCGGATATTGATAGAGGGCTTCTTTCAAAAGGTTCGTCGCGTCTTCTCTGGTCATATTGACGACGTCCATCGTTACGGTCGGAACCTGATACGTGGCTTCGAGTTCTTCGCGGATTTTCAGCGTCTGTTCGCTGTGCGGCGTTCGGCTGTTTAAAACGATGACGAAAGGCTTTTCCTGATTCTTGACTTCTTCGAGAACTTTTCTCTCCGCCGAATAGAAATCCAATCGGGTAAAATCGTTGACCGTACCGTCCGAAAGAATAACGATTCCCAATGTCGAATGGTCCTTAATCACTTTCTGCGTGCCGATTTTCGCCGCTTCGTCGAAAGGAATCGCGTCGCTGAACCACGGCGTTTTCACCATTCTCATCTTTCCGTCTTCGAGATATCCGTTGCTGGAATCGATGATATAACCGACGCAATCGATCATTCGTATATTGACGCTTAATGCGTCGTCGACCGGTATGGCAATCGCGTTCGCGGGAATAAATTTAGGTTCGATCGTCGTAATCGTCTTCCCTTGTCCGGACAAAGGCAGTTCGTCTTTGGCTCTTTTTTTATCATCTTCGCTCTGAATCTGATCCAAAACGACCACTTCCATAAATCGCTTGATAAAACTCGATTTCCCTACTCTGACAGGTCCTACGACGCCTAAATACACATCTCCGTTGTTTCTTTGACCTATATCTTTCAACACTTGTAATGTATCCATAAATCCTCCCGATATCTTCATTTGAATTTATGAATACGCTTATGAAATTAGAACACTATTTCAATTTATAATCGGGAATCCGATTGCTTTTCCTGTTGCTCTTGCAAATTCTTTTGATTTCTTCTACTTCCTTTTCGCTCAGTTTCCGATACTCTCCCCGACGGATACCGTCCAAAGTCAAAAAGCCGACGGACTCGCGATTGAGATTTTTTACCGCGTATCCGAGATATTCGAACATTCTCCGGATTTGACGATTTCTTCCCTCGTAGATCGTCATTCTTACCAACGTCTCGTTTTCCTTTTCGAGAAAGATCTCCGCTTCGGCTTTTTCCGTCATTCCGTCTTCCAACGGAATTCCTTCACGCAGTTTAGTCAGATCCGAATCCGATACGCGACCGCGAATTGTAACCGTATATGTTTTCCCCAAATGAGTCGACGGATGCGTAACAAGATAAGTCAACTCGCCGTCGTTGGAAACCAAAAGCGCGCCGGAAGTATTGTAATCCAGCCTTCCTACGGGATAAAGGCGGTAATCCTCCCGTCGGAAGTAGTCGATCACCGTTCTTCTTCCCCGATCGTCTTTCGCGGAACTGAGAACGCCCAAAGGTTTGTTGAAAAGAAAAGTAACCGGATCGGTCTTTTTCCGATTCGCTACCCCTTCGATCTCGATGGTTTCGTTTCCATCGACAAGAACGCCCATCGCGGTAATCGTTTCGCCGTTGACTTTCACCTTTCCCGCGGCAATCCATTCTTCGGCCTTTCTCCTGGAACAAAGTCCCAAATCGGCCATATATTTCTGCAAACGAATTTTTTTATCCATATTAGTCGTTATGACTGATCAGAAATCCCGTCGCTTTTCGCTTCGTAATTTCCTGTTTCAATTCTTGAAGATGATGTGTTTTAAACTCGGTTGTTTGAGCGGCGTTCAATTGATATTTTCGGGCGAGCGAATCCGCTTCCGTCTCGGCTTCTTCTTCCGTGCAGGCGATGTTTTCCTTCTCGGCGACATGGAGAAGAAACGCAGTGAGTTTCGCGTTCCGCACGACTTCGCCATATGTGATTTTTCGAAAGTCCTCCATCGATTTTCCCGTCGCTTTCAGATATTGTTCCAAATTCATACCGTACTGCGCCACCATCTGCTCGTAGTAAGCTTTCACGCTCTGAAAACTGATCTCCTCTTCTTCGGGAGTTACTTCGATCGTGCTGTGTTCGAGGAGATAGGCGGCGAGTTTATCGAAATAATCGCCCGTCGCTTTCTGTCGGTGGGCCTGTTCGATCTCTTCTTTGATCGAAAGCCTTAGGGCTTCGACATTTTCGGATCCGTGATCTTGAGCGAATCGATCGTCGAGCACGGCAGGCTTCTTTTCTTTTACTTCGCGAACGAAACATCGAAAAACGGCTTCTTTGCCTTTCAGATCCGCGGCATGATAATTTTCCGGAAATTTCACACGCACTTCTTTCCGCTGATTTTCGACGCAACCGATCAGTTGATCCTCGAAGCCGGGAATAAAGGTATTCGATCCCAGTTCGAGATCATATTTTTCGCCTTTTCCTCCTTTGAAAGCAATGCCGTCGCAAAAACCTTCAAAATCGAGGTTGACGACATCGCCGACGCGCGCTTCCCGAGTCACCTTTTCCGAAACGGAGTTCCGCGCCAAAAGATGATTCAGCGCTTCGTCGATTTCCTCCTCTCCGACTTCGGGACACTTTCCTTTTCCCAGACTGATTCCCTGATATTCGCAAAATTGATTTCCCATATTCTTTCCTTTCAAAGTCATCTTTCATTATACCGAAAATCGATAAATTATCTATTCATATTTTCAATTTCGTTCTTTTTACTTATAATAAAATCATGAAAATAATCCGTATCTCCTTATTCGCCGTATTTTCGATTCTGGAATTCTGCCTGTATGCGTCTTTCCTGACGCTGGATTTTTTCTTCGGGTCTCCGACCGTTTATCTGAAATACATCAGCATCGTCCTTCTTCTGATCTACGTTTTTCTCGACGGCATTTTTGTCAAGCGCCTCAACGTTTTTTTCGCTTTGGGACTGATTTTTACCCTCCTCGCCGACACGTTTCTTCTTCTGTTGGATGATTTCTATTGGATCGGTTTGGTCAGTTTCAATCTCGTGCAGAATGTCTACTTCATCGGTTTACGGAAAGAGATTCGTTTCTTTCGCGTCCACGCGCTGTTACGGATCGGACTTTACGTTCTCGTTCCGATAATCGGCGGAATTACGGGCGAATGGGAAATGGTTCTTTCGGGAAGTTACATTCTTTGCCTGATCGCGAATATCGTCGTCCTCGCGTTTTCCTGCCCGAAAAGCCGAAATAATCTTCTTCTCCTGATCGGTTGGATTCTGTTTTTAGGGTGCGATATCAACGTCGGTCTGTTCAATTTGGGAAATTACTTTCCGCTTCCCGGCCGCGTGCAAAGCGTTTTAAGCGATATCTCCGGCAATCTGATGTGGCTCTTTTATCTTCCGAGTCAGTTTCTCATCGCTCTTTATACCGTCCGAAGCGCGGGCAAAATAAAAAGTCAGACCTGAGTCCGACTTTTTTATTTTATTTTCCCGAAATCTGAATCGACTTGACCAAGATCGACGGAACGGTATAGGAATTGATTTGCAATTCCGCGTTGTCGGCGACGTCGGTTACATTCATAAAGAGATCGAAGAGATTTCCCGCGACCGTGATGAGCGACAAAGGTTCGGCGAGCTTTCCCTCTCGGATCATAAATCCCTGGGCGATCAAGGAGAAATTTCCGGAATTCGCGTTCATTCCGGCGTGCAATCCGCCTAAATTGTTGATGTACACGCCCTCTTTGACGTTTGAAATCAAGGTTTCTTCGCTCTTCGTTCCCGGTTTAATCTGAACATTGATGGCTCTGATTCCCATCGATCCGTTACTGCGATAGCCATTTCCCGTCGTTTCGACGCCGTCTTTATCCGCGGTAGACAGATTGTACAGATAAGTTTCCAAAACGCCTTTTTTGATTAAAGTCTTGTTATAAGTGGCTACGCCTTCGTCGTCGAAGTAACGGCAGAACACGTTTTTCGTCAAAGGCAATTCGCTGATCGTCAGTTTCTTCGAGCAAACCTGCTGATGTAGTTTGCCTTTGAGCAGAGAAGTATTTTTCTGCACTTCCTTGCTGGACAGGCTGTGAATGAAGAAACTCAACAGATCCGCCGTCGTCTCCGGATTGAAAACGCATTTGTAAGCGCCGGAAGTACAAGGTCCCGAATTGAATTGAGCCAGCGTCTTTCCGACCGCTTTCGAGGCGAATTCGTCAATGTCGAGATCTTCGAGATCGCTTAGGATTCTCAACTCGTAACCTGTTTTGGTTTCGCCTGTTTCATCGTTGGCCACCGCGCTGGAATAAACGACCGCATAATTGGTTTTCGACTTTAAGCGGAGTCCGAAAGAATTCATCAAAATGTATTCTTCGCTTTCTTCCTCATATTGGGTTTTGACTTCGATAACCCGTGCGTCCTTTGCCTTTACCGCCGCGTCGAGTTTTTTGATCAAGGCGATTTTGTCCGAAGCCGCCATGGCGTCGAGTTTCTTGCTGTATATATTCTTTCGATTGTATTTCTTGCTTCCCGCGAAGATGAACGGTTTATCTTCGCTGGTGATGAGCGAAGCGTTCTCTTTGATCGCGGAAATCAAAAAACCGATCGTCGACGCGTCGATCTTTTCACTGGTCGCCGAGCCGAGTTTTCCTTGATATATTCCGCGCGCGGAAAGTTTAAAACTATCCGATACGGAATAGGATTGAATCTCGTTGCGGAAAAATCCGAATGACAATTTTTTTGATTTGACGATGGATATTTCCAAAGCATCGAGGCCTTCTTCCGAAGCTTTTTCAAATAACAGATTGTAGTTCATTAAATCGCACCTCCACTTCCGCCTACGGTAATATCCTTGACGCGGATCGTCGGCTGTCCCACGTCCGCAGGTATCGAACCGCTTGCAGCGCCGCACATTCCCTGTGCCCGAAGCAAATCGTTGCCGACCATGTCGATATTCATCAGGACTTCTTTGCCCGAGCCGATCAAAGTCGCGCCTTTCACCGGATAAGTTACTTTTCCGTCTTCGATCATGTAACCCTCGATGACGGCAAAGTTGAATTCTCCCGTCGCCGGATTGACGCTTCCGCCACCCATCGATTTGGCGTAAAGGCCGAATTTCGTCGCTTTGATGATCTCTTCCGGCGTCGACTTTCCTGCCAAAATAAAGGTGTTGGACATTCTCGAAGTCGGCTCGTATTCATAGGATTCCCTTCGCGTGGCGCCGTTTCCTTTTTCATTCATCCGTCGACCGTTGAAATCGTCGATCAAATAAGAATTCAAAACGCCGTTTTTGATCAAAAGATTCCTTTGAGTCGGATTGCCTTCGTCGTCGATATTGCCGGATCCCCAACCGCCTTCGATCGTTCCGTCGTCCACGGCGGAAACTAACGGAGAAGCGATCTGCTGTCCTTTCTTGTTGGCAAAAACGGAAAGACCGACGGAAACCGCGCTGGCTTCCAATGCGTGTCCGCAGGATTCGTGGAAGATGACACCTCCGAATCCGTTTCCCATAACGACGTCCATCTTTCCCGAAGGGCAGTCTTTCGCATCGAGCATCACAACCACGGTCTTGGCGACTTCCGAAGCGATCTTTTTGAGATCGATCTCTTCGAGAAAGTACTCCATTCCTTTCTGCGCGCCCGGCGCGCTACCGAAAGATTCCATCACGCCGTCTTTGGACGCATACGCGTAAATCGAAGCTCTTCCGCGACAGTGAACTTCGTTGAATTGTTTTCCCCTCGTGTTGAAGATTTCGACGTCCTTGTAATTGCATCTGAATCCCGCCGTGCTTCGAACGATGTGCGAGTCGTAATCCAAACAGATTTTACTCGCGTCTTTGAGCATTTCCACGATCTTCTCTCGCGGATATTCCGAATACGGAATTTTCGGACGATGCTTTTTACCTACTCTGACCTTGCTGATCGCGTCGATAGAAACGATTCTCTCCCCGTTGAAAGAAGATGCGAGTTCCTCCGCCAGAAGGGTAAGTCCTTTTTTCGAAAGATCGTTGGTAGAACCGTAAACGCTCTGCAATCCTTTCAAAAGGCGGACACCTGCGCCGTAGGTCAAATCGTCCTGACAGGTTTCGACTCTTCCGTTGTCGACTTGAATCAAAGCCGAATGATTCTTTTCCAAATAAATCTCGGCAAAATCCGCGCCGGTGGAAGTAGCGATATTGAGGACTTCGATCGCCAGTTTTTTTGAAATCATATTTTAAACCTCCTTTTTTTGCTTTTATTCACTCTATCATAAAAACCATTTCAATAAAAGAATTCGCATTCAATTTATGAAAATAAAAATCTATCTTAAAAAAAGAAAAGCCAACGCGATTCCGGAAGCGATGCCGATCGCGTCCGCGAGAAGACCGACCGAGAGAGCGTGTTTCCACTTGGTGATTCCCACACTGGTAAAATACAGACTCAAAACATAGATCGTCGTATCCGTGCTTCCCTGCAAGGTTGAGGCTACTTTGCAGGAAAAAGAGTCTCCCCCGTTGGAACAGATCTGATCGAGAATGGCGACGGCCGCGCTTCCGGAAATCGGACGGAAGATGATCATCGGAGCAAGATCCGAAAATACGTTGCTGTACGGAAGATACCTGCTCATGATTCCCTTTATGTCGTCGATTAACCCGCAGGTTTTCAGAAGCGTAACGGCCAAAAGCATCGCGCATACCGAAGGAAAAACTTCGACGAAAAGCCCCAGTCCTTCTTTCGTTCCCTTGATAAAAGAATCGTACGCGTTGTTCTTTTTTTTGAGAGAGTAAAACAAGACGAAGATGATCAAAAGCGGAATGAAAATCAGGCTGATGTTATTCATAGTAAAATTCTATGAATATCCGCGCGGTTTTATGAAATCGTTATGATTGAAAAAAAGGAAGACTCACCACGTAAAAAGCGTTGAAAAATTTTCCGAAGAAGTATTTGTTCCCTGCCGATTCGAAATAGACGTTCACTCGTCCGTCGGAAACGAAAATTCCTTCGCTCATCGCCGGCATGCGGATATTTTCGAATTTCGTCGTCTCGTCGATATAGTAAAGAGGAACTTCTTTTCCCGAAGAGGAAGAAGTCGTCCCCGTATCTTCGATCCGATAATAACCCATATTCGAAGAAAGAGGGCCCCAGGAAGTCGAGATGACCGATATGTCTCCGATCTTGGCAAAGCCTTGCACTCTTCCCGGAACGGAAATCTGATATTCCAATTCTCCCAATCCGAAAGGTTCTGTTTCTTCCAAAGGATACGCGCAAATCAAAGCGTTTTGCTTGATCCCGCTCGGAGTCGTTACTTCGTGCGAGGATTCGGTTTCATAGGTTCCCCGATCGTAAAATTCTCCGACGTAAAGATAGCCGTCATTGCAGCTGACGCAGGCTCCCTCCGTATCGACGGATAGGAAAGCATCGACGGAAATCGCCCCGTTTTGAGGGACATTCATCAGTTCTTTCAACGAGAAAATGTATAGTCGGTTGCTGAGATCGATCTCGTCGGTGCGGTAATCTTCGCTGACGTAAACGAAATCCCGAAAACAAGCGATTCCTCCGAAATGACCGACGTAAGCTTCGCCCTCTTCATCGAGAATGTCGATTCTCTTGGTCTTCCCCTTTTCATCGGTCAAATAAATGACGCAGCGGTTGCTTCCCGCGAAATAACCCGATTCCAGAATCAAATTCTCCTCTTCGCTGTAACCGAGTCCCTGCGGAACGAATCCCTTGTTCAAATCGGGAATTCTCGCGACGATTTTCCTTTTGGAATAGTATTCCGCGTAAATTGCTCTTTTCGCGCAATTCAAACCGGTGATCAGCAATAAAACGACCAACGCAAGAGAAACGAAAACTCTCGCAGCGATCTTCCCCGTCATCTTTAAAACTTTCAATTCAATCGATCTCCTTCACGCCGTCTTCGACAAGATAGCACATCTCTTCATGATAGGAAATTCCCTCCTGAATCCGTTCGACCGGCATTTTCAGGTAACGGATTTCTCCCGAAGCGAGGAGATGATTTTCCCCGTCGTAGATTTCCGCCAGACTTTCCACGAAAAGCGGGCTGTTCTTTATGATTCGCCCTTTTCCCTTCAACAATACGCCGTAAGGAACAGGACGTTTGAATTTTGTCGTCATACCGGTCGTAACGCCGAAGATGTCATCGCTTTCGGTCCAAAGCGAACGAAGTCCCAATTCGTCGAGCATCGCGGTAATCATTCCGCCGTGTACCCGACCGGGATAGGACTGATGCTTTTCGCGGTAAGAAAAAAGAGTCATGACGCTTCCGTCTTCCATCACGTAAAACGGCGCCTGAACTCCGTATTCGTTATCCAATCCGCAGATGATGCACATCCGACTGTTTCTTTGCTTTCTGACGACCTTCATATTCCGAACCTACCGGATCAGTATAACAGAAAAATTTTATTTTGTGAATCGAACCGAACGAAAAGGTTTGATTTACCCTTTCGGAAATAAACTTCGGTAAGTTTTCATCAAGATTTCGGTATTCGGATCGTCCATCCGTTTCTCGGGGTGATACTGCACTCCGATCAAGGGAAAAGTCCGATGCGTGATGAGTTCGATTGCACCGTCCGATTCACCGTGCGCGATGAGATCTTCTCCGAGACGACCGATGATCTGATGGTGGTAAGAATTGATTTCGATTTCTTTTCCCATGATTTTATAGAAAGGCGACGAAGGATAAATGCGGAGAATTCTCCTTTCCCCGCCGGGGTGTTCGGACGGGTCGACGTGCTGGATCAAAGTCCCCCGACAATAGACGTTGATGACTTGGATCCCGCGGCAAATCCCCAAAATCGGTCTTCCGTTTTCGAAAGCATATCGAAGAATTTTTCGATCCAATCGATCGATTTCCGGTTCTACCAATCGGTTATGCGCATCGTTTTCTTCTCCGTAGTAAACCGCGTCGATATCTTCTCCGCCGGGAAGAAGAAAACCGTCGCACTTTTCCATAAGAAACAGGCTGCTTGAATGAAAGGGAACGATCACCGGAACGAATCCGAAGCGTTCCAGAAAATCCAGATACTCCTTTCGGACGAAGACTTTTTCGATTTCTTTTTCCCGAAAACTCCTCACGGCGATACCGATAAGTATCATCTTTTTCTCCGCTTTCGCGCTTTTCGGAACAGGTAATCGAGAAACAATCCTCCGACGCAGGAAAGAAGAGTTCCCACGAAAGCAAGAATCAGAAAATCCGCCGGATTGACCGCGCCGTACTTCTGTCGGATCGCCATCACCGTCGTCGGAAGAATCGTCACTCCCGCGGTATTCAGCACCAGAAAAGTAACCATTTCGTCGCTGGCCACAGACGGATCATCTTCGACGGAGATCTCTTTGAGCCTTTTCATCGCTTTCAAACCGGCCGGAGTCGCGGCAAATCCCAATTCGAAGATATTCGCCGATATGTTCATCGCGATGTAATTCTTCGCTTCCTGATCTTTCAGATTCGGCATAATCAATTTCAGCAGAGGATTCAAGGCGACGGCGATCTGTTCGATCAGTCCGGAATCGTACATGATCATCATGATTCCCGACCAAAATGTCGCCGAAAATACCAAAGTGCAAACCAAAGAAAGGCATTCCTGAGGCAGTGCCAGTATCGCGGTAGCCATTTCCTGATATCTTCCCGTGAAGATCCCGTAGAAAATGGAAAGGCAGATAATTCCTATAAAAATTTTGTTCATATCGATCGGTAAATTCTATGCTCGAACGCGAAAATTCTTTCCGACTATGATTCGGAATAAAGAATATCGAATTCGGCTTCCAAAGCGTATTCCACGCCGTTTTCGTCGACAAAACGGATCGTCAGCCGATTCAGAATGGGGTTGAGATAGTAGATCTTAACCCCTTTTTTCACCGATTTATCCAAACGCATTCCGACGACTTTTTCAGAGTAAATGCAATAGTCGTCGATGAAATTCTTTCCTCGATACAGAAAGACCAAATAGGTAAAATCGTTGAAATAATGCTCGTACAAATTCCGATGAACCTCGAAATCGTTCCCGCAGGAAAAGGTTACCACGATCAGTTTCTGCCCTTCCTTTTCTCCGGCGGTTACCAGCGTTCTTTTTGCCTTCTTGGTATAACCCGTCTTCCCACCGATGCAGTATTCGTAAGTTTGAAGCAATTTGTTCTTATTGACCCAATTTCCTTTCAATGGAGATCGGTAATTTTTCGTAGCGGCGATTTCCCTAAATAGTTCGTTGTCGAGGCAATACGCCATCAAACGCGCCATATCCAGACAAGACGAAAGATTTCCTTCGTCGAAGATATCCAGACCGCTGGGATTGTGGAAAACGGTGTTCTTCATCCCGATCGCTTCGGCTTTCGCATTCATCATCTCGACAAATTTTTCAACGCTTCCCGCGATATTTTCCGCGATCAGCACCGCCGCATCGTTTCCGCTTCGAAGAAGGAGACCGTAAACGAGATCGATGACGGTGATCTGATCTCCGACATGGAGATAGAGCGACGACCCTTCGATCGAATAGATGATATCGTCGACGGTAACGATTTCGAACAAAGACGAACTTTCCAAAGCCAGCACGGCCGTCATAATCTTCGAAATCGACGCGACCGAATAGACGTCTTCGTAATCCTTTCCTTCCAGAATTTCGGAAGAATTCGCGTCGTAGACGATATAATTCCGCGCCGTAGAAGGAGCTGATGCCGTCATTTCGGAGGAAGAAAACAGCAAGCAAAAATTCAGGAGTAAAGCGACAAACCATTTCATAATCAATAGATATGCTTCAATTCCGCAATTCATTCTTGCTTGATCGATTGCTTACGATGCTTTTTGACGATTCTCGCCTTGCGCTTATGCACCGCTTGTTGAGAAATGCCCAGTTTTTCCGCGACTTCTCTTTCGCTTAAAAGGCAGTCTTCTCCGAGAAACAGGAAGAGGAACTGCCGATCTTTTTCTTCCAGAAAGGTAAAATCGCAGGGGTTTCTCCGCTCGAATTCGATTTCCTTAACCTCGGTCATTTCGATCTCCGCCCGTCTGTTCATCTTTCTGAGAAAATCGATATATAGAAAGTCGGAAGATCTTTTCAAGAGATGCAGAAAACGAATTTCATTGGAAAACAAGGTGAATTCGTCGATCAGTTTCTTCGCGTCACGGGGATTCGCGCAAGCCTCTTTCAAAGCACTTTCGCCTTTTTTGACTATCCACTTTTCAAATAAAGAAATTTCTTTCCGATTGAAAGGAATCCAAATTCGCTCAAAGAAAAGATCGGTTTCCATCGTACAAGGAAGAATTCTGAACTTTTTGATCAGAAGAAAGAGGCGAATCAGCCATTCTTGACTGTAATCTTCCCGAAACGAAGAGGGAACTCTGCTCATCTCTCTGATTCTTCTCCCATTCAGAATTCCGATGATGCGAGTAAAATTTTCGTCGGTAGGCGCTTCCTGAAATTCCCGTATCGTTCGAATTAACTCATACATACTCAGACAGACGAGCCAAGCGATGAATCGCTTTGCATTTAAAAAATGTGATTCATCGTCAACACTTTTTGATACATTATAAGAAGCGTCTCTTTTATGTCGAATTCGTCTTTCAGTTTCTTTCGTCGCTGATTCCCAAAATAAAATCAACGGAAACGTGGTAATATTTTGCTAGTGCAATCAAAATCGATGTCGGAATATCTCTCTCGCCGGTTTCGTAATAAGAATACGCCCTTTGCGTGCAGTGCAGAATTCTGGCAAGATGTGCCTGAGATATTTCGTTTTCTTCTCTAAGACGTTTCAAATTCTTATACTGCATCAATCAAAATTGTCTCACTTTCATACTCAATAATATAAAGTAGAACAATCTGTGCTACGCGTTTTAAGAACAAATCGTTCTGATTTTTTTATTTTGCCGAATTTTCCTTGCCTATACAAAAAAAAGAAGCCTTTCGGCTTCTCGTTTACCTGAAATCGTTGAAATACTCCTTGATAAATCGCTTCAAATCGCTGTTCTTTTTGAATTTCAACTGCAAAGTTTTCTTTCCGATGTGAACTCCCGCCTTATTTTTTCTTTCAAAGGCCTCGATATCTCGGAGAAACGCAGGTGAACGCTTTTCCCTCTTTGCGATGTTTTCAATGTCGTGAACCGACAGATTTTCTTCCAAAATCCGGCGGAGATATTCTTTCTGTTTTTCTTCACCGAAATGAACTAAGACGCGCGCCTGTCCGTAAGAAATCTTTTCTTTCTTCAAAGCGGCGACGACTTCCGGAGAAAGATTTCTGAGGCGGAAGATGTTATTCACCTGAGACAGGGAAATTTTGCTGATTTTGGCGATGTCCTTTCTGGAAACGTTGTATTCGTTGACCAAAATGTCGAAGACATAAGTTTTATTCAAAATGTTGTCCGTGGTTTTTTGCGCCGCGCGCGACAAAACCAAATAGATCAGAACATCGTCGCTGATCTCCCTGACCACGACCGGAACTCGTTCGAGGTGGAGTTTCTGCGCGATGTAAAAACGCCGATATCCGGACACTACTTCGTATCGGTAATTTTTCCGACGGACGAGAAGAGGACTCAATACCCCGCTTTCCCGAATCGAATCGGTCAATTCTTTCAGACTGCGGTTCAGAAAAAATTGATTCCGGACGATCGGATTAAAACTGATTTGATCTAGTCCGAGAAGCGTACCGCTTTCGTTCTGATATCCTTTTTCAATCGTTCCGATCAAATCGGCGTCTTGATATTCTTTAATTAAAGAATCCAGATTCCTCGCCTTAGCCATTGCCGATGATCTCCTTAGCCAAAGAAAGATAGGCCAGACTTCCGGTTGCTTTCGGTCGGAAAAGGTTGATCGGTTTTCCGTAGAAAGCCGCTTCGGCCAGCGAAATATTGCGCGGAATTTGCGTTACGAAAGTCTTTTCGCGGAACAATCCGCGGATTTCCGTCGTCACTTCGGTCGCCAGTTTGATCCTCGAATCGTACATCGTCAGAAGAAATCCGAGAATTTCCAAATTCGGGTTGTAATCTTTTTGAATCCGAGAGATGGAAGAAAGAATCTGCGCGACGGCCTCCATCGCGTAGTATTCGCATTGAACCGGAATGATGACGCTGTCCGCGGCGCACAGAGCATTGAGATTCAGCAAACCCAACGACGGAGGGCAGTCGATGATGATGAAGTCGTAATGTTTGTTGATCCGAGACAAAACTTCTTTCAAAAGATTAAAAGGTTTCTCCACGCCTTCCAGCGAAGATTCGAGCGTGGCCAATTTCAAATTGCTGGGCAGTACGTCCACGCCTTTGGTTTGCGTTTTTCGGATCGTCTTGTTGATATCCGACTCCCGAATCAAAACGTCGAAGATATTCTTTCTTATGGATGTCGGATCGAGTCCCATTCCTCTGGATGCATTCCCCTGAGGATCCATATCCACCAGAAGAACCGAATAATTTAATTTGCTGAAACAGCCGGAAAGAGAAATCGCAGTCGTCGTCTTGCCTACGCCGCCTTTCTGGTTGCTGATGGCGATAATTTTATTCATGCGCTTTCCTCCCTACAACGGTTGTTTTTTGATCTTCGCATACTGCCTCGGATACATTTTCGGCGTAGAAGATTTTTTTCTGACGAACAGATTCGCCCGAAGATCCCGATTCGTCGGAAGAGTCCCCTCTTTGATGCGTTCGATTTCGGCATTCAGCACTTTCAACGCGCGCGCGGAGTCGTCGATCTCTTCTCGAAAGATTTTTCCTTTCAAAGCAACGAAGATTCCGTCGACTTTAAGCAAAGGCAAAACGATTTCCAAAAGAATGTTCAGTTTGCTGACTCCCCTTGCCAAAGCAAGATCGAATTCTTCCGAGTGTTCCCGACAGAAATCCTCGCTTCGAGCGTGAACCACTGTCACGTTCTTCAATTTCAATTCCCGAATCACCTCATTCAAGAAACCGCATCGTTTTCCGATCGGTTCCAATAAGGTCATGGCAACCTGAGGATAGCAGATCGCGACGACGAGTCCGGGAAATCCCGCGCCGGAGCCGACATCGACGCAATTCAGATTATCCATCTTTTCCCCGAATGAAAACAGCAGAGAATCGAGAAAATGCTTCTCGTAAACCTCTTCTTTTTCGGTGATCGCCGTCAAATTCATCGCCCTGTTTTTCTCTTCCAGAAGTTCCCGATACCTTTCCAACTCAAAGATCTGTTTTTCCGAAAGAAAAAGCCCGTTTTTCGAAAGATATTCGATCAGTTCAGATTTTGTCATCGTCCGGCTCCTTTCCTTATGTGAAGAAGCAACATGGAAATATCCGTCGGATTGACGCCGGAAATACGACCGGCTTGCGCGATGGTCCGCGGGCGAATCTCCTCGAATTTCTGTCTGGCTTCCAAGCGGAGTCCGTCCATGTTCGCATAATCGAGTCCGTCCGGAATGACGACTTCTTCGAGTTTGCTCAACCGCACGGCTTCATTCATCGCTTTTTTGATATATCCTTCGTATTTGACCGCGATTTCCAGTTGTTCCGTTTCCTCTTCGTTCAAAGGTGGAAGATTCACGAAAGCGGAAAGATCCTTCAACCGCACATTCGGACGGCGCAGGATTTCGCTCGCCGTAGGCCCTCCCTGATAATCTTCGTAGCCGAGAGACTTCATATACGCGACGAAATCCGGTTTCATTCCCATTCTCAGGTAGTCGAGAATCTCTTTACCCTGATGCAATCTCGAAGACTTGTTGATGAATTTCTGATACCTTTCGTCGCCGATGAGACCGATTCGGTAGCCGATCGGCGTCAACCGCAGGTCGGCGTTGTCATGGCGCAAGAGCAGGCGGTATTCCGCGCGGGAAGACAATAAACGGTAAGGCTCTTTCGTCCCTTTTCCGACCAAATCGTCGATCATCACACCGATATAAGCCTGATCTCTTCGGAGAATCAAAGGTTCTTTTCCCTGTATTTTCAACGCAGCGTTGATGCCCGCGATCAAGCCCAATCCGGCGGCTTCCTCGTAACCTGAAGTTCCGCAGATCTGACCGGCGACGTACAAACCCGGCCACTTCCGAACTTCCAACGTATAATCGTATTCCGAGGCGTCGATCGCGTCGTATTCGATCGCATAGGCGTATTTCAATATTTCCGCACGTTCCAAACCTTTCAGGGAATGGACCATTTCTTCCTGCACCTCTTCCGGCATCGAAGTCGAAAAACCCTGCAGATAAATCGAATCGTTGTGCTTCGACTCCGGTTCCAAAAACAATTGATGGCGCGGTTTATCGCTGAAACGGACGATTTTGTCCTCGATGGAAGGACAATAGCGAGGTCCGACTCCGGTCACTACACCTCCGTACATCGCCGAGTCCTTCAGGTGTTCGCGGATGATGCGATGCGTCTTTTCGTTGGTATAGGTGAGGTAGCAGGAAATCTGCTCTTCGAAAGGGACGACTTTGCTTTCGGTAAAAGAAAAGCGGAGAGGCTTTTCGCTTCCGTACTGAACTTCCAACTTTGAAAAATCGATGCTGTCTCTTCGGAGTCTTTGCGGAGTTCCGGTTTTTAGGCGAATCGTCTTGATTCCCATCTTTCGGAGATTGGGCGATAAACCCAAAGACGCCTTTTCTCCGTCCGGACCGCCGGTGAAAACTTTATGGCCGCGCAGGATCGCGCTTTCCATATACGTTCCCGTCGTCAAAATCACCGCGCGAGAACGGATTTCGCGTTTCTGAATGAGGACACCCGCGACGCGGTTGTCTTCGACAAGCAGATTGTCAACCATTCCTTCCGCAATGCTCAGATGAGGACAGCGTTCCAAAAAGCCCAGCATGATCTTCGGGTAATCGAGTTTATCTTCCTGTGCGCGAAGACATTGAACTCCCGGCCCTTTTCCGGTATTCAGCATTTTCATTTGCAGGCAACCGAAATCCGCGGCAATCCCCATCATTCCGCCCAAAGCGTCGATTTCGCGCACGACAATGCCTTTCGCGCTTCCTCCGATCGAAGGATTGCAAGGCATATTCGCGATCATCTTTTTATTCAACGTAATCAGCAAGGTGTTCAAGCCCAAATGAGCCGCGGCGAAAGAGGCTTCGACCCCGGCGTGTCCGCCGCCGACGACGATCACATCATACTCCATCAGCCGATACTCCCCTCCATATCCATCTTGATCAGCTGGTTCAATTCCACCGCATACTCCATCGGCAACTCCTTGGAGAACGGTTCGATAAATCCCATAATGATCATCTGCGTCGCTTCTTTTTTGCTCAGTCCCCGCGACATCAGATAAAATAATTGATCTTCGTTGATCTTGCTGACCGTCGCTTCGTGTTCGAGAAAAGACGAATTATTATTGCAGATGTTCGTCGGTATCGTGTCGGATTTCGACTGATCGTCGAGAATCAGCGTGTCGCATTCGATGTGCGATTTGCTGTTCGCCGCCGAAGAAGAAATCAACACCTTTCCCCGATAATTGGCGACGCCTCCGTTTTTCACGATCGATTTGGAGACGATCGTCGAAGTGGTATTGTTCGCCAAATGAATCATTTTCGCGCCGGCGTCCTGATACTGAATCCGATCGGCGACGGCGATCGAAATGCAATTTCCTTTCGCCCCCGGACCGTTCAAAACGCAGCAAGGATATTTCATATTGAGTTGACTTCCGATGTTTCCGTCGATCCATTCCATCAGCCCGTCCTCTTCGACCAACGCCCTTTTCGTCACCAAATTGACGATGTTATTCGACCAGTTCTGTACCGTCGAATAACGGCAATGACCGCCTTTTTCCACGTAAATCTCCACGACTGCGGCGTGAAGAGACTCTTTGGAATAAATCGGCGCGGTGCAACCTTCCACGTAATGAACGTCCGCGCCCTCGTCGACGATGATCAACGTTCTTTCGAACTGACCGCTCTTTTCATTGTTGATGCGGAAATAAGACTGCAACGGTTTTTCCAATTTCACACCTTTCGGGACGTAGATAAAGGATCCTCCGGACCAGACCGCACCGTTCAAAGCCGAAAACTTGTTGTCCCGATACGGAACGACTTTATTGAAATATTTTCGGAATAAATCCGGGCAGGTCTGCAAAGCCGTATCGGTCGAAAGAAAAACGACGCCCTTGTCTTCGACTTCTTTGAGCATATTGTGATAGACGACTTCGCTTTCGTATTGCGTGGAAACGCCGGCAAGGAACTTCTGCTCCGCTTCGGGAATACCCAGCTTCTGAAACGTCTCTTTGATGGTTTGAGGAACTCTGTCCCACGAATCGACCTCTGCGTCGCTTGGACGGGTAAAATAGGTGTAGGAGCCGAAATCGAGTCCGGAAAGATCGGGACCGAAATCCGGCAAAGGCATTTCCTTAAACGCGCGGTAAGCGTTCAGGCGAAATTCCGTCATCCATTCCGGTTCGCGCTTTGCTTTGGAAATCTCTTTGACAATCTCTTCATTCAGCCCTTTTCCGGTTTTAAACGTCGAGACATCTTCGTTCCTGAATCCGTATTTGTATTCTTCGCTATTGCTCATCGTCTTTTCCTCCCAGTATTTTTCTCACGCCGCGAAAAGAAATCGTCGCGCATTTGATGCGGGAAGGCTGGCGACCGGTGTTCATGAAAACCACCGCCTCGTCGAGCAATTCCGGATCGTATTCTTTCTCGTGAATCATCGCGTAATAATTGTCGATAATCCGGTTTCCCTCTTCAATCGTCTTTCCTTTCAAAAGTTCGCTCATAATCGACGTGGAAGCCGTCGAAATCGCACAGCCCTTGCCGTGCCAGCAGACATCTTTGAAAATGCCGTCTTCGATTTTGATCTGAATGTAAATCTTATCGATGCAGGACACAGAATCCATATAAACCGTTTGATAAGAAGGATCGTCGGTTTCCCGTCGGTTTCTCGGATTCTGATAGTGATCCATGATGATCTCCCGCATCATTTCGTTAGTCAGCGAAAAACGCATCTAAAAAATCTCCACCTTTCTTGCAGACTTCGATGAACTCATCGACTTCTTCTTTCGTATTGTAGTAGCAGACGCTTGCTCTGAGCGTCTGATCGACATGCAGGTAATTGTGAAGCAATTTGGCGCAATGCTCTCCGCTTCTCAAACAGATTCCGTAACGGTTGAACAAGGAAGCCCCGTCCTGCGCGAAGACTCCGTCGAGATTGAAAGCGACGATGCCGCTGGACGTGTTTTCATTGTAAATCGTAACGTTATCGAGTGTTTTCATCCTCGCGATCAGATAGTTTTTCAATTCATTTTCGTAACGATAAATCTCTTCCATTCCGATGCTTTCGAGATATTCGACGGCCTTGGCCAGACCGATCGCGCCGGCGATATTCTGCGTACCCGCCTCGAATTTGGTCGGGGGATAAAGGTACTTGACATTTCCGCATAGATCGAAAGACGCATTCATTCCGCCGCCTAAAAAGTACGGTTCCAATTTTTCTAAAAGGCGATATTTTCCGTAAAGAACGCCGATACCCGTCGGTCCGTAACACTTATGACCCGAGAAAGTCAAAAAATCCACGTCGGAATCTTTAACGTCGATGCTCAAATGCGGGACGCTCTGCGCCCCGTCGCAGACGAATAGCGCGCCGAATCGATGCGCGACTTCCGCCAACGCCTTGATATCGTTGACAGACCCGATCACATTGGAGATGTGGGCAAGTGCGACGATTTTTGTCTTTTCCGAAATGACTTTCAGCAGGTTTTCCGCGGATATCCCGCCGTTTTCGTCCACGGGAATAAAACCGACGCTGCACCCGACGATCTCCGCGACGCGATACCAAGGCAAGACATTCGACGCATGTTCGACGACGCTGATCAAGATTTCGTCTTCCTTTTTCAGCGTATGTATCAACCCGTATGCGACCAAATTGATTCCCATCGAATCGCCGGAAGTGAAAACCACTTCGTTCTTGTCGGCGCCGATAAACGACGCGACTTTTTCACGGGCGTTATCGTAATGGATATCGGCCTGATAGGCGATGTCGTAATCACCCCGATGCGTATTCGCGCAATAAGAACGATAATATTCCATTTCCGCGTCGATCACACACTGCGGTTTGAAAGTCGTTGCCGCATTGTCGAAGTAAATGATTCTCTTCGGCTGATTCAGCATCGGAAAATCGAGCCGTATTTTCTTGACGTCCATATCAGATACCGCCTTCGATCCTTTCGCGGATTTGCGCTCGGATTTTTTCGTCTTTAAAATGATCGAGAATCGGAAGAAGGTATCCCAATGTGATCAACTTTTTGGCGTCTTTTTCCGGAATACCGCGGCTAGTCAAATAGAAAACGTGATCTTCGTTTATTTGTCCGACCACGGCAGCGTGAGACGCTTGAACGTCGTTTTCGTCGATGCAAAGAGACGGGCTGGCCTTCGCGCGGCACTTCGGATCGAAAACCATGATTTTCGCCTTTTGATGCGTTGCGCTTCCTTTTGAACCGCCGCAGATTTTGCTCGTTCCCAAAAAATTCAAAGACGCGCGATCTTCGCATACGCCGTAATTCTCCATGGTAGCAAAAGTATTGAGGTTTTTGTGATAAAAATCGATGTCAAACTCTTTTCCGTCTTCATTCCTCGCCGCGCTGGAAAGATGCCACAGAGCCGACGAGTTTCGTCCGTTTAGATCGCAAACCAGCGAAAAGCGATTTTGCCCGTGGGAAAAATCGGCATAAGCGCCGTCGAAAAAACTTCCTTCGTCCAGTTCGACGGCGATCCGATTACCGTCTGCCGTTTCAAACGAGACCAGATTCAACGTCAACCGCGCATTTTTCTTCACCTTAAACGTGAGATTCTTTCCGGAAGAATCGACGAGCAACAAAATCGAAACTTCTTTGCTCTCATCGACGACGATGATCAATTCGTCCGTTTTCAGTTTCGCGAAATCGATTCTCACCGTTTCCTCGAAAGAGCGATTCAATTCAAGGCGATTTTCGCGGATTTCTTCGAGTATATCCATCTTCGGCACCCGCTCATTCCGCAAACCGATCTTTGGTCGGACAACTTCCGATCGAGATCTGATTCATCGCTTTTTCTTCTTTGGCGACATCGATACCCAATTCGTATTTTATCCATTCATAACCCTCTTTGTCGATTCGGGAGATGATCTTTTCGTCTCCCTCCAAGGCGATGCGACCATTGATCATCACCGCGACTCTGGAAGGTCGAATCATCGAATAAAGTCGGGCATAATGGGAGATGACCAGAAAAGACATCGCCGTCGTTTCCTGCATCTCTTTGATCGCGTTGCTGACCGATACCAGTGCGTCGACATCGAGTCCGGAATCGATCTCGTCGAGCATGGCTAAATCCGGCCTGAGCAACAGCATTTGCAGAATCTCGTTTCGTTTCTTTTCTCCGCCGGAAAATCCCTCGTTGAGGAAACGCTGTGCCATATCCATCGGTATGTTCATCTTCTTCGATGCCGATTCGAGATTACGGTAGAATTCGTAAAGTTTTACGGGACTGTCCCTCCGCGCATTGATGGCCGCTTTCAAAAAGTCGGCGTTGACGACCCCGGGAACTTCGCTCGGGTATTGCATCCCCAAAAAAATCCCTTTTCGCGAACGTTCGTCGACGCTCATGCTCAGAACGTCTTCGCCGTCGAGAAGAATGCTTCCCGAAGTGACGACATATCTCGGATTTCCCATAATCGTCGCCAAAAGCGTCGACTTGCCGTGTCCGTTCGGTCCTAAAAGCGCCATCGTCTCATGCGGAAGGATTTTCAGATTGATTCCTTTTAAAATTTCTTTATCTTCGACGCTGACGTGAAGATCGTTGATTGCTAATTCTCTCATACTTTTACCTCGGAGCGTATCTATTCTACACCATTATTCTTGGTAAAAAAAGACAAAGACATTATTTTTTCCAAAAATAAAACGGTTTCATTTCCAACGGCAAAGCCGCATTTTCGTGCAAGAAGAAGCCTTTATGACGCCTCTTTTTTTTGAATCCGACGAAGAAAAAGGCAAAATAAAAAGGTAAAGTTTTCACTTTACCCCTAGGACTTACTACCAATTCGATGAACAAGTTGAACCGCCGGTCGTTCCGCATCCTCCGCATCCGATGATAACCAAGAGAATGAACAAGACCAAAATGATTGCAAAAGTACTATTACCAGTCATAAGATTAACCTCCTTCTTATCGGCAGAAACAGCCGAATAACGCTAGTAAGATAAACAAAACAAGTATAAACGAGAAAAACACTCCGCCTTTACTCTGGCATTGTCCCGTACAAGAATTCATAGATTTACCTCCTTTGTTTTCAATTTATCTTATGCGTCAAAAAAGCGAATGTCCTTTTGAAGTTCCAAAAATCTCTTCCGCGCCCAGATTTCGAAAAAAAGCGCCGATTTATAATATTAAATATTATACATTTTTCTCCTTTATGCTTGAAAGTAAAAACCATTTTGGGTAGAATAATACCGCTATGTTTTAAAAACAAGGAGGAAAACTATATGAAAAAACGGATACTTACGTTATCTATGGTTAGTTTACTGACAATCGGTTTGACCTCATGTTCTGTCGTTACCGGCAAAAAGACAGCCGAAGGAGAACAAGTCATCGTTACGATTAAAAAAGACGGCACCGAAGTCTACTATACCGCCGATGACCTACTAAGTCATTATGCCTCTACCGAAACCGGAATTCAGGCCTATTATAACGCCATTTACGATATTTTGATCCGCAACGATCAGGAGATGACAAGCGAAATGGAAACCGACGTCGAAGAAAAAATCGACGACTTCATCAACACTTGCAAAACCAACGCATCCAACAACGGAACAACCTATAAAAGCGAGTTGTCCAACAGCCTTGAAGCGGCAGGCGTCGATTCCATCGGCGAATACCGCGAGCTGAAAGAACTCGAAGTCAAAAAAGAAAAATACGAAAGCAATTTCTACGACGACAATATCGAAACGAGAACGAAGAGTTATATCGACGAAAAAATGCCGTATCATATCCGTCATATTCTCGTGAAAACCGACGACGTCGACGGCAGCAGCGTCTACAACAAAGAGATTTCCAAAGACGAATCGAAGAAGATTTACTCGGTGGTCAGCCGTCTGGCTTCCTCCGTCGAATCTTTCGGCGACATCGCCTATGACGCCAGCGACGATACTTCCAATACGCTCTATGGTTCGGTCGGTTTGATGGAAAAAGACACCTCTTTTGTCAGCGAATTCAAATTCGGCGTCTACTATTACGACGCACTGCTCTCCGGAAAGAACGATACGGGCAAGGAACTTTCGGAAGTACTCGATATGCTGAGCGTTCCGACTTCCGTTTCGCTGGGAAGCGACACGACTCTCGATACGCAAGCGATTTTAAACAACTCCGTGCAAACCATTCCTTATTCGGCCGTCAAAATGTTGGACGACTACGCCGATTCGACCAAAACGATCAACAATTTGAATTTCACCAACGACATCGTACCGGACGCGGAAAGACACGAAATCACCTCTTCTTACTACCCAAGAAACGTGTTGTTCAACACCTACTTCAACAGCCACGGACTTTCTTTCATCACCGATGAAGGATATCCGGAAAGCACCGAAGGCAATCCGAATTGGACCGTACCGAACGCCGAATTAAAAACGGTTCTCGGAAACGACTTTTCCGGAAAGATCTTGACCGATAACGGCAACCCGATTTTGGTCACCTACAATCCGTCGACCGGACTTCACTTCATGATTATCGAAAAATCCCCGATCAATCAACGGTTCGACAATTACACCGATTATACGGACAACACTTCCGGAACCGAAGTCAAACTCAACAATCTGGAAGAAGAATTGATGCACTACTACTCGCTCGACGTCCCGTCGGGAAGCGCCAACGTCACCAACGACAATCGTTTCGTCACCTACATCAAAACCAACCGTACCACTTACGGCGATCGTTCCGACGAACTGAAAGACTTGATCAACGGTTACGACAGCAATATGCAATACCAGATGTTTGAACAACTGCTTTACGCCGGAAGCGAAGAAAAAACCGTACGCAGCGATATTCAAATCGACGAAACCATTTTGAACAACATTCTCGACTATATCGAAACAAAGCGGAACAGCACGCGTTACGATTTCCAGGAAAGCAACCTCTCTTCGTGGACTTCCTACTTGCAGTTGCTGGTTTTCCAGAAAGTCCAAAAAGATGCCAAGCAGTTGGATTTCAATGAAACCAAATTGTATTTCACCGATACGAAAGACCTGTAAGAGAAAGGAGTGAAATAAAAATGAAGAAAATTCAATGGAGAAAAAAATTACTCGTTATTTCCTGCTTTTCGCTGGGATTGGTTCTCACCGGTTGTAGCAGCGATGTCGAAGCACAGCCGAAAAACATCAGTTCTCCGATCGTCGATTTCGTCGATAAAGATACGGACTATTTCCGCAACACCATCGAAACCATCTATGACAATCTCATCGACGGAGGAACGACCAATACGACTATTTTCAACGAATTGGTTACCCGCATCGCGGAAAACGAAGTGATCGGTTCATTCGCCGACGAAGCGAAAATCACCGAAATCTGCCAAGAACAAATTCTGGACGCCGTCAAAGGCGGAAGTTATTCCACCAACCGCCTGTTCGACGAAGAGAAATACGTCAATTCGCTTCGCTCTTCCTACCCGACGATCAATTTTGCCGATAGCACGGGCAAAATCAACTACAACAAATTATATCTAATCGGACCGGAAGATACGTTCGAAGACGTATTTAAAGCGGATTATACCGAATATATCGAAAAACAACTCAAACCGGAAGTTTTAAAGAAATTGCTGACTGCAAAATATCTTTGCGAAAATTCGATTTCTTCTCTCAGTCGTGCCAGCGCCAGAGACGTCCAGTACATCAAGCTGGAAAACTTCAAAAACAAAGCCGGAGAAGTCAATAAATTGATTCTCGAATGGTTGGGAAATTACATTTCCGAACCGACGGGTGAAATCGATCTCGACGAATTGCAGGCGATTTACAAAGGCGTCGAACTGGATACCGAAGGTTTGACGGGCGACGAACTCGCTCGCGCCGAACGCATCAACGGCTATATTTCCCGCTACTACACCTTGGCGAATGAAATCGACGAGGATCTGTCCAAGATCGTCGAAAAAGACGAAAACGGGAACCTCAAAAAGGACGAAAACGGAAATTACGTTCTCTTGAATCGCGACGATACCGATCAGGACATCGAAGACACCTATACCGGTTCCGGCGCATATACCGTCGAATGGGGCGAAGAACTGAAAGTGCGCGAACTTTACCAAAAAGATTTTACCGGAGACGACATCTACACTCGTTCCGAAGGAATCAGCGATCTGCCGAGCGAGGTTACCGAACGGTTATTCTCTGCAAGTATCGCTTCTTACATTTCGACCGGCGACAACGGAGGCGTAGCCTTTTTGACTCCGAAGAACACGCTGAACGGAAGTTCTCTGGGCAAGTATTATACCTATGATTCTTCCAGCGACGCTTATTACATCGTCGTCGTCAACAAATACTACACTTCTTCCGTTATCAACGGATTGATCGAGAACAATACCGTCGATGGCAAAGTCACTTACACCGACGATATCATCGATATCTCTTATGGTCTTGCCGATTCGTCGACCAACCAGCGCAACGCTTTGGTTTACTATCTGCAACAATACGATGTCGGATCGAATATCCACGATCAGGATTTCTACGATTACATCGTCAGCAACTATTCCGAAATCATCAAATAAACAAAAAGGGAGTAGAACTCCCTTTCTTTTTTTTCATTCCGTGTTAAAATAGAGATCAGAAAGAAGGTATTTTATGGACGACTGCATATTCTGCAAAATCGTGCGCGGAGAAATTCCCTGCTATAAAGTTTACGAAGACGACGACGTTCTCGCTTTTCTCGACATCTCTCAAACGACTTTGGGACACACGTTGGTGATCAGCAAGCAGCATTTCGCCAACCTGCTCTACGTTCCGAAGGACATTTTGAGCAAAGTGATGGGCAGCGCTCAGAGAATCGCTCAGGCGCAAGTCGGTTCTTTAAATGCGAAAGGCGTCAATCTGATCAACAACACCAATCCCGTAGCCGGGCAGACCGTGATGCACTTTCACGTTCACGTCATTCCCCGATATTCCGACGAGGATTGTCTGAAACTCGAATTCCGCTCCAACAAACTGGAACATATCTCTCTTCCGGCGCTTGCCGAAGAGATATCAAAGAAAATCTAAAAAAAGAGGAGACTTCCTCTTTTTTTATCTCTTACGCGGCTTATAAAACGAACGCCCGTCCATCGCCAAAAGCCGTTGAGTGAACTCTCCCTCCTGCGTGACTTCCAACGCCTTGCTGAGCATGTTCATCTTGGAATCGAGATCGTCGACGACGTGAAGAATCACCGCTTCTTTCGTCAACGGAGGGACGGGAGATCCGAAATCTTTTTCACCATGATGCGACAAGACCATATGTTCGAGGAGAAGACCGACTTCGCTTTGAATGGAAAGCTCTTCGCATGTCTTTCGGATTTCGCTGACCATGATCGAAATATGTCCCAGCATTTTTCCTTCCAGCGTGTATTTCGTGGCAATCGGACCGCTTAACTCGATGACTTTTCCCACATCGTGAAGCAAGCACCCCGAGATCAAAATATCCTTGTCGATTCCCTCGTAGTAGGAAGCGATCAGCGTGGCGATATCCGCCATGGAAATCGTATGATACAGAAGTCCGGAAGCAAATTCGTGATGATTTCGCGTCGCTGCCGGATAAGTGATAAAACGGGAATAATATTTATCGATGATGCGGCTGACGATTTTCTTACAGTCGGGATCGGCAATTTGATTGATATAATGGGTCAGCCTTCGGGTAAGATCCGAAACGTCCGCCGGACACGGAAGCGCGAATTTCTGAATATCCAGCGTCGCCTGATCCACCGAAGCAACCGCCAAAATTTTCAATTGCAATGCGTTTCTGTAATCGATAACGTCCGCGTTCACCTTGATCACTTTCCCGACTTCGCATATCAACGCATCGTTTTCACCGGCATCCCATTTCTTTCCCTCGATCACTCCCGTATTGTCCTGAAAAGTGATAGAAAGATACGGAGCACCCGCGTTGCTCACGCCTTTGTTCACGTTGGTAACCAGCAGACAAGTTTCCAAGCGGTCGCCTTCGCAAAATTCTTTAATCAGTTTTTCCATAATACTCCTCCATACATTTTTCGATATCCCGATAGGAAAACCCCCGATAAATCCACTTTTTAATCCATTTTTCTCTCTCTTTCCGATCCGAAAGATCGACGTTGTGCGTGACCTTCATCTTTTCCATTTGAACCCTCAGAAGTTCGATATCACTTTCAGGCGAAACGCAATTCTTGACATCCGCCACCGCACGATCGCAAATTTCCTTGTCGAAACCCCAAGCAATCAAATGAGCGTACAGGGAAGATTGCAATTGCCGGAAAGGCTTACGATTTCCCCGACAATATTTTTCCGATACCCTTTTTGCTTTCTCCGATTCGGTTTCTTCGGCGAACACCCATCTGCCGACGATCGATTCGGATATCCCCTTTTCTTTTGCTTCGCGAATGATCTTGTGCTTTCCCCAGTTTTTGTTCTCGCATTCTTCTTTCAAAAAGTAAGCGTATCTCTCGTCGTCGATCAACTTCTTTTTTTTCAGATCGGCGATCAAATCTTCCGAAATCTCATCCGGGCATTTCTTCGCTTTCAATCGGTCGGATATTTCTTTCTCGCTATACAGACTCCGATTCAAAAGACGAAGAAGATAATCTTTGTATTTCTCCGAGCGAATCGCCCGTTCTAAATCCGACCACTCGGATTCGGTCAACGTTTTTCCTGCATAAAGATAAAAATCGCCGAAAGTGCGTTCGTTGATTTTTACCTCCGTCCGATCCTGAAAAACGATCTTTATCGTCCCCTTTTGTTCGAAAGAAACTTCCGAGATGATTTTACCACATTTTTCGGATAGCACGATGATAAACCTCCAACATATTTTCGTAAAAAGCGTCGATAGAATAGCGTTGATTTTCCAAATAAGCATCTTCGATAATCTTCCTGCGCTCTTCATCGTTCAACGAAAGAATGAACCGAAGTTTTTGATCGAACGAACGTAGATCGTAGAAGAAATAACCGGTTTTTCCCTCTTTGATTACTTCTTCAAGATTCTCGTCGTATTTGCAGAATACCAGCGTTTTCGCGGCGATCGCTTCGATAAAGGTCAATCCCTGCGTTTCCGAAGTCGAAGCGGAAAGATAAAGGTTGCTCATCGCATAGAAATACGGCACCTGTTCGTGAGGAACTTTTCCGACAAAGACGACATTGCGCATAATTCCGAGTTCCATCGCCAATTTTTCCAAATTGTTTTTATCCGGACCATCGCCGACGATGAGAAGCATCGTGTTTTTCAAGGAAGGATTTTTCAAATATTCCGCATATCCGTAGAGCAGCACGTCGATGGCTTTTTCTTTGGCAATCCGTCCCAAACTCAAAAGCAGATATTTGCCTTCCAAATGGTATTTTTTCTTGAATTCTCGGATAAACTCCTTGTCGATATTCTTTTCTTCGAACATCTCCAGATCGATGCCGTTGGGAATGACGCTGATGTAGCGATCTACACCGTATTCGCGCAAGGCGGTTTTCGTCTTCAACGAAGGCGTCGTCATCTCGGTAACGTTCGTAGAAACGGCTTTTGTCCATTTTTTGACGATTCCTTTCGCCGCCGGATCCATTACTCCTTTGGTGACATAGTAAGTATAGTCCACATACATCGTGTGATACGTGTACACTAAGGGAATGCTCAGTTTGTTCGCCAAGAGGCGTCCGTATATGCCGATTCCCGCTTCCGTCTGCACGTGAATGATGTCCAAACGAAGTTTTTTGATGATTTTGGTCGCTTTCGGATTGATAAACCCCGCCATTTTATAAGAATATAGAAATTTCAAGGTTATCCCCGGAATACGAAGAATATCGTCGCGAAATTCGATCTTCTTTCCGAAAGGATTTGTCGTGATGACATAAACTTCGTGTCCGTTTCGCTTAAACGCATCGTAAAGCGATTTCGTCGCCGTAGCCACTCCGTTGATTTCCGGTGGAAAAGTTTCAGAAAAAAGTCCGATTCTCATTTCTTTTCCTCCTTTTCGAGGGAATCCTCGTTCTTTTTCAGTTGATGCGCCAATTCCTCTTTCAATTTCTTGAATCTGGCCTCGATTTCTTCCGGAGTAAGTTCCTCCTCGTCGGTCGGTTCGTCTTCGTCGTCGTCCGCCATAGCCAACGTCTTGTTTTCATCGTCAAAAGTAACGATTCTCAATTGTAACAGGGTTTTGGCATTACCGTGAAGCGATTCTTGTTTCGGAGATTCGTGATAGAAAATAAAAACCAAGAAGCCGAGAATCAAGCCAAGATAGTATGTGATCGCCCGCCAAAGCAGAATAATGGCCGACAACTGTGCGCCGTCCGCCACGAAAAACTTGTCGAAAAGCATCCGAAAAACGAGTTCCGCGCCTCCGGAAGCGCCAGGGATCGGAACCATCGAAGTAATCGTCGTCGAGAACAGCGACATGCAGGTCGAATCGACTATGTTCATCAGAACGTTATCGCTTTGAAATCCGACGCCCAAAGCCAATGCCACGAAATACGGAATGATATTGTAAAGAACCATTTTGACCAGAAAAAGCAAAACGGTGATGATTAAAACTCCACCGTTCTGCAACAGCCTTCTGAGTTCGATGCGGAAAGTCTCGAATTTCGTGCTTAATTCCAACGCTTTCTGTTCTTTGTTTTTCACAATGTGGAGTTTATACATAATGCTTACGCCCGTAGTCGTAATCAGATGATGGAGTTTCTTAGAGAACGCGGCAAAAAACAGAACGAGAATAATCACCGCGTTGATCGCAAAACCGAGAATTGAAAGAGAAAGGATTTCGAAATCGAATCCGAAAATGCTGATCGGTTGCGTATATGCTCTCAATTCGTTGAATTTGAAAATCAAAATACCCGCAGAAAATAAAACGCTCACCATTTGATACACGATAAAGTGCATCAAAAGAATGGAGGCCGCATTGGTAACTTTAATTCCCTGCTTTGAAAAGGTATATGCCTGAACGAACTGACCTCCGGAATTGCTCGGCGTAATTCCCGAAAAAAACGCGCCGATCATGCAATTGAGAAAACCCTTGTGAAAATGATAATTTCGCTTGTACATCTTGGCTAAAATCGTCAAAATCAAGGATTCCACCAGATAAAATCCCAACATAATGGCCAAAGCGATAAAGATGTATTTCAAGTCGCAATTCGAAAGATTTTGAATAACTTTTCCCGGATTATCTTTCAAAATAAAATAAAAGGCAATCGCCGTTACGACGACCATAATCGCAATGTTAATCGCATATTTCCGACCTTGCTTAGTCAGTTTCTTTTTTTTTGTCTGCTCAGCCATCGCTATCCGCCCTTTCGATTTTTTCATTATATCACTTCTCTCTTTCGATGATAAGCAATAGAGAGGAGTTTATCGTTTTTATGATAACCGAAAAAGCGCCTATTCGCCGTTTTCGGGTGAATCGGACGCCTTTTTTCTTTTGATTTTAATCGGTTCGACCAAAAATTTGTTGATGAAGAACATAATCGGAAGCGGTAATATCGCCGCGAGAACGTAAACCACGTAAGAATTCAAACCGCAGAGTTCGCCTAAGACATAGATCAGCGCCGATTGCAAGAGAAAATTCGGAATCGAACTCAACGGATATCTCGCCAGCCTTTTCCACGACCACCGAACCTTAAACGTAAAAATCGTATGCGTAGTATATGCGATCGGAATGCCGATGATAAAGGCGATGATAAAAGGAATGTCGATCGTTCTCCCTAGAAATTTCGTCGACCACTCTACTTGTGTAAAGCATAAGTTGAGAAGCATCGTGTTGATGAGAGTGATCAATGTGTTGATTCCTCCCCAAAAGATAAATCTCAACGGTTCTTTGCTGTAAAGTTTCCAGAAGAACGCTTCGATTTTCCCGAAAAAAGTTCCTTCTTTAAAAACTTTGTTCATTCATCAAAAACTGACTTTCGGGGCTTCTCTGCTCTCTTCGTCGATTACGCGGAAATATTCTTTTGCTTCGAAATGAAACATGGAAGCGACGATGCTCGACGGAAACAATTGACGGAGATTGGAATAAGAAAGTACGGTGTCGTTGTAGAATTGACGATTGTAAGAAATCTTATTCTCGCAATCTTTGAGATCGTTCATCAACGATTTGTAATTGGAGTTAGCCTGCAACTCCGGATATTGTTCCTTGACCGCGTTGACCGCGATGTTCAAAGCCTTGCTCAAATTCGCGTCCGCTTCGGCAAGAGATTGAACCGAGCCGCTGTTTCTGGCACTATCGTACATCTTTCTCGCGTCCGCAAATTTCGTCAGAATATCGCTTTCGTGTTTGGCATAAGCCTTGACGGTTTCCACCAGATTCGGAATCAGATCGAATCTTCTTTTCAATTGAACGTCGATCTGCGCCCACGAATTTTCCACGCGGTTTCTCCCTTTCACGAGTTTATTATACGTATTGACAAACCAAGCCACTATGGCAATGATCAGAATGACGACGACTGCGGCGACCACAATGCCGATAATCGCGCCGGTTCCCAAAAGAAAGTGAATCATTTTTGTTTCCTCCATATCTAAAAGTATCATATCATTTTTTAGTACGAAGATAAATATATTTTTGATATTTTATCCCGCTCTGCCTCCATGTCCGCCGCCACCGCCGGAAGAATGACCCCCGAAACCGCCCGAAGAAGCGATCTTTCCTGCTGTCGAAGCCATCCGCGCAGCTTTCGCTTTGGTTAAGGTTTGATTCGCAAGGGTCGAATAGAAAACCATGCGTCTTGACATTCTGTTGAGGTAAAGGATCATATACAGATCGAATCCGTTCAGCGTGACGTCTCCCGCTTCATTGAGATTCTCCTGTTTCAATTTGATACGCATCTGCTTTTCGACTAAATCCGCGATTCCTAACACCGTCGCATAGACCAAATACTCTTCCCAAACGACAACGCTCATCATATCGTAATCTTCAAAATGAGAGAATTCGCAAAGAAATTTTTTGAAAGCCATCCACTTTGTATACTCTTCGATTCCGTATTTCGACTTTCGGGTAATCGAAGCGAAATAAATCAAAGCAAATGTGCCAGCTCCTGTCGAAAGAACAGAAAGAATAACGGCAGGGACAGGAAGGAAGTAGTCGATATAGTGGACGAAAACGCTGGCGATTCCGTAGATCAAAGCGCCGATTCCGATCAGGGAAAAAATTCCGGTTATTTTGAGTTTGTCGTAGAAACCGCACTTTTTCGCCGCCTTGACGCCGCTTTCCTTCCAAGCCGAAACGCTTTTTGAAAATGTTTCCGCGGAAGATTCCTTGCGCATCTTTCTGTCCAGATCCTCCATTGTAAATTCGTTCGCACCGGCAAACATTTTTTTGAACAGCAAATCGTAAACGAAAATTTCGTCGCTATTCATGGCTTCTCTCTCGATTTGATCTTCGCACTTTTTGACAATGAAATTGGCCTTTTCATCCGTCAGGAGGCTGTGATTGGAATCCAGTTCCAAATATTTTTTCCGAACCAAACTGATGATGTTGGCCGTAAAGGCTTCCGTCGTGATCTCTTGGTCGTTGACGAGATAAGAAAGTACGCTTGGAAGAAGTTTTGACGGAGGTTCGCGAAGATATTCGGCGTCGAATTTCGGCTTTCTCTCTTTGTCAAAACAGAAATAACCGACGATAATCGCCAACACGACGGCGCCAATTGCGATCGCATTTCCCCAAATATACCAGTTGAGATGATAACGATACATATTCGTGGATTGCGTATCCAAATCGGCGAGACGATTCTCTTCTTCTTTCAGAATCTGTTTCCCGCTTCGCGAAGAAACGATTTGATTTTCGGCTTCGACAGCGCCGAACAAATCATACGGACTGTTCGGAAAGATCGAACGAACTTCCAATACGTCTCCCAAACTTTCGCTTAATTTTTTTCCGTACACTTCCGCTTTCGTCGCGGAAATCGAAGTAAAAGAAGAATTACCGTTTCCGTGTCCGAAAATCATAATTCCGTTTTCGTCCCACGAATCGACAATCGGATAACGGGAACTTCCGTCGGGAAAGTTCAAACACAACGTGATGTTTTTTACGGCGATCTGTTCCAAAGGAGAAGCGAATTGCCAGTTCAACTCGGTAACATCTTCGTATTTGTTGACAGCATTTTTAATCGTATATTCGAACTCGAAATACATCGTCGATTCAAAACCATTGTGAATGTAGATGTAAATCAACTCTTTTTGATGTCCCGAAGTATAGTAATTCAAAGGTCGACCGCCGTTTTCTTTATCTCCGGGATTCCATGAAAAACCGAGACAATCTGCGTTTTTAACCGAACTCGACGAATTACTCGTCGCGGTGTTTGCTCCGCGGAAGTAATACTTTCCGCTTCGATCGTAAACGCTGACGGAAACGGAGTCGTAATCGAAAGACGAACCATTACCGCTTCCCTCGACAATCGTCTTTCCATAGCCGATTTCGTATTCAAAAAAGTGGAAATCATCGCTGCGAAATTCGATCGTGTCGACAATATGCAAGGTGCCGTTATCCTGTAAATCGGCCACAATATTCCACGATGCAATCGTACTAGATACATCGTCTATGCGTTGTACTATGGCAAAGAATAATCCCACCGCAGAAACGACGATAGCGACGATCAAGGGAATAAAGATTCTTGTTTTCGTTTTCGCATTCATTTTCATAACTTTTTCTCCAATAACCTTATTATATATTTAAATTGATTTTTTTTTAACATTTATTATCAAAAATCTTATGGTTGTGCTATATTTAATTTTAAGAAAGGAGGAAAGATGTACGACAAAAAAGTAGGAGTTTTTATCGATTACGAAAATGTCAATCAACTCGCCCTGATCGAAGAAATCTTCTCTTACCTGCAAAGAAAGAATTATTTTTCGATAAAAAGAAAAATAATCATGAGCAAATTGACCAATACGGAGTCTTTAACCGAAGCCGTCAAGACAAATTGTCTTCAACTCGTGGTTTCTTATAAAAAACTTCGTACGGCCAAAAACGAATCTGCGAAAACGGAAAATAAAAACAACGCCGATTTTCGATTCTATATCGAAGTCATGGATTGCTTTTATCTCGATAATCCCGATGGATTCGTATTTGCCGCAGGAGACAAAGATTACACGGAACTTGTTCTCGAATTGAAACAACGAGGAAAATATTTGATCGGTGTCGGCAATCGCGCCAATACCAGTGAAAAATACGCTTCTCTGTTCAACGAATTCATTTATTGCGAAGATCTGCTTTCCCAAATAGCCGTCAAGCAAAAAGAACTTTCGTCGAAATTCGAGAAAATGAAAGAGAATGGTAATCCGAAAGCGGAAGCGGAAAAGAAGCCAAAGACAAAACCGGCGAAACCGCTTAGAGACGCAGCGACAAGAGAAGAGCAAAAAAGACTGAAAGAGGAACAAAAACGATTGGAAGAGGAGCGAAAACTCGAAAAACAGAATCAAGAGATTCGATTTCTCGAAGAATTTAAACCTTTGGTACAACAGTTTTTGGACACGCACAAGCCCGGAAAGTATCTCTTGACTTCGATTACCAGCGAAATCAAGAAAAAGTATCCCGACAAATTTCCGAAAAGAGTGAAATTCGACGTTTACTCGAAGATGAATTTCGATGTAAAGAACGAGACGGAAGACAAAACAAAGGCGTATTTGGAAATTATCGATCAAGAAGCTCAATCATAAAAGAGGCATTGCCCTCTTTTTTTTTGAAAAGAAAGCCGTTGTTGCAGAAAACGTTCAACTAAATTCTCGTTTACGTTTCTTTATAAAAAAAGTACGGGATCCCGTACTTTTGAATAAATAAATGGTGCCGACTACCGGAATCGAACCAGTAACCTATTGATTACAAATCAATTGCTCTGCCAATTGAGCCAAGTCGGCATTATCCTCGCTTGACTCAGTTTACAAAATGACTCTTTCTATTTCAAGGCTTTTTGTTCAAAAACCGTTTTTTTTCTTTTCATATGGAATTATAAAATTTTTTTATTTATAATATAAATAATTGTAGGAATTGTGGAGGTACTTTTTTATGAATAGCATATATGAATGGATCAGTGAGACTCTCAATACCGATTCAACTGCCTCGAAACTGATCTTTTGGTTCGTCGCGGTTGTCGTTGTCGTTTTGATTCTGCTTGCCGTCATTCTGCCGATCCGGGCTTCGAAAAAGAAGAAAAAAGCGATTTCGGCGCATCAAGAAGAGCCGATAGAAGCAGATGTTCAAAAGAAAGAACCGGCGGAAGAAGTGTCGGAAAAACCGGTAGCGGAGGAAATTTCCGTCGAAAAGCCGGAAGAAATCCGAGAAGAAGCGCCAATTGAGACGAAAGAAAAAAATTCAACGCCGACGGCAAAGAAAAATACGACAAAAGTTCCCCCAAAAAAGAATAAGAAAGTCATCGAAGATCACGATGATACCGACGAAATAGCGGTCGAACCGATGACGAAGAGAAGTTTCGGTAAGTTCACCATCTCTCAAAGCGGCACGGATTATCGCTACCGTCTGAAAGCCTCCAACGGCGAGATTCTCGTCGTCTCCGAAATTTATATCAGCGAAAAGGCCGCGAGAAACGGAATCGAAACGATCAAACGGAATGCAGAATCGGCCAAAATCGAAATCGTCGAGGACAAACATGGTCTCTTCTCTTTCCGTATTATGACCAAACAAGGTCGTTGTCTGGCCACCTCTGCGAATTACAAGACAAAAGCAAGCGCCTTGTCCGCGAGCGAATCATTTAAGAAATTCGTCGTTACCGACAAAATCGAACTCGAAGAAGCCGACGATCATTTCGAGGTTGAAGAATTTATCGAAGATGTGAAACCGGAAGAAAAAGGAAAACTGAAATTATCTTCCGGCGACGACGGATTCTTTTATCAACTGATCGCATCCAACGGAAGGGTTATCGCCACCTCTCAGATGTACAAATCCGCGAATTCGTGTAAAGACAGTCTCGAAAAATTCCGCGAAATCGTCTATACGGGAAAATTCCTTATTTTCAAAGACAAAAACAGCCGTTTCCAATTCAAACTCTACAACAAACAAAAACGATTGGTATTGGCGGGGGAAGTTTACGATTCAAAAGATCAGGTCGTTTCGGTCATCGAATCCGTCAAACGCTTTGCCCGCTATGCCGAATTCGTCGACGCAACGATCGAAGTCGGAGAATAATCAGAGAAATTGCAGATTCATTCTGCAATTTTTTTTGCCAAAAAAAGTCCGAATCAGATGATCCGGACTTTCGTGAAAAACAAATTCATTATGCTCTGAGCATTTTCACGCTGAACTGATTATAATAGTCTACTACATAAGTGTCTTCAAATTTTTCATTGATGATATCTTCGACTTGAAGATCGTATCTGGTGCAAAGGCGATCTATGTACGCCAGCGCCTGATCGGAAGAAGCAAACTCTTTTTCAGCGATATATCTCGAATTAATTTTTCCGTTTACAATGTACTTTTCCATAAAGCTCAGTCCTCCTTAATGCCTAAGCACCCTTATCATATGGCAAATGAATTGCAATTAAACTATGAAAGCGTTTTGAAAAATTCAGAAAACGTTTTCATATGTTTTCAAACCGTTTTTTTTGCAAATTTATTGACACTTCTTATAAAATGTTTTGAAATTTTGACAAATAGATAGAAGAATATATACGGATAAGGTACAATTTAGCCGGTAAATCTATATGAAATTTCAGTTAAATCAACGCGATCAGGAAGAAATCGAAAAACTTTTTCAGACAAACGAACAAAATTATCGGATAACCGACCTCCTTTCGGAATACTATCATAATTATGCGCGATCTATTTCGCCAAAGGACGTTCTTCAAACGATGAAGAAAAAGCACATCGATGAAGAGACGGCTTTTTTCTTCTGCCTGCTGAATCTTATGGGAGTTCGGAAAAACGAGAATAAGCGAATAAGCGGATTCCGAAAGGGAATCCACCGACTCGATGTTTTGAAATATAAAGATAATCCTTTTCTCCAAAACATTCGCTTTTCCGAATCGATCTCGGGAAACACCCGTTTCCTAAAAGATTCCTATCTCCCTTACGAAGGATTTCCGTATGCCGATATCGATGTCGATCCCGACGATTATTATCGGGAGACCTGCTCCGTCGGTTTTTTTGACAAGGAATTTTTCTTTCCCTCGCTGATTCAAAACGAAATCACTTGGATGAGCGTCATTCCAAACGAAATTGAAACGATGAAAGCACCGATTTCTTCGGCAAAAGGTCGTGTCTTGGTATATGGTCTGGGTATCGGCTATTATGCCTATATGATCCACCTCAAAGAAGAGGTTCGGTTGATTACCGTCATCGAAAAAGATAAAAATATCATCGATCTTTTTTACAAGCATCTTTTCCCTCAATTTCCCCGGCAGGACAAAATCCGCATTATTCATACTGACGCGTTAGAATATGAAAAGAAAAGCGAAGAATTTTACGATATGGCTTTCGTCGATCTCTACCACGATGAAACGGATGGGATTCCGCTTTATTTGAAGTTAAAAAAATCAGAAAAAAGAGCTTTTCATTACGAATATTGGTTGGAAAAATCTTTGATCGAAGTTATTCGGAGAGATATCATAACGCTTCTTTATGAGCAATATCACCGACTCGAAGTCGATTACGACGATGCTGAAAACGACAACGACGCGCTGATCAACGCCTTGCATCGTCATTACGAAAAAAAGATTTTTCTTTCCTATGCCGAAATCAAAGAAATGCTTTCCGAAAATGCTATTTTAAAGCTGCTGAAAGAAATTTGAATCTCTTATTCCAATTCGAAAGCACCGGTATACAACTGATAGTAATAACCTTTGTTTTCAATCAATTGCTGGTGTGTTCCCCGTTCGATAATACGCCCGTGTTCGAGCACCATAATCGCGTCGGCGTCTTGAATCGTCGACAGACGATGGGCAATTAAGAAAACGGTCTTTCCTTTCATCAGATTCTCCATTCCTTTCAGGACAATCGCTTCCGTTCGGGTATCGATCGAAGAAGTCGCTTCATCCAAAATCAACACGGGACACTGGCTGACGGCGGCGCGAGCAATGGATAGAAGTTGCGCCTGACCTTGCGACAAAGAGTTTCCGTTTCCCTTAATATAGGTTTGATATCCGTCCGGAAGACGGGTGATGAAACTATCTGCATTGGCCAATTTAGCGGCCTCGATGCACTCTTCGTCTGTGGCATCAAGCCTTCCATAACGGATATTATCCATAATGGTTCCACTGAAAAGATTGGTATCTTGCAAGACCATACCCAAACTGCTGCGAAGATCTTTCTTTCGGATTTTATTGATATTGATTCCGTCATAACGCACTTTTCCGTCTGCGATATCGTAGAATCGATTGATCAAATTGGTAATCGTCGTCTTTCCCGCTCCCGTAGCCCCGACAAAAGCGATCTTCTGTCCCGGTTTGGCGTAAAGCGAGACATCGTGCAAAACCAATTGATTCTCTTCATAACCGAAATCGACGTCGAACATGCGAATATCCCCTTTCAAGAGACGATATTCCACTTGACCATCCTGATGAATGTATTTCCACGCCCAAAGAGTATGTTCACCTCGAGAGCATTCGACAATTTGTCCGTTTTCATCATATTTTCCCATTACCAAAGTAACGTAACCTTCGTCGGATTCTTTCGGTTGATCCAAAAGTTCGTAAACCCGTGTCGTTCCTCCGATCGCCATCGCCACCGGATTGATTTGATTGGCAACCTGACTGACATTGTTGGTGAATTGGCGAACCATCGGCAAGAAGGAGACCACAACGCCGATGGAAATGGAATTGATCCCGGTTAAAGTCAGATTCGGCACTTTGAAAATATAGAGAATTGTTCCGATAAAAGCGACAATCACGTACAGGAAATTTCCGATATTCCCCATGATCGGCATCAGGATATTCGAAAATTTATTCGCATCGGTCGCCACTTTTTGCAGATTGGCGTTGATCCGAGCGAATTCCTGTTTGCTCTCCTCTTCGTGGCAAAAAGATTTGATGACTTTTAAACCGTTCATCATCTCTTCGACATAACCTTCTTCTTTCGCTAAAACTCCCTGCTGAATCATAAAGTTTTTCGCGCTTTTACCTCCGACATTTCGGGTAACCAAAACCATAAATACCGCGCCAAGAACAACGATTACGCTCAAAAGGACAGAAGAATACAACATCGTCGCAAAAATGCTGAGGAAAGTTACTCCGCAGATGAGGATATCGGTCAACGACTGACTGAGAAGTTGACGGATCGTATCGATATCGTTTGTAAAAGTCGACATAATCGATCCCTTTTCATTTTGGTCGAAATATTTAATCGGAAGATCCTGCATATTGCTGAAAACGCGATAGCGCAATTCGTGCATATACATTTGGCAGAATCTCGCGGTAATTTGAGAATATATGGCGCCGCCGGTCAAAGCAATCGCATATGCAGTCAGCATCATGTAAAGGGATTGAAAAAATTCCGCTTTGATTCCGTCCCATTTGTTGACATTCACGATGCCGTCGTAAATCAAATTGATCATATTCTGTAGCATCAAAGGGGCGACGATCGCGCCGATTGCATTGAAAAGCACGCATATGGCCGCAATCGACAAAGCAACCGGATGCGCTTTAAAATAATCTTTAATGCACCGAAATAAAACCGATTTTTTCTTCATTTTATTTGCCCCCTATCCGATTCTGGATTTCAAAGACTTCCTGATAGATCTTATTTTCTTTCAATAAATCTTGATGCGTTCCCATGCCGTCGATTTTTCCATTATCCATAACGATAATCTTATCGGCCTCTTGAACGCTGGAAATCCGTTGAGCGATGATTATCGTCGTAACACCGTTAAGATTCTCTTTCAATCCCTTTCGAATGAAAGCGTCGGTTTTGGTATCTACCGCGCTGGTCGAATCATCGAGAATCAGAACTTTCGGCTTTTTCAAAAGCGCTCTGGCGATGCATAGTCTTTGCCTTTGACCGCCGCTTACGTTAGTACCTCCTTGTTCGATAAAGGTATCGTATTTTTTTTCGAATCCTTGAATAAAAGAGTCCGCTTGGGCGACTTTGCAAGCGGCGACGATCTCCTCATCGCTTGCCTCTTGATTTCCCCAGCGAAGGTTTTCCTTGATCGTTCCGCTGAAAAGAATATTTTTTTGCAAGACCATCGCCACGCTGTTTCTCAGCGTTTTGATATCATAATCTCGGACAGAATGCCCGCCGACAAACACTTCGCCTTCACTCGGATCATAAAAGCGCGAAATCAAATTTACCAACGTCGATTTGCTGGAACCGGTTCCGCCAATGATGCCGATTGTTTCCCCTTCCTTAATCGATAAATCGATCGAAGACAACGCGTATTTTTTCGCCGTTTTCCGATATTTGAAAGAGACGTTTTTAAATTCGATATCTCCATTGTCAACTTGATAAATCGGATTTTCCGGATTGGCGATCGAAGGTTGTTCGATCAAAACCTCGTAAACACGGTTGATGGAAGGAACCGACATAATAATGAAAAACAAGACAAACGAAACGGTCATCAATGCAGAGAGAACCTGCGCACTATAGGTAATCAAAGCCGAAATTCCGCCTACATTCAGGTTACCATATAAAATCTTATCTCCGTCGACCACCGCAGTGTCGATCACGTATTTTGCTCCCATAAAGAGAAATAGTACCATCGAAACGTACATCGTGCATTGAATCACCGGATTCGTCGCATTCAACATTTGTTCCACGACGCGGAATCCTTTCGCCATTTGATAACTCGCTTTGTGAAATTTCTCTTTCTCATACTCCTCTTTCGCATAAGTTTTCACAACGCGCATACCGCGAATATTCTCTTCTACGGTTTCATTTAAATCATCGTACATCCGAAACAATCGGTTAAATCTCCGACACGCCATCGGAATAATAATGGACGAAGGTATGACGATTAACGGTATCGTAACGGCAAAAATCCAAGATAGCTGAGGGCAAAGAACAATCGCCATAATGAAAGAAAACAGGAACATAATCGGCGCGCGCACCGCAACTCGAATTCCCATCATATAAGCCATTTGGATATTGCTGATATCCATAGTTTGCCGAGTGATCAAAGAAGACGAAGAAAACTTGTCGATATTGGTAAAAGAAAACTCCGTCGTCTTGGAAAATACATCTTCTCTAAGGTTTTTGGCAAATCCGCACGCGGCTTTCGCGCTGATTTTTCCGGCAGTGATTCCGGCAATAAACGAGCCTATCGCAAGAGCGATTAAATATGCCGCATACATGATGACTTTCAACAATATTTCGTTCTTGTCCGCCAATCCGTTCTGCATCGCGGCCATCTCATTGATTAACGATTGCATCACATAGGGAATTACGCACTCGAACGCCGTTTCCGCCACGATAAAAACAATCGACCAAGTCGCATATTTTTTGTATTCGCGGGCCGATTTCAATAAATATTTGATCTTCCCAAAAAAACTCATAGTTTTTCCTCCTTACTGATTCAATAAGAGAATGTATGATTCAGTTTCAATTCGATGTCCTTTTTCGGAAAAAGAATCCGAGAAGCATTGCAAGTAAAACCAATCCCGCAAAAACGCCGATTCCGATAAAAATCCATTTCAGCACATTCGGAAGGTGTTGATTTTTCTTTTGATTTCTGTAATAGTTCTCCGCAAATGCGACATTCTGATTCTCGATTCCCTCACGGCTCTCTCTTTCCGCAACGACCTCCGAAACAAAAGCGATGTCCAATGTATTTTGCGCGTTGATTTGTTCATAAGACAAAATCACCCGATTGTTTTCGCATTCCACTTGTTTTCCGTTGAGGAGAACATAATCGATCCGATAACCTTCGTCGGGAGTAATCGTATATGTCAGGCTCTCTCCGCTTTGCAAAGAAGCGATGCTCTTCATCGATTCCGTTTGAAAACTTCCGTGTGCATTCACCGTCCGAGCGTAGATTCTCTTGGATTCCTCCAAATCCCCTTCGGATTTGACGACCGCGACCATAAAAGGGCTGAAATTGTCCGTTTCCACTACCAAGCCATAAGAAGTAACCACGCATTCGAGTTCGATCGGATTCTCGTAATCGATGACTCCGTTCTTTTTCTCGAAATGATATACTTTAAACGTGACTCCTTCATCGTCCGGACCGTAACCCTCCGGAAATCCGAAGGCAACCTTCACATAAGACCCCGAAGGGATTTCCGCTAAAAAGCCGCAGATATGAAGATCGATTTCATAGGTTTCGCTGACGAGAAGAGTTTCCGAATCGGAAGAAACCGCGGTTTTCATTTGTTCCTCGACGCGCTCGGTCGGTTTTGTCACCACAAGTGCCATCTGCGAACGTTGATTGTCCACGATCCCTTTCTGTATGCCGTTTTCCGTATAGGTCCAGCCGTTCATACTCAAATCGCCGCAATCGATGAGCGAAGGAGAGCCGTAAGCGTCTACATAAAGTCTTCCGTCGTTGAATATTTTGCTGCAAACTACGCTTCTCCGCCCGAAAGCCAAACTCGCCGATAAAGGAGCAAGTCCCGATGGATTCTTCTCGGATATGCTGTCTTTTTTTATCACGTTGACAGGAGTAAAAGTATAGGCCAAAGTATTATGTTGATACATTTTACTTGGAATCAAAGTAAACGAGAGAATTCCCTTTTCGTCTTGATTTTTCAAAGAAATATCTTCGACCACCACATATTCCGAAAGCGATGAATCTTTATCGGAACTCACTCGAATGCCAATCGGTTGATCCGGATCGAAGATTTCCAGTTCTGTATCGTAAACCAAACTCACGCTGTGCGTTTGGTTGGCGTCAACCATCCAAGTGACTTGTGATCTTCCGTCGACGATCGTGTCCGAAACGAAAGGAACATCCCGATCTTTATCATAACATTCGTTGACGATTGTTGCGCTTTCCGCGATGATTTCCTCTATTTCCTGATGATAATAAATTCCGTCAGTGTCCGGAATTTGAGAAGTGACGATATATTTTTTTGTTATCCAGTCGTTGAACTCAAAATTGAAAGTATAGCCATCCTCGCTTAAATAACTATCCAAGGCATAAGATGCAAAACCCTTGTACAACGCGTCCGGAGAATAATCGACGAGATAAAGGCCTTCGTCTTTGAGTTGTCTGACCGATTTCCCCATATAACTTACGGTGATCCTGCTGTAACCTCCGTCTTCGGTTTTTTCGTATTTTACTTCGGCTTTGATCGGCGCTTTTCCTAAGTCATATTCGGACAATGACGGATAGGTAAACGACTTTCCGGATTCCGATATCTTTCCGTCTTCGAGATGATCAAGCGACAACATGTCGCTTCCTTTCAAAAGGTAACCGTCAATCTGTCCCGTGCTGTCGTTTAACGTCACGTCTACGCCATACCAATTTCCGTCGATGCGAACCGCATTCCAAGCGTGGGGTTGATACGTATTGCTGTCGGAATCCAAAAGATATCCGACCACCTCCACGCAGGGGATTTGACAGCGGTCCATCAAAGACTTGAATCCCCGAGCGTAACTTTCGCACACTCCGTAATGATCTACTAAACTTCCGTACGAACTCCGTATTTGATTTCCGTCGAATCCGTAAACCATCTCTTCGACCATCTGATTATTCACAGAGGTGACGATATCTTCGATAGCCGCGTCTTCGTCGAAAGAATAACGTTTAAGTCCGGATTCGTACTCTTCAATAGCCGCAGCGACATTTGTTTGATCGAATCCATTTGAAAAATAGGTATCCGCGCGTCCTGTTCCCAAAGTCGCCACGTAGTTCCCGTTTTTTAATCCGACGCTGATGGACAAGGCGTCGAAATCGACGTAAAAGATCTCCGGATGATCGAGATAATAAGCGTCTTTCGCGGCGCCGAATTCTTTTAAAAGATCCGCATTGCCGTCGGTAAAACGGCTTAACTGCGCCTCCGTTACCGTTTCGCTTTCGATTAAATCGTATTCGTCATTCCCCTTCTTTAAATCCATTTCGCCGATCGCTCGGTAAAACTTTCTTTCCGACATCGACAATTGATCGTAATAATAAAGGTACGGTTCGCTTTCTTCCGCATCAATCCGAACGATCCCGTCTGCGTTTGCCATAGAATATCCCAACGCCAATGAGAGAACCACTAACAAAATACCTTTTTTCATTCCGCCGCCTCCTCTATTCACATTTCTTTCATTTTCACTCTCGGTTGAAACTAATCCTCCCGATAATAAATGCAACACTACTACTTTATCTAAAATAAAAATTTTGTTCAAGCAAAATATGAAACTCTTCTTTTCTTTTTTCTCAAAAAAAGAAATTCGATTTCTATGACGAATGAACAACCCGATTTTCAGCCGTTTATATTGAGCTATCGCAGTCTTTGCTTTTTCCCGACCGAATCGAAGTTTTTCCACGGATTCCGACTTACCCGTTTTAATGCCGTAAAAATATCGATTCCGTCCGGATCGATTCGATCTAATTCGTTCCAAAAGATCGGCATGGATACCGTCGCGGATTTCCGCGCGCGAAGAGAATAAGGCGCGACGCTGGTGGCTCCTTTTCTATTTCTCATCCAGTCGATGAAGATTTTGTTTTTTCTGCTTTTCTTGCCGATAGAGGAGGTATACAAATCCGGATGAAGATTTTCCATCAGTTGCACGATCTGCTCCGCGAACTTAGAAAATGTTTTCCAATCTTTGGTTTCCGAGAATGGAACGACAATATGATACCCCTTTCCTCCGCTGGTTTTGATAAAAGAGGTCAGTCGAAAACGTAGTAGTAGTTTTTTCAGGTCTTTCGCGCTTTGACGGACCTTGACCAAAGGCAATTCCGCATCCGGATCCAAATCGAAAACCAGATAATCCGGATGCGCTTTGCTGTCCAAACGGCACCCTTGAATGTGAAACTCGACGGTTCCCATCTGAACTTCGGATAGGAGTCCTTCCTGATTTTCGACGGCAAAATATTCTTTACCCTCTTCCTTATAAACGCGAATTCCATTCCTTTTCTTTTCCGGATGCTTTTTAAAGAACGCTTTTTCAACCCCTTGGGAGCACCGAACAACCGACAACGGCCGATTTCGGATATAAGGAAGCATATACGGAGATACTTTTCGATAGTAATCGGCGATATCTCTTTTCCGAATGTTCTTTTCGGGGTAAATGATCTTATCCGGACTTGTCAGGACTATTTCAGAAGGGTTCTCTTTCAAATCCTGCAAACTTTTATCCTCGCGTATTCCTTTAAAACTTCCTTGTCGCAGAATTCCTCCGGATGTGTATTCGGCGAATTCTACTTCTACGATGAGAATCGGCTCGACGAAGACGACATCCGCGGAAACGGGAACTTTGGAATCAAACGGACAACGCCGCGAACGAATCTTTCGAAAGCGTTCGAAAAACTCTTTATCCGCAGAAGCACGGATTCCGCTTCCAACTTTTCCGCAATAAGTCAAACGACCGTTTACGAATTTTCCCAATAAAATGCTTCGCATCGAACGACCCTCTTTTTTTGAAATCTGATATCCGCCGACGACAAACTCGTCGCTCTTTCTGCACTTGATTTTCCGCCAATTTCCGCTTCTTTTTCCGGTATATTCGGAAGTTTCGTCTTTGGCGATAATTCCTTCTAGATTCAACTCCTGCGCCTTTTCAAAAAGCAGTTTCCCTTGCCTGAACTCTTTGCTGTAAACCAATTCCTTTTTTTCATTTTTTAAGATCGCTTTTAATTTTTCTTTTCGAAAACGAAGACTTTTTTTGCGTAAATCTTCACCATCTAAGGCGAGGAGATCGAATACGACGTAGTACGCCGATGAAGTATTATTTTTTTTAATCGCTTGCTGCAATTCGGAAAAAGAACTTCTTCCTTTCTCATCGCTGCAGATCATCTCCCCGTCGAGAATCATCGAATGACGAGCCGAAATGGCTTTCGCTCTTTCGACGACCGATGGAAATTTCGAAGTATAATCCCGTTGATTTCTCGACAGCAATCTTACTTTGCCGAACTCGGCTTCGGCAATGATGCGATATCCATCATATTTAATCTCGTAGATCCAGTTCTTTCCCGTCGGTACGTTCTCATCGAGCAGCGCCAATTCCACCGAAGGACAGGAAAAAGGATTTTTCTTTTTCCGTTCGTTCGACGCAATTTCTTTCCCTGTTTTCTCTGCCGATTTTAAATCCGATTGGGCAAACTCATCTTTTTCTTTGACTAAAATCCATTGGTCTTCCTCTTTTAAACGAATCAAAGCGAATCCGCCGCGGAAACGTCTTCCATTAAGAACAAACTTCAAATTTCCTTTTTCCAATCCTTTATCCGTATCTTCTTCGGTTTCCCAATACCCGATGTCGAAAATAGTAACGCTTCCTCCGCCGTATTGCCCTTTCGGAATAGTCCCCTCAAATCGAAGGTAGGACAAAGGGTGGTTTTCCGTCCGAATGGCCAAACGTTTTTCTTTCGGATTCAGAGAAAGTCCTTTGGGTACAGCCCAACTTAAAAGAACTCCCTTCCATTCCAAACGGAAATCGAAATGATCTTGACGTGCCTGATGAAATTGAATCACGAACCGCGACTTTTTAGATGATTTTTCGATTTTTCCCTTCGGCTCGGGTGTCTTGGAGAAGTCTCTCTTTTTTCGATATTCCTGCAATTCTTTTTTCATAAGTTTAGTATTCGAACAAAAAGAAAATTTATTCGAGTACGACTTCTCTTTATGCGCATAATAAGTACGAGGAAAAAAAGATGGCATATAGTTTCAAAGGGAATCTCAGTTTCGGTTTTGTATTTATTCCGATCACCCTGCATTCCGCGATCAGAGACAGCGGTTTCTCTTTTCGCCTATTTGATAAAAAGACACAATCGCGAATTCAATATAAAAAAACTTGCATCGATTGCGATGGTCGTGAGGTCAAAAATGAAGAACTTATCAAAGGATATGAATACGAAGAAGGCAAATTCGTGATGCTCGATGATCAGGATTTTGAAAAAATAAAAACGGAGAAAGACAAAAACATCACCATCGATCAATTTGTAAATATCGACGAGATCGATCCAATGTACTTCGATAAATCTTATTATATGGTTCCTACCGGCGCGGAAAAAGCGTATCATCTCCTCTTAAAAGCGATGAAAGAAGAAAATAAAGGCGGGCTAGGCAAAACCGTTCTTGGCACGAAAGAAACCTTGGTGTTGATTCGTCCGAAAGAAGATTTTATTCTGCTCTCTACCTTGTTTTTTCACGAAGAAATCAAGGAATACACGTTCAAAAAATATTCCGCTGCGCTTTCGGCTTCCGAGCTCAAACTGGCACGACTTTTAATCAAAGAGATGACTTCGGAATTTCGTCCTGAAATTTACCGCGACGAATATGCCGAAAAAGTCGGAAAAATGATCGAAAATAAAATCAAAGGAAAGAAAATCATCGCGCCGAAATCCGGAAAAGAAACGCATATCCGGGATTTGATGGACGCTTTGGAAAGCAGCATTGAAAAATATCAAAAAAAATCGAACAAAAATAAGAGTAAAGTAGTTTCAAAAAGAAAAACTTCATCTCCACGTAATTCGCTTTCCTAATTCATTAAATCGTATTTATAATGCCTCCCGATTTCTCGAAAACAATACCGCAAATTGATCGAGAAACTTCATCTTTAGAAAGACTTGTATCCTATTTCGTTTTATCCTCCAACTCCTTCTTTTGATCCCGAAGTTTCCCTAAATCGATTGCAGTTGTCGTATTTTCCTTCGAACTTCTTATACTCCGGTCTTGAAATTCCTCGGCAATGGTTGTAAAACGATACAAAAGCAGCACCTCTAAAGGATTGACGGTTGTCAAATACAAAGATAAAATATTGTTTACCTACGGGAAGGAACGAATCAAGTCATGGTTTAAAAATTCCTTTCGTTCCATCTTCGCCGCCGAGGTTAGACCATGTCGAAGAATGATTCTTCCAAGACGAGTATGCAAAAGTTTATGGTTAAAAAAGCGGAAATTTCTTTGCAAAAAAATTGAAAGGTTTTTGACTTTTCAATCGTATTATATACGAAAACAGTAAGTGGGTGAGATTTTTGGATACGATCATTATGAATGAAAAAGAAATAAATCGAATCGTTCAAACATACTCCGATATGTTGTTAAGAATCGCCTTTCAATACACGCATAGCAAAGAAGTTGCAGAGGATTGCGTTCAGGATTGTTTCTTTAAATTGATTAAAACAGAAAAGTTTAAGTCGGAAGAACATCTAAAGGCTTGGTTAATACGCGTTATCATCAACCGCTGTAAAGACGAACTGAAATCTTCTTATCGTCAAGTTTCAAGACTTGATGACAACTATGCCGATCCTTCATCTGATAAGGGCAGTTTAAAAACAGAGTTGAGCCGATTGACCCCGTTGGAACAAAATATAATTTATCTTTATTACTATGAGAATTATAAACTGAAAGAAATCGCCAAGATTTATAAAAAGTCGGAAAATGCCGTAACAATTATCTTGTCGCGGGCACGGCACAAATTAAAGGAATTCATGATGGAGGAATAAAGAATGAATAATCAACTTTACAGAGAAGTAATGGAAGAAATTCAGTTTTCAGATTCAGAAAAGAAAGCTTTGATTTCCAAATTACAAAATGAATATCGAAAGAGGATGGAATGCAAGCATAAGATTTCTATTCCAAGGTGGTGTGCCGTAAGCATTTCGGTCGCAATGATGCTCATCTTATCTATCAGTATCGGATTAAATGTGTTTTTTAGCAGCACGAATCAACCACAGATACACGATGGTTACCGAGCAATCGGGTTAAATGAAGTATATGAGAATGAAGACGGAGATACCGTGCAGATAACGGAAATTTCTCTTTGTGATAAAATTGTATACCAAGGCACGGATTATATGGATTCATTTGTTGTTTTAACACTAAACATGAGTTTTCACAAGTATTATCTTAATTCCAAACAGGTAGTATTGACTTACCTTCTTAACGATGAATTGTATGCATCTTTGTTGAATACGGAAATAACTTCGATGCTTTCTGATATAGGGATTGATGGGGACGCCAAAGACATTACGGGCACCATCTATTTAGTTTTTACCGTATCCAATGGATTAAAAGATAGTTATGAAACTACGGATAAAGATATGGCCTATTGGGGCAGTGAGATGAAGTTTACAATGAATGGTGTTTCGGATAAGACATACAGTGAAACGATTTTCAAACTGTTTTATAGTGATATGAAATATATAGATAGTTTGCAATAAAAGGAAAGGATTTGTGATGAAAAGATATACAATCGTTGTTGGGATAGGCGTAGTTTTAAATTTCCTGCTGAATGTAGTATTTGCGCTCTTATTCAAGTGTTATTCATATCTAATGATTGCAATAGCCATTCCAATCCTGTATTTCTTCGTGGTTAAAAGTAATCTCTTTGTCAAAAATGATGATGTTAGTTTAAATAAGAATATTATTGCAGGCAGTGTTTTAAACCAAATCTTCTTACTGTTACTTGGAATTGTTATTTCTATATGCTTCTTTGATGCTCTTATTTGGTACGGATTTATCGGTTGTTGTGTCCTGTCTGTCGGATATTCAATCTTTTATATGACTGTTCATGAGAATTTAATGAAAATCAGTAAAAAATACTGCATAGTGTATCTTTTCTTTGCGCTAATATTTATGTTTACTGAAATAATCGTTTTTTCCGTAACACCCAAGGAATATATGATGATTGTCATCAATGAAGAGACAATGGTGTATGATTTGGTGCCGTTTGCAATTGGTGGGAAATTCATCATTGACATTTTGCTTGGATTGGGGATATTCCCTGATATTACTTGGTAATGAGTACAAAAGATGATTCGATTACAGAAGAAGGCAACTAAAATCTATAAGATAAAAACTAAGAGAAAGGAAAATAAGTCATAATGAAAAGATATACAATCGTTGTCGGCATAGGCGTAGTTTTAAATTCCCTGCTGAATGTAGTATTTGCGCTCTTATTTAAACGTTATTCCTATTTGATGATTGCATTAGGCATTTCAATCTTGTATTTTTTCGTGGTTAAAAGTAAGTTCTTTGTTCCAAAAGACGATGTAAGCCAAAATAAGCACATAAAAAACGGAAGCGTTTTGAATCAAATCTTCCTGCTCATGCTTGGAATTGTTATTTCTATATGCTTCTTTGATGCTCTTATTTGGTATGGATTTATCGGTTGTTGTGTCCTGTCTGTCGGATACACATTAATTTATTTGTTTTTCCATGAAAATTTAATGAAAATCAGCAAAAAATATTTCATTGTATATCTTTTCTTCGCATTGGTTTTTATGCTTGCCGTAGGTTCCGTATTCAACATTATGCCAAAAGACAATCTTATGAAGGAAGAGTACGATCCGCAATTGATATATAATCTTTAATCTACGATTTAATACGAATAGATACTTGGTAGTTTGAATTGTATTGATCGTTTAATGGCAATCGTTTTTCACTCTCATTTTTATGGTATTCATTAGATGAACGATAGTGTTCTTTTTTGACTCTTTAGTCATACTACATAGATGTCACGTCGATACACGAATAATACAATTTTGATAACTTGCTGTTTACAAATTGGATATTCAGTGAAGTACGGATACATAATAACCTGCTTTATTCTTTTTAATGCTTTTATTGCTTCTGCCTCATTTGTAAATAGGTTTGCGTAAGATAAAATACGAGCGATAAACAGTAATTTGGAGAAAAGTTAAAGAAAATATTTAGAAGAAAAAGTATAACAAACCCTTACCTTGCTTGCAAGTATAGTGCGCTATACTTATATTTTGTTTCTGTGGTAAAATTTCCTATGGAAATTATGGTTACTTCTTTTTTATTAATTATTTTTGAATATTTCTAATAATTCATCAACACTATAACAGGTGGCACCATAAACTTCTTTAAGATACTTCAATCCATAAAGATAATCTTCTTCAGTGAAAGAATTAGTAGCATCGCTAGCAACTAAGACATTGTATCCTAAGCAATATGCATCGGCACTAGTATGGCGAACGCACATATGGGTGTGCAATCCAGTCATGATAACGGTATCAACACCAAGTTCTTTTAAAAGCAGATCAAGATCGGTATGGAAGAAACCACTATATCGTCTTTTAGGTACAACATAGTCTTTATCAGATACTTTTAATTCGGGAATGACTTCCGCACCTTTTGTCCCTTGAATGGCGTGATCACCCCATAATTTTAATTCATGATCAACACCTTTGATGTGAGAATCATTACAAAAAATAACGGAACGCCATGTTCTCTCGCTCCATCAAGTAATTGTGCAGTCTTAGGAACAATCGCTAAGCCCCGATCACATTTTAATGCTCCAGTGACAAAGTCGTTAAGCATATCAACTACCAAAATTGCCATTTTATTTTTCATTTTTTTCACTCCTTCTATAACGTTACTATTATAACATTTTTATATTTAAGGGTGCATCAATTTAATAAATATCGTATCTAAATGGTTTAATTGGTTCACAAAAATAAAACAATAGATCACCATCTTCAATCGCAAGAGTAACTATGCTCTGCTCTATAAATTGTAATTCATTTAACTTCATGTCTATGATTTAAGTGTATTCCTATATGTCCGATTCCTAATATAAATGTTGCTATAATTAAAAATACATTTTTACCATATATGCCTAATAATAAAAATGCTAATACTGGCAAAGTTGCTCCGGCAACGGGTATCCCTAATAAACTACCATACATCTCTTTCATCGTTCTACTACTTTTGAAGTATTTTATCCAATATATTTCATACAAAATCATTAAAATAAATGCAATTAACAATATACTAGACCAAATTGATATACCATTTATATTAAAATCACTAAATATCAACGATATACAAGTTACTAGCATTTCTCCCATTCTTTCAAAGAATTGTAATACTCTATTCTCGTTTTTAACATATTTATCATAATCTTTTGGTTTATTTTTGCTCCATATAATATTAGGTATCATTAGCATGAACAAAAATATTAAACCTATGTATGAAAATCCGAAGTTAAAATTCATTATACCATTTCACTTTCAAATTGCTTTTTATCAATTACTTTATATCAAAATTTTTGGTTTTTAAATCACAATAATATCTACCACTTGTAGTAGTAAACTTTAAAACACAGTAATCTGGATCAGTTACCCCCTTTTTATAAAATATTGTATCTCCTTTTTTCCAAATCATATTTTTAGTTTCTTGATCCGCTAATACTTCCATTTTACCTTTCAGCATCACTCCAACATATCTAATTATACCTTTATGATAAAAGTATATACTAGCATTTGGATTGTTTTGATACTGCTTCACTCTCATAGATGAAGTATTGGTAGAAAAATAAAATTCTTTTAATCCATTTCTTTTTCTAGGTTTTAACATTGCTTTTACATTAGGATAATTTTCTTCATCAACGGAACATATAAAACAAACGTTTTGTTTACCAATAAATCTTTCTATTGTCTTTAAATTCATACCTTCTCATCTCTCTTTCATTTTGGAATCGCGTATTCCGCAAGGTTTGAAAAGTACGAATCATCGATGTTTCGAGCATGAATTTTAAGAATGTTTTTATTACAAACCAAGCTCAATGTTAAAACAAGACTAAAAAATAATGATTTTTTTCTCATTCCTTTCATCTATTTCTGATAAATTCGACTATTTCAATGTAGTCAATTGTATTTTCATTTGTATATTTCACCATTTCATCGCCTATATAGTAATATAGCACCCCATCTTGCGAAATCAGATAGGATACATTCATCGTTTTATCCAATTCTTTTGCATAGGCTGTAATCCCCAGATTGACACTATCGCAAATGATGTGAGCATCTAATTCTGTTACTTTTGTTTCACCGATATATTCCGGTTTTTCATTGATAATATTTAAGACGTTTCGAATTTCCTTTTCGTCGGATACGATTATTGCTTTACTTGAAAACAAACTTTCTGTTAAAGATAGAGAAACAATACTATATAATTCAGCATGAGAATCAAAAAGATCGAGTTCTTCCCCATACTCCTGAGAATTCTGATTTGAATTTGCTTTGCTTTTCGAACAACCGGTTGTAAATAAACTCAAAAATACTACCCCTAACATGAAGAACAGTTTGGTAAATTTTCGTTTGAACATTCTCATTTCCTCCTGATGGTCATTTTCGCTTGGTTTCCTAAAGATGAAATTGTCAATTCTGATGTTGTGTTTTCTTTTTCCCCTTAGGT
>DBGCPK010000018.1:0-53609 GCA_048359995.1 Bacilli bacterium | reverse complement strand
AAAAGTGAGCCAACACTTCCCAAATTCAGGCCAAATATTGCTATTTTCGCCCATTTTGGGCATGAAAAAAGGTATTGACGGCACTTTTTTCAGTGTATCAATACCTATGTTTACTTATGTGTAAGATGAGATATTTTAATACAAGCTGCGTACCCTTGCTTTTTGAGTGCGTACGGCTTCGGATTTTTTGCGTACCCCTTGGAATCGGGTGCGTACCCCTTCAATGAATTTGCGTACGGCTTGATTCTCGTTGCGTACGGGCAAAAGAAAAGCCCCCATAACAACTGGATGGTCAATTTCTGCAGGACTGCCCGCCTGCAAGCGTACGGCTATCTATTACGGTCCATAGGTACTTGAATGCCGAGCATCACCATGACTTAGTGCTATCTAGGAGACGTTGCGCACCGTCCAATATTTATTATATGCGAAAAGCTGGATGTCTCACCCAGCTATTTTTATTTTGCTTCCGTTGCAGAACTCGAAGGTGATCGAACCGTCCCTTTCCACCACGGCCCTCTCGACCATAAGCAGCCAAGCCTCGTCAGACCACCCGAGCATAAGCGAATCGGACTTCCCCAATTGGTCGACGAACCTCGCCATCCTGGCGGATTTGGCCTTCTTCTCGGCCTTGGATCTCGTGGCTTCCTCAACCTTCTTCTTGGCCGCATTGTACCTAAGGACAAGAGCATCGTGCCTCTTTTGAGCCTCTTCCTGGTTGATCGCGCTCCTCGAATTCATCTCTATCTCCTTGCCGATGAGGTCGCTGACGATCTCCATCTCCGCCTGCGCCTCGGCTATCGCGCCATTCTCGGCAGACGCGTCCGTGAGCAGCGCGACCACCGATTCCGTGTCCCCGATTGCCCTTTCCTTGTCGTCGGTTAAGGTCGCAAGGGCCTTCAAGAACCTCGACTTGATCTCCTCTTCGGTGAGGCTCGGCGTCTTGCACCTGTCCTTCCCCTTCTCGAACTTCCTATTGCACTGGAACACCTCTTTCCTGTGTGCGTCGGTGGAACGCCACACCTTCTTCCCGTAGTATCCGCCGCAGTCCCCGCAGACGAGCTTCGTCGCGAAGATCGACGACCTTGAGTAGTTCCTCCCAGCCTTCCTCCTTCTCTCCAGCTCGAATTGGACCATGTCCCATTCCTCCTTCTCGATTATCGCAGGCTGGCTCCCAGTCACGTAATACTGCTCTATCTCGCCCCTGTTCTTGACCAGCTTGTGCTCGAGGTAGTCGACCGTGTAGGTCTTCTGGAGCAATGCGTCCCCGTAGTATTTCTCGTTCGTGAGGATGGATACGATGTTGTTCGTGGTCCATCTCTTGCCCCTCCTCGACGGGGTCGGCACATTGCGTTCGTTCAGATACTCCGCGATCTGGTGGCATGATTTCCCCTTTGTAAGAAACATGCTATAGATGAGTCTTACAATAGGTTTTTGCTCTTCGTCGACCTCTATCCCGTTCTCGGTCTTCTTGTAGCCGAGGAAATTTGAGTAGGCGAAGCTCACCTTCCCAGCGTCCATGGACCACCTTTTGCCCATCGTGACGTTCTGGGAGATGCTTCTCGACTCCTCTTGGGCTATGGAGGCCATGATGGTCAGGATAAATTCCGTCTTCGAGTCGAAGGACCAGAGGTTTTCCTTCTCGAAAAAGCACTCGACGCCGTTGTTTTTGAGCTCCCTCACGTATTTGAGGGTATCGATCGTGTTCCTGGCGAATCTCGATATCGATTTCGTGATGATGAGGTTTATTTTGCCGTCGAGGGCATCCGCTATCATCTGGTTGAAGCTTGTTCTTTTCTTCGTGTTTGTTCCACTGATCCCCTCATCCGCATAGACGTTCACGAATTCCCAGTCTGGCCTCTTCTGAATCATCTCAGTATAGATTCTCACTTGGGCCTCGTAGGAAGTGTATTGCTCATCTTGGTCAGTTGAAACTCTAGCATAAGCAGCGACCTTTCTTTTAACGCTTGAGCCAACTGCCGCTTGTGTCAAAGGATTAATCGTTGCTGGTATCTTTGTTACTTTTGCCATGTTTCAAACTCCTTTCCCTTGCCATCTGCCTCATCTCTGGCGTCCAACCTTCGCTTCTTTTTGGGTCATCCCATCTAGCTTCAATCTCTCTGCCATCGTTAGTGGCAATAATCAAAACATTGTCTGGCATCGCCTTGATTGATGAGATTTTGCTTAATAACCCATCTTTGTCAAATTCACGCATTCCAAGTGCCTTGCATAAAGCAATTTTCAGTTCCTTATCTGGAATCTGCTTCGATGCGCATTCCGATTTGCCTTTCCGAGAGAAGGTGGAGCAAACCCAGAATTCCTTGTATGGGCCGTTCTTATGGATGTACGAATGGCCGCAGAGACCGCATTTGATGATCCCCCTGAAATCCCCAGTATGCTCATAGCGTTTCCTTTTTCCTTCGATCTCGGCTCTCTTTGATTCCCTGATCGCCTTGCATTTTTCGAACAATTCGGTTGATATTATGGCTTCGTGATTGCCCTCGACCAGATACTGTGGCCTTTCGCCATGATTGGTTTTCTTTTTCTTGGTGAGGTAGTCCTCAACGTACGTCTTCTGAAGCACGAGGTTGCCTGTGTATGTGTAGTTCCTCAAGACCGTCATCACCCTGCTGGAAGACCACTTCTTGCCTTGCAGGGTTCTTAATCCGTCCTCGTTCAGCCCTTTCGCGATGAGGTATGCGCCCTTCTCCCCGCTTCCGTATTCGCCGAATATCCTCTTTACCACCTCCGCCTGCTCGGGGACTGTAACATATGTCTTGTCGATAAGCCTATACCCATACATGTCGGCGCCGCCCACGAGTCTGCCTTCCTCCATGTCCTTCTTGTTCCTCCATCTGACGTTTTCCGACATGCTTCTTGATTCCTCTTGGTAGTAGCTTGCCATGATGGATAGCAGCATCTCGCCCTCTGGGGAAATCGTGTGGATGTTCTGCTCCTCAAAATAGACGTCAATCCCAAGGGACTTCAGTTCCCTCACGGAATGTAAGACCGTCAGCGTGTTCCTCGCGAACCTTGAAATGGACTTGGTGATCACCATGTCGATGTTGCCTTTCCTGCACTCCGAGAGCATCTCGATGAAGCCAGGCCTGTTCTCCTTCGTGCCAGTCTTGGCGTAGTCCCTGTAGACCCCTCTGTATACCCAATCACCGTGGCTTTGGATGAGCGAGCTGTAAGCCATCACCTGCTGCGAAAGGGAGTTGAGCATGTCGAAGCTGTCGGCCGACACCCTGGCGTAGGCGCAGACCTGAAGGCGCTTCCTCGGATTCCTTTTTCTTTCGATGACTTCTACGTTTTCTGCCATTATCTGACCTCCTTTTCCTCGTGTATATATATATCGCTCTAAAAGGAGTATTTATCAAGTCATTCGGGCGATAAATACTGAGTTTTTTGATGCAATATTTCCTCGCCAGAAACGCCTCGGCCTTGTCGAAATCGCCGAGGTCGATGATGCCTTCCTCAAGCATTGCTTTCGCGTTGGAGAGGGAGAGCAGATAGGATTCCAGCCTTGCCCTTTCCTCTGCGGGCAGAACCTTTGGGATGAGCGCCCCCTTGGCGTCCCTATTCATCGCGGCCGCCTCCCCTGAACCTCTGGTAGCAGTCTTGCGAGCAGAACCTCCTGCCCTTTCTTACGTGGCTAACGATCGGCTTTCCGCAGCAAAGGCACTCCGCCTCGATGTTGATCCTGTGGCCCCCGTGGTTCCTCCACCACATCTTCCTGCACTTATCCGAGCAGTATTTCCTCTTCCTCCCAGTCTTAGAGGGCTTTATTGGCGAGCCGCAGCATGCGCATTTGTTCTGGATCGCCTTCTCTTTGCTTCTGTTGATGACAGATGAGACGGTGCTTTTCGATAGTCCAAGCCGATCGGCGATCTCTTTATATGAATGACCCTTCTCTTTTAATTCGATTATCTTTCCTTTTTCCTCTGGCGTCATAGGCGTTCCCACCTCCTTCACCAACCCATGCGAAAACGAGGCGCGAACGACCAAAGAAAACGAAAAAATCCCGCCGAGATCTTCGACGGGCAAAAGAAAAAGCTACCACTGCGTATTTCAGCAATGATGGCCGATGTATTAAGTTATCATTATTCGATGTTCGATCCCTTGTTGACGTTGCATCTATGGCAGAGGGTTTGCAGGTTGTCGTATGTCGACTTGCCGCCTTTAGCGATAGGGATGATATGGTCTATCTCGAGATCATAAAACCTTCCGCTTCTTCCGCATTTCCTGCACCTGTATCCATCCCTCTCATAGATGGAAAACCTCATCTTGTTGGATACTTTTCCACGTTCCACCCTGCAGATGGACTGCCAAACGTCGTTGCACAGATAGAAGTTACCTCTTTTCTGGTTGAGCTTGTTTATAGCTTCCTTGATATCCTCAGGCTCGAATGTCCTTGATTTTCTGCCTTTGCGCACACCATTTATGTTAGTTAAATACAAAATTACCGTTATGGTGAATCTATCATAATGCTTCAGATTGCTCTCGAATATTGCATGCTCTATTTTCTGCAACCATTTCCTGTTTTTGGGAAGTTCTTCAGTATCGTATGAATCAAGTTTGCAATTTTCAGCGATATCCTTTTTATAGGCCTCGTATGTCATTTTATTCATCAAGGAATCCTTAAGGGCTTTGCTGGCCTGGCTTTTGTAATAAGTAAGCTGATAAATCAGGAAATCCTCGGTTGTTATATCAACGTACATGTTTTCATTGTCGTAATCGTGGCTCCAATTCAGATTCGGATAAGCAATGAAGGAATATCTTGAGTTGATGCCTTTCTGCTCCATCAGAGATACGCTGTGCTGCAATACGAATTTCCTATACTTAGACTTAACGACCACATAGCCGATGAAGAAGGAGGCAAACACAAATATTAATATGAAAAACACTATCAAGAATATCATGAGAGCTATTAACTCCTTTCGGTTTTGTTTAAGCTGTCTAAGTATTTTGAATTACCCATACAAATCTCCTCTACTTTAATTTCCAACCACCAAAGATGTCTTTCGTGAATTGACCTTGATTCGAATAAAGAATAACGTTCACATCGTGCTTAGATATATTCAAGATGGCTGCTATTTTCTTGGACTTCAGTCCTCTTGGATTCTTCCTTAGCAAGTCGACGATCTTCTCTTTATCACTAATTGGTTGAAATATCTCCTCATCTGGTTCTGCCTCGACTTCGGTTTCTTCCGTTCCCTGAACTTCTTCATCATCCGATTTCATATCGACTTCATTGTTGTGTCTGGCTTGTTCTATTGTTAAGCCTCCTCCAGTAGAAGCTTCTGCCTCGACAATATAGTCATCGATCGCTTCCATTACTTCTGAATAATGGACGTTTTCATCGATTTCCAAGTCGTCATCCTCTGAATCCAAGCCAAAACCAAACCAGTCAAAACTGTTTCTGTATTGTTTCTTGATTTCTTCATCCTCAAGATTCAACTTTGAACCCAAAGACTCATTAACAAAGAAGTCATGAATATAGTTATTTAAAACATCTTCCTGGAATACTTTGTATTTATTAAGGACCTCAAAGTCCTTCTTTGTAATACCCACAGCTTCTAAGAACACATTAGGGTCAGCGTTGTTAAAGATCTCTTGGAAGGTAGTCTCCCTATAAACACTGATATATAAGAATTCAAACAAGCGGGCGAGTATGTGCTTCATGACATTGTCTGCGTCTTCAACGGATTTCCCCTTTTCGTATGGAATCTTTGGAGACAATTCATTCTTAACGGCTTTCCTAAACGAATCGCAATACCATCTCTTATAAAGCATGCCCCTGTATTCTTTCGGGATGTTGTTTATGTCGTTCAAATACTTCTTGACGAAGTTATCGATCATAACCCTGGTTTCTTCTTTCCAAACGACAGAATTGCCAAACTGAGCTTTGACTTTATCGACAAACTTAACACCGTCGTCATGCCCACAATTAAGTTTCTTAATCGGAGCGTTGACACCAGCCTCGTAACCTTTAATAAGGCCATTTGAATACCACTTTGCCTTTATTTCATCATATTCCTTAGGACAATACTCACTGATATATTTTGCTAAACTATCTTCGAATTCCTTCTGAATGCTAAGGTCATCCAAATCAATGTATTTCTTATAGTCGTCTTGGCCCAAAGTATAGCCTTTATCTCTACCAGCTTTTGCTATTTTTGTGTCAAAGCCGTCGGCTGGTTTTTGGGTCATTGTTTGCTGCTTAGGTTTGTTGAACTTGGCATGGGCGAACACTCTTTTGATGATGTCGCTAACCTCATTGTCATTGAGCATAGAGGCAATGACCTCATCATCAAGCATCCTCGTTGTCCTTGTAGTATCTGTAATTTTTCTAGAAAGAGGAATACCGCTACTATCTCCGAATTCTGCAAGCTCATAGAACACCTGCTCGCTGATTGGCTGTGACATATCCCCATTAACAAAGATAGGAAGATACTTAACGATAAGCTTGGCTATCTCTAGCTTTGTCGATTGCTGGTCTTGCGATTGTTCGGCGTATTTCAAAAGCAAGGCTGCTGCCCTATCAATATTGAAGTCATAAACAAAACCATAAGGCTTCAGGATCTTTCCTTTTTCAACATATGGTGTTTGGATTCTGAAGATAGATTGGAAATACTGCTCAGGGGACGCTAAGTCCTTTAAAACAAACACGCTGAACCAATCTTTGACAGTGACACCGATGGTAAGTTTATTTACCGTGATCGCGATCGACCCTAGTTTGTTCGTGTTCTTCGCAGCGGTTATCCTCTCGTTCAGATAATCGTAGGCATCGACACCTGCCCCCACGCCGTCTTTTGAAAGGTTGATGATCTCGTACTTCGAGAAATATTCATCTTCCTCTAATAACTTAGCCATAGCATGAACTGCATTAGTTCTTGGCATCAGCCATAAAGTGTGCTTGTTGTTTGCGAGCATCTGCTGATTGGAGTATGGGAATTTATCTCCGAATGTGCTTCTGCCTTTGATAATCTCTAACCATTGTTTTATTTGCTCTTCATAGACAAAGGTACATGGCTCGTTGGGGTTAGAATCTCTCCTTGTCTCAAAGAATTTGTTAAGAGAAAAGTACTTTTTCCCGTACAAAGTATCTCCCGAGAACACTGAAGCTGTCATGTTTGCAAACAGCCTTGACATGTTGTATCCGAAAATCTTCATGTCTGGGAAATGGGCATAAAGCGGATTCTTCGTTTCGAAATCTCCAGATTCGCTGTTCGGATATTTGTTTCTTTGCTCATCGAAATATGAGTAAGTAAATGTGTTCTCGTCTGTGAACTCGCCCTTCGCTATCGCTTTGAAAGGAGTGCCTGATAAACAAATGGTTTGTTTTGTATGTATATTGAATTTCTCGATGACGTCCTTGGTTCTCTTAAGTTCATCTTGGTAATCTTTATCTAAATCTTCCTGGTTCTCGATTGTCCCTTGGGTCCTTTGATTCCAAGCTCCGAAATGGTATTCGTCAAGGATGACCAAATCCCAATCGATCTCTTGAAGCTGTTTGATTTTTCCTTTGGTTTCTTGAGAGTTATTATCTTTTCCTAAGTAATTCTGCAACGATAAAAAGAGCACATATGGTTCGGTTTGCCAATTTAGCATGAAGCTAGATTTTCTCAAATTCTCATCGGTGAAATACTTATATTCCTTTTTGATATGGGTTAGGTCTTCCCTCCATGAGGACTCAACTGCTGGGATGAACGTAAGAATCAAGATTCTATCAAGCCCTGCCTCCTCACAATACTTGTAGGTAGTGAATGATTTACCGTATCTCATCTTGCAGTTGAGAAGGAATCTGCCGCCAGTTTTGTGATCCTTGAAATAGGTTTTTAATGCTTCGACGCAATCTGCCTGCTCTTTCCTTGGGCTATAGATAGTTCTGCCTGAAGATTCTTTCCTCAAACCCTGGAAGATCTCAACCAGCTCGTCCTGAGGAACGTTTGTGAACCATTCCTGCTCTTTTTCGACAAGCCCTGCGCATCTTCCCTTGATCTCATCGTGGACATGGTAATCCTTAAATGAGTCATTATTAGCATCGATACAAATGCCCCAATAAATGACTTCTCTTTCATCGCCATAGCCTCTTGCAAACTGGTCGTCGGTTAGAGCAAGCTCATGTTTCTGATCTTTAATTCTTGCCTTGATCGCATGCCAAAAAGACTCGTCCATCCTGCATTTAGCCATGCCTACTTTAATGCCATGTCCCATAAATTTAGGAAGGACATACATGTAGATCAGAATCAATGATTGTTCAGTATCGTTTTTATCATCAAGGTGAAACGTTCTGTTCTTACCACCGATCTTCACCTCATCGTAGTTATTTATATCGGTGTATTTTCTGACCATTACTTCCGCCATAACTTACACCATCTCCTGTACGTTTTCTTCAATGAATTTTATATCATCTTGTGACAACTCAAATTTTTCATAAAGCTTTTTATCAGTCCATTTTTCTGTAAGGTCAACTAAAGGAACATATTGATAAACACCTTGCGCTGCACCTTGGTCGAGTTTTCTTATCCCAAGCATGGCTCTGAAAAATTTAGTCTTCACATAATCCCAGCAATTAAGCGCCTCTTCTTTAGTTTTAAACGGACCAAAAACTACATATGTTTCAGTACATAACTCATTGTTCCCAGCAATAATAGCTTCTGACATGGTTTCACCAAAGACTCCACTACCTTGGTTTCTTGCAACAAAAAGTTTATAGCCTTTAATCATTTCTTTCTTAGGAATTGGATAATCAGAAGCAACATATTTTTTAACTCGTTTCAAATGTTCATCGAGCCCATGAATAGTTAGACCATTTTCAATAGGCATATCAGACATAGGAGGAAGAGCATACTTTGAAGGGTCTTTAAAGACATCACCGCTTAAGCCATATGGCTTACGCGGTGAGACGATTTTTGAAAATGACCCACCTTTGTACGCTAATGATTTTTCAAGCAAAGACAACAGTCTTTCGTCTCGAACAAAAACGTCAACGTTTCCTTCCTTCAAATACCTAGTAGATTCTTTTATTTTACCATCTTTATGAGTGCAAATTCTGCAAGGTCCTTGATTGTCCCTTTCCCATACGAAATAGCAAACACCACCTTTGATTTCGTTGCTTGGAAAGCATTCTTTTGGATCGATAAAATCATGCAGCAATCTTATATGCTTATCGGATATCATTGAACTTCTAAAATCGTCTAAACCTTTGCCACCTGTCATCCACCTGGAAGGAATAATCATACACAAATACTTAGGATTTAATTCTCTGGCTTGGTTTATAAACAAATTATAGATTGGCCTAGCCGAAGCTTGAGCACCGCCATCGCTCAATTGATAAGGTGGATTGCCAATAATAATATCGAATTTCATATTTCTATCTCCTCCAAAAAATCTGTCTTGCATATATCTTTTCAAATTCAACTTTGGAATATGAATCAACTCATATGCGTATTTTTCTCGTTGGTTTTTATCGTTGTATTCAGAAGCGCCAGAAATACTACAGTGCTTGCATTTATATTTTTTTCTATCATCGCCACTGCAATTTGATGGCATATGCTTTCCACTGCCATCGACGAATTCGTGATCTAAGCAAGGTGTCTTAATATTCCCTTCTTCATCATCGAACCATGTCCCGTTCCCGATAGCATAGCCATTTACGTAATGCCCGTCAGGAGCCTTAATGCCATCGCATTTTCTGTTGGCTTGGGAGCAATAATAAACGGTCCTTCTAGCAACATTTGCAGTGAATTTTGTTTGACCGATAGAAAAGATCATCTCTTGAAGAATGTGTTTTCTTCTTTTCTCAGTATCAGGAATAATATCTTTTAATCCTTCATCTAGCCTAATAGCAATTTCTCGTTCAAAGATGCCGTTTTTTGTTGCGGGGTTAAGCCATTTGTAGTTTGGATTATGCCAGACCTCCTCTGGAAGAGAATCAAGCATCATGTCACATGTTTTCCTAGGCGTGAAAACCTCATCGTTTCCGACGTTTGTGATTGTTTCGAGAATATCAAAGTTCTCGATGTAATCTGTCGCAGATTCAACGGCAGTCCTATATTCAGATTCAGCTTCTAAAGCTTCGTTTTTCTTTTCTTCTACCATATTTCTACCCCCTCATAACCAAGTGAGATATCCTCTTTTGATATTTTCCAAACGGGCATGTCAAGGCTTCTGAAGTCCTTCTTTTCAGCGTTTGGCATCTTATAAGCGACATCTATAATGAATCCGCCTATTGGATAATCGCTATTGAACATCGCCCACATAAAGTTGGTTGTGATAATAAGCTTTGCCATATCAAAATAACTGTCATCTACTTCTTTTTTCTCTTCTTCAACAAATAGTTTAATGACGGTAAGAATGTTATTCCTTTGCTTTATAATTAGTTCTTTGTCCATTTCTATGGAATAAATAGTAGATAAGGCTTTGAGAGAATTTATTTCAAAATCATCGTTTTTAGAAGCTTTTTCGAGTCTTTTTCTCAAAATATATGTTGTAAAGGCTCCGTCTCCAGAAGTTGGTTCAAGAACCGTTTTCTCGAAATCAAAAACGTCATCGCCTACCGCAGTGCACATATCCTTAACAATAAAATCTGGCGTGAAAACTTGATAACCTTCAGTATCATTAGAGCCCAAAGATGCTAGCCTTAACGAATCAAAACTTTTTATAGAATCAAAGACTTTTATCTGTTCTTTTTTTAAAGTGGATTTAATTTTCTCGACATACGCAACAAAATCCATTATTCAGTCACCTCTTCTATTTCGATACCGTTTTCCTTGCATAATTTTTCAATGCGGACCCTCGCTATCTTGACTGGGGTTGCTCGTCCGTTTTCCCATCTATTTACAGAAGGATAAGAAACGTTTAGCAAAACAGCTAATTCACTCTGTGATATATTTAACTTTGATCTAAGCTCAATTAAGGCTTTTGCATAGTCATTCTTCACAAGTTCTACCTCTGCCATTTATTTAATTTCAAACTATATCGAATTATATCATCTTTTGCTAAAAAATCTACTATTTGAGCCATGTTTTTCTCAAATGACGATCATCTTTCTGCCTTTGCAGCTATTGAGCATCTCTAGTGTGATTTGATTGAGATATGACTCAAGCGCGCTGCCGATTTCGCCTGTTGCGTAATCCCTGTTTGAAAAACCTACTTTGTTGATATTGAGCTCAAGCAGAATCATCTGCGCTTTTACAGGACATAGATATTTTCTCTTACCGCTTGGCTCAAGGTATATTCATAGGCTTTAGAATTATAGAATTGCTTAGGTTCCTTTGTGGCTCTGTCTAGTGTTGCCGTGGCGCCCAAAACATTGGCAGAATCGAAGTATTTATGGATTTTCTTAAGTATCGCTAAGGGACTGATGAGCTTCGTCAACGACGATTACGTCAAAGTAATTTTTGTTATATTTATCAAGCCTTCTATCCTGAGATAACGTCTGAACAGATGCCACAGTTACGTTTTTATCCGTTTCAATATTGTTGACTCAGCTTTCTAAAGCGATGATTCAAGTCCGCTAGATTCATACAATTTATCTGCGGCTTTGTCGAATAACTCACCTATATGTGCAAGCGCCAATGCGTTTGAACATTTATTTACTTTTTCTTCAATTACGTTAGAAAACACAGTTGTTTTCCCCGTGCCAGTCGGAAGCACAAGCAACGTGTGCTTATGCCCCTCATTCCACACATACAGCACGGCATGCACCGCATTTTCTTGGTAAGGGCCTTAATTGGTACATGATGACTGTCTCCTATTAAAATGGAGATCGTCGTCGCTGACATCGGCCAAACCCGCAGGCATGCCTTCAAAACTCTTTAGGATCGTAGTCAATGAATCTGTCCACATCGTTTTCGTTTTTATCTTTATCATAAGAGTTAGTATAGCTTCTTTGCTTAGTATGGGCGCTCCCTTTTGAGCCAATGATGACATTCCAATTCATGGTCAATTTCTCACTATGTTTCTTTTACTCGATGCAGCGGAAGAAAGACAAGATCTTCCATTCAACGCTTCTATAAGAAGCAAATCAAACTTAATAACTTGCAAGATCGTGTTCTGCATTGATTTGAATGGTTATCGTTGCCTTGTTGCAGGCAGAAATCTTTGGTCCACCAGAGGGTTTCACCTTTCAAAATTAGTAACTGTGATGCTGTAGTCTCCTTCTAGAAGCACGAATTTCTGTCCGTCGTTTTCGATTTGGTCATCCCAGTCAATTTGTCTGACTACGAAAAAGAGCAAAGAAATAAGGCTTCTTCACCCAGATCCAGTCAAAATATGCCCAAAAATGAATAAAATATTCCTTAAAAACGAAAAAGGACTGATATTTTTGATATCAATCCTATTTCTTCAATATGGTGGAGACAACGAGGATCGAACTCGCTACCTCTTCGTTGCGAACGAAGCGCTCTCCCAGATGAGCTATGCCCCCGCATTCAGCATCATCATTTTATTACCGAATTTCAATGAATGCAAGAAAAGATTTACTTTCTTTGCAAAAACCCCATACATAATAGCGATTCCCTTCCTTTTTGTAGCGGACAATTACCTCTTGGTTGGCTTTCAATTCAGAAATGTAATCGATCTGAAATCGCCGAATGTCTTTCCCTTGAAGAGGAGAAACGGCCAGATAAATGAAATCGCAGTACTTTGCATTGTTGATATGTCCGTTGTGATCGAGATCGAGTACCGTCGTCATTACGACGCTTTCTCCGTCAAAAGATTCCGGAACTTCCGTTTTCGACCAATTTTCCTCAAACACTCTCTTAGAATGGAATTCATTCAGATCGAAGCAAACCTCTTTCGCCCTCATCAGTTTTCTCGTCACAGAAGAACAGACTACCCATTTGGACGAAACTTTCGCGTATACTTCCCTTTCGTCTTCCGAAAGCAACAGATAGTCCCGATCCATATCGATGCGGTTCGGTTCGATCGGCCACGTTTTCACGGTAATGACGGAAGAAAACGGCGGGTATTTCAAAATCTCCGCTTTCGTTTTCAATACCATCCAAATCTTATTTTCCGCGATTAAATCACGATAACCGACGTGAAGCAAATCAGCATGTTTCCCGGCCGCATCCTGACAAATATCCAAAATCGAACGAAGATAAAGGCGATCTTGATAATCGTAATCGCCGACTCTTAGGCGAAACTTTTCGCAGTACTCCTTTTCCCCGATCACGATTTCAGCAATCCTTTCAGTTTCCGTAAAGCCGGAACGACCATCGCACCGAGCGTATTGCCGAGCCAGATGTAAACTGCCTTGCTCAATAAATCTCCGTAAGCATATCCCGAAAGGCAGGCTAAATCGTAGGCAAACATCGACGAAACCAATTCGTCGAGTCCGAGGAAAAAGATCGCCAGAGTACCGATAAAAACCGAAGCGAAACGCGCGATCGGCTGTTCCGCTTTTTTATAAGTATTGACGACAAAATAAAGGATAAAGCCCGACAATAAAGATCGACCGAACACATCGAAAACCAATCCGTTTCCGATTCTGGAAGCGACCAGTTGGTCGAGTCCGATCATCAAAGGATTGATCGCGTTCGTCAAAGAAGTCATTTTCACCGCCAAAGCGATTAACCATGCTCCGACATAATTCCCGACAAGAGCGATCAGACAATCAAGAAGATAAACGACTTTGCTTTCGACGATATACCCTGCTTTCCCTGTATAAAATTCAAAACCGTAAAGCAAAACCATCAGCAATCCGAAAGCGAACAGAATTCCGCCCAAAATCGTCTGCTCCGCCCCCAAGCAGTACAGGTAACAGAGTTCCGCGATTCCGAGCAGCATTCCCGCGATCAACGCGTTAATCGCTTGTTTTAAATACTTGTTTACAATCCATTTTGCATTCATAAATCATATCTCCATTCTTTCCGAATCTCGATCGATATCAAACGATTCGATCAGTTGCACAATACCCGAACCCAAGCCTGCGATCAGGCTAAGCAGATAGAGAATCTGCATGCCGATTGCCAGAATCGCGCTGAACGAATAAGATGAATAACCGCCCAAAGAGGAACACTCTCCGGGAATCCAACTCAAACGAATCATCTGCCCCCATGTGAATCCATTCGGACTTACATACACATTATCGTAAGGAGGCAAGGCTCTGATTTCGTAGAGGTGGGTCAACATCGAGTACCCCGAATGAAAGAAAGACGTCCCCATCACGATCAAGAGCAAAACAAAACAAGCGGCATTGACTACACCCATAGTTCCAAGGCCGATTTTCGCCGCTTTGGTATTTCGCTTAACCTTAAACAAAGAAAGGCAAAACAGAGCGAAAAACCCGAAACTCAAAAGGAGCAAGACATACCTCGCGTTCAAAATATTGGCCAAAATCAAAGAGAAGTTCTTTTTCGAAGAAAACATATTCACCCGAACCGTAGAAGCGAAAACCAAGTAGGTCGCAGATGCGATCGCCGTTCCGATTTCCGACAGAATCGAGCCCCAGACAGCCACGGCGAAAAGCGGGCTTTTTCTTTTCTTTTTACCGATCAAATACCCGATAAACATCGCCGTTACGAAGATCTCTCCGACAATGACGATGATTTGATTTCCCATAAAAGCTTTGAATTTCTGATCCGAAGTCGTTGCAATTAGATTGGAAGCAGTGATCGAGGGATCCGAAAAGCAAAAAAACGCGACGAACTGGATCAACCACCCCAAAAGTCCGAAGACGATGAAATAAGAAAAACGAAAATGCTTTTTTGCCATACTCTCACCGCAAATTATTATATCTTTCCGAAGAATTTTATTCAACATCATTCACGAGGAATTGAGAAATGAAGAAGAATTCTCTATAATAGACAAAGGTGATGAAAAATGGATATCCGACCATATAAAAAAGATTTGTTTTATTCCTATGCGCTCGGCGCGTTTCCGACTATGGAACTCTTGAAACATCATCCCGAAGAATTGCTTAAAATCTATGTACACACTTCGTTTAAGAATCAAGATGTGCTGAATCAGATTAACGAATATCGCGGCAAATGCGAAATCGAATTCAACGACAAGATGATCGCGAAATTGTCGCAGAAAGAAAATTGCTTCGTGATCGGCGTTTTCAAAAAATACGCTTCATCGCTAAAAAACGATCACCATATCGTCTTGGTTAATCCGTCCAATATGGGGAATTTAGGTACGATTCTCCGTTCCGCATCCGGCTTTTGCATCGAAAATATCGCCATCATTCGACCTGGGGTCGATTTATTCGATCCGAAAGTGATTCGCGCCTCGATGGGCGCCGTGTTTTCCTGCAATATCTCCTACTTTTCTTCCTATCAAGACTATCTCGCTGCTTTCCCGAACCATCGAATATATACATTTATGTTGCAAGCAAAGCGGGAATTGCAAAGCGCCGAATTTGACCGAAATCGCTACTGTTCGCTGGTTTTCGGCAACGAGTCCAGCGGTCTCGATCCGAGTTATCTCGACGAGAACAGTCTGATAATCCGCCATTCGAACGCGATCGATTCTTTGAATCTTCCGATTTCCGTCGCAATCGGATTATATGAATTCCGAAAGCAAATCGGTCGAACGAAAGCGGAAGAAACGGCGATATTTCTTGAAAAGAAATAAAATCCATTATATGATTTACAGGAAAGGAATTTGACTATGAAAGACTTTTTTAAATTTTTAGGAGGAAGTTTGTTTTCCAATAACAACGTTCTGAAAGGTAAAAAGCGAAAATTTTATCAATCCCTGATCGTTGTCGTCCTCTCTTTGATTATCGCCATTATACCGGTTTTTGTCTATACGATGCGAGTAAACGGTTCACAGGCGATCACCAAAACTGATAATAGTTCTTTGGACGTATCCCTGAATCTTTTCAGCCGATATCTCTACGAAAATGAAGAAGTCGGTTTGACGACAAATTCGGAAGGATACTTTGTCGCAACCGGATTTAAAGAAGTCAGTTTCACTGCCGGAGAAAAACATCTTCTCACCGTCCGCGTCGTCGAGCCGAGCGAAGACCTCGCTACCGTCGCGCAGGTATATCGCGACGGAATTGACGAAAACGGCAAACCGACGGCAAATCCGAAATCGTTTATGCTGATTCAGGAAAAGACGATCGGTCTCTACACTTTCGGAAAAGGAGTGACGAATAAGCTGAACGAAGACGGAAGCATCAAATCGAACGCTTCCTTCACATCGAGTTACGTTTACGCCGCTTCCGCGTTCAAAAATCAAGACTTCGCTTCTTTTTATAAAGACGAACCGAACGGCGATCAATACTGCATCGACCAATGGAAAAACGCACTGAACAAAATGTACGCTCCGTATAAAACCAGCAACGTTCTCTATTCGATATCCATTTACTCTTGCATCAACGTTTTGATTATTCTCACGATGTCGCTGATTATCATGATATTGACTCGTTTAAAGAGTTCCCAATGCGAAAAAATGAGTTATCTTCAAGCGTTGAATTGCGTCAATTACGCTTCATTCAGCACATCGATTATCGCATTGTGTTTGGGTTTCCTCATTTCGACCTTCGCTCCGGTTGCTTTCATTATGTGCATCGGTATCCGTTGCGTCTTCTTGGGATTCAAGGCCTCCCGATCGCCGGAACAATAAAATCTTTCTCAGGCTATGACCGTACTTAAAGAGATTATTCGGATCGTTCTTACGGTTCTTGCTCTGTTAACTTTCTACAAAACGGTTTTCATTCTCATCGGTTTCTTCGGTAAAGCCGAAGAATTTCCGGAATCGGCGAAAAAGGGTCGGTTCGGCATTTTGATTGCCGCGAGAAACGAAGAAAAAGTCATCGGCAATCTTCTCCGTTCGATCAAAGCGCAGAACTACGATCCGAATTGCTTTGAAATCTTCGTTGTCGCGGACAACTGTTCCGAAGACGATCAAACTTATCGAATCTGTCGAGAAGAAGGCGTCTTTGTCTATCGAAGAAACGATCCCAAGCGCATTTCCAAAGGATACGCATTGCAGTTTTTAGTCGATCGGCTGCGCGAAGAAAATCGCATCTCCTCTTTCGATTATTTCGTGATTTTCGACAGCGATAACGTGGTTCATCCCGATTTTCTGAAAGAAATGAATAAAGCGATGGCAACCGGTTTGGACGGTTGCACGTGTTACCGAAACTCGAAAAATTTCAATGCCAATCTCATTTCCGGAGGTTATTCGATTCATTGGTATTTCAACAATTTACACGCTCATCGCCCCAGAAGTATTTTGGGGCTTTCCACCCACGTGACCGGAACGGGATACGTTTTCAAAAAAGAGCAGATCGAAAACGGCTGGTCCTACAATGATTTGACCGAAGACGCGACGATGTCTATGGATATGATCAGTCGGGGTAAAAAGATCGGCTATTGCGAAAAAGCCGAGATTTTCGACGAACAGCCGACCGAATTCAAGACTATGTTTAAACAGCGATTGAGGTGGAAAAGAGGGACGTATTATTCTTTCTTTTCCCGTTCGGGGATCATCGTCAAGGGAATGCTTTCCAATCGTGGATTTTCGAAAAAATTCGCATGCTACGATTGCTTTTTCACATATTTTCCCTATGATATTTTTTCGATGATGCTGATGCTTATCCTAAACGTTTTAGTGATAATCAGCGACGTCGCCACGCATTCTTTTTCGTTGAACTCTCTTTGGATCGATATCGGCATTGCCTTGGGAGGCGCCTATTTTTCTTCTCTCTTATGCGGAACGATCGCCGTCATCAAAGAAAGGAAAAGAATTCATTGCAAAACGCGTCAGATCGTCGTTAATCTGCTTTTTTATCCTTGGTACGATTTGATTTCCCTGCCATTAAGCGTTATCGCCATTTTTATCAAGGTAAAATGGCACCCGGTCTTGCATAAGGACATAAAGACTTATCACGATATCGTCGGTCATTAAAAACAGGCGGAATTTTCTTTTCCGCCTGATTTCTTTTATGCGCTTTTATTGTGCCGAATTCGCTTTCCGATAGCGTAGTAACTGACGTCCGGAAGTTGGTAAGGATTTAAAACGGCTTTCCCGTCGAAGATAATCGGTTTTTTCATGTATTCCACGATCTGTTCGTTTGTCAATTTCTTGAATTCCTCCGATTCGTTGAGGAAAACCGCGTAGTCGCAGGTCCGCAAGGCCTCTTCCAGCGAAGTCGCGTAATCCAAATGCTGATCCGACTTCATTTTTTTCTTGAACGCCAACGTCGAATTGGTATCGTATGCGATGATTCTCCCCTCTTCTCTTAGAAGCGCTTCGATGAAACTGAAAGCCGGCGACTTTCTCACATCATCGGTATTTCCCTTATACGCAAGACCCAAAACGGCAAATCGATGACCGGATATGTTCCCGATGACCGATTTGATCTTATTGATCAGCGCTTCGGAACGGCGTTCGTTGACCTGCAATGCCGCGTCCAAAATCGAGAGACTCACTTCTTTGTCTTTTCCCAATTGTTGCATCACTTTGGTGTCTAAGGTTAACGCCGGACCGCCGAAACCGACGCCGGAAGATAAATATTTCGTGCCGATGCGCGGATCCAATCCAATACCGAAACTGACTTCCTGAATGTCGGCGCCGACTTTATCGCAAAGATCGGCGATTTCATTGATGTAGGATAATTTGACCGCGAGATAACTGTTGGAAGCGTACTTGATCAGTTCCGCGCTTTCGGGAGAAACGAATAAAAGCGGCGCTTCGAAATTCTGGTAGAGTTCTTTCATCACGTTCTGCGCCCGTTTCGTGGAAACGCCGACGACGATGCGCGAAGGAGAGAGCATATCTTTAATCGCGGTCCCCTGAGAAAGGAACTCCGGATTGGAAACGACATCGATGTTGTATTTCTTATCGGTGATCGCCATCATGAATTCTTTCAATTCGCGGTTCGTTCCGACAGGAACCGTCGTCCGAATAATCACGACGACATCTCGGCTGATGAATCGGCAACATTCCTTCGCACACTGATACAAAGGAGAAAGATCAATTCTTCCGGTTTCTTTCTCCAAAGGCTCGATGGCAAACATAATCACCGAAGCGTCGTAAATCGCGTCGCGATATTCGCTGGTAAAACGAATATTGTAATCGTTCTTTTGAAGAATCTCACCCAGTTTGCTCTCGTTATTGATCGTTACTTCGTTTTTTCTCAGAGCAGCAATTTTTTTCTTGTCCGAATCCAATCCGAAAACCTGATGTCCTTTTTCCGCAAAACCGACTACGTTGACCAAGCCTTCAAAATCCATTCCAACAATCGTTAATTTCATTCCTTTAAATCTCCTTACTGCTTTTTATCTCAATCGTTAATATTTTGACATAAATTAAAAAATAAAGCAAATTAAGAGCGCTTTCATCGAAAAGATAAAATTATATATAATTTTATAATTTTTTTATTTTTTCAAAAAAGAACCCTTTTTCGGGTTCTAAAAATCCTCTTCGTTGAGAAAATCCAATACGTCGAGGAAAATCTTTCCATGTCCGTCTTCGAATAGAATTTCATGTCGGAGTTTCGGATAGGCGATGAGTCTGGAAGAAATGTGCCTTTTGGTATAAAGCCTCTGCAATTTCCGAATCGATTTGACATAGTTGCCGACAGGATCGTCTTCTCCGACGATAAAAAGCACTTTGGTATTGCGATCGATTCTGTCCAAATTTTTCTTTTTGTAAATCTTGCTGATGCTTCCGATGAAAGAGGCGAAGAAATTCCGAGAAGGAATAGCCCCGCAGTAAGGATCGGCGATATAGTTGTCGACGTTTTTTTCGCTGGCGCTTAACCAGTCGAATTCGGTTCTCGGTTGATCCACTTTCTTATTGTATGAAGCAAAGCAGAGGTGATTCAGAAATTTCGAGCGACGATAGCCGTTTCCCGTGAAAAAGCGGTGCATTCTGGCGATCGGTCCTCCGATTTTCTGAACGAACTGAGGTCCGGAAGTTCCGCATAAGACGATTTTTTTCACGACGCCGGGATGTTTTTCGATCAATGTCTGCCCCATAAAAGAACCCATCGAATGAGCGAAAACGATCACTTCTCTTCCCTCTTTTTTCAACGATTCGATCAATGTAAAGTGATTTTCCACCGACGAAAGAAAACTATCCTTTTCCCAAATCAAAAGATCATCGGTACTTTGAACGTTTAATCCGTGCCCGATTTGATCCAAGGCGAACACATCGAATCCGTTTCGATTGAGGAATTCTGCGAATTCCTTGTATCGATAAGAATACTCGTTCATACCGTGGATGATGACGACCGTCTTGCGGACATTTTCATCTATCACCCATTTATTTCCCTTTACTTTTCCAGAATAACCTTCGATTTCGATAACACTGTGCATAATTTAATCTCCGTAATCCGATCCGCGTGATTTATCTTCGACGAAAACCTTCAACGGATTGCAAACGTCCTGTATCGTCAGAAACACTGCGGAATCCGTCTTTGTGATCTCTTCCTCGTCGTCGCCGATAAAAACCACTTTCCGATTTTTTTCAACTAATCGTTTCATCTCGGCGACCACTTCGTCATAGCGTTCGGGGCGCATATTTTTCAAACTCGACAATTTCAAAAGAAAGACCGGTTCGAGATAAAACATATTTCCTTCGGCGTCGACGTAACATTCGGAATAAGGGTTCTCCGGATCGTCGATTTTGATAAACCCCTTTTGCAGATTGTCCGTCATTTTCATCACCGTAGTTTATTTTATAATAAAAGGAAAGTTCTTGCACCTTTCTTTTCAATTATTTTCGAATTTGATATGATGAATCCGACGAGGTAAAGAAAATGGACAAATATCTGATCTCCGTTGATCTGGACGACACGCTGCTCACTTCGGAAAAAATCATAACGCAAAGAAGCCGAGAATACATTCGAAAGATAACGAACGAAGGTCATCGTTTCATCATCAACACGGGCCGACCTTTTCAAGGCGCAGTCCGCTATTTGAAAGCGCTGGGTATTTGCGAACCGATGGTCGTCAACAACGGCGGAGCGATCGTTTATTTCAACGAAACCTATTCGGAAATCGTCGGATACCGCCTCTTTCCGATGGAGATCGGCACCGTCGTTTCTTTCCACCGCGAAGTCCGTCCTTTTCTGAAAAACGCCACCGTCACCTCGCTGTTTGATTTTTATACCTATGATTTGGCAGAAACCCCATTTTGGGTGCTTCACGAAAGCAAAGAGGTTCATTTTCGGGAAGGAAATATCGCGGAACTGCTGAAAACGCCTCCGATTGTCAGCGAATATTACGTATGGGAACGCGATCAAAACGAATTCGAAAAAATATTGAAGAAAGATGCCTATCAAGAATTCCGCGTCACGCGATGGGGCAATCATGACGGAATCGCTTCCTATGAGATTTCCGCGAAAAACTCCAACAAAGGCGAAGCGATGAAATACCTTGCCGAAACCTTGGGAATTCCTTTGAAAAATACGATCGCTTTCGGCGATCAACTCAACGATCTTCCGATGTTGAACGCCGCGGAAATCGGCGTAGCGATGTGTAACGCCGGAGACAAAGTCAAAAGCCGGTCCCGTTACGTAACGGACGAAGATTTCAATCACGACGGAGTCGTCGAATTCCTGAAAAAGTTATTCGAGAATTGAATTCAGCCGATTCAGGAATTCCTGATCTCGGATGTTGTCCTTGTTTGCCTCGATATTCAAACGGCATCCCGGATAAATCGAGTAGCAAAGGTCGGACGCAATTCTCGCGTCACTGACGACGTTTTTATTTCCGATCAGAAACAAATCGTCGGCAATCACCTGAACTCGTTCCGTCAAAAGATAAAGGCGGTAAGGGACGAGACTTGCTTCTTTCGAAGCGATTTCGATTCGGCTTTCGTCTCCGCTTCTGAACGCCTCCATCAAGGAAGAAAACGCGTTTGAATCTTCATCCGCGTAAGCATAGGCTTCTTCGCGATAGCGCTTCAACTCCTCATCGTAACCCGATAGTTTTTCTTTCAAATGCTCGTAGCCTTTCTTCTCAATTGTAAAATGAACGACCATCAGGCAAAGAGAACAAGCCAAGGACAACGCAACCCCGAGAGCGCTTCCGCCTCCCGGGACGGATCTTTTCTGAGCCAGAAGTTCGTTATACTGTTCGATCGAAAGATCTTTGTACCCCATTGAAATCACCTTACCCCTAAAAAAATGCAGTTTTTAGTTTTTTTTATTATAACAAAAATTCATTCTGTTGTATAATATTCAAGAAAATTTTATAATATGAAAAAACGAAAGGAGTTCTTTATGCTCAAATCGAAAAGCAAATTATCCTTAGTCATCGGATTGAGTGCCGTTTTGACTATTCTCTTCGCATTGGTCTTCCCTGCCGTTTGCCTGAAAAGCCAAACGTATAAGGCCTCGGATTATACGTATATCTTCGGCTTCACTTCGATTTTCGGCGGAACAATCGTGCCGAAAGGTTCGAATATGATTTGCGTTTTGCATTTTAACGTCGGCGCATTTCTGAATCTGCTTTTCATTTTTATCGGCGCGGCATTGATCGTCGTCTTCGACAAACAGATTTCTTCATATGCTTTCGGCATTATTCTGTTTTTGACATCGCTTCTTCTTTCCGTATTTAATCTCCGCCTGATCAACGACACCAACGGATTTATTTCCGGATTCACTCCTTACGTCTACACCGCGTTTGGAACGTACGTGGTCATTGGTTTCTGCGCATTGCTCATTATTCTATGCGCTTGCAATATCTATATTCTCCGTTCGGAAAGAAGTCGTTCGCATCGAAGAAAATCGCGTTAACCGACAGCCTTTCGTCATTCTTTTCCGCGGATAAATAATTAAAAGAAGATTGTGTTTTCAAAAAAAGATCGGACGTCTTCCGATCTTTTCTTCTGTTTCCTATTTTTTGACGACTGCTCGATGTCCATCTAAAACAAAGAATTGACAGATTGGGTTTGTGCCGATATAATCAAGAATAGTAAAGGGGTACATGTATGCGGAATAAGTTTTGTTTTCAATTTGATATGCCTATAACGCTGTCCGACTGACTTTGACACCCCTTTTTTCGTTTAATTTCTTATGATACGACTGACAGACTGTACGAAAATTTACGAAAACGGAAACATCGGAATACTCGACGTGAATCTCGATTTGCCAAATCGCGGAATCATTTGGATCTCCGGACTTTCCGGATCGGGAAAATCCACCTTGATTCACTGTTTAAGCGGATTGGATTCTTTTTCAAACGGAAAAATTGAAATTGACGGAAAGCAAGTCGATTCGCTTTTCGCCTATTCGGCTTTTTCTTTTCAAGAAACGCAATTGTTTGAAGATCAGACGGTATCCCGCAATCTTTCGATGACCACCGGATTAAAACCAAATGAATTCGAGGAATTGCTTCGTCTCTTGAAGATAGACTCGTTCCGCGATCAAAAAGTCAACCGGCTCTCCGGAGGTCAAAGAGCGAGAGTTTCCATAGCCAGAGTTCTTCTGCAAAAAGAAAGTATTCTCTTCTTCGACGAACCTTTCGCCAACCTCGATCAGGACAATGTCCGTTTACTCTGTTCCGTATTTAAAAAATATTCCGAAAAAAAATTGATTTTTATCTCTTCGCATCTGAACGTTCAGTGGGATCATAACGAAGTGATCCGGCTTTCCGTAAGCGAAGATCATCGCGTGGAAACTCCTTCCGAATCCATCCAAAGAGAGTCTACCGCTTTCTCTTCCTGTCAGAAAAAGCACGTCTTTATGGGAGACGGCGTGCGTTATGTCCGGAGTTTGATCCGAAAAAATCGCCTGAAATCTTTGATTACCTGCGTATTTTCTTTCATCTCTTTTGTGATGATCGCTGTCTCCTGTTCGATTCTATCGCTTCAAATCGACCGGTTCACCTATCAGACTTATGTAAAAAACGATCAGACCGAAGTGACCTTCCGTAAATCGGAATACGGAAATGATATCAGCATTTCCAACGCGGATATCGAAAGGGTAAATCCCGATATCGTCAACTATAGAGGATTTTTATTCTCTCTGTTGAATGGTGAAACTTCCTGTTATTTCCGTTGGATAAAGGTTTCCGACCAACTCGGTCTGGCCGACGACGAAGCGATCGTCGCAACCGATGAAGAAAGTAACCTGACATCGTTGAAATATCTTACTCAGGATATCCGAATCGTCGAAAGAAGAGAAGCCGAAGAAAGTACGCTGTACATCAACCGCAACTTGTATCAGACGCTGAAAGCGAACGCATACGGAAATTGCGAAATCAACGTGAGATCGGATCTCTCCGAGATATCGACGAAATTTGTATACAACCCTTATTGCAGTCGGAGCGGCGATGTCGATTTGATTGAGGGAACAGGAGAAGTCGGAAAAGGAGAAGTCGTCATTCCTCAGAGTTGGATTCCATATTTGAATTCAGAAGATGATCCGATCGGAAAAAGCGTCGATCTGACATTCGTCACCCCCACGCAATACAAAGGTGTCGACATTCATTCGGAAACGCTGACGTTTATCATAAAGGGAATCAGCCATCAACACTTTTGTTTTGACGAAGAAACGACTTTCCGCCTTCTCGCCGAATACGGGGAAGCCAGCCTGGAAAATACCGATAAATCGATGACTTTTCTTCATTATACGGAAAAAACTTTTCTTACGGCTTATGCCCACGGTTTGATAGCCGTGGACGAAATCGGTTCTTCCGCTTCGAGCGTCTACTGGATTCTGAAAAACCTTCAACCTGTTCTGTTCGGTTTGGGCGGCGTTTTTATTGTGATTTGCGTGTTGACTTTGCTCAACAGCATCACAGGAAGCGTCGGCAAAACAAAAAAAAGATATCGGAATCCTGATCAGTTTCAACGTTTCCAAACGCGATATCGCCTTGATGTATCTGCTAGAAACCGCAATTCCCTTATTCTTTTCGCTTTTGCTCTCTTTTCCGAGTTATTTCGCTCTGTCTACTTTACTCAACCGAATGTTCGAAAAGGAATGGCTGATTTCGGTTTCTCCGGTTTCTTTTCACCCTCTCATTTTATTAGGATTGCTCTTGATTTCCCTGTTGTTTTTAGTTTCGGCAATGCTTCTGATTCTAATGAAAATATCCGGAAAAAGCCGTATTGATATCGTCAAAGACCGATAAGATTCTCATAAAACGCATTCCAAGGATCTTCCTAATTCTTTCACCGATCCGATTAAGACCGAAATTTTTCCGACGATATCTTGAATCAACGGATTCGCCTTGATTCTTCCGTCGCTTTCGTATGCGAAGAGTTCGAAGCTTTTGTTCAAATTGATCAGGCATCTTCTCAGATAGAGTTCTTTGATGTTTTCAATACGGACTTTGGTGAAATAATTGGCGTTCAGCGATTCGGTGTATAACGCCATCGACTTTTTAAACAAAACGAGCGAAGTCTTGTAATAATAGAATTCGCGTTCCACCGCGTCTTTCAATGCAGGATCGCCCGTCAGGCATTTAAAAAGCGAATTGATAAAGCGATACTGCTCTTTCAAAGAGTGATAAAGCCAGTTGATTTTGATCAGCACGGGATTATTCATATTGCGCGAACGTCTCCGTCAACTTTTTCAGCCCGTTGTCGTCAAAGCGGTTAAACGACTCGATGTTGGACGAGCAGAACGAGATATCGACGTATCGGCAACGATTCTCTTCGCATACCTCTTCGATGCACCGATTAAAGAGATCCAATCCCAACGTAAAATTATCGTAAAAGTTTCGACTGCTTTTTTCGTAAGGATGATAAAGCGAAAGGACGAAAACGGAAACGCTTTCGTTATAACTTCGAATCGCGTCGATGATGTGCACCAGATTCATTTCAAACAATTCCAAGGTCGAAGAATGATAGTTGAAAACCAAATTGCCGCTTTCCAATCCGACGTTTTTCAAAAGATCGTACATTCCCACCGAGAGAAAAATTTTTCGGCTGTTCTTGATCGTTTTGCCGACTTTCTTTTGACTATCGTAAGAATATCCGTCGGATTCAATCAAATGGAGAAGCGTTTTGGAATCGACTTTCGAAAGCGCGAAATCGCGGTTGCATTTCGTTTCGGAAAGATCGAAATTTCCTATGGAATTTCCAATGAAATCTACGGATTCGCGTCGAGAACAAGAGCAAAGAAACAGCGAAAGAATCAACCACCATTTTCCCGACTTTTTCATTCTTCGACCCTCCGAATTCGCACGTTCAAATTGCCGAGTTTATCGAGAATTCCCTCGTATCCTCGGATTAAGTAATCATATCCCGATATCTTCTGCGGCTTTCCCGAAATCAATCCGGCGAAAATCAGACTCATCGTGCCGCGCAAATCCCTTCCTTCCATATCCGAAGACCGAAAACGGGAAAAAGGAAAGATGACGATTTGATGATGAACGACTCTGATTTTCGCGCCGATCTTTTTCAGTTCGTCGACGTAAGCGTTTCTGTCCGGATAAACGGTGTCTTCGATGATGCAGATCTTTCGGTTAAGAAGCAAAAACGAGCAAAGCAAAGGACCGAGATCCGTCGGCATTTGAGGATCAGGGCCCAAAATGAGGTGAACCGATTCTTTTAACGGAGACGGTCTGACCAAAAGATAATCTTTGTCATATGTATAACGAATCCTCATTTGATCGAAAAACGACAACAGCGCGCGAATGTCCGCGCCGCCCGTATTCAAAATAAGCACTTTTCCCACACCGGCTCCGATCAGCGCGAACGTGCCGATTTCAATGCGATCGGGTTGAATTTTAAAGCGATTGGAATAGTAGTTCATCTTGCCGTGGACTTTCAAAGCGTCCGATACGATTTCGATCCAAGCCCCCTTGGCGTTGAGAAATTCGATCACTTCCCTGACTTCGAAATCCAAAGAAGGGTGGCGGATTAAGGAAATCGCGTCGATTTGGCAAGCAAGAAAAAGCGCATTGATCGTCGCGCCGACGCTGCGGATCGGAAAATCGATTTCGCCGCCGTGCAGACAGTCCCAAGAAAAGCGAAGAACGTCCTCTTCGATTTCGACATCGATGCCGAAACTTCGAATTGCCGCGAAATGGAGATCGATCGGTCTCTTTTGAAACGAACAGCCGCCGGGATACGTGAAATCCAGCGATTTCTGCTGAGGGAGCAATGCGCCCAAAAGATAATACGACGCGCGAAGTTTCCCGATCAGATCGAAAGGGATCGTTTGCACGGACATCTCTTCGGTATCCAATCGGAGAAGATTGTCTTTAAACTCGATTTTGACGTGAAAACTGCCGAGTATTTTCAGCAAAATGCGGACATCGGAAATGTCGGGAACGTTTTCGAGAACGGTTATCCCTTTCCCCAACAACGATCCGACGATCAAAGGCAATGCGATGTTTTTCGATCCCGATGCGACGACGATTCCTTCGGGTTGACTTTCTTTCAGTTCCAAGTATTCCATATTTATCATTTAAAAATATGATAAAACGGACGGCTTTATGATTATTTCAATCGGGTTTCTTTTATTTGATTTCTTCTTCGATGATATATACCGGTCTGTTCTGGCTATCGATCATAATTCTGGCGATGTATTCGCCGATGATGCCTAACGAAAGGAGAACGATTGACAGCGACAGAAAAACGGAAAGGACGATCGTCAACGTCGAAAACGCGAATCCGTCCATAAATCCGTTGGAAGAGCAGAGATGGATGATGTAGAGAATCAAATCCAAAATCAATCCGAAGCCGCTGAAAAAACCGATGATCAAGGAGAGGCTCAGCGACCATTTCAACGGGGAGACCGAACTGGAAACGATGCTGTCTCCCGCCAAAGTAAACATCGATTTGTAATTGTAATGCGTTTCTCCTTTCGGTCGTTTCGCTCGGACAAACTCAACCGTTCCGGTTTTGAATCCGGCGAAAGGAACCAATACGCGAAAGACGCGGTTTCTTTCCGGTAAGGCGTTGATGATATCGACCACCTCGCGATCCATGAGGCGGAAATTTCCGACGTTTTCCGGAACTTTGATCTTTCCCGACATCTTTGAAATCACCTTATAATAGGCTTCCGCCGTCTTTCTTTTCACGAATGAATCGGATTTCCGATCCACGCGCTTGGCATTGACCACTTTATAACCCTTCTTATATTCTTTCAGCAAATCCAAAATCACTTCCGGAGGATCTTGAAGATCGGCATCCATAACGATCATTACGTCACCTTCGGCGCATTTGAATCCGGCGGCGACGGCCGCTTCATGTCCGAAATTCCGAGAAAAAGAAACTATATGAATATTTCGGTTGCTCTTCCGGTATTCTTTCAATAATTCCAGCGTCCGATCTTTCGACCCGTCGTTGACGCAGACGATTTCCTTGCTGTAATCGGTGATTTGATCCAGTACTTCGCTGATTTTTTCGAAAAACAAAGGGATCATTTCTTCTTCATTGTACATCGGTACGATCAAAGACAATTTTTTCATATTCACACCTCATTGATGATATAATTATAACACGAATAAACGAAAAACCAACCTATTGATTATTTCAATTAAAAACCAAATATGATAAACTTATATATCAAGAGAGGTAATGGCTATGGATTCCGTCAATACGATCAACAGTTGGAAAGATGCGATCAATTCGAAATTGGTAAAAGAAAATTTTTACGATTTTGCCACCGAAAGCGCAAAAACGCTTCAGATCATCAACGATGACGATTTAAATCTCTTCAACTCGCTGTTAAGCGGAGAAACTTATCGTTTTGCCGATCTGGACGATGTTACCTTTATTCACAAAGCGATGGACGACTATCTCCTTGGAAATTCCCTCGAATCAAACGCGAAAATCGTCTTTACCAAGTATGAAAAAAACAGACAGAACCGGATTTTAACCCTTTTGGCGGACGACGACGAAAGAGCCTACGCGCAGACTTCCTGTTCGTCGATTTATCTGACGTTCGGATTGCTGAATTACAGCCTCGAAGGAAAATCATTTAATGCGCCTTTGGTGTTTATCCCCGTCCGAATTCGTTCTTCCGGAGGCGAAAAGCACTGGACTTTGGAGGCGATTTCCAAAGAAGTGTATCTGAATACGCCTTTGATCGACAAAATCAAAAGGATCCGAAAGATCGATCTTTCCTATCCTGTCGGCGAAGACTTTTCGTTGAGCGAATATCTGTACTATCTTTCGGTAAAGGTCAAACCTTTCAACTGGGTAGTCAACAATTTCAACTATCTGAGTTGCTTCGACTTCTCTTTCTATTACGATCTTTTGAATATCGAAAATCAAGCCAAGGCCGTCAGCCGATCGCCGTTAGTCAAGAAGATCGCCTATTTCAATTCGGAGTTTTTCGCTTTCAGTGGGAACGAACAGATTCCTTTGGACAACAAATTTCTCTCTTTGCTGGATATCGACAACGAGCAGTATCAACTCTTGAAGAGCATCGCCCGACGCGACAGTCTGTTAATCCGTTACGATCATAAATCCGATCCGTACCACTTTTTAAACAACATCGTTTTATTCTATCTTCTCAATAACAAACGGACGTTAGTCGTCTACGATCAGGCCAAAGAGCGCGATCGTTTCGTCAAAGAAATCCGAAAAAACGGAATGGAAAAATATGTTTTGGATTTGGATCTGAAAACGCTGAATAAAACCGAACTCCTTTCTTATCTGGCGAGTTACGACAAATTCAACGTTCCTTACAACAGCCTTCATCCCATTGCCATCGACGAAGAAGTTACCCGATACTACGACTGGAAAAACAGTTTTCAAAGCCTGATCAATCATCTGAAAACGACGAAAAACCCGTTGAAAACTTCGATCAACAAGATCGTCAACAGTTATTACGCCTTAAGCGCGTATCCTTTGCTGAATCTCGCTTTGAAAGGAACGAAACGTACCGATCTGGAAATCTTGCAACGCTATCTGATCATCATTCAGGAATTCGCCGGCGCGATCGAAGCGCTGAACTGTCCGATCAAAGAGCACCCTTTCTACGGATTCTGCAAGAAAGAAATGCGGAAAGAAGACTATCTTCCTTTAAAAGACGAGGTTATCAACCTGTCCTCCACGATCAAGGACGCGATGGAAATATATTCGTACGGCGTCAAGACCTATCGTCTGCCGAAAGCAAGTAATCTCAAAGAGATGAAAGCCGTCCTCAATATTTTGACATTCATCGACTATTACCAAGGAAAGGAAACGGCGTGGTTGAGCAACAATCTCCTCGACCATACTTATGACGATCTGAAAGAAATCTACGAAGAAATTCGTCGCATCGATATCCGGATCGAAAAGTTATCCGAACCTTACGGCTCGAAGATCGCCGAGATCACTCTCGAAGAAATCGGAAAAGTTCGCGAGAGCAAAAAGCCTTCCAAAGTTCTGAAACGCTTGAAAAAGAAATATTTCGGGAAACGGATTCCGCCGGCCGAAGTTCTTTACATTCTGTCGCTTTTGGAAAAGGAACTCAAGGAAAAAGAATCGCTGATAATGAGAAAAAATCAATATCCCGAGACCTATTCTTCCTATCTCGACGCCCACTCGTTCGAAGAATTCCGATCGATCGTCAATCGGATCAATGAATACCGATATAACCTTCGATATCTGGGAAATCCGGAAGATTTCGACATCGTCGAGCAAGTCGAAAATGGAGAGATCGCCCATTCGAAACACCGTCAGGCAATGCAACTCGTTTTTAATTCCGTTCTCCGTTCCGTCAACGTCGTGCAGGGCTATTTTAATCCCGACGCGGTCGATTACGAAACGATGCCTTTCGATGTTTTCTTCGATAAAGTCAACAAAATGGCTTCGAATTTCTCTTCGATCAACCGTTACATCGACTTTTTCGTCGCACTTCATAAAACCAATATGGTCGTCGAAAATCTGGGCAACGCTCTTTTGGAAGCTTCCGACAACGAAAAGGACTATGAAAACATCTTCTTAAAGCGGTTTTATTACGATTTGCTCAACGAATCCTTGAACGATAAGGATAATTTTGCGAATCTGAACCGAAAGGCCATTTTCGATATTCTCGACAACTACAAAAGCAACGACGACGATCGTCGGGGACTGATCGACAAAATCATCTGCAATCATTTCAACAACAACATCGGAACGACTTTGGGCGAAATCAAGCAGACCGAAGGGCGCGCGATTAAGAAAATACTGGAAAAGAGAGATTTCTTTATCACAGCCGAAAAGATATGCACGCTGTTTGGAAACAGCATTCACCATTTCAAACCGTGCATTCTGACGAGTTACAAAAAAGTCTCTTTCTGGTTGAGAAATCCGGTTTATACATTCGATGTCGTCATCGTGATGTCGGATCGCAGTCAGGAAATCAAAGATATGCTTCCTGCTCTTTGCAAAGCCGAGCAGATTCTGGTTTTCGATCAGGTTCCTCTGACACAAGATATCCGAAGTACGATTATCCGCGAAGACAACCCGTCGAATTTGATCGTTGCCGCGAAAAATACTTTTAAAGAAATCAAATACACTCAAAAATCTCACACGCCGGTTTCTTCGATGCAAAACAACCTCTACGATCTCGACTTCAAGAACTATTTGGCTCGTCGTCTTCAACGATACGGATTCGACGTCGCCGTCAATCGTCCGGTTCGCGAACACATTATCGATATCCTGGTCAAGGTAAAAAATTCTCCGTCCTCCGTCGCGGTTATGGTCGATCATTTCGCCTATTATTCGCCGGAGGAAGCTTCGGAAACTTTTGAGTATCAGGAACGATTCTTGAAATCCGCGGGATACGCTTGCTATCGCGTCTTTCCGTCGCTCTTTTTCCTGAACGAAGAGGAAGAATTTTCTTCGTTGGTCGACGAAATCGTCAGCCGTTCCAAACTGATTCCGGAAATCGACGTCAAAAAGAATAAAATCCTCCTGATGGATTATCTCTTTCCTCTTTTCATCGACCCTCGACAGATTTATTACGATTTGTCAGAAGCAAAGCCTTTGAAAGAGAAAACGATGGAATTCATCAAGAGAAGCGCGCCGATTTCTTCCGAAGAAATCCGTTTGATTTTCCGCGAAAACATCGATGAATGTCTGAACTCTCTATCGGAAGAAAAAGCGATCGCGATCGAAGATGGATTCGTTTATCTTCCGGGTAACAAAATACGTTTCCGACGCGTCGACAGAGATAAAAATCTGTATCGTCCTCTTCCTGCGGTGTCCGACAAAGAAATTTTCAACGCGATTTACGAAGTCGTCGATTACAAAGGCTCGTTGAAGAAAGAAACTCTCGTCAAAATGATTCTGCTCTCGCTGGGTTATAAAAAGGCGAATGCGGAAAAATATCGTTACGTCGAAAAAAGGGTCGACGCTCTTCTTGAAAAGAAAGTTCTTTTTATCGAAAACGACTTGCTTTTGAGAAGTTTATAGAATCTTTATCATAAAAAAACAGAAATCCCGCGTCGGGTGTATCCCACAAAAAACTAAATTTTATATCGAAACTCCCAAAGGCGAGTCAAAAAAATAGCAGGAAACTAATTAAACCCTGCTATTTTTTGCAATTAAATTGTGTTTGACCCATTATTGGCGACGTATGTGCTACTCAATTTGAGCTTATAATTTTTGTATTGACCTATAAATATAGCCGCATCTTAACTTTAAAAGAGTGCCATCCTTGCTCCTTCTCAATTCAGTCTTTTAGGCAGCCAATCGGTATAACCAATACGCCGTCTTCGCGTTTATAGCCGTATTCCGTAATTACGGTTTTCAAATCGGGCAAGCGAAGCGGACATTGTTTTTCAGTTTTGTTGTATTCAGTTCTCAATCGTTCTATCTCGCATAAATGTTTTGCCCCCAAATCGATTTCACTCGAACCGAGTTTGAATTCGATCATGGTAGTTCTGCAATTTGTTAATAAATATTTCTATTTTTTGCGTCGTTTATTTGCCACAATTTGCGATACTGATTTAAAAATCAATATTTGCTCCTTATCTCGGACACACTGTAAACTTCCGGAAGAAGAAATCCTACAAAAAATGCTTCAGCCGGAACTATCCGAAACGAAAGATAGACAATATTGATAGGTTTATGTTGCTTGCGAATAAGTACACCGATGTTCAGAAGTCACGTCCGAAATCGTGCGACAATTTATCTACAAGGTAATGTCCGCTAAAAGCAAAAAAATTGACAGACACAAAACGCAAGCCGTAGAAATTATTTATAACTGTGTGGGAGCTATAAACTTTCCGGGGAAAACGAAAGCGGCGCCCCTTTTTCTTTCAAAACGATCTATCGATTCAAGATATAAAGAATGCCGATCGTTCCTTTACCGCAATGGGAGGAGATGACGCACCCCGCGTCGGTGACCATGATCTTATCTTCCGGAACGAATTCCTTTAATTTCCGATATAGATAATCGGCGCTGGAATCAGCCAGAGAATGCGTGATCATCACCGTGCCGAGATCGACGTTTCCCCAATCGCTTTTCAGAATCTCGATCATTTTATTCAATGCGTTTTCCATTTTGCCGATCGGCTTTTTATAGACGATCATCTTTCCGTCGACTACCCGTATGATCGGTTTTATCTTGAAACCCTTGCCGAAGTAATAAGAAGTTTGCGAGCAGCGCCCTCCTTTATAAAGGTATTCTAACGACTCTACAGCGAATTGCGCGCGTACTCGCGGTGCAATATCACGGAGTCTGTCGAGAATCTCTTGTCCTCTCCGCCCATCCTCGATCATCTCGATCGCCTTCAAAATCTGCAATCCTTCGCCCGAAGAAAGGTTCAGCGAATCGTGAACGAAGACTCTTTCCGGAAAATCCTTCCCCGCTGCGACGGCGTTTTGAATCGTCGATGAGAGGAATCCGGAGATGCCGATGAAGACGATTTCTTCGTAACCCTCGTCAAAAAAGCGTTGGTAAACTTCTTTGAATTTCTCGATCGATCGTGCTGCGGTTTTCGGCAAAATCCCTTTTTCTTCCACCTTGCGATAGAGGTCGATCGTAGAAAGTTCCACGAGATCTTCATATCCTTCTTCGTTGAAATTCACCATCAGAGGAATGACATCGACGTCGTTTTCTTTCAATAGACTCAGAGGCAGATCGCAGGTCGAATCCACCAACAATTTTACTTTTTTCATAAATCTCTTCCTTATTGTGATTTCATTATACTCTGAAATTTTGCTTTCGTAAATCCATTACCCGACGATAATTCTTTCAAGGTGAAAAGTGTTGACTTCCGAAAAGATCGGCGATAATATTAAAACATCAGTTGTAAAACAATTGTTTTAAAAAGGAGATAGATTATGCCCCGAAGCGCACAATTCACTCAGGAAGAAGTCATCAACGCCGCCGTCCAAATCGTCGAAAGCGAAGGCGTTGAAAAATTGACAGCAAGATCGCTTGGAAAAAAACTCGGCAGTTCCAGTCGTCCGATTTTCACCACTTTTAAAAGTATGGAAGAAGTTTTCGACGGTGTTTTGAATTTCGCCGAAAGTCTTTATCAGACTTACGTTCGTTCGGGTCTTCTCAAACCGATTGCTTTCAAAGGCGTAGGCGAATCCTATATTCGCTTTGCCGAAGAACACCCGAAATTGTTCCGATTGTTGTTTATGAGAGAACGCGCCGAACTTCCCGATCCGAAGTCGATCTTAGGTTTGATCGAGGAAAGTTATTCGATCATTTTGAACTCTATCACGGAAAACTATTCCGTCGACGAAACCTTTGCCAAAGATTTATATTTTCAGATGTGGATTTATTCTCACGGAATCGCCGTACTGATCGTCGATAAAATGTGTCGGTTCAACGAAACCGAAATCTCCGATCTATTGACGAATGCTTTTAAGAGTTTCCTTATCGGCGGGAGGAAAAAATGATTCGCGCGGATCACATTTGCAAAACCTATCACCAAGGTAAAACCGAAGCGTTGAAAAACGTATGTCTGGAAATCAAAGACGGCGAATTCGTCGTGATTCTGGGGGCTTCCGGATCGGGAAAATCCACTTTAATGCACGTCTTATCCGGATTGGAGAGAGCCGACAGCGGAAAAGTTTTCTTCAACGATTCCGATCTTTCTTTGATGACCGAAACGGAACTTACGAAATTCCGCAAAGAAAACATCGGTTTCATCTTCCAGCAATACTGCCTTCTTCCCCATTTGAACGTGGAAAACAATGTGAAAATGGGAGCGTTTCTGGCCCACAACAAAAACTTTTCGGAAATATTGAACGCGTTGGGTCTACTCGGCAAGAGAAAGTCGATGCCTTCGGAACTTTCCGGAGGCGAGCAGCAACGCGTTTGCATCGCCAGAGCATTGGCAAAGAAACCTTCCGTTCTGTTTTTAGACGAACCTACCGGCGCGTTGGACGAAAAGACCGGTCGCGATGTTTTAAATACCATTATGCGGGAGAAAGAAAAATCTAATTTTACGATGATCATGGTGACGCACAATTCCGGAATCGCGGAAATGGCGGAAACGGTTATCCGAATCAATAGCGGTGAAATTGTGGGAATTTCAAAAAATTCGACGCAAAAGTCCGCCTACGAAATCAGGTGGTAGCATGATCGTTTCTGTAAAAGACGGATTTCGATTTGTCGGTATTTCTATCGTCTCTTTCTGCGCCGTATTCGTCTGCACTTTCTTTTTAAATTACTACATCGACCTTCTATCGATGAAAGCGGAAATTCCTTCCGATTTTATGCCTCTTTACTCTGCGCAGATAGCCACCGCAAAAATCACCTGTGCGATTACCGGAGGTTTTTTAAGCGTCATCGTTGTCGTCATGCTCTTTTTCGACATTAAAATCTATATCGACGGTCATCGAAAAGTTATCGGCACTCTGAAAGCCATCGGTTATTCGGATTTTCGAATTGCCGGAAGTTTTTCTCTTTTCGGATTCAGCGTTTTTTTAGGTTGCGCATCGGGTTTTGCCGTCGGTTGGGCTTTGATGACGCCGATTTATCGCGAACTGACCATTAAAGGACTTCCCGAGATCGTTCCTGAATTTCACTTTATTTTACTTCTTTCGCTCGTGATCATTCCGAGTCTCGCCTTTACTATCCTTTCTTCGGGTTATGCGTATTTCTCACTTCGCGTTCCCGCTTTATCGTTGATCAAAGGATTATCTCTGAAAAATCCGAAAAAGAGACGACCGACGAAAAAAGAAAGGCCTTTTTTGAAAGAAATGCGCCGATGTACGCTTCTCAATCAAAAAGGCGTTGTATTCTTTTTCGCATTTTCCTGTTTCTGTTTTTCGGCGATGATTCAAATGGGACTTTCGATGAAAAATATAACGATCGCTACGATGGCCTATCTCATTCTTTCGATCGGTCTTTTGCTTTCCGTCCTCTCGATGACGATGTCGATGACTTCTCTGATTCGCAAAAATCTTTCGAGTATTTCCGTCTTAAAAGCGATGGGTTTCACGAAAAAACAGATTTTTACCGCTTTGTTTTCCGGATTCATTCCTTTTGCGGCCATCGGTTTTTCGTTAGGAACGATTTATCAGTTCGGTCTTCTGTCGATGCTCATCAATATCGTTTTCAAGGACATCGGCGAAGTCCCCGAATATTCTTTCGATGTTCCCGTTTTCGGAATCACTTTAATCGCTTTTCTTCTTTTCTATTCCCTTTGTTTTCTCTTTTATCTCCGTAAAGCATATAGGGTATCCGTTAAAGAAATCGCTTTTGAGTAAGAAACGCGCCAGATAAGCGCAAAGCGCAAGCGAATCAAAGATGAGAGAAACGAAAACAGAATCGACGGATCCGCCGTTTTTTCTGCTCTGCTGATTTTTCGCTTTTTCCTCGAATAATGAAGAAGAAATCATCGACATATCTTTTAATGTATGAACAATCAAGGAAACAACCGCGGTAATCCGTTTCAACGGATTCTGGAACGATTTTCTCCCAACGAACTGACTTTGCTCGGATTTGCGTTGGGATTTTCGTGGTCGCAGGGACTTTCCGCGCAGGAATTAAATACATTGGGCAACTTTATTCTCTTGATCGGACAAGTGATGGTAACCAACGCGGCTCAAATCAATTTTATCAATTCCGCCTACGGGAATATTCCTCAAACGGATATCGAAACGATCACCCAAATGGTACTCGAAGAAATCCGAAGAAAAGGAAATCTATAAATTCGTCTTATAAAATTTTATCAAGATTTCGTGAACAAGCAAAGGAAGGGAACTCAATAAAAGAACGATCAGCCATTCCGTTATCGAAAGAGGTATCGTATCGAAAATGCGGTTGAAAAACGGGATTTCGATCACGACGAATTGGAGAATCAGCCCGATAAAAAACGCGACGAGACGAAGAGGATTGCGGTTTTTCAGGATGGTCGGAAGATGTGCCTTGACATTGCTCATTCCGATCATATGAAAAATTTCGCTGATGCTCAGACAGGAAAACGCCAGCGAACGGGACTTGTGCAGAACCGCCTCGTTTTCCAAAATCAGTCTCAGATTCCCAAAAGTAGGTGCGACGTTCATCTTGGATAACTCGCTCAACGGGACGATCAAATAGCCGACAGCCGTAACGCACGCGATGAGAAGTCCGTAAAAAATCGTGATGAAAAGCCCTTTGTTATGGAACAAAGATTCGTTCTTTTTTCTCGGCTTTTCTTTCATGATGTCGTCGTACTTTTTATCGCTTCCTAGTGCCAATGCGGGGAGAGAATCGCTGATGAGATTGACCCAAAGAATGTGAATCGAAATCAACGGAGACGGCAAATTCATGAAAACGAACATTAAAATCGAAACGACTTCGCCCAAATTGCTCGAAAGGAGAAAGAGAATCGCTTTTTTGATATTGACGAAAACGTTTCTTCCTTCTTCGATCGCTTTTTCGATCGTCCGAAAATTGTCATCTTGCAAAATGATGTCGCTCGTGGATTTGCTGACATCGCTTCCGTTGATTCCCATCGCAATGCCGACATCGGCTTTCTTTAAAGCCGGAGAATCGTTGACTCCGTCTCCGGTCATGGCGACGATGTGATTTCTAGACTGATAGTACTCCACGATCCGAACCTTGTGAACCGGATTGACTCTGGCGAAGACCGAATAATGTTCGAGATGATCGTCGTCGATTTTCAACTCGGAGACTTCCCCCAAATCCAAGCATTCGTCCTTGTTTTCGCAAATTCCAATCTGTTTTCCGATGGCGTAAGCCGTATTGATGTGATCTCCGGTGATCATGATCGTTTTGACGGAGGCTTCCCGAAGTTTTCTGACCGATTCCCCGATATTCTCTCTCGGAGGGTCGATCAAACCGACCAGCCCCAAAAAGACCTGATCGTATTCGCTCATACTGTAAGAATAGGAAAAGGCGATGACTTTCAAAGCCTGCGAAGTCATCTTTTCGTTTTGACGGATCAATTCCTGACGTCGAAACTCGTCCAACGGAACTTCTCTTTGATGAAAATAATAGTACTTGCATCGCGAAAGGATGACTTCGAAAGCGCCTTTGGCGATTAAAGAAGTCTGGGCGTTGAGTTTGCAGACCACTTCCATAATCTTCGATTCGCTGGAAAAAGGTATCTCTTTGATCCGACGGCATTTTCGTTTTACTTTCTGATAATCGTCGACATATTGGTTCAAGGCGATTTCCAAAGGATCGCCGACTTCCAAAGAAGCGTTGTTGTTGAAGACGAAAGCCTCTTCCAAAATCGTATTCCGAATGTCGTCGGTAATTCGTCCGTCGAAATAGATGCTCGTTACTTTCAATTTGTTTTCCGTCAGCGTCCCCGTCTTATCGGAACAAACCACATCGACCGACCCCAGCGTTTCCACGCTGGGAAGTTTTCTTACGATGGCGTTGACTTTAACCAATTTCATCACTCCAAGCGAAAGGACGATGGTCACGACGGCCGGCAACCCCTCAGGAACGGCGGCGACAGCCAAAGAAATGGCAAAGATCAAATATTCAACCAGATTATACCCCATTAACAGAGCGTATCCCAACACCGCGATAACGATCAGAATGGTGAAAACGCCCAAAAATTTGGACAATACGTTCAGCCGATTCTGCAACGGCGTGGTCGAATCGGCGTCTTCGATCATGTCGGCGATCTTTCCGACTTCCGTTTTCATTCCTCTCCGCGTGCAGATTCCCTTTCCGTTTCCGCGAATCACTTTGGTGGACATAAACGCCTCGTTCACTCTTTCGGAGATAATTTTATCCGATAAATCGCGATCGGAAGTTTTCTTCGTCACAGGCAAGGATTCGCCGCTTAAAAGGGACTCGTCGATTTGAAGGCTATTGCTTTCAAAAAGAAAAAGATCGCACGGCACGATATCTCCCTCTTGCAAGTACACGACATCTCCGTCGGCGACGTTGTACGCCGGAATTTTGATCAGTTTTCCTTCGCGCAGAACGTTGGCATGGGGAGAAGCCATTTTTTTCAACGATTCCAACGCTTTTTCAGCCTTGAATTCCTGAAAAGCGCCTAAAAAGGCGTTGAGAATCAGCACGATCAAAATGATGGCCACATCCAAATACTCTTCCAAGAAAAAAGACAATACGACGGCAAAGAGCAAAAGATAGATGGTCGGATCGTTAAATTGCTTGATCAGAGTTAGAAAAAAACTCTGCGATTTGGCTTTTTTCAATTCGTTTAATCCGTTCTTCGTCAGCCTCTTTTTCGCTTCGTTTTCGCTCAAACCGATGTTGATTCTTACTTCGTGTTCTTCAATCAAATGTTCCAGGTATTTCATATCATCACTTTCTTTCAAGAAATTATATGAAATAGGAGTTCCTTTTATTTAAAAAACTTCGCTCTGTGCGAAGCCTTATCTTTCGAAGTCAAGGGAAGAAATGCCTCGTCCCTTTTGTGCCGATTACTTATCCTTTGGCGTTCTTTCCTCTAAAAACATAGATGGAATGCCCTTCGCCGTCTTCCACATAAGTGATTCTTCCCGTAGTGTCATTAAAATAGGTAATCCTGCAATTTCGCCTTTTGAGTTCTTTTATAACAAGAGAATATTTATATTCCGCGTAGCGCATCAAAAAATTCTCTGATAATTTTTCCAGAATGAAAGTGAGCAAAAACAAGATGACTGAAAAAAAGATGGCAATTGTATTTATGAAAATAAGAAACACGGACAAAATTGTCCCTATACTCGAAAGCAGAAAAAAAGAGGATACCGCCATAGATTTTCTCTTTTCTTTTTTGAAAAAACTTTCCTCCTATTCATCGTCAAAATGAATCAGAAATGTTCCTTTGCAAATTCTGATTCTCTTTTCCAGTTCCCTATCTTCCGACGTTTTCAAACGATTTCCTCGATTCTCTATTCCACGTACCAATCCGAATGGTCGACTTGAATCGATTTGATCGTTTCGTCGATGATCGCTTTTTCCTGCTCGACGCGGTTCAAATACTTATAGCGTTTCGCCAGTTTGTCTTTCTTGTAATACAGGTTCAGATATTCGTCGTAATTGGTCTGCATATACGCGGAAACATATAGACAGATCTTGATGCTTTCAAAGTTGTTTTTATTCCGGACGACGCTCCGAACATCGTTTTTCAACTCCCAAAAGTAACGATCGCTTTCTTCAAAGCGCTTTTGACGGCAATATTCGTATATCTTTCCCGAATAACCCAAATATACTTTGGATAAATCCGTGATTTCTTCGCTGTTGTCAATCAAGACCTCGCACGTTCTGAGCGCTTTGGTATATTCCTGATGATCGATCAAGTAATAGTAATTGAAGTATAGTCCGTCCAGTTCGAAAGGAATCGCGGGATTCTTGTATTCGTAATATTCCAACGGAGATCTGCCGTTGACTAAAGCTTCGTATTGCTTCATATTTCTGTGGTAAAGTTCCAATGCTTTTCCCTCTTGAATCAACCGCCAAGTAAAACCTTCATTGTTGGAATCGAAGCGCAGAGGGATCAAATTGCCGATGCAAACGAAAGGAATTATGCTAAACATAAAGATCAGGTAGTATTTCAGATCCGCTTCCTGACGAAGGAAAAGCGCGATCAAAATCGCCGCGATGAAAAACGGAAGCGAAAACAGACTTCCGCCCAGCAAGTAAAGGCGATAATTCGGCTTTTCTCTCTTCGGCGCCATATAGACCTGACAACCCAAACCGGTAAAAGACGAAAATCCCACCTTGATTTTATTGTCCTTTTGCTTGACAAAAGACAGAAACCAAAAATGAAAACTGACGAGGCGATAACCGGATAAAAGCCCGAATAAGAATTTTCCCAGATAATACAGACTCACCGACAGAAGATAACCTCCCACCAGAACGATGAGATCGAACAGGTAGATGTTGATATCCACGTAAGTAGCCACGTACAGCATCTGATAGAGCATTAAAGCCAGCAAGCAACCGATCGCAATCAAGAAGATAAAGACCAAAAGCGATAAATTATTGTAATGCTTGACCGTATTTTTCTTTTCTTTCATCAACTAATCCTCCCACGCATTGCGATAAATCCTTTCCGCCAGATCGGCGTCTAACGGAATGTACGAATCGAAAACTCTTGTGCCGTGCAAGGTCAAAGAGTCGACCATTTTCATTATATCACTTTCTGAGACGGAATACTCTTTTAATGCGGTAGGAATTTGAAATAAATGCGCAAAATCTTTTAATACGGAGCAAGCGCGCCGCGTTCTTTCGTCGAATTCGAGCGACTCGTCGATTCCCAATACGTCGGAATAAAACTTTCCGAACTTTTTCCGATCTCTTTCGGCGCAGACTTCGATCCAACTCGGAATCAAAACCGCGAGTCCCGCGCCGTGAGCGATATTCGGATAAAAGCCGGACAATTCATGTTCCAGTTGATGTATCGGCATTTTCGCCTTTTTCCCCAAACTCGTTATCCCGTTATGGGAATAGGAAGAGGCCAGCATCAGATTTGCCCGCGCGTGAATATCCATTGGATTTGCCACCAAAAGTTTGCCATTGTCGAGCGTGCATTTCATGATTCCCGTACCGAGATAATCGCTAAATTCGTTCTCTTCCGAAAAATTGAAATATCTTTCGAAAGAATGGGAAAAGATGTCCACCGCACCGCAACCGGTCGTATAAAGATCCAAAGTCAAGGTCAGTTTCGGATTCTCGACAGCAAATAACGGTCGGTTCAAATCGCTGTTGAATCCTCTTTTCAATCGATCGCGTCGCGAAGAAATCACGCAGGAAGAAGACAATTCGCTACCGCTTGCGGCGTTTGTCAGAACGACACCCACAGGTAAGGCGCGCGTAGCGACCGCTTTGTGAAGCGATAAGTCAAACGGATCGCCCTCATAATAGAATCCGTTGGCGATCAGTTTCGCCGAATCGATGACGCTTCCTCCTCCGACGGCAAGAATCATTTCCGCCTGAAATTCGCGGCAAAGTTCGATTCCTCTCCGGCAAAGCGAAACATCCGGATTCGCTTCGACACCGCCGAGTTCGACGTATTCGATGCGGTTTTCCTTTAAAGACGAAATCACTCGATCGTACAATCCCGTTTCTTTAATCGATTTCTTCCCGTAATGGAATAGAATTTTCTTAAAAGAATACGACGCGATAATATCTCCGATTCGATTTTCGCTGTCGTTTCCGAAAAAGATTTTCGTCGGCGAGACAAACTCAAAATTTTCCATCGTCCTGTTTTTCCTCCAAATATTTTTTCATTTCGTCGGACATTTTCCAGTACAAGCAACCCCAATTTTCAAAATTCCATTCGTCCGAATACGCGTTGCACTCGTAATCTACGTAATAAAGTTTTCCGTCTTTTACGACGAAATTCGTCGGAAAATAATCGATATTCAGCCCTTTTCGGCGGCATTTATCGGCCATATCCCGTACTTGCAGGAAATGATCTTCGGTGACTTGGTTTTTCAAAACCAAATCGAAGATCGTCTCCCCTTCGACATATTCTTTGACGATGATTTCCCGAATTTCGTCAACCGCGATCATCTTCGGCATACGAATTCCGGTCTCTTTTAACCGCTCGTAATCGTTTTTTTCCGCTTCGATTTTATTGCCGAAATGATAATAAGAACACGGCTCGTGGTGAATCTTTTTGACGACGACTTCCTTTTCATCGCTTTCTGCGAGATAGGAATAGCCTCCTTTTCCATGCCCCAAAAGGCGTTTCACTTTATAGCGGATTCCCAAAACTTCAACGATGCCTTCCATAGACTGTCCCCTTGAATTTAATTATAAATTCAATTGCAAAATAAAAGCAACACGAAAAACACTTTCCTGTGCCTCCGGTCATCATCGATTATTTCTTCTTTTCGGTCGATGATTCGACGAGTTCGCCGTCTTCGCCTTTCATCTTCTATTTTTACAAAGACGATGGCTGCAATTCGGCGATGACTTTTTTAATATCGGCATCGATCAAAATGCTCTGTTTCCGTATTTCGTTCGGAGCGAATGCTTCTCCGCGATTGATGCACGCATATGTGGCGTTATGATTTTGCGCGGTCATTTTCCAAAAAGGGTATTTGATTATGACCGGCGTATTGCCCCCGACGCCCAACTCCAAAAAAAGGATATTTAACCCTTCGCATCTTTTCAGAAATTCCCCATAGCGGTTCTGCGCGGCGTGCCATCCCGCATCTTCCACGAAGGTATTGTCGCTGCGAAGGTTGACATTCATAGGTTTTCCGCATTTCGGGCAGCAAGGAATCAATTCAGACGGAATAGCCATTTTCGGCGGTTTTCCGTTTTCCATTACGAGATCGTTCTTCTCCGTGATCGTATAGCCCTGCGCCTCTATCATCTTTCGAACGATATCCATATTGTCGTAGGTATTCTTATGGCAAGGAACGCTGCATTGGAACAAGCCGTAATCCCCCTGAGTATAAAACACTCTGCTCTTATCGAATCCCGCCTTTTGAAAACAATGATCCACATTGGTAGTCAACACAAAGTAATCCTTGCTCCTCACCAACGCGAACAGATCGCGATATACCGAATTGGGGGCGTCCATATAACGATTTACCCAGATATGACGACTCCACCATGCCCAATATTCCTCGAAATCGCGAAAAGGATAAAATCCGCCGGAATAAATATCTTCGATGCCGTATTTATCCGCAAAATCGCGGAAATATCGCTTGAAACGTTCTCCGGAATAGGTAAATCCCGCCGCGGAAGACAACCCCGAACCTGCTCCGATAACGACCGCATCCGCCTGATTCAGGACTGCTTTCAATCGATCTAATTTATCCGAGTAATTTTCGGTAGATTTGCTCGTCAAGTTCCTTAAAAACATTAAAAATCACCTCGATTTTACTGCCTGTTTCGCCTTTATAGTCTTTGACCGTTTGCACGGCGATTTTCGCCGCTTCTTCGTTTGGAAACATAAATACGCCCGTGGAAATGCAACAAAAAGCGATGCTGCGTATTTGATTTCGATCCGCCAATTCCAAACAGGAACGATAGCAGGAAGCAAGTTGCGCGCAATGTCGCGGAGTCAACTTTCCGCGTACAATCGGACCGACCGTGTGAATCACGTAATCGCACGGAAGATTGAAAGCCGGAGTAATTTTAGCCGTTCCCGTCGATTCCTCGCGTCCCTGCTTTTCCATTAAATCGCTACAATAATTTCTCAATTGAATTCCGGCGTAAGTATGAATGCAGTTGTCAATGCAATTGTGGCAGGGCAGATAACAGCCGGTCATACCGCTGTTCGCGGCATTTACAATGGCCTCGCAAGCAAGCCTTGTAATATCGCCTCGCCACAAATAAATGCCGTCTCGAATCGGCGTAAGGGAGGAAAGTCCGACGATACCCCTGTTTCTGTTTTCCTCTTGCAAATACTCATCTTGAATTCTTCGAAATTCTTCGCTGACAGGGGCAGCCGGACGAACGTTCATCAAACCGCGAAGTAATTTTTTCTGATCCTCTTTATTATGCGGAATCTCCGTTTCGGGATTTTCCGACCGCTCTTTCAGCAAAAAGCGGATTAGCGTTTGTCTTCTTTCCGATTGATTCACGACGTTCCCTCCGATCTCTTACCGATTCTACGGGCAAAAGTGACGGTAATTGTATTTTGCCCGAATCGTTTTCACTCTTTTAACAGATTTGTTCTTCTTTCCGATCTTTGAAAACCGCATTAAACCGAATCTGTCGTCAGAAAGGTAAAACTCCGACTTTAAAATTCAAACGGAGGATTGCCGGAAAAATCGGCAATTATACCATGTGCATCTTCCAGATAAAAGACTTCAAAATTCGGATTGTCGGCGGTTTGATAATTTCCCTTTACGATAGGATTTTCCAAAGCGGCCTCTTTGATTGATTTGTCGTTCACGAAAACCGCTTTACCGCTGAGACGAATCCATTGATAGGTCGGAGAGGCAACGCTGATTTGAATATACGGATTTGCCTTCAATTCTTTGTAAACTTCTTTGAAGTTGCCGGTGTTAAACCACAGTTTTCCGTCCTTCTCGAAACTGAACATGAACGGGCGGCATTTGGCCTTTCCGTCCAACGAAACCGTTGCCAGATACTGCACCGGATTTTCGGTCAAAAATTCAGATACTTTGCTCATAAGAATGTTCTCCTTTTCTTTATATAGTATTTCTTTGTTTTTCAATTACATTCTTACAACGCCGATCCGCTCTTGCAAACGACGGCTGCTTTCATTCGAATCGCTTTCCGGTGTTGTAATTTCATTGATTACACCAAAAACATAGCATTGTATTGTTGTAATGTCAAGAGTTACATCTGTGTTTTTGAATTTTTTTATCGATGTACTCATTGATTTTACATCGCGGTTTGCTTATAATTTCAGCAATGTGAGGTTAAAATCGATATGCAGTTTTCTTCAAGGCTTCCCGTTGCGGTACACATCTTGCTGGCAATCGTTAAGTTCGAAGGCAAAGAAAAGACTACATCTGCCTTTCTTGCCGGAAGCGTAAATGTCAATCCCGTCATTATCCGCAACACTCTGGGACGGCTCAAAGCCGCCAGTCTTGTAACCGTCAAAGCCGGCGAAGGCGGCGCTTTCCTCGCGAAAAAGCCGAAAGACATCACTTTGAAAGATGTTTTCGACGCGGTCGAAAAAGAAGAAGCGCTGTTTCATTTTCACGAAAATCCCAATCCGGAGTGTCCTGTCGGAAAGAATGTCCATGCCGTGTTAGACAGCAGACTTTTCGCGGTACAAGAAGCGATGAAGGAAAAATTGGGGACGATCACTTTGCAGGATCTTTTGGACGATATGAACGATCTCTGATTGCACTCTATTTCCCCGCCAAACCGTTTCGATGATCTGAATCGTTTTTTCCGAAAACATACTTAAAGCGGGAAATTTATCGGTCGGAAAGCCTGTTTTCGGAGCGGTTGACCTTTTTCAAAAAGAGAAAGAGAACGCCGATACCGAAAACCTGAATACCGCTTAAAATGAAGTAAAGCGCATTAAACGACAGATTCGAGTAGACGAAGGGCGCAAGGTAATCCCCGAGCGCAACGTAAAGATTCGAACAGACGGCGAAGATCAGCACCGCTTTGGTGATCTGTTCTTGTGGAAGAATTTTTTTGACGGTTTCCATATGCGAAGAAAGAAAAATCCCCCAAGCCAATCCCCGAAAAGAAGCGTTCAAAACCAGTTTTATCCAGTAAGCGTATTCGAAAGATAAAATCAACGACCGAACGAGAATCAACGACGAGGCGAGAAGAAGCATTCTATGCGGATTGAATTTCTTTCGGCTGACGAGAAACATCACGGCGATTTCCATCAGTATCTGCAAAGCGAAAGCATAACCCCAATAAGCGGTGCTTACCCCGTAATTTTTGAAAAAGAGCGAAACGTAGGCCTCTTCGATACTCCACGTTCCCAGAACCAGCACATAAAAAACCAGATAAATCAGATAAATTTTATTCGCCAAAATCCGAGAAAACGCGATCTTCTCCGAGTTATCTTTTTCCTCGTCTTTTCCTTTTACGGTAAAATACAGGAATTCCACGACGGCGAAAATCAGTCCGGCGATGAGAAAAACCGTTCCGTAACCGGCAACGTCGATGAATTTCCCGCCGATCAAAGTGCCGAGTAGATAGCCGACGGATCCGAAAACCCTCGTCTTCGCATACAGCGTATTTTCTTCCGAAGAAACCTTCACGGCAAATCCGTCTTGGAAAGAAAAGAAAGTGTTGTTATGCAAAGCGAAAATCACCGTGAATACGACGAGCCAAACGTAATCCGAAATGAACCCCATAATCATCATCACGATCAGTTGGGCGAGGATTAAAACGCGAATCAAAAGGAGATTTCTCTTCGCGTTTCCGGACAGTTTTCCGTAAAAAAGACTCCCTGTCAAACAAAAGAGAGGAATCAAAGCGATCAGTATTCCCTTTTTGCTTTCTTCGATTCCGATCGAACTGAAATAAAGAGCCAGAAACGGAGAAAACAACGCGTCGGAAAAGAAGCTAAGCAGGTAAATGCAGTTAATTTTTGGAATTTGTTTTTTCATTTTTTGCGAAGATTTTTCCGGAAATAAACTCTCCGACAAAGAAGACGATCACCGCGACTATCAGAGAAGTTACGATCAATAGTATCTCCGAAAGGTTGAGTTCGTATACTCGGAATCCGGTAAAATCAAATCCGATTAACGGCGGAATAAACACCAAAAGCGTGCCGATGACGAGCATCAGAAAATATACCGCAAGGCGATAAGCGTTGAAAGGATAGCAATAATACGCCAAAATGACGAGTCCGATAAACGAAAGGGAAATTCCTCCGACGGTTTGAAGCATTTCATTCCGACAGGAAGCGAGTTCGAAATTGCAGAAAACAAGGGCGAAAGCGGTCACCAAAATCAGAGATATCGCCGACGGCAGGCATTTCGAAATCACGTTTCTGAAAAAGTTTCCTTTGACGAGTTCTTTGTTCGGTTGCAAAGCCAAAAGGAAAGAAGGAATGCCGATGACGGCCACTTCGAGTACTTGCAGGTTGATCGGATCGTACGGATAAAATGTCGAAGCCGAAAGGACGATGGCGAAGATCGTCTTCATCAGAAACAAAGATGCGACGGCCTGAACGTTGTTGATAACTCGCCGTCCCTCTTCTACGATTTTCGGCATCGACGCGAAATTGGAATCCATCAAAACCAACTGCGCCACATTCCGGCTGGCTTCCGAACCTCCCGCCATGGCGATCGAGCAATCGGATCGCTTCATCGCCAAGATATCGTTGACTCCGTCTCCAGTCATCGCAACGGTGTGTCCCGCCGCCTTTAAAGCCTGTATCAACGTCGCTTTCTGCTCGGGCGCCACTCGCCCGAATACGCTGTAATGAGTCGCCGCTTCGCTGACTTCTTCCAAAGAAAGTCCTTCCAGAGAAATGCACTTATCGGCGTTTTCGACGCCGACTTCTTTGGCGATGACGCTGACGGTCAAAGGATTGTCTCCCGAAATGATTTTGATATCCACGTTGTTCTCTTTGAACCAGCGAATCGTATCGTAAGCCTCCTCGCGAATATGATCTTTGATGATATAGGACGCAATCGGTCGCGGAGTTCCTTTGATTTCGTCGTCGAATCCGTCCACGCGAGCCAAAAGAATCACGCGGTATCCGCGTAACGTGTACCTTTCCAGATCTTTGACGATTTCGTCTTCCGGAGTCAGCACGAATTCCGGTGCGCCGATGGCAAAAGAACCGATACCCTCGAATTCCATTGCCGACATCTTCCGAGTAGAAGAAAAAGGCAGTTTTCGGACTATCGGCCACTTTTCATCGCACCGATAGCGATCCAAAATCGCCAGCGCCGTTTGATTTCTCTCGTCGAATCCGTTCATCATGTTATAGACCAACGCGTGCGAGTCGATCGAAGCGTCGTAAATGATTTCGTCTTCCACGCGCATCGTCCCGTCGGTGATCGTTCCGGTTTTATCCAAACAAAGCATATCGACTCTGGCGAGCGATTCGACCGAATAGGTGTCCTGCACCAAAGCCTTATAGGTGGAAAGATTGATCTGCGCGACGAAGAGAGTAACCGACGTCGTCAGATACAGCCCCGAAGGAATCATCGCCACCATCGATCCGGCCGTATTCAGAATTACCAGTTTTATGGTTTCCGCATCGGTGGCAAAGCCATAGTCTCTCCCCCACGACATCAAAAACATCGCGATTCCCAACGGAATCACCACATAGGAGACCCATCGGATAATTCGATTTAAGGTTTTCAAAATCTGCGAATTGTTTTTCTTGTATTTTTTCACCTTGCTCTGCAACTGGGAAATGTAAGAGGACTTCCCTACGCGCTCGACTTTCGCATAACAACTGCCTCCGGAAATGAAAGAACCGGCAAACAGGATATCGCCCTTTCCCTTTTTGACAGGAAGCGTCTCTCCCGTGAGAAGCGATTCGTTGACTTCGACCTGCCCCTCCTGAATCACCGAATCGGCGGTTACTTTCTTTCCGTTGAGAAACTGCACGATGTCGTCGAGAACTAAATCGTCGGCGTCGATTTCGTATTGAATGCCGTTTCGGATGACGATCGTTCTGACATTAGCCAGTACCGCGAGTTTGTCGATTTTGATTTTCGCGCGGATTTCCTGATAAATTCCGATCAGAAGATTGCACGAAATGATGACCAAAAAAGTGCAGTTCATCGGTTTCGCGCCGACGGCGAGAAGCACCGCGCCGATCAGATAGAGCAGAATGTTGAGAAAAGTGAACAGATTTTTACAGATGATGGAGACGACGGTCTTCTTGTTCTTGTCTTTGCATTTGTTGGTCAGACCATCTTTCTTCCGCGAAGCGATTTCTTCTTCGGAAAGACCTTTCGCAATTTCCGGATTGTATCGAATGATCGGATCGCCGCTTTTGAGAAAAGCGGCAGAAAATTCTCTTGTCTTTTCAAGATCGGAGTAATCCTCGCATTCGTCTTCGGCAATCAGATTTTTCTTCCCTTTTCTGATGACTTTGATCTGCGTGGTTTCGTCCGTATATCTTTTTTTGCTCATGATCCGATCTTTCTCCGTGTTCAAGTAACAAGTATATCAAAAAAATAAAAAAAGTGCGATACTTCCCGCACTTTTACAGAACATTTTTCAGATCTTTCGGAATCTTGTCTTTCTTGATCGCATTGAGTATTTTCTCTTCTTTCTCTTTGGAAACGTCTTTCCCCGCCAATTTGGCGACTTCTTTGATCAGTTTCCGAATGTTTTTTTCGTCCGAAAGATCTTGATTCGAAGCTTGTTTGGCCAATTTGATGATGTCTTCTTTTTTGACGTTCGTCTTCTCTTCCACTTTTGAAAAAATAGTTTTGTCTTCCATATAACCCCACCTACGCTAATATATGAGAAAAGACGAGGAATGCGCCTATTTTCTGTTGCGGCAGATGATTTTAATCGGCGAACCGGTAAATTCAAAACTTTCCCTCAGGCGATTTTCGATATATCTTCGGTAAGAGAAGTGCATATAATCCTGATTATTGACCGACAAAACGAAAGTCGGAGGGCAGACGCCGACTTGCGAAGCGAAGTAGATTTTCAATCTTCCCCCGTTGAAAACCGGCGTCGGATTCAAAATCTGCGCTTCCGAAACGATGTCGTTCAACAGCGATGTCCCTACCCGAAAATTGTATGAACGATAGGCGAGTGCGATCTCCGGAAAGATCGTCTGAATGCGCGACTTGTCTTTCGCGGAAACGAAGACGATCGGGGCATAGTCGAGAAACTTGAATTCGCGGCGAATGTTCTTGGCGAATTCCTGCATGCTCTTTTCCCCGTGTTCGACCAAATCCCACTTGTTGACGACGATGACGATCGCTTTGTTTTCCTCCATCGCATAACCGACGATGTGCTTGTCTTGCGCGAGAATCCCGACGGAAGCGTCGATTACCAAAAGAACCACGTCGCTTCTGGACACGGAACTCAACGCCCTCAACGCAGCATAACGGTCGACCGCTTCGAAGATCTTTCCTCTCTTCTTTAATCCGGCAGTATCGATGACGACATAATTCTGATCATCTCTACGAAAAGGCGTGTCGATGGAATCTCTTGTCGTTCCTTCGATCTCCGATACGATCACTCTTTCCTGATTTAAAATCGCGTTGGTCAAAGAGGATTTTCCCACGTTCGGCCTTCCGATGAGCGAAAAGCAGATCGCGCCTTCGTATTGCTTCTGCTTCCGATCCGGCAGCATCGCGATAATCCGATCGAGAAGATCGCCGATTCCGATACCGTGCGAAGAAGAAATCGCTATCGGGTCTCCGATGCCCAACGCGTAAAACTCGCCGAGCGAGGGGAGTTGCTCCGCGTTGTCGATTTTATTGACCGCGAGAATCACCGGCTTTTGCGTTTTATACAGCATTTTACAGGCAAAGCGGTCGTCTTCGGTGATGCCGAGTTTTCCGTCCGCCACATAGACGATGACGTCGGCCTCTTCCATGGCGATTTCGACTTGCGCGCGAATTTGCTTTTGAAAAGGAGCGTTCCGAATTTCGATTCCTCCCGTGTCGATCAAGGTAAAATCCTTCGTCAGCCAATTCGATTTGCCGTACAGGCGGTCTCTGGTGATTCCCGCCTGATCGTCGACAATCGCATTTCGTTCGCCGATGATTCGGTTGAACAGCGTGGATTTGCCGACGTTGGGAGAACCGACGATGGCGACGATTCCCTTACTCATTGCCGAATTCCACCTTTTCTTCGATGATGCGGATGATGGTTTCCACCGCCTCGTCGGCCGTCATATAAGAAGTGTCGACGGCAATCGCGTCTTCCGCCTGTTTCAGCGGTGCGAAATCGCGATGGGAATCGATGTAATCCCGACGTTCGAGGTCCTTTTCGACATCTTCCAGCGTACAGGGAATCCCTTTGGAGATATTTTCGAGAAAACGCCTTTTGGCTCTTTCTTTGATGGAAGCCACCTGAAAAATCTTCACGTCCGCGTGAGGAAGGACGTAAGTGCCGATATCTCTTCCGTCCATCACGATCGAAATATCTTTCGCCATCTGCCTCTGCTGTTCCACGAGAAAAAGGCGGACGCCTTTATTCGCCGCGATATAGGAGACGTTGTCTACGACTCTCTGCGTCCGAATCTCCGACGTAACGTCTTCGCCGTTGAGCAAAACTTTCCCGTCGATCGACAGATTGATCTTGATATCCGGCAGGCAACGGACGACTTCCTCGTCGTTCCGACAATCTATATCGTGATCCAAAGCGTACAGCGTTACCGAACGATACATCGCGCCGGTGTCGACGTAAACGAATCCCAGCCTTTTCGCCACGCCCTTGGCCACCGTCGATTTTCCGGCCGCCGAAGGTCCGTCAATTGCAATCGTAATCATACTTCCTCCTCATCGATTCAATAAAATCAAAATCAAAACGATCAGGAGAATCACGATCAGCGCGACCCCTCCGATCAGCAAACCCATGTTCCGGATTTTTCTCATCTTGACTTTCTGAGCTTCTTTTTTCTTCTTTCGGATCTCTTCCTGAGCCATCATCACCGTATATTCGTCGTGAGCTTTGATCAATTGATCCAAAGAAATGGAAAGCGTGGACTTTTTGATGTGTTCGGTCTTCAACGTTTCTTCATTCATCGCCACGTCGTTTTCCGAGGATTCTTCTTCCGGAATCGAATAAGGATTTTCGAAACGATAGGTGTCCATTTCGGAAATTTCTTCTCGGTGTTTCTTGTACTTTTCAACGCGGGTCTTGTTTTCCATAAATCCAGCCTTTCCTTTGATATTCTAATGGATATGCCGATAAAATCATAGCATATTTTTTCTTTTCTTCACCTTTATTTTTTCAACAAATTCCGAAAACCATCAAAATCGAATTCTTTTTTCGGATTTGCTGAATTCGTTCGTAGAGAAAGAGTATAATGAAGAAAAGGCGGTCGGAAATTATGGAATATACCTTATGCGTCGATCTCGGCGCGACGAACTTACGCGTAGGAATCATCGATTCAAACCTGAAAATCCTTTCTGTTTCCCGCGAAAAAAGCCTTCACGACGATGCCGAAGCGTTGAAAAATCAGATCTTCCGTATGGTGCAAAACGAAATCGAAAAAGGATATCCGATTCAGAAGATCGGCGTCGCTTCCTGCGGACTCGTCGAAAACGGAACGATCGTTCGCGCGGACAATCTCGGAATTTCGGATTTCCCGCTGAAAAAGTTTCTGTCCGAGCGATTTCGTTTGCCGGTTTTTTTGATGAACGACGCTGCCGCGACGGCGCTGTCGGAAGCCCTTTTCGGCGCGGGGAAAGATCTGAACGTGCTTTATTTCATCACGATTTCTTCGGGAATCGGAGGCGCTTTGATCGTCGAAAAAAAATCCGTCGACCTTCCTTTCGAATTGGGACATCATCTCTTTCGATATGACGATACGCTTTATCGTTACGAAGATTTGCTTTCCGGAAACGGTCTCGTGCGCCTTGCCGCGCTTCACGATCTAAAAGTGAAAAACGCCGGCGATTTTTTCTCGCTGGTCGAAAAAAAAGAAGAGAAAGCGATGAAAATACTCGACGTTTACACTTCTCTTCTTTCTGAAATTTTTTACAATATCCAAATGGATTACGCGACTGACGGAATCGTTCTTTCCGGCGGTCTGATGAAATCCGCGCCTTTGTTCGTCGGAGAATTGAAACGGAAAACCGACGCGCTCGCGGAAAAATACCTTGCGAAGCCGATTCGTTTCATCTTCGCCGAATTCGATCAAGACGCCGGCCTCTTCGGAGGATATGCTTCCGCCTTTCGCCTATGAGGCGGAAAATTCTCTGACCACGACCCAATTGCTCGTCTCGAAGTCCGAAACGACCATTTTCACGTAACGCGCGTCGATCGTCGTATCCAAAGTCAAAGTCAGTTCTTTATCCGTGAACGT
>DBGCPK010000017.1:0-235061 GCA_048359995.1 Bacilli bacterium | reverse complement strand
ACCTGCCTTTAGGCTAGAGACCAAAAATATAGTGTTAAACTAATCAAAAAACAATTCAGCATTAAGAATATTCAAAACATCTTTTTTTGTAAGAAGAACATTATCTAACTTAGAAAGAGCAAATCTGTTTTGAATAATGAAAAGAGGATTAGACTTCGTCGCGTTATTGATAAAAGAACCTTCTAAAGTTTCTGTAATATTATAATTTCTAATAAAATCAACAATCTGACCAATAGGAAGTTCGTCATTAAAGACTTTCAATTCAAGTAATCTAAGGATAGTCAAAGCCATGTAGCAAATGGTAAAATGGCCATAAATAGATTCTTTGTTTTGTAAATAAACAGGTCTAGCTTCTAAATAAGTTTTCATAACTCTAAAAGATTCTTCAATTTTCCAAAGGCAATGATAAGTATTATAAATATCTTGTGCCGATTTGTTGATTTCGGAAGTAACCAATAAGTTATAACCGGCAAAAGAGATGTCTTCGTTTATCTTATCCTGATTTAAAGAAGGAATACCTTTCACAACTTCCCCATTATTATTTACTGTAGTGAAGAGAACATATTTAATAGAATCACCAAAATCATCTTTAGAAGCTTGTCTTATTGTTGAGATCAAAGAAGCTTTATCCATTTGTTTTTGAATTTGAGCAATTTGTTTTTTAGCTAAAGAAGGATTGTAAGAAACGACTCTTTTTTCTTTAACTTTGAAAGAAACAAATTGACCATCATCATTCGTGAAGTGATATTCGAAAGAATCAATGCATTCTTTGTATTTATAAATAAGCTTTCCATTTTTGTCTTTGACCTCAGACCAAGGATTCATATCATTATCTAAAAGGATCCATTCTTTTTCTTGCTTAGAAAGATTTTTACCGTGAACCGATTTAGAGAAGATATAGCCATCATTTGCTTCTATAGAAGCAGCATAAATATTTCTGGCGCAGTTCAAACCTTTGTCAGCAACTTGAACAATTTTACCGGATATATCGAATCTTTCTTTTAAATTTTCAATAGATTCTCTAATTTTAGGCTTTTCGGATTCATTACCAGGAAATAAGGACATACCAAGAGGAATTTGGTCATCATCTAATAATAAAGCCTGACCAATGATAGGTAAATGTCGTTCTTCTTTACAAGGACCGAATTGTCTGTCATCTTTAGGGAAATCAATCTCGAAATAATAATTGGTACAATCGAAATAAGCATTAGAAGTCTTTCTTTTCCATTTATCAGAAATTTTAATATTTAATAATTCAACAAACTTTTGATAATCGTTGCCAATATAGTTAATCGTATCTAATATTTGATCATACGAAAAGGATTTAGCACCATAAATATTAGGCATTACTTTTTCAAATGCTTTATGCTTAGAGCCAGGATTAACGATTTGAGCGTAAATCATAGAACGAATAAAGTCAGAAAGCAAAAAGTGAAATTTATGATTTGAAGAAATTAACTTAAGAAAATAATCAAGATCAAGATAATCAATCATGGATTTAATTAAAAAATAACCAAGATTTTTAGAAGTAGAAACATCAGCAATTTTTTTATCTAGTTTAGAAGGAATATTTTTATTAAGAGAATCAACTAAATCTTGAGCGTACTGAATAGGGTCAGGAATGCCTTTGACAACAAGATCATCAAAATAGCCAATAACTTTATAAGATTTATTTCTTCCACCTTTACCCGGGACATAATAAGACTGATAGATTTGTAAATATAACCCCTTTTTAGAAGGAAAAGATTTCTTTAAAAAATACCTCATAAAACACCTCAAGAAAACAATAACACGTTAACACTATATATTATAAAACAATAAAAAAATATTTTCAACGCTTTTACTTATATTCTATATAAGTAATTTTTCAAAAATATTTCTATATCCTAAATATTGTAGTGTTAAATCCTAAAAACGGGCCTTCCTTTTGGTAAAATAAGGAAAATATCAAAAAGAAATGGGGTACACTATGAAAAAAGGATTTCACATTGCTGCGAATGTCTGCGTCATCGTGCTGATGGCGATCATGTTGATCGGCGCATTCGTTTTACTCGGTGCACTTAGCGACGTCGAGCCGGGAACAGATGGGCTGGGCCTTGTGCGAGGGATTACTATCGGACTACTCATCTTCACCATCGGAACGATCATCGTCGCATCAATCGCTCTAAAATACGGCGCAAACGGTCCTTTGGGACTAAAAATCGCTACGATCATACTGATCGGAATCGTCGCGATCATGGAGTTTATCGGCGGAGGAATCGTTTACGGAATTTTGTGTTTGATTCCCATCGGACTGGAAATCACGGCGATCGTCCTGAAAGATGAATGCGCATATCCGGAGGATTGGGAATACGAAAACCGCCCTGCCGTGTCGACGACAGATAAAAAGATCGCCGAACTCAAACATCTGAAAGAGATCGGCGCCATTACCGAAGAACAATACGCTTCCGCTATCGATTCCATCGTCGACTCATTAAAAAAATAAAATTTTCGTCGCACGTCAAAGAAAAAGGCGCGCGATTCAAGATCTCCGCCTTCTCTTTTTTGAAAAGCGTCGTTTTTTCGTGCTTTTCTCCGAAATTCTCCGCCTCATCAAGTTGATTGGATTGCGAAACATCCTCTTTTACATTCTTCTTCCTTTGAATAAAAATTCTTGAATTCTCGTTATGCATTTTTTATAATGTACGCGTATGGTGATGAAGACACGTTGCCGGAAACCTGACAGAGATTATTTCGCTCGGTGAAAGAAATAAGCAAAAACGGCAATACCGCTTCGGAGTACTCCGGGTAACCGGACGCCCATTCCCGTTAAGAATGAATCAAGCGTACATCATTGACGATGTAAATTAAGGTGGTACCGCGCACAGGCGTCCTTAAATCGGGCGTTTTTTTATTTTAGGAGGAAAAAATATGAAAATTACCTTACCTGACGGCAAAGTGAAGGAACTCAACGATTCCGAAAGCGGCTATGACGTCGCTTTGTCGATCTCCCCTTCTTTGGCTAAAAAGGCGATCGCCTACTCTTTAAACGACCGCATTTTCGATCTGAAAAGACCGATAGAAGAAGATGGCGATTTCAAACTGATTCTCGAAGGCGATCCGGAGAGTTATTCCGTTCTGAACCATTCCACTTCTCATTTGATGGCGCAGGCGATCAGTCATCTTTTCAAAAATGCGAAATTCGGTTTCGGTCCGAGCATCGAGGAAGGATTTTATTACGATGTGGATTTCGAAACGCCGATCAACGACGAAGATTTGAAAAAGATCGAAAAAGAAATGCACCGCATCGCTTCGCAAGCGCTTCCGATCGTTCGGGAAGAAGTCGGCAAAGAGGAGGCGAAAGCGCTTTTCAAAGACAATCCCTATAAACTGGAATTGATCGAAGGTATCGAAGGCGCGATTTCGATCTATCGCCAAGGAGATTTCGTCGATCTCTGCGCCGGACCTCACTTGGAAAAAACCTCGCAGATCAAGCACTTTAAATTGCTCTCTCTGGCCGGTGCTTACTGGCGAGGCAACTCCAAGAACAAGCAATTAACCCGAATTTACGGGACTTCCTTTTTCAAAGAAAGCGAATTGGAAGAATATCTCCGTTTACTTGAAGAAAGAAAGAAGCGCGATCACAAAAAGATCGGAAAAGAACTTGGACTATTTATGATTTCCGAATACGGTCCTGGTCTTCCGTTTTGGCTTCCGAACGGCTATACGCTCCGGAGAGTATTGGAAGATTGGTGGCTGGATGTCCATAGAAAAAACGGTTATCTGATCGTCGAAACGCCGATCATGCTCTCCCGCACGCTCTGGGAAACTTCGGGACACTGGGATCATTATCACGAGGATATGTACACACTGAAAGTCGACGAAGAAGATTTTGCCATCAAACCGATGAATTGTCCGGGGGCCATTCTTTGCTATAAAAATGACCTTCACTCTTATCGCGAGCTTCCTCTTCGCTATGCCGAATTGGGACATGTGCATCGCCACGAAGCCTCCGGCGCGTTGAACGGGTTATTCCGAGTCAGAACTTTTACGCAAGATGACGCGCATATTTTGCTCACCGAAGATCAAATCGCCGATGAAGTCGCCAAAATTCTGAAATTATACGATGAAATCTATTCCGTTTTCCACTTGGACTATGCGATCGAACTCTCCACTCGTCCGGAAGAGAATTACATCGGCGACATTGAGGTTTGGAATCAAGCGGAAGAGGCTTTGACCAAAGTCTGCGTCGATACCGGTCATCAATTCAAAATCAACCCGGGAGACGGCGCTTTTTACGGACCGAAACTCGATTTCAAACTGAAAGATTCGATGAATCGAATTTGGCAATGCGGAACCATTCAATTGGATATGCAATTGCCGGGGCGCTTCGATTGCACTTATATCGATTCCGACGGTCAAAAGAAGACTCCTGTGATGATTCACCGCGCCATTTTCGGTTCTTTGGAACGTTTTATCGCCATATTGACCGAGAATTTCGCAGGCGCCTATCCGACATGGCTTGCTCCGGTTCAAGTTCATATTCTTCCCGTCTCCGACATTCACATGGATTACTCTCTCCGCTTGAAAAAGATTTTCGAAGATCATCGCATCCGATGCGCGCTCGAACCGGCTGAGGAAAAACTCGGCTATCGTCTCCGCCAAGCGCAATTGCAAAAAATCCCTTATACCTTAGTTGTCGGCGATAAAGAAGCCGAAGCCGAAACTGTAACCTATCGTCTTTATTCTCATCAGGAGCAAGTCACCGTCTCTGTCGACCGATTCCTCGAATTGATTACCGCGGAAATCGATGCCAAGGCGCTCAGAAAATAAAAGGCAGCCGCAGCTGCCTTTTCTCTTACTTCTGATAGAAATTCCTTTCTTCGTAATCCGCGATCTTTTTTGTCCTTTCATAGGTTTTGCGGTTGATTTCATTTGCTTTTTTCTGTTCTTTAAGGAGACGTTCGTTAGCCTGATTTCGCTCTCGCTGGGCTGCTTTTTCCATTTCCAATGCATCTTGATAATAGTCTTGCTCGGCTCTCAACCTTTCTTGTTCGGTTCTTAACCTTTCCGCGTTCATTCTCTTCAATTCTTCGTTGGCTCTTGCTTGATCAACCGCCATTTGTCGTGAAATAGCGATCTGATCGTCGCGATATTTCTTATTTTCAAGGTAATTGCAAAGTTCCCTGTAATTTTCACATCTTCCCGAAAGAAGAGCCTCCGATGCCGCAATGTAATAGGACTCATAACCATATGGTAAAATATTGCATAGCTTAGGTGCGATTTCCTGAACAAAATTCGACTCCGCGCGACAAACTTTCTTTTCTTGTTCGAATTTCTGCAATTCCGCAATTCGATCCGCAGAACATTTTTTCATCTTCTGCCATTCGCTTTGCTTAGATGCGTAATCCAAAATAGTTTCGATAAGGCTACCTCTATCTTGCAAAGCAGTTTTCATATTTGTTGCCTTAGTCAAAGAAGATAACCCCTTCCATAACAAAAATGCGCTTGGCAATCCCATTAACCATAAAAACGCCTGTTGCAGTACATCTGTACCTAATGTGGACGAAAACATAAACACTTGGAATATACTATCAAAATAGATCAAAATGAGAACGAAAAGGAAACACAGTCCGAATAAAAGGCATATCTTCCCTTTATTTTGCATCTTTTTTCTGTCAAGGGAAGCAATTGAAAAGAACTCCGACCAAAATCCGCTATCGCTTTCAAACTGCGACCGAAAAAATTCCTGTTGCCTTTCCGACGATAATATTTTCCAATTATCGAGACGGTCTGAACAGCGATTGATCTCCTCGCGTTTCCCGTTAAGATTCTGGCTTTCCGATAGATAGATGCCCGCCGTACTGACTGCCATGAGCAAGTCACTCTTTTGCGATGCCTGATTGGCGTAGGTCCCGTTTAAATACGAATTTGTCTTCCGCAATTCCGCATATTCTTCTTGCAGTTTTCTCCTCGCTTTAGATAGTCGACTATCATACTCTTCGACAGCATTCGTATAAGCCGCCATATCGTTTTGAAGAGATCTTTCGGAAAACATACCGATTTCGAAGAGATTGTAATAAACCCCTTTGAGTTTTTTGTCGATCATTTTTTTCATTTCGGAAGAAAGTTTCAACGATTTTTTTTTCATTCGATAATCCTCATAGAGTATATTTTATTTGTTATTCCCCATGCTTGTCAATATCAAATAGTTCTAACTATCATCCAACGAAAGAATCATTTTATAAAATAACCTTTTCCTCATCAACCGCGCTAATCGGCATTTCAAAATCAAAATCCCCAAGTCGTCCTCGCTTTTCTCGATGAATTACGCAGACTATTTGCTATGTAAGTTGGAATAATGCAGAAAGCAATCGCACTCATGCGAATTTATGATACCTATTGCCTGTAAATACGAGTAGATGATCGTCGATCCGACAAATTTCATGCCGCGCTTTTGGAGATCCGATGAAATCCGATCCGATAAGTCGGAATGCGTCTTGTCCGTCTCATAAATCGTCTCTCCATCGTAAAATGTTCTCAAATAAGAGTAGAAACTGCCGAATTCGGCTTGAATTTTCTTGAATATCCCTGCATTTTTTACTGCGGCGACGATTTTCAACCGATTTCGAATAATCCCCTTATTCTCGATCAATGCCTCAATTTTCGCTTCATCGAAAAGAAGAACTCTATCGATATCAAACCATTCAAAGGCTTCTCTGAACGCCTCTCTCTTGTTGAGAATGCATTCCCAAGAAAGTCCGGCTTGAAAAGATTCCAAAATCAACATCTCGAAGAGATATTCTTCGCGAAAATCCGGGACTCCCCACTCGCGGTCATGATAGAGAATGTAACGTTCATTTTTCAAATTGCACCAACTGCATCGTCGCTTTTCTCTCATTTTCATTTCCTACCATACCGAAATTATAGCAAGAGCGTGAATTCAATTCAATGGAAGCGTACATTCTTGAAAGAGGACATTTTTTAATTTTGTTAAAAAATAGTATTGACTGCAATCGAAAATAAGATAGAATGAAAATAAAGAACGACTCTTTTCGAATATTTGTAAACCTCTTCGATCATCTCTGCACGTCGAGTTGTGCCGAAAACTCGTTAAAAACCTTCGGTTCGATCTTACCTTGCGAATCCGTCGTTTCATTGGTTATCGCACTTTCTCGATGCCGCGGGAGCATGAAGACAAGAGATATCCTTCCCGTAGAAAGGAATGCGTTCGCACATTTGCGTTCGCAAAAAATCATGAAAAAGAAGTTAATTTCCCCGTTGTTATTCATCGTAGCTCTGCTTTTTACCTCTTGTTCCGGTAAAAGCGTCGCATCAAGCCATATTTCAAGTGTTGAAGATTCTTCCTTATCGGGCGGTTCTTTCATCTCTTCCGGAAGTCTTCTTTCGGAAAACGATTCTTCCGAATGTTCTTCGTCTTTGGGAGGTAAACTCTCTTCGCTTTCTTCCGAAAGCAACGGAAATTCCTCTTCTTCGGAAACTTCTTCCGAGAACGGAAATACGCCGGACCCGGTTGGCGAATACTCCGTTTCCTCTTTTACCGATCTTCCGGAAAACTGGGAACTCTTCGCCAAAAGCGATACCGAATCGACGATTGTCGATTATACCGATGAAGAGATGAATATCACGCATACGAACGCTTCGGTTACCGAAGCGAAGTACTACGGCTCTTTATACCGCATAGCGATCGACCGCGAATACACGGATTTCTCCTTTGAAATCAGCCTGAAAATGAGTTATCCTCAGAGCGATACACGCTGGTTAGGCATTCTCTACCATACTCAATTGAGCGGAAATTATCTCACCGGATATATGGCCAACTTCCGCTATAATGGGAATTCGGCTTCTTCCGCCGTTACGATGAATCCGATCGGGTTTAAAGACGATACGCCTACGCTTGCACCGGAAAAACTTTCCGACGGAAAATACCACACGATCAAAATCGAAATGGTCGGAAACCAAGCCAGCCATTATATCGACACTCAATTGATCAAAACTTGGGATGTCACCAGTAAAGATTCATACTTCGGAAGTACTCTGCTTCACGGCGGATTTGCCCTCATCGTCAACCGTTCTACCGTAAGCATTCAGAGCGTGAAAATCGACGGTGAACTATATGATGAAAAGGAGGAACAAGTGGAACAAGATACCACGCTCGCATCGACTTATCGAGCCGAATCCGGATTAACCAATGCGCCGACCGTCGTTTTGGACGTCGAAAATGAAACCGCATTGAACCGCGTCGTTGCTGCCGGAGCCGATGGAAAACGACCGTCCAACATCATCCTTCATCTCGACGATGCAGGTTATGTAACCGACTCGAACGGACAGGCCTTTATCTCTTTTGAAAGCGCCTATGCCTCGTTATCGCATCACATTATTCCCGTCGTCGAGATAGAAACGGAGAAAGCGGCCGACGCTTTCATCGGATACATGCAACATCAATTGAATATTTTGGATATTGCCGTGATGTCCAAGCAGACCGATCTGGTCAAAAAAGTGCGCACGGCTCTTCCGAAAATTCGCGGAATCGTTTCTTTTACCGATACCTTCGTCGAAAATCTCTATACCGATATCATTCAACCCTCCAACGAAAGCGGAGCAGGAGTTGCCCTCATCGATGAATCGACGGCAACATACGCGAACGTCTCTTATATTCAAGCGCGCTTCCTGAGCGTATGGGTCAAGGCAGACAGCACGCAATCTCTCGATCTTCATCAATGCATTTTGAGCGGCGCGTACGGAATTGTTTCCGACGATTACACCGATGTTTTGAACACTCTTGAAACCTATCCTGCGGGAAGTTACTCCCGAACGATTTTCAATGTGGCTCACCGCGGTTTAAGCGGTTATAATGAAAATTCGATCAGCAGTACTCTCGCGGCCGTCCAAGCAGGTGCAACCCACGTAGAATTAGACGGGAAACTGACCAAGGACAATCAGATCGTAATGACGCACGATTCCGATGTGTCACGCACCACCGATGGAACCGGTACGATCGAAAGTAAAACACTTGCGGAAGTCAAAGAACTTTCTCTCGATCTATACGGCGAGGAAAAAATTCCTACATTGACCGAGATCATCGAAGCCATTCGTGATTCGGAAATCGTTCTGATCTTCGAATTGAAAACCAACGATCAAAATCTTGTCGACGCCTTGAAAGTCGTTCTCGATGAAACCGATTTTTACGATCGCATCGTGGTCATCTCTTTTCACGAAAGCTCTTTGGCAAGAATGAGAGCTATCCTTCCTCAGGTAGCCACCGCCGACCTGAATCCGATCAGCAGCGCCACATTCGGCAACTATCTCGGTTCCCTTTGCACTTGGAATACCATTCTCGACAACGAATGGGATTACGCATGGGATTTCGAACGAGAAAGAGGTTGGGTTTTCAACGAATTGTTTCTCCGCGATCGAGGCATCATCGGATGGTATTACACTTTCGAAAATGAAGAAGATATGAAAAAGGTAATCAAAGGAGGATTTGTCGGAATTACCAGCAATATCGCCGAAACCTATTCGGATGAAATTCGATATTTAAATCCTTCCGAAAACGCCTTTGCATATCTTGTCGGCGAAATCGTCGATTTGATCGGAATCCGTTATTCCGGTGAAAGCATCGCCGTGGAAGGAAAAATCTACTACAGCGAAGATTTAGGAGACCGCTATGCGGTTATCGCTTCTTCTGAGGTCGCCGAAAACTACACGCTTTACACGCAACTGTTTTACATCGAAAAATGATGATGTTAGATGTGGCGGTTTCACCTTTCACTGCGCGAACAAATAATTAAAAGCCAAAATAGCCTAAAATCGTCTAGAAAACGAACACGGATTATTTTGGCTATTTTTGAAAAAAGTGCCGTCGTAAATCCTCATGGGTGTCTGACTTTAATTCGATAAACGCATAAAGGTTATTTTATTTTTTCTTTATGATTTTTATAACTTTGCCGGCAAGCTGAGGCAAAACTTCATCTTGCATTTTGTCATAATCAAATTCACTATTGTATTTCTCGCAATCCTCTCCGTCGCTATGGGCTTTTAAAGCGTTCTCAAATAAGGTGTAAAAATCAAAAGGAAGTAATTCTTTGAAACTCTTTTTTATTTGCTCTATGTCCCAGTTTGAATCTTCAACGAAATCCCAGAATTGATCGAATCCGCCATTGCAAACTTCGTTGTAAAAATGCATAACCTGATAAGCGCCAAACAGAATTTCGTTGCTTGAAATCTCCGATTCTTTGCAACTCACCCACCAGTTGACAAAATCGTCATAATCATTCGAAAATGCTTTATCGGTATTCTCAGTTTTTTTTACCAAACTCTTTTTTTCTTGCAACACCTTTTCTTTGAAGCCCAACGGAAATTCGAGCTTAATCTTTGTCTTTCCAAAAATACTTCGCTTTTCCTCTAACTTAATTTCATAAATATCGCAAATAGTTTTTAGCATATTTAGCGATTTAGGACTATATTTAACTTCGTTTTTTAAAATGAAATACTTCTTGTCTATGTCGAATCCTTTCATCTTGTTCATAGACGCGAACAAAACAGAAGCAACAACCGCCGGCAGTTCTATCCTATTAAATATAAAACTGCAAAATTTCTCATTTAATTCAATAGGTACGGAAACCAAATTTCCCATAAATTGCGCTATATCGCGTTTTTCTTTTTCTGTTATATCCAGCGTAAATTTATTATTATAAACCTGAAATGCACTATTCATGAAAGGCTTATATAGGTCTTTTTGCAAATCCATAAGTACCTCCTGTAAAGGAATTATACTCTTTTTCTCTAAATTTGTATATTTATTATTCTAAACACATTTTCATTCATTCTGTTGTAAAGATTAATATTGTAAAAAACTGATATCCTTATTCATCTCCAATTTTTAGAGAGAGAGATTCAGCATCGCTTTATTCTCCGTTAACTAAACTTATCTTAACATCTTTTCCATAACAATCTCATCTCCATCACGATCACCCGTCGAATAAAAGCCTAATTTTTCATACATATTTTTAGCGGCCTCGTTTTCTTCAATATAGCAGAGAGTCACCTTATTATACTTACCATCGCATTTCATCATTTCAAGGATTTGTCTTGTCGCTTCCATCCCAAATCCCTTTCTTTGGTATCGCTCATCGATAAACAATTGGCTGAAATCATATGCACTACACTCGTCACAATCATAGTATAGCGCCATTCCCACCGGAAGATCGTCATTATAAATGACAAACGCATTGCTCCTATACTCCCGATACGCGTATGCTCTTGCCAATAATACTGCACTGCTGGCGACAAATTTTGATTGCGCTTCGGACACTTTAAGTCCCAGCCTCCAATTATCCGGATCTATTGTCACTAATCTAATCATTACTCCACCTCTATAAACTATCGTTTAAGTTTTATCACTTTGTATCAGATTTTTAGACATAATACCACAAAAACTTCTAAAACACAAAAAAATAACTGTCAACTTCGTCAGTGGTTATTGAAACTGTGGCTTCTTAAAGAAAAAACTGAAAAAAAGGAAAGAAGAAATAAGTGTAAGAAAACACAATAAAGGTATTCTTGTGAACAAAAAAATATAGATGATAAGAAAGCACCTACCATTTCTGATAGATGCCTTCTTAATTAAATATATTTTTTTACTTTTATAGACTAAAACAGTTCAACTTGATTTAAAAGAAAATCAATTAATTTACAATGGAATATCCCCTCATCGTCATAAAAACTTGTAGGAATGTCGTTTCTTATAACTATTTTTTTGAAAAAATCAGCTGTAAGTTTCAATGAATCAAGTTCTGTTTCTTTTTTTCCAGGTTCGTCCATTCTCAGTGCCGATTGAATATAGATTTTTTTATCATAATTATTAACTACAAAGTCTATTTCTTTCAATTTTGCACTTGCATTTCTTCTATCTTCAACTACACCCACATCGACAGAGTATCCACGCCTTATGAGTTCATTATAAATAAGATTTTCCATAATATGTCCTGAGTCGATTTGCCTATAGTTTAATCTGACATTTCTAAGTCCTATATCAGAATAATAATATTTATTCGGATAATCAAAATATCTTTTTCCTTTCACATCATATCTTCTAGCCTCAAAAATAAGGAAAGCATCAATCATATGTTTAAGATATTTTGATATCGTGTCATCTGATATTTTTATGGATGCCTTTGTGTTAATCGCACCCGTGATTTTATTTGCGTTTGTCAAAGAACCTATGGAAGAGGCTAAATAATCTAATAGTTCCTCTAAAACATCTTGCCTTTGAACTCTTGCATGTTCAACCAAATCTTTTATATATATTTCTTCAAATAAATTTTTTAAATATGCTCTTTTCCGTTCCTCTGTCGGCTCGGCAATCAGTCCAGGCATTCCTCCGTAAAGCATATATTCATCTAAGGCTTCACTTGCCATGCCGCCTCTGTATGAATAAAACTCACTAAAAGATAACGGATACACTTTAATTTGAATTGATCGTCCTCGAAATTCTGTGGCGATATCACTTGAAAGCATTTTTGAATTACTACCGGTAACATAGCAATCCAAATTTGAATATGCCTTTAGTTCATTTAGCATATCATAGATGCTTACTTCAATTTCGCTTTCTGGATCTTTGACTTTTTTTGTAAACTGCACCTCATCAATAAATAGATAATACCTTTCATCCTTTTTATCTTTTATGATATTTTCCACGTAATCACAAAGATAAATCGGATCTCTAAATTTATAGTACTTCCGTTTATCTAACTCAATTTCAATAATATAATCTTCATTTACACCTGTAGAAAGTAAATATTCCTTGAACAAGGTAAAAAGAAGAGTTGATTTTCCTCCACGTCTAATACCTGTAATGACTTTGATATTTCCATCCCACATTCTTTCAATGATCTGATTTAAATAAAAATCTCTTTTAATCATAGTATTCTCCCGTTAGAAAGTTGGAACAATTATGTCCTAAGTTTCTAGAGTATTATACCACGAAATAAAGCTTAAACGCAAGCAAACCATAAGACTGTTTTAGAAAGTTTTTACTATTATGCGGCAAGTTTCGACTACTTACGCTAAATTTCATCAGGAATAATACGTCACTAAAGACTTCTACTTTTGGTTTTGCGATACCTTTAAATTGCTTGTGACATTCCCATAATCTAAAAGTATATCAAAATGTAACATGATCGACAAACATATAGACGACCTTGAACCATCTCTCTTTAGACTTAAAACTAAGGTTAACATGAAAGTTACGAAAAGCGATTTACGCGGTTGGCTTACTCAATATCAACATTTAGATCTTGAAAATGAAAAAGTGTGAATCAAGATTCTCACTAATTTCGTTAACAGTGTATTTCTATACGACGACCAAATTGTTATCTACTTTAATATTCAAGGTTCTAAGCTAGTTTCTTATATAGAAATGCTTGACGACCTAGAACAAATTGATGATAGCAAAGGTGTTTGTATGGAGTACGCTAATGGCGGAGCAAGTGTAACCTAAATCGAATGACTAATTTATTAAATTCTTAACCTCTAAATTTAAATATTCCCACTCGTTCCGTTATAACCATTATTCCAAGAATCATATTCATATATTAATTTTTTCTCTGTTCTATCAAGTTCATCTTTTGTTTCGCACTTAATAACTTTTAGTTCAAAAAGATTTTCTTTATTTTCAATTTGAGAAGTGTAATAATCTTCTGCAAAAATTGGATTATTAGGTATAGTTCCCTTAAAATGTTGTTTAATTCTTTTCATAACATCTTTTGATTGTCCAACATAATATTTATCTTTTTCTTTGTTATGTATTACATAGCAACCTATAACTTTTTCATATTCAAACCCACTAAACAATTTTAAAGGAATAAACTTGGAGTCTGTTTTCATTATGTTTTCTAGAGGCTGAATATCTGCAACTTTTTTAATATAAAACTCGGTTTCAGAATCTCTTTTTGTCTTTGTTTCTTTTTCTTTATCTTTTATTAATTCTTTACAATTATCAATTTTCTTTTTTGACTTTTTAATTATTACTTCTCTTTCATTTATTTGCTGATTGAATTCAGCTATTCTTTTATTAAGTTTGTCAGATTTTTGATTTAACTTATTTTTTCTCCTTTTGGAAATAAGATATGAGTATATACCTAAGGTAAATATTGATTTAAGAACATTTGCTTTTTTAATATCTAGTTTTTCTAAAAGATTATTGTTTTTTTCAAGTTTATTTTGTAATTTATACATCTTTTTGTACAATGGCCGTAATTCATTTGTTTGAGATTCAATTACGCCATTCTCCAATTTTATTGTTTTTTGTTGGTTGTTTTTATAATTAGCAAAATCACCGTTTAATAAAGCAATTTTCTCATCATATTCTCTTTTCAAATAAAGTCTTAAAAACCACGATGGCAGTAGTTCTTCATTATTCAGGTTCGCAATTATATCTTCTGCAAATGACTTGATTAAAAAGTCTTCATTTTCGTTTAAAAATTCTAGTTCAGCATTTGTTAATTTTATAGTTTTTTTAATTTGTTTGGTTTTTTGTTTCCATTCAGAATAAATAGGATACTTTACATAATTTTGTGTAATATATCTTTGTATTGTTCTGTATTCTTGGGTTTGTGTAAATTCTAACCTTGCAACTCTACTTTCTAAATTAAACTCAACATTGTCTAAATAATATTTAGGTGGTCTTTCTTTTTCATTGCCACCTTGAGAGTATATAAGATTATTATTGCTTCTTTCTCTGCTCATTCTGTTTGATGCTGAAATCAACCTATTTATTGTAGTCATTGAAATAAGACTTCTTCGTCCCATAGAAACCTCCATTTTCTACAATATAACATAGAATTCTATATTTTCAGCCAATTATTTTTATCTTTTTATAATTTTTAATTTTGAGATTATGGCGTGTGCTTGTCTTGAACAAGTGTTGTCGCTTCGCTCCAGCAGACAAGCACACGCCTAGAAACAAACTAAATAAAATAAATGCACCCACACAAAACGAAAGTGGGGCAAAAAGCAGACATGGCTAAAACAATAGTGCTCCACTTTTTTCTTCGCCCACTTTCTCTTTTGTTTTGCGGAATGCTACTTTATTCTACCTAAAGTATCCATTTTGTCCCCACAAAGTATCCACACAATACCTTGTATTTTCAAATACTTTGTGCAATATTTTTAGTGAAATATTTCACAAACACAAATTTGTTTTAAGTCAGTTTAAAAACATTATGGGTTTTGTTTAAGTGAGTTTATTACATTAACTCAAACAAACTGCTAATATTTATCAATAAAGTGCTTGGTTTCCAGCCACCAATGTCATTTTATAAAATGAATGTTTGTGATACATTTACAACGAATAAAAAAGACAACGCAAAATGACAATCTGTATAGATAGTTTAGAGGTGCTTTGAAGAAAAAGAAAAAAAGACCCAATCCCTTTACCTAGGTTCAATATAAGTTGTGATTGCATTTAAGGCGTAGAAAAATTTTTTCTATGTCTTTTTTAATTCCAAAAAATTTTAAGGAGTTAGAAAAATGCAAGATTTAAAAGTCGTTTTTACAAATGAGTTAGATACAAGTGTTTTTAATGAACATTTCTATTTAACACTACTAAATGCAATAAAAAAATTGAGTGATAAAGAGTAAATCTGGGATTGAGGCGTGTGCTTGTCTTGATACAAGTAGGTATAGTCTTTCGTCAGCGAAGTGTAAACGAAAACTCTTTTTAGTCAAGGTTAAAGTGTATTGCTTTTCGCAAACCTTGACTAAAAAATTAGAACAGAAAGAGAACAGAAAAAACCCGTTTTCGCTTGTTTCGCTGGTGTCGAGAGACAAACTAAAAAATATATAAAAGGAGTTAAAAATGAAAACAGCAGTTATATATGCTAGATACTCTAGCGATAACCAAACAGAACAAAGCATTGAAGGTCAATTAAGGGTTTGTGAGCAGTATGCAAAGAATAACGACATATTAGTTTTAAATACCTACATTGACCGAGCAATGACAGGAACAAACGATAATAGACTAGACTTTCAGCAAATGATTAAAGATTCTAGCAGGAAAGAATGGGAATATATTATCGTTTACAAAATTGATAGATTTAGCCGAAACAAATGCGAAACAGCAAAATACAAAAAGATATTAAAAGATAATGGTGTTAAACTTTTGTCAGCAATGGAAAATATACCAGATACACCAGAAGGAATTATACTTGAAAGTTTGCTTGCAGGAATGGCTGAATAATATTCGTTAGACCTTTCCAAGAAATCAAGAAGAGGAATACGTGAATCGGTTATTAAGCGTCAAAACATTGGTGGTCAAATGCTCTATGGTTTTAAAGTAGTTGATAAGAAAATTGTAATTGATGAAGAACATGCTCCTTTTGTTATTCAATATTTCAATCAAAGAGCACAAGGAAGATCTGTTAAAGATATTGTTCAAGATTTAGTTATAGCAGGTGCTCCTCGTCATCATGGAAAAATATTAAGTGTGAAAACATTTTATAAAGCAGAAAAAAACAGAAAATATATCGGTGAGTTCGATTTTCATGGCGAAATTATTACCGATATGTATCCTGCAATTATTGATAAAGAGATATTTGATAAAGTGCAAAAAATTGTAGCAAAAAATAAACACTCTAATAGAGCGAAAATTGATTATATTTTGACAGGCAAAATGTTTTGTGGTGAATGTGGAGCGCCGATATTGGTGTTGGTGTAACTTTACATACAGGCAAGCAACATCATTATTATATGTGCCAAAAAAAGTTAAGAACTAAAGAATGCAAAAAATCAGTAGAAAAGAAAGATTTCATCGAGTGGCATGTTTGCGAGCAAACAATCAAATATCTTTTAAGTGATGATAGATTAAACTTCATCGTAGATTCATTATATAAGGAAATTAAAGATAATCCATTTACAAAAGAAGTAAATAGAATTCAAGATGAAATTAATAGATTAAATCTTGAAGTAGACCAATTAACTAGTGAATGGATTGGTGCTCCCAAAATAGTAAAAGACAAAATTACGGATAGATGTAATATTATAGAAAAGCAACTTGCTGATTTAGAAATCAATTTATGTCGTGCAAAAACAAAAGTAAAAATGAATATCACTAAGGATGACATCAAAAATTGGTTAAAACTTTACAAGACTTTTGACCTCAAAAACGAAAAAGTGAGGATAAAAATCCTCACTAACTTCGTTAATTGCATATATTTATACGACGATCACATAATTATTTACTTCAATATTCAGAACTCTAAACTTGTTTCATATGTTGAAATGTTAGAAGACACCGAACAACTTGACGAAAATAAAATGGTTCGTATAGATGGCGATAATGGCGGAGAAATAGGGATTCGAACCCTAGCGGGACTTGCATCCCCTAACGGTTTTCAAGACCGTCCCCTTCAACCACTTGGGTATTTCTCCGTAATAAGCGGTTTCGGTGTTTTTCTTGAACCAATCCGCTTTCATAAGTTTAGTTTATGTTCTTTTGAATGTCAAGCAATCCAAAAATAAAAGCATTCTCTATTTTCCGTAGACGAACGCTTGTCTTTATATATGTGCTGATCTATTACGCTTGGTGGACCCTGTAGGACTCGAACCTACAACTACCCGTTTATGAGACGGGGGCTCTAACCATTGAACTAAGGGTCCTACAATATGGTAGCGGCGGGGGGACTTGAACCCTCGACCTACCGGGTATGAGCCGGTCGCTCTAACCAACTGGGCTACACCGCCATCATGTACGCCGTTCCGACGCAATATAGATGATATCAAATTTTAAAAAATATTCAATATCTAACGGAAATTTTTTTTAATTTCTCTTTTCTATTCGACTTCCGAAAATGATCTTTCCATATCGAGTAGCCACTTCTTCTTCGATAAGCCGCCACTGAATCCGCCGATTTTACCTCCCGAGGCGGTGACGCGATGGCACGGAACGACGATCGGAAGACGATTCTTATGCATCGTATTGCCGACAAAACGCGACCATTTCGAATTTCCCGCCAAAGTCGCCAATTCCTGATAGGATAAGGTCTTTCCATATGGGATCGAGGCGCATATCTCATAGATCTTTCTCTCTCTTGGCGTTCCGTATACTTCCAAAGATAGTTCGGGGAATTTCTTCAAACTTCCGTTAAAATAAGCGTCGAGATTCTCGGAAAGATACTTTAATTCTTCCGAAAGATATCTTTCGCCTTTTTTCAAATCTTCGAAAGAAATATCGCATATTTTGCCGTTTTCCTCATAAAGATAGAGTCGAATCGCGGAGTTTTCGTAAATCGCGTAATTCATAAAATCAAAAGAGCACTCCGAAGAAAATACCGATCAAAGTGTAATAAATACAAGAGGAGCAGATATCGTTGACGGTCGTAATCATCGGACCGCTGGCAACGGCAGGATCGATCTTGATTTTTTTGAACAGAATCGGCAACACTAACCCGAGGATCGACGAAATGATCAAAGCGATTAACAGAGATAGTCCTACCGAAGTGGCGACTAATAGGCAATCTTTCAGAGAATAAATGCTGTCGACGACGACGCTTTGATGACGGACGACCAAGAAAGTCAAAACCACTCCGAAAGAAATCGTTCCCAAGATGATGCCGTTCATCAATCCAATCAAGAGTTCTCGTCCCAACATTTTTCCGAAACGTTTGCCGTCGATATCGTCCAAATGGGTGATTTTCGTCAAGGTAACCGCAAGAGATTGTGTTCCTCCGTTCCCGGCCATATCGAAAACCACCGACTGAAACAGCACGGCTGCGGTTACTCCGGCAATTACGTGGCTGAAAGCCGAAATCACGCTGGAAACCAATAATCCGAGAACGAGAAGGAGAACCAGCCAAGGAATTCTCTTTTTAATCGAACCGAATATCGGTTCCTGATCATCTTCTTGCTTTAACAAACCTGCCAAACGGTTGTAATCTTCCTCCGCTTCGTCCTGAATCAATTCGACGATATCGCTTGAAGTGATGACGCCCAAGAGCCGGTCTTCGCGATCCAGCACCGGAATCAGATCCTCCGCATATTCTTTCAGATCGTTGATTACCTCGTCGATCAAAGAATCGGCATAGACATAGGGATAATTGGTTTTTACTTTATCCGTCAGATTTTCTCCGTCTCTGGCGCAAATCAAATCTTTCAGATCGAGACATCCGTAAAACTTTTTATTTTCGTCGAGAACGATCAATGTCGCGATGTTGTCGTTGTCTTTGGCCTGTTCGATCAATTTTTTCATCGAACCCTTAACTCCGTCCCCTTTGACAACCGAAACGAAATTCGTCGTCATCAAAGAACCGACTTGATCCTTGTCGAAAGAAAGAATAAGTCGGATGTCCTCGCGAGCTTCGTCGTTCATCAATTCGATAATTTTGTCGCGATTCTCTTCGTCGAGATCTTCAAGAACGTCGACGGCGTCGTCGGCATCCATCAATTCGATGACATCCGCAGCCTCTTCGTCTTTTAAAAGGTCGAGCAAATCATCGGAATTATCGAGGTACGCCAAAATATCGGAAAACTTTTCTTTTCCGAGAATTTTGACCAGATGAATTTTCTCCTCGTCATTTAGATTGTTAAATACATCGGCGATATCCGAATCGTGATATTGCAGCAATTCCGCTTTCTTGACCGAATTCGATTTATCCGATCGGATAATCGCTAAAATTTCATTTAAAAACTCTTCCATAAGCAACCTCCTTTAACGAGGAATGCTATTCTCGAACCGACGGCAAGAGAGGCATTCCGATTGACTGACAACTGCGACTAGGGTGATCCATTCTTACCATCTCCTTTTAGGTTTATTATATTCCATTTTTTACAACAGAAATAATAAAATCGACTAATTGTTCGATTTTTTTTGCCTTGACTTTGCTTTCTTGACGACGAGAAGAATCAGACCGACGATCAGCATCGTTCCTCCGACAGCAGTTAAAAGATACATCATCGTCATCTCCATTCCCGCCTGCGATGCCAAATTGCGGTAATGCGCGATTTTCTCCGCGTCTTCCGCCTGATGCGCCAATTCGTGGAAACGTTTCATCTTGTCGTACTGATTCAATCCGGCGACTGCACCTCCCAAAGCGAGAATCACACCGAAAAGCATCAGATAAATCTGCGTGCTGAATTTCCGGTTGACCGGATCGGGCATCGGACGAACGTCGGCGAGATTGTGACAGCAATGAGGGCAGATATCCACTTCATCGCGAACCAGCGTTTTGCAATACGGGCATTTCTTCATCGGTTTCACCTCTCTTTTTCAATATATCTTTTTCCTCCTTCGATTGCAAGAAATAAGAAGTCTTTGATTCGACCGGTTTTTCTGTCCGCTAAAAAAAGAACCTCCGAAATATTTTTCGGAGATTCCATCTGAGCAATCCATCGTTTCTCTATTTCTTGAAACTCTTTTTGATCTTATCGAAAAAGGTCTCGCTTTTCCCTTTTTTCTTCGACTCGATTTCTTGGAAACGAGTCAGCAATTCTTTCTGTTCCTGCGTCAGGTTCTTCGGAGTTTCCACTTTGATGTGGACAAACTGGTCGCCGTAATTGGCACTTCGAAGATCTTTGATGCCCTTTCCTCGCATTTTCAAAATCTGACCGCTTTGCGTTCCCTCCGGAATGTTGAGATCGACTTTTCCGTATACGGTAGGAATCTCAACGATGCTTCCCAAGCAAGCGTCGATCATATTCATCGTCAGATCGACGTGAATGTCGTTGCCCTCTCTCTTGAAAAAGGAATCCGGAGCGATGTTCACTTCGATATAAAGGTCGCCGTTAGGGCCTCCGTTGAGACCGCGTTCGCCCTTGCCGCTGACGCGCAATTGCTGACCATTGTTGATTCCCGCGGGAATCGTCACGTCGATCTTCGTCTTCGTCCTTTTATAGCCTTTTCCGGAACAGGCCGTACAGCGATTCTTGATGATTTTTCCGCTGCCGCCGCAGGTAGGACAGGCGCTCTGCGATTCCATCGTCCCGAAAATCGTCTGCGTTCTCTGACGGACAGTTCCTGTTCCCTTGCAGTTCGTGCAAGTGACGATGTCGCTCGGGCTTTGCGCACCCGTGCCGCCGCAAGACGAACAGGTTTCATCGAAAGTGATCGGCATTTCGATCTTTTTTCCTTTTACGGAATCCATGAAGTTGATCTTGATCGAGACAAATGAATCGTTTCCCTTGATCGGACCATTTCTCTGCGCGCTTCTTCTTCGGGAACCTCCGCCGAAAAACGAGCCGAAAATATCGCCCAAATCGACGTCTTGAAATCCGCTTTGAAAGCCGTCGAATCCGTTGAAACCGCTGGCACCTCCGTTCGGATCAAAAGCCGCGAAGCCGAATTGATCGTAACGCGCTTTTTTATTCGGGTCGGAAAGAACCTCGTAGGCCTCCTGAACTTCTTTGAATTTTTCTTCGGCACCGGGTTCTTTGTTTAAGTCCGGGTGGTATTTTTTGGCCAATTTGCGATAACTGGATTTGATCTCTTCTTCGGAAGCGTTTTTGGAAACGCCGAGAACTTCGTAATAATCGCGTTTATTCGTTGCCATAATTTACATCCTTTCTAAACACAATAAGGAGGCAGAGCCTCCGTTATTGTATTCCATCAGTTGGTTTTATCGGTGTAATCTGCGTCGATGACGTCGTCGTTGGAAGAACCGGTTTCGCTTTGAGAGGCACTATCCGCAGCGGAAGTTTCTCCCGCGCCGGACTGTTGCTGGTATTGTTGCGCATAGGCGGCCGCCTGTTCGAGTTGATTCATCTTTTCTTTCAACGTGGCGATATCGTTCTTGTCGAGCGCCTCTTTCAATTCGTCGCGAAGTTTCTGAGTCTGATCTTTCTGGGACTGATCCATCTTTCCGCCCTCATTGGTCAGCGCTTCGTCGATTTGAGAGATCAAAGACTCGGCTTTGTTTTTGACTTCGATTTCTTCTTTTCTTTTTTCATCGGCTTCCTTGTTTGCCTCGGCTTCCTTGACCATGCGGTCGATTTCCTCTTTGGAAAGCCCGTTAGAACCCGAAATAGTGATTTGCTGCTCTTTGTTGGTATCGAGATCCTTCGCCTTGACGTTGACGATACCATTGACGTCGATGCTGAAAGTCACTTCGATGCGCGGTTGACCTCTTCGAGCCGGACGGATACCGTCTAAACGGAACGATCCCAACAGTTTGTTGTCCCGAGCCATCGGTCTTTCTCCTTGATAGACCATGATGTCGACCGAAGGTTGATTGTCTTCCGCCGTCGAGAACACCTGCGATTTCGTCGTCGGAATCGTCGTATTGCGGTTGATCAACGGAGTGAGAACGCCTCCCATCGTTTCGATTCCCAATGTCAGCGGAGTAACGTCCAACAACAGGACGTCTTTTTTGTCTCCGCGAATAACTCCTCCCTGAATGGCCGCGCCGACGGAAACGGCTTCATCCGGATTCACCGAAATATTCGGTTGTTTTCCCGTCAGTCTCTTGACGATGTCGAGGACGGCAGGCATTCGGGTCGAACCGCCGATGAGAATCACCTGATCGAGTTGACTCGCGTTGATTTTTGCGTCGCTCAGCGCTCTTCGAACCGGTTCTTCGGTTCTTCTCAGAAGATCGCGGGTAAGTTCTTCGAATTTCGCGCGCGTCAAAGTCATTTCGAAGTTGATCGGACCATTCTTGCCCATCGCGAGGAACGGAAGGGAAATGACGGTTTGCAATTGGCTCGACAGGCTGATTTTCGCCTTTTCCGCTTCTTCTTTCAGACGTTGACCGACCATCTTGTCGTTGCTGAGATCGACATCGTATTGCGCTTTGATCTCCTTTTGGATATAAGCGACAAGCGCGTTGTCCCAGTCGTCTCCGCCGAGATGATTGTCTCCCGCCGTGGAAATGACCTCAAACGTGCCGTCGGCAATTTCCAGAATCGAAACGTCGAAAGTGCCTCCACCGAGATCATAGACGAGAATCTTTTCGTCTTTGTTGCTGTCTTCCCCGTAAGCTAACGCCGCCGCAGTCGGTTCGTTGATGATTCTCACTACATCGAGACCTGCGATTTGTCCGGCGTCTTTCGTCGCCTGTCTCTGCGCGTCGTTGAAGTAAGCAGGCACGGTAATAACCGCTTTGGAAATCTTTTCACCGAGATTATCCTCGGCATACTTCTTCATATAAGCGAGAATTTTCGCCGAAATTTCCTGCGGTGTAAAATCCTTGTTGAGGCAGCCGATATGCACCTTTTCGCTCGTTCCCATTTTCCGTTTGATCGAAGCGATCGTGTCCGGATTCGTCAGCAATTGTCTCTTCGCGGCGAAACCGACGATCTCTTCACCGTTCGGTTTGAAAGCGACGACGGACGGCGTAGTATTCGGTCCTTCCGGATTGGGAATGACTTTCCATTTGCCGTCATCCTGCATATAACTCACTACGGAGTTGGTGGTACCCAAGTCGATACCTAAGATAATTTCTTTTGCCATAAATAGTTTTCTCCTTTTCTAATTGACTTTGGAAGAATCGTTTTTTTCTCCCTCTTCTTCCGTTTTTTTGACCTTTGATACGACGACCATCGCCGGACGTACCAAACGGTCTTTATACAGATATCCTTTGTTGGCGACGTTCATCACCACATCGTCCTGTTCGCCTTCGACGACGTCGACGGCCTGCATCTGATTGTGATCGAACTTCGCCCCGATCTGAGGAACGATTTCTTTGACGCCCTCGCTTTCGAGACTGGCGACCATCTGATTGTAGATCATTTCGAATCCGCGGCAATACGCTTCCAGAGCCGGATCGCTCGGTTTGACTTTGAAAGCCATATAGAAGTTGTCGAATACCGGAAGCAAAGTTTCGAGAAATCCCTGTCCTCGATATTTCAGCACCTGCTGATGATCTTTCTCCATCAATTTCCGAAGATTGTCCATATCAGCATATGCTTGATAATACTTATTTTTCCAAGTATTGACTTCTTCTTCGAGCTGTTTGACCTTTTCTTTCATTTTTTTGCTCTTTTTGGATTCTCTTTCTCCGTTCTCGGAATCTTCTTTATCGATCGTTTCCTCGACGGTGTTTTCTTCTTTTATCTCGTTTTCCTTAGTTTTTTCTTCCATCTTCTTCCTCCTCGTCGTTATAGAGATCATTGATCTGTTCCACCAGATACTCCAAAGCGGTTAAAACTTTATCGTAATCCATGCGTTTCGGACCGACCAAGGCGATTTTGCCTCGGTTTTCCCCTCCGACGTGGATATCGCTGGTGATGATGGAGACGTCCTGCGGTCCTTCTTCGTCTCCGGCGATATGAATGTTGAATCCGTCTCCGTCGTCATTCAAGTAATCTTTCATCTGCTCCGGAGATTCGATCAAACTGATCAGTTTTTTCAGTTTATCGGAGTCCTGAATGAATTCCGGCTGTTCCAACAGGTTGTTCGAACCGAACATCGATACCCTTTGCGTGGTGAAATTCAGCAAGGCTTTGGCGATCTGCTGGTAAACTTGATCGTTGTTCTTCACGTATTGCGTGATGATCGGTTTCAGCAATTCGGTCTTTTCCACCAAACCGCTGACAGCGGTTCCTTTCAATCGGTCGTTGAGCATCTTCATGCAACCTTCGATATCCGAGATATTGATGTTCTTCGGTAGGACGAACGTCTTGTTTTCCACGTACCCCTTGTCGGTAACGAATACCGCCGTCGCGCTGTTTTGACTGAGAGGAATGAACTGAATGGACACCAGATGCTCTTCGCAAGCCTCCGGTCCGAGAACCACCGAAGCCAAATTCGTCATATGGGACAAGATTTGACAGGATTCCTTGATGACATCTTCGATGCTCTTGCTCTTTTCGTTGAAGATCACCGCCAGATTGTGCTTGATCGATTCGTCGATATCCTTTTCCCTCAGATGATCGATATAGTATCGGTATCCTTTGGAAGACGGGACTCTTCCCGACGAAGTATGCGTTTTTTCCAGATAACCCGAATTTTCCAATTCCATCATCTCGTTCCGAATCGTCGCACTGGAACATTTCAGCCCATACATTTCGATTAAAGTATTGCTTCCGATCGGTTGAGCGTGCTTGATGAAATACTCGACGATGTATTTGAGTATCAGTTCCCTTCTGGATAAATCCATACTTTCACCTCCCTTTTAGCACTCGCTTTTTTCAACTGCCAAATCTATTATACCCATTATATTAGCACTGTCAACATTTTAGTGCTAATTTTTTTATTTTTCCAAAAAAGCATCGCCATGCGGCAATGCTTCTTTTTAGAAAAGGAGTTTTTTTAAAACATAATCCATAATATATAGATTCTCGCGGGTGATTTTTAAATGGCCCCGATCGATTTCGAGCAGATTTTCTTCTTTCAGCGCGACGATTTTTTCCCCGTAAAGATGAAGCAAGTCCGTCCGGTAGAGCGAGCGATATTCTTCGATATCCACACCTTCCGTCAGCCTCAGCCCGAGCATCAAATGGTAGAATTGCCGATCTTTCTCCGTCAGTTTCTCTTTCGTACCTTCCGTCTTGCCTTGAAGATACGCGTTAAGCGAACGCGTATTGTCGCTTCTTACGTCGCCGACATAAGAGGATGCCCCGACGCCGACGCCGTAGTATTCGCGATTTTTCCAATACAGCAGATTGTGCTGCGATTCCATTCCTTTTTTGGCAAAATTACTCACCTCGTAACGAAAGAATCCGTTTTTTTCCAAAACGGAAACGATAAGGTCGTATTGCTTTCGGTAAATCTCTTCTTCGGCTTCCCGATAACCTCTTATTTTCAGACGGGTGTGATCGTTGATCATCAGTCCATAGGCGGAAATATGCGTGATGTCTAAGGATAGCAACGCGTTTAGGTCGTTCCGCAAAATTTCCTCGTTCTCCCCCGGTAAAGCGTAGATCAGATCGCAATTGATATCTTCGATTCCCGCTTTTTTCAGACGATCGACGGTTTCTTTGACCTGTTCGAAACGGTGGTGACGGTTCATCAAGTCGATCATCGTTTCGTTTAAAGATTGCACGCCCAAACTGACCCGATTGACGCCGTAAGTTTTCATCAAAAAAATTTTTTCTTCGCTCAGATTCTCGACATTGGCTTCGATCGTAAACGAATTCCCTTTTCGATGATATTTCGAAAGCAAAGATAACAATCGGCGAAATTGCGATTCGCTTAACGCCGTGGGGGTTCCTCCTCCGACATAGATCGAGGAAACTTCTCCGTCCACGCGGCGAGCGATTTCTTCGAAAAGCACTTCCAAATAGCGATCGGCAATCTCTTCTCGATAAAAAACTTTGACAAAGTCGCAATAAGAGCAGATATCCGAGCAGAAAGGAATATGGACGTATAACCCGCGTTCAGTCATTCTTGATCACGGGAGTATAGACGAATTTGTTTTTCAATTGTTCCTTTTTATAAAAACCGAGATTCACCAGATTGTCCATGCTCGTTCTCGCTGTTTCGTAAGCCACTTTCTGTTCCTGCTTGTACTGGGAAATGGTATAGTATTTGCCGATCGTGCAGTGCCTTGAATAGAATTGCGCCTGCCCTTTTTTCATCGACGGAAAGATTTCCAACAGGTTCTCGGCGACCAGGGAAGCGTCCTTTTCGTCCAATCCGGTCGGCAACGTCGGCAAGGAAACTTTCTGGGTAAAAGTTACGCCCTCGATCTCTTTCAAACCGATGTCGCGAACTTCCGCAACAGGCGTTTCCGGTTCGCGGACGTTCGTCTTTTCCGGAAGCGAAAAGTTTTCTGCAATCACCAAACGGGAATCGACTTCTTCGAAACCGGAATCGAAATCGTCCAAACGCGCTAAAAGATGCTCGCTCAGATAGTTGGCAATATAGGTCAAGTCCAGTTTCATCTCCGATTCTCGGGAAAGCAACTCGATTTCCGGTTCTTTCTCTCTCGAAAGAAGTTCTTCCAAAAGAATCAGGGAAGGGATTTCTTCGAAGTCCTCTTTGGCCAGCACATATTTGAACATCAGAATCGCCATTTCTTCGTTGTAATATTCGAATGGCTTGATATAGCGAATATAAAAATACGCTACGGAAGCCTTGCAAACACCGAAAAGAGTTGACTGATTCAGAAAATCGCAGAGCGCGACGACCGATTCCCTGATCCGCTCCAACGGGCAAGCGTCGTAGTGCTTCCCGACGAACACGTGGTCCGCGCGGTCGATGAGGTCGCTGGTACGATAATACGCTTCCGGATTATCCATGTCGAATTCGATTCCCCGAAGTTTGGCGTAGAGAGAAAGTATGACGGTTTCGCTGAAATTGCCTCGATGACGGGTCTGTATGCCGATCAAGGCGCGGTAGTAGCGGTCGAGAATCAAATACTCGACCGGAAGCGTCGGAAGGCTTTGTCCGACGATCGCCTCCAAGGTTTCGTCGCTGACATGGATCTCGTAGCATTCGGAAATGGTTTTCAATATCGACAGATAGGCATTCTTCTCCATACGGCGAAAAGCCTCGGGATTTTGCATCATCCCCATCTTGTATTTGATCAGAAGTTTGGACAAACGCTTCTCGATGCGGACGATTCGCGCAGTCAGTTTCGGCGGCAAGACGATGTTGAACGGCACGCGTTCGATGTTTTTCAATCCGATCTGACGCGTATAGTAAGCGCGAAATTGCGTGATTTTATCCCAAATCGAATCGATACTCGATATGTTCAGCGCCTTTTTCACGTCGTCGCGCGTCGCGTAGAGTTCGTCTGTAAAGCGTATACCGAAGTCTTTTTCCATAGTTATCATCCTTTTTATAGGCATATTGTACAAAAAAGGACGGCATTCTTCAAGATTGCAAACTAAATATTTACTAAATATCTACTAACAAATTTCGCTCAATTCGAAGAAAATTCGACCTTTTACCGGCGGAAAAAGAAGAAAATGAAAGAAACTTATCCTTCTTCATCGACCGAGAGAATCGCCATAAAAGCCTCCTGCGGAACTTCGACCGTACCGATCGACTTCATTCGCTTCTTTCCCTCTTTCTGCTTTTCCAAAAGTTTCTTTTTCCGTGAAATATCTCCGCCGTAACACTTGGCCAAGACGTCTTTGCGAACCGCCTTGATGTCGCTTCGGGCTATCACCTTTCCGCCGACGGCCGCCTGAACCGGCACTTCGAACTGTTGTCGCGGAATCACCTCTTTGAGTTTCCGCACGATGGCGTTGCCTCGATGATAGGCGAAATCGCGATAGACAATACTGCTCAAAGCGTCGATCGGCTCTCCGTTGAGAAGAATGTCCATCTTGACTAAACGCGAAGCCTGATAGCCGATCAGCGTGTAATCGAAGGAGGCATACCCCTTGGAATAGGATTTCAATTTATCGAAAAAATTGTAGATGATCTCGCTTAAAGGCAGTCGGTAAATCAGTTTCATCCGCATTTCGTCGAGATATTGAAGATCGACGTAGATACCCCGTCTTTCCTGACAAAGTTTCATAATCGCACCGACGTACTCTTTCGGAGTCATGATTCCGGCTTCCACGAACGGCTCTTCGATTTCTTTTACTTTCGTAGGTTCGGGGAATCGGGCGGGATTATCCAATTCGATCATCGTTCCGTCATTCAGATAGACGCGATAAATCACGCTCGGCGCGGTCAAGATCAAATTGAGGCGATATTCCCTTTCCAATCGTTCCTGAATGACGTCCATATGCAAAAGTCCGAGAAATCCGCATCGGAACCCGAATCCCAGCGCTTGCGAAGTTTCCGGTTCGAAAGAAAGGGACGCGTCGTTGAGCGAGAGTTTTTCCAAAGCGTCTTTCAGATCCGGATAATCTTTCGAATCGCACGGATAAAGACCGCAGTAAACCATCGGATTCAAACTCTGATATCCCGGAAGCGGCATCGCGGCGGGACGATCTTTCAAGGTGATCGTATCTCCGGGACGGACGTGGTTGATGTCTTTGATCTGCGCGGCTACCCAACCGACTTCACCCGCGCTGAGCGCGTCGGTTTTTACCTCGTTCGGGCAGCGGATTCCCAATTCGATCACCTGATATTCCAGATTCGGATTCATCAGCAATATCGTATCTCCGACTTTGATTTGCCCTTCCTTGACCCGTATCAACGCGATGACTCCCCGATAAGAGTCGTAAAACGAGTCGAAAATCAACGCTTTCAACGGGCGATCGACATCGCCCTTCGGCGAAGGGATCTTCCGCACGATCTCCTCCAACACTGCTTCGACGTTCAATCCGGTTTTCGCGGAAATGCCGACGACATCGTCGCAAGGAAGACCTATCGTCTCTTTGATCTCCTTTTTGGTTCTTTCCACCGACGCGGAAGGAAGATCGACTTTATTGATGACCGGAACGATTTCCAGATCGTTGTCGATAGCCAGATAGACGTTGGCTAGCGTCTGCGCTTCCACGCCCTGTGAAGCGTCGACAACCAGAAGCGCGCCTTCGCACGCCGCCAGAGAACGGCTGACTTCGTAAGTGAAATCGACGTGGCCGGGAGTATCAATCAAATTGAAAAGATACTCTTCTCCGTTTTTCGCGCGGTAGGTCAGATTGACCGCATTCAGTTTGATCGTAATTCCCCGTTCCCGTTCCAAGTCCATCGTATCGAGCATCTGCTCTTTCAGTTCCCGCTTGGAGACCGCGTTGGTCAATTCCAAAATACGATCGGCCAAAGTCGATTTTCCGTGATCGATATGCGCGATAATGCAGAAATTTCGAATATGTTCCAAATCGTACTTCATCTCTTCACCCCTTGAATCTTTTCTATTTTAGACTAAATTCTCCCACGACAAAAGAAGATGTCTCAATTTTCCGATTTTTTCCGTTCCCAGAAGCGGCGAACCAGTTCGATGAGTTCTTCGTCGTCTTCCGCATATCTGGCGTTTCGATACTGCTCTTTCAGGAGGCTGCGGTACTTGTAAGTTCCGTATCTGCTGTCGATGAAGAGGACGATTCCGTAATCGCTTTCGCTTCGGATCACTCTTCCCGCCGCCTGCATTACCTTGTTGATTCCCGGATAAAGATAGGCGTAATCGAAACCGTTTTTGCCGATGCCGGAAAAATAATCTTTGATGATATTCCGTTCGTAGGAGACCGTCGGAAGTCCGACGCCGACGATGATCGCGCCGATAAGTCGGGTCGAAACCAGATCGATCCCTTCCGAAAACGCGCCGCCGAGTACGGCAAGCCCGACCGTAGAATTATCCGGACTCATCTTAAATCGATTGAGAAAATTCTGCTTTTCCTTTTCGACCATATCCCGCGTTTGACGGATGTATTGCGCTTCCGAGTCCGAAGGGAGATAAGCGAAGACGTCTTCCAAGTACCGATAGGAAGGGAAAAAAACCAGATAATTCCCTTTCTCCGCTTTGACGACGCTTTCGATCGTGCGAGCGATGGTTTCGTAGGAAAAAGACCGGTCGACATAACGGGTCGAAACGTCGTCGCGAACGACGGAAAGAAGGTGAGTCTTGTCAAAAGGAGAAGGCAGGATCAATTTCGGCGTCTCATCATCGCCGCCTAAGCAATGAACGTAGTAATCCAAAGGCGACAGCGTCGCGGAGAAGAAAATTCCCGTCGTCAGTTTATCCAATGTCGTCCGAATCAAATCCGAAGAATCGAGACAACGGATGAACGCCTTGACTTCACCCCCCTGACAATCGAAATAAGTATGAAAGCCTGCGGAGACGAATTCGCCGATCTTCGCGAAACGGAATACTTTCCGATGAACGTCCAGAAAAACGTCGTCGACCGATTCGGGGTGATTTTTCAGAATATCCTGACACTGCGTGTACAGATTGTCGAGCATAGAGTAGAATTCCGCGGAAAAGTCCTTTTCTGTCGGTACAAAGTCGGCGTGCGCTTCCAAGCGTTCGTCCAAATAACCGACGATCTTTCGGAGAAGTTTCTTCATCTTCGGAAGTTTCGCCTTTTTGAGATGAAAGCGAAGTTCTTTGAAACTCTTGGAATCCAATATCGCCGAGTACATCTCTTTGGAACGATCCACCAAATTGTGCGCTTCGTCGATCAAGGCGACGTAGGGTACTTTTTCCTGATCGAAAAAGCGGCGAAGATATGCAATCGGGTCGAACAGATAATTGTAGTCGCAGATGATAATATCGCAAAAAAGGCTTAAATCGAGTTGCAGTTCGAAAGGACACATCTCGTGTTCATCGGCCAGAAGGTTGATTTTATCTTCGTCGAGAAGAAGATGCGACGAAATCGTTTCGTCGATCACGGCTTTGAGTTTATCGTAATATCCTTTGGTAAACGGGCATTCGTCCGGATTGCACTTTCTCGAATCGACGCGACACATCTTTTCTTTCGCCGTCAGTTTGATGACGCGCGCGATAAGACCGTTTTCGCTTAATATCCGACAGGTTGAATAGGCGACTTCCTTGATGACGTTCTTCGACGAAAGATAGAAAATTTTCTCCACGCCCAAGGTCGAAAAGGACTTTACCGCGGGAAAAAGCGTAGATATCGTCTTCCCGATTCCTGTCGGCGCCTCGATGAAGGTCGGTTTCCGATTGAGAATCGAGCCGTAAACGTAACGGGCCATATCCCTTTGACCGGGACGATATTGTTCGAAAGGAAATTCGAGATTCCGGCTGGAAAGCGTGCGCGCTTCGTTGTGCGCATCGATTTTCCGATAAAAATGCAAATATTCTTCGCAAAGTCGACGAACCCTTTCTTCCAGTTGGTCGAAAGTAAACGAAAAATTCAGAATCAGTTTGTCCTTGTTGTCCTGTTGGGAAATGTACGTGAGGCGGATACCGCAGGCATCGAGACCGTTTTCTTTGCAGTACATATACGCATAAACCTGCGCCTGTCCCAAATGCCATTCTTTCTGACTCTCGTAAAAGGTTTCCAGTTCGCTGACCGTCGATTTGATTTCATCGATGATCGGCTGCGCGCCTCCGACGATGATTCCGTCGGCGCGACCGGAGAGTTCGAAAGTGTACCCTTCGATTTCCAAAGACGCGGACAAATACTGTTCCGAAAGGTAATTCCCCTTTTGTATCTGCTGGTAACGAAGATGAATCCGCGTGCCCTCCAACATCGATGAGGAATTGTAAACGCGATTGTCGATATCCCCTTTTCTGAGGAGAAAATCGACCAATCCGTGAACCGATAAGACAATTTTAGGATTCATATACTACACGCAGAGCAATATCATTGTCAGCAAAGCAACGCAGATATCGAGTAGAAGGTGCGAAAAGATCCGGCATATTTTCAATCTGTCCTTGTTTTTGCTCGCCCTTTGAACGATGTTTTTTCTCGTCGGCGCGGCAATCAAGGAAAAGGCGATTCCGGCGATGAGAAGAACAGACCATAAGATGTCGGCGAGATTGGCGAAAAGATGTTTCGGCATATTTCCGAAACGGACCGGGAAATTCCACTTGGCGATAAAAGCGCCGACGGCGAGAAAAACAAACGCGGCGATGCACGGATACGCGATTTTCTGCGCTCTTTTCAGATTCACGGTAATCTGCCTGTTTTTCTCATAACGCACGTCGATTTTTCCGTTCGCGCAGTTGACGTATTGATCGCATTTTCCGATCCGGATTCGCGCAATGGGAACCAATACCGCCTCGACGTCCGTCTGCTCGATCGAAGACCATTTTTCGCTTTGCTTGGCGAGGCGCCGATAGGATTTAGTGTTTCGGAGGGTATCGCCGACGCGCGCCGCGATCTCGTTCCCGTCAAGAATATACGAAGTTTCCAAAGGATAGAGTTCATTCTCCTGCAAAGGAACGTCGAGAACGATGTCGGGCAGATTTGCTTCTCCGGACTTCAACAAGGGCACATTTTCGTAGCGATAATCTTCCGCGCTGTCGAGGCGGGCCTCGTTGATCTTTCCCGCTTTTTTATCGATGATTTTCAGAATGTCCAAATTATTGATCCGATTTCCCTTATTGAGATCGTCGGCGTAAAACACTTTCGAAAAGCGGACGAATTCCTGATGTTCGCTCGCTTCCTGATTCTCCTTCTTTTCGCGCCAGAAAAGGCGCGCCAAAGCCGTCGCGCGGTAAACAGGGACGTAACGCACGTCGACTTCTACCTTCGTCCGATCGACTTCTTTCACGAAATTCAGATATTCGTCGTCGACATCGAGCCCTTGATCGGAAATATACGACACGATGCTTTCGATCACATCTCTTCGCGAAGTGTAGGATTGCGCGATGCTGATAGTTTGGACGCTTTCGCCCAGGCAACTCTTCAAACGGTCGGCGTTCATCTTTGTTCCTCCGTGATGATCTCCACTTTTTCCAATGGTTCGTCGATCGCGCGGACAGTCTCGATAACCACTTTTTCCAACGGACGATCGTTTGAAGAAGTGGCCGTGCAAGCGATCCGATCGACGACGTCCATACCGGAGACGACTCTTCCAAACGCAGCGTATTGCCCGTCGAGATAGGTGCCGTCGCGGTGCATCACGAAAAACTGACTTCCCGCCGAATCGAAATCGCTCGAACGCGCCATCGAAATCGTTCCGCGCAAATGCTTGATCGGATTGTCGACACCGTTCGCTTTGAATTCCCCACGAATCGTGTAACCCGGTCCGCCGATTCCTTTTCCGAGAGGATCGCCGCCCTGAATCATAAAATTCTTGATGACACGATGAAAAATCAATCCGTCGTAAAATCCCTTTCGCGCCAAAGAGACGAAGTTCGCGCAGGTATTCGGCGCGGAAGCGCGATCCAATTCGATCCGAATCGTTCCGTAATCTCGCACAAGAATCTCAATCATTTTCATTCACCCCATTATTTTTCTTTATATATTTTATCACATCGCAGAGCGATTTGCATATTTTTACGCCTTGCAAAGCGAATTCCGGAAGCGGTTCGAGAAGATCCGGTATCATGATCACGTCCGCGCCGGAAAGAAGACCTGCCCGAACGCCGTTGTGCGAATCTTCGACCACCAGCGCTTCCTCGCTGCGGATTCCGAATTCTTCGATGGGAATCCGAAAGATTTCCGGATCCGGTTTCCCTTTTTTCACATCTTCTCCGGAAACTATCCGGTCGATTTCGGAAAAGAGGTTTGTAAAAGACGCATAAGCATTCAGATACTTTCGGCTGCTCGACGTGCAGATCGCGGTCTTGATCCCGTTTTTACGGCAGAACGCGACGATTTCTTCCGCGCCCTCTTTCCATCGGATACCGTTTTTCCGCATATCGTCCACGATGTATTCGAAACGCTTCCGTCGAAAGAAATCAAAAGGAAAATCCGCGCCGTAAAGATCGCGGAAATACCTCTTCGAATTATCGTAAGACATTCCCAGACTTCTCTTCGCCGTCGCTTCGTCGATATCGTAACCGATCTTCTTTCCCTCGATGATTTTGGAAGTGATGGTAAACCTTTCGTCGTCGATCAACGTACCGTCCAAATCGAAAAGAACTGCCTTGATCACAGCAATTCCTCGTAAGAAGCGATGACCCTGCTACCCGTGGAAAGAAGCCTTTCGCGGCTTTGATGACCGAAGTCGACCAGAACCGAAGCGCAATGCAGCGAATCGGCGATCTGAAAATCGTGCAAGGTATCGCCGATGAACAGACATCGTTCCGGAGGTATCCTTTCTTTAAAGAGAAAGTCCGCGGCGATTTGCTTCTTTCCCGACGCGTAAATGTCCGATGTAGCCAAAATCTCATCGAAGTAACCGGCAATGCCGAAATGATCCAATTGCTCTTTCAAGTTGTGAATTTCGCTGGCGCTGAGGACGAAAAGATGTTTTCCTTCGCTCCTCCACCGTTTCAAAAGCGCGATTAAATGGGGATACATAGGACATTTCAAACTGGCAGGTTGATATTCTTCGATGAATCGAAGAGCCAGTTCGTCGAAAGAGTATTTTGTAAAGTCGAATCCTGCCGCGCGGTAATAATCGACGATCGGAAAAGTAAAAATCTCCCGATATCTTTCTTTGTCGATTTTTTTCAATCGCTTTTCTTCCAGCATCTCGTTCAAGAGATTCAGGCAAAGATCGACGTCGTCGAGAATCGTTCCGTTGAAATCAAAAAAAATATAATCGAAGTTCATTTTATCACATTGTTAATTTTAACAAAAAACCAAAGACAAGAAAAGCCTTTGTTTTCAGTTTTCCGAATAGACGACGTCCATTCCTTCGCCCGCGGAGACAAAAGAGATCGAACTTCCCTTTTCGAGATAAAGTGAAAAAGTGTCCTTTTCCGTGAACAAATCGGAAACGTTCGCCGAACCGTCGAAGCGATCCTGATAGAAATAGTTCTTCTGAGGGTGCTGACTGGAAAGAAGCGTGATCAGCCTCTCGCCGGTATAGGAATAACTCGGCGTATTGTTCGCCCCAATCAAGGTATACCGCTCGTCGGTATTGCAATACTCCGAACTATATCCTTTGTTGATCCAACCGTAAAGCGGCGAGTAACTCAAAAGAATCAGCCGCGCGTCGACATAGTATATCCGCATTCCCGATTCATTCGGCATTAAGATACCGTTATCGTAGGCGTTTCGGCTGTCCAACGCATTGAGACCGGTTGGCGTATAGTATTCGAAGAGCAGATATCGATCGAAAGGGCTATCGTTGTAAGTGCCGATATTCAAAGGCAAAAGAAGCGAATCGCCGGTTTCGGTAAAGGAATCCAAATGAAAAGTGCCGCTTTCCTTGATCAGTTTCGGAGATATCCAGTTTAAGAGATATTTGCTGTACGCGTTGTGATCGCCGACGTTGTTATCCATCATATCGATCGCGCCGGTCGGAGATGTTCGATCTTCTACCCCGTAATCGTAATTGTAATAATCGTCCAGCCCGAAAAGATGCCCCGTTTCATGGATAAACGTATGCGCGTCAACCAAATCGACGCCCTCTTTTTCGTAACCTCCGTCAAAGAGAAACTGGTAGGAAGCCCAACTGTAAGAAAAAGAAGTCGGGGATGAAAGATCGGCTTTCGACTGGTAATTCCAATAGGTATACGCCCAAAGAAGCGAGGACGCTTTGTCTTGATAAGTAGCCGAAGCAAAGGAAGAATCCGTTTTCAGATAATAGGAAGAAAAAGAATCGGAATAGTACGGGTTCAGATATATGAGCCATACGGCATCGATGTAACCGTCTTTGTCGTTGTCGAAACTTTTGATATCGCCCGTATAAGTCGATTTGAAATGTTCCAGCGCACTTTCCACGACGTAATAGGTCGGATCGTAAGAATCTATTTTCGTCGAAGTAAGATAGGCCACTTCTTTTAACGTTTTATCCAAGACGAAAACATCTCCGACTACTCCGGTGATATTCAGTTTGCCATAGCTGCTTTTCGAGTAGTATGAAGAGACCGATTCCCAACCCGTTTCCTCGCTTTGAGCGAACATCGCCTTTTCGATGTTCGCGACGACTTCGGTTTCATCGAGCGCCAGTTTCTCCAAAGTGTAATCTTCAAAACAGACCGGAAGTACCAGTATCTTCTGCTCTCCGGTCGACGGAAAACCGACGACGCCTTGTGAACGGTTGATCATTTCCAGCGTAATCCGATTTCCCGCGTATTCACCTAAATCCAAAGAAGGTGCCTTTGAATCGCCGTCAAAACCGATCAACCGGCAGCCGGACAAGAAAAAAACCAAAGGAAGCACGATCGCGCTTTTCAGTATTCTTTTTTTCATCAAGATCTCTCTCCTTTCATCCTAACGATGAAGAAAGAGTCCGCTTTTGAGAAACGGACCCTTCGTTTATTTGCTCTTTTTTTCTTTCGGAGAATCGGCGACGACTTCCTTTAAACTCGCCAATAAACCCGTAACATTCTGAATTTCGCTCGGAATGATCAGTTTCGTGGCGTTGCCGTTCGCCACTTTTTCCAGAGCTTCGAATCCTTTCAACGTAACGTAAGCCGTATTCGGATTGCTATTATTGATCAATTCGATACCTTTGGCCTGAGCCTCGTAAACTTTCAGCAGCGCTTCCGCGTGTCCTTCCGCCTCTTTAATCATCGCGGTTTTCTTCGCGTCGGCGCGGAGAATTGCCGCCTCTTTTTCGCCCTGAGCGGAGAGAATCGCCGCTTGTTTTTCGCCGTCGGCCCGCAAAATCGCTTCACGTTTCTGACGTTCGGCTCGCATCTGTTTCTCCATCGCTTCCTGAATATCTCTCGGAGGGAGAATGTTTTTCAACTCGACTCGGTTTACTTTAATTCCCCAAGGATCGGTCGCTTCGTCGAGAATCGAGCGCATCTGATGGTTGATCGTATCGCGCGAAGTCAACGTCTGGTCGAGTTCCAAATCGCCGATCAGATTCCGCAAGGTAGTCGCCGTCAAATTTTCGATCGCCGACATCGGCCGTTCGACGCCGTAGGTATAGAGTCGCGGATCGGTGATCTGATAGTAGACAACCGTGTCGATTTGCATCGTAACGTTATCTTTCGTAATCACCGGCTGAGGAGGGAAATCGGCCACTTTTTCTTTCAAAGAGACTCTGGAAACCCGCTTTTCGATAAACGGAATCGTCGCGTGGAATCCCGCCTCCAACGTGCGATTGTATTTTCCCAATCGTTCTACGATGATCGTATGCGCCTGAGGTACAATTGTAAAGCAACGGATGATCACGACAATTAACATCAGAAGCACGAAGGATAGAACGACGATGCCGACGATCGCGCCGGTATCCATTAAAAGTAGATTTTTCATAAAATTATTCCTTTCTTTCGCTTTCTTGCGATTCTTCGCAAACTTTCTCCACGATCAGTTTGTTTCCATCGATGCGGACGATTCTCGCGTATTCGCCCTTTTCGATGACCTGATCGCTTTTCAAACTCCAAAACAAACCGCGGAATTTTCCTTCGCCCAAATGATCGGAATCCACTTTTTCGAGGACAATTAACTTTTCTCCGATCATCGCATCGGCATTGGTTCTCAATTCGACATTGCTCTTCTTTTTTACCATTAAATATTGTGTGACGCCTACGGCTATTGCCGCGACAACGGCGAAGACGATCAACTGAATTGCCCAGTGAACATCAAGGACAGCCAAAAGCAAGGCGATCAAGGAAGAGCCCGCGAACCAAATGCTGATCAATTGTTCGGTTGCCAGTTCGATGATCAGCGCGATCACGAATACGGCAATCCAGACAGCGATGAAAAACCAAGATTCGTTTAATACGGACGCCAATAGCATTTTTACCTCCTATCCGATAGTATTCTTCTATCTTTATTTTCATTATACCAGCAAAAACGAAATAAAGTCATTAGTTTGAATTTAAAAAATCGAAATATAATCTTTCGACGAGATCGATATCGAAAGATAAAGCGTCGTCAAAACTGTATATGCCGCATATGAATTGAACAAATTTTGTTCCTAAATAATACCCCACATCATTATGACCTTCGTAGGATACCCAATCTCCGAAATATCTTTGATTATCGAATGTCATCTTGCCTAATTCGTCGTAAAAATCCTTTTTTATTCGTTTTAAATGATGATCGCACCAATCCAACCAACCGCCTTTATTTTGATGATAATAATTAAAGTCGTTGATCAAAGTCTGTTCAAAATACATGGCTATCCCTTCAGTGAATAATTGCCATAAAAATCGTTGCCTGCCGTTATCGAATTCTCTTTCCAATACGCCGTATTGATTTTGATATACATGTCCGATTTCGTGATAAATGAGTCCATTCAGCGAATCTTTATCGTACCAGTTAAGTTCCAATATCTTTTCGACTCCCAATAAACAGTATGTTTTATCGTCGATATTTATCACCCATCCCGCACCGTTGCACAATCCTACATAAAGAATTATTTCCACCTCAACGGATTTTCCGAACGCGCGGATCGTCTTTTCTTCCAAATTCGCCGTAACGGAATTAAAATTCTCTATCAATTCATTTACCTTGGTTGGTTCGCGAGGAATTGAATTCAGTACCGGCAAAAAATCTTTTTCAAAAATATACAAACCCGAATCGGTTGTTTCATGCATATCTTTTAAGCACAATTCTTCGAGTTCGGGATTGACTCGGCGGATATATTTTTTCCACTCGCCCATATCAAATGATCCATTCGGATAGATATTCGATACTTCCTTTATCGCATTTCTTATTTTCAATCTTCCACATCCCGTTCAATCGAAATTTATTCTACCATTTATCCGGCAAATAATCCACACAATCCGCTCAAAAATAGGGTGAAACACCGAGAACGAGTGTGACATATGATCGGAACTTAATAAAATGGTGCAAATGAAGATGAAAGGTAAAGATGGCGGAATATCATTGTGGTTATCGTGTACGAAAAATGATAGGATAACCGAATATGAAAATGCGCAGGTCAAAGATCAGATGCGCGCCATTCCGTTTATCGATTGATTTTCGTTGTAATTTCGTTGATTCTTCGGTTTTTAGGATTTCCCTTCTTCCGTTTTCGAAATTATTTTTTTTTGCCGTCGATTGTATTATAATGAAAAAGAGGTCTTTTTATGAAAATATCCATTTGCGTCGGATCGTCCTGTCATCTGAAAGGCAGTCGGGAAGTGATCACCCGAATTCAAGAACTGATCCGCATTCACGATCCGGAAAACCGCATCGAACTCTCCGCCTCGTTCTGCTTAGGTCATTGCGCCGAAGGAGTTTCGATGATGATCGATCAGCAACCGGTTTACGGCGTCAACGCGGACAACGTCGACGTGATTTTCGCGGAAAAAGTCCTGAGCGCGTTGAGGTAATGTATGAAGTATCTTTCTTTTGAAAGCAGTTCCTGCAAGGATTGCTACTCCTGTTTGAGAAAATGTCCCGTCAAAGCCATACGATTTGTCGATAATAAAGCCGAGATCGTCGAAGAAAACTGCATTCTCTGCGGACATTGCGTGAATGTATGCCCGCAGAACGCCAAAAGGGTCGTCTCCGATGTCGAAAATGTCGAACGCCTGATCCGCGAATTTCCGGGACGTGTCGCATTAAGCGTTGCGCCTTCTTTTATCGCGAATTTCGGCGTTTCTTCTTTCTCCTCTTTCGCTTCCGCCTGCAAGAAACTCGGCTTCGCTTACGTCGAAGAGACGGCTGTCGGCGCGTATTTCGTCACCAAAGCCTATGGTTCTCTGCTTGACGGAGGCGCTTTCCGTTCGTTGATATCCACCGCCTGTCCTTCCGCCGTTGCTTTCATTCAAAGAAATTATCCGGACGCTTTGAAATATGTCGCGCCTGTCGTTTCGCCGATGATCGCTCACGCCGAGATCATCAAAAAAGAACTCGGAGAAGAAGTCAAAGTCGTCTTCGTCGGTCCGTGCATCGCCAAGAAAAAAGAAGCGAAAGAATCCCCTTTCGTCGAATATGCATTGACTTTCGAGGAGATCGCGAAGATGTTCGCCCTTCACAATATCGGTTTTGAAGAAAGCGAAGACGAACCGTCCCGCAATCCGGCGAGATTCTATCCGATTCAGCGGGGGATCATCAAATCTTTTGTTTCGACGCACGAAAATTACGACTTTGTCACAATCGACGGGGTGGCGGCGATCAAGGATATCTTGGAAAACATCGACGAACTCGATCACCTTTTCATCGAAATGAATATGTGCGAAGGCGGATGCGTCAACGGACCGGCGCGGATTTCCGAAAACAACAAGATCAAGGACAATTATCTGGTTCGCCGATATGCGAAAAAAGATCGCGGATGCCCGATCGAAGAGAGCCGCGGCGAGGTCGATCTTTCGCACACTTATCCTCCTTTGGTCAATCACATGAAAATACCGAGTGAAGCAGAAATTCGCAAGATTCTCAACCGCATATTCAAGTATCGGAAAGAAGACGAAATCAACTGCGGCGCCTGCGGTTACAACACGTGCCGCGAAAAGGCGATTGCCGTATTCAACGGTTTGGCCGATCCGGAATACTGCCTTCCTTATCTGAAAAACAAAGCCGAATCGATCTCCAACGAAATCATCACTCATACCCCGAACGGAATCATCACGATCAATCGCGAAGGAATTTTGGTCGATGCCAATGCACGGTCTTTTGAATATCTTCAAATCGACAAAAACGCCATCGGGCGCTTTTATCAGGAATTCATCGATCTTCCCGAGTTGATGATCGCGATGGAAAAGGGCGAAAACGTGGATTCCGTCGTCGTCTTCAACGACCGGAATCAAAAGTATTTCGACGTCTCGATTACGATCGTCAAGGAACACGGCGTGGCTTTCGCCATTTATAAAGACGTAACCCGCGAAACCCTCGACGACGAAAAGATGAAAGCGCTGCGAAAGGAAATGATCGAAGTTACCGATCAAGTTATCAACAAACAGATGGCCGCAGTGCAGGAAATCGCTTCCCTTTTGGGCGAATCGACGGCCGAAGCCAAAATCGCTCTGGTCAATTTTAAAAATAGTTTGAAGGAAGAATAAGATGAAGTACTTTATCGACGACGGCTACGTTTCTTTGAATCACGTAGGAGAAGAACTCTGCGGCGACAAGGTCGAGATCGTGCGGAAAGAAAACGGAACCACGATCGTTCTCGCCGACGGATTGGGTTCCGGAGTGAAAGCCAATATTTTGGCGACCTTGACATCGAAATTGCTCTGCCTGATGTTGGCCAACGGCGCGGAAATCGAAGAATGCGTTTCTTCCGTGATTTCCACATTGCCTGTCTGTTCCGTGCGTAAGGTCGCCTATTCGACATTCACCGTCATTCACGTCGATCACGAAGGAAAAGGCTATATTTTCGAATTCGACAATCCCCCGTTGATTTATTTGCGAAACGGAAAGGTTTTTCCTTTGAAAAGACAGAAGAAAGAGATTATGAACAAAACCATTTTCTATTCGGAAATCGCCGCCGAAGAAGGCGACGCGATGGTTTTCTGTTCCGACGGCGCGCCTCACGCCGGCATCGGAAAGACGATGAATTTAGGATGGTCGATCGAGGATATCGCCCAGTATCTCTGCGCCAACTACACTCCGGATATGTCGGCGCGGCAGATCGCGGCTTTGATCGGCGAATCCTGCGACGCGCTTTATATGGGAGAACCCGGCGACGATACGACGATCGCCGCGTTGAAAATTCTCTCTCCGAAAAGCGTCAACATTTTAGTCGGACCTCCGATGAATCCGGAAGACGATTTCTCGGTCGCCGAGCAATTTATGAATCAGGAAGGTGTGAAAATCGTCTGCGGCGGAACAACTTCCAAGATCATTTCCCGCTATTTGAACAAAGAAATCCAAACTTCTCTGATCTACCTTGACAGCGATGTACCTCCTACGGCGCGCATCGAAGGCGTCGATTTGGTTACCGAAGGCGTCATCACGCTGGGAAAAGTGCTGAATTTGGCGCAGAAATATCTCGACACCCAAAGCGTTTCCGACAAATCGCTGAAACAGAAAGACGGCGCGAATTTGATCGCCAATCTGATTCTCAAACAGGCGAGCCACGTCCACCTTTTCGTCGGCACAACGTTGAACCCCGCGCATAAGGATTTGCCGATCGACCTTTCGATGAAGATGAAAATCGTCGAGTCGCTGAAAAAGGCGCTGGAAGACTGCGGCAAGATCGTTACGATCCGCTACCATTAAACAGATAAAATTTTATCGAAAAGGTTTTTTCGCTTTCTTTTTTCCGTTATAATGGTTGCTGAGGTAAGAATTATGCAAACTAACGAAGAGATGTTTCATCAACTCGATGAATATGCGAAAGAGAAGTCCCGCGACGATTTGTTCGATGTTCTTTGCGAAGCCCAAAGGATTTTCGGCTATCTTCCCTTGAAGGTGCAGCAATTCGTCGCCGATCGCTTCGATCTAAATCTTTCCGAAGTTTTCGGCGTGGTCTCCGGATGCGATCGCTTCTCTCTGCTTCCCAAGGGCGCGAATGTCGTCAATGTATGTTTAGGAACCGCTTGCTATGTCAAAGGCGCGGCAAAAGTTCTGGAAAAGTGCGAGGAAGTGCTGAAAATCAAGAACGGCGAAACCACATCGGACGGAAAATTCACGCTGACGACGTTGCGCTGTGTCGGAAAGTGTTCCCTCGCTCCCGTCGTCCAAATCAACGACCGGATCTACGGCAATGTCAAAGTCGAAGAGATCGAAGAAATTCTGAATCGACAGTAAGGAGTACCTATGAAATTTCATTCACCCGAAAACTTTTCCGCGTTTTCCCTGGAACGAATCGCGGAATACGGAGAAAAAAAGCGGAATACCATTTTAAGCCGCTTCGATATCGAAGATCCGACGAATCTTGAAGAAGCGATCGGAAAAGGTGCTTACCGTGCTTTCGTCGAACTTCTTCTACATCCGGAAATCGGCGATAAAATTCGTTCGAAAGCGATCACAGATCGACAATCGCAAAGTCTTCTTCTCGAAAAATTGGAACAAATTGCCGGTATTTCTTCGCCCGATAAAGTTCTCGTCACATCTTTGGCCGATCACGATCCCGAAACGTTTTTCGGAAAGACGATCGCCGCAAAGAATCCCCATCTCATCGTCGAGAGCATACTCATCGCCGCACGGATTGCAAAGGTCGAAGAGGCGATGATTTATATCGACGAACGCGACAGAGAAGCCGCCGAGATCTTGAAGAAAGCACTGCTCGACGCTCGGGAAATCGGTCTCGTCGGTGAAAGAATTCTGGGCATCGACTTTTCGCTGAACATCCGAATCCGGATCGGAATGCGGAATTTCGTTCATATGGACGATTCGGCTTTTAAAGCGAGTCTGCACGGAAGAAGAGCCGAACCGGTTTATCCCGACCTTTATCCGCATGCTTTTATTTTTCCTTCCGAAGCACTTATCCAACTTCCGATTGCCCGGGAAACCGAAGATGATGAAATTCCCGCCCTTTTCGCTTTGACAGGTCAGATCACCCGAGCAGGAATAAGCGAATATACTTCGGAAACGACGCTTCGGACAATCATCGAGCAAGCCGGCGGAATCAAGGATAAGAAAGAATTCAAGGCTGCCTTAATCGGCGATACCTTTTTTGACGAAAACGAACTCGATGTGGACATTCTCCGCGTGGAGAAATCGCGATTCCAAGATGGCAACATCACCTTTTTCGACGCGAACGACTGCATCGTCAGCCGTCTCCGCTTTACGCTCGGCTCTCTGTATGAAGAGACCTGCGGAAAATGCACGCCGTGTCGGATCGGCATCAAAAGAATTTTGGAAGCCTTGGATCTTTTGATCGGAGGAAAAGGAAGCGAAGAAGACGTCCGCCGAATCAGGGAACTGTCCCTCTACGTCCGCCAAACCTCGCTCTGTGCTTTGGGAAAGAAGTCCGCAGGCATCGTCCTGTCCGCTTTGGAAAAATTCGAAGGCGAATTCCTTGCCCACGCCGACAAAAAATGCCCTGCCGGTTCGTGTAAGGCATTGGTGCAGTATCGGATCGTTACTCCGAATTGTCTCGGTTGCGGAATGTGCGCGAGAAACTGCCCTGTGAACGCCATCTTCAAAACCGATCTCTTCGGGAAGAATCCGCGTTTGAACGCATTCGCGATCGACTCGAAAAAATGCGTCAAATGCGGCACTTGTCTGGCTAAATGTCCGGCGAAACCGAAAGCGATTGTCAGATAGAACGGAGGATCGGATTGTGAATTTCAAAATCAACGGAAAAGAATATCGGGAAGATACCCCGATGACGATACTGAAAGCTGCACGAAAGCGCGGGATTCGGATACCGACGCTCTGCTATCTGTCCCGACCGGAAATTCAATTGGAACACCGACCGTCTTCTTGTCGGGTTTGTTTAGTAGAAATCAAGGGACGCGACGAACTCTTTGCCGCTTGTTCCACCGAAGTCGCCGACGGTATGGAAATCTTCACCGACTCTCCGAAAGTCGTCGAAGCGAGAAAAAAAACGGTGACCTTGCTCTTGTCGGATCATCCGAACGATTGTCTGCTCTGCCCGAAAAACGGCGATTGCCGTTTGCAGGATCTGGCGAAAGAACTCGGCGTTCGGGAGATTCCTTTTCAAGGTGAGCATTCTTATGAAAACCGTTATACGGACGTGCGCGGTCTTTTCCGAAACGCGTCGAAGTGCATTCGATGCTGTCGCTGCGTCGCGGTCTGCGATTCCTTGCAGGGCATTCGGGCGATTTCTCCGTCTTACCGCAATTTCAAACTGCGCATCTCCGATCCTTCGAAGTGCATCACTTGCGGTCAGTGCGTTCAAGTCTGTCCGACAGGTGCTTTGATGCAGAGCAGCGCGTTGGACCGACTCGAAAATTATCTGAACGATCCGACCAAAACCGTCGTGATCCAAACCGCACCGGCGACGCGGGTGACCCTCGGAGAAGCTTTCAACTTTCCTGCCGGAACCGATGTCAGCAAAAAGATGGTTGCTTCGTTAAAAGCCGTCGGCTTCGACAAAGTTTTCGACACGAATTTCGGCGCCGATCTGACGGTAATGGAAGAAGCCGACGAACTTCTTCGACGACTTGAAGAAAACCGAAATCTCCCTTTGATCACCTCCTGCTGTCCGGGATGGATCAAGCACTTGGAAATTCAATATCCCGATCTGATTTGTCTTCCTTCTTCATGCAAATCTCCGATGGAAATGCTCGGTGCGATGATCAAAACCTATTACGCGGAGAAAGCCAACGTCGATCCGAAAAGCATCGTCTCCGTAGCCTTGATGCCTTGTTTAGCCAAAAAACGCGAGGCCGATCGCGAAGAACTGGCAAACGACGGGCTGAAAAACGTCGATCTGGTGATCACGGTTAAAGAATACGTCGAACTTCTGAAACGCCACGGCGTTCTCCTGAACGAAATCGATGAAGCGGAATTCGATCCCCCGTTCGCCTCTTTCAGCGGAGGCGGCGTTCTCTTCGCCAATACCGGCGGCGTGATGGAAAGCGTCGTCCGCACGCTATCGGGTACGTCAAAGGAGATTCGCTTTTCAAACAGCGCGGTCTTCCATGGCGTTATAGAAGCCGCGATCTCTTTAAACGGAAAAGAACTGCGCTTGGGGATCGTCTCGGGCTTGAAAAACGTCAAAGCTGTTCTGGAAGGAATCCGAACCGGAATCGCCCGTTTCGACGCGATCGAAGTAATGGCTTGTCCGGGCGGTTGCATCAACGGCGGAGGTCAAATCGTTTCCTCCGATGAAAATCAGGATTTCGTCTTACGAAGCAGGAAGACTGCGGTTTCCTCGATCGACAAAGAGCAAAAAGTCCGCGTCGCCTCCGAAAACGAGGCGATCCGGAAGATCTACGAAGAATTTTTGGGAAAGCCGGGGTCGGAAAAAGCGCACGAACTTCTTCATACGCACTTTCACGACAGTTCGAAAAGTTGAATTCCGTTCCGTCTTCCGCAAGAAAGGAATTTGTTTTCCTTTCTTTTTTTGCGTGGAAAACCGCGAAAATCGAGAAATTGATTGTTTTAACCGCGCATAGAAATTATAATAGAAACAGAGGTGTAAAAAATGGAAAAAGGTTCTGGTTTATTATTGCATATTTCTTCTCTGCCGAGCAAGCACGGAATCGGCACATTCGGAAAAGAGGCGCATTCTTTCATCAAATTTTTGGTTAAAAGCAAGCAAAAATACTGGCAGATGCTTCCTTTGAACCCGACCAGTTACGGCGATTCTCCTTATCAAAGTTTTTCGGCGTTTGCCTTGAATCCTTACTTCATCGATTTGGATATTCTGGTCAAAGAAGGTCTCTTGGAAAAGAAAGAAGTCAAGAAGATCAAAGGCGGTAGCAATATTCATTTCGTCGATTTCGGCAAAGTCTATGAGGAACGCTTCGACGTTCTCCGCAAAGCATATGTCCGCGGCTATCCGCTTTTAGAAGGCGAAATTCAGAAATTTTACCGCAAAAATCGTTACTGGCTGGAAGATTACGCTTGTTTCATGCTTTTGAAGGGGTTGCACGGAGGCGCGTCTTTTCAGGATTGGAAACGGGATTATCGTCTTCATAAAAAAAGCGCCATTCGAAAAGCGAAAGAAGCCAATATCGACGAATATCGGTTTTGGATTTTCGTGCAATATGAAGCTTTCAAACAATACCGAAAACTCAAAGCGCACGCAAAACGAAAAGGAATCCGCCTGATCGGGGATATGCCTATCTACGTTTCCCTCGATTCTGCCGACGTTTGGGGACACCCGAAACTCTTTATGCTCGACAGAAATCGCCGCCCGGTGAAAGTGGCAGGCGTACCGCCTGATTTCTTCTCCGCGACAGGACAACTCTGGGGAAATCCGATCTACGATTGGGATAAAATGAAAAAGACCAATTACTTCTGGTGGCGGAAACGGGTGCAAAGCGCGGCGAAACTCTTCGACTGCGTCCGAATCGATCATTTCCGCGGCTTCGAATCCTACTGGTCCGTCGATTTCGGTGAAAAGACCGCGATCAACGGCGAATGGGTAAAAGGACCGGGATACGATCTCTTCGCCCACTTGGAAAAATGCACGAAGAAGTGCCAGATCATCGCCGAAGATTTGGGCGTAATCACCGACGAAGTCAAAGCGTTGAAAGCGCAGACGGGATTCCCGGGAATGAAACTGATGCAATTCGCTTTCGACGACTATAACCGCCATTTGGCCGGAATTTACTATGAAGACGATCCGAACGAGCGCGGCGGCGCGGATTTCTCTTCTTGCCATACCGAAAAGGAATACAAGGAAGCCAAACTGAAAAATCCGTTTCTTCCGCATAACTACGAAGAAAACTGCATCGCCTATCTCGGCACGCACGACAACGATGTGATGGTCAATTTTCTGGAAGAACATCCGGAATTAAAAGCCCCGATGAAAGATTACCTCCAAATTTGGGACGACAAAGATATTCTCGATACGATGATCGGCGCTTTGATGCGAAGCCGTGCCAATGTCGTCATATTCTCTCCTCAGGACTTGCTGCACATGGACAAATACTCCCGCATGAATACTCCGGGAGTTGCTTCCGGAAACTGGCAGTTCCGCATCGAAAAGAGCGAATTATCCGACGAATTGGCCGCTCATTTGGCCGTAATGACAGAAGAAGCCCATCGCGATTAAACAAAAAGAGTTGCTCCGGCAACTCTTTTCTATATCCGAATAAACGCGACAAAGAAATCCGCAAATTATCCTCTTCTTTTTTGACTTGCAAGATTGCGACGCGTTTTTTCGACGACGATTTGCAGCGGATCGGCCTCAAAATCATTTCGATTTTCTTTTTTGCTTGAAATCGGTCTCGAATTATATGACAATATAGTCACGGCCTATTGGAGAAGCGGCTTAACTCAGTACCCTCTCAAGGTATCATTCACCGGTTCGAATCCGGTATAGGTCACCAAATTGATTTTTCAGGTCGTAAGACCGTTATCGAAACAAGCAAAAGGATGTTATGATACGAGCGATATTTTTTGATTTAGACGGAACGCTTCTTCCGATGGACGAGAAAAAATTTACCGATCTCTATTTTTCGCTTTTATGCAAAAAAGCGACCGAATACGGTTATCTCCCGGACTTGCTGATGAAGACGATCTGGCAAGGGACGAAGCGGATGTATCTCAATGACGGAAAACGCTCGAATGAAGAAGTTTTCTGGGATGAATTTGCTTCCGTTTACGGCGAAGAAAAGCGGAAAGACAAGGCTATCTTCGACGAATTCTATGCCGACGAATTTGCTCAAACCATCGCTTGCTGTTCAGACAATCCACTCGCGCAAGACATCGTCCGATGCGCAAAAAAACTCTTTTCGTTGGTGATACTTTCTACCAATCCGATCTTTCCGGAAGTCGCCACCTTGAAACGAATGTCGTTTGTCGATTTGAAAAAACAGGATTTCGACGAGATTACTACTTACGAAAATTCCCGTTATTGCAAGCCGAATCCGGATTATTTCAAAGATCTTCTCGAAAAATTTTCTTTACGTCCCGACGAAGTCGTCCTGTTTGGAAACAACGAAGTCGAAGACGGATTATGCGCTTCTTCCTGCGGAATTCGCACCTACATGGTCGGTAATTTCGTTATCTATGATGAAAAGAAGCGAGCGGATTTTCCTCACTTGAATATGGAGGAAGTCATTCCTCTTTTAAAAAGATTGAAATTGGAGGTATAGTTATGTTACGCGTATTCGTGGATTCCGGGAGCAGCATCAAGCAATGCGAAAAAGAAAAGTATCAGGTGGAGATTATCCCCCTCCTCTTTCATCTCGGGGGAAAAGAATACCGCGACGGCATTGACCTTGACAATGAGGTCTTTTACGATTTTTTGATCAACAAAAAGGAATTTCCGAAAACTTCTCTGCCGTCGATGCAGGAGACAAATGAGAAAATTCAAAACTACCTTTCTCAGGGAGACGAAGTGCTGATTCTGACGATATCCGGAGAAATCTCAGGCACGTACAATGCCTTGCGCCTCTTATTCGAAGACGAAGAGAAAGTGCATGTAGTCGATACCCGAATGGCCGTCGGCGGCATTCGGATTCTCGTCGAAGAAATCAACGCGCACAGAGACGAAACAGTCGATCGGATTATCGAAAGAATCCGAAATTTGATTCCGCGAATCAACATCATGGCGATTCCGGAAACGCTGGAATACCTCTTTTTGGGCGGACGGCTTTCCAAAAAAGACTACATTCTGGGAAGCCTCGTCAATATCAAACCGATTATCGGCATCGAAGACGGAAAAGTCAAGATGTTTACCAAAAAGATCGGATTGAAAAACGCGATGAAATACCTTGCCGCGCAGTTGATCAAAAAGGACTGCGATCCGAATTATCCGATTATCCCTTCGATGACGTACAACCGCGACAATCTCGACGCATTGATCGCGATGAGCGATCCTCGCTTTCGCGCGCAGATGGAAGTCGTCGACGATCTCGACCACGCGATCGCCTGCCATTGGGGACCGAACGCGTTCGGCTATATCTTCGTCAGCAAAAAGTAGTCATCGGACTGCTTTTTTCATCAGCATTTCGAAACTTTTTACCGGAAACGGCACCTTGATCCGATAGCGGAAAAACGTATTATCCGCGATCGGCACCGCGCGGTTTTCAGGATCGAGAATTTCCTCGACGACGAACGAACGATTTTCCGTATCATAGGAAAAAACTTCGATTTCTTTTCCCACCGAAAAAGGATTTTTCAACGCGATCAGAGCCGTTTTTGAAACGAAATCGTAGTCCAAAATCAATCCCAGATAATTCTGCACCGGCGTGGAAGAAGACTCTCCGATCAGGTCATCTTCGGTGCATTCCCCTTTCAGCCATCCTTCCGTCGTCTCTCTGTTGACGGCATTTTCCATCATCGCCAGATACTTCCCCTTCTTTCCGACGGTCTCGTTATAGATATCGTCGAGATAAGTTCGATAGGCCTTGACGGTATGCGCCAGATAGGAAAGAGACTTCATACGCCCTTCGATTTTCAACGATGCAATGCCGGCATCGATCAAGGCAGGCAGTCTTCTTAACGCCATCAGATCCTTGCTTCCCATCATCAAAGTTCCCGTCTCTTCTTCTTCCCGATAAAGCGCATATTTCCAACGGCACGGATGAGCGCAATCTCCTCGATTCGCTTTCCTGCCTGTGAAAAAATCCGACAGCGTGCATCGCCCCGAATAAGAGCAGCACATCGCGCCGTGAATGAAAACTTCCAAATCGACGTCGACATTTTCTTTGATCCTTCGAATCTGTTCCAAACTCATTTCTCTCGCCAAAATCACACGAGAAACGGAATAGTCACGAAAAAAACCGATGCCGTATCTATTCGTGACCGATTCCTGCGTCGAAACGTGAAGCCCGAAACGGCAATGCAATTCGGCCGCTCGCCGAAGAATGTACAGCGAAGAAACGATGATCGCGTCGACGCCGATTTCGTCTAATCTTTTCAGCGTTCCGTCGATTGTTTCTCGATCGCGGTCTTCGGGATAAGCGTTCAAGGCGACATACACCTTTGCACCATGAAAATGGGCGAATTCTACGCCTTCTTCGATCTCTCGAAAACTGAAATTTTCAGAAGCATTGCGAAGAGATAATTCCTTTCCTCCGAGGTACACCGCATCCGCGCCGTAAAGTACGGCGACTTTCAGTTTTTCCGGATTTCCGGCAGGCGCGAGCAATTCGATTTTACGCTTCATTTTCCGTATCCTCGCAGAATAAGCGAATCATCTCGTTTTTCGTTTTTTCGTCGGCAAACTGATCGTCGATCAACCCCATATCGAATCTTTTTTCCAGCAAATCGATCCGATCGAGGCGATTTTCCGGTTTGTCCGAAAAGATATACGTGCCGTATCCGTCCTGAAAAATCCGAAGTTTCATCGCTCGGTTCTGTTCGCGAATACGAAAGTTTTCGTCTTTATCCGACCGAATTCCCGAATTCAGCAGTTTTCTTCGAGAATAAAAAAGATTCGTATAACCGAAAAGGCGAATTACCGATCCGTGAAAGGAGATATCCGAAAGCGCGGCAAAATCCGTCAATTCGCCGGAAAGAAAGACGCGAAAGATACCTCGATTCAGAAAAGATTCGGCTTCCATGAAACTATTTACCTGCGTTTGAGAGTAATAGATCGTTTTGGAAGAAAGTCCTTGTTTTTGAAGAAAATCGATCAAACCTAAGTCCGAAACGAAATAGCCGTCGACGGGAACTTCCTCCGCCTGACGAATCCAATCTTCCAAAAAGGGAAAATCCTCGTCATACATCACTCTGTCGAGGAGAAGATAAATCTTTTTATCTCTTCGGCGCAGTTCTTCTGCGACAAATCTCCATTCGGAATCGGTCAATCCTTTCCGATGAAAGGCAGAAAAGCGGAGCAAGACCAGCAAGAAAGATTCGAAGCAAGCATAGCCTTCGAACTTATCCCAAGAATCGAGAGTCATCGCAACTTCCATCTTTCTCTCACCCTTGACTATTATAAATTCGAATCGTCGACAAATGCAACGGAGCCGATCAAAAAAGGCGCTTTCGCGCCCACCGAATTAAAGATATCTTTCCCATTCCCACGAATGAATCAAAATTCGGTATTGTTCCCATTCGATCTCTTTCGCGTGAATGTATTTTTCGAACAGATGATCTCCTAAAATTTTCCGCATAAAGTCCGATTTCCGAAATTCTTTCAGCGCGTCTTTCAAGTTTTCCGGAAGATTGTTGACGCCGAGTTTTTCTCTTTCCTCGCGACTCAGAGCGAAAATATTGTCATAGACCGGATCGATGAGATCCCGATCGGATTCGATACCGTCCAATCCGGATTCCAAAATGACCAACGCCATCAAATAAGGATTGGCGGCCGGATCGACGTTTCTGACCTCGCAGCGCGTTCCCGAACCTCTTTTCGCCGGAATCCGAACCATCGCGCTGCGATTGGCATCGCTCCAACAGATATAGCATGGCGCTTCGTATCCCGGGACAAGGCGCTTATAGGAGTTGACGATCGGATTGGTGATCAGACTGAATTCCCGCGAATGGCGGAGAATGCCGCTGATCCACTTCTTGCACAGCAGGCTGAGTCCCATCGGTTGTCCGGGATCGTAAAAGAGATTCGTTCCGCTTTCATCGGACAAAGAGCAATTGACATGCATACCATTTCCAGCGATTTTCGCAAATGGTTTCGGCATGAACGTGGCCACCAAATGATTCTTTTTCGCGACCTGCTTGACGACCTGCTTGAACGTTTGAATCCTGTCGCAGGTAACCAAAGCATCATCGTAACGGAAATTGACTTCGTTTTGCCCCGGTCCCACTTCATGATGAGAGGCTTCAACTTGATAATTCAATTTTTCCAATTCGAGGACGATTTCGTGTCGGGTATTTTCCGTAGATTCCAGCGGTGCTAAATCGAAATAAGAAGAACGATCGGAAAATTCGTATTTGTCTCCTTCTTTTTTCAACAGGTAAAACTCCGGTTCAACGCCGATTTTAAAACTCGAATATCCCATTTTTTTCATTCTTTCCAGCGATTTTTTCAGCAATAAACGCGGATCACCCGGAAAAGGAAGTCCGTTGGGTAAATAGACATCGCAGATGATTCGAGCCGAACGACCGTAGCCTTCTTGCGTTTCCAAAGGAAGGATCAGCCATGTTGAAAAATCGGGATGCAGATACATATCCGCCTCCATAATCCGGACGAACCCTTCGATCGACGAACCGTCGAACATGATTTTACCGTCCAAAGCTTCTTCCAATTTGGATACCGGGATTTCCACCGATTTGATCGTCCCCAACATATCCGTAAACTGCAATTTGATGTATCGAACGTTTTCTTCCTCAGCCGTTCGCATGATTTCTTCTTTTGTCATAAACTCTCCCGAAGGCATCGCGGTTTGGGCGATTACCTATAATAGAGTTTATGAGCGATTTTTTCAAATGTGATGAACGGCCATAAAATTCTCTATATCGTCGACTTCTTTGATGATATCGGCAGAAAGATTTTCGCATCCGCTTTCGGTAACCAAAATATCGTCTTCGATACGGACGCCGATACCCAATTCTTCGAAATAAAGGCCCGGTTCACAGGAAATGATCATTCCCGGAACCAGCGTCGTATTGTAGCGCGGATACGGATCGTGCGTATCCAATCCGATATGATGCGAAACGCCGTGAAAATAATAGCGGTGTATCTCGTCGAATTCGTTGATCAACCCGGCGTTCAAGCACGCCTCGCCGAGAAAACGAACGGTTTCATCTTGCAGATTCCGAATCGTATTTCCGGGACGAATCAGTGAAATGATATGCTTATTGCACTCCAATACGATCTGATAAATTTTCTTTTGCAACGGATCGAATTTTCCGGAAAGCGGATAAGTTCTGCTGATATCGGCATGATAAAGATTATTTTCCGCGCCGAGATCGAGCAGGATCATATCCGAACGATTCATCTTCGCGGAATTGCTTCGGTAATGGAGAATAGCCGCATTTTTTCCGGAAGCGGCGATCGTGTCGAAAGACGGGTTCGCATTGCCGAAGAATCGGATAGCCCCTTCGAAAACCGCTTGAACCTGATACTCGTACTCCAGATCTTTCAGGCGTTTCATCACCTCCTGAAGCGCCAGATCGGTGATTCTGACATTCTCTCGATACAACTCGATTTCTTCTGCTTTCTTGATCCCGCGTAAAGCGACGATCTTCGGGTAAATGTCCTCGACTACCTTGTCGAAATCGATCGCATTGACCTTGTTTTTCAACACGTAACCGAAATTGACCTGCCCTTCAAAAGGCGGCTTTTCCAAGTCGAGATAAACCTTGCGAATTCCCTTTCGGCCCAACAATCGGCATAAATCTCCGTCCAACCGATCCAAGTAACGGATATCTTTGATTCCGGAAATCCTCTCCGCTTCTTCCTTGTAGAGATATGCGCCGATCCAACGGACTTTATCCGGATCATTTTCATAAACATAAAGAGTTTCTTCGATCTGTTTTCGATATTTGCTTACCACTAGATAGACATTGTCCTGCTTGATTCCCGTCAGATAATAAAAATTCATATTGACCTTAAACGGGTAATTTTCGTCGGCGGAAACTTGCTTTAAAGCGCCGGAATAAAGAATGCACGCGGAGTTATCTTCCAGTTGCGCGTACAATTCGCTTCGATTTTGCTGAAAATTATTCATGTTTCAAATCCTCCATATCCTGAATCATCGCGACGACATCGTCGAAATAAGTTCGACTCATCGCTTCGATATTCCCCTTGTCCACCTGAGATGCGATTGCACCGTCGAAAGGAATCTGCGCCAATCTTTCGTATCCGTATCGCGCTTTGAAACTTTTTGAGTCCTGTTTCCCGTAAACATAAATCTTCTCTTCGCAGTTAGGACAAACCACATAAGACATGTTCTCGACGATACCCAAAACGGGCAAATTCATCATTTCGACCATGCGAATCGATTTTCTGACGATCATAGAGACGAGTTCCTGCGGCGAAGTTACGATCAATACGCCGTCGATTGGAAAAGACTGAAAACTCGTCAAACTGACATCTCCGGTTCCTGGGGGAAGATCGATGAGAAGCACATCTAACGTTCCCCACTTCACATCTTTATAAAACTGCGTCAGGAGATTGCTGATTAAACTTCCCCGCCAGATGATCGGGTCATCTTCGTTTTCCAAAAACATATTGGAAGAAATCACTTTGATTCCCGTCGAAGTGACGGCAGGAATCAGAAGTTCGCCTTCCTGATGCGCCGGTTCTTTGATGCCGAAACTCTTGGGGATACTCGGTCCGGTGATATCGCCGTCCAAAATACCCACGCTCATGCCCTTTTTCCGAAGTTCTTTTGCCAGAAGCGATGTGACCAAGGACTTGCCGACGCCTCCCTTGCCCGAAAGAACGCCGACGATCAATCGGATATTCGATTGGTCGTTCATCTCGACTTTGAAACCCTGCCGAGGCTTTTGAGAGCAGTGTTCGCAGTCTCCCGAACAATCTTCACCGCAGTCTTCGCACTTCTTTTCTTCTTCCATATTCATTCCGCCTTTCTGTACACGCGATGCATTTCTTTTTCTTCCAGCGAAACCCGACCATTCATCAGGTCGACGATCGCATCGACGTCCAAATCTTCCGCCGAACAGAAGAAAATTACTTTTTCTTCATAGGCGACGCGCTCGATAGCGACCGAGCGTCTACCCAAATAAGATTTTAATACGTCTGCATCGGAATAATCAACCGAAATCGCATAGCGCCTTTCGTCGACAACCTGATAGACAACCGCTTTTTCCAAAACCGATTTTGTCGCATTCGCGTAACTGCGCGCCAAATTCGAAGCGCCCAGTTTGATTCCGCCGAAATAGCGAACTACGACGCAAAGCGCGCGATCGATGCCAAAACTTTTCAGCGTTTCCAAAATCGGTCGACCGGCTGTTCCACTCGGCTCTCCGGCGTCATTATTCTTCTCGTACCCGTCGAACAGATAAGCATAGCAATAGTGGTCGGCTTTGGGATAATCCTTTTCGGTTTTCTTCAAAAAGACTTTCGCCTGATCGAGGTTATCCAAAGGATAAAGAACCGCGCAGAATTTTGATCGATTGATTTCGTAGACGGATCGCTCACTCTCTTTAACGGTACGCATTGGAATCATCCCTTTCTCCAATCTTTCGAATTCGGCAGTTCGCTAAGAACATCTTGAAATTTTTTGAAACTTGATAGTAAAATACCATCTAAAAGTATATACTTATATTATCATAAGGAGCGGTCTGTATGAAAGACAATTATTACGAACTCGAATCAAATCCGGAAGAAGGAAAAGATACGCCGAAAAGCGGCGTTGATCGCGTCGTTGCTTGGAAAGCCGTAATTATTTTCCTTCTCGGTCTCATCGGACTCAGCCTGATCTATACGTTGATTTATTCGATATCATCGGCTTTCGTTTCGCTCGATAAAGAATTATTGGAAAACAATCCGGCAAAATATTATCGAATCGACAGCATTTTGCAATTCGTCACCTATATGGTAGGTCTCGGGATCGCCGTTGCTATCATCGCGATTCCGACGGTCAAACAATTTACGGCGATCTTCGAAAAGTACAAAGATGCTAAAGTCTATACGAATGGTCTCATCATCGGCATCATCATGATCTTTGCTCAGTCGATTTACTCCATCATCATCACTTTGCTTTTCGGCAAAACCGATGCAAACGCCAATCAAAGTATTTTGATCGACATGACCAAGCAGTCTCCGGTTCTTCTCTTTTTGACTACGGTAGTCCTGGCTCCTTTCTTTGAAGAGATCGTCTACCGCTACTCGCTTTTCGGATTGATTCACAAGAAAAACCGCTATTTGGCTTATGTCGTTTCCTTGATCGTCTTCGGGCTGATTCACTTCGACTTCGGGGCTTTCTCCGATTGGAATGCGTTAAAAGTCGAACTTCTCAACCTTCCCGCTTACTTGATTTCCGGCGGTCTCCTTTGCTATGCTTACGATAAAAATGATTCTCTGATTTCTTCGATTACCGCGCACGCAACCAACAATTTGGTCGCCTTTATTCAGATATTGATCTATTATTGATATGAATCGTCGGGGAGTTTCTTCGCTTTTTTTGAAGATTATCGGCATATTGACGATGACGGTCGATCACATCGCGCGCATCGGAAGATATTTTGATGTTTCTCTTTTTACACCGACTGCATACGCTCTGGCGATTTCCGTTGGACGGATTTCTTTCCCTATCTTCGCCTTTTTAATCGTCGAGGGCATGCTGCATACGCATGATAAAAATGCGTACCTTCTTCGGTTGTTTTTCTTATCTTTTCTCTGCGATCTGTCGTTCTTTATTTTCAGCAAATCATATTTCGGCAATCCCATAACGACGCTCTTTCTCGGCGCATCGGGGATTTATTTTTTGGAGAAGAAAGAGTTATGGAAAAAAGCATTCTTCTTCATTCCGACGATTCTCGTCTTTTTGATTTCTTTCCGCCTGATTCCTCTTTCTGCCGATTATGATCTTTTCGGTTATACGCTGATTCTTCTCTTTTATTTGGCACGACCTCTATCTTCCCGAATCGTCGAAGCGATGAGCCAGATTACTCAAATCGACTTGGAGACTTTTCGGGAACAATACGAGTTTGCCATCCGAAAAATCGCGTCCTGCTTTCTTCTTCTTTCTTTGAATCTTGTCGTCTATTTTCTTAATCCGCTCTATCGCGGAGTCAATATCTTTATCGACAATCCGGAAATTCAATTGAATTCGATATTTGCCGTTTTCTTTTTGTTGGTCTATAATGGCAAAAGAGGATATAATAGTAAGTGGATACAATACGGAATGTATTTATACTTTCCGATCCACTTGATTCTTATTTATCTATTTTTTATGATTATTTAGAAAGGAACTCATATTTATGGAAATCAAAATCACTTCAAAAGAACAATTCAAAGAGCATCTTAATGCCGAAAGAGTTGTCGTCGACTTCAACGCTCAATGGTGCGGACCTTGCCGTATGCTTGCACCCGTGCTTGCGGAGATTGCCGAACAAGACTCTTCGCTGGTCGTCCTCAAAGTCGATACCGACGAGTTTCCGGATCTGGCGATGGAGTACAACGTCAGCGCAATTCCGGCTGTTTTTTACTTAAAAAACGGAAAAGTCATCGGCTCTTCCATAGGTTTTATGCCGAAACCGCAATTGGAAAAGGAAATCAAAAAGAATTTGGGTTAATTGGCTTTTTTGCTTGAAAATGCTCAGCTACCTCTTTATAATAAGTGGTGCTTAAAGCATTGCGAGCGTAGTTCAGTGGTAGAACACAACCTTGCCAAGGTTGCTATGCGGGTTCGATTCCCGTCGCTCGCTCCATCTCGAAAATAAACCAAAAAGCCCCTGATCTCGGGGCTTTTTTCTTAGACGATCGATGTATTTTTCAACAATCCGTCGACGATGACCGCAACTTTTCTTCTCTCTTCTTTCACGTGGATATATACTTCTTCCGTTACTTTCGTAGAAGAATGTCCCAATTTCAGAGAGATGTCTTTAATATCCGCTTTAAACCGAATCTTAAAAAATAAATACGCACCGATCGTTTCTCCGCAATCCGAACAGATTCAGATCGGCGATAATAACTCAATCAACAATAGTTTTTATCAGCAGATGGTAAGCCCTAATCCAAGTAATCCTTTGGAAAAGATCTTTCTCGATAACATCAAAAAAGGTAACCTTTCGGTTACCAACCCAACAGTTGTAAAGGTTCTCAAAGAACATTTACAATCAATAATCGGAGATTACTACTTAATTGAGTAATCTTCTTTTTTATCTTACCTTTTTGCTCTTTGTTTAGCAAGTCTTTTTTTCATTTATATAGGAGGTATTTAAAAATGGCAAAAAAAAGTATCACGTGATTTCATCGGTATTTGCACACTCAAAGAATTACCTGAAAGATCTTATTTTAAAATCGTCAAAAAAGATGGTTCACTTACAAAAACAATTTACTGGAAACCTAAGAATCTTACAATCACTCTTCCGTTAGCGATGTATGGGGTGCCGGTCGTGAAGAAAAAGGAACGTTGAAAGTCAGCACCGATTTCGAATATGAACTTTTCGAAAAGTCATTGACTTTTTCCCATTCCTCTCATTATGATGATAATTGTCGAAAGAAAACGACGTTAAAAAACTCGGGTCAGAGAGACACCCCCATGAAAGGGGGTGAGAGTATGAAAGACTTAAAGGATTTATTTAAATATTTCTTCTTAATTCTTATAATTATTCTACTCATTCTCTTGATAAAATAAAAAATCAGAGTTCCCATTGAATAGCGAAGTGGGGTTCTCTCTGACTCTTCGCTATTATTATATGTCAAAAATTTAAACTTGTCAAATGTAAAATCGATATTGCTATTGCAATATCCCCATTAAATACTTGTTTCCCGTCGCTAGCTCCATCTTGAAAATAAACCAAAAAGCCCCTGATCTCGGGGCTTTTTTCTTAGACGATCGATGTATTTTTCAACAATCCGTCAACGATAAACATTCTTTTTTCGTTTGCGAGCAATGAATTTTCTTTGCGGTGATTATCGAATCGTAAAAAGATATTCGTCGATCTACGCATAAAGATTCTTTCCTCTTCGCACCCAGCGGCATCGGGAATTTTTGATTTATCGATGCACTAAAACAACATCGTCGTCTCCTCATTAACTTTCTTCCTATCTCTGCTTGCTTTGCGTCTCGCATGATTCGTTCTCGTCGTTTTTATCACGATCGGATCCGGACTTATACCCGTTTGTGATTATGCTATCGCTACATACTCTCCGCTATTTAGTCATCGAAGACAGACGTCGCTTATTGCGAATCGATCTTCTCTTTACGATCAAAGTATAAACGGAAACCACCAAGATTCCGCAAGCGAAGATGATCAAAATCGCATAATACGGGGTCATATCGGTATAGGCTTTGATTTGCCCCCACATAATGACGACATCGTCGTTAGCGGCTTCGAAATCGTTCATCACCGCGCAACGGGCTAAGGTATCCTTATCGGGATATTGCGTTTTCAACTGGTTCGCGCTTTCTAAGTATGGATAAATCACCGCGCTTCTCGATTCGTCGATATTCCCCTTGAACAAATAAGATAGATCGTAAGTCTCATCGAAATCCGGTGTTTCTTCCATCTTTTCAAAGTAGTTTTCATCGGTCGGAAGATTTCCGAGAGAATCTTGAATGCAAGCATAAAAATTTCCCTGATAAGCAACCACGGATCCCTCTACTTCTTCTCCGCTTTCGTCGACATATGGAGCGGTATATTCCGTTCCCTCATAGTATTCGCCGACACCATACCAAGAAGTGACCAAATCGAGGACTTCGTCGCAGGTGATGAAAGAAGTATATCCGATGTAATCCATATTCCGCGCGGCGTTCTCCGGTTCGGAAAGAAAATCGATGAAACGGCAAGCCAATTCCCGATTCGCCCCTTTCGGTAATCCCCACGCGTCGTACCAAACGTTTCCTCCCTCTTCCGGCACATAGTATTCCAAAACTTTCCCCTGCTGTTCCATAGCAACGTCGATGGAATATACCGCATCGCCCGACCAAGCGAGATTCATTTTGATCTTTCCGGTGATGATATCGTTTTTCCCCGAATCCACTTCTAAACCAAAGATATTTTTTTTCAAGGAAATCAACTCTTTTTTGACCGTTTCCAACACAGGTTTGTAGTCCTCTTCATTGATTACCATGTCGAAAATCGACTGGATCACCCGATTGTATTTTTCTCTCGCATTATCCTTTTCTTCTTCGGAAACGGCACTTTCCATCTCTCTTAAAAAAACTTCGCGAGCCTGCACGGCCAAATCGTCGACGTCCGAATACGGAGAGCCGCTGTAAGCGTGCATCAAACCGACGACAAATGTATCGCGCATGGAATTTTTGATCGAAATCAAATTTCTGTACTGTTCGTCCCAAAATACGTCCCAAGATTTTACATCTTCGCGAATCGTTTCGCTGCAAAACGGATCGTAGATGATTCCCAACGTCCCCCACATATATCCGGCGGCATATTCGTCGAGAGAAGTTTCTTTAATTCCGTCTCCGTCGGTATCGGCAAGCATTCCTTTCAGTTTTCCTCGGACTTCTTGGGAAGCGTATTGATCGTAAACAGGGCATTCTTCGGCGATATCGAACGGTTGAAGTCTTCCCTCTCTTACCATGCGCTGAATCATGTAATCCGATGTGCAAATCAAGTCGTAAGTTCCCTCCGGCTGCAAAGTGAATTGATTGTACATCGTCTCGTTGGTGTCAAAAGTGTAGTAATTGACACGGCAGTTGTATCTTTCTTCAAATTCGTCGATCAAAGAATCGTCGATGTAATCCGAAGAATTGTAAATCGTCAAAGCGGCGCTCTTGAAGTCCTTTTCCGCGGATTTCAAGGCGGTTTTTTCCTTAAAATCTTTTTCGCGCGCAGAAAGAAATCCGACAGATGTGATTGTTAATAGCGACAAAGCGCATAGAAAACGGATTTTTTTCTTCATATCAATACCCTCGCTTTCTTCTTTGCACGGCCTGCTTGGCTCGGCGATTGTTCTTGATCGTATTGCCGACTACGACCAACAGGACGATGACGAATATCAATGTGGACAACGCCCTCACTTCGGCAGGAATCGGGTGTTTGGCGATAATCTTCTGAATATAGGTCGAGATCGTCTCGAACGATGGTTCTTTCAAATATTGCGTGATGACAAAATCGTCCAGAGAAAGTGTAAATGCGATCATAAATCCCGAAAAGATACCCGGAAGAATCTCCGGCAGTATCACCTTATAAAGAGCATATCCCGGTTTAGCGCCTAAATCCAATGCCGCCTCATAGGTAAACGGATCCATTTGAATCAGTTTCGGCTTGACGTTGAGATAGACGAACGCTACGGTCAGCACGACGTGTCCGATCAGCAATGTGAAGAAACTGAATTTCCAAGACAGAGCGACGACGAGAACGGCCAAAGAAAGCGCGATGACGATCTCCGCATTGACGACAGGTATCTGCGTCAAAGTTTCCACCGCTTTCTTGGTTCTTTTCGAAGAATAGAATGTGCCGACTGCGCCCAAAGTTCCGATTATCGTAGATACGAATGCGCTGACGAAAGCGATCAACATGGTGTTTCCCACCGCGTTCATCAAATCTTTATTTTTGAAAAGATCAAAGTAAAGTTGAAAGGAAAATCCCGTCCATACACCCACCTGATCGCTCACGGTAAACGAAAAAACGACTAGAATTAAAATGGGAAGATACATCAACAGGAGAATCAAATAAATGTAGCATTTAGCCAAAATCTTTTTTACCATATCGATTCTTTTCCTCCTTCCTCTTTGGAAAACTTTCTGGTCATCAGGACGCTGATCAAAATCAAAGCCAACATTATCAAGGCCATAAAGGAGCCGAAATTCCAGTCGGACTGATTAAAATACAGATCGATGTAACTTCCGAATAGGACCACATTGTATTCGGACAAAATATCGGAAATGACGTAGGAAGAAATTGTCGGCATAAAGACCATCGTCGCCGCGGAAACGATTCCCGGCATCGTCAGAGGAATGATCACGCGGACGAAATTCTGCACCGGATTCGCTCCTAAATCTTTCCCCGCTTCGATTTGACTCCGATCCATTTTGAGCATCGTCGTATAGAGAGGAAGAATCGTGAAAGGCAGATAGTTATAGACCAAGCCGATAATCGTCGCCAATTCCGGATTGGCCCCGCCGGAAAGTCCGATCCACGACAGAAGATCGCGGGTCGCGCCTGTACGGATAACGAAATTGATCCACATCGGCATGATGAACAAGGTAACCAATACGCCGGATTTATTGACATTCCGATCGGCAAGGAAGTAGGCAATCGGATAACCGATAAGCAAGCATAGCGCCGTATTAACCAAACCGTAGACCAACGAAATAATCAGCACATTGATATTCGTCGAATCGGAGAAGAATTTCACCAAGTTGGAGAAACTGAAACCGCCGCTGACGCGATCGGTAAACGCGTAAACCACGATCAGGACGATCGGTGCAATCACGAAAAAGAGGAAAAACAAGATGTACGGAAGCGAAAGGTACTTCCTTTGAAATCTAAACTTCATATTTGGAAATATCCCCTTTCAGCGTCAGTTTGATCTTTTCTTTCGGAATGCGAATGCTGACGATATCGTTGATATTCCAAGTCCATTCGGTATCGATGACAAAATCATCCTCGTCTTCCGTCCGGACGATCAATTGATAATGGTCTCCTTTGTACACCATTTCGATGATCGTGCCGGTGATGTTTCCTTCTTCCAAATTATCGCTGATATCGACATCGTTCATATCGAATTCGACGGAGACGTCCGCGTCTTCCAAATCGTAACGTTTTCCTTTTTCGTCGATCAAATAGCCCTCTTCGGAAAGATGCGAACGGGGAAGAAGACCGGTCAGATCGCAATCCCATGCCGCTTCGGCAAAAAAGACTTGATTGTTCTTATTGACGTACCCTTCGAAGACGTTAGAGGAAATTTCCCGTTTCATGATGTGAATCAGATCCGGTTCGACAGAAAGACCGACTTCAATATCCGTTTCGTACTGCAACGTCGACTGAATCAAAACTTCGTTTTTTCCGACCATCACCGTGTACTGGTAGTGGATTCCCTTGAACGTGCAGTCGACGATTCGACCTTTGGCGATCCCCTTTTCCGCTTCGCAGATTCGGATATCCTCCGGGCGAATCACCACGTCCACTTTTTCGTGAATCGGAAAATCGTCGACGCAATCCCATACTTTCCCCAAAAAGCGAACCTTTCTCTTCGCATACATCGTTCCGACGTAGATATTCGACTCGCCGATAAAATCGGCAACGAAAGCGTTCGCCGGTTCGTTGTAGATGTCCGTCGGGGTTCCCACCTGCTGAATCATGCCGTCTTTCATCACGACGATCAAATCCGACATCGTCAACGCTTCTTCCTGATCGTGAGTCACGTAGATAAACGTTATTCCCAGTTTTTTGTGCATTTCTTTCAATTCGATCTGCATTTCTTTGCGCATTTTTAAATCCAATGCACCCAAAGGCTCGTCGAGCAAGAGAATCTGCGGTTCGTTGACGATGGCTCTTGCGATCGCCACTCTTTGCTGCTGTCCGCCGGAAAGAGTCGTGACGTTTCTGGATTCAAACTGTTCCAGATCGACGATCTTCAACGCGCGAACGACTTTCTCGTCGATTTCTTTCTGTGAAAGGCGAACTGTCTTCGTCTTTTCCTTTCCGCGCTTGTCTTTTACCGTCTTTTTGATTCGTTTCAGTTTCAATCCGAAAGCGATGTTGTCGTAAACGTCCAAATGAGGAAACAGCGCATATCGTTGAAATACCGTATTGACCGGACGTTTGTACGGCGGGAGTTGAGCGATATCTTCGCCGTTAAGAAGAATTTTGCCGCTGGTCGGAATTTCAAATCCCGCGATCATTCGGAGCGTCGTCGTTTTTCCGCACCCCGAAGGTCCTAGAAAAGTAACGAATTGTCCCCTTTTCACTTGCAGATTGAAGTTTTCCACCGCGTAGCTGTCGTCAAACATTTTATTGACGCCGACCAGTTCGATGATTGTCTCTTGATTTTCCATTTTTCCTTCTCCTTCTTTAAAAATTCGGCGGGCTTGAAACCCAAATCAATTTGCAGACTTTATCCTTGACATTGCTCAAGCTGTGATTGATGGACGAATCGTAATAAAAGGACTCACCTTTTTTCAGCCTGTATCTTTTATTTCCGAGACTCAGAAGCACTTCGCCTTCCAGCACATAGCCGAATTCTTGTCCCTCATGGGGATAATCGATATCGGTCCGGCATTTCGGCTGAATCGTCACCATAATCGGTTCCATTTCATTCTTTTGAGCGTTGGTAATCAGCCAAGTGATGCTGTATCCCGGATTCTCTTTGATAAAATAGTCGTCCTTTCGGAAGACGATCTGCTCTTCGACTTCCTCGTCTTTGAAGAAATCGCTCAGGTTGGTTCCCAATGCCAGCACGATATCTTCCAGCGTGGAGATCGACGGTTCGGTGAGATCGTTCTCCAATTGGGAGATGTATCCTTTCGTCAATTCGAGACGATTGGCCAGTTCTTCCTGGGTCAAATTGTACATCGTTCGAAGTTGTTTGATTTTCTTTCCGATTTTCATCTCTCCGCCTCCTTGCGAGTTTGATAATTTTAAAAAATAAGTTTAGTAATTTTAAACTATACAACGAAAAGATTATAGGTATACCGAATAGCGATGTCAATAATATTTAAAAAAAAGAAGACATTCCTCGTGAAAAGGGTTTGAAGATGAACAGAACGAGCGTATTTCTCATTTTATTCATATATGCGAATGCGGAATAAGTCGAAAAAAATAAAATGCCGAACGATTTCGCATTCGGCATTCTGTCGGTTTTAATAGGATTTTCTACGAGCCAATTCGGACTTCATTTTTCTTTTGAGTCCCGGCTTTAAATAGAATTCGCGTTTACGAGCTTCAGCAAGGGTACCGGCTTTGTTGACTTGTCTTTTGAATCTTCTCAACGCATCGTCGATCGATTCATTTTCACGAACTACTGTTTTTGGCATCTAATTCACCCCTTTTGAAGCCTTTTCGCTTCTGCCATTAAGAATTATAGAAAATGAATTTGAGAAAATCAACCATAATTTTGCATTTTCGCGCAATTTGTAGATTTTTTGTCTCTGCCAAGCGAGCGGGTCTCTTTCCAACGTGAAATTTCCTCTTTTTTTCTTAAAAAAGCACTTTTGAATTCTTCTCTCTCTTTCCCTTAAAAACTTTTTTTACGATTCCGAAATAAGCATCTACAAAACAAAAAAAACCTGTTAAAATGAAATCGTGATGAAAATGAAAAATTACAGTATCGTTTTCAGCGATATCGACGGAACTCTGCTGGATTCCTCTCATCGTCTCCGTCCTTTGACTAGGCAAGCGATTCTCTATCTGGCAAAATCAAAAATTCCCTTTGTACCGGTTTCGGCACGCAGCCCTTCGGGTATTTTTCCGATTTTGAACGAGATCGGACTCCGATGCCCTTTGATCGCTTACAGCGGCGCATTGGTTCTTGACGAAAATAAAAGCATCCTCTTTCATCGTGGGATGGAGAAAGCCGTCGCCGAAGAAATCGTCCGCTATTTAGACGGCGCCGGATATGATCTGAGTTGGTGTCTTTATTCTTTTGATCGATGGATCGTCAAAGATCGCGCGGATCCGAGGATCGCCGAAGAAGAACGGATCGTCAAAACGACGGCCATTGCCGGAACGATGGACGATATTCCGGAAGGAACGGTTCACAAAATTCTGCTGATTTGCTCTTTGTCGAATTCGAATCAGATCGAAGCCGAGTTGAAAAAGCGATTCTCCCGATTGACTGTCGTCAAATCCTCTTCCTGCCAGATCGAAATCACGGCCCAAGGTGTCGGCAAAGCCGAAGCAGTCGAAAGATTTTGCGCATTGCGGAAAATCGACCTTTTCAAAGCGTTGGCGTTCGGCGACAACTACAACGACGAAGCGATGCTGAAAATCGTCGGCAAAGGAGTGCTGATGGGCAATGCGCCGGAAGAACTGAAACGCATTTTCGCGGAACAGGCATCGGATAACGATCACGACGGAATTTATCGCAAATTGATCGAACTGGAATTGATTTGATCTTTCGACCGCGCAACCGTTTTAATTTTTTTCAAACGACTATAATTTTAAGCCGTTTTCCTCTATAATAAGAAATGGTGAGTGAAGATGAATTACGTGCCATTGCAAGTGATCAGCGGATATACCTTTCTTTCCAGCGCGCTGAAAGTCGAACAAATCGTCGAAATCTGCATGAAAAATCGGATTCGCTATGCGGCGGTTGCCGATAAGGATAATCTTTTTGCTTGTCCGGAACTCCACGCGCTTTGCCGGAAGAACGGTATTTCCCCGATTTACGGTACGCATTTCTCCTTCCCGATCGACGGAGAGGACATCATCGTCTACCTGTATATTCGCGATGAGGACGGGTACGCTTCCCTTTGCCGACTTCTGTCGGAAGAAAAAAACTTCGAAAATCTGAAAAGGCGCGCGAACGGGCTGACGATGGTTTTACCGACGATTTCGAATCCTTATTTAAACCGACTGATCGAACGAGATCCGAATCGGCTTCGCGAGATCGCCGCTGCATTCGAGGAAATTTACGATTCGTTTTATTTGGGGATCGAATATTATTCCCGAAGCGATAAGGAACTCGTCCGCCTCTACCGGCGTTTTTCCGAAGAAAATCATCTGGAAAAAGTGATTTTTCCGAAGCATCTGTACGAGCATAAAAAGGACGCGATGACGGCAAAAATTCTCGAAGCGATCCGAGACGACGAACGTCTGACATTAAAAAAAGAAGAAGAGGGGCCGTATTACTATTTAAGTGAACGGGCAGTAGATACCCTCTATACCGAAGACGAAAAGGCAAATTCATTCCGCATCGCCGAAGCGATCTCCTTTTCTTTGGCGAAAAAACGCGGAAGCCTTCTGGAATATCCTCTATCGTCGGAGATGTCGACGAAGAAATACCTCTTTTTCCTCTGCATTCAAAACGCCAAAAAGATGCAAGTCGAATGGAATGAAACGTATGCGGAGCGACTGGAATACGAGATCGACATCATCGACCGAATGGGCTTCTGCTCCTATTTTTTGATCGTACAGGATTACGTCAATTACGCCAGAAATCGATCGATTCCGATAGGACCGGGCAGAGGAAGTGCGGCCGGATCGTTGGTTTCTTATCTGTTGGGAATCACGGAAGTCGATCCGATCCGTTATCATCTTATGTTCGAGCGGTTTCTCAATCCGAGCCGGGTGACAATGCCGGATATCGACATTGATATCGCCGACTACGCGCGAGGAGAAGTCATCAACTATATCAACACCCGTTATGGTCCGAACCGAATGGCCAACATCGTAACGTTTCAAACGATCGGAGCGAAGCAAGGTCTCCGCGACATCGGCAAGGTCTTTTCCGCGAATAACGCGGACATCAACACGCTCTGCGCTTTGATCAAAGGCAACCAAAGCATCGACGAAGCGATCCTTAAAAGCGAAGAATTCCGCGCTTTGTACAGCGATCCTTATTTTTTCTCCTTGATTTCTTTGGCGAAAAAAATCGAAGGGTTTCCTCGTCAGGAATCCATTCACGCCGGCGGAGTGATTCTGAACCATTCCGATCTCAGGGACGTTCTTCCGACCAAAATCGGCGCGGACGGAAAACTGATCAGCGAATTCGAAGCGGCCTATCTCGAAGATCTCGGATTTCTCAAAATGGACGTATTGGGTTTGAGAAATCTTTCGATCATCTCTTATTGCGAAACGATGATCCGACGAAGTTTTCCGTCGTTCTCGATCAAAAAGATTCCTTTCGACGATCCGAAGACTTTCGACGTTCTCAACGCCGGACTGACGCAGGCGATCTTCCAACTGGAAGGCGAAGGCATCACGCGTGCCTTGAAGTCGATTCGAATGCAGTCTTTTGACGACATCGTCGCCCTTTTGGCTCTTTACAGACCGGGGCCGATGAGCAACATTCCTCTTTACGCTTCCCGAAAGAACAACCGAGAAGAAGTCCGATATCCTCACCCTCTTGTCGAGCGGATTTTGAAACCGACTTACGGAGTCATCGTCTATCAGGAACAGATTATGGAAATCGCCCAAAAGATCAGTTCTTTTTCCCTCGCCGACGCGGATTTGTTCCGTCGTGCGATCGCCAAAAAAGATTCGGAAAAGATGAACGCGCTGAAAGATCGCTTTATCGACGGCGCTTTGAAAAACGGTATTGGAAAGCCGATCGCCGAAGAAATCTTCGAATGGATCGACAAATTTGCCAATTACGGCTTCAACAAGTCTCATTCCGTTTCCTATGCGATTTTAGCCTATCAAATGGCCTATTTGAAAGCGAATTACCCGAATCACTTTTATGCGACAATGCTGACTTTTCAGGGAAATTCTTCCGATCGGTACAGTAAATTTCTGAACGAATTCAACCTCTTTCAGATTCGCCTTTCCACCCCGAACATCAATCGTTCTGAAATGGAATACTCGATCCGAGACGACAAAATCCTTCTCCCGTTTTCTTCGATCCGACGTTTGCCTCAGCACTTAGCCGAAGCCATCGTCCAAGAAAGGGTAAAGGGAGGCTATTTTACCGATTTTGAGCAGGTCGTCCAACGGCTTCTCCCCTATTCTTTCTCCGCGGATCATCTGATGAGTCTGATCAACGCCGGCGCATTGGATTGTTTTACTTACAATCGGGCGACAATGCGAAAGGCGCTGGTTCTCCTAATCGAATTTTACAATACCGCGGCCGGCAGCCGCAACCTGTTCTCGCAAGACATCTACGAGCAACTGAAACCGGAAATCGCCTTTGTCGAAGACGACGAACGGCTGAATCTGGAACTTGAACTGGAAACGATCGGAATTCTGATTTCCGGTTCTCTATTCGATCGTTATTCGGAATACGTAATGAGTCACCGGATTCAGAAAATTTTCACGGTTTCTTCGAGTTCCGCATCGGTGAATATCGGCATTATCATTACCAAAACCAAAGAAATTACGACCAGAAACAACACCCGAATGGCGATTGTCTACGGATTTGACGACAGCCAGGAAATCGAAGCGGTCTTTTTCTCGCGGCAGTTAGAGCAATATCGCCCTCTGCTTAAAGAAGGAAACGCCGTTCTCCTGCGAGGAATTTTTCGGAACAACGAGAATTTCGGCTTGAGTTTTTTGGTCGATTACGCAGAAAAAATGGAGGAAAACAAACAATGATTCTACACATTATCGACGGAAATTCCCTGCTCTTCCGAGCATTTTACGCCACTTCTTTCAGTGGAAACATCATGCGGACGAAAGACGGATTTCCCACGAACGCTCTATTCGGATTCAGCAATATGATCGGAAAAATCGTCTCTTCCCTCGACGACGATGACCGGATCGTCGTCTGTTTCGATACCGGAAAGAAGACTTTTCGTCACAAAGAATATCCGGAATACAAAGCGCAAAGAAAAGAGATCGAGGACGATTTGAAACTGCAAATTCCGCTTGCTCGCGATCTGTTGAAAGCGATGGGAATCTTCTACTACGAACAAGAAGGTTATGAAGCAGATGATATTGCCGGGACAATCGCCAAGAAAGCGTCGGCAGAAGGAATCCGCACCTATTGTTACACGAGCGACAAAGACTATCTTCAACTGATCGACGAGAGAATTTCCGTCAAGATGATCCGAAAAGGTCTCAGCGACATCGAAGTGATGGATGCGGAAGCCTTGAAAGACAAAATGGGCATATCTCCTGCGCAGGTCTGCGATTACAAAGGGCTGATGGGCGATCCCAGCGACAATCTGAAAGGAATTCCCGGAATCGGAGAAAAGACCGCGATCAAACTCTTGAACCAATACGGAAGTCTGGAAAACATCATCGAGAATATGCGCGGTCAGACCTCTAAAATCGCTCAGAAAATCAGCGAAAACGCTTCTCAGGGTATCCTCTGCAAGAAACTGGCGACGATCGACACGAATATGGAATTGCCTTTTCAGTTGGACCAATTGACCTATCAGGGATACGATTACAATCAGCTTTCTTCTTTTTACACGCGCTACGAGTGCTTTTCCCTTTTGAAAAAGCTGAAACCGCGCGATAAACAGGTGATTCACGAGCAAAACGACCGACCGAATATCGAAGTCGAAGAGATCAATGCCTTTTCTTCCATTCCTAATCCTCGCGTTCTGATTCCCGATCTCGACGAAGGAAATTATCATTCGGCTTACCTTCACGGACTTTACTTCTCTTCGGAAGGACGCGTTTATTATTTTTCGCGGCGCAATTTTGACGATCCGGATTTTCTCGCTTTCATGAAAGACGGGAATCGAAAAAAGATAACCTACGACTACAAGGCCCTTAAAGTGTCGCTTCACCTTTTGGGTATCGAAGTCGACGGACTCGGATTCGATTTTTCTCTGGCGGCATATATAATCAATCCGTCGCTGACCAATGATCCGATCAATATTTTCGGCTACTTCGGCGTCAATTTGCTTTATAAAGACAATCTAACTCTTCTGGAAGAAAATTATTGCGACAAAATGGCTTATTATTTGGAAAAATTGTATCCGACACTGGTAGCGCAGATCGATCGTTTGGATAACGGGGAACTCTATTACGAAATCGAACTTCCTCTTTGCTGCATTCTCAGCGAAATGGAAATCGAGGGATTTCCTCTCAACGCGGCTGTGCTTCAAAAGATCAACGGCGAATACACCGAAAAACTGGAAGAAATTCAAAATCAAATCTTCTCCCTCGCCGGATATTCCTTCAACATCTCTTCTCCGAAGCAGGTCGCCGAATTGCTCTTCACACGTCTTCACCTTCCGTCGAACAAAAAAGAATCGACTTCGATCGAAGTGCTGAATTATTTGAAAGACAAGCACCCGATCGTCCCTCTTTTAATCGAACAACGGAAGTATTCCAAAATCGTTTCCACGTACAGTCAGGGGCTTCTCGCCTATCTTTACGATGACGGAAAAATCCACACGATTTTCAATCAGGCGCTGACGCAGACGGGAAGGCTCTCTTCGAGTGAACCGAATCTTCAAAATATTTCGACCCGAACCAAAGAAGGAAAAGCGATTCGAAAAGCGTTCTTCTATGACGACGATTCCAATTACCTATTGAGTTTGGACTATTCTCAGGTCGAGTTGCGCGTTTTAGCGTCGATGAGCGACTGTCGGGAATTGATCGACGTTTTCAATAGAGGGGGCGATATTCATTCCGCGACCGCGATGAAAATCTTTCACGTCGACGAAGAACATTTGACCGAAGAACTGAGACGGCAAGCTAAAACCATCAATTTCGGCATCATCTACGGCATCAGCGATTGGGGGTTGAGCGAACGGATTTCCACCAGTGCAAAAGAGGCCAAAGAGGTAATCCAGACTTTTTACAACGAATTTCCGGAAATCAAGGACTACTTTACCGAGACGATCGCCAAAGCCAAAGAAAACGGTTACTGCTCTACCCTGTACCATCGGCGGAGATATATTCCCGAATTGTCCAGCGAGAATTTTCAGACGCGGGAATTCGGAAAAAGGATCGCTATGAACGCGCCGATTCAAGGGACTGCCGCGGATATTATGAAGATTTGCATGATCAAAGTCGACCGTTTCTTGAAAGAAAACCATTACAAGACCAAAATCGTTTTGCAGATTCACGACGAATTGATCTTCAAAGTGCCGAAAGAAGAAGTCGAGCAAATGCCGAGAATTTTAAAAAATATCATGGAGAACTGCGTCGATACGCTGAAAGTCAAACTGAAAGTAGACGGAAACATCGCCAAGACGTGGTATGAATGCAAATGAGAGGAAACCGCTATGCCTGAATTACCGGAAGTCGAAACCGTACGGAGAATCTTGGAATCCCGATATCTTCACCGCACGATCGAAAATGTCGAAATTCTCTATCCGAAGATGATTCACAGTCCCTTGGAAGAATTCGCCAACGAACTGAAAGGAAGAACGATTCTTTCCGTATCTCGGAGAGGAAAATACCTTCTCTTTCATTTCGACGGAAACCGAAGTCTCGTTTCCCACTTGCGAATGGAAGGAAAATATCGTTGCATTCAAAAGGACGAGGAAATCGGGCGATATACCCGCGTCATTTTCCATTTGGACGACGGAACGAGGCTCTGCTATGAAGATTCCCGACGTTTCGGCGTTATGTTTCTTTGCCCGACCGATCAAATCGACGCCCATCCGGAAATCCGTCGGCTCGGACCAGAGCCTTTCGATGTCGAAGATCCGGACTATCTCTTCCGCATTTTTCAAAAGACTTCTGCCGAAATCAAGACGTGCTTACTCGATCAGAGTATCCTTTCCGGACTCGGCAACATCTATTGCGACGAAGTGCTTTTCAAGTGCCGTCTCAATCCTTTTCTCAGAGCCGATGCGCTGACAAAAGAAAACTGCCGCGATATTCTGACCTATTCCGTCGAAACGCTGAACGACGCGATTCTCTCCGGAGGATCGACCGTTTCCAGTTATCATCCCGATCAAGGCGTCGACGGGCGTTTCCAGAACCGACTCAACGTTTACGGCAAAGGAGGAACGCCTTGTCCGATCTGTTCGACGCGTCTGTTGAAAAGCAAAATTCACGGGAGAGGCACCACATATTGTCCGAGATGCCAAAATGTCGGCATTTCTGTCGCCATCACCGGAAAAATCGCTTCGGGGAAATCCACCGTTCTCAAAATGTTCGAAGATAAGGGCGTTCCGGTACTTTCCTGCGACGCCATCGTCGGCGAACTCTACGCAGAAACCGAAGTCAAAAAACATTTGGTCGCCTTGTTTTCCGAACAGGTACTCGATGACAATCTGACGATTTCCAGAGGATACCTGCGGCAAATCGTCGAAAAACAGCCTGAATTGAAGAAGAGGCTCGAAAACTTTATTCACCCTTTGGTCAAAGAACGGGTTCGTCGCTTTCTTTCGCAGAAAAAAACTTGCCCCCTTGCCGCCGTCGAAGTTCCTCTTCTGTTCGAAACCCGATTTCATCTCCTTTTCGATTACGCCATCGGCATAACCTGCTCATCGACTTTCCAAATCGAACATCTCCGAAAAAGAAAATCGAAAAACGTCGCGCAGGATTTATCCATCAATCGAAGTTCGAAATTCGATCGTTACGCTTGTCGATGCGACTACCTCATCGACAACGACGGGGATATGGAAACCTTGAAATCGCAATTCGAATCTGTGTTTACCGACTTATCGCAACGAAAAAGGTAACCTCGGCGTCTCCGTTTTTCCATATGGAAAAATAGGTGGTTTTCAGAATATATCCCTCTTTTTCCTCGTCGATCCTCCAATCGACGCGATATTTTTCGAATACCGCTTCGGTCGCGGGAAGAAGAACACCGTACTTTCGAATGTCATTTTCCAAAAGTATCCCGCAGGTTTTGAGAATTCCCGTCGTCTGCCGACAGGCAAGTTGATCGCGGAACTCGAAATTCAGAGAAAGAAAAGTCAACCCCGATAAAATCCATATCAGGTTTTTCCTCATAAGGCGATTCCTCCCAAAATCACGCCTAGATAAGCCAAGGCGAAGATTCTCTCTTTCCTGAGGAGAAGGGTTTCGTTCTTTTTCGCGCGGATTCGCAGAGCCGTCTCCTCTATTTCACGGCGTGTTAAAGCCGTATCAAAAGAAAGAACGCCGTACATCGAAAGCAAAATGCCGTGCGCGGAATGCGAAAACAAACGGGGATCGCAAACCTGTCGCCGGACGCTTTCGATCAACGTTTCAAAACACCGCGCGATTTTCGGACATTCTTCAAGCGTCGATTCGAAACTTTCTTTCGGAAACATATAGGAAAGCTTTCGATTAAACGAAAGAAAAAAGTTTTCGATCGGAGAGAACCTCGGCGGAAAAAATTCGTTCAAAACGAGATTCAAATTTAGCAAACAGGTCCAAAGATAGGAGATAATTGAGTGTCGGCAATACGGGAGAATCAGCGAATAGAGCAAAATCGTCAACGAAAAGAGACATCGATCAAAAGGCAATTCTTCTTCTCTTTTCTCCATTTGGGATTCGTAATCGCGGATCAGGTGGAGGATACCCGCGGAATTCCGACACCGCCTCAATTCGGAGAAAAAATTTTTTTCGTTTTTATTTCCGGCGCGTTCTTCCAAAAGCAAGCAGTAATCCTCGTAAGTCAGATCCGACGATCCGAAGGCGCGGACCAGTTTTTCTTTTCTGTCGCGGAAGTGGGGATTGACGACTTTCAAAAGGTCGAGTTTGAATTGGAAAGCGCGCCGTTTTCGCGCGGAAATCCCTTCGACGGCGGTCAGAAAAGCAAGAGATAGGAGCGACCAATAAAATCCGGAAAGGAAGTCGATAACGGCGATCACAGCGTATAGCAGAATCCGTTGACTATCTTTTTTCATCTGCAGCGATCTCCTTTGCGATCGAAAACGATCGATAAAAATGGACGTAATGCAGAGAAAACGAAAGCGTGAGATCGTCAAATGTATAGAAGGTTTTTACCGATTCCACGCGATCGAAATCCGCGAAATAACGGATTATCTCCTCGTTGACCTCGTTCATCAATCTCTCCTTGTCGAGAAAGATGCCGTTTTGTTCGAGATAAATCGAATCGTAATAGACGTACGGCAGCATCAGATCGAGATAACGGCTTATTTCGGTTCTCGTCGCTTCGAAAGGTAAAACCAGACCGAATGAAAGGATCAGTATCAAAACGATCATAAGTCAAACTCCCAGACGTACTCGTCCTTTTCGGAATCGGAAATCCGTATAGCATATACTCCCTCATTTCCGAACAGGGGAGATGAAAGATCGACCGTCTGCGTGAAAAAAAGATTGATCGGACTTCCGTAAAGTCCGTCGATCTCGACGCGTACGTCGGCGCGCTTCGCCTGATGAAACAATCCGAAGCAGAGTTCGGAACGCTGAAATTCCTCACCGGCTTCCGGATGATAAATCGGATCTACCCCTCGATAGGCGAACGAATACGCGTTCTCCCCTTTTACCGCCGAAAGAAGAAAATGATAGCCGTCCTCGCCGTTTAAGGACGGAAAAAGCCCGTCGGAATAGACAACCATTTCGATTTTTTCACCGAGAATATACCGCGCGTCAAATGAAAAAGCGGGAAGGTTTTGGAAATCGTAATATGGAAATGCATTCCGCACCTCTTCTTCGTAATCTCTCATTATGAAATACTGGCTGTCCTGAAATTCGATGATATTCTCCTTGTCGTCGATCAGATCGTTGAAAGAAAATCCGCTTCCGAGCAATCCGATTTTGCGCTTCGGAAAAAGATAAAACGCGTACGTTTTTTGATCGAAAGAAACGAGGATTTCGTTATTTTCATCGTAATTCAAAGAACCGATCGGAAACGATGAGATCCTTTTCAAATGATTCACCTTCATCGTCGTCATTCCGTTGACTTTAACCTGAAAAATTTCGTAAAATCCGGAAATTTCCTGAAAATGAAAATAAAAATTCCCCTGTTCGTAGTTTAAATGCGCAGACTTGAAAATGCAGACTCTCTCTTCCGTTTTCCAAGAAAGAGCAGAGAGTAAAGCGATGAGTACTCCTCCGATCCCTATGCGCATAAGCGGTAAAAGTTGAGGATCGCGCGGTTACGGATCCGATAGTAGGTCGAACGAGCGTAATGATATGACCACCAGTTGATCTTATTTTCGCTCGTCTGCGTGATGAAAAACTCTTTCCAGATGATTTCCCTTTCCTGCGGTTTCATCAAAGAAAGGCAGAAGTGAATGTGGATGATAAACCGCTGATCGAAATTTAGATTTTCCTTGGCGTAATCGAGAATGTTGACCGAAGAAAAATATGGTTGCGATTCATCTTTCAACAACTGCGGAAGATTCGACTCCTTTCCGTTTTTAATCAGATTGCTAAACGTTTTTTTGTACTTCTCGGCGATTTCCGTAATTGCCTTTTCCTCTTTTTTTAAAGACATGGTTTATTCTCCTTTCAGAATATACAAAAAATTCTATTATGAAATCGCCGTTTTTTTACATTTTTTTATTATTTTCCGGAAAATTCGACATTTTGCGAGTTTATTCCCATTTTTGTCCAAATTAAAAGCCCATCTTTGCAGATGGACTCTTTTGCTTTTTTATTTTTTCAGTGCGAGACTCACTGCCACTGCGCAGGAAACCGTCGCGCCGACCATCGGGTTGTTGCCCATTCCGATCAGCCCCATCATTTCCACGTGAGCCGGAACAGAGGACGAACCGGCAAATTGAGCATCTCCGTGCACTCTTCCCAACGTATCGGTCAAGCCGTAAGAAGAAGGTCCCGCGCCCATATTGTCCGGATGCAATGTTCTTCCAGTTCCGCCTCCGGAAGCCACCGAGAAATACTTGAAGTTATTTTCGTTAGCCCATTTCTTGTAGGTGCCCGCTACCAAATGCTGGAATCGAACCGGATTGGTCGAGTTTCCTGTGATCGATACACCGACTTTTTCGTGAATCATGATCGCTACGCCCTCGTTGACTTCGTCCGCGCCATAACATTTGATCGCGCTTCTTTCTCCGGTCGAGAACGGAACTTCTCTAACCACGTTCAATTTGGAATGCTCGAAGTCGTATTCGGTCTGAACGTAGGTGAATCCGTTGATTCGGGAGATGATGTAAGCCGCGTCTTTCCCCAAACCGTTTAACACGACGCGAAGCGGCTTGACTCTCACTTTATTGGCGTTTCTGGCGATACCGATCGCACCTTCCGCCGCGGCGAAAGATTCGTGACCGGCCAAGAAGCAAAAGCATTCGGTCTTCTCGTCGAGCAGCATTGCGCCTAAATCGCCGTGTCCGAGTCCGACTTTACGGGTTTCCGCGACCGACCCCGGAATGCAGAAAGCCTGTAAGCCCACACCGACCAAGTGCGAAGCTTCGGATGCGGTAGCCGCATTCTCTTTCAACGCGATCGCCGTTCCCAAAGTGTACGCCCACACGGCGTTTTGGAAAGCGATCGGCTGAACGCCAAGCACGATTTTCTCCACATCGATTCCTTTGGACAAACAGATTTCTCTGGCTTCGTCCAAACTCGCGATGCCGTATTTTTTCAAACATTCATTGATGCCGTCCATCCGACGTTCTTGATTTTCAAAGGTTGCCATACTCGTTTCTCCTATTCTTTTCTCGGATCGATGTGTTTCGGCGCATCGTCGAAACGTCCGTATTTCCCGATGCAGGATTCGTAAGCGACTTTCGGATCGGTTCCCTTTTTGATCGCTTCCATCATCTTGCCGAGATTGACGTATTGATAGCCGCAGATTTCGTCGTTGTCGTCAAGGGCGATTTTCAGCACATAACCTTCCGCCATTTCCAAATAGCGCGGTCCTTTCAACTTCGTGCCGAACATCGTTCCGATCTGACTCCGAAGTCCTTTCCCGAGATCGTCGAGCGAAGATCCGATCGGAAGTCCCCCTTCCGAGAAAGCCGTCTGAGAACGACCGTAGACCAACTGCTTGAAGATTTCCCTCATCGCCACGTTGATGGCGTCGCAGACCAAATCCGTGTTGAGCGCTTCGAGAATCGTCTTTCCTTGCAGAATTTCCGCAGCCATAGCCGCGGAATGAGTCATGCCCGAGCAGCCGATGGTTTCAATCAACGCTTCTTCGATCACGCCTTCTTTCACATTCAAAGTCAATTTGCACGCGCCTTGCTGCGGAGCGCACCAGCCGACGCCGTGGCTCAAAGCCGAGATATCGGTGATTTGCTTCGATTTAACCCATTTGCCTTCTTCCGGAATCGGTGCAGGTCCGTGATCGCAGCCTTTTCTGACGACGCATTCTTCCTTGACGTCATTTGTATAAATGTAATTGTACATAACTGTCAGTAATCCTTTCTTTACCACAACTAAAATTGTGCCATAATCTCCGGTGAATTTCAATGTTTTGTGACGGAATATTAAAAGAAATAAGTAAAGAATTATCGAATCATTTCGCTTCGATCAGTTTTTCAAAAGATGATAACTGTCGTCGATTCGATGCGCCTGTGCCTTTTTCAAGTAGAATTCCGCTTTCTGCGCGTCTTTTCGGATTCCATAACCGAAACGATAGCATATTGCCAGATAGTAGTCGCATTCGTATACCTTTCTCTTGCTTCCTTCCAGAAAATTCACGAAAGCGACTCTTTTGGATACGTTTTTCAACTGCGTTTCCAAAATGATTTTTCCCAAATAGAGGTGGCTTTCCGCTTTGGTCTTCCCTTTTTCGAAAAAGCGATAGGCTTCCGCGTATTCTTTCTTTTCATAATAGATCTTTCCCAAATAATAATAACTGTCCGGATACCCTAGTTCGCCCGCGAGAGTGAACAGATTGACCGCTTTGTGGCGATGAATTTCCGGCTGAAAATCGTTGTAAAGCATCGCCAGTTCGAAAATCGCTTTTCGGTTTCCCTTTCGCGAAAGAAGTTCCAGCAACTCGACCGCTTTTTCGTAATCTCCCCGATCGGCGTAGTTCCGCGCCAAAAGAAACACTTCGTAATCCTGATTATTCATTTTTCCCTCCGAATTTCCCTTTCACCAGTAATGTATCACGGTGAAAAGTCGAAAGATGTAAAATAAAATCCGAAAAGAAACTGTTTCGCACCGTTTTCCGAAGTGCTATAATGAAAAAGAGGTTCTTTTATGTTTCAAAAGTTTTTTCGATGTTTCGTCGTTCTGAATTTTCTCTTTCTTTTTTCCTGTTCTTCGAAAAAGAACGAGGCGACGATGTTTGTCGATCGCGTAAATCAGCTCGATACGTTCATTTACACCGACAGCGGAGATTTGCTGGATTTGATCGCGCAGAAAAAAGATTTCGTTTTGGCGATCGCACAGGTCGGTTGCGAGACCTGCCAAAGCATCAAAGAGCCGATGAAATCGTTTATCCGAAAAAACTCTTTTCCGATCTACTGGATTGAAATTCAAGAATATCGGAAGACGGCCGAACTCCTTTCCGATGACGAAGAATATCGCATCAGAAGCATCGTTACCAGCGCTTCACTGTTGCTCTTCGACGACGGAAAAGATGTCCGTTATATCGAATACGATCCGAAGATTTACGCTTCTGCCAAATCTTTTTCCGAACAGATCGGAAAATACTGCTCGACATCTCCTTACTTCATCGGCAACGATACAGAAGTATACGACTATTACGGGGAGGAAATTATGTACCGTTTCAATTCGCTTTCATCGTCTAAAATCGAACAAATGATCCAGAGTTCGTCCGAAGTCAGCATTCTCTTTTCTTGGTATGACTGCCCGGATTGTCAGGAATTCAAAAGCCGTTTTCTCGACGATTATCTCGCGGAAAACGGAAAAGAACTGACGCTGTTCGAAGTCGGAGAAATCCGCAGTACGGAAGAATGGACTCAATTCAAATCGCATTTTCAGTTCGATTCCTATCGCAACGGAAGAGTGCCGACCATCGTGACTTATCGAAACGGAGAAAAAATCGATATGGCCGTTTTCGTCAACGACGTCATCGAAGAAACAGGCGGAAAATATCAGGTAACCGAATCTTTCTGGGGCGATGAAATCGTCGGAATTTCGGCAGATACATCGGAAGAATGCCGAAAAAAGGCCTCCGAAAAAGAATGTCTTTTGATCGAAGATTATCTGAATCGACATTTATGAAACTCAGGTTGCGATAATTTGATTCCGTTCTATACTTCTTTCTTTTGAATTTCCGCGTAGGCTTTGGCGATGCAAGCGCCGACTTTCGCATTGTGATAGACCAACTGAATATTCGCTTTCAGGGATTCGCCGTGCGTTTGTTCTTTGATGTGGGAAAGAAGATAAGGGGTGATATCCTTTCCGTGAATGCGATTCTCTTCGGCGTCTTTCAATGCCGATTCGATGAACGCATTGATCTTTTCGTTCGGAATTTCATGCTCTTTCGGAATCGGATTGGAGATCAAAATCCCGCCTTTGAGACCCAGTTTTCTTTTGTAAAGAATCGTTCGGGCGATCTCTTCCGGGCTGTCCGCCCGATAATCGACGTTCAATCCGGAATCAGACGAATAAAATGCGCCGAGATGATCCGATCGGTATCCCAAAACCGGAACGCCGAACGTTTCCAGATACTCCAACGTCAAAGGCAGATCCAGTATCGCTTTCGCGCCGGCGCAGACGACCGTCACATCGGTATGCGCCAATTCTTGCAAATCCGCGGAGATGTCGAAGGTCTGCGGAGCGTTCTTGTGAACGCCGCCGATTCCTCCGGTTACAAAAACTTCGATGCCGGCATAAGAAGCGAAAATCATCGTCGTGGCGACCGTCGTCGCTCCCCACGCTTTTTTGCTCATGATGACCGGAACGTCTCTTCGCGACGCTTTCAGAATCCCTTTTCTCTTTCCGAATTCCTCGATTTCTTCCGGACTCATTCCCACGATCGGAACTCCTTCGATGATGCCGATCGTCGCCGGAATCGCACCGTTTTCGCGTATGATCTCTTCGACTTTCAACGCCGTCTCCACATTCTCGGGATAAGGCATACCATGCGAAATGATCGTCGACTCCAAAGCCACGACCGGTAGTCCTTCTTTCAAGGCTCTTTGCACTTCTTCCGAAATTTTGACTAGCATCTTTCGTTCCTCCTAATCCAACTCGAATGCTCCCGTATACAATTGATAGTATTTGCCGTTTTGACGAATCAATGACTCGTGATCGCCTCTTTCGATGATTCTTCCGTTTTCCAAAACCATGATGGCTTGCGAATTTCTCACCGTCGAAAGGCGATGGGCGATGACAAACACGGTTCTTCCTTCCATCAACTGATCCATGCCTTTTTCGATCAACCTCTCCGTTCTCGTATCGATCGACGATGTTGCCTCATCGAGGATCAGAATCGCCGGATTGGCTACGGCGGCGCGGGCGATGGCGATCAATTGCCGTTGCCCTTGCGACAAATTTCCCGCGTCGTTCACCAACATCGTATGATAGCCCTCCGGAAGATGCGAGATGAAGTAGTGCGCGTTCGCTAATTTCGCCGCGCGGATGCACTCTTCATCTGTGGCGTCCAGCCGACCGTAACGGATATTTTCCAACACCGTGTCGGAAAACAAATGCGTATCTTGAAGGACGATCGACTGCGTTCTTCTCAGATCGGACTTCCGAATTTTGTTGATATTGATGCCGTCGATGCGGATCTTTCCGTCCTGCACGTCGTAAAAGCGGTTGATCAAGTTGGTGATCGTCGTCTTTCCCGCGCCTGTCGAACCGACAAAAGCGATTTTTTGTCCCGGCTTGGCGTAAAGCGAAATGTCGTGGAGAATCTGCTTCCGTTCGTCGTAACCGAAATCGACGTGATCGAAGACGACGTCTCCCTTGACGACTTCCAACGTTACCGTACCGTCCGAATGCGGATGCTTCCAAAGCGGAAGCGGCGTTTTCTCCACCGTTTCGGTGATATTTCCCGATTCGTCCTTTTTTCCGTAAGTCAACGTTACGTAACCTTCGTCTTTTTCAGGAGGCATATCGATGACGGAAAACACCCTTTCGCTGGAAGCCAAAGCGACGATAATGGAATTGAATTGCTGAGAAATTTGCGAAATCGGCATTCCGAACTGTCTCGTCAGAATCAGGAACGAGATCAACAATCCCGCGCTCATCGACTGACTCGGCAATAAGCTGAAATTCATCACCATCATAACGGCGCCGACCAAAGCGGTAACCGCGTAGTGAATATGGTTGAGATTGTTGGTCAACGGTCCGAAAGCAAAAGCCGCGCCGTTGGCTTTGGCGTAAGAGACAGTCAGATCTTCGTTGATTCGGTCAAAATCTTCGTTGGCTTTTTTCTCATGGCAGAAGACTTTGATGACCTTCTGACCTTCAATCATCTCCTCGATATATCCGTTGAGTCTTCCCAAGTCCGCCTGTTGAAGCACGAAATATTTTCCCGAACTCTTGGCGATCTTCGAGGAAGCCAAGAGAATGACGACCACCATAACCACGCATACCAAAGTCAATTCCAAAGAGGCGATTAGCATATATATGAAAGTGGAAACCACCGTAATCACGCTGGAAATAATCTGCGGGATCGCCTGAGAGAGCATTTGACGGATTGCGTCGACGTCGTTGGTATAATAACTCATCAGTTCGCCGTGCGTGTGACTATCGAAAAAGCGAACGGGTAGTTTTTCCATATGGACGAAGATATCGCCGCGGATTTCGGCCAAAATGCTTCTGGATATATACGCCATCAGGAGATTGTAAACGTAGGTCGATACGATGCTGAAAAGGTAGATGACTCCCATCAAAAGAATTTCTCGGTTGAAAGCTTTGACCGCCGCATTCAGATCGACTCCCAGCACGCCGTTGGTGGCGTCGATCAAATTCGGGATGTCGACGTCGATCAAAACGTTGAGGCAGCGGACGGCGAAAAGCGACGTCAGCGCCTGTACCACGATCATCAGAATGACGATCGCAAACTGCCACAGATGCTTTTTGAAATAAGCTATCAGGCGGAAAAAGGTTTTCTTTCCGTTTTTCGGGCGAGCCGTACCTCTTAAAACTTGCCGCGCCATACTATTCTTCCCCCTTCATCTGCGAAGCGTAAACGTCCTGATAAATTTTATTGGACTTCATCAATTCTTCGTGCGTGCCGAATCCGTTGATCTTTCCTTCGTCGAGGACGAGTATCCGATCGGCGTCCATAATCGAATTCATCCGTTGAGCGATGATGATTTTGGTGATCTGCGGCACGTTCTTCCTCAACGACGCGCGGATCAAAGCGTCCGTTTTCGTGTCGACCGCGCTGGTGGAATCGTCGAGAATCAGCACTTTCGGTTTTTTCAAAAGGGCTCTGGCAATGCAGAGACGCTGTTTTTGCCCGCCGGACACATTGCATCCGCCTTGCCCCAAATCGGTATCGAGTCCGTCCGGAGAGTGCAGAACGAAATCATAGGCTTGCGCGTTTTTGCAGGCTTCCAGAATTTCTTCGTCGTCGGCGTTCTCGTTTCCCCATTTCAGGTTCTCTCGTATCGTGCCGGAAAACAGCACATTTTTCTGCAAAACGACCGCGACGCTGTTGCGCAAAGCTTCCAAGTCGTAATCCCTCACGTCGACGCCGCCGACCTTTACCGTCCCTTTCAAAGCGTCGTATAGTCGAGGAATCAGGCTCACGAGCGTGGTTTTGCTCGAACCCGTTCCGCCGATGACGCCGATCATCTCTCCGGAACGGATATGGAGATTTACGTTTTCGAGATTCAGATTTTCCGGATCGCGCGTATAGGAAAAATCGACGTTTTCAAAATCGATATCGCCGTTGGGAATGTCGAAAATCGGATTTTCTTTGTTCGTCAACGCGGATTTTTCCCGAAGAACCTCGCTGATTCGGTTGACGCTGGCTTTCGACATCACGACCATGACGAACATCATCGAAACCGTCATCAGAGAACTGAGAATCTGCGTGCAGTAAGAGAGATACAAGTTCAGGTCCGGAACACCCATCGTCCCCTTGATAATGAATCCTTTCGTCCCGAAATAACACACGGCCAAGTTGCTCGCGTACATCACCAAATTCATGATCGGACCGTTGAAGACCAGAATTTTCTCGGCCGCGATCCCTAAATCTCTTATTTCATCTTTGCTCTTATTGAATTTTTCGATTTCGAAATCCTCCCGATTAAAGGATTTCACGACGCGGATGCCGATGAGATTTTCCTGCAACCGTTCGTTCATCGCGTCGTATTTGTCGAACATTTTGCGAAAGATCGGATGCGCCGACATCGCGATCCAAAGCAAACTGACGAGGAGAACCGGAATCGCGATCGCGAAGATGATCGAAAGATCGGCATTGGTCGAAAGGCACATGATCAGCGAAAGGACGAACATAATCGGCGAACGGACAAAAGTCCGGATCAGCATTACGAAAGCCTGCTGAACGTTGGTAACATCGGTCGTCAAACGCGTGATCAGCGAGGAAGTCTGAAACTTATCGATATTCTCGAAGGAGAATTCCTGAATGTTCCGATACATATTCTCTCTCAAACTCCGAGCGAATTTTGCTCCCGCTTTTGCACCGACTTTCGCGCCGGCAACGCCAAATACCAAAGAGACGGCCGAGCAGATCACGATGGCCAGTCCGGCGAAAGAGATGAGCGCGAGATTTCCGAGCTTCGGCTGCAACGATTCGTAAATTCGAAGAGCCAGATTCCCGGCCTGTGCCGGATTTTGATTGATGATATATAAAAATCCCAGCAAGACGCTGACGACATAAGGGATCAAAACTTCCATCAAAACTTCTCCGATCATGAGCAACGGAGTAAATATCGTCTCTTTCCAGCAACTTTTTATCGACTGAATCATTTCCTTCATCGTTTGCTCTCCTTTCATAATCGCCGCATTCAAATGATATTTTATCGTAGCACCTTCATCGCAAAAATGCAATTTCGACAAATAAAAAATGGATATTTCGCAATATCCATTTTGAGTCTTAACGAACGGACCAGGAGCCTCCGCCATTATCCCACGTGCCGGCTGCCACGGTGTAGAGATTCGTTCCGTCGGTCGGAATGGCTAAATCGCCCGTTTGATTCCATTTATTATCCCAATTGTTGAGCGTAGTCGAAGGATTCATTCGGCAGAAGATCAACCCCGTATTGTATGTTGTCACCTGATCCTCCGTCAATGTCAGCGCGTATATATCGCCGCTGTCCAAAGTCAGGTCAACCCAAGTATTCCCCGTGCTTCCCCAAAGATAGGCGGCAAATCTCGCATTGTCCATCAGCCAGTTGGAATTCGGTTTTAAATAATAGGTGTAGGAGATCGGCTGATCGGAATACTCCCTCACAGTCGCCGTTTCTCCGTTGACGACGATGGTGTACTTTCCGTCTTTCGCGGCGGTATACGTCGTCAAAAGAGTGTCTCCGTCCATATAGACTTCGAGAACCGCTCCGGAAGTCAATTGGACATCGGCGCGCGAAGAAGTCATCGTCACTTCGCTTCCGCCGGCGATGGTATAAGAATAAACAGCCGACGGGATCGTCACCCAAGTCATCTGGGATTCTTCTTTGAAATAGAAGTCGTAGTTACCTTTTCTCGGCGCGATGAATCCGTTTTCGAATCCGGAATTTTCCACCTTGCGGTATTTGACCCCGCTTACATCTTCAACGTAGAACGTGTCTCCTTTCTCCATCGGAACACCGGTAACCATATACTCGCTTCCGTAATCGCCGGTATGATAGGTCATTTTATAGGAACGCGTCCCCACGCAAAGCGTGTATGCGCTGGTGATGCCGATTTCTCCGACTTCGACGCCCGAAGAAACGATCGTATGATCTCCGGAAACGAGAAGAGTGTACACTCCCCGTGCGTCCGGCAAAACCACTTTATCGTCGATTTTTACCGTCGCTTCACTGATGGCGAAATAAGAATACGAGATTGCGAATTCGATAACGTCCCCACCATTGGCTTTCGAAGGAAGCGTGCCGTTTTCATTGAGTACGAACGAGCAGTTCGGCGAATTCACCCAACTTATATCGTAATCGCCGGTTTCTTCGTATTCGTTGATTTCGGTATCGTAAACGTAAGCCATCGGATAGGCATATAGTTCTAAATCACCGGTAATCGGCGTATCGAAATCAAACGGTCGAGTGCCGAAAGCGTCGTAATACCACAGCGAAGATTTATATCCGGTTTCCGTCATATAGAATTTTTTGATCTTCTGACCGTCTTCGACGTGATACAACACGTAGATGTCCTTTCTACCCGAAATGTTGGTATAAAAGACGACCTTGTGGCTGGTTGCCGTTTCGCTTCCGATTTCGGAATAAGAAGAACTGGAAGAAGTTCCCGAAGAAGTATCCGTGATGCTCGAACCGGTCGAACTCGAAGGGTTTTTCTTCTTCGAGCAATTGCTCAGACTCATCAAAGTCAAGAGAGAAAGAGTCAAAATCCATGCTTTTTTCATTGTCGTTACCTCCCTTTACTTCCTGAATACGCAGATTTCGTTCTGCGCGATCGAATTGCTCCCCGATGTGCGATTTTGATTCGACGCCAAGAGAGTATATCCGGACAAATCGGCGATCGTCGAAGCGCTGCCGCTGTTGGAAACCACGCGATACGTGCTACCTTCGTATGTAATCGAATAATCGATCAACGAAGTCTGCGACGTGACTTTCAAAGCCTTGCTGATTTCATCGTAAGACGGAAGGCGGAATCCTTTAAATTCGTTTCGAATTCCGATGATCTTCTTCATAAACTCGTAGACATCGGCATATTGCGCCTTGCGGGCATAGTCGAACTTGTTCACGGCATCGCCCGCGTTGTAGGAGTTGTGAATCTGCTGATCCGTTCCCGCCGATTTCGTTCTCAAAAACTCTTCTCCTCCGTGAATGAAAGAGATTCCCTGACTCATAAATACCATCGCTTGCGCCTGCTCGGCTTGATCGACCTTGCGCGTCGTCGACGCCGTCGTTCCGACCGTTCTGTCGATTTGGTCGAACAAGGTGTAATTGTCGTGACAGGAAACGTAGTTGACCGTTTTCAAAGGATTCGTCAAACTCTCGGAGAATTGTCCCCAAATGCCCTGAACGATCGAATCGGTAGAAGCCGACGAATTCTGAATCCATCCCGCGCTCAAAGAGTTATCGCCGCGCACCGCGTTGCGGAATCCGTCGTTGAACGCTCCGACGCCTTTAATCCCTTGAATGGTCGTCTTGTTCGACTGAATGTAAGTGTCGGTGGAAGTTCCGCCCGACCACGGTTCACCGTAAACCATCACCTTGTCGTAAATCTTCGCGCATTCCGTATACACCGTTTCCATCGTCGTCGTGTCCAAAAGAGCCATCAGGTCGAAACGGAATCCCGCGATGTTATATTCGCTCATCCAGAATTTGCAGGAGTCGACGATGAATTTGCGATACATCGCCCGCTCCGAAGCCATCTCGTTGCCGCAACCGGAACCGTCGGAGAAAGTTCCGTCGGAATTCATTCGGTGGTAATACCCCGGTATGATTTTTTCGAAATTGGTATCGCCGGATCCGAACGTATGATTGAAAACCACGTCCATGTTGACGAGCAATCCTTCTTCCGAAATCGACTTCATCATCGTTTTGAACTCTTTGATCCGAGTCAGCCCGTCCCAAGGATTCGTCGAATAAGATCCTTCCAGACAATTGTAATTTTCCGGATCGTAACCCCAATTGTATTTTAATTTGGTCGCTTCATCGACGGAATGATAATCGTAAACCGGCTGCAACTGAATGTGGGTGACTCCCAATTCCTTGATGCTGGACAATCCGGTTGAAACCGTCTTTCCATTCGAAGTATAGGAAGTATCTTTCTCCGCCAAACCGAGATAGGTCCCGCGCTTGGAAGCCTCCACTCCGGAGGTTTCGTCGACCGTCACATCGCGCACATGAACTTCATAGATGCTCGCATCCGTTGCGTCTTCAATGCGATCGGGTCTTACGACTTCGTCCCAGTTCAACTCTTCGTTGATTTTATCGAAATCGACCACCATTCCCCGCTTTCCGTCAATGCCGCAAGAACGGGCGTACGGATCGACCACTTCGGAAGTCGTCGCGCCGTTGGTTATCGTATAGGTATAGTAACGCCCGTGAAGATTGGCCGGCACCGTGATTGACCACACACCTTGCCCGCACTTTTTCATTTCCATCTTTCTTGTCGGATAGGTTTGCACAAATTCGTATTCTTCGAGTTTGCTCGCTTCCGCTTCGTATTCCGGAGTTGTCCCGGAATCGTAAAGGTTGAGAATCACTTTCGACGACAGCGGAGACCAAAGTTTAAACGTCGTCGTCGAATGGTCCGAATTGAAAGTTACCCCCAGATCGTCGCCGTAATACGTGTAATTGTCGATAAAGGACTGATCGTCGTAAAAGCAGGATATCCCCACGTCCATCTGCAAAGCGCCCGACGGGAAGTCGACTTTCACCGTATAGGTCTTGGTGATGTCCGCTTCTTTGCTCAAACGCACGGTCACCTTTTTATCTTTATACGAGAACGAAGCCAATTCCTGTTCGATTCCGTCTTCATAGATGTGGAACATTCCTTCGGTGATCGATGAAACCTCCGCAGAAAGAATCAGGCTCGTGACGATCGTCGTCTTGTCGGTAAAATCGCTGGAAACGATCTTGTCTTTCAGCGCTTCTTCTAATGAAGTCATCACCTCTTCGACGCCTTCATAGAGATAGACTTCGTAAACTCCTTCCGGCGCCTTTTCCGGAACTTCGATGAAGCGATCCGAGGAAATGTCGGTTTTTCCGGGAGTCCAAGTCGTATCGCTGGAACCGGTATGCGTTTTGCAGATAAATCCGATCGTCGTCGCGCCTTTATAACGGCTGTCGTTGACCAAATCGATCGTCGTGTAATTTCCATATACTCCGTCCGATTCGGTAAACATCAGCATCTTTCCGTCGGTAGAAGTCGGTTGATACTGCCAAGTCCATATTCCCCAGTTCGTATAATTGCCGTCGTTTCGGGCATAGTGAACCTTGATCGCCGTCGTTTCGGACAAGTTTTCGTCTGCGCGAACAAGGTTATCGTCGATTTTCGGAGTGCTTGATCCCTCCGTCGTCGGAAATCGATCGTCTTCGACGCCGTCGGTTCTTGTCGCGGAACAGCCGACCAGCGCCAAAGAGCAAAGCACCATCAAAATAACTTTCTTTTTCATTTTTCCCTCCAATTTACCGATATCATAACATATTTATCTTTCAGTTCAAACAAAAAGATGAAAGCGCTTGCATTTTTGAGGGGCACTTTCCGACAAAAAAGCGATTTACTTCGAAGAAAGATATGCGAAATTCCGTTAAACCACCCGCTTTCTCGTCTGCCTGCGGTTTGATTTCACTTGATAATCGTCCGACTTTATGCTATCTTATTTAATATTCAGGAGGAAAAAAACGCAAAAATGGATCACCCCAGTCTTATCTTAACCGCTCTCATTCTTCTTTTGCTGGCATCGGCTTTCTTCTCGGCCAGCGAAACCGCATTCACTTCTTTCTCGGAAGTCCGAATGAAAAAACTCGCCAAAACAAGCAAAAGCGCTCGACTCGCGCTTCAACTCAGAAATAAATACGACAAACTGCTCACCACTATTTTAATCGGCAACAATATCGTGAATATCGTCGGAACATCGTTAGCGACCATTCTGTTCCTTTATCTGTCGTTTTCTACGACATTAGGGACGATCATCGTCACCGTTTGCGTTTTGATTTTCGGTGAAATTTTTCCGAAAACTTTCGCGAAAATGGCTCCGGAAAAATTCTCGATCGTTTCGGTCTATCCTCTGTACGTTTTAGTTTACATCTTCTATCCGATTTCTCTTCTTTTTGAACTGATTAAGAAAGGAATCAAGAAGATCTGCGGATTCAAAGATCCGGAAGTGATGACCGAAGAAGAATTTCAGATTCTCGTCGACGAAATTCACGAGGACGGCATTCTCAACGGGATCGAAAAAAACTTGATTCTCAACACGTTGGAATACGGGGATCTTTTAGTCGGCGACATCATGACCAAAGCCAAGAACGTCATCTTCGTCAAAGATACCGATTCTTTGGATTCCATTCAGGATATCTTCGAATCCTACAATCATTCCCGCCTTCCGATTGCCCATACTTCCAATATCAGCACCATTTACGGTTTGATCTATCAAAAAGAATTCTATGAAATGCTCCTCAACGATTCTTCCGATTTGAAATCCATCGTCATGGAACCGGTCTTTACCAAGCCGAGCATCAAGATTTCCCGCCTTTTAAAAACTTTGCAACGGGAAAAGAAACACATGGCGATCGTCAAAAACAAAAACGGAAAGGTCATCGGCATCGTGACCATGGAGGACATTCTCGAAGAACTCGTCGGCGAAATCGAGGACGAATACGACGAGGAAAGGGATATTCTCGAGGAACAGAAACAGCATCAAAGCAAGCCCGAATGATCACAAATCCTTTTTTGCAGGACCGATGAAACCAACGCCGTTTTCGTCGAAGCGCGAACCATGGCAAGGGCAATCGAAAGTCCGGCTGATCGGATTGTACCGCAAACCGCAGCGAAGATGCGTGCATTTTTTCTTTCCGCCTTGCATTCTCGATCGGACAAAAGTCGGAATATTGCCGAAAAAACTCGCGATGACCGGAAGATATCTCCGGTCTTTTTTCAATGAAAAAGCGTCTTCGTATTCCGACTCTCCGCGTAGAATCAGATCTTTGAGGATCGTCGAAGCTAGAACGGATGTGCTGATTCCCCACTTGTTGTAACCGCCTGCAAAATAAATTCCTTCTTTGATCCGCCCGATCAGCGGTTTTCCTTCGACCGAAGCGTAATCCTGATTCACCCAGACGTCGGAAAAAGGCAAAGAACCGAATCGTTTTCGCGCGATTTCCTGCAAAAAGTCGACACTCCGATAAGGCGGAAAATTCCGACTATCCTCGCTGTAACCGGCAAAAAGCATTTGTCGGTCGTTCAAAGGTCGAAAAGAAAAGACCGGTTTTTCTTCCCGAATTCCCGAAAAAGAACAGCCGTTTTCCGTTTCGCCGACGCCGACAAAGGAAAGAGAGGGTCTCAGACGCAGAAAATAAAAATTAAATTTTCGATAGCAGGGATAAGCGCAGGCGAGGACGATGTGTTTCGCGCGGACGCGAAATTCTTTTCCATAGGCGACTTTCTCGGACACGCGATCGACTTTGCTGTTTTCATATAACGAAATCGAGGAAATACCGTCGAGAACGTTCAATATGCCGTCGAGATATTTGACGACGTGAAAGACAGCCTGATTTTTCACCTTCAATCCGATCCATGCGCCGTCAGCCGTTTCTTCGAACTCTATACCCAATTTTCGATAGGCGGCTTTTTCTTCTTCCGCTTCCTTTCGGTTCAGGTATATCGCCGTATCGCACGGAGAATAATCGCAATCGATGTCTTCCCTTTCGATGATTTCTTCCAAATGCGCGATAGCCTTTCGATTTCCTTTCAGATACGCTTTCGCCGTCTTTTCTCCGAAATCTTTATACAAACGGGAGTAAATTTTTCCGTGCTGAAAAGTGATTTTTCCGGTCGTATATCCGGTCGTGGCGTGATAAAAGCGATTCTGTTCCAAAAGGAGAATCCGATATCCGGAATCTTTCAATTCATATGCCAGAGAAAGACCGCTTAAACCGCCGCCGACGATGAGAATGTCGGTATCGTATTCTCCTCTCAGCATAGGATATTCCTTCTTTTTCGAATCTTCGAGCCAAATCGATTTCATTTTATCACCGGATTTATTTTGCGTTTTTTTCGCTCTTTTATCCAAAAGAAAAGGTCGACGGAAATCTCCGTTCGACCTCGCTCTTACTGCTTGTTTTCTTCCGGTTTCTTGGCAGGTTTCGGACAGAATTCCTTGTGAGAAAGGTTGACCCGTCCTTTTTCGTCGATTTCGGTTACCCTGACTTTCAGCGTTTGACCGATCTTCACCACGTCTTTCGGGTGATTGACTCTTTCCAAAGCCAATTGCGATACGTGGCACATTCCGTCTACGTTGCCGAACAGATTGACGAAACAACCGAAAGATTCGATTCGAACTACTTTCCCCTCGTAAACTTCGCCGACCTTGGCTTCGCGGACGATTTCTTCGACCATCGCCACGGCTTTGTCGATCGCCTTGCGATCCATATGGTAGATCACCACTCTGCCGTCGTCTTCGATGTCGATCTTCACGTCGTCGCATTTAGCGATGATATCGTTGATGACTTTACCTTGCGAACCGATGACGTCCTTGATTCGATCGACCGGTATCCGGATCTGAGCCAGTTTCGGCGCGTATTTTCCTACGTCCGGACGCGGTGCGCTGATCGCGCCTTTGATCACTTTCATAATCTGTTCGCGCGCTTTGTGAGCCTGCGCCAGCGCCTCTTGCAGAATCTCTTTGGTAACGCCCTTGATCTTGATATCCATCTGCAATGCGGTGATTCCTTGGTCGGTTCCCGCGACCTTGAAATCCATATCGCCGTAGTGGTCTTCCATACCTTGAATGTCGGTCAAAATCGTATACGGATGCTGCCCGTCTAACGGTCCGGAAGTGATGAGTCCCATCGCGATTCCGGCGACCGGCGCTTTGATCGGCACGCCCGCGGCCATCAATGACATCGTCGAAGCGCAAATCGAAGCCTGAGAAGAAGAACCGTTCGATTCGACGACTTCGCTGACGCAGCGAATCGTATACGGGAATTCCTCTTCCGACGGAATCACATAACTCAAAGCTCTTTCGCCCAATGCACCGTGTCCGATTTCTCTTCTTCCCGGAGATCCCATTCTCCCGACTTCACCGACCGAATACGGCGGGAAATTGTAGTGGTGCATAAAGCGCTTGCTGTCTTCGTCCGTCAGGTTGTCGATGATCTGCTCGTCGGCAAGAGGGCCTAATGTCGTTACCGAAATAACCTGAGTCTGACCGCGCGTGAACATCGCAGAACCGTGCGTTCTAGCGAAGAGGTCCACCTGCGCATCCAGCGGACGGATCTCGTCGACCTTTCTTCCGTCCGGACGGATCTTATCGACCGTAATCAATCTCCGAACTTCGTCGGCGACAATCTGTTCGAGAATATCGTTTACCTGCATCATCGTCGACTTGCGTTCTTTATCGTCTTTATAGTTTTTTTCCTCGTAGGAAGCGCGGATTTCGTTGTCGATCTCATCGATTTTGGCGTATCGTTCCAATTTATCGACGATGGAAACCGCTTTGATCAAGCGATCTTCCGCTCGGGAGCGGACATCATTTTCGATCTCTTCGGAAACCTGATACAAGGAAACCGTTCTCTTCGGCTTCCCGATTTCGGCAATGATCTCTTTCTCGAAACGGCAAAGTTTCTTGATGGCTTCGTGCGCGAAGAGAATCGCGTCGAGCATGATCTCTTCGCTCAGTTCTTGCGCACCGGCCTCCACCATGTTAATCGCGTTTTCAGTACCGGCAACCGCTAAATTCAAATCGGAATGATTTCTTTCTTCAAGCGTCGGGTTGATGACGAATTTCCCGTTTACTCTTCCCACGTATACTCCGGCGATCGGTCCGTCGAAAGGAATATCGCTGATTCCCAAGGCTAAGGATGAACCCAACATCGCACTCATTTCCGGTGTGCAATCCTGATCGACCGACAGCACCGTATTGACGATTTGAACCTCGTTTCGGAATCCGTCCGAGAACATCGGGCGAATCGGGCGATCGATCAATCGCGCCGTCAACGTCGCGTGTTCTCCCGGCCGTCCTTCACGGCGCAGAAAACTTCCCGGAATCTTTCCGACCGCATATTGCTTTTCTTCATATCCCACTGTCAGCGGGAAAAAATCCGCATCTTTCGGTTCGTCCGATGCGCAGACGGTGGACAAAACCGCGGTATCATTCAGTCGAACCAAAACGGCCCCGTCGGCCTGTTTGGCGATTTCGCCTGTTTCAACGCTCAGTTTTTTCCCTTCGAATTCTAATTCGAAAACTTTCTTTGGCATTTATTTTCTCCTTTTTCAACATTTATTATTTTACTATCTTGAAAAATAAATGTACATCGAATTCTAAAAAAACGGAAAACATCGTAAATATAGGCAATCTTCGCAGGATTTTCGATTTCATATGGTTTTTTCACCATAAAAGTGATCTCTCTGTCCTATTGTTTTGAATGCCGAGGAATTTCAAATTGCGGCCAATGCGCTTAAACCGTAAAAAATAACCAAATCCGCAGATTGTGGTTATTTTGCCTTTTGCTTTCGCCGCAATATGCTATCGCGCTTTTGCTGGACAAAGCCTTGTTTGGGAGATGATTCCCCCCATTTGCTTTCGCTTGCGCTTTTGCCGCTTTGCGATTTGCCTTATCTACCTCGTATTGGCTTTTGCGCTGACCGCCCTAACCTTGAAAGGATAAAAATCGGACATTCTCCTTGAATTTTTATTACAGCGTATCGAATTTTTCGCCCGATTTAACTTCGTCAGAATAAAGTTCGCGGGGAAGGACGTTCGGATATGCGTGCCATTGTCTTACCGACATCGTTCCTCTGCCGCCCGTAAGAGTTTTTACTTTTCCGTCCTTGTATGCGAAAGTACCCTCTACCTTATCGAACATAAGGGTTGCGACGGGATGATCGGGAACTTTGAACGTGACTCCCCAAGTGCGCGCATTGCAGGTGTGCGCTTTGACTTCGTAAACACCATCCTCGACTTCGATACGAATCTTGTACGTTTCGGGTACGAATCCGTCAAGTTCGCGCAGAAAAATCCAATCTTCGTGGGTAATTTCCATTTTTCCTTCGGGATAATACTTTTTCGTTTGCAAATCGTAAACCGAAAAATCTTTCATACCGAGCCGCATATCGTACATCGACGAGTGAATCTCGTTGAATGTGATGTAGCCCCAATCTTCCCAACCGCCGAGTTCTGCAGCAGAACTATCGAGAGCAACGTATCTTTCGCGCTGCCCCGTGCCTTTGACCTTTACCGTCTTGCCGTTATAGGTAAATTCACCTTTCACATCGCCCGCCCAATTATAACCGTAAGTAATCGAGTGTTGCGTAAGATGCGAAGGCTTTTCTCTGCCATACCACAACGGATAACCGTAAGGCTTGTGCCAAAGATCGGCTTTATACTTTCCGTCGCAGGTATCTACCTTCAAACGCCATCTGTTGTCGTCGAAACACTCCACCGTGTATTCTTTACCACAGGTAACGAAAACGCTGTGTTCGCGCTTTTCGATTTTCAGCGTCCCCTGCGGATTACGATAAAACTCGTTTAAGCATCCGCCCGGATATTCGCCGATTTTGTAAATAGAGTTTTTGAGCTGACGAACGCTGCCTTTGCCTTTGGCAAGGCACATCGTGACCAAGTCCATTTTTTCGAGAGCCATAGACAGAATCGAGCCGCCTATCATATAGTTTTCGCCGTCGTCTCCCTCGACATTGAATTCAAATAGCCAATCGAGAAAACCGCTTCTGACTTCTTCCTGTACGCCGTTTCTTGCTTCGTCTGCAAGAGTTACTTTGGGGTTGTTGATTTTCATAATTTCCGAATTTCCTTATCTCAATCTTTTTGATTTAGCAGTTCATTACTGATTGCTACGATCTGACTGCCGTATTTTTTCTTGCGCGCTTTTAATATCGCCTTGTACGCGCAGTAATTGGTTATGCACAGAATTATGCCGACGCACCCGACAATTACGCCTACCGTCATTGACATCGCAGGCGACATCAGCGGCGTGCCGATTACTTGCATTGCGAAGCACATACCCGCGCCGAGAATAAGCGCCGCAAGAGAGCCGGAGATATAGGCGAACACCGACGGAAAAAGTTTTACCTTTTTGTCGAGTTCTTTCAAATCGTCCAACTTCGTATGTTCGCGGGTGATGTAGCTATCCCTGATTTTTTCGATATACTTCTCTTGATTTTTCATAACAAATCTCCTCTTTTGATTTTATGATTGTTATTATAAACGGTCGATGTTTGCGTTTTGCTAATACTTTGTAAGCGATCTGTAATTCTTTTGTTAAAAATTTGCAAATAGAAAACCGCCCTTCAAGTCTTATTTTACTTAAACCAAACTCGTCTTGTTCAAAATCAAATTGCTTATCGCTCCGATTCCTATTTGCCGCTTCCGTTTTCACCGATAAAGCCGTATATCGCCCCCTGCGGAACGGTCATATTCAGATTGTCCACTGCGTACATGCCGCGAAAGCTTTTGGATAATTTCCTTATTTCTATTGCGTTCATTTAATCCTCCTGCTGTTTTGTTCTTATAGTCTAACCGATAAAAGTTTATATTTTGCAAATAAAAGGTTTGCGTTTTGTAAGTTATTTGTTAAAAAATCGTAAAATAAAAGGCATTCTGCAATGCCTTACTTCTTTATCGAATCGTAACCTCTTCGGCAGTACATTTTCCTTATCATCAAGTCTGTCGGTGTAAAGATCGATCTTTCGATCATTTTCCAACCGAATATGTGCTACCTTTTTCTTCGCTATCGCATTTTACGAAACACGACGGACAATCGAGGTTTTAATGTCTTTCGCTTTCTTCTTTCGCATTTAAAAGATCGTCGGAAAGTTCTATAATCCGCTCGCCGTATTTGCGTTTATTGCGATTTAAAATCGCTTTGTAAATCGGATAAGCCAAGGCGGCGATTGCCGCTCCGAGTATCCCTGTCATCACTCCCCAAGCAACGATATTCCACTCTAAGACCATCGTCAAACCTACGCCCATAACGAGCGTACCTACTATTCCTATCGTCAGACTTATTATAAGCGGCGGTTGCATAACACGCTTATTCAAATCGCGCAACCGTTCAAGTTTGTCTTCTTTTTTCGGCGCCGATATATATTGCTTTTTGATGCTCTCTATCTCTCGCCTCTCGCTCTCGTTCGGCGCGGAATAAGAGTAATTAAATTTATATTCGTCGTTCATTTGCGGTTTCTCCTCTCGCTTTCAAAATATTTATTTTCTTGTTAGCCCGTATGATCATAAACGTCGCCATCGCTACGATAACGGCACACATCGCAAACCCGACGATATATTTCATATACTGTAATGCCGCCGTCGGATTGTCTTCACCAAACGTAGAAATCATCATCACGGTCAAAGACACTATAGACATACAGGCATCTGCAAAATTCAGATTGCGGAACGATTGGGTAACGGGATTGTTGAATTTGCGGGATTTGATCAGATTGTAAACGGCCATTGCGACCTTGTAAAAAGCATATGTGGCGTTGGTTATCGCCATAATTTCCCCGCTTTGCGTAGGCCGCTCGGACAGCATCATTTGCGTAACCGCACCTATCATAGCGAATTCGAGTAATATAAGGAAAGCGCCGCTGCTGAGATAAATATTCCATTTGCTTTTTTCGTATTCGTCCGAATTTTCCGCAAATTTCTTCGCGCACTTTTTATTTGCAAGTAAAATTCCGCCACGAAACAATATAAGCACAAAGTAGTATGCGGCGATCGCGCCGTACCAAATAAGTCTGTACCTGATTGCGCTAGCAAGGTTCATTATTGCGAAAACAATCGTCATGCCGAACGATAAGAGTGCAAACACCATCGTCTTAAAGTCGTAATCCTCCAATACGTTTGCCGTGAATTTGTTGGACTTTAATCTCTCCGTGATTTTGCGTTTTATCGTCGGAATGATCCTCGCAATTGTATAGACTGTATACCCGAATGTCATGGCGGCCAATCCGTAAAAAACGTATGCGAAGAAATCGAAGTTCGTTTCTTGACAGACTATACTGAATACAATAGCTCCCGCCATGCAGATCGCCGTAAACATATAGAACGATACCAATGCCCAACCATGCGGATGTTTTATCCATTCCCATAATTTTTTGAACATAAATTGCCTCTCGCTTAAAGCGTAATTCTAAATGTTGTGCCTTTGCCGAGTTCGCTACTCACTTCAATCTTGCCGCCAGTAATGTCTATTACCTTTTTAACAAGCGCAAGTCCCAATCCATTTCCCTCCTGCGAATGTGAAGTATCGCCTTGATAAAACTTCTCAAAAATGTGTTTGCCTGTTTCGGCGGAAATTCCACAACCTGTATCGGACACCTTGACTACTGCCTGTCCGCCTCGCTTTTTAAGCGTTACGCTGATCTTGCCTCCGCTTTCGGTAAATTTGATCGCATTGGATAAAAGATTATTCCAAACGATTTCAAGATACGAAGGCGAAGATATAACGATTATATCTTCTTCAAAGTCGCATTCAAGATTCAATCCTTTGCTTTCTATGAGTTCTTCATAATCGAGTACGATCTCGGTAAGCATTTCGGTAAGATTGATATTTTCGTATTCGGGCTTGATTTCTTGATTTTCGAGTTTATTGAGTTTGAGAATATTCGTTATCAGCGCGGTAAGTCTTTTAGAAGCATTTACAAGTGTTTCGGCATACTTTACTCTTGTCCCCTCGTCGAGATTCTTGTTCTGCAACGATGCGGCGTAGTTCTGAATAACGGCAAGCGGCGTCTTTATCTCGTGGGATACGTTCGATACGAAATCCGTATGCAGCACTTCCGTGCGGGACAACTCTACCGCCATTTTGTTGAAGTTTTCCATTATATAATCAAACTCGGTGTAGCGGTTAATCGGGTGAGCGATATCAAGACGGGCGGAAAAATCCCCGGTCGCAATTTTATCCGTCGCTTCGAGAATTTTCCGAACCGGTCTGTCCACCGTGAATCGTCGGCGAAGATAATCGACGACGGTACATAATGCGGCAAGAAATACGATTACGCCGAACATAACTAGAGCAATGATCGTCTTGCTCTCGGTTTTCTCCACATAGGAATATACCAACACCGCAGACATGACGATGACGGAAATCGTGATAAAGAAAAGAAATGCACCGAGAAAATTATATAAACCTCTTCTTTTTTTCCTCATTTTAATACCGCCTTGTACCCCAGTCCGTGAACGGTTGCGATCTCAAAACCGTCACAAGTTGCAGTTTTTTCACGTAGCTTTGCAATATAAACGTCCACCGTGCGCGAAGTGGACGAACTGTCATAGTCCCAAAATTCGTCCATCAATTGCGAACGAGTAAAAGTGCGTTTCGGAAAAGACAGCAACTTGAACAGCACATCGAATTCGCGCACGGTCAAATTGAGTTCTTTTCCGTCCACATAAGCGGTATGCTCTTCCTTGTTCATGCGCAGATTTCCTGCGACAAGCTCCCGACTTCGCTCGATATTCGCTCTGCGAAGCAGCGCGCCTACACGAAGCATCAAAAGGTCGCAATCGAAAGGTTTTACAACGTAGTCGTCGACGCCGATTTTATATCCGAATTGCTTGCTCGGTTTATCGTCAAGAGCGGTCATAAGCAATATCGGGATCAGCTTATCGCTTTCCCTTACTTTGGTCGCTAGCGCAAAGCCGTCCATTTCGGGCATCATCACGTCGCTTATGATTAAATCGAATGCATCGTTCTCCATTGCGGACAAAGCTTCCTTTCCGTTAAAGCACGATTTGCATTCATAGCCGTTATCGCTCAAATAAGAGCAAACCAACGCATTCAAGGACCTATCGTCCTCAACTACAAGAATTCTGATCATAACCTTTCTCCTTTTATCTTTTTTTATTTTACACTACACCTATTGGCGAATTGTTAGAGAAATGTTAAAATTTTGTTAAATCCATTTCAAGAAGATTCGATTTCATCTGGAAGACACCGATGCGCATCGCCCTTACGTATCATTGTCCGCTCGTTACCTTTTGTATCGCCGCAAAAGCAGACGCCTTTTTAGCGCCAGAAAATAAACATAAATCTCTGCCCGTATCGTTTTACATCGACATAGAAAATCCGACACCATTTTGGCACCGAAGCATCAAAAATTATCGGTGTTGCAAGTTTCCTAATGGGCGAAAGAGCCTGTATTTTCAAGGATTATCACAGTTCAAGACATTTTTAGAGAACAAAATCAAATACTATTTTTTATTTCTTATAGTTTTTTTATTTTCCATTTGTTAGAATAAAAAAGGTGATGAAAGTGAAACAAAAATATGTCGGCATCGATTTGGGATCTTCCAATCTGGTCATATATCAGCCGAGCAAAGGAATTATTTTTAACGAACCGAACATCGTCGCGTACAACGCGATTACCAAAAAAGCGGTAGCCACCGGATACATGGCTCTAAAAATGTCAGGCAAAGAGCCGGAAAACGTGCAGGTTTGCCGTCCTGTCAAAGACGGCGTCATCGCTTCGATCAGCATGCAATCTCTGCTTTTAAAGCAGATTCTAAAAGAAAAACACTGCAAGAAACTGTTGAAAGGAGCGCATTTGGTCGTCTCCGTACCGAGTCAAATGAGCGAGGTCAACGTCCGTTCCGTCAAAAAACTGGCGAAGGATTTCGATGTCCGCGAAGTCGATTTGAAATCGCAATCCTATCTTACCCTCTTGGGTATGGACAGCAGCATCACCGGATCGCAAGGTAATCTCGTCGTTACCATCGGCGGAGGCTGTTCCGACATTTCGGTTGCATCGGGAACGCGCCTTCTCATTTCGAGAACCTGCTCCTTTTCGGGAAGAAAGCTGGACGAAGCCATCACCCGTCATTTGAGAAAAAAACATCACCTTATCATCGGAGATAAGACGAGCGAATACATCAAAATGAAAATCGGTTCTCTGGAACAGTTTCCGGAAAACCGCCTACTGGAAGTTTCGGGTCGCGATCTGATCACCGGTCTTCCGAATTCCGTCGTCATTTCCACCGTTGAAATCAAGCAGGCTATTCTCTCCTGCCTTTCTCCTCTTGTGGACATGATCACCGATTGTCTGGAAATGACTCCTCCGGAAGTCAGCGCCGACATCATCGAATCCGGCATCGTCATCGCCGGCGGGGTCAGTTTGCTCGGCGGTATCCGCGAATACCTCGAAAGCAATCTCAATGTCGCCGTTCGCGTGGCCAGCGATTCTTCTTATGCCGTCGTCAACGGCATTCGGAATTACATTCACCTCAATATCGGATCGAAAAAGGAAAAAGAAAAGTAAAAGAATCCATCCGAACGCGTCTCCGCGATCGGATTTTTATTTTAAAGTGTTTCTTCTTTCATTTGAAAACGCCGCGCTTCTTACCTTTCCTCTTCTCCGATTTTCTTTGAAAGAAACAGATAACGGAGAAGATCTTTTCGCTTGACGATGCCGATATACATCATGCGGTCGTCGACGATCGGAATGAAATTCTGCTCCAGCGAAAGTTGATACAACTGCAAGAGGTTCGCCGCGATCGTCAGATACTTGTACGGACGATATTTCTCCACTCGGTCGACGGTCATCTCTTCGGCCAGAGAAACGTCGAAATGGCAATTATTTTTGATATAACGGAGCAGATCTCCTTCGGATAAAGTCGTGACGTAATGCCCCTCATCGTCCAAAAGAGGGACGATGCTGAATTTGTGATAATCGAATTTTTCCAACGCCTGACGGATCGTGCTTTGATCCGAAAGGTAGAAGGTTTCGGACTTAGGAGTCAAAAATTGAAAAATATTCATTGCCTTATCCTTTCTTTTTTCCCGCGTTTGTTGAATTCTGCATTTTCATTATAGCCGATCGCCTCGCGTTTTTCAAAGTATACGCGCGCGGAAGTCAAATTATCGCTTGAATTCGCATATTTATCCTTTCATTGTCTAAAAAATGCAAAAAAAAATGCCCCGTTCGGGGCAAAAATTCAGATAATCTCTTTGACGCGGGCGACAACTTCATCGACCGTAAAATGATAATCTTTGATGACGTCCGATGCAGGCGCGGATTTGCCGAACGTATCGATACCCATAACGTGAGGCGCGAAACGATGCCAACCGAAACTCGATGCCATCTCCACCGCCATTCTCCGTTCATAAGCGTTGCCGAGTACTTTCTTGATATAAGCGCCTTCCTGTTTTAAAAATAGTTCCTGACAAGGGATCGAAACCACGCGAACGTCGATTCCCTGCATCAGCAACGCTTTCTGCGCCTCGATGCAGAGATTCACTTCGCTTCCGGTCGCGATCAACGTCAAAGCCGGTTGCTCCGTTCTCTCTTTGGAAACGATGTATCCTCCCCGTTCGACTTCTCCACAACGACTTGTTTCCAAAAGAGGAAGTGCCTGACGGGAAAGAATAATGCAGGACGGATGATCCAGCGAAAGGAGAGCATTTCTCCAACTCATCGACAATTCGTTCGCATCACACGGGCGGTAAACATAGGTGTTCGGTATGCTTCTCAGCATAGCCAACTGTTCGATCGGCTGATGCGTCGGACCATCTTCGCCGACGGCGATCGAATCGTGCGAGAAGAGATATACTGCCGGCAGATGGCTCAATGCCGCCATGCGGATCGCCGGTTTGAGATAGTCGGAAAAGACCAGAAAGCAGCCGACATAGGTTCTCAGCCCACCGTGCAGAAGCATTCCGTTTTGAATGCCCGCCATAGCGAATTCGCGGATTCCGAAATTCACATTTCTTCCGTAACGGGTTTTCGGCGTAAAATCGGTCTCGCCCTGAATGCTTGTCATCACCGAAGCGGCGACGTCCGCGCTTCCTCCGACGAGGTTGAAGACGGATTTATTCAGTACATTCAAAAGAAGTTGCGAAGTTTTCCTCGTCGCCTCTTTATACCCTTTTTCAAATTCTGGACCTTTGCCGTAAACGTAGGTCGAAACGTCGTTCTTCATCACGGAGGTGAATTTCGCGCTTTCTTTCGGATAAGCCGTTTGATAGGCTTCAAAAGATCGGTTCCACTCCTGATAGGCTTTCTGCCCGCGGCGAGCAAAGGTTTTTTTCAAATGCGCGTAAACCCTTTCCGGAACGGTAAAGTCCGGATAGTCGTATCCGTAACCCATCTTGGCATTATGACCGTCTTCTTCCCCCAAAGGATTTCCGTGTACCTTGTTCAACCCTTGATGAATCGAACCGTACCCGATGATGGTATGCACGATGATGAGCGTCGGTTTGTCCACGCTTTTTTTTGCTTTGAGAATCGCGCGATGAATTGCCTTATAATCGTTGCCGTCGGACACTTCCAACACGTTCCACTCCGCCGACTCGAAGCGCTTTTTCACGTCTTCGTGGAAACTCAGTTCCAACGCGCCGTCGAGAGTAACGCCATTGGCATCGTAAAACAAGATCAGTTTATTTAATTTCTGCCTTCCGGCAAAAGAGATGGCTTCCTGCGAAATACCTTCCTGCAAGCAACCGTCTCCGCATAAAGCGTAAGTATAATGGTTGATCAAGCGCGCGCCGTTCGGATACATCGCCTGCAAAGACTGTTCAGCCAAAGCGATACCGACCGCTTGCGCAATGCCCTGTCCCAACGGTCCCGCGGAAGCGTCGACGCCGGGGGTGACGCCTAATTCGGGATGTCCCGGAGTGATCGAGTCCAACTGACGGAAACGTTTCAAATCGTCCATCGAAACCGAATAACCGGCGACGTGAAGGACGGAATAGAGCAGCATCGAAGCGTGTCCCGCGGAAAGGACAAAACGATCCCGGTTAATCCAGTTCGGATGTTCCGGATCGCTGATCAGATGTTTCGAGTACAAGGTGTAAAGAATCGGCGCGCTTCCCAAAGCCATTCCCGGATGTCCGGATTTCGCCTTGTTTACGCCGTCGATCACCAATGAACGGATCGCATCGATTGAAAGTTGTTCAATAGTCATAGTTTTCTCCAAATGATAAGATCTAGAGGGATAAGGATAATCCTATCCTTGACCAAGTGGGCATCCTTTCTCTATTTTAGGATTCCAAAGAGGTTATGTTTGGCATTCAACACCATAGAGATGAAAAGGATTCCCCGAAAAATAATGTAGGAAACGCATTTCCCCCTAGACAAAATTATTGTAGCAAATCGCGATGATTTTCGCAATATCCCTTTTTAAACCTTTGCCCGACGACGAAGAAAAAAAATCGGTGTAAATTGAAAATATCCGTTGACAAGAAAGCCTGCGGTGAGTATGATAATGGAGTAAATAAATTGTGGAAAGAAGAAACGCCCGTTTCTCACCAGATCGGATTTATCGGATTGGTAAAAACTCACATCGTTTTAAAAGGATTTTCAACGGGCGGAGACTTCTCTGCCCGTTTTATTTCAAGGAGGATTTGTTTATCAATAATTTCAATGATCAGCGGCCGAATCAGAAAAAAAACGACAACGGAGATTTGGTGAATGAAGCGGTGCGTTTCCCGAACGTGAGAGTAATCGGGCCAGACGGAGTTTCTCTTGGCGTGATGCCTCGTCTTCGCGCTTTGCAAGTGGCCGAAACGTACAATCTCGACTTGGTCTGCGTCTCCAAAGACGCCAACCCGCCGGTATGCAAAATTCTGAACTACGGAAAATATCGTTTCGAAATGCAACGGAAGCAGAAAGAGATGAACCGCAACCAGAAAGCAAAGAAAATCGACATCAAGGAAGTCCAGTTGACTCCGGTCATCGGGCAGCACGATCTCGACACCAAAATCCGCATCGCCAACAAATTTCTTTTGGCCGGAGACAAAGTGAAAATTGCTCTTCGCTTTCGCGGAAGACAACTCTCGCACATTGAAGTTGGAGAAGAAGTTATCAATCGCTTCATCGCCGGTTGCGCGGAAAATTCAACCATTGAAAAGGAAGCCAAACTGGACGGAAAACTCCTGATCTGCATTTTAGCATCCAAGCATAAGAAATAGGAGGTCAAACTATGCCAAAAATGAAATCAAAACGCGCCTTGCTGAAAAGAGTCAAGGTAACCGGTTCGGGAAAAGTCAAAATTTTCCATTCCCATGTGAGCCATCTGTCGCACAACAAATCGACGAAACAAAAAAGGCATCTGAGAATGCCGAACACGATGAGCAATTCCGATATCAAGAGAGTAAGAATTCTCATCCAGAAATAAGGAGGTAGTATCAGATGAGAGTAAAAGGCGGAACAACCACGCACGCAAGACGCAAAAAAGTCTTAAAGAGAGCCAAAGGGTATTTCGGTTCGAAACACGCGCTTTACAAGACGGCTAACGAGCAGGTGATTCATTCCCTTCACTATGCCTATGTGTCCAGAAGAAAAATCAAACAGGACTACCGCAAACTGTGGATCGTCCGAATCAATGCCGCTTGCCGCAACTACGACATCAACTATTCCACGCTGATGCACGGGCTGAAATTAGCGGGTATTGCCATCAACCGCAAAATGCTTTCGGAAATGGCGATTACCGACGAACCGGCTTTCGCTTCCTTGGTCGATACGGCCAAAAAGGCGCTTGCCAAGTAGCAAACGGAAATAAAAAAACAGGATTTGCCGTTGTTGCAATCCTGTTTTTATTTTGTCCGAAACGGATAAGAAATTGGATTGCTCTTCATTTCCTTACCCGAAACTACTTTTTCAGTATTTCTTTTATCAAGTCCAGCGTTTTGACGAAAAGTGACGGATTTTTGTCAAAATAGACGATCTTCGAATCCTTGCCGTCGATGATCAAAAAGGCCTCCGGAATCATCGACATTCCTCCCAGCTGACCACCCCCGTAAGGATAAGTCTCTTCACCGATTTCAAAGGACAACTCGTTCTTTTTTTTCTTATCTTTCGGATGATTGATCGAGAATTCGCTGCCTCCGACGCCGAATCCCAACGTGACTTTGGAAATCGGAACGACGATTTTGTTTTCGTCGATGCGAATCGGCTTCCCGATGATTTTGCTGGAATCGATGAGTCCCGACAACGATTCTAACGACGCGCTGAGCATCTCATTGATGGGTCTTCGGAACATGGCGATACCTCCTTTTGATTAACAGCAGATTGATCAGAATGATTCCGATGTTGAAATGGAATTTCGTTCTGATCCTGAGATTATTTTGCTCATCGGTGTGAATATTAAACCGATATTTTTCAACGTATTCTTGCAAAAGCGGCGCAAAGACGCGATGAACGATGCCGAGAATCTGCACCATAAAGATATAATGGACGTAATCGACGATATTCTTCATGATCTCCACCGAAAGAAAATCGATATGCACCAGCGTGATCAGAGAAGAAACGTCGATTTCTTCGTTCATCTGATTCTGATCTTTCGGAATCAGTTTTTTTAAAAACTTCCGATACTTTTCGCCTTTCAGATACAAAACAGGAATAAAGAACGCTTTGACTTTCAAATGATGCAAGGAGATGTCGACGCGAAGCGTGAACTCGTAGGCAAAGAGGAAATAGAGGATAAACAGAATGGAAAGAAACGCATAGTAGATGATCATACGCATTTAGTATGCGTCGTACGGGAGATTTCTTACAAAAAAAACAGGAAACTGAACGTTTCCTGTTTTTACCTGCAAGATCTTATTTGCAGTCTTTGGTCGAGTTTGATTTCTTCGAGCGGGTAGAACAGTTGTTCGCTCTCGAAGAACGCTGTTGGTTCGTCTGCGGAGTTCCCTGTTCTCTTCCGTATTCTTCCTTCGTAGCGTTTCTGTTGGTCTTGGTGTCGCGAGCGCTGCTCTTTTTGGAAGTCTTGTCTTTGGATGTGTTCCTCATAAGTTCACCTCTTTCTAAGAGTAGTGTTGACATCTTCGACCTTTTTATAAATATTTTTCGAAATTCTCTTCTTCCGGAACGTAATTTTCGTCTATGCGGATCACCTTGCGGTTCAAGATGCATTCTTCAATTAAAGAGGCGTAATCGAAACTTTCCTCGATCTTACCGATGACTTCTCCTTTCGGCTGCGTTACCGGATTTTTCGGATCGAAGATCGTACAACAATCTTCATACGGGCGGATGGAAATCTCATATGTGCCGATCTCTTTGCTCAATCGAATGATGTCGACTTTATCGAAAATCGCCAGAGGACGGATTACCGGCATCGAAGCCGCCTTTTCGATCTCGGAAATGCTTTTCAATGTTTGAGAAGCCACTTGGCCGATCGATTCTCCGTTGGAAAGAACCAGACAGCGGTCCTTTTCGGCGACGATTTCCGCGATACGATACATCATTCTCCGCATGATGGTGATCGCGTAACTTTCTCTCGCGTGTTTATAGATTTCTTCCTGCAATTTCGTGAACGGAATGATCGTGAGGCGAATGCTTCCCTGATAGCGAGACAGCACTTTCAAAATATCGGTGATTTTGGTGATGACGGCCTGATTGGTATAAGGCGGCGAAGCGAAGTGAATGCACTCCATGCGTATTCCCCGTTTCATCATCAGATAGCAAGCCACCGGCGAATCGATTCCTCCCGAGAGCATCATCAACCCCTTTCCGGCGATCCCGAGAGGATAGCCTCCCGCGCCCTTAACTTCGTCGGTAAAAGCATAGGTTTCGTTCTGACGGACGATCAAGCTGATCAAAAGTTCGGGGTGATGCACGTCGACTTTATATCCGCTGTTTTTCAGGATATGTCCGGCGATGGCTCGGTTGATTTCGTCGCTGATCATCGGAAAAGACTTTTCCGCACGACGCGCCTTGATTTTAAACGTCTTTTTGTTCGCTTCCAACGCCAGTTCGAGGCAGACTTTCTTCATCTCTTCGATGTCATTGCGAACTTTGTAGACGACGGAAAAAGAACTCGCCCCCGAAACGTCCTTCAACAAGGCGGCCACTTCCGAATCGTCCTCACCGTTGAGATGAATGTAGATGTGATCCTGACGAACTTCGTAGGTCAGGCGATCGAAAGATTTGAGCGTTCTTCGGATGTTCTCCGCGAGAAGCGCGATGAAATTCCGCTTATTCTTCCCTTTGGTGGATAACTCCCCGTAGCGGACCATGATCAATGCTTTTTCCATCGTTCTGCCTTTGCTTTTTCTCAACGGATGATCGGTTTTTCCCAACTTTCCGGAATCGGAAGTTCCAGCATTTTGACGATCGTCGGCGCGACGTTAGCCAGACCGAAGTTTCCTTCGGCGATCTCGAAATGAAGATCGTCGTCGACGATGATGAACGGAACCGGATTCAGCGAATGCGCCGTGCGCACCTGAATTTCCCCTTTCTTGTTCTTTTCGAGCATTTCGTCGGCATTGCCGTGATCGGCCGTAACGATCAAAGTATATCCCTCTTCCTTGCAGACTTTTTCCAACCGCGCCAAAGCGAGATCGACGCTCTCCATCGCGCAGATCGTCGCGTCGAGCGAACCGGTATGCCCGACCATATCTCCGTTAGGATAATTAAGTCGGAGGAACTGATATTTGTGTTCTTTCAATGCCTGAATGACCTTGTCGGTGATCTCCGCCGATTTCATCCAAGGTCTTTGATCAAAGGAAACGTTGTCGGAAGGAATTTCGACCCATGTTTCCAGTTCTTCGCTGAATTTGGCCGAACGATTTCCGTTCCAGAAATACGTGACATGGCCGTATTTCTGCGTTTCGCTGATCGCGTATTCGTTGATGCCTCCGGCCACCAATACTTCCGTCAGCGTATTTTTGATTTCGGGCGGATTGACCAAAAAGCGTTTCGGAAGTTTCAGATCGCCGTCATATTGAAGAAGTCCGGCGTAAACGACGTTCGGATACTCGACACGGTCGAAATGAGAAAAGTCCTTCTGATCGAAAGCCATCGAAATCTCAATCGCACGATCGCCGCGGAAATTAAACAAGACGACGGAATCGAAATCGACGATTTTTCCGACCGGACGGCCGTTTTCTCCGATGACGAATGCCGGAAGATCCTGATCGATGACCTGATATTCTCTCCGATATTCCTCGATCGCCTCGCGGGCGCAGGCAAACATCTTTCCTTCGCCCAAAACGTGGGTATGCCACCCTTTTTCGACCATTTTCCAGTCCGCCTGATAGCGGTCCATCGTGATCTTCATTCTGCCTCCTCCGGAAGCGATTCTCGCATCGAAAGAGTCGTCGTTCAGTTCTTTCAACACGCTTTCCAACTGATCGACATAGATTAACGCGCTCGTCGCGGGAACGTCCCTCCCGTCGAGCAAAGCGTGAATTCTCACCTTGCGAACTCCTTCTTTTTTTGCTTCTTCGATCATCGCGATCAAATGGGAGATATTGCTGTGCACGTTGCCATCGGAAAGCAAGCCCAGAAAGTGCAATGTCGAATCGTGCGCTTTCACATTGGCGATCACTTCTTTCCAAGAATCGGAAGTATAGATCTTTCCGCTTAAAATCGATTCGTTGACGAGTTTAGCGCCTTGCGAATAGATCTGACCGCAGCCTAACGCATTGTGTCCGACCTCGCTGTTTCCCATATCGTCGTCGCTGGGAAGTCCGACCGCCGGACCGTGTGCCTTGATGCGCGTATTCGGATACGTTTTCAGATATCGATCCAAATTCGGCGTATTGGCTAAGGTTACCGCGTCGCCTAGACCGGTCTTGGAAAATCCCACGCCATCCATAATCACTAACAAAATTGGTTTTTTCATTTCTTTTCTCCTCGCTTTGCTTTTTATTATAGAATATTTCGCCGAAAGAATCCCTTTCTTTCTCCGCTTTTCTATTTCTTTTTCAACACCTTATCCGGATATTTATCGTAAATCCGACGGTAATATTCCGACCATAGTTTGCTGACATTCTCCACGCTGTAAAACTCCGCCAGTTTGGCCGATTTTTCCACCGCCTTCCGATAAAAATCCGGATCGCTCTTCATCTTTTTCAGAATCTCTTCGAACTCCCCGTTGTTCGTCCCTTTGATATAATCATCGGTAAAGATGCGATCGTAGAGTTCCAAGTCGCGGACCAAAAACGGTTTATCGCAGTTGATGCATTCCAAAAGCGTCATCGGAAAGAGTTCCTGATAACTCGGTAAAAACAGCACGTCGCAGGCATTGTACAGATCGTTCATGTTTTCCCGATCGATGATACCTAAAAAGCGCATATTTTTCGGCGGATTCTCCATCATCTTTTTGATTTCTTCGTATCCGGCGGTGATCTTGCCGAATGTAAAACCTCCCGCCCAGACGAACTTCATTTCCGGATTTTTCTCCGCGATTCGGATAAAATCCTGAATACCTTTCCGAGTCTGCGTCTGCCCGACCCCCAGAACGACGAAATCGTCCGCATGAAGATCGTAAGAATTTCTGACCTCTTCCCGCGCTTTCCGATCGATCGGGTGAAAACGCGTTTTGCTCACCACGTTGGGAATATAGGTAATCCGCTCTCTTTGAATTCCGATTTTGACCAACTCGTCGATGAAATACGGGTTGACGACGATGATCTCGTCGGCTTTTCGATAAAAGCGAAGGACGTAACTCCGATATGGTTTGAATAAAAATTTAGGCATCTTCAAGGAACCGTCGTCGATTTCAGGAATGAAGTGAACGTCGCACACCTTGATCCTCTTTCGGTTCAAAGCAAAATAATGCGACGGATTGACCGTGTGGATATGCCTGATGTCATATCGATTTTTGCGACGACCATTGATGGAAACATCGAAATCGCCGAGATTCCGAACCATCTCCATCTGTTCGATGCAGGCGCTTCCGACACCTTGACCTTTGATGTCTAAACCTTTCGCGTACATATTGATTTTGATTTTGCTCATCGCTGTATCTCCTTTACCTCTTTCATTAAATCACGAAACGATTCGATATACAAGTCGCTGACCTGTCGTTTTTTCTTTTCGTCCTTACAGGTTTTCTCGTAAATCGCGCAGGTGAGAAAACCACCCGAACGCGCGCTTTGAAGCGCCGCGAGGATATCTTCGATCACCAAAATCCGCGAGGGAGAAATATTCCACTTTTTCGCGATATCCAAGTAGATATCCGGAGAACTTTTGCCGGAAGGATATCGCGTGGTATCGACGATTTCCGAAAAGAAATCCGCGACTCCGTTTCTTTTTAAGCAGGGTTCGTAACAATTTTTCCTCGCCGCGGTGGCAATTGCCAAAGCGCATCGGTTTTCTTCTGCCAGACGGAGAAATTCCTTCGCGCTGTCTTTGAGAAGCAATTCGTCCCGATAAAGATCGACGACCTCGCTTTCCCATTCTCGGACGATCTCTTCCGAAGTTTCTTTCAAATCAAAGCGTTTTTTTGTATATTCGCCGGCTTTTTCAAATCCCAAATGCGCGATCGCGGAAGGATAGTCCGACGGCATGGATAAACCTCTTCTCGAAAAGAATTTTTCGTCGACCTCCGCCCAAATACCTCCCGAATCGATCAAAGTGCCGTCCAAATCGAAGATGATCCCCTCAAAGGCAAAATCCTTGACGATCATCGGCTTTCTCCGAATTCGGGAAAAAGCGTTTCGACGCTTTCTTTTTCATATCCGGGAATTCGCAAAACGTAATCCTGTTCTTTGTGTCGGATTTCGACAGAATAAAATCCGCGTACGACGAAGAATTTCGATTTGAAAGTAACATTGTATTTCCGAAGTTCGCGAGCATTTTTAACCGCTTTATGCCAATTGACGAAAGAGATCTTTTCGTCGACGAAACGGACGCGAAGGATTTCCGACGCGTCGAGGCGGATCAATTCGTAGTTGTCCGAGAAGAAAACCGCATCATCGGTTCTGAACGCATAGAATTCGTAATTGACGTAACTGACCCGAGGCAATGCATTAACCATGGAAGCACCCTTTTGCACCGCGTGTCGGACGAACACGTCCGTCTTGATTGCCTCTTCGGGAATGCCCATTTCCTCTCTCAATTGTTTTTCGAGTTTCCGCGCCTGCTCGTTGAGTTCCGCGAAGCGATCCGAAGCGTAGATCTTCTTTAAACTTCTTCGGAACAAATCCTGTCCGATAAAACAACCGACGGCGAGGAGAAGAAAGAGCGATTCGATGAGAATTTTATAGCCGATATGCAAGGCGAAAAGACCGCTGCTCTCGTCGATGAAAAGAGTCAAGAAAATCATCGCCACTATCACCAAGAGGCAGCCGAGTATACAGAGAATGTTGTTCCACCGCTGCTTCGGTGCGACTTTTTTGGCGACTTCCTCCTGATAGGCTTTATCTAACGCCGCGAATTCCTCGGAATGCTGGTTGCCGACCGTATCCGAGACGAATTCCTTATAGCGGCTTTGGGCAACGTCTTTGACGTTGAGTTCTATAAAATCGATCATCGCTTTTCTCCTTGACGAGGATTTGTAAAATCCTCTTTGCTATTTTACCACGACCCGAGCGGATCATAAAGCGATTGCTCTTTTAAAAGAGAGAAAAAAATCCTCTTTTCTCCTATTTTGCCAGTCGGTCGAGCAGAAAGTGGGTCTTCTTGTACAGAAGAAAAGTCAACGCTCCGACCAATATATAGCGGAACAGATTGAACGGCAAAACGCCGATGAAAATGTACACCCACATGAAATTCGACTCGGTGACGGTGAAATTCGGAATGTAATTCATCATACCTACCAAAGCCGACAACGGGAAATTCGCCAGATAAATATAAGCCGGAATCAAGACGAGCCAGTTGACGAACATCGCCAGAACCGTGCTGGCCGCCACGCCGATCAGCGTGCCGATCAACGCTCCCTTGATGTTGCGTTTTCTTCCGTAGATCGCCGAAGAAATCCCCACCAAAGTAACGCCCAAACCCAGATCTGCCAACTCGCCGACGCCGGCTGTGATCGTCGCCGGAAGCTTGATGATAAAACGGATCAAAATGACCAAACACCCCGCGTAAGGTCCGTACGCGAATCCGGTGATCAACGCCGGAATTTCGGAAACCTGAATATCCAGCCAAGGCGGAAAAAACGGCAGGTTGAATTTGACGAAATAATACAATACCACCGTGATCGAGGATTGAACAGCGATCAAAGTCATCTGCTTGACGTTGAGTTTTTTCTCGGAACGGCTCCATGCCGAATAGCCGAAAAACAGACCGACGAGCAAAAGCGCCGCGCCAAAAATATTGCACAGATAGTTCAACGCTTTCTGCCATGAATCGCCCAAAAAGTAGGCGAGTAAGATCAAAACCGTTCCCAGAACGATCAAGAGTGCCGATAAGGCGATCTTATAACCCTTTCTAAACTTAGAATTTTCCATTTTTTACCTCCTCAAATCAAAAAATTCCGAAGTTCAGGACGAATAATTATAAAACTTATAATTGTTCTTCTTTCATCCAGCCTTTACTGTCGCCACTTGAATCGCACAAGTTCTGCATTTCTGCTCGCGGGGTTTACCGCCGGGAAGGAATTTCACCTGACCCTGAAAAACAAGTATCCTTGTTCTCTTATATTCTAAGATTCGCCATGCACGATGTCAAATAAAATCGAACGGCGACTATCTGTTTGCCCGTTAATTTCCGCCGTCGTCGAAAATGCGTCTCGAAATGCGATTCAAAAGCGAGAGAACTTCCATCTCTTCTCCGAGGCGGCGAATTTTAATTCTTTTCGGCTTTCTTTCTCTCGACGAACCTTCCTATCCCTTTATAAATCTCGTAGAATATGAGGACGGATAAGCTCAATCCGACGGCGATAAGGAAAGCGCGGAAGTCGAGTCGCTGAAATTTGAACATCGCGCCGAGTCCGGGAATGTAGACGATGCCGACGCTTAAAAGCAGGGCGAGCAGTCCCGCGCCGAGAAGATAAGCGTTGGCGTTTCGAAAACGGAAAAGAGATTCCCTTCGACTTCGCATATTGAAGCAATGCACGATTTCGCACATCGACAAAGTCAGAAAAGCCATCGTCATTCCCTCGTATGAAACTCCCTGAACGCCGAATTGACCGCTTTCGAGATAATGCCCGATCAGATAGGAAAGCAAGGTGATTCCGCCGATGCAAATTCCGCCGAAAAAGATGTCGATGCCCGATCCGTGCGCAAACACGCTTTCGTTTTCCTTTCGCGGTTTCCTTTTCATCAGATCTTCCTCTCCTTTTTCCAAACCCAATGCCAGCGCAGGCAAAGAATCGGTGATCAGGTTAATCCAAAGCAAATGCGTCGGTTCGAGCAAGGTAAATCCCGACAATGTGGCGATCAGAATGGCGATCACTTCCGCCAAATTGGAAGAAAGCAGAAAGCGAATTGCCTTCTGAATGTTGTCGTAAATCTTTCTTCCCTCTTCCACCGCCGCGGTGATTGTAGCGAAATTATCGTCGGAAAGCACCATATCGGCGACGCTTTTGGTTACTTCCGTTCCCGTGATTCCCATGCCGATGCCGATATCCGCCGATTTGATGCTCGGCGCATCGTTGACGCCGTCTCCGGTCATCGCCACGATCTGCCCTCTTTTCTTCCACGCGCGAACGACTTTGGTCTTATGCTCCGGTTGAACCCGCGCGTAGATCGAAAACCTTTCCACCTGATCTTCGAACTCCTCTTCGGAAAGCGCGTCCAGTCCGCTTCCCGTGATTGCTTCTTCTCCGGAAGAAAGAAGTCCAAGTTCTTTTCCGATTGCCCGCGCGGTGTCGACGTGATCTCCCGTAATCATTATCACCCTGATTCCGGCCTCCCGACATCTCAAAACGGCTTTCTTGACCTCGGGACGGATCGGATCGATCATTCCCACCAGACCGACGAAAATCAAGTCCTTTTCATCCGGTTCTGCGGAGTCGCTCGCTTTGTACGCGCCTGCGAGTACGCGCAAAGCCCGCGAAGCGAATTCCGCGTTGACCCGAAGGATCTCATCTTTGATTTCTTCGCTCAAATCGACGATTTTTCCTCCTTCGTCCAGATAATGCGAACAGCAGTCCAAAAGGCAATCCAATGCCCCTTTTGTATACTGCACGTAGCGATCGCCTATCCGATGCAGCGTGGACATTCGCTTTCGCACGGAATCGAACGGCAATTCGCCGACGCGGGGCATCTTCGATTCGCATTCCGCCTTGTCGATGCCGTTCTTCAAAGCATACTCCACCAAGGCCGTTTCCGTCGGCTCTCCGCATACGTTTCCCTCCGCATCGACGTCCGCGTCGGAACACAGGCAGAGAATCCGATTCAAAAGATCGATGTCGTTGCCGAAACTGTCGACGACGGTCATCTTGTTCATCGTCAACGTTCCCGTCTTGTCGGTGCAGATGATCTTCGTGCACCCCAGCGTTTCTACGGCGGTGAGTTTCTTCACGATGGCGTTTTTTTTGCTCATTCGGCTGACACCCAAAGATAGGACGATGGTAACAACGCTGACAAGTCCCTCCGGAATCGACGCGACGGCCAGCGATACGGCGACCATAAAGGAGTCGAGGACCGAATCGAAACTCAAAGAATTCCCGATCAGGCCGCGAATGACGCCGATCGAAAAGATAATCGCGCAGATGGCGAGAACGAGATAAGTCAAAATCTTGGAGAGTTCGTTCAATCTCTTCTGCAACGGCGTGATTTCTTTCCCGTCTTCGGACAGCACTTCGGCGATTTTTCCCATCTCCGTCTGCATGCCGATCGCGGTAACGATCATCTTCGCCCGACCGTAAACGACCGGTGTCCCCATATACGCCATATTCTTTCTTTCGGCCAGAGGAACGTCGGTTTCTTCGATGACTTCCGCATTCTTTTCCGACGGAACGGACTCTCCGGTCAGCATTGCCTCGTCGATTTTCAATGAAGCCGATTCGACGATTCTCCCGTCTGCCGGTACGATATTTCCGGCTTCGAGCAGAACCAGATCGCCGAGAACAAGGTTTTTTTGGTCGACCGTATCGATCTTTCCCCCGCGGATCACGCGGCAGGAAGAGACCGTCATCGCTTTCAAAGCGTCGAGCGACTTTTCCGCCTTTGCCTCCTGAATCACGCCGAGAATGCCGTTGAGCAGAACGACGAAGACGATGATGAAAACGTCGATGAATTCCCCGATAGAAGCGGATTCACCCGAAGAAACGATCGTGTAAAGCGAAGTTCCCGCGCTGATCAAAGCGGTAGCGATCAGCACCAAATTCATCGGGTTGACGATCTGTTCCAAAAACTTTTTGAATAACGGCGGCTTTTTCTTTTCCGCCAGTTTGTTTTCTCCGATTTCATTTCGGATCTCCTCGTACTTTTCCGGGCTTAAACCCTCCCAGCCTGTCGACAAACTTTCGAACAATTCCGTTTCATTCTGATTGTACACGTGCATTGATTTTTCCTCCGTAACAAAATAAAAGACTTCTCCATACAGGTAGAAGTCTTGCACTTTCGGGATAAATAACTAACCGGAGATCGCTCTCGAGTTGACGATTAGTCGGACCACGCGGACCGTGGTAGGCTACTCCCTTCTACGTTTGATTGTCTTATCCCATTCTATTCGGCGAACGGGATTTTTTGAACCCACCGAAGCGCGAGTAAGAAATTCTTATCGCAAAAAACGCGGCGAGCAAAGCGTTTTTCAGGCTTTGAGCAAAAAAGTCTTGTATGCCAGATAAGCCTCGTACACGTCGACTTTGGAGACGATCTCCATCGGCGAGTGCATCGAGAGAACGGGAATTCCGGCATCGACGACGTTCATATCGTAATTGCCTAAAATATAAGCGATCGTTCCGCCTCCTCCGGCGTCGACGCGCCCCAATTCCGCCGTTTGATAGTAGATTCCGTCATCGTCCATCATCTTTCTAATCGCGGCGATATATTCCGGATTGGCATCGTTCGAACCGCTTTTGCCGCGAGAACCGGTGTATTTGTTGAAACAGATTCCCTGTCCCAGATAGGCCGAGTTCTTGACTTCGTTGACGCTCGGATACAACGGATCGTATCCCGCGGAAACATCGGAAGACAGCATACGGGAATTTTTCATCGCCCTGCGGACTTTCAGGTCGGAATAGGTTCCTTCCAGATTGACGAGTTCGGCAATCGTGTTTTCGAAGAATTTCGATTGCGCGCCGGTCGCGCCGACCGAACCGATCTCCTCTTTGTCGACGAGAATGCAGCAGGTCGTATACTCGCTTTCTTCCGTGTCGAGAATCGCCCGAAGCGAAGTGTAAGCGCAGACGCGATCGTCGTGTCCGTAACCGGCGATCATACTTCTGTCCAACCCGTAATCGCGGGCTTTTCCCGCAGGGACGATTTCGATTTCCGAAGAGACCATATCCTCTTCCTCGATATCGTATTTTTCTTTCAAAATCCGAAGCACGTTTTCTTTAACCGCTTCTTTTTCTTTATCTTTCAACGGCATACTGCCGAGCGTAACGTCGAGGTCTTCTCCTTCGATCACGTTAGACGCGGTTTTGGACAATTGCGAACTGCTCAAATGAATCAAAAGGTCGGTAATGCCGACGACCGGATCGTTCTCGTCTTCGCCGACGGCGATCGTCGCTTTCGTTCCGTCTTTCTTGCAGACCACGCCGTGCAGGGCCAACGGAATGGTAACCCATTGGTATTTCTTGATTCCCCCGTAATAATGCGTATCCAGATAGCACATTTCGTTTTTCTCGTATAACGGATTTTGCTTGATATCCATTCGCGGAGAATCGATATGCGCGCCCAAAATGCGCAATCCCGCTTCCAAAGGCTTTTCTCCGATGACGAAAAGAGCCACGTTCTTGTCCTTGTTGACCGCGTAAATCCGATCTCCTTTTTTCAGCTCGTTCTTCTCGGAAATCGGTCGGAATCCGGCTTTTTCCGCCAGTGCGATCGTCTCTTCGACGACCAGTCTCTCCGTCTTCCCATAACTCAAAAATGCTTTATATTCGTCTGCGAATTTCATCAATTCGTCCATCTGTCTTTCTTGGTATTTTTCCCAAGCGTTTTTCTTGTACATAATCCGTTACCTCCTGAAACCATTATAGTTTTTTCGAAACGCGAATCAACGTTTTTCCTTCAAAATCAATAAATCCCCAATATTTTTACGTCCGTCTCTCTTTTCAAATTTCCGATCGCTTCGTCCAACGCATTTTCTTCGTCGACCGTCAGTTCAAAATAAAAATCGTAATTCCCGATCTTCTCGCCCCTCGGACGCGACATGATCGACGTGAGGTTGACGCCGGCTACGGCAAATTTTTCCAGAATCGAAAAAAGCATACCTGGTCGATCCTCTTCCGGCGAAACGAATAGAGACATTTTCTTCCCTTTTCCCGAAGAAAACTTCCCCCTTCGAAGAACGACGAACCGAGTCGAATTGGAAGAAAAGTCCCTTGCGTCTTCGAGAACAAATGGAGCGCCGTCGAAAGAAAGGTGGGACGGCACGATCGCCGCATCGCCCGCGCGCTTCTCTTTCAAGCGAAGAAACGCGTCGACGTTGCTTTCGGTTAAAATCAAACTGACTCCTTTGAGAGAACGGATCAGATTTCGACACTGACCTTTCGCTTTAAACTGCACGTACAGCCTTCGGATTTGATCGATCGAATCCACGTTTCCTAAGAGTTTCAGGCGAATCGGAATCTCGACTTGACCGACGATAAAGATCTCTTCTCTTAAAAGAAGATCCAGCGTTTCCTGAACGTAACCGTCCGAACTGTTTTCGATCGGAACGACGGCCATATCCACGGAAGGATAACGCAAAGATTTCACCGTTTCCCCGATCGAAGAAAAGTAGAGCAATTCTCCCGTACAGCCGCGTTCATTCAAATACTTTTCTCCCGCCGATTCGGAGAAAGTCCCTTTCGGCCCCAGAACGGCGATTTTCATTTGATTTCCTCCTCCCGACGGGCAACTCGTAACGCCCTTTGGGATCTAAACCGGCGAATCGACAAGACGACGACCACCGTCAGAAAAGCGGTGATCAACGTGATGATGAGATCTTCCATCGTATCCGCCTGCGGAAGTTTATGATTGTCCAAAGACTCCTGCACTCTCTGCACGTCGCTTCCCATAATCACATCGCAACTGTATTCGAAGATTTCCCAGACCGCGCCCAGACCTAACGCGGATAGAAGATAAAAAACCGAAGCGGAAATGCGGTAATCTTTAAAGATCGCAAACAACGAATAGGTGCAGATGACTCCGAAAAATCCGTGAACGAATGTATCCCACCAAGAAAGGTAGTTGTACACTTTCATCGCATTTCCGATATACATCGCCAAAATGATATTCAACGCGATCAGAAAATTGATCGAATTCGGAATGTCGATCTTCGGCAAAAGAACTTTCAAAACGGGAAGGATAAAGCAGATCAGTCCGCTTCCGAGAATTTGCACGATCAATAAGGGCGTGATATCCCGATAAAGCGCGTAGCGAACGCCTAAAACAACGAAAGCCATGAGAAAAACAACGCACGACAACAACCATTCTTTGAGATAGATTTCTTTTTTACTTCTTTTCATTGCTCCCTCCGATCAATGCTTGTAATGAATGACGTCGTGCGGAGTGATGATCCCTTTCAAAGGAGAGTCTTTCGTCCCGCTTTCCGTAACGAATAGCATTTTCAGTTTCTTCTTGTCTTCGGTTGAAGAAAATCGCCGGATAATGCTTTCGATTCCTTCGTCCGGCGCGGCGAACTCGTAGCGTTCTTTGATTTGATCTTCGATTCCGATGAATTCGCGATAATCCGATAATTCCGATTCCTTTTCGATTTTTCCCATTTTTTTGCGATAAATACTTTTCAGAATCACTTCCAAAGAAAAAACGCCGATCACCCGTTTTTCTTCGTCGACGACGGGTAGCACATCGTAAGCATTACGGTAAATCGCGTCCAGAACTTCCAGCGTAGAAGCGTTCAAGGAGACGTCGTAGACTTTCTCTTCGTTCAACATCACGTCGGAAGCCTTGACGGGCGACTCGAACTCTTCGATCTCCCTTTTCAGAAATTCCAAAGCCCGAAAGGAAACCTCGACGTATTCGTCGACGTTTCGATGAACGAGGTAATTCCTCAGGTTTCTCAGAAAATCGAGTACGTCGGCGCGTTCGACCTCGCTTTTGATCATCGATTTCGACAGGCGGTTGATGTGTTCCTTGATCGGCGAATCCGCATAGTGATACTTTCCGTTCAAGTACATTTCCAAACGCCGATACAAATTCAAGAATTCCTCGTTGTTGTCCATCTATGACCTCCTTTCACAGCAAGCACAAAGTGAAATAAACGCCGAATCCCGTCGCCAGAAAAGAGATCAGACAGGAAACTAGCGTCAAGGCGGCATAACCGACCCTTTCGGAAAAACTCTTGAAATTCGAAAAGCACACGATGACCTGATAGATAGTCGCGTAAATCAAAACGAGCGAACTGATGCAGGAGAAGACGATTGCCAAAATCTGGGAAAGAAGAACGAAATTCTTCCACGGATCGAGGAAATAAAAACGGACGGAAAAATAAAGCGCTAAATTCATGAAGCACGTCAAAACGAAAAGCAATAAAGAATAGATAAAGCGATGCTTAGGTACAGCCGAAAAAATGAACGAAGCATTTTTTGAAATACTGAAAATATTCACAGGCCTTTTCATAATGATTTCCTTTCTTTTGGATTCTATTATATTGAATTTCGCAAGGCGAATAAATATTTCTTTTTAAAAATCAAAAAAATCCACGGGTTCTCCGTGGATTTCGTCTTTACTCTGCGATAAACGCGCGATAGAGATAGGAAGGGTGATCGACATACGGATTCCGGTTCCCCTGAAATTCGAATCCGCCTTCGTTCCTCTGAATTTCCTTTTCCGAAACCGGATCTTCCAGCGCCCATTTCAGATAGAGTTGAAAATAACTGTCGTTCAGATAAGGATATGTGCCCTTGAAAACGCCGCCGGACCAATTTCCGACCTGCCCGTAATAGCACGTAGCCATATAAAAGTAAATTCTGGCAAAATCGCCCTTGTATTCGTCGATCGGTTCGAAGACCGTACCGCTGATGCCGGAGACGTTCGACGTTCCCAATTTCGATCCGTTCTCCGAAGTGTAGGTCGCCGTCCCGACCTCGCCGAAAGGCCAATTGCTGCGTTTTCCGTTGACGTATCCGTCGGTCGGAACGACGTGATAGATGTCGTAAACCATCGGAGCCTTTTCGTCGAACCAACTCTTCGGAACGCTGTGTTCTCGATTATAGCAATCTCCTTCTTTGCTGTAATTTCCGCATTGATCGTTGCTCAGCGTATAATTGACGTTAGAGTACATATCCCAGATGACATTGCCGGTCCCCGGTTTGATATCCGTCTTGGCATAACCCTCCCAAAGCGCCGCATAACTGCGGTTTTTGTAGGTGGAATTGAGAATCGCGCTCAAAGCGCGAACCAACTCGTCGCCTTTCAGTACTTTACTGTTGTTTTCGATATCGGTATAGTAAGTCCCCGAATACGGATCGTTGCTCGGATCGGAAATATCGCCCGTAACGATCGATATGGCGGAAGACGTCGTCCCCTGATTCGCCGAAGAGGAGATTAAAGAAGAGGAGATTACCGAAGAGACGCTGCTCGAATCCGCAGGCTTGACGCTCTGATTCGAAGAACTGACACGAATCCCGTTGATCAAGGCTCTTTTTTTCGCCGCGATCGTCGATATGGTAAAGGAGGTGATGTCTTCTTCTCCGCCGAAGGTATACAAAACTTCTCCGTCCCCCGTGATCGTTTCAGTCAGATTCTCCCCGTCGGAAAGTTCGACTTTCAATCCGACATCGGCGTCGTTGCCGTAAAGCCCCGTGTCGATCACGATCGACTTGATTTTCATCGCCTCGGAAGTAAAGGTCACCTTTCCCGTACCGCTTCCGGAACCGAGTCTGACCTGCCCGTTCGTTCCGGAATAAAAGACCTTTTCCAGACCGGAAGCCGTGAACACCGCGCTTTCAAACGAAGACGACTCCGCGGCAGTTCCGTCGGAAGCATTGCCGACGACGGCAATGGCGTAAACGGTCTCTTCGACCGTTCCCGAATCGGAAGATATATCATAGGAAGAATCGACATCGGAAGAAAAAGACGAACTATCCTTCTCCGGCTCGGAAGTTCTTTCCGAAAGATCTTCTTCCGACGAGTCCGAAGACAGCCGACTCGTCGCCGAACCGCTGTTGACATTGCATCCGAATAAGAACAGCGTCGTCAGCGACAGAACCCATAATTTTCTTTTTCCCATTTTTCAATTCCTTTTCTCTCTTTGCTTTTATCATACACTATTTGCTATCGGAATGGAAGAGAACAAATTTCTTTTATTGGGAGTAAAAAGCCGTTATAATAGAGAAAAAGGAGGCAATGCCGCGATGCGGAAAAGTCTAAAAATCGTCGACAAAATGGTCATTCTCCTGTTTTCGCTGTCGTTCATACTGACGACCGCGTTCGTTTCGATCATTCCGATCGCCTCCAACAACGCTTATTATCTGCTGCAATTCGAAAAGAACGGAATCGGGCAAAATCTGAATTACACCATCGACCAGTTAAAAGAAATCACCGCTGCGATCACGGGATATATGTTTCACGGCAAAAACTCGATGCAAGTCTATTTCGACGGAAAGGCCGTCTTTTCGGATCAGGCCATTTCCCATATGGCGGACGTCAAGGTTCTCTTCGTCGGCGGAACTATCTTAGGCTACATCTCTCTCATCCTTTTTCTCGTTTCGCTCATCTACCTCGTCTTTCGAAGAAAAGAAGTCAAAAGGCATTTCCGTCGGATCAATTATTGCGTTTTCCTGTGCTTTATGATTCTCGTCGTCGCCGTTGCCATCTACGCATTCGTCGATTTCGATTCGGCTTTCGTCAATTTTCACCATCTGATCTTTCCGGATCCGGAAAAATTCGACAACGCTTTCTTTCCGAACGACGATACGCTGATCAACATATTGACGATGGATTTTTTCTTCGACGTGTTTCTCAACGTCGTCATTCGGATCGCCGCGATCTTCTTCGTATATTTCTTCGTCGTGCAGAGTTTGTACGGAAAAGTTTACGCCAAAATAAAGAGCAGTTTCTCCAAAAAACTGCTCCGTTAATTGCCCGATTTTTTAAATCAGTTTGTTCTCACGTATCACTCTGTCTTTGAGATTGTCCGGAACCGGTTCATAGGCGTAAAACGACCGATTGAAGAATCCGTTAGCCTGCGTCAGCGATTTCAGTTGGGTGGCATAATCGAGAATCTCCGCCTCCGGAACAAAGGCTTCGAGTTCCTGAATGCCGTGTTCGCCTTCTTCGATGGAACTGATTCTCGCTCTCCGCGAATTCAAATCGGAAATCACCGATCCGATGTAACGGCTGTCCACCGTGATTCGGATTTTCATAACCGGTTCGAGAATGATCGGATCGCACTTTTTATACGCTTCCTTAAAGGCGAGAATCGCGGCCATTTTAAACGCCATTTCATTGGAATCGACGCTGTGATATTTGCCGTCCAAAAGTGTTGCCTTGACCCGAATGACCGGAAATCCTGCCAATTGACCCTGTTTCAACGCTTCGAAGAATCCTTTTTCCACAGCAGGAAAATAGTTTTTCGGCACAGCGCCTCCGAAGACTTCTTCGGCGAAAACTTCGCTTTCGTTCGGTTCGAAACGCATTTCCACAACGCCGTAGAAACCCGAACCTCCGCTTTGTTTGACATATCTGCCTACCGCCTGCGCGGATTTGGTGATGCTTTCGCGGTAGACGATCTTCGGCCGCTCGGTCGTCACCTGAACTTTATAGGTATTCGTCAATTTTTCGATCACGTATCCGACGTGCGAATCGCTTAAACCTCCGATCAGAAGTTGCTTGGTCTCGTTGTTTCTCTTTACTTCCACGCTCGGATCTTCAAGTTGGATTTTTCCAAGCGCGGCGCCGATTTTGTTTTCGTCGTTCTTGCTTCCCGCGACGATCGCCTTGAAGATAACCGCGGTCGGATAATGCACGGCAGGATAGACGATCGGCGCTTTCGGGCAGGATAAACTCATCCCGCTGCGAATCCCTTCCATATGATTGACCGCGGCGATATCTCCGCAAGAAAGCGCGGAAATGGCTTGCAGATTCTTTCCCGTCATAATAAAGAGATTGCCGATTTTTTGGGTCGTCCCGTCCGAACAATAGACTTCGTCTCCGACTTTCAGCGTTCCGGAGTTGATCTTGATCAGGTTGACGACGCCGGAATACGGATCGACAAAGGTCTTGAAAACGTATCCGGAAAAAGGCTCGTCCGCTTTGGTCGAACGGTACACTTCGTTTCCGTCGAGATCGTGAGCCAAATACGGTTTCAGATCGCCCGGATTCGGGAGGTAATCGATGAACATGCGAAGAAGCGTGTGAATGCCGATGTTCTTGGTCGCGCTTCCGACGAGAACCGGTATCAACTCTCCGGATAAAACGCCCTTGCGGAGTCCGGTGTGGATTTCCTCCATCGTGAAATTCTCTCCGGAAAAAAACTTTTCCAGAAGCGCGTCGTCGCTTCCGGCCACCGCTTCGCAAATCATATTGTGAAGTTCGAAAACTTTCAGTTTTTTATCGTCGTAGATTTCCGCGTCGACGCATTGAGTACCGTCGTACTTTCTCGCTTTCAGATCGACGACGTTGACAAAGCCGTCGAAATGGCTTTCATGTCCGATCGGATAGCAGAACGGCACGGCGTTTTTCCCCAATTTTTCGCGGATATCGCTCAGAATTCCGTCGAAATCCACATTTTCTTTATCCATTTTGTTAATATAAATGAACGTCGGAATGTTTCTTTTTCTCAGCGTATTCCACGCTTTGACCGTCCCGACCTGCACTTTCATCGACGCGTCGATGACGAGGACCGCTCCCTTGATGATGCGAGTCACCCCGATCGTTTCGGTAACGAAGTCGTCGTTACCCGGCAAATCGATCAAGTTGATCTTGTGTTCGTCGTAGTAAATCGGAACGATCGACGTGCTGATCGAACTCTGACGGCGTTGCTCATCGGGCGAATAATCGCTGATCGTCGATTTCTTTTCGATTTCGCCTTTCTTGGAAATCAAACCGCTGGAAAAGGCCAACGATTCGACTAACGTCGTCTTTCCCGATCCCTGATGACCGACAACGGCGATATTCCGTATCTTCGTTGAATCAAAAATGCTCATAAATTATCCCCCAATTTTTTTCTTCCGATAATAGTATAGCATAGAGATTCCGTTTTAGAAATAGCCAAATTTCCGAAGCGTTCTACAATTCGTTCTTTTCGAAACCGATTCTTTCCGAAAGAATTTCGAGATTTCCGTTTCTACAACGAATTTCGTCGATGAACTCTTTCTCTTGACGCGGTTCTTTTAAAACGATCCGATATGTCAATTGAAACATACTGCCCAGATTCGTGGATTTGACCTTGATCAGTTCGTACTCTTTCGTGTACTTCCGCATAAGGTCTTCGAAAACATCTTCGTAATCGAGGTCTTCCGGAATGGTGATTTTCAGTTTTTTCTCCCGACGATCGCTCTTCTTCTCCCAGATATTCAGCCGTGTGATTAGCATCAAAAGCAAACCCGACGCCCAGAGAAAAAGAATGCCGTACGCCAGAAATCCCATGCCGAATGCCAATCCCGAGGCCATCGCGATGAAGATGATGCAGATTTCTTTCGCGCTTCCCTGCGCGGAGCGAAACCGAACCAAACCGAAGGCGCCGGCAATCGCGACGCCTGCGCCGATATTTCCGTTGACGAGCATGATCACCATCGCCACTGCCGGAGGAACGAAAGCCGCGGCAATCGTAAAACTCTTTGAAGAAGTCGAACGGAAATAGCACATCCACGCATAGACGATTCCTCCTGTCAACGCGATGATCAGGGCGATAAAAAATCCCAAAGGGGTTATCGTTGATTCTGTAAAGATGGTGTCGAATAATTTTTCCATGCCGGTTCCTCCTTTTTCTTCGTTTCTGTCTTTGCATAAGCCGTCCCGTATTTCGAAAAACTCGTTTTGAATATTCTCTTTTCCGAAAGGAAGCGAACAAGATATAACGGAATCGCCGAATCCGCTTTCACTTCCATCAGGATTTTTTCTTCCGCGAAAAGATTTTCCCCATCGAGACCGTAAGTTAAAGAAAGGTGATCTTCCCGAAAACGGATATGGCTGTCGAAAGTGATTCTGAGTCCGCCGCCTTTTTCCGCATAAGCGACGCGATCGTAAACGATCAGCATCGAGGGAGAAAGATTTTTGTAATAATTCAAAACCCAATCGATCTCTTTTCCGATCTGGCTGTCCGGACGGGGACTCCGCCGATTTAAATACGAAACGGCTTCTTTTTCGCTCAATTCGATTCTCCGCTTGTAGACGATCCCTCGATATTTCTTCTTGATTTCCAGAAAGACGAGATCTTCGGGTTTGACAAGACCGTAACTCCGCAGGCGGAGTTTTTCTTTGTATTTCGGCTTTTCGATCGAACGGCGAATCAAAAGCCTGCTTTCCGTATCGTAATAGAGGCTTTGAATCGTCGATCGGGAAAAGCGGTCTTTTTCCAGATGCGCTTCGATCAACGGAAGAATTTCTTCATACTGCTCCGGATTCAAAAGGTATTTGTATTCGGTTCGCTGAAAGACCTGTGGTTTCATTCTTCTCTCCTTATTTGGTAAATTCAACCACCGAAACGGTACCGCAGTAAAGCCGATAGACGGAAGACGAACCGAATGACCCGTCGTAAATCATATAACCGCGATACGGACTATCCAGCGTAAAGGAAACCAATGTTTCTCCGTTTTTTGTCAATGCGTACGCGCCGGAACTCAGATTCGAAGAAGTTTGAATATAAGCGTTTTTAATCGTGTCTTGCGTGCAGCCTACGGCGACGATCGTACCGCCGGTGACGGTAATTCCTTTTTCGGTATCGAACGTACCTCCGGTCATGCTGGTTCCCGAAGTCTGTCCGTTCTTGGCGATGACGATACCGCCGGAGATGAGGATCGTGCCGTTGGAATCGATCGTATCGGTATCCCCCGAAGGAACGCCGACTTCCAGCCTTCCTCCGGATATCTCGATATACCCCGCATAACTTCCCTTGCTGTTGGCGTTAAGACCGTCGTCGGTGGCGGAGATGTCCAATGCCCCGTCGGAAACGTAAATCCGGTTGGCCTCGATTCCTTCGTAGGAAGAGATGATTTCGACGCTTCCTCCCGCGATCAAAATGTCCTGATCGGCATGGATTCCGTCGTCTTTGGACAGGATCGCGATCGTTCCTCCGGATATCGTGACGTTTCCTTTGCCGTTTTCTCCCGTCGATTCCATCACTTCGTCGAAATTGGCGTGAATTCCGTCGTCGACCGAATAAATGCTGATCTCTCCGCCGGAGACGGCGATTTCATTGCCTGCTTTGATTCCCTTGGAAGAATAGGCGACTCCGCTGTTTCCGGAAGATGTTTGAAAAGAAGTCCACCCCGAAGAGGAGATGACTCCGTTTCGGACCGAAGAAACGATGTAGGTATCTTTTTCCGAAGAAAGCGTTTGATAGGAATCGGTGACGGCTTGATACTCTTCCTCCTGACAAAGATTTTGGGAAGAGGTATAGGCGTAGAAGCGGACGTTAGTATAGCCCGACGGACGCGAAATCGCATAGTAATAATAGGTATTTCGTCCGTTCGGACCGTTGAAACCTCCGCCCGGTCTTCCCGGATTGTCTTCCGAAGCGGATATCTCGCCGTAGTAAGAAGCCTCTTCCCAGCGATAGGTTCCGTCGGTATTGTAAAAATACGCCGCATAACGATAGGAGGAATTATACACCGACCAAGGAAGCCGAAGATATATCGTCGAAGAAGAGGACGTTTTCACTTCTTCGGAATATGCCGAATAAGAATCGGTAGATATGCGAACGATCGCCCCCGAAGAGATTTCGACGTCCGAAGCCGCGTCGATTCCGTCGCACATCGCGTAGAGATCCACTTCTCCTCCCGAAATGCGGACGGCTCCGCGCTGTTCGTTGTTTTTATTCAAATCCGTCGAAGTCGTTTTCAACGCGTCCCCGCCGGTGGAAATCGCAACGATTTTTCCCGATGCGATCGAAACGGAATCATTTCCCTTGATCGCGTTGTTGTACGCTTTTACCGACAATTCCAGGTTTTTGATTTCCAAGTCTTTTTTCGTGTGAATGCCGTTGTTGTACGAGGTTTGAATTTTCAACGAGCCGTTTCCTTTCAATTTGAGATCGCTGTCGGCGAAGATCGCCCCGCTTCCGGAAAATTCATCGCCCGCAAAATCGGCGCCTCTCAGATCGTAAATGGAATTCTCCGTGTTTTTTTTCGCCGAAATATCGACCTGATCCGCACTTTCGACGTAAATCGGAGAATCGAACGAGCAAGACAACGAACAGCCGTTGAGATTGACGATCACTTCGTCTTCATCTCCTGCCCGAATGCGAATCTGCCCGTCGCTCAGATCGCCGTAACAATCGTATTCTCCCGCGGCAGTCAGAACATAGGTGTTTTCCTCTTCGATATACTCGTAATTCCCCGAATCGGAAGAAACGATCGTAAATGTCTGATCCGTCGGAAGATCTTCGTCATCGAAAGAAGGCACTTCCACAGAAGAGGTCGCAATGCTCGAAGAATCCCCGTTTTCGAAATCGGAAGGTGAATCCTTGTCCGAACGTTCGGGCGTTCTCGCGCAGCCCGTCATCATCAAAGCGCCTGCGGCAACGAATAAAAAAAGTTTTCTCATAAATTTCGGCTCCTTGAATAAAATATTACACATCTAAACTTAATTCAAGTTAAAATCATCGCCTCTTCCCGTCTTTGAACGTGATTTTAAACGTGATGTATCCGTCTTTTTCGCTGTAGGCCTCGATTTGTCCCCTGTGCATTCCGACGACGCTTTCGGCGATACTCAGTCCGATTCCGCTACCGCCGGTCGCGGAATTTCGCGTAGCGTCCAAGCGATAAAACCGCTCGAAAAGCGCGGAATAATTCCCTTTTTTGATATTTTCCGCCTTATTTTGAAACAATATAACCAAATTTTTATCCCTGTAAAGACGAATTCGAATCGTCGATCCGGGATCGGAATATTTGATCGCGTTGTCGATCAACACGGAGAACAACTCTTTGATGGAGTTTTCATCGCCGACAAAATCGACATTCTCCTCGATGTCGGTATCGACCTCGCGATTTTCGCCGCGGATTCTCGGCGAAAAAGAATTGACGATTTCGTTTAGCGCCGCGGAGATCGAAAAACCGGTTTTCATCACGGAAACGACCTCGTCCATTTTCGCCAGATAAATCAGCTTTTTCGTCATCGTATGGAGGCGGACGACCTGATTTTTCAGACTTTCCGTCCATTCAGAAGCGCCGTTTTCCAATTCGATCACTTCGACATCTGCGCCGATGATGGTCAACGGCGTTTTGATTTCATGCCCCGCATCGGTGATAAAGCGCTTTTGCCGACGATAATTCTCTTCGAACGGTCGGATCATCTGTTTCGAAAGCGCCCAGATCAAAACGAAGACGACGAAGAGGCTCGATAAACCCACCAGAACGCTGACGAGCAGATATAAAAAAAATTGTTCGATCTGTATGGAAGCGTCGAGAAAAACATAAAGCGTGTCCCCGCCGGTCAGCGTTTCGGCGCGAAACATCAGTTTGTCGTAAAAACCTTTCGTTTTGCGCTCTTCCGCCAAAGACGCCGCGATCGAAGAGGCTTCCGACTCGCTCAGTTCGTTGAAATTTTTGAGATTGATCTTAACCGCGTCTCCCTCTCCGTTCAAGGTAACGGAAAAAAATCGCGGTGCAAACGCGATGTTCGGTCTTTCCGAGTAGGGATCGTCGAAATCTTCCCGACGGAAAGTGCCTTCGTTGGCAATTAAATCGTCCATCGTTCGGTTCAGATTTTCCATACTTCCCTGATAATTGAGCAAATTGATGGAAAAAATGACCAAAACCAGCACCAAAGATATGCTGAGCATGGCGATAGCCGTCAGTTTTTTTCGCAATTTCTTGATCATTTCTTCCACTCCAAAAGGTAACCGATATTTCGAAGCGATTTAATCGTCACCTTCGAACGGACGGAGATCAATTTCCGTCTCAGATTGGAGATATTCACCCAAACCACGTTGTAATCCGAATCCGAATCGTATCCCCAGACTTTTTCCATAAAATGCTCGATACCGATCGCCTGCGAAGATTCCATCAGCATTTCCAAAATCTGAAATTCCTTATTATTCAAGGCAACCTGCCGTCCTTTACAAGACAAGATCAAATTGTACCGATCCAGTTTCAAATCTCCGAATTCAAGAATGCTGTCGTTCATAAGGGGTTTTCGACGCGTCAACGCGCGGATTCGCGCCAGCAGCTCTTTCATGAAAAACGGCTTGACGAGGTAATCGTCCGCGCCGGAATCCAATCCGACAACCCTATCTTCCATCTGCCCTTTCGCGCTTAAAAGAAGAATCGGCACGGTGATTTTCTCTTTTCGAACCGTTTTCAATACGGTAATACCGTCGATTTTCGGCATCATAATATCCAGAATGACCGCATCATAAATTCCCGAACGTATGTAATCCAACGCGGATTGACCGTCGTAGACTCCGTCGACCGAATAATTTTGATGTTGAAGAAGCACCTTCAACGCATTGACCATTTCCTTTTCATCGTCGGCAATCAGAATCCGCAAAACGCTCACCTCATCTTTATTTTAGTCTTTTCACCTTAAACGGAGTTAAAAAATCACAGGCTGTCTTCCAAAATCCGTTCGATATCGCGAACGTTCAGTTTTCGGTAACCGCCGGAAGAAGGAAGTACCTCGCGACTGATTTCCGGAATCATCTCGCGGGTTACGCGAAGTTCGCGGATATTCATCGTCAGCTTCATCGATTTCATCCATTCTTCCATGCGAGAAAGACCTTCCAACGCGATTTCGCGATCGGTTTTTCCTTTCGCGTCCACTTTCCAAACGTTGAGCGCGAATCTTTTAAACTTCGGAAGTCCCGCGTCGAGTATGTAACGATAATAAGCCAAAGAAACCGCCGAAAGCGTCATTCCGTGCGTCGCGTCGGTAAATCCGCCGATTGCCTGACCGATCATATGCACCTGCCAATCCGTGCGCTTTCCTTTCGCCACCAATGTGTTCAGCGCCCAAGTGGCGATCCACATCAAATTGCTTCTGGCTTCATAATTCTTCGGATCGGCCAAAGCCAGAGAAGAACTGTGGATCAGCGAATTCATCAATCCTTCCATCAGGTAATCGGACGTATTGTCGTCTTCGTCGGAAAAGTATTGTTCCATGATGTGCGACAGAGTGTCGAAGATCCCCGCGACCATCTGGTATTCTGGAACGGAAAACGTGTATGTCGGATTTAAAATCGCGAATTTAGGAAACACTTCTTCGTTGAAAACGTGGCCGATTTTCTGTTTCGTCTTCGAATTGGTGATCACCGCGCCGCCGTTCATTTCGCTTCCCGTGCCGACCATCGTCAAGATGCAGCCGACAGGAAGAATCCTGTCTTCCGGTTCTTCGTGTTTCAAATAGTATTTCTCCCACGGGTCTTCCTTGCAAAAGGCGGAAACCGCGACGGCTTTCGCATAATCGATCACCGAACCTCCGCCGACAGCAAGAATCAGATCGACTTCGTTATCCCGCGCCAAAGCAGCGCCCTCATAAAGTTTTTCCACCGTCGGATTCGGCATTACTCCGGCATCTTCCACGACTGTCTTTCCGCTTTCGTTCAGAATTTCAATCACCTGATCGTACAGGCCGATTCGCTTGATCGAACCTCCGCCGTAAACCAAAAGCACTTTCGGGCCGTATTTTTTCAGTTCTTCGCCCAATCCTTTCAACGAATCGGGGCCGAAAATCAGGCGAGTCGGATTGCAATAATAAAAATTTCCTAACACGATTTCTCTCCTTTCCGCGCGGCAACGTATTTTTTCAAAATTTCGAACATCTCTTCGGAGATGACATGCTCGATTCGGCAGGCGTTTTCCTCTGCCAGCGCTCTTTCCGCCCCCGTCAATACCAATAGATCGGTAATCACTCTGTGCCTCTCGTAAACCGATTCGGCTTTCGCTTTTCCTTCCTCGGTAAAGTGAATCAGCCCGTTCTTTTCGATTATAATAAACCCTTTTTTCTGCAAAAGGTTGACGCCGCGCGAAACGCTCGGTCGCGAATAATTCAGTTCGCGTGCGATATCGATCGATCGTACCGCAGAATTCTTCTGCTGCAAAACCAGTATCGTTTCCAGATACATCTCCTCAGATTCAAAAGTTTTCATATGATACCTCCGATTATTGATACTATTATAATCTGTTTTGTTCGATTTTGAAATACGCGATTTCAAAATTCTTCCGCGATCTCAACGGATGCGGATCAGTTTTCGATTTCGAATACGATATACCTGCTCTCCGATTTCTTCGATGAAATTCCGATCGTGAGATACTGAGAGAATCGCCCCTTTAAATTCCTTTAAGAGCGCGCGGATCCGCGGTTCGGATAAAGGCGACATATTTCGCGTAATCTCGTCGAGAACAAGAACTTCGGCCTTTCTCAATGCGATCAGTGCGATCAAAATCTTCACTTTCTGACCGCCGCTTAAATCGGACAGAGGATTTCTCATCTCCTTTTCCTCAAAATGCAGACATCCCAAAAGCGTCATCATCCGGCTCCGCGTTTCCCTCGTATAATCGGAAAGACAGCCGCTTAGATATTCCAAAGCAGACATTTTCCGCGGAAGAAGTTCCCCGTAATTCTGAGGAACATATTGTACTTTGAAACGAGTTTGATCGATCTGAGCGCAAAGTTCTTTCAACAAGGTCGTTTTCCCCGTTCCGTTATCCCCGGTGATGACGATGTGCGCGTTTCCGTACAGAAGAAAGTCGTAGTCGTCGATCAGCACTTTCCGACCGATTTGAAGCGTTTTTCCGCGAATATCGAGTATTTCCGTTTTCGGATGAATACCGACATCGTAATCGAAAAACAAGGAGATATCCCGTTCGTAATCCGGTTCGGGAGTCACTTCTATTTTCTGCAAGCGCCTCTCCTGCGCCTTGATGTTCTTCATCTTTTTTGCCAAAAGTCTTCCTTGCACGGGATCCCGCACCGCCCTGTTGAGATCGTCTTCGACAGATTGATGCTGTCGTGCCAGTTTCTTTTCTTTGGTTTCCTTTTCTCTTTTGATTCTGACGTGATCCCTTTCCTGACGGTCAAATATTGTCGATCTACGGGAAAGATATTCGTCATAGCTGCCTTTGAAATAAGTAAAACGCATCTCCGTTTTGTCCTTGATCTGCTCCAAGTGAAGAATTTGATTCGCAACATTTCGAATAAATGTTTCGTCGTGCGAAACGATGATTGCCGGCGTCGGATCGGCACGTAAAATTTCTTCCAGTTTTCTCAAAGAATCCGCGTCAAGGTCGTTAGTCGGTTCGTCGAGGAGAAGAAGATCGTATTTCCGGATCAGCATTTTTATCCATTGCAGTTTTACTTTTTCTCCGCCCGAGCAAAATTTAAACGGGCGTTCTTCGATGTCTGATACTTCTAATTGAAAAATAGCAAATAATCTTTCGATTTTATTAAAATCGCGATAAAATTCATAGTCTATGGTTTCGTATAAATGGTGCGTGAACAGATATTCCGCTACCGTGCGGGTTTCCCAATATGGGTCCGATTGCTGTTCCAGATACCCTATGCGCATATCCGGAAGCGTTTTCGTTCCTTCCGCGTAACTTTCCGTAGTGTGAGAATCATAAATATATTTCAGCAACGTCGTCTTTCCGTTACCTTCTTCGCCGATGACAAACAATTTGTCGTTTTCGTGCAGAACGGCGCAGAAATCGCGAATGATCTCTTTTCCATTCCGTATTTTCAACGACAGATGTTCGATTTTGATTTCTTTCATAAGCCCTATCCTCCTGTTTTTTCCAGAAAGATATTTGCCTGATTTTTCAAAAGAATCGGTGTTAGATTCTCATTGCGATCACCTGATAACAAAATATCACAGGCGACATTCGTTGACAAGAAATTATTCCAGATTGATCAAATAAGTCTTGATTTTGCCGATAATATTTTCGTAATTGACGAGAATTTCTCTGACAGACTTCTTGAATTTGATCCGAATATCGGGATCGCATTTCCGATAATATTTCAATGCCCCTTTGATGGCCGACCCCATCGTGTCGATGATGTGAATTCCCAATTCGTAATCGTCTTTGATGAGTTTCGTTCTCATTTTTTCCATTGCAATCGCATTTTTCTGCAAAATCGAATATTCTTCCGCCGTCTGGAAGTTCGCGGCGATCAATTCGTTGATCAGATTTTCTTTCTGATTATCGAAAGACGAGATAAAATCGATCAAAATCAATTTGAGTTTTTGATCGCCCGCTTTCTCTTGATAAATTCTGAAAATTTCCTCGCCCATCGCAATCGCGGTGACAAAGTGATTCATAACCGTTTCTTGTTTCATGAAACTTCACTCCTTTTTCCACTAACTATTATGGCGGTGAACGGCAAAACTATTCGCTTGACAATGAGAAAGATCGCGAAAAAACTTAACGGAAGGAGACGATGCTGATAAAATAGGATTCGAGGTGCAGTTATGAAAAAATATATTTACATTTTGATTTCGTCCTTGACCGCCGGAATCATGATCAGCATCGGCGGTCTTGTATTTCTTTCGGCAAAAGAAAGCTCTACGATCGGCGCGTCGCTGCTCTTTGCTTTCGGTCTGTTCGTCGTCGTCTTTTTCAAATTGTATCTTTATACCGGAAAAATCGGTTACGTCTTCGAAAACAAACCGTCTTTTCTCGCCGATCTGCTAACCTGCCTCATCGGCAACGCGATCGGTTCGATAGGAACCGGTTACCTCTTCTATCTCGGTCATTCTTGCGACGAGCGCCTGACTGTCGTATACCAAAACGCTTTATCCGTCAGTCAAACCAAACTATCCACTTCGCCGATCAATCTCCTAATACTGTCTTTTTTCTGCGGCATTCTGATCTTCCTTGCCGTAGAAATTGCCAGACGAGACTTTCACCCGCTCATCAAAACGATCGGCATTTTCATTCCGGTCGCCATCTTCATTCTCTGCGGTTTCGAGCATTGCGTCGCGGATATGTTTTATTTTTCGGCCTCGGGAATCTGGAACGGAAAAGCCGTCGGCTCTATATTTTTGATTATTCTGGGCAATTCGGTGGGATCGATCGCCTTTTACGGGTTGATACGGCTGTCTTCAAAGGCCCTTGTCCGATAAAGTTTCTTGCGATCTCTTTCTCCACTGTCATCTGAAAGCGACTTCCGTTTCGAAAGTATGCTAAAAAAGACATATGATATCACGATTTTATAAAAGGTAAAAACAAGAGATGAAAAATCTGACGCAGAATATAACAGCGTTGTGGAGACAACCGGTTATGGGTTCGCCATCGGGAGGAGCAAAAATGATAAATGCAAAATGGATTTTCTTCGATATCGGTTCAACACTTATAGACGAAAGTGAATGCTATCAACTTAGATATCTTGAAGCTGTTGCGGGGACAACGATCAGCTCCGATGATTTTGAAAGAAAAGTTATCGAATTTTCAAAGCAGAATCTGAAAGGTGATCACGAAGCTGCCAAGTATTACGGTATAGAATTACCGCTATGGCATAAAGAGGTGGAAAGACCATATGCCGATGCGGAATCTGTTTTAAAACAGTTGACCGTCAAAGGATACCGTCTTGGCATTATCGCAAATCAAAGTCCGGGAACGAAAGAACGCCTTTCAAACTGGGGTCTTTTAAAGTATTTTGATATTATTTTAGCATCTGCGGAGGAAGGTCTTTCAAAACCGGATATAGCGATATTTCATCGTGCATTGACCTTTGCAAAGTGCTTGCCTGATAATACTGTTATGGTTGGCGACAGATTGGATAACGACATCGTACCCGCCAAAAAAGTTGGTATGAAAACGATATGGATAAAACAAGGTCTTGGGGGATTGGCAAGGGCTATTCATAAATATGAACAGGCAGACTATGAAGTAGAGAATCTGTCGGAATTATTGGCATTATTTTAAAACTCACTTATATGTATGAAACGAAATATCCCTTGTACAAACCGTAAGCTTGTGCGAGAGGTGTATTTCGCTTTCAAACGTCGAGGGCTTATTACCCAAAAAAAAGCGGTTTGACGCTTTGATAAAAAGTTTCCCTTGTTTCGGCTCGTAAGGCAAAAACAAGGAATGCATAAGGTTAGAATACAAAGCAGGCGAAATGCCTTGAAAATACAGCGTTTTCAGAGGGCTTTTCAGATAAATTCGATTTATCGCACGTAAAAAACTCGGTTTTCCTTGCGCGGTTTCGGTTCTGGTAACTCTCCGTCGATATAGCCCAATGCGACGTGACCGATTCCCTCGTAATCGCCTTCAATATTCAGCGAATGCAGAAATTCCTTTCCGAAAGAAGAGTCAAATTCTTCTTCGGCACGATGAATCCAACAGGATCCTATTCCCAAAGCCCACGCTGCGTTCATCAGGTTGGAAATCACGCAACTGCCGTCGTATTTAGCCAAGTGATCCCTCTTGCTTAAAACGATCAGGATCACAGGCGCACCGTAAAACGGATCGCCACTTCTGCCCATGATTTCAGCGTTTTTCCGAGCAAATTTCTCGCGAACTTCCGGATTTTCAATCGCAACGATGATCGGATTCTGACTTCCTCTCCCCGTCGGCGCATATAATCCCGCTTCGATGATTTGACCGAGGATTCCTTCCGGAATCGCTTTCTTACTGAATTGTCGAATACTCCTTCGCGTTTTCAGCACTTCCAATGTCGAATTGTCCATCTTTTTTTCCTCCGCTTTCTATTTTAGCACATCTTTTTCCCCGATCGTCCAATAATCTTTGTAAACGTAGCGGTCGTAGGTTCCGATCATCCGATGCTCCGATTCGTGAAATCCGATTTTTTTTAACGCTTCCGTACGTTCAACGGCGTAAATCGGCGCTTTGGTAATCACTTCCGTACAGCGAAACAGATCGAACGACGGAGGAATGAACAGCGAAAGAATATCGTATATATCCGCCGCATTTTCATAGCGGCTTCCCACGTCGACGCGGATGACACCGCAATGATTGAAAGCGTCGTCCGATTCCCGATGAAACATTTCAATCGTCCCGATCGCTTTTCCGATCGATTTATCGACGATCGTCCATCGTACGAACCATCGTTCCTTATAAGAGGTTATCCAAAATCGAATTGCCTTTTGCATTTTTTCTTTCGTCGGATAGTAAAAATTGTCACCATGGCAATTATCGCTGTTAAAAAACGGCAAAGCGTTTTTATCCGAGTATATCTCTATGAGATCGTCGAGATCTTCCTCATCAATAAGCCTCAACAGAAAGCGTCGGCTTTCCAACTTCGGGCAGCTCTCATATATATCCATTAACCGATTTCCCCTTTTTTACTTTTCCAAAATCAAACGATAAAAGGGATTGGCGAGGAGCATAGAGAAGAGGGAGTCGTAACGATGGTTGCTCATCTTTTCGCACATCCTCAGCACTTCTTCGTTTTCTCCGTTTTTCACGATGTACTTTTTTATCCCTTCTTCCGTCCGGAACAAAAATACGATCTCCTCTCCGTTCACATATTCGTTCCATTCGTCCTTTCTTATCTTCTCCGCAACGTAATTTTCCCATTGTTTCCTCAAACTTCCGTCAAAGGATACCAAGTAGTTCTCTCCGTCTTTCTCCACTTCGAACCCGTATTCTTCCAGTTCCTGTATCGTCCTGTCCATTCCTTTCGCGTAACTGTAATTCATTTCTTCTCTCTCCCTCAGATGTTCTTCAACACTTTCACCGCGACTCCCTGTATCCTCAATTCTTCCACGCAGATATCTTCGTATCTCTCGTTTTCCGCGTGCAATACGATTCCTTCTTTCCTCGTTTTCAATCGTTTCAACGTCGCTTCGTCTTCGATAAGCGCTACAACGATATCTCCTTCTTTCGCATAATCCTGCTTCTTCACAAACACGATATCCCCGTCTTCGATCCCCGCGCCGATCATCGAATCCCCTTTCGCTTTCAGCGCGTAGTACTCCCCTCTTCCGAACATCTCTTTCGGCAATGGCAGATAACTCTCGATATTCTCTTCCGCGTAGATCGGTTTCCCGCAGGCGATCTCCCCGATCAACGGTATCTTTCTCACGCCGCTTATCTCTTTCACGTAGTTTCCTTTTTCATTCCGTGTTAATCTTTTCTCTTCTTCCAGCCTTTTCAGCACTTTATGCGTCGTGCTTTTCGATCGCCCGATCGCTTTTGCCACTTCGTCGACACTCGGGCTTCCCTGATATTTCTCGCAATACTCTTCAACGTATCGGTACACCCTTTCTTCCTGTTGCCGATTCCTTTCGCTCATCTTTTCTCCCCCATATACACTCTCGCCTTTTAACGCGTACGATTCTCAACCGCGAACGTTCGTTCGTACTCTCATTATCTTTCTTCTTTTTCCCTTTGTCAAGGCGGAATTTATTTTTTTACTATATTTCCCTCAATGGGTCTCCGATTCAGATAACTGAGCGCATTGTCCAAAGTGGTTTTTGCGATCGCGTCCAACGCTTCCCGAGTCAGAAAAGCTTGATGTGAAGTAACGATGACATTGGGAAAAGAGAGAAGCCTTGCAGGCGTGGAGTGCGCCAAAATATTCTCTTCCAAATTCTCAAATACGAAGTCGCTTTCTTCTTCGTAAACATCGAGAGCGACGCCGAAGAACTTCTTTTCTCTTATTCCTTTGATCAAATCGTCGGTTTTGACGAGGCCTCCCCGAGAAGTATTGACCAAAATAACCCCGTCTTTCATCATCGCGATGGTTTTCTCGTCGATGAGATGTTGCGTTTCTTCGGTTAACGGGCAATGCAAAGAGATCAAGTCGGAACTTTTCAGCAATTCTTCCAAAGTTACTTTCCGCACATATGCTGTCTTTTTGTGCGAGTATTCGTCGTAAGCGATCACTTTCATACCGAAACCACGACAGATTCGCGCCATCGCCTGACCGATTCTGCCGAAGCCGACGATGCCTGCCGTCTTTCCGTAGAAATTCGTGCCGATCAATCCGACTAACGAGAAGTTGTTTTCGCGCACTTTGATATAAGCCTTATGAATTTTTCGATTGACCGCCAAAGCCAAACTCATCGCCATTTCGGCGACGGCTTCGGGCGAATAATCGGGAACGCGCATTACGAGAATATCCTCTTTCAGGCATGCGGATAAATCGATTTGATTGAATCCTGCGCATCGAAGCAAGATCAGCCGAACTCCTCCCTTTTTCAGAATTCGCGCGATGAACGCGTCGACCTGATGATGAACAAAAAGGCAGATAGCCTCGTATCCCGAAGCCATCTCTGCCGTATGGACTTCCAATTCGGCTTCCACAAAAGTCACCTCGATACCGTTATACTTCGGCAGTTGGTTTCGAAAGGCGTTTATATCGTAATTCTTCGCACCGTAAAACAATATCTTCATCTTCATTCTCCCGATCATAGTATTCGTCGGGAAACCATTTTTATAAACGCTTCGAGCGATTTTTCCTCTCGGAAGAAAGCCGTCGGCTGATTGCGATCAAGGCAAAAACGAACTCGTCGTCGACCCGTCCGTCGAGTACGACGGAAACCCATTTCATCTTGTTCATATGATACGCGGGAAATATTCCCTCTTTCGCGAGAATCGATTCTCTTTTTTCCGGTTCGATTTTCAAGTTGAGGATTTCTCCGATTCGTTTTTCTCCCGTCATTCCCGTAAGATCGATTCTCAATACCAAAGCATACCATTTTCGATTTTCCGGATTTCGAAACAGGCCGTGACCCGGGGAGTTTTCAAAGACGGTTTCGGGATAATCGCCGAACTCTCGGACGATCCGCTCGGCAAGACGGTTGGCCTGAGCCGAAAAGAAAAAGGACGGTCTCATGCATTTTTCCGCGATTCTTTTCAACATTCCGCGGTATTCGTCTCGAATTTTCTGCACGAATTCACCCCGAACCGACGGGATTTTCCAATTCTCGTACTCTTCTCCGAGCGAAAGATCGATAATCGTACCTTTGATCGATCCGAAAGCATCGACATCGACGATCGCCTTGAAGTCTCCGTTCATCAGCCTTTCTTCGTATCGACGCTCTTCTCCATACGAGCGAAATCCGTAATTCTCCATCAAGTCGAAATCCCATCGTCTTCTTGCGAATATTTCTTCTTCAAACTCCATTTTTTCTTCTCCGTTAAGGTACATCTTACCTTGCGAACAAGACGAATTCAATTCTTCGTACAGAATAAAATCGACCAAACATCAAAAAAACTGTTGCACTTTCGAAAAAAGACGTTATAATGCTGACTTGTAAGATTGAATAGAGGAGCAGACTTTATCAGTACTTATCGGAGGAGGCATCCGGTGAAGATAACGAAAGGAATAGTCTGCCGAAACATCTTAGAGGCATCTAATGATCGTTGGGCTGTAACCATAACAGATTACAGACTCCTACAATTTTTTGTAGAGGAGCTATTAATGTATCTGAATCTTTCGAGAGGTTGCATTAATAGATGCAATCTTTTTGTTTCTTAAAGAGGAGGATATGGTAGATGAATTTAAGAAATACTCTGTTTTTGGCCGTTTCGGCTCTTTTTACGCTCGGCGCGGTCTCCTGCTCGGGCAGTTCCTCGAAATTGAAAATCGTTCATTTCGATCAATCGGTTCTCGGCGAATCGGAAAAAGAACTGGGAGTTTCGATCGGCGTCGGAAAAAGCGACGGCGAGCTGAAAGAAAAGATCAACGAAGCGTTGAGAAATATCTCTCAGGACACCCGAAATACCTGGATGAGCGAAGCGGTCGAACGATCGACCGACGAGAATCCGACCAAAGTTTCTACGCAAAGCGAAGACAACGACGATTCCAAACCTTATTTGACCGTCGGTCTGGAATGCGATTACGCACCATTCAACTGGACGGAAACCGCGCCGACGGCGTATTCTTATCCGATCAACGGAGTGCAAGGTCAATATGCAGCCGGCTACGATGTAACGATGGCTAAGGCTTTGGCGGAAGCGCTGAATTATAATCTCCGCATTCTGAAAATGGATTGGGAGGCGCTGATTCCCGCGCTTCAAAGCGGGACGATCAACGCGGTGATCGCCGGAATGACCGACACGGAAGAACGGCGGCTTTCCATCGACTTTACCGACGAATACTACCGCTCCGAACTGGTCTTAATCGTCAAAGCGGATTCGAAATACGCGGATGCCGATTCCCTAAGCGCCTTTTCGGGAGCTAAAATCGTCAGTCAGGTATCTACGCTCACCGATGACGTCATCGAAAACTGGGTCGGCGAATACGGTGTGACTCATTTAAACCCGTTAGAGACTTTCTCGACCTGCGCCATTGCCGTACAATCCGGATCGGCAGACGCGATGACCGCAGAATTGCCGGTAGCCAATTCCATCGTCAACGGAGCGAACCGATAATGTCGAGTTGGGATAAAATCGTTTCCCTTCTGAAAAATTATTATTCGACCTTTTTGGAAGGTATCGCCGCCACTTTGATCCTCGCCATCGTCGGAACGCTGGTCGGCTTGGCGATCGGAATCGTCGTCGCATTGGGAAGAAATCTCCGCATTAAAGAGACCGACCACGCTCCTGTCAGGGCGTTGAAAAGAATCGTTTCCGCCATCTCGGCGATTTATGTCAATTTTTTTCGCGGAACGCCGATGATGGTTCAGGCGATGATCATCTTCTTCGGTTTCACCTCGATGGGATTCAGTTGGACGAATATTCAATTGGGGTGGATTTTCAACGGCTATATGATCTGCGGCCTATTCGTCATCACGATCAACACCGGCGCGTATATGTCGGAAATCGTCCGCGCCGGACTTAACGGCGTCGACATCGGTCAAGAAGAAGCCAGTCGTTCGTTGGGAATGAATTACTTTCAAGCGATGTTCGTAATCATCATGCCTCAAGCATTGAAGAATGCATTGCCGACCATTCTCAACGAATACATCGTCAACGTCAAGGATTCCAGCGTGCTGAATGTCATCGGTTTGACTGAACTTTACGCCTCGGTTTCCATCGCGACCAACAAAAATTATTTTAAAGTAGAGGGATATATCATCATCGCAGTCATTTATTTGATTTTGACGCTCTTAGCCACGCTCGTATTGAAACTGATTTCCCGAAAAATGAATGGGCAGAAAATCCTTTTCTCTCCTTTCCGCAGTCGGATTAAGGGGGCTGTTTCGCAATGAAAGAAGCGCTCATTTCCATTCGGAATCTTCAAAAATCATTCAAAAATCACGAGGTTTTAAAAGACATTTCGTTAGATGTCTATCCAGGGGACGTCATCGCCGTCATCGGTTCTTCCGGCAGCGGAAAGTCCACCTTTCTCCGTTGTATCAATCGGCTCGAAGATATCGATGGAGGGCAGATTTATTTTCGTCGCGAAAGAGTTGTCTGCCGCATCGACAACACTCTCTCAAACGAAATCAAATTCCTTCGTTCAAAATACAAGCCGCTGATCAAAAATGCGAAAAAGCGCGACAGAAAAGCGTTGATTCAAGAAAGAGATTTAAAAATCGCGGCGATCAAAAGAGAACGTAAAAAGATGAACGTCAACGAGATTCGTTCGAGAATCGGTATGGTTTTTCAGAATTTCCATCTTTTCAATCATCTTGATGTTCTAAGAAATTGCACGATTGCGCAAAAAAAAGTTCTTCATCTTTCAGACGAAGAAGCGAAAGAAAGAGCGATTTCCAATCTTACCAAAGTCGGCATGGCGGATCGCTTGCATTCGCACGTCAATGAGCTTTCCGGCGGTCAAAAGCAACGCATAGCCATCGCCCGAGCGTTATGTATGAACCCCGATGTCATTCTTTTCGACGAGCCTACCAGCGCTCTCGATCCGGAAATGGTCGGCGAAGTACTGGAAGTGATGAAAGAACTGGCGTTAGAAGGAAGGACGATGATCGTAGTTACGCATGAAATGGATTTTGCAAAAAACGTGTCCAACCGAGTAATCTTTATGGACAACGGCTATATCGTCGAAGAAGGGAATCCGAAAGAACTTTTCGTTCATCCGAAAGAGGAAAGGACAAAGGCATTCCTCTCTCGCTATTTGGAAAAGATATCTCGTTAAAAAGAGCGCGGAAATCCATTTATAAACCGAAAGAAAAGCCGGATAGCCGAATCCAAAGATTCTCTCTTCCGGCTTTTTTCTCGAAAATTTTCTTTAAATTTCGTAATCGATAGGATATGTCAAATAACCGATCTCATCGAGTTGATCCGCCGTAACGTAACCCGTCGGAGCGACTAAGAGAGACGGAATCCGATTGACGACCGTCGCACAAGTGTGTTCCACCGTCGCCGGTTTGACAACGTGGAATTCAGTATCCGGCTCGCCTTTAATCCACCAATCGCACATATCCCCGTCGTCCGGACCGTAGACTTTGCCGATCGTCTCTTCTTCGATGACGATTCCCTGATAGGTTTCGATCGTGACGACCGCGGACATACCGATACATCTTCCTGCTTTAATCTCTTTTCCTAAGGTCGAACTGTAAATATCCTTGTCGATAATGTAAGGAACGTTCTCCTGCCGAATCGATTTGATCGTCAGTCCCAATTTGTTCGCAATCGCTTCAGCCGCGTTCCAAGCATAAGAAGGAACTACTTCGGTCGGATGCGCGAGAGTCTTTTCGAATTCTTCTTTGGTCAAATCGCAACCGTGTGCTTCCGCCAAAGCCAAACCATATTCATCCACATTGTAGGAATACGCTCCTTTGATCTTTTGAATCGAATGACAACCTCCGGCGACCATAGCGACCATATTGATCCAGAAAATATCCTGCATACCGCTTCCGGTGATCGTGCAGTTGTTTTCTTTCGCCAAAGCGTCGAGTTTATTCGTCAGTTTCGCCGCCGTCGTCCAAGGGTAAATCGCTTCCTCGCAAGTTGTAATGACGTTGACTCCCCTCTTTACGCATTTCTCCACGTGTTCGTAGATATCGCCGATAAAACTGAACAGAGTGACGATCGCCACGTCCGCGTCGCATTCGTCCAAAACCTTATCGGCATCATTGGAAATCAATACTCCGGTCTTGATGCCTAATCCGGCAAAGTCACCGACATCCATTCCGACGATCTCCGGATTTACGTCGATTGCACCGACGATCTCCGCGCCTTTTTCATGAAGATAACGTAAAATGTACTTAGCCATTTTCCCGCATCCGTACTGAACTACTCTGATTTTATTCATTTGTTTTTTCTCCTTTATCTTAGAAGATATCATAAACAACCTGTCAAAGTCAATATTTCGATACAATTTTATCGATATGTTTTTATCTTTATCTGTTTTCCGGCAATGATGTAATCCCGCTCATATCGTATCCATCGACGATTCTCGTCTCCTCTTTCACCATCGTGGCTTCGATAAAATCGAAGGAACTCGAAGTTGTAAATTCCCGATAGACAAAAACGGTTTGATCTTTACTTTCGACGTAGACAATATAGGTACTGGATTGGAAAAATTCGCTGTATCCGGAATAGATATACGAAACCAGAGTATCATCGACATAATCGTATTGCCACTGACAAACTCTGTTTCCGTTCGGATCGTATTCGACAATAAATATACCTTTCTCCCCTGTCGAAACTGCGTGTTGAATGTTTGCCGGATCGGAAAGCGGGATATATATCGCATAACTTTCCCGATGCGCGCATTTCAGGCAGCTTCTTTCCTTTTTTCCGACTTCCGCTTCCGTCGGTTCGATGTATAACCAATCGCTGTAATCATGTCCATAAGCCGAGAGTATTTCCTCGTATTCATCTTTGCAGGCGCACTCGTAACGGACGATACCATCGTCGATGCAAGTCGGCGCAATGGTTTCCGCGATTTCGTATTGGTGAATGTGTTTGATCTCCGAAGAGGATTGCTCTCCGCGCAATCCGATAATACCCGAATAAGCGCAGATGGTTAATGTCGTTGTGACCGACAAAACCGCGGTAAGAAAAACGATGGCCGCATACAGCCCGCGAATTTTCCGGTTTTTTTTGACAATCGTTCGCTCGCATTCCCGATCGGACACAAGCTCTTGTGAAGAGACGTCGAAAAGTTCGCTCAAAAGCGCTAAATCGCTTTCGGTCGGCATTCCTTTGCCCGATTCCCACTTGGCTATTAAGGAACGCGATACATGTATGCGATTCGCCAATGCCTCCTGCGTCAATCCTTCCTTTTGTCGCAATTCTCTGATTTTATCTTTCAGCATTTTCATCACCTCGAAATTATTCTATATCAATTTCCGAATCTTCGGTTGTTACTCTTTGTTACTTTGAATCTGAACGCTTATGTTTCGGCAATCTTCTCTAAAAATCGTACTTCTATTTCGTCTTTTTGCTCTTTTCTTTCCTGCATTAGACAGAAGTTTTCTTTATCGCAAAGAATGAAGTTCCCGCTTTTTCCTCAAAAATATTCAATTCAAGATAAAAGAAAGCCGTACACTGCGAACGGGAATTGGTCAATCTCGTCAATCTGAAAATGAACTTATAGTTTCCGTTTCAGCATAATTGCATCGTCTGTACGATATTCAACTTCAAAGCCGTTATTCAAAAATAACTTTACGGCCGGATTATTTTTCGCAATGGAATCATAAAGCGTCGATATGCCGTTTTTCTTTGCCGCTCGACATAAAAGATCCAATCCCATTTTTCCAAATCCTTTGTTTCTCTTATCAAAATCTATTATTATACTAATTAAATAAATCCCTTTACTATCGTCAAAATGATAGGCGATTTCCCCTATAAACTCGCCTGTTTCCTTTCTAAGAAGGTATCTGTAAAATCTCTTGTCGGCGATGGAAACCCATCTTTTATACCACGCCTCCCATCGATTTTCAGGGAAATCGACTATGCCTCCCCAAGCATCATTGTAAGACATTGTTTGAGGATCGGATAAAAGTTTTTTTCTAAACCATAAGTCCGCTTTTTTCGGTTTATACAAGGTCAACAAAACTAGAATCCTCCTTCTCTTTTTCAATTCGATTGTGAAAAATCTGTAATATCCTGATATAAAGAACGGGTGCAGTAAATTAAACTTAAATCGTCATATCCGACAACCATAAAAAACGGTATTCGATTTTGGTTGTATAAATCATATACGTAATTATCAATCACATAATCCGTATTCGGATGTTCGTCAAGAAAAGCGCCGATGTCATCTTCATGAATAATGTAACCGAGTAAATCTCCTATCTCACCTTCATCAATCGAATTCTTGCTTTCTGAATCCTGCAGCACCCGATAATGTCTTTCTTTATACGTAAAGTCTTGAGGAATAATTTGTACTAAAAAAGGCAACGTATGGGAAGGCGAAGTGCTGGAACTGACAGAATTATTGTGTAAAGAGTTGCTGCTTTCCTTACTACTGCAAGCGGAAACAAGAAGAACCGATGATGCGAATAAAGTAAATATTGATATTTTTTTATACATTGTCCACCCCTCCGATAACACTTAGTCGATTAACTGTAACATACACTTATTATTTCCATTACATTCTAATTCGTTATTGAATACATTGGTATCGTCCCTAATTACTTAGATATACAATGGTATTTTGGATTTTGATATCTGCTACTCTTTTATCATATTAACAGTATCAAAAACGGGCAATAATTACAATAAGTTTGTGAAATCAAAAGGAGTAATATCTTTCAATCAAATCCAAATTAGAGATTAAACTGCTTGGTCATAATACTAAAACTTGATAGCGTTATTATCATTTTTATCGTAAGCGATGGCATCTTTGCTCCTCAATGTTCCTGAAATACTTCCGGTTACACCTATGTTTAATAGTGATAATCCGTTGTTATAATTAGAAGAATCTTCATCGTCATAACTAATTCATAGATTAGTGTTTCATCTGCATTTCTCTTGCAGCATCCAATGATAAAGATGATGAATCAAAAGTTCCACACCCATCATTTACAAATTATATGGCATCCGTACTGGAAAATATAATTTGATCATTAGATTTTTCAAAATATAAACTTCCCAATGATATACCACAATTTAAACTTTGCATTAAAATCTGGTTGTTGTCATCTAACAAACATAGATCATAAAAAATACCCCCCCCCCCTGCTCAACAGTGATTTCATCAAGAGAAATGCTTTCCTCAAAGTGAAAAGAAAAATCTATAGTTAATATTTTATCCGTTCCATCGTTTGCGCCTTGAACCCTAACTAAGTATTTGCTTTCATCATTAAAATTTGGCAAAGCATGATAAGAATTGGATATTTCATTCTCATTTCTATCCCTTATTATTCTTTGAAGTGAAAATTCACCATAACCCGGATTAGAATTAAATGCATCTATACTCCATTTCTCGATAATGCCCTGCATATATCCGACAGAAACAGAAATGCAAATATTTGATTCTTGCTTTTTTTTGTGTTCTTACTGCGGTCCATAACCATGGAGTAGGTTCGCTATTATTATTTGCTATTGAAAAGCCCGACTCTACATAATTGGTATCGATAATATTGGATGAACAGCCTAATAGTAATAATGACAATAATGGCAATAAAACCCATAAAGTTTTTTTCATATACTCATCCCCCTTTTATTATATCAAACCGAGAACTCTTTGTATCGGAACTTGATTATTTTTTATGGTATGTATTTTCAATCTGGTATAATTACAAATTAAATCTCCAGTTTCATCAAATCTTATTACATCGTTATTTTATCGATTGATTATAGAAACTCAAAAAGGCATTTTTTGAAAAAAATTCAAAACCTTATAAAAATATTCTTTATGTATTACTAAAAGAAAAAGGTGATTGTCGCCCATCACCTTCGTAGTTATCTAATTTAAGGAGGCTTCAAACATCTCTACTTTCCGCTTACCTCCTTTTCCAAATTTTCTGATAATTTTGTGTAGATATAGTCATAATCATAGAACATGTTTTCATCCCAGCCAACTGAGTCATCGAACTTCTCTTTGGCGAACGAATTTTGAATTACTAGGGTATTGATTCTCAACCTGCAATCATTCCTAAATAGTAAATCTCTTTTTAAAAAATTGACTCTGGCGTCCTTGCTGTAAAAGTCCTTTCTGTCACTATAGCAATCCAATCTATAAGAGATGGCATAGTCGTTAATAATACCCATCTGCTTGAAGTAATAAGCTAGATACGTGTTCAACAAGATGCACTTGTCGAGAAGATTGTCTGTTTCAGCGTTGTCAGGCATTTCGTAATTTTTTACAAGCAACCTAACATTCGTGCCTGAATAATAGCTGTTATCATCGTCCGCAAATTGAACATCCTCGGTGATAAACAGCTCCTCGATGAAGTCCGTCAGTGCTGTATTAGCACCTTCGATCCCCTCAAGAATTATTTCGATTGTACCAACAAAGCGCTTTTTGTTTTGCAAACCCTTGAATGTCTTATAAAGCCTGATTCCAGAAGCCGAATCGTATAGGTTCCACTTCTCTTTCATTTGAGGCTCTTCATCCTTCTTAGGGGAATCTTTCTCAGGCTTTATTTCATAGTGGTTCTCAACTTTGACGATCGTGAACTTCTTTTTGTTAGCTACAAATCCAGGGAACTTGTCTGCTTTTTCATCATTCGTCAATATGTGGCAGCATACCAAATTATGGTCAGCAGTCTTGCCGCCTTTGCTTTGTGGAAGGATATGATCTACATTCCATCCGAATTCGCTATTGCGGTCGTTGTAAGCACCTTTGGCAATCACACGACCAGTAAAATCTCTTACTTTTGTCTCTTTGCCAAAAGACTTACTCCAGAGGCGCATAGCAGTCTCTCTGTTTAAATTCATACAATTTTTTTTCATCTTAATTTATGCGAAAAAAAGATGCTTTTACCTCCTATAATTAGTCAGTCTTAGAAATCATGTGACCAACCATAGGGCGACCTATTGCTATGAGCCTCAAAGGGCAATCCTCTTAATAGCTTTACAGAAGATTAGTTAGTCAAACTTTCGATGAAAAGCTGTCAGTTTCCTTAACTGCAAATTGAGTATATCACAATGTCCGTAATTTTTCTACCATGTGACGATATTTTTAAAAGAAAAGTCCTACATAATGGTTCGGTGATGTTTTGGTCTTGTCTTTGTGGTGTTGTTCTTCCGTCTGACCATTGTACGAAGTAGTATCCTTCATCGGGTATGGCAGAAACAAAGCTGGTGCTATTCCCTTTTTCGATTCTTTGGATTTTTTGTCCTTCTATGCTTCCACCTTTTTCGGCAGAGTAGGTTACTGTGTAAGGTAAATCAGTTTCTTCTTTTGCAAAGTGCAAAGCAACGAAAACGAATACCAGAATAACTACCGGTATGGTGAGGTAGGCTATTTTTTGAATTGTATTTTTTTCATTTGAACACCCCTTTTTTGGTTGGGTTTTTTTAAATTGATTTTCTAGTAAAATATATCATAGTTTGGTAAAATTTGCAATGATATCAATAATTTATTCTGCTGATTGAGGGCATTCGTCAGTTCAAATCCTGTTTTTTATGAAAATCGTCAAAATGCAGATGTTGGATGAAAAGATTTTGCCTTCCTTTATTTCATATAAAAAGGACATATTTGCCCTTAAAAATACCCCTATATAAACAAAAAAAGCCATTTTCATGACTTTTTTGGCTACTGTAGCCATTTCGTACTAAATAGATGTCTCAAAAAAATCGTTTCGATACCAATTTTTTAAAAAATGAACCGTACCGATACACAACTTAAAGTAATATTTCATCATAAAACTTTAAAAAAACAGTAAAAATTAATATTTTGAAATATACGCTCTAATTTGCCTGTTGGCACTAATCATTGGAAAATTTATTTTCAAATTGACACAAACAATACTAAATGGTTACTTTTTTAACTAATACATCATGCTAGAAACTATAATCAGAAGTTTTTCCTTACAATAATATTAAATTATTGGAGGTAAATTTTGTGGAAAATAATTGTTTTAATTTAATAACTGACTCATTTTATAAAATTTACAATGGATACATTAATATGTGTGCTTGTTGTAGTTATCCATTCGACAGTGTTTTAAACGCAATGTCAATTCCAATTCATATGATTCCAACAGAAGGAATTGTTGGGAAAAGGTACTTTCCAGAAATTAATTTTATTGATGATATAGAGTTAAAATCAGAAAAAATCCTTTTAAATCTTTTTAAAGCCAATGATTACGGAGTCAATATACAGCCACATTCAGGAACACAAGCAAATCAAATAATATATAATGCAATATTGAGTGAGGATGATATCGTTTTATCTTTATCTCCAAAAAATGGAGGTCATATATCGCATACAAAATTAGCTGGGAAACCAAATAAAGTTGTTCATTATTTACTAAATGATAATTTAGATATTGACTTAATTACATTGGAAAAGTTAATTATAGATAATAAGCCTAAATTATTAATAGTTGGAACATCCTCTTATAGTAAGTCAATTGATTTTGAATCAATTTCAACTATAGCTCATAGACACAATTGTTATGTACTAGCGGATATTTGTCATTATGTATTATTTATATTAGGTGGGACGATGAATAGTTGTGTTCCATATGTCGATTTCATAACATTTACGATGGATAAATTACTATGTGGACCACAAGGAGGAATTATTATTTATAGAAAAGAATTTAAGAGCAAAATTAATTATTCGGTTTTTCCAACTTCGCAGGGAGGGCCATTGCAATCAATATTATTTGCCAAATATATTTGTTGCTGTGAACTTATTAAATTAGATATTCAGTTTTATGCAAAACAGGTTTTAAAAAACACACAATTACTTGTAGATACATTTAAAAAAAGAAAAATTCCTCTTGTTTATGATAGGCATGATAATCATATAATACTAATTAATACATCACTTCTTGGAATTAATGGAAAAAAAGCAGAACAATTGTTATTTAAAGGGAAAATTTTATCAAATAAGAATCAAATACCTTTTGATAATAATAGTTTGGATGCTCCTTCAGGCATTAGAATAGGTAGTACTTGCATAACTAATCTTAACTTTGATGCTGAAGATGTTATTAAATTAGCAAACTATATTTCAGATATATTATTAAATATTAAAGTAAATACTAATATGATTGAATTTCTTGTACAAAAATACATGAATTAATACCTCCAATTAGGGGATAATCCCAACAATAATTCGTATTTTCTATTATTTATTTTTACAGCATAAAAAACTTCAAAGTGAGTTACTTTTTCATCTTTTAACTCCGTTAGAAACTCCTCATCAGTAATTTTACTATTTGTTAGTGTTGCTAAGTTATATTTTAATAAAAATTCTGTCCACCTATCCGCAATAGGGTTATCCAACAAACGAGTAAATGATACTATAACATCATTTACTTCACTTTTTAAGAATATTAATTTTAATAATTGATAATTAACTTCAACCAGAATATAATCCATTTTTAAACTTGAAGGTACATGCTCTTGAGCATTCATAATATCTTGAATTGCATGTTTTTCTTCATTTGTTAATAAATAATAAATAGCTCTATTACAATAAGGCTCGAAGATTTCATTCGAATTTATATTTTTTAAGATACTTATTGAATCATCAAAGCATTTTTTTGCTTCTATTAGTTTCATATTGTTTAATAGGATAATCCCCATATTATTTAAAACTGTTGCCTTTTCAAATTTTCTTCCATCAAAAAAGGCTAAGCTTTCCGTCATATTTTTATATGCCGTATTAAAATCGAAATAATGTGCTGTATTTCTTAAAATTATATAGAACCATTTATCTTTATTTTCAATTAATTTGACTTCATTTAATAATTTTAAAACTTCAGTTTTATCAAATTGTTGTTGAATAATATTTAATTTTGTATAATAAAACTCTCCGTTTCTTATCTTCACCTCATTTATAATTTTCAACGCTTCATCATATTCATATAATTGGGTTAAATACTTAGATTCGTAAATTTTTAATTGATCATCATAAACATTACAATTTTTAAGTTTTTGAATTATTAATAGACCTTTTTCAAATTCTGAACTTTTTTGAAAAGAGTCTAATAATTTAATAATAATATTATATGGTAACAATTGGATAATTGGATAAATCTTTTCATAAATGTTCGATAAATATGAGTATGCCATAAATGAATATTCTAAATTTATTAATTTAATTAATTTGTCTAAATTAGTTTCTAATTCATTATTTTTATATAGAAAAATAATACAATGTAATAAATATGAATAATCATAGTTTTGCATATTTTGTTCATCTAAACATTCGGACAAATATATTTTTATTGATTGCAAATACTCGATAATATCTTCAGGATTGCTCATTGCATCTAAACTCATTCTATAAGACTTATTTAGCAACTTTAAACTATCTCCATTTTCACCATTAAAAAACATAATATTTTTTTTAATTAATTCTTCAATTTCTTTATCTAAAGTTATTTCATCTATTGACTCGTAATTATTAAAAAATTCGTATAAAAATTTTTTTCGTAATCCATTTGGAAATATGTTAGACATATAAATAAGATTTTTTTGAATTGAATCCAAAGAGTTTATTATTTCATTTATATTATGAATTTTACAGTTTGATATTTTATTGTTTTTAAATTCTTCATTATTTTCTTTCACTACGCTAATTGTATCAACTATTACTCCTTTTGTTTTATTGAATATCCAGTCTGCAATTTCATTTATTTGTTTTTCCCCTAAATTGGGATAATTAGTTTTAAGAATATTTTCGATTTTTAGCGTATTGAAACATTTTAATTCCTCTACTACTGCATTCAAAGTAAAAATATATTCTCCTGAAAATTTAGGTGAAGTGGCAATGATAAAAAATAAGTTCTTTTTTACCTTTTTAAGTAATTCTATCAAAAAAACATTAACAATTGATTTCTCATCATAATTAAAATTATCAATGCAAATAATAATTTTATTTTTTTTTGAAACTTTATATAAATAATTTATAATGTAATTCATTAAATCAAACCCATTTTGTGAAGTATAATCTAAAGCAAATTCACTTTCATTAATAATTGTAGGTGCTGTCTTTGTTACATGCGCTCCTGCAACATTAATATTTCTTAATAATTGTTTGCTTACATAATTTGTAATTCTAGTTTTTTTAATATATTTTTTTAATGAGCAATTCTCATTAATATTATTTATACTACATTTTGGAGAATTACTATAAAATATTAACAATAAATATTGTAAAAAATTATTATTTGAAAAGACATCATTTTTATTTTCTAGAAAGAAAGAAAAGATATTACTGCAACTTTTTAAATCTGATAAAATTTCCTTTAATAGACATGTTTTAGAAATGTAATCATTACCTTTAATTATTATTTCAGCAGAATCATTTGTAACTAAATTTTTTAAAATTTTATTTTTAAAATTATAAATTGTGTCCATAGTTTCCTCCAAATAATTTAATATTATTTCCACCAAATTTTATCATATATTTGCTATAATTTGCAAGATTATACAAAAAGGAGAAAAACAATGCAAAAGCATATAAAAAATTTTTTAATTGAATTATCAGGTACTAAGAATTTAGATTCCAAAACTCTAAAAGCTTATAAATCAGATTTATTTGGACTTTATAATTTTATACAACAAAATAATATAACTAAAATTGGCTCAAAACATCTTATAATGTATATTACTCATTTAAAAGATAAACAAAAATTAAAGGAGGCTTCATTACGAAGAAAAATAATTAGCTTTAAATTATTTTTTAACTACTTATATGTTAAAAAAATTATAAAAAGTAATTACATGAAGGAAATTAATTTCAAATTCAAGAAAGAGCATCGTTTACCTAAGACTCTCAATGTAAATAATGTAAAGAATCTTTTAGATTATGTTACTAATTATTCTAAAAATGAACTAAGTGCTTTCAAAAAAAGATATGCTATAAGAGATATTGCAATAATAGATATTCTTATATCTACTGGAATGAGAATTGGTGAATTGTCATCAATAAAAGTATTTGACATAGATTTAGAAGAAAAAACAATTCTTATACACGGCAAAGGAAAAAAAGAAAGATTACTTTATTTTTCAAGTAATGCAACAATAAAACACATAAAAGAATGGTTGAATATTCGTAATAATGGTAGCTTAAAAACAGAAAATTTATTTGTAAACAGGTATGGAGATTATTTATCAATTCACAGTATTGAAGCAATATATGAAAAATATAGAAAACTTTCTGATATTCCTAGATCTACACCACATTATTTAAGACATACATTTGCAACAAATTTATTAAATAATGGTGCAGATATTAGAGCAGTTCAAGAGTTATTAGGACATTCAAATATTTCCACAACCGAAATATATACTGAAGTATCAACTAATAGAAAACAAGAAGTATTAATGAAATACAATTATAGAAATAATCTATAAATTTATGACTTAACCAATTTCATTTTGCATTTTATTGCATAATGTTTTTATGTTAGATCGATTTCACGATTTGTAAGAAATGTAATTAACCTTTTAACCACTATTCAAGAACTATAATGCTTCCTCTTTTGGATTTAATGAAGTATGTAAAATATTTAATCTTCCTCATAGGTCTTTAGATAAATTTACACCTAATGGATTTGAAAATCGTTATTTTGAAAATCAAGATGATTAAATCTGAACTATTATTAACGAAAATGGTTTGCTTTTTGTATACTCTTCATAAATCAGTTTATAGAGATATTAATATGGATCATCTCATCTTTGTGATTAAAATAAATTATAGAAACTAATAAATGCATCCATTGAGGTTTTGAGTTTCTAATAACTTCTTCAGTTCCAAAGCAGGATGTTCCATCATCAATATTTACTACCTTTAACATTTCATTTGCTTTGAAATTTAATAGTTAAAACAAATCACTACAATGGAGTACCAACTAATAAATTCTTGGTATGTGCATCAAATCAGACAACTAAAAAATGTAAAGCAGACAATATCTCAGTTGAAGTTTTTGAAAAAGCAATAATTAAAGAACTTCTCTTATTGAAAGCAAACATCAACACCTTAAAAAAAGAACTTGAAGATGTAATCATAAATGATGATGAACTAACTCTTGATGATGAAATAGAAAAAATTGATAATGGCATTGAAAAGTTAAGAAATAAAGCACTTCAATATAAAGATAAATATGGTGATTTCTATGATGAAATCAAAAAGCAAATCAATTTAGAAATCAGGGAACTAGCAAAACGAAAACATCTAAAACAAAATGATAAAGCTATCGCTTCTTCTTCAGGTTACAAAATCAAGAAGATTATAGATGCAGTAAAAACTATTCCATCTGACATCGCTTCATTGGATGAATTTGACTTCAAGCTGATATTTCCTAGAGCGGTTATCAAAAAGAAGGATCAAATAATCTTGATAGTCGGAAATGAGAACATTGAAGGAAATAAAAAATTTATAACAAATCCCTTATTCAACACGCATGTTGATTACAAAGTTAGAAAAACAATGTTTACTTGCAAAGTTGGAATTATGATTAACAAATAAAAAATGCCTCTTTGAATTTGATTTCAAAGAGGTTATTATGTGCTTATATTTCACTCGTTAGTAATGTTCGAACCTTACTAGCGTGAGGCAGGATTTAAACTATATTCAAAAAAGGCGTTTCACGTTTTAATGGCATTTTTCCTTAAAAATCATAATTTTCTCATTTGCTAAAAAGTGTCATTTCGTGTTGTTTGGTGCTATTTTGAGTGAAAAAAAATACAATACTCAACGTATCGTATTTGTTTTTTTTAGATGGTCGGGAAGATGAGATTTGAACTCACGATCTCTACGTCCCGAACGTAGCGCTTTAACCAAACTAAGCCACTTCCCGACAAATAAAAAGACAAACGCTTTTTACAGATAGTTATTATATCGCAATATTTTTTTTTTGCAAAGAAAAAAGATCAATTCGTCTATTTTCCCGTACAAAATAGTTTTATCCGCTTTTCCCTAAGGCAATAAACAAGCATTTGATGAACTCTATGGTTTCGGGCAAAATCGTCTCGATCGTTTGAGAGATTTCTTCTTTCGTCATTTCCCCATTGAGTTTGACCTTTCCAAATGCCACTCCTGTTCCGGTATAGGCTATTTCCCGAGCAATGGAAACTCCTCCGATCGAATAGATTCCATAGGCGATTCCTCCTATTGCCAAAAAACCCAGCGCGATTCCTCCTAAAGCAAAGATTCCGATAGCCACGGCGGCTACGGCTAGAATTAATCCTAAAGCCAAACCGCCCATAACGAAAAGTCCCAAAGCCAACCCTCCGAAAGAAACTACCCCGAAAGATATTGCGCCGATGCTGATTACCCCTGTAGCCACATTTCCAATGGCAATAATGCCTTTGGCAACTTCGTATCCGTCTCCTCCTAAATGAATGTGAACCAAAGGCAGACCGAATACGCTTTTTTTACTGCGGTATTCATATTCAAACCTTTTTCTCTTTGCGACGTCCTGTTTCTTCTCTTCGAGTCCCAATAGTTCATCCGTGGTGATTTCAAATAATTCGGCTAATTCGACGATTTTCTGCATTTCCGGAGTCGATATTCCCAATTCCCAGTTGGAAATCGTCTGTCGGGTTACGTCGATTCGATTTCCCAATTCCTCTTGCGAATACCCCTTTTCTTTCCTAAGTTTCAAAAGTTTCTCATTGAATCGCATTTGTCATTCCTCCGATGTACAAATTGTTTCTCTATTCCGTGCTTTTATTCTACCAAGAATATTTGGAAATCTGTCAAAGAATCTTAACATTATGTTTTTTCGGGTTTTTTTCTTTTTCAAATAATCAAATTTAAGGATTTATTTCATACTTTGTGCTAAACTGATCCTGTTTTACGGAGTGATAGGATTGATGAATTTGGATGTCGACGGATTGATTGGTTGGTTTAAAGAGAATAAAAGGGATTTACCTTGGCGACATACGGAAGATCCTTACGCCATATGGATCAGCGAAATCATGCTGCAACAGACCCGAGTAGAAACCGTTATTCCTTATTATCTCCGCTTCTTGAACGCTTTGCCCACGCTTCCGGATTTGGCTCAGGTCGAAGAAGAGAGGCTTTTGAAACTTTGGGAAGGGTTAGGATACTATTCTCGAGCAAGAAATTTAAAGGAAAGCGCGCAGATCATCATGCAACGATTTAACGGACATTTCCCTGACAATTATGCGGATATTCTTTGTTTGAAAGGCATCGGTGATTACAGCGCAGGTGCAATTCTTTCACGCGCCTTTCACCTTCCTTACGCTTCGGTAGACGGTAACGTTCTACGCGTTTTAACCCGATTAAACGAAGATGACTCGGATATTTCCTCTCAAACGACGAAAAGATCTTTTAAAGAACAACTGGAAAATTTTCACCCTGAAGATTTCGGAATTTTTAACGAATCGTTAATGGAACTTGGCGCGACGATCTGCACGCCGAAGAACGCCCGATGCAATCGTTGCCCTTTGCAGCATCAGTGCAAATCTTTTCTGCACGGAAGCGTCGATAGCTATCCGGTCAAAACAAGAAAAGTTTTGAATCGACCATACGACTACACTTGCCTTTTTCTTTGCACGGCAGAAAATTGGTTTTACTTCGAAAAAAAGGATTTCGGTGTCTTGAAAGGTTTATATGCCCCGATGATTCTTCAAGGACATTTATCAGAGGAGGAAGTCAAAACCAATCTTTCTTCCCGTAATTTGTCCTTTGATGCGATTACCCCTTTATGCGAACGAAAACACGTTTTTTCTCATCAAACGTGGAACATGAAAGGTTATCGGGTTCTTATCGAAAATTCCGACTCTTTAAATGGAAACTTTTATCCAAGCGATCAAATCAGAAATCAACTCAGCATTCCGGTTTGTTTTCAAAAATTCTTCGCCGAATTAAAAATATGATTACTCTCCCGACACATGAAAAGATCAATCGTTAATTTTGTTGCATTTTGAAAAGCATAAGGTCCTAACCGAAAATCTGATTCGCGTTGTTATACTCATATTCTTTAGAAAGTATTTGAATCATCTTTTCCACGCTTCTCAATATACTCTGCGATTTCTTTGTATTTATTCTGTAAATTAAGGTTTATCCTTCGATCAAAATTTGAATACCCTATCGAGATCAATCAACGAACGCTGAATTCATCGCATCAATTAAAAATTTCTTTTTTAGAAAAAATATATTATTTTAATCATTAAAAAACCATTTTCTATCATTTCGATAAATTTGTTATGATAAATTTGTAAGAGGTATATGCGGATGAATTTTCTTTTACTTTATTATACAGGCACTTTTCATACAAGATATTTAACTAAAATGATAGAAAAAAGATTATGTGAGAAAGGTCATCAAGTGAAGACATATGATATAACTTCTCAAAATCCGGTAGATTTATCATCATACGATGCGATTGGAATCGGATATCCTATCTACGCATTCAATTCACCTCAATTGATGAACCGATATTTAAAATCAGTTCATTTACCAAAGGAAAAGAGGTATTTCATTTATAAGCAATCTGGTGAAACATTCGGGTTGAACGATGCATCGAGCCGCATCATTAAACGCATTTTAAAACGAAACAAATGCGTACTCGAAAATGAATATCATTTTATTATGCCTTATAATATACATTTCCGTTACGACGATGCCTTTGTTAAAGAAATCTTAAAGTACGATCAACGACTGCTGGACATTTTCATGTACGAATTTTTTCATGGTATTCACCGCATCATCAATAGTAATTTTTTATATAACTTCACCAGCGCTTTGTTTTCCATTCAGCGGCCAGGAGCGCATATTAACGGAAAATTCTACCGTGTGGATAAAGCAAAATGCATTCAATGCAATGCATGTATTCAAATGTGTCCTGTAAATAATATTACGAAAAAAAACGATCGCATCCGATTCAAAAATCATTGTCAGATGTGCATGCGGTGTTCCTTTTTTTGCCCGAAAGATGCGATTTCCATCGGATTAATCAACGGATGGAAAGTCAACGGCGCTTATCATTTCGATCAGATAAAAAGTAACTCCTCGATTCCAGACACATATATCACCGATCAAAAAAAAGGATTTTATCGATGTTTCATTAAAACGTTCAATATGATTGATAGTCTATATTTCTCGTATTTCGATAGATCCAGCATGGATTAAAATCCGACCATTTCATATTTATTCTTTTTTCAAAGACAACAATACATGAATTAAGCCAATCGGAAAAATCGAATTTAACCGATTCCAATCCCCGCTAGTCTTTTATCAAATAACTCCTGAATTTTTGAAGATGAACCTCTTTTTGCTAAAAGCACAAGAAATTATTTTTGCAGTATATTTATAGATACGTCCCTTTTTTCATTTTCATTAAATTTCTTCTTTATTCAAATATGAATGCTAAATTCTCCATAGTTAAAAATACCACTTCCTTGCTTTAAATTCCCTTTTTCCTCTAATTCTTCAAATGCATTCCAAATCTCGTTTATCAAACTGTTACGTATATTTAATTTATGATGACCAGGCAAAATTCTTGTGATCTTTAAATTTCTTATTTTATCAATGGAATTTTTAAACGCTATCGGATCAGTAGTAGGATAATAGGCATCTAATTTTCCTTCATAAACCAAATCGCCTGTAAATAAATATTTTTTTTCTAAGTTATAAAAACATATATGTCCCGGTGAATGTCCCGGCGTATGAATTACTCTTATTTTTCGGCTTCCAATATCTATCACATCATTATCGCCAAGAACTAATGTAGGTGTTCCCTTATAAATTTCATATTTATCAATATCGAATGATTTAGGGTTTTCAAACGGCAATTTCATTAAATTGTCCTTAACGACCGCTAATGGAACAGGAAAGTTTAATAACCAGCCTTTCTCTAAAGCATGAACAGCGATATCGTTAAAGTATTTATGTCCGCCGATATGATCCCAATGAACATGGGTTGTTATAACCAATATTGGTAGTTGTGTTATTTCATCAACAACTTTTTTTATATTTGAAATTCCTAGTCCAGTATCAATTAATAAAGCCTTATCTTTTCCAAGTAATAAATATGAATGAGCTTCTTCATAATGTTTATATTCACTTATTGAAAAAGTTGTTTCATCAATTTTCTCTACAGTAAACCAATCATTCATATTATCATCTCTCTTTCAAATTTTTACTTGTCGCTTAAATTTTTAAAAGCCTCACTTTTAAGGTGAGAGGCAAACCTATTACTGTTTCCATGTGCTCTTCCTTTTAACGAGTCCAAGGCACTACGCTTAACTCGAATCCACGAATGCTTAGGATTAGCTTCGGAGCATATGCATCTGCTCATATATATTATAGTCTTACTTAATCAATTTCTCTTAATGATTTCACATTAAAATTATAAATGTAAAAAACGCACGAGATGACACTAAATCACTTCAATGCGTTCTTAATTGTTTTATTCGTTACTAAAACCGAAATCACTATTATTATTTATTGTTAGAATTTTTTTAAAATTTGAAAAAAACATAAAAATATAGCAATCATGAATCAATCTTTGATATTTGAATCACTTGGTTAGCTATTCTATAATACTACAATGGATACTATTAAGCCTTCTGCTGAATCATTCGGTTGTATAAAATAGACGACTCGATAATCTTGACTATCAGTTATTTTAAAATTCATACTAAGTAATCCTGAAGTTTTACTATCAAAAGGCAGACCCACTAATTCCACGACTTCATAAATATACATTCCAACATCGATTTTTTAAAATCATTTTCTGCTACCTTTTTAATAGGATAAGATTGCAAATTGATAACAATACTTGTTAAAGGATCATAGTGTATGACATAATTTTGTTTTTATATTCAAAAAACATATAATCAATATAGTCAAATCGATATTTTACTTCATCTTGAAGTATTCGCATATCACCATCTAATTTATCTCCAATTTTTATAGGCAATTCAGAGTTTAAAGAGCAAGATGTAACAGCTAACAATAAACTTAATGCTCCAAGTATTTTTTTAGTTTTTTACTTTTATCCATAAATACTTTTCCTTCGAACTTAAATAAAATAAACTCTAGTGATTACTATCTATAACTGAATAATCTACTAAGTAAAGATAATGTGAGCCAAGAGTTATGGTTTCATGAGCTTTTATATATTCATTTTCTTTTTTATCGTTATTTACAAATAAAGCCTCTATTTTTTCCATTTGATAGGTCAAATTCAAATAAAAAATGCACCCGAGCCACTATCTCTTTGTGGTTTACCTAAAATTGTTACTATTTCTTCAAAGTTTTATGCTTCTAATATCTTCTTCAGATGGCAAATTTGACTTATTTTCATTATTGGCAAAATCTAAAGAAGGAACTTGTTCTAATCCAATAAATGTTGGGATTCCAATTTTTTTAATAACATCAATTAGCTTTGTTTTTTCTTTCAATTCTCAATAAAGATAATTTCATACCCTTTAATATTGTCAATTAAATATTTTGAAAAAGCATCAATACTCTCAATATCTAATTCGAAAATACATTTATTTCCAGTAGTTGATAAAATCCTAACCTCCATAAATCCTTTATTATCTAACCCAATCCATGAAGCGCTATCTTCAATACCTAAAGCCTCAATTTTTACTCGAACACTCATAAATTTTTCTATTGATGATGTCGTATTATTAAAAAATAAATTTTCATTTTTGGCTTGATTTAATAATCCTTGCCATACTAATTCATCGTCAAAATCATCAAATCGTATTAAATGTGTACCATCTTTATCTTCAAATTCATAATAGGCATTTTGAAAACTACAATATTCTATTAAATTCAATTTATTAATTATTTCTTCAAGTGAATAAAATTTATAACGATGATTGATATAGGCATAGAATTTATCATCGCCGTCAAATTGAATTCCAATCGCACAACCCAAATCAATTTTTTTGATTTTATAGACACTTGCTCGTATTTCGTGTGTTGCATCTTCATAAACATCGTAGCCAGTAATAAAAATTGAATCAATTTCATTCTCTATATAGTTTTCTGAGATAGGCTTTGATGACGTTGTCGACCATATATCATAAGACAGTTTATTGTATGTAAAGGAACTATATTTTTGTATAATGCTTCTATCATTCCATTTTGGAATTTCCGCACATTGATTTTCTTTTTCTTCATAAATAATTTCCCAATTATGATTATTAATACTAGCACCTACATCACTGGTACTTACATCTATATTATAATTAGAACTAATTTTTGTAATTAAAACTGTTGATGTAATTACAATCACAAACATAGCTAATGCATCTATTAATTTTGAAATTGTACTATTAGTAAAACTCTTCTTATTTGTTTTTTCTTTATATTCATCTAGATTTATTCTTTTGGAAATCTCGCTGAAATTTCCAAAGTTCTTCACTCTAGAATTGATTTCATCTAACATAAAATCACTTTTCATAAAAAACACTCCTTTCCGAATCTTTAAATTTTTTTATTGCTCTTTCGTATATTTTATTTATTGTCTTTGCTTTTATTTGATAAATATTTCCTAGTTCTTTAAAAGTCATTCCATCAACAACATGCTTAATAATGATTTCTACTTCTTGATTTGTTAAAACGGCTTTTAAATCATCTATAAGTTTTGTGTATACTTCATTACTACAAATAGAATAATCAGGATAATTTAGAATTAATTCATCACTTACTAATATAAAATTCTTTTCTTTACTTAAATAAGTTTTTGCAATATTTTTTGCAATCGTTAGTAAATAGTATTTTATTGATGAATTAATACTTGAAATATTTTCAAAAAACTTTAAAAAGGCATAGTTTGTTAATTCCTTAATTGTTTCTTCTTCATTTATGTATTTTGCAATACAAAAATAAACCAATTTGTAATACTGGTTATAGATAGTCTCAAAAATTCTTTCTACTTCCCCTTCATCGTTTTTTTTAAGTGCACTAAGTAAGGAGTTTTCTATTTTGTCTCTCATAGATTTATCCTCTGAAAATATTTTCACTTAATAAGAGTTGTTTTTTTATCAAAATGCGACATACATTTTAATATTTTTATTTTATCATATTACCTTAAGAAGAATTTAAAAATTCCTATTTATTTTAGCATCTTTTTTTCGTGAAACAATAAGGTCATTTATACTACTATTCTCACAATTAAATTTTATAGCTCATCCATCTGCAATAACAATCGTTATATATGAATATGATGATTTCCACCATTTGATTGGCCAGTAAGTTTAACTATTCTATTAGATCTAAGTCTTGATTTTGCATTAGATGCATTTTTGATTTCTAAAATATTACACACATCTTTAAGGCAGAATACAGGTCTCCAAATTCATCGATACTGGTTCTGATTGTTCCAATTGAGTCACGCTCAAAAAGCGAGACATTGTTTAGTTGTTCTTTTTCCATAATTGTCCTTTCCTTTAGCGATATAAAACCACGATAAAAAACGCTAATTATTTTTTAAAATTGCATCAGCAACAATTAACTCAGTATTATTGGTTTCTCTTTCAATATGATGAGAGTAAATCATAGCTGTGTTAATTGAATTATGCCTTAAAACCATTTGAACTTCACTTTCTTTTGCTCCATTCTTTAAAGCTAATGTTGCACATGTATGCCTTAGATTATGAGCCGTATAACATTGAAAGAAATAAAAAATTTATAACAAATCCCTTATTCACGCTGATTACAAAGTTAGAAAAAAATGTTCACTTTGCAAAGTTGGAATTATGATTAACAAATAAAAAATGCCTCTTTGAAACTGAACAATTCAAGGAGGTTTTTATGTGCTTATATTTCACTCGTTAGTAGGTTCGAACCTTACTAGCTTGAGCAGGATTTAAACTAAACAACATAATTACCATCTTTACTAGGTTTTATTACCTCTATATTATCACAATCATTGAATATTAATTTTTAATAACTTAATTTCAATTCCAAGAACATCAAATTTCTCTATACTTTCTTGAGAATAATAAACAAGCATGTCTCTTGGATCGGCTTCTTCATTTTCTTTATAGCCTATACTTTTTTTCGTAGTGCATATATAGTTCTTTGAAATTAGAATATCTATAAGATTAGTCACAACACAAGATAATACTTCATTAGTACTTGTGTTAATGAATTCAATTAAGTCTCCAATTTTTATTAATTATTTCACATTAAAAATTCAAATGTAAAAAAGCGCATGAAATACCACTTATTTGCTCTTATGCGTTTTAATCGTTTTATTGATTATTTCTTAATAATGCTTTAAAAATTATTAAATGAATTGCAATTTACACTTTAACTTTCACTTCGACTACTATAATTCCCGCATCGTCTATGGCTTTCTCTGTTCCGCAATAAACGATATTACCAAATTTTTCGTCGTTTTCGATTTTTACCAACGAATTATAGTTTTTACATTCTTTTTCCATAGCGGTGTAGTAATAATCGCAAGAATTGGCATTATCAAAGCGATAGAAATATAAATATTCTTCTTGCTCATTTTCACGGCTTTTACTTGCAAATAAGAGCGTTCCTGCGTGATGATTTCCATCATTATCTGATAAATCTTGATATATAGTTACAACATAACCATTCTCTTCAAGATTTGTTTTCATTTCCGAATTATTAGGATAATACGTTCCATTTTTATTACCACAAGCAGACAAAGCAAAAGTTAAAGCAAATAATAATCCGTACAAAAGGCTCGTAAATATTTTTTTCATAATTTTCTCCTCTAATAGCAATTTATCACTTTATTTGTATTTTATATTGTACCACGAAATGTGCGAATCACCTATACTTTAGTTCGATTAAATATGATTTCACATTAAAATTTCAAATGTAAAAAACGCACGAAATAATACTAAATCAATTCTATGCGTTATTAATCGTTTTATTCGAAATCACTATAATTATTTATTGTTGCAAGCATACTAAATTTTTAATTTAAGAAGGATAACTGTAATTTCAATTTTATCTATAAAGAACAACAATTTTAGGGTCTGAAAAATCTTGCTCTCTAACAAAACACTCAGCATAATCTCCAACTTGATATGAAGCAAAATAATTGACGAAAGATCTAGATACAAATCTAATTCTAACTTCTTTATTTAAATTATCTGTTTCAAATTTTCCATACATTACACTTCCTATGTGCCTTTCAAGGATTTTAAGACGAATAAGTTTCCCTTGTGAATTAATAAATGGCAAAAATCTATATAGATAAATAATCAAAGAAGAAATAAAACAAATTGCAAACAATACATCTATCACTATTAGAACACAAAAGATTTCATTAATTGCTTCTTTATTAGCATTTGTAGAATCAAATGATTTTAAATAAAATATCACTAAAAATCCAAATTGCTAAAAAGTGTCGTTTCGTGCGTTTTGGCGTTGATACGGTGCAGTTTCAAGCGATAAAAAAAAGAACACCAACTGGTATTCTTTTGGTTTTTTTGAATGGCAGGGGTAGCAGGAATCGAACCCGCAATAACGGTTTTGGAGACCGTTGCTATACCATTTAACTATACCCCTAACTGATCGATTTGGCGATTTTACTGACCAAAGCCATATCGACTTTGCCTTGAAAATTGACTTTAAAATGTTTCATAATCGTCGGCAGCGACTGATCCGGAAGCTTTTGAATTTCCGCGCGAATCTCCGCCTCACTCAACATCGTAGGCAGATATTTTTTCAAAACATCTTCTTGATGGCTGATAGCTTCGACGCTCTCCGTTCTTCCGGTCTTGACATATCCGTCTTTTTCATCGGCAAGTTCTTTCAGAGTTTTGACGATAATCTGAACCATATCGGTGTCAGTAACTTCCTTGCCCTCTTCGCGCTTTGAAATGGACAAGAGAAGATATTTATTGACTACGATATCGTAAATCGCTCTGGCAGCGTTGTCTTTCTCTTTCATCGCCGTCATTTTCGCTTTTTTAATCTCGTCGATCAACATAGGAATTACCTCCGAAAGCATTAGTTATCTTATCATCAAAGCAATTCATTATCAAGAATTTTTACATTCTTTCCAGATATTCCTCGCTTAATGCGGCCAACTTCTCTTCCAGTTTTTCGATCTTTCTTTCGACCTCTTCCGATTTTTCTCTATCGGAATAAACCTCTTCATTGAATTGCGATTTTTTCAATTCGGCAATCTCTTTTTCGATCTGAGAAATTTGAATTTCCAATTTTCCTGTCGAAATCGGTTTTTTTTCTCTTTTTTCAATTTTCTTTTCCTCAATAAAATTCCTTTTTTCTACAGGTTCAAAAGAAAAGAGTTCCTGCTCTTTTTCTTTGAAATCCTGATAATTTCCTTCGTGAAAATACGCTTTTCCATCGCAAAAATAGAGAATTTTATTCGCCATTTCGTCTACAAAATGGCGATCGTGCGAAACGAAAATGATCGTACCTTCATAATCATCCAAAGCGCGGATCAGCGCTTGCTTAGTAATCATATCCAGATGATTGGTCGGTTCATCTAGCAAGAGGAGATCGTAATCGTTCAAGATAATTTTTGCCAAAAGCAGACGCATTTTCTCTCCTCCGGAAAGCATATCGGGCGTTTTGTAAAAGTCATCGTCGGAAAAATTAAATCTGCCCAAATGGTTGCAGACGGCTTTTTCTCCCATCGACGGAAAAAGATCCGTCATATATTCAACCAAGGTTTTCTCCCCTTTGATATCGAAATGATGCTGATCAACATAGCCGATATTGCAATCACGATAGCGGAGGATTTTGCCTTCCAACGGCTGGATCTCTCCTAAAATGCACTTTAATATCGTCGTTTTTCCGGTGCCGTTATCGCCCATAATTGCCAACCGATCTTTGCCCATAACCAAAGCGTTAATATGAACGATCAAAGGGTGATCGGGATCGTATCCGATTGCCATATCTTCGAATCCGAACATCTTCTTTCCGAGCATCGAATCGCCTTTGAAAGATATCTTCATCGTCTTTTCTTCTGTCGGTTTTTCGATGATTTTCAGTCGATTCAGCTTGTTGAGTCGGTCTTTCGCGCGAGAAACGAAACGCGGTTTCGGCATATAAAACTCGATAAACCGTTTCATCTTAGCAATCTCTTTCTGTTGCTGATGATACGCTTTCAATTGCTGCTCATATCGAATTCTCTTCTCCATGACATAAAAATCATAATTTCCTTTGTATTCGTTCACGCGATAATCGTCGATCTCGAAGATTTTATCGGCGAGCTTGTTGATAAAATAGCGGTCGTGGGAAACGAAAATCAAAGTTCCGTCATAGTTTTTCAGATAATCTTCCAGCCATTCAACGGTGGATAAATCCAAGTGATTGGTCGGTTCGTCGAGAATCAGCAATTCCGGTTTCATCAAAAGGAGTTTCGCAAAACTCATCTTCGTTTTTTCCCCGCCGGAAAAAGTGCTGATTTTCCGGTCGAATTCCTCTTTTCGAAATCCGAATTTCGTCAAAAACATTTCGATGAGATAAGGATAATCGTATCCGCCGCGGATTTGAAAAAAATGCTGCTTTTTTCCGTATTCTTCCATCAGGCGGACGTCGTCCGGTTGAGATGCGATCGCTTTCTCCATATCTTCCAGTTCTTTTTCTAATCGGATCAAGGGTTCAAAGACGAGAAGTGCCTCCTGATAAAGCGTATTTTCTTCGTTTTGGATTACCTCTTGCGAAAGATAGCCGATACTGACTCCTTTGGACAATGCGACCATCCCCTTATCCGGAATTTCGCGATTTAAAATCAATTTGACCAGCGTAGTTTTGCCTGTCCCGTTTGCACCGATGATGGCGACGCGGTCTTTGGCGTAAACGGAAAAAGTGACATCGCAAAACAATCTTTCCGTCGGAAACGAGAAATACATATTCTGAACGGTCAAAATCGTCTTCATTTTTCTTTCACCTCGAACATTTTATTCGATCCCCACTAAAATTTAAACCTTTTGCGTTCGATTGGCACATTTCCTCTTCTTTCTGCATAAAATAAGTATCTCAAAGCAGTCGGAGATTGTTGTATTTTTTCAAATAACAATTGCATTTCAACGGCTACTTTGATATGATGAATAACGCGAATGATCTGGTTCCTTAGCCAAGTTGGCAAGGCAATTGACTGCAACTCAATGACCGTTGGTTCGAATCCGACAGGAACCTCCATTCCGGAAATCGGAATTCAAGTCGATTTTCTTGAATTCGCGCATTTTCAGGTGTATATTATAGAGGAAAAACGCGCTAATAGCTCAACTGGATAGAGTGTCAGACTACGAATCTGGAGGTTGCGAGTTCGATTCTTGCTTAGCGCGCCATTCAACGGGAAATAGCACAGCTTGGTAGTGCATCTGTTTTGGGAACAGAGGGTCGCAGGTTCAAATCCTGTTTTCCCGACCATTTGCCGATTCCTTCGGAGAGGATACTCTCCGTTGTTTCTATACACCTCGGGGCTGTAGCTCACTTGGGAGAGCGCCTGATTTGCATTCAGGAGGTAGAGAGTTCGATCCTCTTCAGCTCCACCATAAGTAAACATAGGTATTGATGACACAATTACTGTGTATCAATACCTTTTTTTAAAATTGTAATAGAAATAAAGATTGAAGTTTTTGAGTAGGGTTTCTTTTTTTGCGTTTTTACGAATTTTGTAGTATAATATTTGCGAGTTGTAATTAGCAACAGAAAGATAAACAGTAATTTAGCGGAGGATTTATGCCATCTAATAAAGAATATTTGAATTTCGTTTTGGAGCAATTATCGGACTTGACCGAAATAACCTATAAGCCTATGATGGGTGAATTTCTTATCTACTATCGCGGTAAACTTATCGGCGGAATTTATGATGACAGATTGCTTGTAAAGCCCGTAAAAACCTCAATCTCTTATATGCCCCAAGCGAAATACTCTTTACCGTATGAAGGCGCAAAAGAAATGCTGCTTGTGGATAACGTAGACGACAAAGAATATTTGGCAGGGCTGTTTAATGCGATGTTTGACGAGTTGCCGACGCCGAAAATTAAAAAGCGATAAATTTCAATTTATAGGGGTGTGCATTATCTTGCAAGGGTGTGCATTCGTATTAAAAATATATCGCCCTTGCCATCAAGGAAAAATAGGTTCGATGCGATGCAGTCGAACCTTTTTATGAAAAAGAAACCATATGAAAATATTATTCAGTGACTGCCCGCGTTCGCAGTAAATTCATAAGCCTTGTTTCCAATCCAATATTCCGCGCAAAATTTTCCGCTATTATTTTTCGGAAGAATCCGAAAGCTTCGTCTGATTTTGAGAGCCGGTCGGATTGACGATACTGTAACCGATGTTGACGAGATGATCGCCGATCCTTTCCAATCCCGAAACCAGGGAGTAGAAATAGGCGCTTAATTCCATGCGGCAATTTCCCATCGATAAACGCATATAATGTCTGGAAGTAAGATAATTCTTCAACTCGTCCACCTCATCTTCCAAATGATTCAATTCCGTTAAATGCTGCTCGTTTCCATCGTCAAATACGCCCAAAGCGATCAAAAACATCGATTGTATTTTTCCATACATCTCTTTTAATTCTTCCATCGCATCTTCCGAAAAGATCAATTCTTCCTTTTTCATTCTTTGACTCAACTCAAAGAAATTCAAAGCGTGGTCGCCGATTCGTTCGATATCGTTGACGACATGAAAATAAGATCCTACTTCTTTTTCCTGATGCTGATCCATCAAAGGGGACAATTCGATGAGAAATTTAGTGAGTTGATTGTTAATAAAGTCAACCTCTTCCTCTGTATTTACAATCTCTTTCCCGTATAAATTTTTTTGTTCTATCAGCTCTGAAATCGACTTTTCCAAATTGGTCTGAGCCAATCCCGCCATGAACTCGACTTCCCTTTTGACCTGCATCAAAGCGACCGCGGGAGTCGAAAGCAGGCGATGATCGATAAAGCGAAGATGAAATTTCTCTTCCGATTTCTTCTTATCTTTGACGACGATCGTCGAAAGCCTGACCAAAGGTTTGACAAACGGCAATAACAGCAAGGTAGTTGTCGTATTGAAAAGGAGATGAAATCCCGCGATTTCCATCTGAGGATTGTGGAAAACGGCTTCAAGCATCTTGGAAACCGAATCGGACAACGGAAGAAGAACGATCGTAAAGACCACCGTTCCGATCACATTGAAAAGCAAATGGATAAATGCCGTCCGTTTGGCGTTGGTTTCCGTTCCTATCGATGCCAGCAAAGCCGTAACGCAAGTGCCGATATTCGATCCGAGAACGATAAACAACGCATTCGAAACCGAAAGCGCGCCTTTTCCGACCATAATGATGATAAGTCCGGTCATCGCCGAAGAACTCTGCAGAAGCGCGGTAAAGAGCATTCCCAAAAGAATGAGAAGCAGAGGAAAATCGATCGAAGCAAAGAGTTTTTCGAAAAAATTCTTAATCTCCGCATTGTCAAACGCGCCGCCCATCGTTTCCAAACCGACGAAAAGCAACCCTAAACCGCAAAGAACGCTCCCGATATTTTTCACGATCTCTTTTTTGAAAAACATCATCACTACCCCGATAAATGTCAAAAAAGAAGCATACAATGTGACATCGAAAGCCGATAGTGAAACGATCAGTCCCGTGATCGTCGTACCGATATTCGATCCCATGATGATCGATGTGGCCTGAAAAAGGTTCATCACACCGGCGTTGACAAACCCGATCGTCATCACCGTCGTCGCCGACGAACTCTGCACGAATGCCGTAACACTCAGTCCGATTCCGACGCCGACGAAACGATTGTCGCTGATTTTCCCCATCAATCTTTTCAGTCCGGGGCCCGTCGTTTTTTCCAACCCGCCGCTGAGCATATTCATTCCGGCAATAAAGATTCCGCATCCGGTTAGAAGAATCAACAGATATTGAAAAATTCCCATAATGCCCCTCACACTTACATTTGGTTTTATTTTAACCTTTATCGCATCGCAACACAACAAATTCGCATTATTTCCCCGAATGTTGCTCGATTCAAAAAAGCAAGGCCGAGAGGCCTTGCCGTGTCCTAGAGGTGTCTTACACTTTATTGTATGCCTTCACGGCGAAGAATAGGCTATTTTAGCCCAATTTTAGAAGAAATGGGTAAAAATCTAAATTTTAGGCTCTTCCAGCCCAAAATGCAAATCGTCGAATCGGTTGAATCTCCGAGTGGCGAGATAAATCGGATAAAACGCCAACGTGATCAGAATCGTGGTAACGATAGCCGTCATCAACGCGCTGGGAAGGCTGGTAATCGCATAAGCCGTCGCCTGTTCGAAATTCATCGCCGCCATCAGCATTTTAAACGGTATTTTCAAAAGAAACTCCAAAAGAACATTGATGGTAGTCACTAAAGACGCGCATAAAAGAATCCATTTCCGATCCTGTCTCACGATAAACGATAAGATCAGCGCGATCAAATTCAAGACGGAGAAAATGCCGAGACAAACGACGAGAAACAGCGAATTGCCGAATGTTCTTCCGAATATCTCAAAAGAGTCGCCGTAGACGCAATAAAGCGACAGCAGTGCGACAAAACCTCCGAAAAATGCTCCTTCGGATATGACGAAGAACCCTTTCCATACTTTCTTTTTCAGACAAAGGCGAAGCAAAACGCCGGCCAGAAAACCTACGATAAACTTGACGATAACCGTCCTTATAATCGTATCCGGTCCGTAAGAAGAAACCAGATCGTTCAAACCCATCCCTATTGCGCCGGAAAGACCTCCGACCCAACCTCCTAAAAGAAATCCGGCAAGAATACAGATAAAGTTTCCCAGATGCACTTTGCTGATTCCGAAAGGAATCGAGATATACGTTCCCAGAAAGCAAAGCGAAGAAAACAAAGCCACCTCGATCATTCGGTAGAGCATCTCGCGAGAATTCGTTTTTTTCATTATTTTTCATCTCCCTCTATATATTATTGAATCGATGTGATACTATTTAACTACCAATTTAGAAATAATTTTAGGTATCAGATGGAAAATTTAACGATCAATTTCTCTCCCGAAGAACGGAAATACCTTACGATCTATAAGGAGATTAAAAAGAGAATTTTGAAAGGAAGTCTCCAAAAAGACGAAAAGCTTCCTTCCAAACGCGCGCTCGGGAAAAATCTCGGCGTTTCGGTAAACACGGTTTGTTCGGGGTATGATCTGCTGTTGCAGGAAGGATACATTTACAGCCGTGAAAAATCCGGATATTTCGTCGCCGAATCGTATGCTCCTTCTCCGGAAAAGGAATCCGCCTATGAAGAAAAAGAAAAATCCTACCGCTGGGATTTCACCAGCGCCAAAGTCGATCAAGCGTCGTTTCCCTCTTTCACATTCAAAAAAATCATCAACAATCTGCTGATGAACCAACCGGACATTTTGATGAACAAATCGCCCTATCAGGGAGATCTCCGATTGCGTTCCTCCATCGCCCGTTACCTTCTCGAAAATAAAGGAATCGAGGTAGATATCGAGAGCATCGTCATCGTTTCTTCGCTGGAAGAAAGTTTATCCGTCGTCGCTTCCCTGATATCGCCGGAATCGCTCGGAATCGAAAATCCGGGTTATCACAGAATTCTTCGTTTTTTCAGTCGGAAATGCGCGATCGATTATCTGCCGATGGATGAAGAAGGCGCCGCCGTTCCCCAAAAACCGTATTCGCTTGTGTATTTGACTCCTTATAATCAATTTCCGACCGGAGTTAAAATGTCGAGTCGAAGAAAAAAAGCCATCGCACAATCGCCTTGTCGTTACATTTTCGAAGACGACTTCGATTGCGATTTGATTTCCAGAAAAGGATATGTTTCCACGATTTACTCGTTGAATACCGATAAGGTCTTTTATTACGGCACATTTACCCATACCATCGGGCCGGGGATTCGGATCGGATATCTCCTTCTTCCCTCCGGAATGGAGAAACGTTACAGGCAAATCTATCGTTACTCTTCTTCCCGGATTTCTTCGCTCGATCAAGGTTTCATCGGCATTTTTCTGAGAGAAGGATATTACTACCGCCATATCGGTAAGATCAAGAGAATCAATGCGAAAAAAAAGGAAACCATTCGAAAAGTTTTGGATCGCTGTCCGTTTCTTTCATATCGCGAAAACGAATTGTCTTTTTTGGTTCGCTTCAAGCGGTCCCTACCTTTGCCGATACTGAAAGAGCGCTTGGAAAAAGCGGGAATCAAAATCGATTTTATCGGCGATTTTTCGAAAAAAAAAGAAGATTCTCGTTTGATTCTCTTCTTTTCGGCCATCTCGGAAGATCGGATTGAGATTGCTGTAAAATCGCTGACGGATTTCCTTGAAACCTTACTTTAACAGCGCGCGATACATCTGCTTGTTGCCGTTGATAAAATCAGCCGCGTTCATCCTTTTTTTACCTTGTCTCTGCACTTCGAGGAGGGAAACCTGCCCGTCTTTCAATTGCAGAATCATGCCGTTTTTATCCATCGAAACCACCTGACCGACTTCTCCGTCGACTCTCGCGTTGACGATTTCGGCTCGAAGAATTTTGAATACTTCCGTTCCATAAAGGAGGTATCCTCCCGGAGAATAGGAAAGTCCTTTGACATATCCGACAAACTCCTTGCACGAATAATTCAAAGAAAGGTGTTCTTCTTCTTTGGAAATCTTTTTACAGGTCGAAACCAAACTTTCGTCTTGAACTTCTCCCGCGATTTTTCCCGCGACATAATCGGGAAGCATCTCCAAAAGGGCCTGCAATCCCAAACTTGCGATCTTTTGATAGAGCGAAGTGTAATTTTCATCTTCGGCGACGGCGATTTCCTTTTTATAAAGCATTTTCCCCGCGTCCATTTTCGCCGTCATTTCCAATATCGTAACTCCCGTGATCCGATCTCCTGAAATCAACGCCTGTTGAATCGGTGAAGCGCCGCGATATTTCGGAAGCAGCGATCCGTGAACGTTGATACAGCCCAATCGAGGAATGTCGATCAGTTCCTGCGGAATGATCTGACCGTACGCGCAGGTAACTATCAAATCCGGTTGCAATTCCCTGACAAATTCGTAATCGAGTCGGATACGGCGCGGCTGAAAAACAGGAATGTTCTTTTCCAGTGCGACTTTTTTCGTCGGAACGGGCTCGACGATTTTTTTTCTTCCGATCGGTTTGTCTTCCTGAGCGATCACACCGATAACGCGATAGTTTTCATTCAGCAATCCCGTCAGAATATGTGCCGCGATTTCCGGCGTTCCCATGAATACGATTCTCGGATAATCTTTCATCTTGGTTGCTCCTTTACCAGTCTATTTTAGGATAAAAAAGCGAAGAAGTAAAGGCAGGACCCGAAAGCAACTCGGTTTTCTCAATCGCCGGAACCAAGAAGATCGATCCGAGTAAAATCATCGTAATCGGACAATGAAGGGACGACGACTTCGTTTCCGTAACTCATTTTAGCTTCCGCCTTGAAAATCCATTTGAATTTTTCATAGGCCGAAGATAGGCTTGTTCCCTCTTCGACGATTGCCGTCGAATATCCGATATTCAAGTCCAAAGACCATTTTTTCATGCGGTAATCGTCGATGACGAAACTCGCCTTGATGTATTCGAAACCTCCGGATGTCAGGGATTCCTCCAATATGTCGACAAAGGATTCATCGCCCGTTTCTCCGACGATCTCCCTCATCAAACCGACGAGCGAATCTTTGGTAATATTCAGATTGAATTCAAAATCTTTTCCCTCGTCGAATACGTACACTTCCGTAAAATTCTCTAAAATCGTTTCTATAAATCCATCGCTTTGCATCGCCGAATCGAAGATTTCTGTCGAATCGGATTCGCCTGAACCTTTCGTCCATTCGTCGATAATCTCCTGTGACAATATCGGAAATTCCACTTCGCCGAAATCAACGGGAGTGAATACTTTATCCGGACAAGATTCGGGTAAGATGCCCAAAGAAATCAAAGCCTGTTTCAGTTCACGATTTGACAAGTCGATGTAAAGATTCGAGTCGGAAAGATAACTTTTTAAAGAAATATTATTCCACGTTTCATCGATCTGACCATAAGAAAGTGAAAGTTTTTTTCCTTCGAATGAAGAATATGCCGCAAGGTCGTTTCCGTTCGTTGCGTTAACCCATCCGGAACTCGCCGTCTCAATGCGCAGATTTTCCGCCGAAATAGCAACAATCGAAGTTTCGGAATCATCGAATTTTGACGAATAATCGAAATACATCTTTTTGATTTCCGTAACATCTCCGATTCTATCAAAATCGGCAAGGTCTCTTTCTTGCTCCTGCAAACGGCCGATCGCGGTACGGAAATCGATCTTTTCCTTTTTGACATTTCCCGAACAACCGACAAGCATCAGCAAGCAAATCGGTATCACTCTGCTTTTTTTCATATACATCCCCCCCTTATTTTTCATTTATAAGCATATAAAATAAGAATAACCAATAAAAAGCGAAAATTCAATATCTTATCTTTTGATCAAATCGAAAAACATCTGCCACCCGCATCTTTTTTTCAAACCTCGTCGTTCGCAAGATGTTTTTGAGTTAAAGGCCGAATATTATCGTAAAAATAATCGATATTAAAAAGTTTTTTGCAAAAGTTTACTCGTATTGAAAAATCATCCTAAAAACGCCGAAACGATTTTCATGATCAGACTGATGAAAAAATCGATGGCTTTGGTAAAAAAATCCGCCAGGGAATTAAAAATTCTGGAAAGAAGATTATTGTTCTGCCGAATCTCGACCGGTGTTTCTTCGTCGTCTCCGTCGCCGACGACGTTTCCCTGACTGATCTGATCTTCGATCAAATCGATTCTGTCCTGCGTTTTAATCTCGGATGTATCGCTGTTTTGATTTCCGACCGACTGGAAAAGAACGCTGACAAAAATCATCAGTACTAGAAATATCAGGATATCTTTTAAAAAATTTTTCATACCTTTCCCTCTTTGCTTTCAGCATAAGCTTTCATCGTGTTGAATTTTGTCGGTTTATAATCCGATGATGCTGTTTAGCACTTCGCTCAGCAGAAGCGAAAGATATGACAGTTCGTGTTCGATTTCTTTCGTGGTCATCACGAGCGAAAGGTCAAGCGGTTTAGAAAATTCGATCTTGTTTTCTCGGACGAATTCCTCGATCAATTTTTCATAGGAAATGACGGTGGCAATCCCGATGGTCAGCACCTTGACCTTCAATTCGCGAAAGTTGATCGCTTTCCGAAAATTGTTGACGCCGCTTCCGGGGCTGATACCCGTATCGGTAATCTGGATGGTCTTATTCAGTCGACGAATGGAAGAAGTAGCCAAAGAGTCGATGACGATTACCAAATCGTAATCATGGCATTTCAAAACGCCTTTGACGATATCCGAAGTTTCCATTCCCGTCAGAGCCATCACTCCGGGGATCAGGCATCCGATTTTCTTTCTGTAAAAATAATTCGAATGAAGATTTTTTACCACGCTCGGGCCGAGTGAGTCGGGCGTATAAGATTCGTTGCCCAACCCCACGAACAGGATGCTCGGATCTTCCTTCCCCGTCATTTGAAAGATAAAATCTTTTAAATATCTTTTCAGGCATCGAACTAAACGCGCATAAGTCTTTTCATCGTCCAATCGGTCGAAATTGAAAGAGCAATAAACTCCTTTTTCTTTCCCGTAAGGATTTCGGTTGGACAGAATAATCGTTTCCGAAATCATCAGATTCTTTTTGACTACTTTTCTGATTTCCGCATATTTTTCCACGTTTTTCTGAGTAAATAACTCGTCGGCGATATCGAAATATTTGTTATTTTTCCCATTCATCATCCGTTTTTCTCCCCTCCTTTATAGCATTTACAAAAATAGACAAAATTATTGAAATACGATTGAAACTATGATAAACTTTGTGAGTCTAAAAACGAAAGAGGTGAACAAAATGGCAAACATCAAGTCGCAAATCAAAAGAGCAAAAACCAACGAAAAAGCAAGATGCGCGAACGCATCGTATAAATCGGCAATGCGTACGGCGATCAAAAAAGTCGAAGCCGCGGTAAAAAACGGCAAAAAAGACGAGGCGGTCGCTTTATTGCCGAACGCTTTCTCTTATATCGACGCTTCGGTCAGCAAAGGAATTCAGCACAAGAACACGGCCGCAAGACAAAAAGCGCATTTGCAAAATTTAGTGAACCATCTTTAATCGAAATAACCAGTTTACACTGGTTTTTTTTATAATTTACAAGTTTCGATATTCTCGGATTTTTGATTTCTCTTCCAAAAAAAATCTCCGATCAACGCGTAAAAAAGCGCAGATATTCTCTGCGCTTTTTGAAAATCAAGGTCGCATCCGAAGGCGTTCGCTTACTTTTTGATATCCTTGATGATCTCTTCGATTCTCTGCGCTTTATCGTAAGTGTCGTCTCTTATGAATACGATTTCCGGAACTTTATACGTGTCCATTTTTTTCGCGAGAGAAGTTCGAATAAATCCTTTGGCTGCGTTTAAATCTTCGATCGCCTCGCGAACTTTCCGCGAATCGAGATGCGTCACGTAAACTTTGGCGAGCGAATTGTCGTGATTGACATCGCATCCGTTGACGCTGACTAATTTCATAAGAGGATTCTTCAATTCGTAAAGAATAATGTCGGTGATATTTTTTTGAATCAGCGTCGCAATGCGCTCTTGTTTATTGTTTTTTTTCATGGCGATTACTCCCTTGCCACTTGCTGAATTTCGTAAGCTTCGACGATATCTCCTTCTTTGATATCGTTAAAATTTTCGATCGTCAGTCCGCATTCGAAACCGCTGTTAACTTTGGCTGCGTCGTCTTTAAATCGTTTGAGCGAGCCGAGTTTTCCTGTGTAAATCACTATTCCGTCCCGAATCAGCCGAATCAGAGAATCGCGTTTGATACAGCCTTCGGTAACCATCGCTCCGGCAATCGTGCCGATTTTGCTGGCCTTGAACAAAGAGCGAACCTCGCATTGTCCGATGACGACTTCTTTTTCAATCGGTTTGAGCATTCCTTTCATCGCCGCTTCGATCTCCTCGATCAATGCGTAAATGATCGTGTGTAAGCGTATTTCGACGTGTTCTTCCTGCGCTTTTGCCCTGACGACCGCGTCCGGACGGACGTTGAATCCATAGATAATCGCATTCGAAGCGCTGGCGAGAATGACGTCGGAAAGCGTAATCGAGCCGGCGGTCGCACGAATCACGTTGATTTTGACTCCGTCGATTTCGATCTTCAACAGAGAACTTTTGACAGCCTCTACCGATCCTTGCACATCGGCGCGAATGATGATATTGATCGTCCTGACTTCACCGTCTTTGATTTGATTGTACAGATCGTCCAACGAAAGCGCGCTGGTTTTATTCATATCTTTCGCTTTCGCGTTCAGCGTTCGTTTCAAAGCGATTTCTCTGGCGATCTTTTCGTCGGCATAAGCCATAAAGCGATCGCCGGCCTGAGGGACATCTTCGATGCCGGTTACGACGACCGGCGTAGACGGACCGGCGGTTTTCAATACTTTTTTGTATTCGTTGATCATCTTTCTGACGCGGCAGTACGAATTTCCCACGACGACATAGTCGCCGACTTTCAGCGTTCCGTTCTGCACGAGCAACGTCGCCTTTGCTCCTTCGTTTTTATCTAAGGACGCTTCGACGACGCAACCTAATGCGTAACGGTTCGGGTTGGCTTTCAAGTCCTTTAATTCCGCAACGATCAAAATGGTTTCCAAAAGGTCGTCGATGCCGATATTCTTCTTCGCAGAGATTTCCTTGAAGATTACGTCTCCGCCGTATTCTTCCGCGATGACGCCTTCCCGCATCAATTCCTGCTTGACGCGTTCCGGATCAGCGGTCGGTTTATCGATCTTGTTGATTGCGACGATAATGGTTACGCCGGCCGCTTTCGCATGATCGATGGCTTCTTTCGTCTGCGGCATCACCCCGTCGTCGGCGGCCACGACGATGATGGCGATATCCGTCATTTGCGCGCCTCTGGCTCTCATTGCCGTAAAGGCTTCGTGTCCGGGAGTATCGAGAAAGGTAATTTTCTTGTTGTTGACTTCTTTTTGATAGGCACCGATCGCCTGCGTGATCGCACCGGCTTCACCGCCGACGATATTCGAGTTGCGGATCGCGTCGATCAAGGTCGTTTTTCCGTGATCGACATGGCCCATCACGACGACGACGGGAGAACGTTCGACGAGATCTTTTTCATCGTCGACGATATCGAGATCTTCGAAATTTTCCATTTCGATGATCTTCTCTTTTTTGAAATCATATCCGTAATTCAGACAGAGCTCGCCGATATATTCGTCGTTGAGGACGGAATTGATGGTTACCATCACTTTCTTGTTCAAAAACAAATACTTGATAATATCGGAAGGGTTTTGCCCTAACTGCCTGGCCAGTTCGCTGACCGTAATCGCTCCGGTATAGGTAAAAACCCCGCCGTTCACCTTATTTGCAGGCGTTTTTTTCTTGTGGTTCGGATCGAATCTCGGTCCGTTTTGGAGTCGGGTATTGCCTTTGTTGTTCTTTTTTTTGTTATATGCCATTCAACTCATCCTCCTTGATCAGTTTTCTAATTTCTTTGGCGATATTGACCTCGTTGATCGAGATAACCGCGACCGCCTTTTTGTGAAAAAGAAGACCCAGTTCTTCTTTCGTGCCGTAGATCACGTAAGGCACTTTGCAATAAGTAAATTTGTCAATCCATCGTTTTTTGTTTGAATCAGAGGTATCTTTTGCGATCAGGACCAATTTCGCCTTTCCTTTTTTTGCTCCGGCAACAGCGCTTTCTCCGAGCGAGTATTTCCCTGCCCGAATGGCGAAGTTAATCATGCTTCTGATATTTTCTCGCATTGACTTCTCTTTTCAGGACTTCGTATATCTCCTCGGGGACTTTTGCATCCAACGCTTTGTCGAGCACTTTTCGTTTTTGAGCGATTTCGATCGCTTCCAAACTGCATTTGATATACGCCCCGCGACCATTGGCCTTGGAAGAATAGTCGAAGAATATCTTTCCTTCGTTATTCTTCACAATTCGAAGAAGATCGCTTTTCGGGCAAACTTCATTCGTGGCCAAACATTTTCTCATCGGTATTTTTTTCATTTTTAATTGTCGTAATAGCTGTCGTAATCGCTGTAATCGATATCCTCATCGTAGGAGTTTTCTTCTTCCTCTTCGTCTTCAAACGCTTCCAATTCCTCGTCGGAGTAAATCGGCATTGCATTGACAGCCGGCTTGTTTTCTTCTTTTTCTTCTTCTACGCGAGGTTTATCGCTGGCCTCGTCTTCTTTTTTGACAAATTTCTTTTTCTGTTGAACCGGCGCGGCCGATTTCTTCTTTTTATCGAGTTCGATCTGGTTTTCCAAATCGGCGAGTGAAACTCTCGGCTGCGAAAGATTAACTTCCACTTTCTGCTCTTCAAACGGAATTTCAACCGGTTTTTCTTCTTCGACCGAAACTTCTTCCTCCGTTTCCTCTTCCGGTACTTCCTCAACGTACGTTTCCTCTTTCTCCGGCTCCGGATTCAGTTTTTCCAAATCGTTTTCTTTCAAGAGGCTCTCTCTCAATTTGCTCAGACGGATATCTTCTTCTTTTCGAATCATCTGATCCACGGTCAGATATACGATGTTTTCGCCGATCGCGGTATCCTGCTCTTTGATATCGATCTTCCATCCGGTCAGTTTGACGGCCAATATGACGTTGATTCCGCGCTTTCCGATGGCAACGCGTAAACTGTCATTTTTAACCACGGCCACCGCGCTGCGGTTTTCTTCATCGAGTCTTACACCCAAAACCTCGGCAGGTTTCAACGCTTCGGCGATAAACAAGCCCGGGTATTCGTGATATTCGACGACGTCGATCTTTTCTTTGCCGATCTGCGCGCAGATTTTCTGAATTTTAGAACCTCCCGGACCGATACACGATCCGATCGGATCGACATTTTCTTGCGTGGAATACACCGAAATTTTGCTGCGTTCGCCTGCGTAACGCGCTACGTCTTTGATCACCACTGTTCCGTCGTAAATCTCGTGAACTTCTTCTTCGAAAAGCCGTTTCAAAAAGTTCGGATCGGAACGGCTGATAATGAGTTGCGGTCCTCCGGTTCCGGAGTTAATCTCGGCAAGAAGCACTTTGATCGTTTGACCGATGCTGAAAGTCTCGTCGCCGATTTTGCGGTTATTCGGAAGCGTTACCGAAGTTTTTCCGATGTTGACGATCGTATACGTCGGTTCAATCTTCTCCACGATTCCGGAGATGAGTTCTCCTTTTTTATCGGCAAAAGCCTGATAAATCGCCTGTTTCTCCGCCTCTTTGATCTTCTGTTTGAACGCGGACTTGATTTTGTTGACGTCCGATTTTTTCAAAGAATCCAAATCGACTTCGATATACAGATCCTCTCCGACCCGAATGTCCGGATTGATCTCTCTGGCTTCGTCGAGCGTAATCTCCAAGTTGTCGTCGAGTTCGTCTTCTTTTGAATTGTCGACGACCTGTTTGATCAGGTTGACTCGGATATCGCCCTGTTCCGCGTCGATGACGACTTCGACCCGCGTATCCTCGTAATTCTTTTTGACGAACAAGGAACTGATGGAGTCCTTTAATGCCGCGATCGTTACTTCTCTGGCGATTCCGAAGTTTTCGAATTCATCGATTGCGACCAAAAATTGTTTTAAATCTACCATTTTTCATTCCTCCTAAAATTTAATTGCCAGATTTGCTTTGGTGATATTCTGTATTTCGATATCGACGTATCGGGTTCGGGTCTTGACCTTATAACTCATACGGATCATCGATTCGTCCGCTTGTTCCAAGGTTCCCGTATACGCGTTCAGCCCTTCTACGGGATTTTTCAATTTGACGGCAATGTATTTCCCGATGTACTTTTCCAGTTGACGGAGATCCTTGATCGGTTTTTCCGCGCCGGAAGTGGATACGTCGAGAATGTAATTCTGCGGGATCAAATCGATTTCATCGAGTTTTTTGGAAATCAAATCGGATATAAGGCACACTTCGTCGAGCGTGACGGTATCGGTTTCTTTTTCCACGTAGACGACCAAATACCATTCCTTGCCGCGCCGTTCGAAATCGAATCGGTCGAGAATCAGATGGTTTTCATTCACCAGCGATTCAATGTAGGGTCTGACTTTCTCTAATAGTTCTTTCATTCGGCCTCCTTCAAAAATAAAAGTGAGTTATGAGCTCACTTTTTCAATCCGCAATGAGTTTCCGTAAATCATCTCTTGCAAGAGATCACTTACGGGAGATATTATATCCGAAAAAACTTTTTCTTTGCAACTGTTTTCCGATAATTTCACAAGAAACCGAGAAATGGAAACGAAAATTCCGATTCTCTCTGATTTTATCCAAGAAAAAAGGAAGAATTATCAGGTTCTTCCTTTTTGTTTTCAATCATTTAAAGTAACTGCATCGTGAGATCGGCTTCCCTGCCACAACGGGATTTCTTCCGCGTTATCGATCATCGTTTGAAACAGTCCGTATTCCGTTACGATGGAGGCCGACAAGATTGAAGAATCAAAGGTCGCGCTTCCGTAGTAAACGACATTCTCGCTTTGCGCGAGTCCGGTATAGGTTTCCGAGACCGTTGACGGCGTTACACCGCTTAATAGAGCCGTAATCACTCCGAATTGCGTTCCTTGATCGGTATCTTTCGCCTTAATCAAATAAAATGTATTCCCTTTTACTTCGATATTTTCTCCGTATATCGACGACGCGCCGGAATAGGAAGTGATTCCTCCCACGGTATACGTTCCCAGAACGCTGTTGTTTTCCAAAGTAATATTCGAAAGATAGATTCCGTAATCCGATTGCGCTTTTCCGATGAGTATCGCCTGTTTCGCGGCATTTTGAGCGATTACGCAATTCCGTACTGTGACATTGCTCATTTTAACCACGGTTTCCGTCGATGATCCATCTGTTGCGCCCAAAACAATTCCGCTCCACTTTTTATCCGATGTCAAAGCATCGTTCTCGACACCGCCGATTTTCATCGAATCGAAAACGACGCCGTCTAAATTCAATCCGAAATTCACCTGACCGAAAAAGCCGATGGAACTGACTTTATCGTCCCCTCGAACCAGAATGCCGTCGGAAATCGTGTGTCCTTGAAAGCAGAAAGCGACATTGGTCAACACACGGCTTTCATCGTCGATTGCTTTCCACTCGTATCCGTTCAAGTCGACATCGCAATTCAGATAAACCGCGCGATAAGGAAAGGCCGTACTGCTGGATTGTCCCTCTGCGATAGCCACATTCATATATGCCAAAGCCGCGGCATCGTTGATTTCCGCAATGCGCATATCGAGATCTTCGACGAAAGAATCCGGCTTCGAGGTAGGATAAACTCCGTCCCAAAAACTCGTTTCGGTTGTATCGTTTTTCCACGCTTTCGGATAGTCTTTTGCAATTCTTACGACGCATTCTTCTTCCAGCAGATACTCGTCGACGGAAACCGTAATTAAAACTTCTTTCCCGTCTAAGTCTTCATCGTCTTCCACCGTGATTACTCCTTGCGCGGAGATGGTGGCGATGTCTTCATCAGACGATTCAAATCGAATTTCTGCTTCGCCGAGATTTTCAGACGAGACCGAAAGAGCATATCGGGTTCCCGGATACAATTCCACATTTGTTTCAACCGAAATCGACGGTGTCAAATCCACGGACGAAGAACTGCTCTCGCCGGAAGAAGAATTCCCTTCAAAAGAGGGGGCACCGAGCGATGAACCCACTCCATCGGAAGAAAGGGAAGGACTCACCGAAGAACCGACATTTTTTGAACTGCATCCGACCGTTAAAAAGAGAGTCAAAACAGCCAAAGTTAAGATTTTTTTGTTCATATAAACATTCTCCTTTAATATAAGAATGATGTAATATTTCCAAAATATCCATCATTATTTTTAATGATATGTTAGCGGAACGAATAGACGATTGTCCCTTCCGTATCGGTTCGCCTTATCCGAACATCGTACTCATTCAAAATCCGAAGAGTTTCTTCGTTCGGATGATTGTAACGGTTGTTGAGACCGACGGATATAATCGCTTCGCATGGTCGGTAATGAGAGATAAAGCTTTCATCTGTCGAAGTGTTCGAACCATGGTGTCCCGCCTTCAAATAGTCGACTTTCAAATCGGGATAGTTTTTCACGATTTCCCTTTCGATTTTTTTCGGCGCATCGCCCATAAACAGAAATCCGTGTTGGAAAAAATCCATATAAAGGACCATCGATCTCGAATTCTCATCGTCCCAAAGATAATCATAATGGTTCAAATTATACAGCGTGAAATGCGGCAAAGCGATTTCGGTAAAATCATTTTCCGAAAAAATTTCGTTTATCTTAAAATTCTCCGCGAGCGATTTCAACGCTCCGGAGTGATCGTAATCTCCGTGAGTGACGAAAAGATAGTCGATTCGATACACGTGATGCTTTCGAAAAAACGGAATGAGAGTCTGAACGGCGAGGTCGTTTCCCCAAACTCCTCCTGTATCGATCAGAATGTGCTGATTTCCATCCTTGATTAAAACGGAATCGCCTTGACCGACGTTGATAAAACTGACGGATCTTTCAAATCCGTTTTCAAAAGGGATCAGTGGAAACATTGCGATGATTATCATCGCGTTCACCGGTAAGAAGATTCTTTTCCTTCTTCCCGTATAGATGAGATAAATGCAATAAAACAGCGCCGGAAAAATCAAAAGAATCAAGGGTAAGAAATACGAAGCGTATACGATCAAATTGATCCGATCGAACAAATAGATCATCTTCCATATCAATCGAGCGAAAAACGACACAACGGGTTTGAACGGCGGAAAAAAGCCGAACGGAAAAAGAAAAAATACCAGCAGAATAACAGGCCCGACAACAAGGCAGAAAACAAAGGAAAACATACTGCATTTTCCATCGATGAGGAACTGAATCGGGATCAAAAAAAGTTGGATCAAAAGAAAATAATATCGTTTCCTCTTTCCTTTTTCGATTTGGAGCAAGCTTTCACGAGTAACGGAAAGAAAGCACAGAAGAGGAAAACTATACAAAAAATAGGAAGACGAAATACTATTCGGCGCGATCAATCCCAAGAATAGAAAGGTTTTACCTGTTTTTTCATGGACGGAAATCGCCTTTTTCATAGAACACTCGCTCCGATACGCGATCATACGATAGAGGGTAAAGCGAAATACGCTCAATTTCCAATCGGATAAAGCGCAGAAGAAGCATAAAAGGAAAATTATCCCTTTTTCGGCACTTTTATCGCTCAATTTGATCCTCAAAATCTTGCGAACGATGCCGCATAGAAAAAACAAATGGTAGGAAGAAATCGAAAGATAATAATTCAGTTGGTTGCGGTAAACGATCGTTTGCAACTCTTTATTCTTCATCGAACCCGAGAAAAGCGAAGATAGAAGATCCCCTGCTTCTTCCGGATAGAGATCAATTTGTTCGTTCATCCATCGGCAAAAAGGAAATCGGAACGAAGCGATGACCTCGATTTTTTCAGCGACGATCTGTTTGTAAACCAGATTTTCTTTCAAGTATTCGTTGAAATTCATTTGGCTTTCGTAAAAAGTAAATCCGTAGTCCGATACCGAACCTTTGATCTTTAAAACGGAGAATAAATCGTAACTGTTCTGATAAGCCGAGACATAGTATCTTCCGCTGAAAGTTTGAACGATCAGATAATTTTCTTTTCTGACCACCACCATACCGATATTCGAAAAAAACAGATTCTGCTTGAAATAAGCGGAAACTCCGATTCCAAGCAGAAAGAAAAGGAATGAACCCCAAATCTTTTTGCCACTCCTTTTCGTCTCCCATATCAGAGCGATTGCCAATAAAACGACTTTTACGGGAACCCAACGGTCAAATGTCAGCCCGAGATAGTAGAAAATCAAACCGACGAACGAAGACACTATTTCAAAGTCAACGAGTCGCGAATTTTTTCATACGTTTTCGTTCCGATTCCGACGACATTCATCAATTCTTCCAACGTCTGAAAATCGCCGTTTTCTTCGCGATAAGCCACAATGCGGGTCGCCAAAGTTTCGCTGATGCCGTTGACCTCTTTCAATTCTTCGATCGTCGCGCTGTTTACATTGATTTTCTTCGCGTCCGGATCAATCACGCAGGATTGCGAATAACCGCTGAGCATCGGTACATATACCAACGTTCTTCCTTCGATGAAAAGCGTGTCGTTCAACGCATCGAGATCGGCGCTGGAAAGGTAACCTCCTGCCAAATTTACCAAATCGCCGATCGTGCTATCCGTGCTGATCGTATAGGTTCCAGGGTGCGCCACTTGTCCTTCGATTTTGACTTCGATGGTATTTTCCGCCAACGACGTCGTCAGTTGAACTCCCGAATTCCCTGTTTTTGTTTTCGGATCGATTTGAATAAAAGCAACGATGACTAATACCACGCCGACGATCGCTCCGATCACCCATTTAACAATTGATGCCATAATTTTTCCTCCTACTTTTCCATTAGCAGTCGGATAGAAAATTTCTCAAAAAAAAAACTCACTTTTGGTGAGTTATTCGGTTTCTACTTTCAGAATTTCCACCTCGTACGGGCGAATTACTTTTACTTGAACCTTATCGCCGACCTTGTGATTCAAGATGGACTTGGCCAGCATGCATTCGTTGGAAATTTTCTGGTGATTCGGATCGGATTCGGTCGAACCGACGATTTGGTATCTCGTCACCGAGCCGTCGCTGTGATCTTTTAAAGTAACGAAGTATCCGATCTTGACGATGTTGCTGTTGTGCGATGCGCCTACTTCGTCGATCACTTTGGCGTTTTCGATTTGATGCTGTAATTGCGCGATGCGCCCTTCGACTTCGGCCTGACGATTTCTCGCCGCGTCATAATCGGCATTTTCCGATAAGTCGCCTTGCGCTCTCGCTTCTTTTAATTGTTCGATCACTTCCGGAAGAACATTGTCAATCAATGTTCTCAATTCTTCGTTTAATTTGCGATACCCCTCTTTGGTAACGATAATTTCTTCGTCTTTCATCGATAGTTCTCCTTTTTCAAATCGGATTTATTATATCAAAGCGAAAGAAAATCGGCAACTCAATTCAAAAAAACGATACAAATATTCAGATAAAGAGCCATTAAAAGCCACAGAAGGTAAGGTATGATCAGATTTCCGCTTAACCGATTGACTTTACGATAAGTCAAAAAGAGAGACAGCGTAGACAAATAGAGCAAGACCAGGACAACCAACGCCACGATCGGTTGACCCAATCCGAAAAAAGTAACCGTCCACAGGAGATTGATAAACATATTGATAAAGAAGTTGATGATCCCCTTTTGGTTGATCTCTTTGACGCTTTCACTCGTATCGAATAAGTATGTCGACGTTGCCGTCAGAAGATAAATTATCGTCCACGCGATTGGAAAAACGATTTTCGGCGGAGTCAGAAACGGTTTAGTCAAAGAATCGTAATCGATGTAATCCAAAACGACGAAAATACTCCCCAATCCGGCCGCGAGAAGAACCGGCACCAAACTTTTCAGTAAACTTTTTATCTTCACCATTCATTCACCCGTACTATTTTATGTCGGGTTGTCAGTAAATATTAAAGTAAAATTCCTGAATATACGAGATGATTCCTTGCGCTAGTACGTGCGCGATCAATTGCTTATTGTCGACGATAAACTTTGCTTCCTGATGATTGTCGTGAAACAATAATTCGAGCAACACGCGATTTTTTGCTTTGCTGTGGCTGATCTCATACAAAGACGATCCGTTTTTAACCCCTCTTTGGTAAAAGTCTCCGATCGTGTTGTATTTTTCGTAAATATACTGAGCAAACTGCGTGTCGGTCGAAGTATAAATTTCGCTTCCCTTACCGCCTCCTGCGTTGGAATGCAGAGCAAAATGGATATCCGCGTTGAAGTCATTGCTTTCCCGAACCGATTCGGCCAAAGGAAGGTAACTCAAATTGTATTTCAAATCGATAAATTCTGCGTCTTTCAGTTCATCGATCATATATTCGCAAATGTCGTTCATGTTTTTTCCTTCGCTGCCGAGATTATCGACATACATATTCGCCGTTTGAACGGAAGGGTTTAAATAAACTTTGACCTTTCGATCATATGAAACTTCGGCGGCCGAAGAATTTTCAAAACCCGATGAATCGATGAAAGAAGAACTCGTTTCTTCCGATAAAATGTTCTCAATTGCCGACTCTAAATCTGTTTCCGACGTATTCTCTCGGATATCGCTCAACAGAATATCGACCGGTTTACTCTTGTAAGAATGCAATCTTGTTCCGTTAAGGCTCAATATGCTGGTGAAGGCAAAAATAGTCAAAAATTGGTATCTTTTTTTCATAATTATCCCCCTTTTCGTGGCTAAATAATAGCAAAGAAAGAATTGAAATAATCTTCCAATTTTTTACATCTTTTTCAAGAAAATGAAGGTTTTGATACTGTTCGTTTCATTTTTCGATACGCAAAATAAGGGGAAATACATCTAAAAACAAAAAAATATGGAAGACTCCATACTTTTCGATTCTGTAAAAATGGTGCCTCAACGCAGAATCGAACTACGAATTGATCCTTACCATGGATCCGTTATGCCATTTAACTATTGAGGCAAAAGCAAGTTTATTCTAATAATAATTCGATACTTAGTCAAGCGTAAATCGCCAAAAGGGAAAAAAAGTAATCAATCCAAAATAATTCTCCATTCGCGGATCAAATCGTCTAACCTCATGCGTGCATTAGCGCTGCTGGTAGAGGGCAGTTTTTCGGCTTTTTCTTCCGGATATCTTCGTACAAAGAGTTCGTAAGCTTTATTGCCGTTGACAAAAACGCGTTCGATTTTCGTATTCTTTGTAACCTCTTCGAGATCCAAGTAAGCGATCGGCTTTAAAGAACTGTCGCTCGAATTGGAAATCTCGCATTCGGTAACGACATCGAACAAAGCGATGCAGTGCTTACGAAGCAGTTCCTTTTTTCTTTCTACGGACGCAAAGTAAAAATCCTCGCCATACAGCGCGGAAAGCACCTGATAAAATCGATTGGTCTTGTTCATGTAATAAAAATTTTGTCCGCGAGATTGAATGCTGGGAAATGAACCCAAAATCAAAATCCGAGAATTCTCGTCTTTAAACAAATCCAAAGTATGGGTGGCTCTTTCTCTTCTCATGTTCTCATTATAGCGGTATTTACCGAATAAAAGAATTAAAAATCGCTTTTTTGATCATTTCGATCCGAGTCCGATCCAAAGTGATTTTTCCCGTATCTTTGTTGTTCATTCTTCCTATTCTTCGTTTGGAAACTGAACGTATCGCATCTAATTTCAGATAAGAATGCGTATTTTCTTTTTCGTTCAAGCCGTCGATCACTCCCAAATCGTACGTCAATTCCGAACCGTTGGTTTCCCTGCTCGATAAAGGAATGACGACGACATTCCCCAAATCGACGTTCCAAACGACGCCATAATGACCTTTCGTTTTATAATCCGAAAGTTCCGTGCCGACGTTGATGCCGAATTCCACCCACACGACATCGCCTCTGGATAAACTGTCGGGTTGAGAGCCGTATCCCTCCTTGTCGTAAGTTTTCTTCAAATAATAGGTTTTCTTGTCGAGCCACGATAAGTACTCGCTCGCCATTTCCTGATCGATTCCTTGCAATTTATCTTCGATCGATCTGAAAATCTTTTTCGAATAGGCACGGTTCTTCTTGTTGTTAGAAAAAAGCATATATCAACACCTATATGTTAATATATGCATTTTTTCGAACTAATCGATCAATTCGCCGTATAAATCGTAACTATCGCAAGCGGTAATCTTCACGTCGACGATATCGCCGACTTCCAAAGGTGTCCAAGCGGAAAAAACGATTTTTCCGTCGATGTCGTCGGGGGCGTTGAAATGGCTTCTCAACCAATACAGACCTTCTTCCGTTCGATGAACGACGATCCCTCGATGAATCTCTCCGATCCGCGCGCGGTTCTTCTTACGGGAAATACTCTGCTGAACTTTCATGATTCTCCTGTATCGGCTCTTCTTCGTCTTTTCGGCGATTTGATTCGGAAAATCGTACGCCGCAGTTCCTTCTTCTTGCGAATAAGTAAAAGCACCCAGATGATCGAACTCCATTTCTTTGACAAAATCGACCAATTCCTCAAATTCTTCGTCGCTTTCACCGGGAAATCCGACGATCAACGTGGTTCTCAATACGGCGGAAGGAATTCTTCTCCTGATCTTTCTAAACAAGGCGATCAGTTCCTCTTTGCTCCCGCGGCGATGCATCGCTTTGAGAACGCGGTCGGAACAATGCTGAATCGGTATGTCGAAATACGGCGTCAACCGAGGTTCACTGCCGATTAAATCGATGAGTTCGTCCGTGATTTCATCCGGATACAAATACAGCAATCGAATGTACTCAAAGCCTTCGATTTCAAGAAGCGATTTCAAAAGATCGACGATATCCGTCCGGTATTCTTCGATATCTTCTCCGTATCGGGTCGTATCCTGAGAAATTACCACCAGTTCTTTTACGCCTTTTTCCCTCAAAGATTTCGCCTGAGACAAGATTTCATATTTATCGACCGACTTAAAAGAACCGCGAATCAAAGGAATCGCGCAATAAGTGCAACGATTGTTGCAGCCTTCGGATATTTTCAGATAAGCCGTGAAATTTTCGGTGGTCAATACTCTCCGATTCAGATCGAGTTCACCTTGCAGGCATTTGCTCTTCAAAAGACGGGTGACGAGTTCGGAAAAATACGGATAATCCCGAATCGCCAGAAAGAGATCGACCTCCGGCAATTCTTTTTCCAGCTCATCTTTATATCGTTCGACCAGACAACCGGTGACGATCAGTGTTTTGTTTAATCCCGCCATATTCAAAATCATATCGATCGATTCCCGTTTGCTCGCTTCGATAAATCCACAGGTGTTGACGACGAGAATATCGGCCTTTTTTTCGTCATTGACGATTTCAAACCCGTTTCTTTGAAACAGAGAAAGAATCATTTCCGAATCCACTAAATTCTTCGCGCAACCTAACGATACCAAACCCACTTTCATCGCTTAAACCTCATAAAAACCGTTAGAAATTTCTAACGGTTCGTCGTCTTCTTTTTCGAGGTGACCGATTTCTTTCCGACCGGTTTAGCCAGAAATCCATCGATTACGAGAACGATACCGAAGAGGAGAATCAAACAAACGAAGACCCAAAGAATCACGACGTCTTGGAAAAGAGGTTTGGCGAACAGATAAACGCCCACAGAGACGAATACCATCGCGACGACGAGCCACCACACCGGATATTTTTCGTTATTTCCCTTCTGATGGTAATAGGCTCTGAAAATTTCGACGACACCCCGACACCACATCGCCAATCCGAGAATGGCGCAGGAACCTCCGACATTGATGACTTTGAATTGTTGTAGAACGCAACCGATCGCAACCAAAGCGAGAATGACGAACTCGACGATCGTCAACACTTTGATCACGCCGTTAGAACGTCCGGCGATCTTCTTAATCAGAAATAAAACCAAATACAGGATCAAACATACGGCGATGATGATATTGACGATTTGCAATCCCCAGTCCTTATAGAAGCACCAATTTCCGCAGTTCTGCCAGACAGGCATCAGCATTATTCCGACGATCATAGTTAATGCGCCGAGAACAAAGTAAAGCCAAAACAGTCCCGTCTTTTTCGGATTGAAAATCTTGTTCACAATTTTTTTCATAACTTTTCCTCTCGCCTTTTATTATAAATAATTTAAACGAAAAATGCACTATCTTTCTTTTAGAAACCGTTTCGCTTCCAGAAGAATCGGGAGCTCTCTTTTCTTGACCAGCTTACCGCAACCAAAGTCGGGCATCGATCGGTATTTTTCTATCGCCTCTTCCAAAGGATAAAAACCTACCGATTGAATGAGGTCATCGCCCTTCGACTCGTGATGAATCTTTGTTCTCCGATCGATCCTGCATAGATAATAACGATTGACGTTTTTCCTTCGGATTAAATTGTAATAATCGATGATTTCTCCGAGAAAGACCGCGATCTCCGCCTTAACGCCGACCTCTTCGTCCAATTCGCGAATCAGGGCTTCTTCAAAGGTTTCTCCTTCGTCGACACCGCCTCCGGGAGTTTCGTAGTAATCTCTGAGTCCGAAAGCGTCGTTACCGTAAACTTTCAGCAAGCACACCCGATCTTCTTCGTCGAGCAAAACCGCGCGGGCAACCTGCCGAATGTGGTCGATTCCCTCATTCGGCCATTGATCGTCGTTCAGATGCAAACGAATCATTTTTTATTTTTTCCTCCCTTGATAAAAGATTTCATCGATTATTCCTCCTCCTAAACACTCGTTCTCCCGATAGAAAACGGCAGCCTGTCCCGGAGTTACCGCTTTATACGGTCGGTCGAAAGTCAGTTCGACGATATCTTTTCCGATGAATTTCAGGACGACTCCCTGATCTTTCTGTCTGTATCGGAATTTGCACCCGACGTGAAGAGGATTTTCCGGTATCTCGGAAGCGATCCAGTTGACCTTAGTAACGATCGCGCGATCGGAAAGAAGATGTTCGTTTTCTTCCCCCTGCACGACATACAGGCGATTTGCCCGAACGTCTTTTCCGACGACAAACCAGGAAGAAGCATCTCTTCCTTTCAATCCGCCGATTCCAAGGCCTCTTCTCTGCCCCAACGTATAGTAAAGCACGCCTTCGTGATGGCCGACGACTTCTCCGGAGACGGCGTCGACGATCTCGCCCGCTTTGGCGGGAAGGTAATTGTTGAGAAACTCTCGGAACCGGCGTTCGCCGATAAAGCAGACGCCCGTCGAATCCTTTTTATCCGCGATCGGAAGAAGCAGATCCCGCGCGATTTTCCTGACTTCGCTCTTATCGATGTCCCCTAACGGGAAAAGGCACTCGCCGAGTTGTTTCCGACTGACCTGAGAAAGAAAATAGGTTTGGTCTTTATTGGTATCGAAGGATTTGTGCAATTCGACGCCTTTCTCCGTATCTACCCTTTTCGCGTAATGACCGGTGGCGATAAAATCGAATCCGTTATCTTTTGCAAAATTCAAAAATTTATCGAATTTGATGTATTTGTTGCAGAAAATGTCCGGATTGGGCGTTCTTCCTTTTTGATATTCGTCCAAAAAATAGGTAAACACTTCGTCCCAGTATTCTTTGACAAAATCGGCGCGAAGCAGAGGGATATTCAAAATTTCGGCGACCTTTTTTGCGTCTTCGTAATCTTTTTCCTGCGGACACTGGCTCTCGTTCAACGTCGGATTTCCCAGAAAATCCCCGTTGGCGATCGCGTCCCAGTTCCGCATAAAGCCTCCGGCGACCTGATAACCTTCTTGTTTCAAAAGATATGCGGCGATCGCGGAATCGACGCCTCCGGACAATCCCACCAGTATTCTGGTTTCTTTTTTTTCTTTCATTTTAAGTCCTCGCTGTCGACGAAAAGCGTAAAAGGTCCGTCATTGACCGATCCGACTTTCATATCCGCGCCGAAAAGACCGTTTTTGACCCGGTACTCTTCGAATTTCAGATATTCCAGCGTTTCTTCGTAAAGGGACGCGGCGTTTTCCGAACGCATACAGGAAGTAAAAGAAGGGCGTTTTCCGTGACGGATATCCGCGTAGAGAGTAAACTGCGATACGCAAAGAATCTCGTGCCTATTTCGATCGAAGGGAAGATTGGTCTTCCCTTTTCCGTCGGCGAAAATCCGCAGAGACATCACTTTGTCGATCGTCTTTTTCATCGTTGCCGTATCGTCTTTCGGGGCAAAGCCGACAAAGAGAAGCAAGCCCTCGCCGATTTTCGAAAACGTCTTATCTCCGATCGTCACTTCCGCCTTTTTTACCACTTGCACAACCACTCTCATAGACTCACCTTTCACGTTATCATATCATTTTCCGATCTCAATTTCCATATTTCCCGTCAACTTGTTTTCTTCGTTCTTCGAATCTCTCATCGAACGATCCATTTGAAGGAGTTTGGATATACTTTCGGCAAAAAATTTGAAGAAATAAAGCGGAGATCACGAAGATCGTGTTTGTCAGCAAAAAAGAGTGGTTGTCCACTCTTCCTATTTCATGCTCAGCCTGTTCAAGGCTCTTTTCAACGAGATTTCCGCCCGCCGGATATCGATATTCGGCCCTTTCAAAGCCAAGCGCTCTTCGGCTCTTTTCCGACTTTCGTCCGCACGGGAGAAATCGATTTCTTCTTTGGATTCAAAAGCTTCCAACAGCAGAAGGACTTCGTCTTTCTTGACGTTCATCACGCCTCCGGAAATCGAATACTCGTATATTTTTCCTTCGTTCCGGTAATTCAGGTGCGAAATCTCCAATACGGCAACCAAAGGGAGGTGTTTCGGAAGAATTCCCATCGCACCGGAAGTAGTGACGACGTTGAGAATTTCCGCCTGATCTTCTCTCTTTTTTCCGTCCGGCGTTACCATTTTGATCGTCAACTTATTTGCCATCTAATTCCTCGCGTTTCTTTTCGACATCTTCGATCGTTCCCACGTAAAGAAAACACATTTCCGGATAATGATCGTATTTTCCTGATAAAATCGCCTCGAAAGAGCGAATGGTATCTTCCTTTCGCACGTATATGCCTTCCTGTCCGTTGAACGCGGCGGCGACGTGAAGAGGCTGAGAAAGGAAATTTCGGATTCTCCGCGCTCGATTGACCAGCGTTTTGTCCTCTTCCGACAATTCGTCCATTCCTAAAATCGCGATGATATCCTGCAATTCCTTGTAGCGTTGAAGAATTCGCTGAACCTCTCTTGCAACCCGATAATGCTTTTCTCCGATGACGTTCGGATCGAGAATATTGGAAGAGGATTCCAAAGGATCGACCGCCGGATAAATTCCCAACGCCGCCGTATTCCTATCCAAAACGGTCTTCGCGTCCAAATGAGAAAACGTCGTCGCCGGTGCCGGATCGGTTAGATCGTCGGCAGGAACATAGATCGCCTGAATCGAAGTGATCGAACCGTTTTTCGTCGAAGTGATTCTCTCTTGAAGTTGCCCCATTTCCGTCGCCAGCGTCGGTTGATAACCGACTGCGGAAGGCATTCTCCCGATTAACGCCGACACTTCGCTTCCCGCTTGCGTGAAACGGAAGATGTTGTCGATGAACAGCAAAACGTCTTGATTTTTGGCATCGCGGAAATATTCCGCCATCGTTAAAGCGCTGAGGGCTACGCGCATACGCGCGCCCGGCGGTTCGTTCATCTGACCGAAAACCAGTGCCGTCTTGCTCAAAACGCCGCTGGATTTCATCTCGAAATAGAGGTCGTTTCCTTCGCGTGAACGCTCTCCAACGCCGGCGAAAACCGATAAACCGTGCCGTTCGGTAGCCACATTGTTGATTAACTCCTGAATGAGTACGGTTTTTCCAACTCCGGCACCTCCGAATAATCCGACTTTTCCTCCTTTGACATACGGGCAGAGGAGATCGATGACCTTGATTCCGGTTTCCAAAATCTCGGTCGAAGTGCTTTGATCTTCGAATTTCGGCGCGGCGCGATGAATCGGAAGATGAGGACAAGACGCGTAATCCTCCGACGAAGTTCCGTCGATCGGGTCTCCGAGAACGTTGAACATATGTCCCAACGTCTGTTCGCCGACAGGGACGGAAATCGGCGCGTTCGTATTTTTGACTTTCATTCCCCGAACCAAACCGTCCGTCGCGCCCATGGAGACCGCGCGAACGATATCGTCGCCGATGTGTTGCAGGACTTCGATGGTCAAAGTATGCTCTTCGTCGAGTTCCACTTTCAGAGCCGTCAGCAATTTCGGCAGATGCTCTTTCTCGAATTTGACGTCGACGATCGGTCCGATGGCCTGAACGATGGTGCCGTAACTGTAATCACTCATTTCATATCCTCCTACTTATTGATTGTGCCTCCGACCACTTCGGTGATCTCCTGCGTGATCGCGGCTTGTCTCGCTTTATTGAATTCGATCTGCAATTTTTCCAACAACTCGTCGGCGTTGTCGTTGGCGCTGTCCATCGCGTTTCTTCTGGACGCGTATTCGCAGACGATCGCTTCCGTGAATTTCGCATAGATCAGCGTATTCAGATACTTCGGAATCAGTTCTTTCAAAACTTCATCCCGATTCGGCTCGTAAATGACGGCATTTTCGTCTTCCGCGAAAGCCTCGTTTAGCGGCAACACCGGCGTCGATGCAGGAACGAAAGTCAGCGAATTCCGATATGTCGTCGAAATCAAGCGTATTTCTTTGTATTTTCCGCTTCGATAAAGGTCTTGGATTTCACCGACCAGTTCGGTGATCTTCGGATAATCGAATTTGTCAGATAGGTTCAGATATCGCGTATCCAAATCGATCTCTTCATTAACGTAATGGGAATATCCTTTCGTTCCGACGATCATGATCTTATCTCCGTCTTTCAACTCCCCGTCGAGATATTTGTAGATGTTGTAATTGTAACCGCCGCATAACCCCAAGCACGAAGTGACGACGACGAACAATCGGGATTCCGATTCGAACGTTTTCAATTCCGGAATTTCTTCCCGATTCTTATCGCTACACGAACAGGAAAAAACGATCTCTTCCAAATTGCGGAGATAGAAAAGGGTATTTTCCATGTTTTCTTTCCACCTTTTGAGTTTTACCGTCGCGACTAAATCCATCGCTTTGGTGATCTTTCGGGTGGAAGAGATCGACTGGATTCTTCTTTTGGTTTTCGTTAATCCCTGTGACATAGGTTATCCTTTGCTTAATCGGCCAGCGCTTCCGCGATCGAAGCGACGGCATCTTTCAAACGGCTCACCAATTCGTCGGAGAGCGCTTTTTCTTTTCGAATTTCTTCCAGAATATCGGCGTGATCTTTTTTCAGATTGATCCAAAGTCGATCGAGGAAAGGCCGAACTTTCTCTTTGGAAAGAGTATCCAAATAGCGATGCTGTACCGTAAAGATTTCGACGGTCTGACGGACGAAATCCATCGGCGCGTACTGATTCTGCTTCAAGACTTCCATTAAGACGTCTCCGTGAATCAACGTCTTTTTGGTAACTTCGTCGAGATCCGAACCGAATTGGGCAAACGCTTGCAATTCGCGATAACTCGCCAATTCGATTTTCAGCGCCTTGGCGGTCTGCTTGACGCATTTGTATTGCGCGGAACTACCGACGCGGGATACGGATAAGCCCGAATCGATCGCAGGGCGCTGACCGGCGTTGAACAATTCGCTTTGCAGGAAAATCTGCCCGTCGGTGATGGAAATGACGTTGGTCGGAATGTACGCCGAAATATCCCCCGCCTGCGTTTCGATAATCGGCAGCGCAGTGATCGATCCGCCTCCGCATTCCGCGCTCAGACGGCAGGCTCTTTCCAACAAACGCGAGTGGAGATAAAAGACGTCGCCCGGATAGGCTTCCCGACCCGGCGATCGTTTTAAAAGCAAAGAGAGCGTACGATATGCCACCGCGTGTTTGGACAGATCGTCGTATACGATCAAAACGTCTTTTCCCTGTTCCATCCATTCTTCCGCGATCGTCACGCCGGCATAGGGCGCGATGTAAAGCAGAGGAGCCAGTTCGCTCGCCGTCGCCGAAACGACGGTCGTGTAGGACATCGCACCGAATTCTTTCAGTTTTTCGACCAACTGAACGACGGTGGAATTTTTCTGTCCGATCGCCACATAAACGCAGAGTACGTTTTTTCCTCTTTGATTGATGATGGTGTCGACGGCGATCGCCGTCTTTCCCGTTTGATGGTCGCCGATGATCAGCTCTCTCTGCCCTCGTCCGATCGGAATCATCGTGTCGATCGCTTTGATTCCGGTTTCCAGAGGTACATCGACCGATTTTCTCGTCATTACTCCCGGAGCAATCCGTTCGATCGGGCGCATTTTGTCGGCGGCGATTTCTCCGAGCCCGTCGATCGGTTGTCCCAACGCGTTGACGACGCGTCCTAAAAGCGCGTCTCCGACGGGTACTTCCACGACCTGATGCGTCCGTTTGACCAAATCCCCTTCTTCGATCAGAGAATCGTTACCGAAAAGAATCGCGCCGACGCTGTCTTCGTTCAGATTCATCACCATACCGTAAACTCCGTGCGGGAACTCCAAAAGTTCCGAAAGCATCGCCTTGTCGAGGCCGTATACCGTCGCGATACCGTCTCCGACGCTGATAACCGTTCCCACGTCGTTCGATTCGATTTTATGCGCGTAGTTCCGGATCTGCTTTTTGATCAGATTCGCGATTTCATTCGATTTAATCTCCATTGTAACCTCCCGAAAGCAATGACTCTTTCATTTTTTCCAATTTGTTTTTGACCGAACCGTCGTAAATCCGGTCTCCGACGATGATTTTGACTCCTCCCAAAAGCCGTTCGTCGACGGAATTAGTCAATTCAACCCGACTTTTCAAGCGCGACGACAACGCGTGAGATAAACTCTGCATCTGATGTTCATCCAAAGCGCGGAACGAGTAGACGGTTCCTTCGAGGATCCCCAAACTCTCGTCGCACCGTTCGACGAATTCGTCGATGATCCGCACGACGCAATTCATTCTTCGATTTAAGGAGACTACTTTGAGAAAATTTCTCGTCATCGGGTCCGCGTCGCGGAAAACCCGATCGATGACCTCTTCTTTTTCCTCCCTTTCGAGAAAGTACGACGAAAGCAACCGAACCAATTCTTCGTTTTCCAGAAAAACGGTTTTCAGTTTTTTGAATTCCTGACGATAGTTTTCGATTTTCTTTTCTTCTTCGGCGATGGCGAACATCGCGCCGGCATAGCGGGAATACAGGGAATCCATCGTCTATCTCTTCTCCAACAGGTCGCTGACGAAATCGTCGACCAGTTTTTTGTCGTCTTCGGAGGAGACTTCTCTCTGCAAGATGCTCCGGGAAGTTTCGTAAGCCAGATCGACGACCTCGTCGTGTATCCTCTTGACGGCTTTTTCCTCTTCCCTCTCGATCTCTTTTTGAGCCTGTTCTCTCCGCTTCCTGATATCTTCCTGCGTTTTTTGCATCAGCAGTTCCCGTTCTTTCTGCGCCGTTTTTTCCGCTTCGCCGATCATCTCGACGGCTTCTTTTTTCGCTCTGTTGAGTTGCTCCATCGAATCGAGAACGTTGGCTTCCGCCTTGGCGTTCTTTTCTCCGGCTTCGCGAAGATTCTCGGCAATATACTCTCTCCGTTTGTTCAAAAACCGACTGACCGGCTTATACGCGAATTTGATGACGATGAGCATCATCAGAATAAAAGCGATGAATTGCACGAGAAACGCCCAAATGTTGGGGAAGACCTTGCTGACGAATTCTTCTCCGTCGGGAAGTTCCAGCCCGCCGTTTAAAGAAATACTTTTCAATAAAAATTTCATATTTCCTTCCTTCTTACGCTGCAAACAAGCACAAAATCGCAATCAGCAGGCCGTAAATGCCGGTCGTCTCGGTCAACGAACAGCCGATAATCATCGCCGTACGCAATTTCGAATACATTTCCGGGTTTCTGGCCATACCTTCGACGGCTTTGGTGCAGATCAGCCCTTCGCCGATTGCACAACCGAATCCGGTCAATACCGCGAGAGCCGCGCCTATATATCTCAAATCCATAATCTCACCTCCTTACGCTTTTCCTTTCTGAACTCTGACGACATTCTCGATCTCTTCCCCTTCGTCGGGGTCTTCCTGAGAAATGAACATCATGGTCAACATCACGAAAATCAACGTCTGTATCGCGCCGGAAAACACGTCGAAATATGCGTGTAAAACCGGAGTGATCAGAGGCGGAAGCAAAATGCTGGAAACGCCTGAAATTACAAACGATCCGAAAATCGCGTCGGAAAGCATTCCCAAAAAGTAGTAGACGATCGTCATCAGCGTATACCCTGCCAGCGCGTTTCCGAAAAGACGCAAAGACAGCGATAAAAGCGGCGACCACATCGAAAGAAGATTCACCGGAAGCAAGACCGGAATAGGATCGACATATCTCTTGAAATAGCGGAGTTTGTTCTTCCGAATCGCCGTGATGTGAATCAAAAGGAACGTGCAAAGCGCGATGGAAATCGTATTGCCGAGATAAGTAAACGGTCCCGGAAATCCCATCAAAGAAACCAAAAAACTGAGAGAGATGTAGGCGCCCAATCCGAGAACATATCCGGCAAAAGATCGCCATTTTTTTCCCATCATCTCTTCGGTGAAATTCTCCAATTTCTCCACGAGCGATTCCACGAGCATCGCGAATCCGCGATCCGGTTTTAAAGGATCGGCTTTCCGAAAAACAAAAAAGACGGCAAAGGAAAGAAGCGCGATGATCCCCATCACGATCAAGGACATTATCACCTCGCCGGAAAACATATCCCAGCCGAAATGAAACAATTGGTCGATCAGTTCCTTAGACATTTTCTACTCCTTCACGCCGACGTAAACGACGATCGCCGTATCCGCGAGAAAAGGCAAAGCCGACAGAAGCACCATTGAATACCTTACCCGAAGCGCCGTTTCCCCCATCGAAAAATACACGATGAAAGCCGAAGCCGTCAAAGCGGCGATCAGCACGACTGAGCGAAGCAGAATGTGAAGCGCGAACGAAGTTTTTAATCCGTCCGGCGCGATATCCCCTTCGCTTCGAAGATAGATCAAAAGATTGCAGAAGCCGAAAAGCGCGCTGACGGACATGACGGCGACGCTCGCCCATTCGCCGAAAAAAAGTCCGATCATCGAAAGTAAAATCAAGATCAAACTGACTCCTCCGTACAGGGCAAAAGCCTTCTTTCTTTTCGACCACGTTTTCAAGAATCGACGACCTCCTTTAATAAAGGATTATAACCAATTTAAGAAAAAAATGAAACTACATTTCGCCGGTCTTTTCTTTTTTTGCCCTAAATCTACAAATGCGCTTCGTTTATCGCTCTTTTGCTTCGAAAAACCTCGAAGATCTGCTATACTTTCTTCGGTGAAAGCAATGGAATTCCGAGAACATTTGAAAAAATATCTGCCCGAAGACGAAATTTCCGCCTTGATGCGCTCATTCGACGGCAAGGCGCGGAAATCGATCGTCGTCAACGCGGCAAAAATCGAAGACGGATTTCTCTTGAATCGCTTTTCTTCTCTCGAAGCCCACCCTTTGGCAGAACATTGCTATCTTTACGATGAAGAAATCGATCCGTTGGGAAAACACATCTATCACGAACAGGGGCTTTATTACATCTTCGAGCCATGTTCGGCGCTGGCTTCTTATTTTCTACGTCCCCAAGAAGAAGATATCGTTTTGGATTTATGCGCCGCGCCGGGAGGAAAAACGGCGCACGCGGGCATTTTGAAAAGCGATCGCGGTCTGATCGTCAGCAATGAGATTTCCAAAAACCGCGCATTTCTTCTCTCTTCCAACATCGAAAGAATGGGATTCGGAAATGTCGTCGTTACCAATAATTCCATCGAAGATTTTGCCTGTTACGAAGATTCTTTCGACAAGATCATCTTAGACGCTCCCTGTTCCGGATCGGGAATGTTCCGCAAGGAAAAGAAGATGCGGGAAGATTGGACTTATTCCAAAGTGCAAGCCTGCGCGGAAGTGCAGAAAGATCTGATTGTGAAAGCCTATCGTCTCCTTAAACCGGGCGGAAAGATGATCTACTCCACGTGTTCTTTTTCCTATGAAGAAGACGAGGAAGTCATCGCGCATCTTCTGAATTCGAGCGATGCGAAAATCGATGACATTCCCGAATTTTCCGGCTTTTACCTTTCGGGAAGCGGTCTTGGCATTCACTTGTTTCCACATCGCTTTCCCGGAGAAGGTCATTACTATTGCCTGATACGGAAACCCGAAAGCGCGGCAGATACGATGCGGAATTACCCCGAATCCGACGACAGCCTCTTCGGAATCAAAGGTTACATCTACTCTTTCGACCGCATTTTTTACCGTCTTCCTCGTCGATTCGACTTTCGGAATCTCAACGTTCTTCGCGGAGGAATCAAACTCGGCGTCAAGGAAAAGTACGGCTTCGAATTCGATCATGCCCTTTCTCATTACATCGGAGATTATCCGAATCAGATCGAATTGTCCGACGAAGAAGCGATCCGCTACATGAAAGGAGACGCGTTGAATCTGCCATGTCGCGAAGGAACGGTACTGGTGAAATATCGCGGAAACGCCATCGGTTGGGGAAAGGCGGTACACGGCCGCATCAACAACCGATATCCGAAAGGGCTTAGAAAAAGCAAGATTATTTTGTAAAATCTTTGTTTTCTGTAAAAATATATTTGCAAAGAGAGAGACGATTTGATAAACTTATCAAGGTAAGCGATCAATCGCATCTTTTAAGGAGGTAGGAAAATGGCAAGAGTATGTCCGATTACGGGAAAAGGTCCTTTAAGCGGGAATAAACGTTCACACTCCTTAATAGCGACTCGTAGAAGATGGAATGTCAATTTACAACCAGTAAAAGTCAATATCAACGGACGTGTTGTAACGATGAAATTATCCGCACGGGCTATTAAGACGTTGAACAAGTCCAGCAAGACCGGCGCTTAATTCCGGAACAATCAAAAATCGGGAACTTCCCGATTTTTTTATTTCTGCGAAAACTTGTCGAAATTCCGAACTATGCGTAAAGTTTGATGAAATAATCCGCAATGACGATCAGAAACAGGAGAACGTAGGAAAAAACGTTTACCCATTCGCCGAAAGCGAGAGGAAATACTTTTCCCCGAGTATAATTTCCCTCCGCGTCTTTTTTCAATCGGAAACAATTGTTGAGAAAGATGCCGATTTCCAAGCCGAGAAGCAATGCGGCGATCACCGCGGAAACGACGCTGAGCCACATAGGATAGTAGGCAAATGCGTCGCGGAGAGGCAAGTAGAATAACAGCAGATAAGCGACGGCATTCAAGGACATGAACAGAATCGCGTTGACGGCGTGAACGAAATAATTTTTCGTGTCGATGACAAAAAGGCTGACCAACAAAAAGCTATTCAGAATCAGAATCATCGCCAGCGTTTTTTCGATGAAATACATTCCTCCCAGAAAAAAGAGCAAAAGGCTTTCCACGGAACATACGCCGCAGAAAAGAGCCAGAGTAAATCGGAAGATCAGCGTCAGATTTAGGCTGTCCGATTTCATCTCGAACGGAAAATTTCTCAAAAAACTGTATTTGCTCTTCTGACGATGATGGGTAATCGACAAACCGATGACCATCGCGCAGGCAAAGACGACGACGAGAACAAGGGTAATGTAGATTTCACGCATGAGATTTCAGCCTTTCGATTTTCGAAGCGAAGTCGTCGCTCTTTAAAATATATGATCCGCTGACGAGAATATCCGCGCCGACGTCCGCACATTGCTTTCCTGTCCGATCGTTGATTCCTCCGTCCACTTCGATGAGATAGGAAAGGCGATGCGTTCTCCGATATTCGTCGAGCGCGCGTATTTTGTCCAAACTCTTTTCCAAAAACGGCTGTCCGCCCAAACCCGGATGAACCGACATGACCAGAATCAGATCGAAAAACACCAGCGATTCCAGTACGCTTTCGACAGGAGTTTCCGGATTGAGAACCAATCCCGCGCGAATTCCCGCCTGTTTGATCCGATTTGCCAGAGCGCGAAGTTCTCCGAAATCGGCCGTTTCCGCGTGAATCGAGACGAAAGCCGCTGATTTTTTCAGATAATTCGAAAGAATTTTTTCCGGCTCTTCGCACATCAGGTGAATGTCGAGAATCCGCTCGCGGAAAATCCCATCCAGCAGGTCGATTTCCCCGTCGGCAAACGAACGATTGGGAACAAAACGACCATCCATTACGTCAAAATGAATCCAATCGGCGCCGTCGGAAATCAATCGGCGGCAGGTTTCTCCCAACCGTTCTTTTTCCACTCCCAAAATCGACGGACTTACTTGCGTTTTTCTCATTGATAGCGATCCTTTCTATGCGGCAATTCTTCGGAAAGCGTCAGGTAATTGCGGTAGTTCTCTTCTTCCATCTCTCCGCGAAGAACCATCTCCCTGACTTTGCAGTCCGGCTCGTTTCGGTGCAGGCAGTTGTCGTAACGGCACGAAAGATAAAGCCGGTCGAAGCGAGGAAAAAAGTGCGCTAAATCTTCCTTGAAAAACGGCAATTCCAGAGAAGAAAATCCCGGCGTATCGCCGATATAACCGTTCCGAAAGGGAAGAAGAACGACTTCTTTGGTTTGATGCTTTCCCCGCCCGAGCGACGTTGAATATTCGCCGACCGCGCGGGAAAAAGAGGAATCGATGCGGTTGATCAAACTCGATTTTCCTACACCGCTTTGCCCCATAAAAGCCACCGTTTTTCCCTCAATTCTGCCGACGATTTCCGCGAATGAATTCTCTTCGTTTTGAGAATACGGAATCACTTCGATCTCCAATCGGCGATACTGCTCTACGATGCGGGAGATCGCCTTGGCGTCGATCAGATCGGATTTGGATAGCACGACGAGGGGGGCGACTCCGCTGAAACGAAGCAAAGTCAAAAACTTATCGAGGAGATAACTGGAAAATTGCGGTTTATCCGCGCTGATGACGACAACTCCGAGATCAAGATTGGCGATTCGCGGTCGAACCAGAAGATTCTTTCTGGGGTAAATCTCCTTCAATGTGAAATCGGAAGGATCGATTTCCGCTTCGTCCCCGACGACAATCTGAATTCTCCTGTGCTTCAATACGCCCAAAGGTTTGACGTCATAGCAGCGTTCCGCGTCGATTCGCACCTTGTAAACTCCGCCGATCGTGGCGATGACCTTTCCTCTCATTTGCTCTTTTTACCGAACAGTTTCTGGAAGAAACTCTTCTTATTGATGATGGTCGGATCGCGGAGAATGCGATCGATGTCCTTGCGCATTTCGAAGGCGCTCTTGTAACGAGAAGCCGGATTCTTGTCGCACGCCTTATTGATGATCTTTTCGATGCACTGTGGAACTTTCGGATTGAATTTACGGACGGAAGGCATCTTGTCCTTGATGTGTTTCAAAGCGACCGTTACGGGAGATTCGTCGTCGAAAGGGACTTTCCCTGTCAACAATTCGAAAAAAGTGATTCCCAACGCGTAGATGTCCGATTTCACGCTGGCAGGATTCCCCTGCGAAATTTCCGGTGCGAGATAATGCACCGAACCGACGACAACTTCGCTTCTGGTGACTTTGGAAGCGTTTTGAAAGGTGGCAATGCCGAAATCGCCGAGTTTGATCGTCGAATCGCCGGTTATGTAGACGTTCTGCGGTTTGATGTCGCGATGAATGACTCCGTGTTGATGCGCGTGAATGATCGCCGAGCACAGTTGATACATGATGTCGCAGGCTTCCAGCACCGAAAATTTTCCTCTTACGTTGAGCACGCTTCGAAGCGTCTGCCCCTTGATCAATTCGTTGACCATATACGGCTTTCCCTCGTAAGTCCCGATATTGATGACGCGGACGATATTCTGATGATTCAAACTCGCCGCCGCGCGGGCTTCTCTTTCGAACCGCGTCAAATTGACCGGATTTTTCATCGTATCTTCCTTGATGATTTTGACCGCGACTTCCTTTCGTGTGATCAAATCTTCGGCAAGATAGACCTCCGCCATACCGCCTTCTCCCAAAAGCGACTTGATTTTGTATCTTTCGTCGATAATCTCCTGTAATTTCATCTGTCAGCCTCCCACAATGCGACGGCAATATTATCTTTCCCTCCGTTGAGATTGGATAATTCGATCAGTTCATCCACTTTATCTTTTGCCGAACCGTCTTTTTTCAAAATCAGTTCGATATATTCGTCATCAACCATATTATATAATCCGTCCGAGCAAAGCAAGATTTTGTCATAACTTTCACGGAGAATTTTCGTGGCGATGCTGATCGTCGAATACGTTCCCAGCGCGTTCATCAGAACGTGCCTTTTCGGGTGCGTCTTTTTCTCTTCGAACGTGATCTTCCCCGTCTTGTAAAGGAATTCGACATAGGTCTGATCTTCGCTGATCTGGCGCATTTTTCCTTCTTTCATCGCATAGCAACGCGAATCGCCGACGTTGAAGAGGAGGAGTAGATTTCCCGCGATCGCGGCGAGTACGAGGGTCGTCCCCATATCCGCGTATTCCGTCAACGCGTTGCCCAATTCGTTGACCGCGCGGTTGGCCTTTTTAATCGCACGGAGAATAAAACGGCGCAAGGAGAAAACCGAATGAAAACTCTCTTTTTTCTTCAATTCCTTTTTCAATTCGCTTAATGCCATAGACGAAGCGGTGTCCCCTCGGTTATGACCGCCCATTCCGTCGAGAACCATCAGATAGGTGATCTCTCCGCAGATGAAAACTTCCACGGCGTCCTCGTTGTTTTTTCTGACGATTCCTTGATCGCTTCGGGCGTAGATCATGCTTCGCCTTTCCGATGCTTCGCGCGCAATTGCCCGCACGCGGCGTCGATGTCACTGCCGAATTCTTTCCGGATCGTCGTGTTGACGCCGTGTTTGATTAGATAGTCCATAAAAAGCCTCACTTGCGCATTGTCCGCGCGGAGGAAGCCGTTTTCGCTGACCGAATTGTACGGAATCAGATTGACGTACGCGTAAGTCGGCTTAATGAGTTCCACCAATTCTTTCGCGCATTCCAAAGAGTCGTTGATTCCTTTGAGCATGATGTATTCGTAGGTCACCCGTCGATCGGCCAAAGCGATATACTTTGCCACCGCGGGAATCAGCACTTCCAAAGGATAGGCTTTGTTGATTTTCATCAATCGATTTCGCAAGGAATTATTCGGAGCGTGCAGGGAGATCGCCAAATTGATCTGCAACCCTTCTTGCCCGTACCGAACGATTTTATCGGGAATTCCGCAGGTGGAAACCGTGATGTGCCGCGCGCCGATCGCCAGCGCTTTCTGATCGTTGACGATGCGGACGAAGTCGATGACGTTGTCGTAATTGTCGAAAGGTTCCCCCGTTCCCATCACCACGACGTGCGTGATTCTCTGATTTTCTTCTTTCAGGATATCGTTGAGAACCAGCACTTCGCCGACCATCTCTTCGACGGAAAGATTTCTCTGCTTCTTCAAAAGGCCGGAGGCGCAGAAAGAACAACCCATATTGCAGCCGACCTGACTCGATACGCAGGCGACGTTGCCGTAGTTGTAACGCATCAGTACCGTTTCGACCTTTTCTCCGTCGTTCAATTCCAGCAGCAGTTTCACCGTGCCGTCCGAAGCGTTCTGACGAAGAAAAATTTTCGGTTTTTCCAAGCAATATTTTTCTTTCAGCACTTCCTGAAATTTCTTGGAGATATCGCTCATCGTCTCGAAGTCGGAAACGCCTTTTTCGTATATCCACGTAAAAAGTTGCTTCGCGCGGTACTTGTTCTGACCTTCTTCGACCATCTGCGCTTCCAGCTTGCTTAAAGTGAGACCGTACAGGTTGATCATTCTATTTTCCCAACTTTCTCAATCGGGCGTAGTAAATTCCTTCTCCTTTGTACTCGAAAGGAAAGATCGTCTTTTCTTCGATTAGGCCGAATTGAGGATGTTCCTGTAAGAAATTCCGGATTAGGCCGAACGATTCTTTCTTGTTGAGCGTCGGAACCAGATAGTCGAGTTCCCCGTCGCTCTTTACGTACTGCGCCATTTCATTCAGGACGGCTGTCTCCCCTTCGATATAGGCGTCCAGATCCTCTTTCTTCAAAGACAGCAAGACTTCCGGTTTCTTTCGGATCAAGCCCAGTTCGCTGTTTTCCGGAAGAACGATTACGCGGTCGTTGTCGTCGGAAGAGTGCGTGCAAATCAGATTCAAAGGGCTTTCGAACACCTCGCACGAACGGAATCTGAATTTCTGAACGACTTTTCTCAAATTGCCGACCGCCTCGCCGTTTTCCAAAGCGACGCGAACTTTCCCTAAATCCATCAGTTTCGCGCAGATATCGACGACGAACGACGGTTCGAATTTTCCGTACATCAGAATTTTCTCTCCCTGCACGATCTTCAAATTGTCGAGAACTTTCTGTTCGCTTTGATCCAGCACGAAGACTTTTCTGCTCAAAAACAGTTCTTCTTCGAAAAGTTTTTTCTTTCCGACGTAGAAGTAACTGTTCGCCGTCGTTTCCGTTTTCTGAAACGCTTCGTCCTCGATCTTATCGGTCAGGATTTCGTTGGTGCAGATCGAAATCGGCGTGCTTTTCCGGCTTGCGGCAATGCTCTTGTAGGTGAAACGAGTACCGTAATGCTTCCGCATCATCGAAACCAGCCATTCCGGATAAGCGTAATTCAGGCTGATCTTCTTGGAAAAGTTTTCGTTGAAGACATCCGGAAGGGTCGTGGCCTTTTCTTTCAGTTCTCCGATCATTTTCAGCACCGTTTCCGTTTCCAACGCGCTTCCGTTTCGGGACAGAGTCTCCGTTAATTCGCTTTCGATTCTGCCTTCTTCGAGATTTCGCGAATATCGGGTCAAAGCCAAAGCCAAAACCAAAATGTCGAGTTCGTATTCGCTCAAAGCGATTCCTTTCAAATAGTGCTTGACTTCCCATGCCAGAAAATAATACCGGTTGACGACCGCTTTCATCGCGTCTTTCAAAGGCATGACCAAAGGAGAGTCGATTTCGTCCGGCCCGATCTTCTTGTTGATGACGTAACTGAACGTCATCTCCTTGTTTTTCAATTTGCTCAGCAATTGATACGAATAATCCAGAATGCTCATACTTTACTTCTCCTTCCGCCGTTTATTTTTTTCGAATCGAATCGAAGCCGACTCCGTCGCCTTCGTCGAAATGCTCGAAGATATTGCCGGTATACAATTCTTCCTCGCTGTACTCTTTTTCTTCGTCGTATTCCTCTTCTTCTGCTTCGTTCTGCGCGGTCAGATAACGAGGATATTGTTCGTTGACGCTCAGATACGAATCTTCTTTTCGGAAATATTGGAAATAGACGAAGGAATGCAAGGAATATTCTTTGCCGGTTTCCATCAGATAATCCGCAAGATCTTTCTGATACTTTTTCAGCGATTCGTCCATTTCCACTTTGATGATTAGATGAATCGAGGTTTGCTCGTGTCCTTTGTAAAATACGAACGAATCGTAACCGGAAAAGACGATTTCCTCTTCGTCGACGTGCAGAATCCGGCTGACGGACGAATGGATTTTTCCGTTGAGTTCTCCGATCAGGTATAAATCCAGACCGGTATAAGAAATGATGACCATAATGCGAACCTCCGTAATTTATTATACATAATCCGAGAAAAAAATGAAATCAATAATCGCTGTCAGGATCAACGTTTATCTGCAATTCAACCCCTTTTCTCCTGAGAATCTGCCCGATCAGATTCCGAATTTCCGTTTCGACGTCTTCGCGTTTCTTGTATTTGATCAAAATCTTGCGCCTGTATCGGCCGTTGAACTTGACGATAAACGGCTCGCTCGGACCGATGACTTCCACTCTTCGAGATGCGAAGCGGGCTTCCAAATCTCGTTTGATGAATTCCGCCGCGTCAATCAGATAATCTTCGTTCGCCGAAGAAATCGTCAGCATTGCCAAATAGACGTAAGGCGGGTTTTGATTCATCTTCCGATAGGCCATCTCTTCGTTGAAAAAGCGGGAATAATCCTGCATGGCACTGTCGTAAATCACGTAATGATCGGGGGTATACGTCTGTATGATCGCTTCTCCGGTTTTGGAGCTTCTTCCGGCTCGGCCGACGGCTTGCGTGATCAGAGAAAACGTTCTCTCCCCCGCGCGGTAAGAAGGAATGTTCAGCCCCAAATCCGCGAGAACGACGCCGACCAATGTGACGTTTCCGAAATCATGCCCTTTGGCGATCATCTGCGTGCCGATCAGAACGTCGACCTTTTGACGTTCGAAATCCCGCAGAACGTCTTTCACGCGATTCTTCGCTCCGGCCACATCGGAATCCAGACGCGCGCAACGCGCCGAAGGAAAGAGCCTCTGCACTTCTTCCAGCACTTTCTCGCTTCCGAAGCCGATTTTATAGAATTTGTCCGAATCGCAATTCGGGCATTTTCGTTTCATCTCTTCGACATAACCGCAATGATGGCATTTCAACAGATTCTCCTGCTTGTGGTAAGAAAGCGCCAGATCGCAATCGGGGCATTTCAAAATCCGATGGCATCGGCTGCATTGAATATACGGAGCGTATCCCCGCTTGTTGATCAACAGCATTACCTGCTCTTTTTTTTCGAGGCGATCCCGAATCTTTTCTCTGAGAGGCAACGAAAAGATCGCCGATTCGTTGTCGAGATTCTTCAAATCCAAAAGATTGACGATGCGGGTTTTCGGAAGAGGCGCGTCGTTGAAGCGCTTGGTCAGAGTCAGCTGACGATACAGCCCTTTCAGCGCTTTCGTCTTGGTTTCCAGAGTCGGGGTGGCGCTGCCGAGAACGAGTTTGCACCCCGTGTAGTCCCGTCGGAATTCCGCGACCGTGCGCGCATGGTAAAACGGCGGATTCTCCTGTTTGTAGGTTTCCGCCTGTTCTTCGTCGACGACGATCAGTCCCAAACGGCGAAGCGGGGCGAAGATCGCACTCCGCGCGCCGATGACGATGTCGACTTTCCCCTGACTGATCAGGCGGTACTGGTCGTATTTTTCCGCCGAAGTCAATCCCGAATGGAGAATGGCGATCTTTTCGAAACGCTCGGAAAACCTCTTTACCATTTGATGCGTCAATGAAATCTCCGGAACCAAAATCAGCACCGTCTTTCCTTCGGCGATCATCGCTTTGGCGGCGTGAAGATACACTTCGGTCTTGCCACTTCCGGTTACCCCTTCCAAAAGATACGTCGATTCTTCTCCGTCGAGAATCGCATTCAAAGCGGTCTGCTGCTGATCGTTCAGCGCGGATTCGTCCTTTCTGGAGATCGATTCGGAAAGAATGCGGATTTTCTCTTTCCGAACATATTCGATTCTTCCTTTTTCGTACAAAGCTTTTGCCATATGCGGCGGTAGATCGCTTTTCGGAAGCGGTTGACCGACTCGGACTTTTCCGAGCGCCTCGATCTGTTTCGGAGTCAATCCGCTTTCGTCGTCGCGCTTGACGACAATCCACGTATCGTAACGGATTTTCGGTTGCTTCAAAGCCGACTTCTTCGGTTTCAGCGACGGCGGAAGCATTGCTTGATATACGCCGATCAACGGCGAAAAATAATATTCTCCGATCCTTTCCGCCAAAGCTCTCAGTTCTTCGGAGAGAATCGGTTGTTCGTCGATGATCCCGGCGATCTCTTTGACGATATACGGGCTGTCGTATTCTTCCAGCGTTCCGTCGAAAGGAGTTACTTTCATCACGTAACCGACGACTTCCCTTTGACGAAAGTCGACCAGAACGCGGACGCCGTTTTGGATTTCTCTTTCTCCCGAATACGCGTAAAGAAACGTCCGGTCCAAACCGGCGGAAGAGTATTCGATCAGAACTTCGAGAATCCGTATCATAGCCGCGAATGAATAATCGCTTTGATCTCCTCGCTCGCGCGGAGGACATCGTCGTTCAAAACCGTATATTGATAATTCCCTTTAAGGTCGATTTCACGTTTCGCTTTGCATAAGCGCTCCTGAATGATCGTTTCTTCTTCGCTTCTTCTTCCGCGAATCCGCTTTTCCAATTCTTCCAAAGACGGTGGAAGAAGAAAGATGGAGACCACTTTATCGTCGTTCTCGTAACGGGTCAAAACCTGCTTGGCTCCCTCGACTTCGATTTCGAGAAAGACGTTTTTCCCCTCTTCTCTCAATTGTTCGACATAGGCTTTCGGGGTGCCGTAATAATTGCCGACGAACACCGCATATTCCAGAAAATCGCCTCGATCGATTCCTTTCATAAAGCGGTCCTGGGAAACGAAGAAGTAATCGATTCCCTCTTTTTCTTTTTCGCGAGGAGTCCGCGTGGTCATCGAAATCGAATAAGCCAGATTCAGGGATTTGTCCTTGAAAACCTGTCTCCGCACAGTTCCTTTGCCGACACCGGAAGGACCGGATAATACGATCAATAACCCTTTTTTCATAAACACCTCAATCATCTTTTATTTCTTCCATTTTACTAGCGGCATATTTTTTTTTAAAGAAAAAACAATGAAAAAGCGCTAAAAGATGTTCTCGAAAGCCGATTTTAATCCATTCGCAGGCAAAAATTCCGTTTTCCTTTTCATTTTCGGAATTCTCCGTTAAAATAGAAGCGAAAAAGAGGGATCAATATGGCGATATCCAACCACACTTTAAATCGGATTTACCTGCACTACAAAGATCGTCTCGAAGGAGTGAAAATCAGCAAGATCGTCAAGATTTCCGCTTACGATTTTTCTTTCATTCTGTATTCGGGAAAACAGGAAGCATTGATCGTTTCCTTAGAACCGTTGCACCCTTATTTTTTGGTTTCTTCTTCCTATTTTTCGACTTTGAAAGAGAACAGCCTCTTCGTCGTATACTTGAAGAAATACTTTGAAAACGGAAAGATTCTTCGCGTCGAAAAAGTCAAAAACGACCGGATTATCGTCTTGACGATACGGAAAACCACGAATACGTTTCAGGTCGTCACCCACAAACTGATCGTCGAACTCATTCCTCACCGCACCAACGCGATCATCGTCGACGAAAACGACGTGATCCTCTTCGCGATGAAAATGTCCTCTTCTCCGAGCGAAGAAAGAGCTGTGATCAAGGGGCTTCATTATCTCTATCCGGAATCTTCCGACAAGGAGATTACTGAAAAGGATACGTTAGAAACGTTAAAGGGAAAAATCGGAGTTACCTCCTACAAAGATATTCTCTATCGAATCGAAAAGGAAGGTGAAACTTTGCCGGAAATTCTGCAAGAGATTCTTCAAAGTCAAAACTATTACGTCTATAAAGACGACATTCTTTCCGTCCCTTTGCACAGTTTTCCCTCGCAGAAAATCGATTTGGAAGAGATTTCGGAAATTTACGAAAGAAAAGAGCGGGAAAAATACAAAAAACAGCGTTTCAATCAAGTCTTTCACTTGGTCGATCACAAACTGAAAGGATTGAAGAAGAAACTCGGCAATCTCGAAAAGGACTTGGCAAAAAACGAAAAGAAGAGGGATTACGTCGAAATCGGCAATCTGCTTTTCACTCATCGGGATCTCTACCGAAAAGGCATGGAGAGGATTTGTATCGAAGGAAAAGAAATCGAATTGAATCCGAATCTCGGGCTGAACGAAAACGCGGAGGCCTATTTCCGTCAATACCGAAAAGGCAAGGTCGCGCTGATCGAAATTCGCAAGCAACGGGAAATCACCGAAGAACGCATCGAATTTTTCGAAACCATTGCGAATCAACTTTCTTTCGCCACACCGGAAGATATGGAGGACATCGTCCTCGAATTGAAGAACAACGGCTATATCAAGGAGACCGCTAAGAAAAAAGAAAAGAAAAAAGAGAGGACGTTTTCCCCTCATTTCATTCGCTATCGGGAATGTCGGATCGGGTTCGGTCTCAGCAGTTATCAGAACGACTTTTTGACTTTCACTTTGGCAAAAAAAGAAGATCGTTTCCTGCACATCAAAAATTTTCCCGGCGCACACGTCGTCGTCTTTTCTTCTTCACCCGACGACGAAGTTCTGCTTTTTGCCGGCGAACTCAGCCTCTTTCTTTCCGGAAAAGAATCCGGAGAGGTTTATCTTTCGAAACGGGGAGATATCCGCAAAATACCTGCCCATATCGGCAAAGTTCAGTTCGACCGTTATACGATCATCTCCTTGCATTCCATTCGCGAAGAGACGAAGGAATTTTTGTCTTCGTTATTCGACGGAGAATCGAGACGGACGTAAGCGTCCAAAAGCGGAAGATAATTCTTTCTCGCTCCGGCGGAAATCCTTTTTTCGCCTTTGACGATTTCAAGATCGTTTTTCTCTCCGTTTTCGTCGAGATAAATCGGATATCCGATTTCCAAAAGAGGTGCGAGATAATACTCGATTTCGGCATTGTTCTCCGCTTCGGTCGTGTGATAGACAATGCCCTCGACGAGATCCTCGCGATACGGAAGAAATTCGCCGGAAGGGTTGCTTTCCACGTGCAAGATCTCCGTTTCATCGGGCGAATACTTTCCCGCGGAGGAATCCAAAAGAAGATTCTTCGAAAAGAAACTCCGGTTGATCTTGTTTGCGCCTAACGCGTAACTTAGAACTCTTCCTTCATCGACGATCAACACCAAAGGATAGCTGATCACGTAATAAGTCTCGTCGTTTGCTTCGGAAACGGAAAAATACGGCGCGTTTTCCGAAGAAATCCTTCCCAAAAGCGACAATTCCGAATTCGGAACTTCGTCGATGCCGACCGCGTACACTTTCAGATAGGTTTCCGAAAGAAATTGCGGAAAGAAATTCGCGCTTACCCGATAGCAAGCGTAACATTCTTCGGAGTAAAGATAGGCGACGAACGCTTTGTCTCCGCCGCACAATTCGGAAAACTCCTCGAAAGAAGTTTCGCGCACGGCCTTTTCGATTGACCTCTCGACGTAAAGCGTACCCTCCTTTTTTCCGCATGAGGAGAGTAAAAGGGCGCAAAACAAGACAAAAACGATTCTTTTCATCGGTCTTCCCTCCCGAGAAAATCTTCTCCTTTGATAGTTTCGAACGTCGCCAAAGAGTAAAAATCCTGCTGCCTCATCGCCTCGTAACAGACGATCGCGACGGAATTTGCCAAATTCAAACTTCGGGCATTGATCGCCATCGGAATGCGTAGCAAGCGATCCGAATTCTCCCTCAGTATCGCGTGAGGTATCCCCGTCGATTCCTTTCCGAACATCAGATAATAGTCGTGATGGCACTTCGAAAAATCGAAATCCGCGTACGTCTTGGAAGAATACCGAGTGACGAAATAGAGGTCTGCATCCGGATTTTTATCGAGAAAATCTCCGTAATCTTCGTAAAGTTCGAGATCGACTTCGTCGATATAGTCCATTCCGGCGCGCAGAAAACTCTTTTGAGACAAATCGAAACCCAAAGGTTTGATCAAATGCACTTTCGCCCCGACGGCCATTGCCGTACGAACGATATTTCCGGTATTTTGAGGAATCTCCGGTTGATAAAGTACGATATGTATCATAATTTCCCTCTTTTTCTATGAATACGCAGGATTCGCTTTTTTCGCGTCGTCGAAACCGAAAACCATTTCGCCCAAGGGAGTCAGAAAAATCTCTTCCTTGCCGCTCTTAATATAAAACTCTTTTTCCAATTTATCAATGCACTCGTCGAATTTTTCCGTCGCTTTCAGCGCGTTTCGCGTCTTTTCGAAAAGCGGACCGATCGCGCGGTTGTAGAGTTTCCCTCTTGGTATACCGCGGTTCTGCCCGATCATGCGGATCAGATCGTATTCGAAACGGTTTAAATTCGCAAACAAAAATTCTTCGACCTCGCCCGCATTTCGAATCCGTCGGGATCGCTCGTTTTCCGGAAACCAGAGATTCAGTTTTTCGATGATTTTCTTCGCCTCGTCGAGCAATCCGTCGCTTTCGGAAAGATTCGTAGACGCGTCGGGTGAAAGCAGCAACCAGACGAGATACGGATTTTCTTTTTGAAGAATCTCGTTCATCTGAAAAGCGTACGCTCGGTTTCCCTCCGAAAGATATGAAAGAAAGACCGCCAGATGGACTTCTTCGGACAGAATAGGAATTTTCAAATAGAGTTGCATCAGATCGTCCGTCCGTCCGGAAGAGAGATACAGAAAAGCCAGATGTCCGACGATCCGATGACGATCGTAAGCGTCGAGAATCACCAACGCCTTTCCGAAGGCTTCGACCGAACGAAAGTCTTTCTTTTCGATCAAATTCAAAAAAAGGAGATGGCCCAGATCGAGAATTCTCCGCGAAAAAACAAAAGAACCGAAAAAACCGTCCAAACCGGCAAATTCTCCTTCCAGCATTTCTTTGACTTTCCGAGAATAAAACTCTTCCGCGCGGATAAAATCCGAAGTTAAAAGAAAGTCGCCGATCCGATAGTCGATATTCTCGGGATCGTCGAGAATCAAGTCGGCCATCTTTTCGCGCTTTTCGCCACGATTCAAATTTTCGTCTTTCAGAATTTCTTCCATCGCGGCTCTTTTCGCGCGTTCTTCTTCGTAGCGCGCCTTAAAAGGAGAATCCGGCAGTTCCATCAAATAGGTCTCGAACGCGGATAACTCTTTTAAGGAAAAGCGATCAAGACCTCTTTCGGTCAAATACTGATAAAACAGTTGAGAAAATTTCATCATTTCAGTACGTCAACAAATTGAAAAGCGCTTCGCGATCCCTTTCGTCGAGCATCTCGACAATGGCTCGATTCCGTAAGGTGTTACCCCGAAAGTGAATCGAATACGAGTAAATTCCACGTTTTCTCCTCATCGGCGTAGTTATATCCTGAACGGCGATGATGTTCTTTTTGAGGACAACCGAGCAAGTTCGAAAAATTCCGCCGTGATACAACGTGATTTTATCTTCATCGATCCGAAAACTCTCATAACGGTATTTCAAAGCGGAGTCGATCAAAATACAAGCCGCGACGATGACGGCAAGACTTCCGATAATCGCGCTGGAAACCGCGAGTGCGATCGAATTGTTCAAGGAGAGAAAGAAAGCGAGGGAAAGGATTTCCGCCAGAACAAGAGGAAGCCACGTAAAGAGCAACGGCCACGCGACGAAAGCAAAATAACTTTTCGCCGTTTCCTCGCGTTTCGACGGAAGGTATTCGGGGAGAATATTCCTTATGTAATTTTCCGCTTCATCCGCCTTGCAAAGCGGAAGAAACGGCGCATCCGACGAGCCTTTTCCCGCATCGTTGCCTTCCGAAAGATAGCCGATCACTTCCAGTTGAACCGAAACGTAGCCGAACAATCTCATCAATATGCCCTGACGGATTCGAATCCCTTTAATCCGGCGGATTTGAAAGGAATTGGTCCGTTTGAGGAAAAGACCGTAATCGATTTCGATGTCTTCCCCCTTTTTATAAATCCGGAAATCGTAATAGGTCAGGAAAGGGATGCACAGCGAAATCACCGCACCGAAAGCGAGGTAAATGCACATCAAAAACAAAATCATTTCGAAGATCTCGAATCGAGATTTCGAATCGACGGAAGCGGAAAAAGCCGAAATGACGCCGACCAGACCGATGACGAGTAAAGCGATAATAATCAGGAGGAGAAAACAGCGAAGCAGATTCAAAAGAAAATACTTTCCCTTTTTCGCGGGAGAAAAGCGATAGAGAAGTTCGCTTTTTTCTTCCGACTCTTCGACTTTGCTTTCTTTCTCGAAGGATACATGATTCTGCCGCGCTTTGATTTTCTCCATCAAGGCGTCGACTTTTTCATTTGTTTCGATGATCATCACTTCGGCGGACAAGGCGGTATTGGTCGAGCCCGAATCAACCAAAAGGTAGGCTAATCCGAACATCTGTTGGATGATGCCTTTTCGCTTTTTGATGGTATGAATCTTCCGATATTCCAAGAAAGATTTCTTCTTGAAAAGCACTCCCCGCGTGCAGGTGATTCCGTCTTCTTTGATTTCATAGCCGGAAGTCCGATAGTAAAGATAAGAATACAATACGCTCAAAAGATAGACGCCGATGCCGATGATGAGAAAAATCAAAGCGATCCGATCGTCGAAAAGTATATTCTCTTCTTCGTCTGTCGGCATCGCCTCGAAAGCGGAAAGAAAGACGATAAACGGGGCGATCAGATTGACGAAAAGATGATAATAAAAATACTTCTTACTGAACCGATTCATCGTTCAATGCCTCGATTCTTCGGTTGAGAAGATTTTCAAGATCGTCCACCATCTTTCCGGCGACGCTTTGTTCCAGTCCGTTGATGGTAAAATTGCTCCCCGCTGTCGAAATGATGATCTGATGAAGATGGAAGATCATCATCATCGGTCCTTGAAACATATGCAAGTCTTGAATCTGGCAGATCGGAATCACGACCCTGCTTCGGAAGATAATTCCCTTCCGGATTACGATCCTCTTATCGTCATAAGCATAGGAATAGGTTTGATACCGCAAGATCGGAACGCCGATGCAGATCAAAGCGGATAAGACAAAGACGACGCACGAAACGGCGATGCTCAGCGGCAAATATTCTTTTTCCGCATTCAAGCAGACGATCAAAGCGATCGCAGCCAAAACCGCCAGACAAAGCAATCCCCAAAACAGCCATACGGCGCGGATTCTCTTGTCTAACTTCTTCATAGTCAATTCTTCCATATTTCTCCTCTCCACAAGCGCATTTTTTCACACGCTTTATTCTTCTATTATAAGCGAAATGTAGCGCAAATCAAACGGATTTATGCGCATCATAGCCTGCATTTCGGATATTTTCGATCGCGCGATCGACCGAAGAAAGATCCGTCAGAACCAAGATCGCTTTTTTCTCTTTCAAAGAAACCTCCGCGGAGGACACTCCTTTCGCGTTCATAGCCGCTTCTTTCACGCGTTTCGCGCAGTGTTCGCACATCATTCCTTCCACTTCAAGCGTTACGGTGGTTTCTTCTTTCGTTTCTCTCTCATTGTCTTTGTCGGAATTCTTCCGCTCGACGTGGAAGAAATTGATCGTCAACGCGTTCAAAACGACGAACACGCTGGAAAAACTCATCGCAAGCGCGCCGACCATCGGATTCAATTTGAGTCCGAAAGAGTAATAGAAGATTCCCGAAGCGAGGACGACGCCGATGCAATTGTAGAAAAACGCCCAGAAGAGATTCCCCTTGATCGTCCGAAGCACGCGCCTGCTCAAAGCGATGACATTGACGACGTCGAGAAGGTCATCGCGTAGCAACACGATGTCGCTGGACTCCAACGTCACGTCGCTTCCTCCTCCGATGGCGATGCCCAAATCCGCGCTGGTGAGAGCCAAAGCGTCGTTGACGCCGTCTCCGACCATCGCCACCAGATGTTTGTCGTCGCTTTTCAACGACTGAATTACCTTCTGCTTGTCCTGCGGCAGAACTTCGCTGATCACGTGGTCGATTCCGACTTCATCGGCGATGTTCTCGGCGACGATCCGATTGTCTCCCGTCAGCATAATGACGTCGATTTTCTTCTCCTTGATCCTCCGAACGGCTTCTTTCGACGACGCCTTGATTTCATCTTTCACCAAGATATAGCCGACGGCCTTTCCGTTCTTTACGGCGATCAACGGCGTGCTTCCTGCCGATGAAAACGCGTCCATCTGTCCGATCAGTTTCTCATCGTCGATACCGTTGATTTCCAACGCACGACGGTTTCCCAGATAATACTCGTCCTGTCCGATTCTGCCTCTCAATCCGATTCCTTCCAGCGATTCGTATTCGTCGATGTCGACGAGCGTTCCTCCTTTGTCCTGACAATAGGCGACGATGGCTTTTGCCAAAGGATGTTCGGACTGATTTTCAAACGAATATACGATATCCAACATTCCTTCTTCCTCGAAACGGAAATCGGTCACTTTCGGCTTTCCTTCCGTAATGGTTCCGGTTTTATCTAACACCAACGTCCGAATCGAATGCGCTTTTTCCAAGATTTCCGCATTTTTGATCAGCAGTCCGTTTTCCGCGCCTTTTCCCGTGCCGACCATAATGGCGACCGGCGTGGCTAATCCCAACGCACAAGGACAGGCGATAACCAAAACGGAGATGCCCATATTGAAACTCAGCGAAAAGTCACGGCTGATGCAGAGATGGCAGATGAACACGATCAATGCGATCGCCATGATGCACGGAACGAAAATTCCGGATATTTTGTCCGCGAGTTTGGAAATCGGCGCTTTGGAATTGCCGGCTTCCTCGACTAAAGCGATGATGTGATTGATGGAGGTATCCCGACCGACTTTGGTCGCTTTCAGTTTGATGTAACCCGCGCTGTTGATCGTGGAACTGTACACTTCTTCTCCGACGGATTTAAACACCGGAATGCTCTCTCCGGTGATGTTCGACTGATCGACGGAACACGAACCTTCGACGATGATCCCGTCTACCGGAACCTGATCGCCCTTTTTCACGATGACGATGTCTCCGAGATTTACCTCTTCGACCGGAACCGTTTTTTCATGCCCGTCTTCTTCCAATACCGCGCTTTTCGGCGCCAAATCCATCAATTTGGATATCGCTTTTGTCGTCTTTTTTTTCGACAGACCTTCCAAATATTTTCCCAAACTGACCAGAGTCAGAATCATACCCGCCGATTCGAAATAAAGATTGGAATGGTATTCCATTACCAACTCCATATCTCCGGAGTGAAGTCCGAAAGCGATCATCGCGATCGCGTATACGCCGTAAATCAACGAAGCGCTGGCTCCCAAAGCGATCAGCGAATCCATATTCGGCGACAAGCGGAATAATTTTTTGAATCCCGAAAAAAAGTATCTCCGATAAATGACGACGATCGGCAATACCAAAACGAGTTGCGCCAAAGCAAAATAAAGGCTGTTCTCATGTCCGTCTAAAAACGGCGGAAGGGGAAGTCCGATCATATGCCCCATCGCCACGTACATCAGAATCAGGAGAACGACGAAAGAAACGATCAGTCGGATCAAAGCCGGATCTTTCTTTTTTCCGGAATTTCTTTCTCCTTCCGCGAATGCTCGGTATCCGGCATCGGAAACCGCCTTTCTGATCGCCAGATCGCCGCATTGACTTTCATCGTAATCCACGCGCATCGAATTGCTGAGCAGATTGACTTCGACGCTTCTGACTCCGGCGACTTGACGAACCGCCTTTTCCACGTGAGCCTGACAGGCGGCACAGGTCATTCCCGTTACTTCGTATTTTGCTTTCATTGAAACCTCCTGAACAGATCCGTGATCTCGTCGAGAGCTTCGTAATCTCCGTTCTGAATGCTTTCGATCAGACAAGAGTGAATATGCTCGTCGAGAATGACGTTGGCAAGGCTTTTGATCGCCTTGTCGATCGCCGAAAGTTGAATCAAAACGTCGTCGCAATATCGGTCGTTCTCGATCATCGTCTTGACGCCGTTCATCTGCCCGATGATCCGATTCATTCGGTTCACCAGCGATTTCTTCCCTTCTTCGGTTCGTTTTTTCGTTCTGCACTCATGCATGGAATTCATTTTCATTCACCTCATCTTTATTATATACCCCGTGTAGGTATAATAAAAGAGATTTTTTTCTTTTACAGAATTCCGGTGAAAAAGATCTCCAAGCCGATGCCGATCAGAATCAAACCGCCGAGAATCACGGCCTTCCTTCCCAGTTTGTCTCCGAATTTCTTCCCGATGAAGACGGAGATGAATGAGATGACGAAGGTTACCGCCATAATCAAACTCGCGGCGATCATCGCCTGAGAAATATCATAGTCCGCGAAAGCGATTCCCGCCGAAAGCGCGTCGATCGAAGTCGCAATCGCCTGCACGAATAATTCCCATAACGTAAGCGTATGCCCTTTCTCTTCATCTTCTCTCTTATTTCGGATTCCCTCGTAAACCATCTTTCCTCCGATGAAACCCAAAATTACCAAAGCGATCCAAGGGATAAACGGTTCGATAGTCGAAAGAACCGCATGCCCGACCAAGTAGCCGATGATCGGCATGATCGCCTGAAAGAGGCCGAAAGCCGCGGCAATGAGGACGATCTTTCCCGCTTTCATCTTCGGTTCTTTTAAACCGTTTGCCATGCTGACCGCACAGGCGTCCATCGCTAAACCGATTCCCATAAGCAAACTTCTCAAATAAAAATTCATACGCTTTCTCCAAAAAAAAGGCTCGCATTTAAAAAGATAGAAACTCTTTCTACGCTTTTAAATGCAAGTCTTGTCATTTAAGGTTGAGCCTGATCGAACCGATCAGCATGTAGGTCAACCACGTGTTCCGCTGACTACTCCCTCACACATGTAAAACAATACCACGATTTTCAAATCAATGCAAAAGAATTCGCATCGAACTCCAAAGAAAAAAAGGCGCGAAGCCTTTTATAAATTGCAGAGTTCTTCCGGATTGTAGAAACAATGGTTCTTGAAACGCCCCGCCAAAACGCCGTACCAGTCCGTCTTGCAGGATTTTCCTTTGCCCGGATTCTGGAAGTAAAGCGCGCGGGTTGCCGGATCTCCCCGCCAGAATTTGATGCAATCCATTGCCAGTTTTCTCTCTTTCGAGGTCGCCTGCGAGGTGAACAATTTGATCGTCGTCCCCTCGAATTGATTTTTTTGCATTACCGCCTTGTAAACCGTGTCGATCTTTTTGAACGGCTGGCAACTGTAAACCACGCGGTTGACGACGACGTTACCGACCAGTTTCATTCCCAGAACTCCTTCGCCGACGGCTTCCGCCCTCATAATTCTCCCCAAAGCGTCGACGTCCACATCACGATATCTTACTCTCATTTTATCACCTAAACTAATATATGAAGAAAGAAAACAAAGGTTCATCGCCCAATTCAAAAAAGGCGATCTTTCGAATTGTATTGCAAACGGAAAAAGAAATCCGTTAGAATAAAAAAAGTTGGAGGTATCTCTATGCCCTTGATCGTCTTGCTGATCGCCTACCTGCTTCTCGCGGGATTGCTCGTTTATCTCTCCGACAAACTCGGATTGTACATCGACCTTTTGGATAAGAAGACCAAAATCTCCGGAGCGTTTTTAGGCGGCGTTCTCCTCGCGGCAGTCACTTCCCTTCCCGAACTCTTTACTTCGATATCCGCCATTCTCATCGTTCACGAGAACAGTTTGGTCGTCGGCAATATTCTCGGCTCGAATCTGTTCAACCTGATGGTATTGGGAATCTGTTTGGTTTTCGGATTCAAAGCGTTCGCCGAAGCGAAAATCGAATATAAAAGCCACTTTTTTACATTTCTCGGCCTTGCCTTAATTTACGCTTTGATCGCTTATGGTCTCTTCGTTCCTAGCCGCTTTCAGCCTCAGATCGGGCCGGTGAATCTGATCTGCCTCGGCGCGCTTGTCGTTTACTCTTTGATCCTCTTTTTCCAACCGAAATCCTCGGAGGAAGAAGAAAAAGAGGAAACTTCCTCTTCGTTATCGATCAAACAGATCGCCTTCCGCTTTACTCTGTGCGCGCTCGTTTTGATCGCCGCCTCGATTTCGATCACGTACGTCACCGATCGGATCGCCGATGAGATTCAGTTGGACGCCACCGTCGCCGGCGCGCTTTTTCTGGCTGTCGCTACTTCTCTTCCGGAATTGGTTTCCTGCATTTCTCTGTGCAGAAGAGGCAATTACAACGCATCTTTCGGCGATATTTTGGGATCGTGCCTGTTCAATTTCTGCATCATCGGCATCGGCGAACTCCTCTCTTTCGATCGCTCTCTGATCATTCAAAGGGAATACGAATCGATGATGATGACGATTCTGACTGTCGCGGGCTTGATCTCCGTATTCGTTCTCCTGCTCGTCAAAAAGAAAGCCGTCGACAATCGAGGCGAAAAAAAGAAGAACGTCGGATTTTACATTCTCACCGTTCTTCTGGGTTTACTGACCTTTTCCGGATATTTGATCTATCTCGCGCTTTAAATCGCGCCGAGAGTATCTTGAAAGTTGTCGATCCATTCTTCGATTTCCCGATCGTTCATCAAAGGCATCTCGTCATAAAACGTTTCGATCGCTTTTTTGATCGTCTCCAACGCCGATTCCACGTCTTTAAGGGAATAAAGCGTGATTGCGTCGCTCATATAATCGAAAATTTCCACGGCGACTCCATACTGAGGAATCGTCCCTTTCAGCGTTTTATCCACCTCGATACGGGCGAAGTCTTCGAATTCCAATGCCAGAATGACACTCGGGTGTTTCAATCTCGCGCTTTCCCACATTTTTCTTTCCTCCTATACTTCTTTGAAAATGAATTCCGCGGCGGTTTCCGTCAATTCGATGAGAAGATATGTACCTCCTGTTCCGTCGCGTGGTCGGGTAAGCGAACCCGGATTGGCGAAGAAATACTCTCCTCTTTTTTCCAAATCGTGAACGTGCGTATGTCCCCTTAAATGAATCTTGCATCCGTTTCTTTTCAAAAAATCGATGTCGACTTTTCCCGCGCGATGACCGTGTTCCGCGTAAATCTTTCCATAGGGCGTATCGACGATGCGGAACAAGGGATAATCGCTGAAATAATCGCAGTTCCCTTTTACGGAAACAAAAGGGGCAATCCACCTTTCTTCCAATTGACTGTCGCCCAAATGCAAATAGATGTGACAATCCCGATGGCGGAGATAAATGGTTTGAAGAATTTCGCGATCGCCGTGCGAATCACTGACTACACAGATTTTCATCATAAAAAGAAAGACCACGCGAAGTGGTCTGAACTTATTGCTCTACGCCGACTTGCGAATAGTCGACTTCCTCATAACGGGTTTTGAATTTGATGTCTTTTTCTTCGCAAACCATATCGATCAATTGGCAGGCTTTTCTGACCGAAAGCGGTGATTTGACTTTGACGACGAACGGAACGTCGACGAAACGCTTTTTGCTGGAAGCGTCTCTCTGGTGATAGATGGCCGAATCCACCGAGTACGGATCTTTTGCCAAATACAGTTTCAACCCTTTTCCGGCGACGACGATTTTGGCGACGACATTGTAACCGACGCGGAACGTCTCGCAGGATTTCGAAGTTCTAGCGTGAACCTTGCGGTGCTTCAACAATTGATTTTTGAGTACGGAATAATTCTGTTTGAGATCGTCCGAGGCTTCGCCCAATCTCTCCCGATAAGTTTTAATGTATCTCTTTTCCGGTTTTGAAACGCTTTCTTCCGGCGTCTCTTCCGGCGCCTCTTCGTTTTTCGAGGTTTCTTCCGCTTCTTCGGAAACGGCTTCCGAAGTTTCGCTTCCGGCTTCTTCGGATTTTTCTTCGATAACTTTCTCTTCGACCGATTCTTCGACGACCGCTTTCTTCTCTTCGGTCTCCACGGTGATCACCGGATCCTCGTAACGGACTACGACGGCATCGTATTCGTCTTGACCGGCGACGACGTGCAACGTCTTTCCTTCCAAAGAAACGGTTTCTTTTTCGGTTATCTTCTCAACAACGACCTCCGTACCTTTGATTTCCAACAAACAGAAAACCTGATACAGAATCGCGCATAGAGCGAGAACTCCCATGACGGCATAGGTCAAATGAGAAACTCCGAGAAGCGGACGGCTGAAATAACCGAGTTCCACGACGAGGAACGAAAGCGCGAGACAATTGATAAAATCCAATGGTCCGCGAGCTGGTTTTTCTTTCAGTTTCATCAACGAGCGGATCAATCCGACGAGAGGAAGCGCCACCAAAGCAACTCCTACGACGATGACCACGATGTGAATGACGATTTTCCCTGCCGATAGTCCTTTCCAAGCGCCCAGATAATCGATGCAGTCCTTGCCAATATTGACAATTTCCTCAAAGGACTTGGAATATCGAACACCGCTCAATTTCATGATCAGCAACGATACGACGGCAATCAGTGCCAATGTCGCCAATTTCCTGATTTGTTTCATATTTTTTCCTCCGAAATTCTTGTTGTCAAGAATATTATAATTTTTTTCGACCGAGATTTTCAACAAAAAAACGAAGAATAACGATAAAAAATCGAGAAAACCGGCTTTGAAACCGTCGAATCGGGCGTTTGAAGCGCATTCTTTGCGATAGAAAACGCGTTTTTTTCGATCGAATTCAAGATTTCTAGGAATTCGTTCGCGTTTTCTTCACCCGTTTCTCTTGAAAACCGCTTTCTAGCGGGCGACATTGTCAACGCACCGCAAAATCTTAAAACCTTTTCCCCCGAAACAAACCGAATCGACCTTCCGTTCAATCCGTTATGGATAAATCGAAAAAAGTCGATTATAATGGTTTCGTAAGGAGTTTTAGGAATGAATAAACGAAAATTCTATTTCAGTCTGGTTCTCTTTTCTCTATTGGGACAGATCGCGTGGGTCGTGGAAAATATGTATTTCAACGTCTTCATCTCTCAGGAATTCGGCGCGAGTCAGTTTTATGTCGCGTTGATGGTTTCTCTAAGCGCCGTCGTCGCGACGCTGACGACGCTTTTGGTCGGAGCTTTTTCCGATAAGGTGGGCAAAAGAAAAATCTTCATCTGGCTGGGTTATATCGTATGGGGATTAACCATCTCGGCGTTTTGTCTTTTCAGCGAAGAAACCATTTCTTCGATTGTTCCCGCCTCGATCGATGCTTGCGCGGTCGGCATCGCCATGGTCATCTTCTTCGATTGTTTGATGACCTTTTTCGGAAGCAGCGCGAACGACGCTTGTTTCAATTCGTGGATTACCGATTGCACCGATTCCACGAACCGCGGTAAAGTCGAAGGCATCAATTCGATGATGCCGCTTCTGGCCATTTTGATCGTCTTCGGTTTGCTCTCCGGCTTTGCCGAAAAAGGATCGTGGTGGATTCTCTTTCTGATCATCGGCGCTTTGACTTTCATCGCCGGAATCGTCGGATTCTTCTCCATCGAAGAAAGCCCGAAGAAGAGCGAAGAAACCCGCTATTTCAGCAGAATTCTCTACGGCTTCCGCATTTCTTCCGTCAAGGCCAACCGCTCTCTTTACCTTTGTTATCTTTCTTTCGCCCTTTTCGGCATCGCGATTCAGATTTTCATGACCTTTTTGGTTCAATACTATCAGATCTACATTCCCGGATCGACGTTCGGAATGGATACCTACGTCTTCGTTATGGCGCCGGCGATCGTTCTCGCGGCTCTTTTCACTTTCTTTTACGGAAGACTGTACGACCGTTTCGGATTCGTCAAAACCATCGTCCCTTCTCTTTTGATTCTTTCGTCGGGATTGCTGTTGCTTTCTTTTACTTTTCTGAGCCGCCATATCGCGCTCATCTTCGTCGGTTCTCTTCTCATGATGAGCGGGTATTTATCTTCCGCCGCGGTCTTCAACGCCAAGATGCGCGACTTGACTCCGCCGGACAAAGTGGGTTCTTATCAGGGGATTAAAATGTTCGCGCAGGTTCTCATTCCGATGTTGATCGGTCCTTGGATCGGCGCGGTGATGATTTCCGGAAATTTTTCTTACGACATGGCCGACGTCCTCGTTCCCGACGGATACACCTATGTAGTCAATCCGGCGATCTTTGTCGGCGCGCTGATTTTGATTCTCTTGTCTTTGATTTCGGTGTCATTGATCCGAAGGAGCGAAAAGAAAGGAAAAACGAACGATGAATCCAAAAGAATCGACGCATGATCTTCTCATCGAAGATATCCCTCTGAGAGAATATCCGCGTATGCAGTTTCGAAGAGATTCCTATTTCTGTCTCAACGGAACGTGGGAATTCGAAATCGGAACGAAAGAAGAAATCCCCTGCGCTTTCACCGAAAAAATCCGCGTTCCCTTTCCCGTCGAATCCCGTTTAAGCGGCATTCGTCGTTTTTTGAAAGCCGACGAGATTCTCTACTACCGAAAAACTTTCCGTCTGGAAAAAGATTTTTGCAAAGACATCGTCGCGCTTCACTTCGACGGCGTCGATCAGCATTGCGAAGTCTATTTGAATCGAATTCCGATCGCCGTACACGAGGGAGGTTATATCCCTTTCGAAGTCGAGATTCAGGATTATCTCAAAGAAGAAAACGAACTGATCGTCAAGGTAAAAGATCCTCTGGATAAGCGATATCCCTACGGCAAGCAATCCGAAAAGAGTCGGGGAATGTGGTATACGAAAACTTCGGGAATATGGAAAACCGTTTGGATCGAATCTTATCCGAAAACGCACTTTTCTTCGATGAAAATCGACGTCACCCTGCAATCGGTCTCTCTCACGCTGTCGACCGATATCGTTGAAAAAAAGATTCGGATTCAGACTCCGCGAGGGGTCATCGAAAGAAATTTCGAGGAGAATCACATCGAAATCACCCTGCCTTGTCCGCGCCTTTGGAGTCCGGAAGATCCCTATCTTTACGATTTCGAACTGATCGGGGGAGAAGACCATATTCGTTCTTATTTCGCTCTTCGCACGGTGGAAATAAAGGAGATTCACCGAATTCCCCGCATACTTCTCAACGGCAAACCTTACTTTTTTCACGGTTTGCTGGATCAGGGGTATTTTTCCGACGGGTTGTTCTGTCCTCATTCTTATCAACGATACGCCGACGACATCGTCGCTTTGAAAAAACTCGGGTTCAATACGCTCAGAAAGCATATCAAAATCGAACCTCTTTACTTCTATTATCTCTGCGATAAATTGGGCATGATCATCTTTCAGGATTTCGTCAACAACGGAAAGTACCGCTTTTTTCAAGAGACGGTCATTCCGACCTTGGGGTTTATCCGCAACAAGAATTACGGCAGAAAAGTTCCTCCTTTCGTCCGCGATTCATTCGTCCGTCAAGGTGAAGAAACGATGGCTCTCCTTTACAATTCTCCTTCCGTCTGCTATTATACGATCTTCAATGAAGGTTGGGGACAATTCTCCTCCGATCGGCTCTATGCACATTTCAAAGCGATCGATCCGAGCCGCATCGTCGATGCGACTTCCGGTTGGTTTCAAGGAACGCTGAGCGACGTCGATTCGAGGCATATCTATTTCAGAAAAATCAAGGTGAAGAGGCAGCAAAGACCCGTCGTCCTCTCCGAATTCGGCGGATATTCCTACCCCGTCGCGGGTCACTGTTTCCGCCCAGAAAAGTCTTTCGGATATAGAAAATTCAAAGATGCGGCCGCATATCGCCGCGCCTTGAATGACCTCTATCTCAATCAGGTTCTCCCTCAAATCGAAAATGGTTTATGCGGTTGCATCTATACTCAGGTCAGCGACGTCGAGGAAGAGACCAACGGACTTTTTACGTTCGATCGTCAAGTGCTGAAAGTCGATGAGGACACTTTGAAAGAATTCGCCGAAAAGATCGCCCTCTACCCTCTTATTGTTTGAACTGGCTGTTATACAGATCGTAATAGAACCCCTTTTGCGCCATCAGTTCTTGGTGATTGCCTTTTTCGATGACGTTGCCGCGATTCATCACCAGAATTAAATCGGCGTTTCGGATCGTCGAAAGTCGATGAGCGACGATAAAACTGGTCTTTCCTTCCATTAAGCGATTAAAAGCCTCCTGAATTTTGATTTCGGTACGAGTATCGATCGAAGACGTCGCTTCGTCGAGGATCAAAAGCGGCGGGCGCGTCAGCATAATCCGACTCACGGAGAGCAACTGCTTCTGCCCTTGCGAAAGGCCGTCGCCGTTTTCTTTGACGAGCGAATCGATGCCCGAAGGCATCTGTTCGACGAAGGAGAGGCAATGGCTCTCTTTCAAAGCCTGACGGATTTCTTCGTCCGTCGCGTCCTCTTTTCCCATTTTCACATTGTCCCGAATAGTCCCCGCTTTGAGCCACGTATCCTGCAATACCATTCCGTAAGCGTCGCGCAAGCTGTGCCTTTGCAAAGTCCGTATGTCTTTCGAATCCAAAGAGATCGTTCCCGAATCCGGATCGTAAAACCGCATCAGAAGGTTGATGAGCGTGGTTTTTCCGCACCCCGTCGGACCGACGATGGCGACCTTGGTTCCGGGTTGCACCTCCAAAGAGAGATTTTGAATCAGCTTTACCTGCGGCGTATAAGAAAAATCGACTTTTTCCAGCACGACTTTCCCTTCGGCGCGCGGAAGAATCCCGTCTTCCTCCCGCGTTTCTTCGGGTTGAATCAGAAGATCGCGGACTCTCGAAGCGGATGCGAAAGAATTCTGCAATTCGCCGATGACGCCGGTGATCTCGTTGAACGGTTTGGTGTACTGATTGACGTAACTCAAAAATGCCGTCAGCGTTCCTATTTTCATCGGACTGGCGCTTAAACAGATCAGCGCGCCCGTCAGAGCTACTCCGGCGTAAATCAACGCGTTGATGAAACGCGTCGACGGATTGACGAGGCTGGAAAAGAAAACGGCGGAAATGCTGCTTTTTTCTAAATCCGCGTTGATCTTCTCGAATGTGCGGCTGTTTTCTTTCTCCATGCGGAAAGCCTGAACCACTTTCATCGAACCGATCATTTCGTTGACAAAACCCGTCTGCCGCGCTTTGATTTCGGATTGCTTTCTGAACAGACGATACGTCGAGCGCGAAATGAAACGGGCGACAAAAATCGACAACGGCGTCAAAAGAAAGACGACCAACGCGATCCGATAGTTGATAACGAACATGATGACCAATGTCGCGACGATGGTGATCGCATTGGAAAATAGTTGATTGAATCCCATTATCAGTCCGTCGGCGATCGTTTCCACGTCGGAAATCATCCTGTTCAGAATATCTCCCGTCTGCTGATTATCCAGATATTTCAGCGGTAGGCGATGAATTTTTTCGTTGAGATCGTCCCTAAGCCTTTGCGTTAGTCGAAAGGAAATCCGGTTATTGATCGTTCCCGCGAAATACTGAGAAACCGAAACGCCGCCTCCCGAAAGCCCGATCAACAGACAATAAAGAGAAAGCTTTCCGAAATCCACCTGATCCTTGCCGATCAAGAGATCGACCGACTTCCCGACCAAAAACGGAATCGCCAAAGTCAAACCGCTGACGAAAACCGACAGGACGAACGAAAATACGAGAAGCGGCACCGATCGTTTCAGATAGGACAGAAGAAAGCGCAGATCTTTGTTATTCATTTCCGATGTCCTCCTCACCGAACTGGCAACGGTAAATCTCCTTATAAAGCGAGCAGCGGTTCAACAGAGTTTCGTGCGTTCCCGTATCGACGATCTCGCCGTGATCGAGAACGAGAATCTGATCGCAAGACATCAACGAAGAGGTCCTTTGGGAGATGATAAATACCGTCGTGTCTTTCAGCCGTCTTAGATTCGAGCGAAGTTCTTTGTCCGTCTTGAAATCCAGTGCCGAACTGCTGTCGTCGAGAATCAGAATTTCCGGTTGCGCTACCAACGCTCTTGCAATCGTCAGCCGTTGCTTCTGACCGCCGGAAAAATTCTTCCCTTCCGGTTCGACTTCTTCGTCGATCCCTTTGCTTTTGCTTTTGACGATGTCCATAGACTGACTGATTTCCAAAGCGCGGTACAAATCTTCTTCGCTTGCATCCGGTTTTCCCCATAGCAGGTTTGAACGGATCGTCCCTTCGAAAAGCACCGCCTTTTGAGGAACGACGGCGATCTTTTCGCGAAGAGCCGGCAAAGGATAACTATCCGAAGGATACCCGTCGACGACGATTCTTCCTCCTGTCGGATCATAATGGTGTCCGAGAAGGTTGATTAACGTGCTTTTCCCTGCACCGGTGCCTCCGATAATTCCGATCGTCTGATTTCTCTTCACCTTGAACGTAACGTCTTTCAGCACGTCTTCTCCGGTCGGATAGTAGCGAAAAAAGACGTGTTCGAAAGAAATGTGATCGCCGCTTACGCGGATCGGCTCGCTGAATTTCAAAGAAGAACGAATTTCAAATAAAGCGGAAACTCTTTTCAACGAAGCGATCGAACGCGAACTCGTCACGATCAGATTGGCGAATTTGATCAATTCCACCAAAATGTAATTGACATAGTTGTACAAAGCGACGACCTGACCGTCGGTGAGAGTACCGGCGTTGACCTTGATTCCGCCGAAATACAGAACGGCGACGATTGCCAAATTGACGATCAAAAACGTCAAAGGATTCATCAGCGCGGAAACCTTTCCGACCGCGATCTGCAATCGCGTGTATCTCTCGTTTTTTTCCTGAAAATCCGCATTTTGCTTTTCTTCGGCGGTAAAGGCTCTGATCACGCGAACGCCGTTGAGGTTTTCGCGGCTTTCTCTCGTGATCCGATCCAAGGAATTCTGTATTTCCCGATAACGCGGCAGAGTTATTTTCATCACCGAAAAGACGATGAGAAAGAGAATCGGAATGAGGACGGCGAAGATGATCCCCAATTCGCGATCCACGATGAAAGCCATAATCAAAGCGCCGAAGACGACGAAAGGGGATCGTAAAAACAGGCGGAGAAACATATTGACGCCGGTTTGAATCTGATTGATATCGCTGGTCATTCGCGTCAGCAAAGCGGCATTTCCCATTTGATCCAATTCCCGATACGACAGCGTGTTGATGTGATCGAAAAGCCCCTGCCGAATTCGACAGGAAAATTTGCCCGCGACCGAAGCGGAAAAATACTGCGCGACGACGGCAAAGAGAAGGCCGAAAAACGCGAACGCGATCAGAAAAGCGAAGCGGATTCCGATGAAACCCGCGTTCTTTTGAGGAATTCCCCGATCGATGATGTCGGCGACGATCAGAGGAACCATCAATTCCATCGCCGCTTCGAGCAACTTGAAAAGCGGGGCCAAAAAGGCTTTGATCCGAATCCCTTTGGTATAATCGACAAAACGATTTTTCTTCATATCTACTTCTTTCTTTTCTTGCAATCTGACCGCGTACAGAAGCCACATCTATTATAGCCGCGATTTCTTTTTAAGTAAATCAGAATGATGATCGCGACGAGAATTATCGCCCCAAGAAGAAGGTCGTCTTTCATTTTTAAAAACGCCACAAGAGGCTGATTCCGTATACAAGCGCGGCAATTCCGTATGCAAATGCCGTCTGCGCCGTCATGAAAAGCATCGCCTTCGACGTCGAGCGCAGTTCTTTTTTCAAAACCGCATACGTCGCCACGCAAGGCATATAGAGTACGACGAATACCAGAAAAGCGTAGAGTTGATTCGGCGCAACGCCTTTTAAGGCTTGTTCCGAAGAGCCGTATAGTACGCTCAACGTCGATACCAACGCCTCTTTCGCGCTTAAACCGCTGATCAAAGCCGCCGTATATTGCCACGACTCGACGCCGATCGGCTTTAAAACCGGCGTGATCCATCGGCTGATCGTGCAAAGCATCGAACGCCAAGATCCGTCGCCGATATAATTCAACGAAAAATCAAAATGATTCAAAAACCAGATGATCAAACTGCAAAGAAAGATAATCGTAAACGCCTTTTTCAGAAAATCGCCGGCCTTTTCTTTCATCAACAACAGCGTATTCTTCTTCGTCGGAAGGCGATAATCCGGCAATTCCAATAGAAATGGCGCGCTTTTTTCGCGAAACCATTTTCTATTCAAAATGGCGAAAAGAATTCCCGAAAGAATCGAAAGGAGATAGATCGAAAGGATAACCGGAATGTCGAAGCGGAAAAAACCACCTGCCAACGCGGTAAAAACCGGAAGTTTCGCGCTGCAAGGAACGAACGGAATCAACTTCAACGTCCGCTTTCGATCGCTTTCACTTTCCGCCGTGCGGCTTGCCATCACAGCCGGAACGGAACAGCCGAATCCGATCAGAAGAGGAACGACGCTTTTTCCGTTTAACCCGATCTTCCTTAAAGGCGCGTCCATAATGAAAGCGATCCGCGCCATATAACCCGTATCTTCCATCAGAGAAAGAAAAAAGAAAAGGGATACGACGGTCGGAAGAAAGGTCAAAACGCTGAATATACCGTTCAATATACCATCGCAAACCAAAGAAATCAGCGCTTCTTGAAATTCAAATCTCTTCATGTTTTCTTCGACAAAAGAGGTTAAGGCGGAAAAAAGAACGGAGAGTCCCTCCGAAACATAGGTATTTACGAATCCAAATGTCAAAATGAAGATCAGCGAGATCAACGCCAGAAAGACCGGAACGGCCAGATATTTTCCGGTTACGATGCGATCGATCCGATCCGAAAGACTTTTCTCTTCGAATTTCCCGCTTTTTAAGAGGACTTCTTCGACGATGCCGTCCACACGGGAATATTTAGCGGAAACGACGGCGAGCATGCCGTCGCTTTGACTTGCGATATACCTTTGAACCTTCTCTCTTGCTTCTTTTTCCAAATCCATTTTATCCAGCCAGTTTTCTTCGCCTGTCAGTAATCGTTCGGCAATAAAATCGGCAGGAATCGACTTTTCCTTGCATTTTCTTTCGATCAAGGAAATCAAAGGAAGAACTTCGCGTTCGGGCATTTCTCTTTTCGGAGAAGAAATCTTTCCCTTTGCGATCGCGCTTGTCAATTCTTCGATTCCCTTGTTTCCCGATGCGGACATCGGGAAAACGGGGACTCCCAATCTTTCGGAAAGGCGAAGAACGTCGATTTCTTTTTCTCCTTTATCCAACTCGTCCATCATATTCAAAGCGACAACCATCGGCCGATGAAAAGACAGCAATTGCAAAGTCAAATAAAGGCCGCGTTCAAGATGAGTCGCGTCGACGATATTGACGATCAAATTCGGATCGGAATGGATCAGAAAATCGCGCGTGAGGATTTCTTCTTGCGAAAACGGAGAAAGCGAGTAGATTCCCGGCAAATCCGCGAGAAGAAGACCCTCTTCTCCTTTGATATTTCCGATTTTGAGATCGACGGTAACGCCCGGAAAATTGCCGACATGCTGATTGGCGCCGGTCAGCGCGTTGAATAAAGTGGTTTTTCCCGAATTCGGATTACCGATCAATGCGATTACCATAAGCGGGCCTGATTCGTATCTTCATCGCTTCTTCTTTTCGCAAAGAAAGGCGATATCCCCGAAAACAAATTTCCAAAGGATCGCCGAAAGGGGCGATTTTGGTAACGCGAACCGGCGTTTCGGGGACCAAACCGATTTCCAATAACCGAAGGCGCGTCTTCCCTTCTCCGTCGACTTGTTCGACGACACCTTCTTCCCGAAGTTTCAGCTCGCTCAGATTCATATTTCCCCCTCGATGTCCAAAAAGAAAAGACAACCTATTCAAGTTTAGTTGCCTCTGAAACGGAAAATGACAAAAAAAAAGAATCACACGCGGATTCTCTTTTGGATAAAACTTTCCACATCGTCAAACGAATCGATTCCCAAAACGTAACCGAATTCGGAATACAATTTGTTGACGGCCTCGTTGTATATCGAAGAATCGACGGACCCGAGCATTTTATTCGCCGCCTTTTTCTCTTTAATCAGATTTTTAAGCATTTTGATCAACTGCACTTGATCGAGAATATTCTCGCTCTGCAAAAGTTTCAACGAAACTTCTTTGCGTCTCTTGTTGTCTTGAATCCAAGTGCCGTCCAAACTTCCGATCATATCGATCGCATTGAGGCACTCTTCTTTGGAAATCACTTTTCGGCAGATTGCACCGACCTTGTCGCACGGAACCATGATTTTCGTGGAGCGATTGCCCAACGGGTACATCACAAAATAATCCTTATTGACATAAGTTACGTGTTCTACGCCTGTAATTTCGCATAAACCATGATCGCGATGCACGATCGTTTGTCCGACATCAAACATTTGATTTCTCCTTTACTTATATTTAGTTTACCATTTTTTCGAAATCAAAGTAAGATTTTTTTGAAAATTGCAAAATTATTTATTATAACAAAAACGAAATGTTTTCATACAAAAACAATTAAGTCAAAAAAAATATAAAGAATTCCGGGCGATTTTCGCAAAAAAATCATCAGATAATGGATTTTCGTCAAAAAACGTCGCGGAGATTTTCGAAAGGAAGATCCAAGTCCCGCATCGCGGAAAAACCGGAAATCGGAAAACAAAAAAGTATGGAAGAATCCACGCTTTTTGAATAATTCGACGATTTATATTTTTCTTTTATATCTCGGTCAATAAATAAACCTTAAAAATTCCTGCGTAATTTTCACTTTTTGCAGCGAATAAAAGGTATTGGTCGGTTTCATTTGCAATCAAATAAAAGCAATCTGCCCCATTGATATCCGTTGTGCTCTCTATTACAAAACATTCTTCGATATTCATTAGATCAACAAGCTCCGCCCTATAAAATAATTCATAATCACTTGAACTCATCCAGTTATCTTGACTTATTTTTCCGTTAGATAGATTGCCTACTTCCACATTATCGATATTCAATTTATTATTTTTAATTTCTATCTTTAAATTTGTTATGCGACTTGAAAACCCTATTGGCTGAGCAACTAATACGGCATTATATTCACTATTTTTATATGAAGTATGATTTGTGCAACTATACGTAAATAAACTCAAAAATATCACACCTAACATGATGAACAGTTTGGTAAATTTTCGTTTGAACATTCTCATTTCCTCCTGATGGTCATTTTCGCTTGGTTTCCTAAAGATGAAATTGTCAATTCTGATGTTGTGTTTTCTTTTTCCCCTTAGGT
>DBGCPK010000016.1:0-12397 GCA_048359995.1 Bacilli bacterium | reverse complement strand
CAATTATAGCTCTTATACGACTATTGAGTACACGACGGAAAACGAGGGTTATAAGATGTTACGCTTTCAAACAAAATAATCATAATAAAAGGGAGAAGAAATAATGAAAAAAATAATATACAGTATAGCATTACTTATACTGACACCATTTTTGTTTCTAAATAGCAATAATTCTTCAAGCGAAACAAAAGCACAATCTGTGGAATGGATCAATCGACAAACTATAAAAAAGCAAAATGCGGAACAAGGAACCGTTGTAGTCACATTTGATTGCAACGGAGGGCAATATGACGGCTTGGAATCATTTCAGCGAATTGTAGTTTCCGGATCATGGTTGGCAGAACCGGATGCCTCCAAACTAAGTAGAGAAAACGCTACATTCAGCGGTTGGTATACATTAAATGGGAAAGAATGGAGTTTTTATTCAAATAAAGTAACCGAAGATACCATACTCAGGGCAGAATGGAATTGGGATACTTCTGATCGAATAGAAAAACTTGGTTCTGTCGAGGACTATTTTACGAAAAAATATTATCAATCTTCCAATTGGCATCTCATAGAGAAAAAGTCCACAAAAGACATATCAGGATTTATCCCTATTGAGGTTGGGGATAATGACGCAGATGGAAATCACGATGATATAGATAAGCTATTTTTTCCTGATTCGGATATTCAAGCGGCAATAAAGGCATCAGGAATAGAGAGCAGTTATGGTGGCTGCGGTCCTATTGCGATGATAGGGATTATGGATTATTTTTCTAGATATAATCCGACCAATTCCAAAGACAGAATTCAATTGGCTCGCGAGATTTTTGAAACCACGCCTACATCCGAATGGGGGCTAAAATCTTCGGCAACTACCACGGATATCGCAATAACTGAACACACAATATTCGCCCAATCCGGTGGAGACAAAAGTACATTGACCTTGCCGGAAGACTATGTCCGTGCCTTTAACAAATTAATCAAAGACAATTATCAACTCAACGATCAAATAGTAGCAAAAAGTCAAGGATGGCTTACTGTAGGAAAAAACAGAAAAATCAATTGTATAAAAGAATCGATACAACAGGGTTTACCGGTGACCATCTATGCCGGATTAGCCGGTTCGGGATATTTTGGAGATCATTATGTCAATGCGTATGAATACGAAATATGGGAGGGATTGGATCGTGATGGAAAAACGATACAAAATACGATTTTCGCCACAAGATTAAATTGGGGTAGAACACAAGATTACATTTGTCATATGGATTCTGATTTCTTGGACGCAACAATAAGCGGAGTGATTTACTATACAGTCAAAGATAATAACCAACTTATCAGACCATCCGATTTTTCCCAAAAATTTGTAAACCAAAATGGACAAGGACAATACTATTTTTACCTCGCTCGTGCAGATATTACAACAGAAAGTGGATTTGAATTCAGCACGCGAAGATTAAGATGCGGGTACATTGAAGATCAATATTTGGTTTTATCCGCCAATCGAGAAGGCGCAGGATTGGCATTTTTAGAAATGAATTTTGATATTTCCGTAAAAGCATTGAATTTGGATATCTCACTTTGGAGTAGCACAGAGAAAATATACGATCTGACGGATTACCTTAAGCTGTATTATTTAGACGAAGATAATAATTGGAGAGAAATGGTGGATTTTTCGATTGATACCATGTCCGTAAAAAAAGACCAACCGGATAACCATTACATTCAATTTCCTGTTGAAACCAAAGGAATAAAGTTTGAAGTACGTAAAACGAGTCCGGAAGGAAGCAGGAACAAAGGGAGAGTTGTAATCGGGGATATCAATTTATTCTATTAGTCATGAATCAAAAGGGCAATAATTTAGCAGCGGAAAATTTCGGATGAAAGGGACTAACAATTGTCAATTTGCGTAAGAATATAGGGTATTTCACATACAGTAAATATTTTATAGATTTTGAAAGCCACAAATGAATTGAATTTGATGGAGTAGTTATGGTGAAAAAAATTGACGGCAGATTGCATCGAGGTGAAATATCAGACATCTGCTTATGTCGCCGAACCGCATCGTCAAAAAATTTATATTGAGAGGGATGTAATTTATTATGAATGAGTATGTTAAGAATTTAAATCGAATTGAGTTTGTGGTAACGACGTCGTGTACTGGAAAATGTAAACATTGTTCGGAAGGAGAATACAAAAGCGATTCAGGCCATATTGAAACAGATGCTGCTCTTAGGGCAATTCGAGAAGTATGTAAAAATTATAAAATTGAGTCTTTGATGACATTTGGCGGCGAAGCCTTACTTTATCCTGATGTGGTATGTGCAATTCATCGTACTGCAAAGGAAATGGGGATTCCTAAACGAGAGTTAATTACAAATGGTTTTTTTTCAAAAAATGCGGAAAGAATAAAGGAAGTCGTTAAGAATCTTGAAGCCGGCGGCGTATGTCAAGTATTGCTCTCTGTTGACGCCTTTCATCAGGAAACGATCTCTCTTGAACCGGTGAAGATCTTTGCAGAGTGCGTTGCAAAATCGAAGATGAGCATTAAATTCAGTCCGGCATGGCTTGTTAGTAAAGAGGATAACAATCCGTACAATGTGAAGACAAGAGAACTATTGAGAGAATTGAAGTATCTGAATATTCCGATAGGATCGGGAAATATTGTTTTTCCAAGTGGAAATGCATTGAAATATCTCAAAGAATACTTTAATGAAAATATTGAGTTTTCAAACCCATACGATGAAAACCCGAGAGATATTAGGACTATAAGTTTTTCACCTAACGGAGATGTCTTGAATGGTAATATTTATCGAAAAGGAATTCTTGAGATTTTAGACGAATATCAGCCGTAAATAGGATGGTTCTTCGGTGCATTTTTTATGTGTGATTTATGAAAAACCGCCTTTACAAAGTACACACAAGTCAATTAAATCCGAATCATAACAAGCGATTGGTTCGGATTTATTTTATATAGCGGAACAAAGAATCTTTACTGTGAACTTGCAAAAGCACCATATAAATTTGCTATAATATAGATGCTCAATAAAGCGATAAACAGTAGTTTTAAAGGAGAGAATATGAAGATAAAACAACAATCGGCGATCAAGCGATTTTTGATTCAGGAATTCGGAGAGCAAAAAGGTCTTACCTATTTTGCAAAACAGGAATTATATCTTCGGAATATAATCAATGCAACAAAAGGCAGGAGCAAGAGTCAATTTAAAACTTTGACAAAGACAATTCTTCCGAGAATCGCTCTATATCGGATACTTATTGACTTTGAATCGGACAGCAGCGTTGCTCTTGATACTATGCGCAAATATATGATAGATATCGTCGCTGCAAGTAAGCATAGATCGACGGCTAAAATGGAAAAAGTCCCCGGATTTTACTCTATTTACAAAACCGTATTTTTAAAAATCATGCGGACTACCGATCTTCAAGACAGCATTCAAGAACACGGAAAGAAATACTATAATATTACAATAACCAGATGCTTATGGCATGAGGCTTGCGTTGAACATGGTTGCCCTGAATTATGTCCGCTATTTTGTGATGTAGATGATGTGACGTATGGGGGATTGCATAAAATCGGATTTAGCCGGACAAAGACGCTTGGTTATGGCGGCGATTGTTGTGATTTTCATTTTTTTAAGAAATAGCAAAACGCAAATTCATTTATCGAGATAATCGAAAAAATGCGAAAGGGTATTTTACAAAGGTTTTTCCCGACGAGAACGAAGATAGTCGGGCAAGCGGTTTGATGCTTGCGCACCTCGCCATAACCAAGGAGATTAAGCGCACAAAAGCCGTGAGAAAAGCGTATGAGTATTTCAAAAGAGATGCCGTTCGAGTGGAAACCCGATAAGGCTATGCTTGAAAAATGATACAGGATCAAGTGTTTTTAATTGCGAACATCGAAACTTTGTGAAATACTGATATTGAATGTGAGGTAAATGATGAAAAAAAGAGTAAATTTACTGACGCTGAGGGCGATAGAGATTCTTCTGTCCTTAGTCTTGGCGACCGCTGTTTTTTGGGGTGAATTGGACAAAGAAAGCGGATTGGTTCTTTCTTCGGAAATCTCATGGTCTCTCTCCGCTCTCGCAACGGCGGTCTTCTTACTACTGGTTTTAGAGTTTTTCAAAGCAAAACCGTGGATTCGTTTGGCGTATTTGTCCATCTGTTTGATTGCGATCCTTTTGTCGATCGGCGAAGGCATGGCTTTCATCAATGCGGCTATTTGGTTGTTTTCGATCGGATATCTGATCCTTACTTTGGTCGCGGTATTTCGCACGAAAACCGATTCGGGAGAGAAGAGCGATAAGAGCGAAGAGAAAACTTTTTCGCAGGGTATTTTTTCTGAAAGGCAATATAAACTCTCGCTGATTTTCACTTCGGTTTTCGTTCTCTCTTTGATTGCTGTGATCGCTTTATTTTTCATTCTTTCTTATCATGTTCTGATTCTGGTTTTATTTCTTTTTCTTTTATTTATCTTATTCTTCTTTTATTTTCTTTTGATCGTCCCTCAAGAAACGCCGAGTCCTGCTTTGAAGCGGTTTTATCGGGAATGCAATTTCGAAGAATTAAAGAAGTCGCTCGAAAGCTTTTTGGCTCGGCCTTTGCATTCGGACGACCGAAGTTATATCGAAATACTTCTTGCAAGTGCCTGCTCTCTGGTCGACAGTCAAGAAGCGAAAAATCTCTTTCTCAATATAAAGAAACCGAAGCAGAAGAATTACCGCTTGCTTTACGATTTACTCAGTATCGATCTTCGAATGAAAGAGGGAAGTGGTGAAGAGATCGAGAAAGATATCCGCCGTTTTCAGGAAGAGTATCCCGGAAACAAGAACGGAGAGGCTCTCCGCAGGGCCTATGCGGTTTTAAGAAGCACAGAAATCATTCCTTCGGTGGAGCGATATTATCCGATCCGCACGAAAAATTCCTTTCTCAATATCGTCAACGCGAATCTTCTTCTCCAATACTATTGCGTGAGACAGGATCATGAAAGTGCGAAGATTTACGCGGAAAAAATACTGAATCAACCGAATGATTTTACGGAAATAAAAGAATTTTCCAGAAAAATTCTCGATGAAGATACCTTTGACAAAACGGATACCGCCGATTCGGAGCGTTCCGATATGGACGGAGAAAAAGCACAATAAATACGCTTTCCGTTTGGAAAAAGAACTCTTTTATTCGTCGATTTTCCGATATTCTAGTTGACTGACGAAAGCATAGGAGTGAATCGAATAGTAGTATACTTGCGTCGAACTGATGCAGAGAACATAATGATCCGTGACGACGATTCTCAGAATATAATCTTCCGGAAAGTTAAGGGTTTTCTTGTGATAAATCGGGTTTTCGGTAGAAAAAATCTGCACGCTTTGCCCCCTTTCGCCGAACATCGGGAAATAAATCGTATTTCCTTTTCGAACCAAAGCCTTTTGATTGTAGCGCTCTTCGGTATTGGCATACTTTTCGTCGATTTGAAATACATTGCTTAACGTCAGTTCTTCTTTGTCGAATAACGCGAGAACCAGCCCGTCGGAGATCATTTCTTCATCGTAAGAAGTTCCCAAAGCAAAGAGGTAATCGGAAGTCAATTCCAAGTAGTCGCAGGAAAATTCGACTTCGGCTTCTTTCGTTTCTTTGATTTCGGAGGGATCTGAAAAATCGTAAATGCAAAGCGGATCGACATAGAGAAAAGTCGATAAATAACAGTAATTTTTATCGAAACGGATCGCATAGATGCTCTCGTCTGGAGCGATGCTTCTTTTGGCTTTGAGCGTATAATCCGATAAAGAGACATTGTAAAGATAATTATGAGAGGCGTTATTTTCGTAAGCGCAAGTCGCCGCGCGCAGGTAGCCGCCATAGCAAGACAGGGCATAAGAATTCGTCAGATATCCGTCGAGGACGATAGAACCTTCGTAAGTCAGGGTTTCCATCGCAAAGACGTGAATGGCGGTTTTGTTTTCTTCTTCATAGAGAGGAGAAGACATCAGAATTTTTTTCTCGGAGAATGTCGGCATTCCTTCTACGCCGAGAATTCCTTTGAATTCCATCGGACGGATTTCTTTCAGCGTGATTTTGGCAATCAAACGAATGGAAAAGGCATTTTGGCCGGCTTCGGATAGATAGAGATCTTCTTCGCTCAATTTTTGGTCCCGATAGATCGAGTCTTGGTAACTCGGAAAAATAAAGGTTTTGCTTTCCGGATTGAAAATGGTGTAGTCGGACAACGCCAGATAGAGTGCATCTTGATAAACCGCAGAGGAAAGATAATAACTTTCTGCGAAAAAGACGCTTCGAAACAAGGAAAAATCCGATTTGGAAACGATAAAAACGCCGCATTCGCTGCTGGAATAGGGAAATTTTCTTCCAGGAAGAACTTCGATTTCGTCGACAATGGATCGAATCCCGATCAAGACGATGTATTCCGAAGTCAAAATGATTTCGGAAGGCATAAAATCTTCAAAGCGAATCTCGTTGACGCATTCTTTGGAATTGATATCGACGATATTCAACCGCTCGTAGTCGACAATGTAAAGATATTGTTCGTCGTGTTGAATAAAATCTCCTTCGTCGATATCGTCGAATTGATATTCGGAGTCTTCGATCGGATCAAAGACGGGAAGATCGCTTTCGTTTCGGTTTTTTCGCAAAAAATCGGCGGCTTGCTGCGCTGTAATCTTTTTCACGCCTGCTTCTTCGGAACTTTTTTTCGGAAGAAAGAGAGCCGTGCATAGTATCAGCGCGAGTGCCGATCCTGCACATAACCATTTCATTTTCATAAAATCACCGATTTTATTGTGCGGAAATCGCCGATGAGGTATTCACAATTTTTCAAATAAAATATTTTTTTTTGCATCTTCGTTGCTTTGCGCGTTGTCTTATTGTATAAACGAGGAAAAGGAGAAATCTATATGAAAAAGAGAAATGTTGCCGCGGTCTTGCTTTGCGTGATCGGTGGAATTGCCCTTGTGTCGCTTCCGATTCTTCTTTCTCATTCCAGAACGGAAGAAAGTTTTAAAAATTACCGAAAAAAATACAGCCTTGACGAATGGAAGACGATCGAGACCTCTTCGTTTCTCCCGTTGAATGAAGTCGAATATCCGGAAGAAGAATATCGGAAAGAAGAGGTCGAAGACCGATACAGAACGGCGGTAGACGATTTTGCTTTGAAGATATACAATCGCCTTTCTCCGCAGAAAAGCAATTTTTCTTTTTCGCCTTTGAGCCTTTATGCGAATTTAGATACGATCTCGCTTACTTCTTCCGATGAGGTGGCGACGTCAGAGTTCGATTCGCTGTTGGGGTTGCCTTTTGAAATCAGAAATGAGAACTTCTTCAAGATGTACAGAACCGACTGGTATCTCAATGAAAATGGATCGATGAAGATGCACAACGGCGTTTTCTTTACTGATAAATATCGGGTAAACGGATCGGTCGTCGATAAACTCACCGCGCGTTACGCCGAAGCGTATCAAATGGATTTTTTAAATGAAACTGCGATAGAAAATATGCTTTCGTGGGTGGATAATAAAATGGGAAAGACCGGTTTTATCGACGAAAAAGAATTGGATATCGACAAGAAAACGGCTTTAATGTATCTGACGACGCTTTATTTTTCCAACAGGTGGCACAGCGTTTTCAACGCCTCGATGAATTATACGGATCTCTTTTACGGCGCGGAAAAAAACGAACAGGTTACATATATGCAGCACACGTACGTCGGTAACATATACGATTACGGAGACTATATCTCTTTTTACGATATGTATTCCAACGGCGCCAAGATTAAATATCTCATTCCGAAATCCCTTGATGACGACATCGATTCGCTGATTGAAGATGTGCGTTTTCTTCGTGAGGACGAGGAAACGACTCCGTATAGCAAAATCATCGATCTGAGCGTGCCGAAATTTACGTCGGAAGTTCAATGCGATTTTACGGAGACCTTGAAAGCGGAGGGATTAACGCGGGTTTTCGACGACAACTATCCGAGTTTGAACGACGCGTTTGTCGACGCGGACGACGTCAACGTTTATTTGGAATACGTCCGTCAAAAAAATCGGATTTCTTTCGACGAAGACGGGACGAAGATCGAATCGTTGACCTTTTCGATGGGTGGAATGAAAAGCACTTCGGTAATCGACGAAGAAACGATCGAAATCAAGCTGAATCAGCCGTTCGTTTACATTATTTACGATTCCAACGATCTTCCGATTTATATTGGAAAAGTCGATCAAGCGAATTAAAAATTCCACTTTCAACCGACGGGTGCTATAATGAGGTTGAAAGAGGAAGAAGCATGATTACGAGTTTTAAAGAATTTATCGAATTCGAATCGCAGAAAAAGTATTACCGAAATCTAAAAGCGTTCGTCGTGGAGGAGTACGAGAAGTATACCTGTTTTCCGCCTTATTCGAAAATTTTTCACGCGCTTTCGATTACTCCGTTGGATCAGACTAAGGTCGTCATTCTCGGTCAAGATCCCTACCACGAGGTCAATCAGGCGCACGGTCTGGCTTTCAGCGTCCTGTGCGACCAACTTCCGCCTTCGTTAGTGAATATCTACAAAGAAATGGAAAGCGATCTGGGCGTCAAAGTTCGTCAGGACGGCAATCTGGATTATTTAGCAAGGCAGGGAGTTCTTCTTTTGAACACTTCTTTGACCGTTCGGGAACACATCGCCAATTCGCACGCCAATCACGGTTGGGAAATCTTTACCGATAACTGCATTCGCTTACTCAACGAGCAAGACAGACCGATCGTGTTTATTCTTTGGGGGAGAAACGCGATTTCCAAAACGCGGTTGCTGAATAACCCGAAACATTTGGTGCTCACATCTCCTCATCCTTCCCCATTATCGGCTTACGGCGGATTCTTCGGTTCAAAACCGTTTTCAAAGACCAACCGCTTTTTGATTCAGAATCAAATCGAACCGATTCGTTGGACAAAATAACAAAGAAAAAACGGATCACCCGATCCGTTTTTAGTTGAGAGATTTTTTCAATTTTTCTTTTCGGTTTTCCGCTTCGGTTTTGAAACGGAGAAGATCTTCTTGATACTGTTTTTCGAATTCGACAAAGAAATTATCTTTGACGGCATTGAGACTCTTTTCGGTTTCGTTTGCTTTCTTTTCGATCAGGGAGGCGATTTCTTTCGGTAAATTCGCTTCGAACGTTTCCAAAGACTCGATCACGCCGTTTAAAATCGCTTGCGCGGTATCGATGACTTCGTTGGCCTTCGTCTCGTAATTCGTCAATACTTGTAAAGCGGCAGTCAGCGCTTGTTCCTTTGCCTCTAATTCCTGTTTCAAAAGCGACAGCGACGGACTATCCGCATCGATTTCGGAAATTTGCTTCCTCAGTTGAACGACTTCGTTTTTCTTTTCGATCATTTGACTTCGGGCGTTCTGATACTCCGATTCCGGATCGATCAAAGTTCTGTAACGAGTTTGATCGAGTGAGGAACAGGCTTCTTTTAATTGGTCGACCCTTTCCGCATAACCTTTGAGAAACACCTGATAGATTGCATCGGCCTCTTCGATCGCCTGATGGAAAGATTCTTTTTCGGTAAAAGCGATTTTGTGGTTCTTCGCGTTGTTGTAAAGTTCTTCGAGTTGCTGAGAATAGATTTCCGCCGTTTCCAGATGGTAGAGGGAAATCACGTCGAGAAGTTGTGCATACGTCATGGATTTCACCTTTTCTTCGCTTAACGTCGGATCGCATTTCATCGCTTTTTCTTCCAACTGTTCGCGAGTGTATTTTTCCACTCTTTCAATGGTTTCGTCGATGTCGTATTTTTCGCAGATACTTCTCAAAGAAGAGGCGATTTTTTCCTCTAAATCCGCGACGTTTTTGTTCTCCGCGGTAACGGAAATGCTGATCGTGTTGCTGTCGATATTCGCGCTTCCTTCGATCAGATAACCGGTTTCCGATTCTACTTTTACGAGGATTTCAAGAGCTTCGTCCAATGTTTTACCGACAAATTCTTCGCCTTGAATGATCATCTTGCCTTCGTCGTTGTTTCCGTATACGGAGATGACCTTGTTCTTTCTGTTCAAAACCAGTTCGACGCTCGGATTGACGTCGATGCTGACCATTGCGTTGGCGGTGTCTCCGCCTTTGCTTTTCGGCCAAAAGATCAAGGTCAGCGCGCAGGCTGCCGCGAGAGTGCCGCTTAATAAACAGATCAGAGATTTCTTTTTCATAAACTTTTCTTCCTTTCGCTTGCTGAGATTCACTTTCGCTGCAATCTCTTGGTAGCAGTCCGGAAATCTCAGATTTTTTTCCATATAAGTTTTGAATTGCTTTTCGGTCCTTTTCATAACTTACCTCCGTCAAAATGTTTTTTTAGCTGCCGGATCGCTTTATAGTAGCGACCTTGAATCGTATTGAGACTTAGATTCATTTCTTCGGCGATTTCCTTGAAATTGTAAGAGAACAGGATTTTCAAAGTGACGATTTCAGCGTCTTCCGGAGAGAGGACTCGTCCGATCGTCAGGAGAGTGTCCACCTCATCGGCGGGACTTTGGCTGACCAAACGGCTTTCGCTCGCCTCGTCAAGCGGAATCTGCCATTTCCTTTTCGCGCATGCATTGAGCGATTTGTTCTTGGCGATCGAAGTCAAATACTGCTTTAAAGTTCCGCTTTCGTTGTAATCTTCGATATGTTCCATCAGAGCGAGAAAAGTTTCCTGCATGATGTCCTTAGCCAGTTCTTCGTCCTTGACGATTCGAAAAGAAATGTAATAAACCAGACGATAGTATTCTTGATATACGATTTCAAAAGCATATTCCTGACGGTTTTTCAAATCCGTCAAAACTTTTTGGCTGATTTTCATTGGTGCACCTCGGGAAAGTCTTCGTTGACCTTCTCACCCAATATAACAGATGAAAATCAAAAATTATTTTAAAAAGTAATAATTTTTTGTTTTTTGATTTCGCTTTTCTTTTTTTGCTCTGTTTGATAGAATGAACCTTATGAGAAAATCAGCCACTTGTGGAAATCGACTTACGAAGAATGAATGATATGGACGACGCTTCCATTCTATTCGGAGAAATCGTCCCTGAATTTTGTTCATCTCTGTTGTTTCTTTGGAACAAACTGTGGATTTTCGTTTCGCTTAAAAGGATTCGATTGAGCCGAAAAGTAAGATTGAATTACTCTTATCTATCATTTTTAGATTGTTGAGATTGATAAAAATATGTTGTCGAAGATGAATCTCCGTTTGCTTGAATCACCTCAAAAATCTCTTTTTAAATCGGTAACATATCTAAGGTGGCTCCTATAGAATCGGTGGACATTTTAGACAGATGATGATAAAGTTAAATTAAAGGATATAGTAGGTGGAAAATATGACTAACGAAGAGATGATTCGTGAAATGGAAAGAGACTTTGCTTCCCGATTTATTGCGGAACAATATGTTTCCGATGGATATGGGAAACATTTTCATCGAAATGTAGAAATTTACGGTGTAATAACCGGAGAAGTAACAGTCATAATTTCGGGGGAAAGCCATCTTTTGAAACCCGGACAGTTTGCGGTAATCAATTGCATGGAAATGCATGAATATATCATTGAAAAAGGAGCGGAGATATTCTATTTTCACATTGGGACCGCGTATTTATCCATTTTTATTTCTCTTTATAAACATAGTCTTTTGCCGCGTTGGTTGCTGGACACAGAATATAATAAAGTACTTTATAAACAGATAAAAAAATTGATTGATAATAAAACAAATATTCCGGAATTGATGAAATATGGAATTTGCAACTGTATATTGTCAGATATCGTATCTTATTATGGAGTTATGCCCGGCGGATACGATAATAAAACGCACGAACTCATCGAAGAATTGATTCAATACATCTATGTCCATTACGCAGAGGATATAACGCTGAATTCGTTAGCAAAACAATTCTACATCGAGCCTAAATTGCTTTCAAAAAAAATATCGCGTTATATCGGTGTCGATCTCCGCGTATTCATCAATGATATTCGAGCGCAAAAGGCATTGCAAATGATGAACGATCCGAAGATGAGAGGCATCACTAAAAAGGAAATAGCGCGTTTATGCGGAATTAAAAGCCCCAGAAGTTTTTATAGAATTTGCAAAAGAAATCAATAAATTCTTTTTCGGATTGGAGTTAAAAATACGATTGGGAAATAAATGATAAAACGATTTTTGGCACAAAAAAGACGAATTAATGCGATTTACAAGTCGCAATTTTAAGATTATAATGTAAGCACTTTCATTATTCCTTTGTCCGTTTTGATTTTTCATTTCGAAGGAGTGTGAAAAGTTGGAAGGATTACGCAAAATGCTTGACTGGAAAAATATAGCGATGTACACTTTAAGCAAGCAAGCAAGCAAGCAAGCAAGCAAGCAAGCAAG
>DBGCPK010000015.1:0-4061 GCA_048359995.1 Bacilli bacterium | reverse complement strand
CATCACCTTCAATACGATGTATATCTTTTCTTTCATTTTTACCAATCCCCTTATTTGGCTATTTTAATCACTTCATCCTTCTTCAAATAATCTTTAATTCACAACTTGAATAGGTGCTTGGTAGTTTGGATTCCATTTGCAAGTTCCTTTGAACATAGATATTCCTTCAATCATGTTTTGTAAAATGTTTTCTTTTATTTATTTCTACTTAAAGTATATCGTACTTTGATGAAATTTGCAAAGATATAAATAATTTATGATTTTATCTTGCGGTATTCGTCAGTTCAAATTCGGGTTTTTATAAAAATCGTTAAAATGCAGCTGTTGGATGAAAAGATTTTTCTTTTATTTATTTCATATACAAAAGGACATATTAGTCCTTAAAACTCCCCCTATATAAACAAAAAAAGCCATTTTCATGACTTTTTTGACTATTGTAGTCATTTCGTACTACATAGATGGCGCCCTTGACAGGATTCGAACCTGCGACCTACGGTTTCGGAAACCGGCACTCTATCCAACTGAGCTACAAGGGCAATCTGCCTTTAATCGGCGGATTCCATTTTATTTAAGCACATTTCTTCGTCAAAATAAAGCATTTTGCGAATGTAAAAAGATTTGATTCCAAAATCACAATTGTGCGAGCCAACGCCGTACTTCTTCGATCGGCGTAATCATTCTGTCTCCACCCGAAGAATCAAATTGGATATCCATGTCGTCTTGAAAGGTCGCGCCGACGCAATTCTCCTTAATATCCTGCAGGGTATGTCCTTTCCATCCGCCGTGCGTTTGAAAAGGGACGACGATCTTTCCTTTGAAATCATGTGTTTTGCAAAAGGTCAAAACTGCGGGCGCCATCGTATACCACCAAGTCGGAGTTCCCAAGAGAATCCTTTTATAACCGGAAAGATCGTATTTTAACGGACGAATTTCAGGCATAAAACCCGAATCGATCTCTCTTTTTCCCTGATCGACGATATCATCGTAACTTCCTGTATAGGGAATGATCGTTTCGATCTCGGCAAGATCGGCATTAAGGTATTGCGCGGCCATTTCCGCAATTCTTCTCGTATTTCCTTGGGAAAGAGAATAGTATGCTACCAGCGTTTTCATCTTTTCACCTCCAACAGATCATACTGACTTTCTTCAACCGGTTCGAGCCATTCCGTTTTTGTTCCATCTCCCGGAACTTCGACGGCAATATGACTAAACCATGAATTCTTCTTGGCTCCGTGCCAATGTTTTACGTTTGCCGGAATGGTAACGACGCTTCCCTCTTTCAGACTTAGCGCCGGCTTCCCTTCCTCTTGATACCAACCTTCCCCTTCCACGCACAACAGAATTTGTCCTCCGCCTTTCGATGCCCGATGAATATGCCAAAAATTTCGACACCCCGGTTCGAAAGTAACGTTTGCCAAGGTGACATTGCAGTTTTTCGGATCATTCAGGCGTTTTAGGTAAGATTTCCCGACGAAATATCGACTAAACTCGATATTCGGTTTTCCCATACCGAATAATCCTCCGTGCTTTTCCGAATCCGAATCATTCGCATAAACCTCTTTGGCGAGATTGAAAACCGCCCAAGCATTCGGCCAACCCGCATAAAAGGCGGCATGCGTGATGATTTCGGCCATTTCTTCTTTGCTGACGCCGTTATTTTTCGCGGAAATCAAGTGATACTTCATCGAAGAATCGACGATTCCTTTTCCCATCATCACGCTGATTGTCACTATCGACCGCGTTTTCAAAGGAAGCCGCTCTTCTCTCGACCAAATTTCACCGAAAAGGACATCGTCGTTCAGTTCGGCGAATTTCGGAGCAAATTCCCCTAACGCGTCACGTCCTGCCGTCTGCTTTTTCATCTTTCCTCTTCCTCTTTCCTTTTTTTGCGTTCCTGAACCAACTGAGCAAACCATTCTACGATATTTGGATCGTTATGTGAAAAAAACGAACTCTTTTTTTGATCGAGCAAAGCAATTTTCGCCATATCTTCGTCAGAAAGCTCAAAGTCAAAGACGTCGAAATTTTCTTTCATTCTCTCGATATGAGTCGATTTCGGTATAGCGATAATCTTTCGTTGCAAATTCCAGCGAAGGATCGTCTGTGCGGGAGTTTTTCCATATTTTTTGCCGATTTCTTCGATGACGGGCTGATGAAACAGATTTCCCCTTCCTTCTCCGAAAGGTGCCCATCCTTCGATCCGAACTCCGTACTTTTCCATCCATTTTTGCGCTTCGATCTGTTGATTGAAAGGATGTGTTTCCACTTGATCGACCATCGGACGAACCGAAGAAAAAATGCAGAGATCGATTAACCGATCCGGATAAAAATTCGACACGCCGATCGCGCGAAGTTTTCCTTCCGCATATAATTCTTCCAAAGCGCGCCAAGCGCCGTAATAGTCGCCGAAAGGTTGATGCAAAAGCATGAGATCAATGTAATCCGTACGAAGTTTCCGAAGCGATTCCTCCACCGATTTTTTCGCATTTTCGTAACCATAATGCTCGATCCAGACTTTGGAAGTCAGAAATATTTCCTCTCTCGGTATTCCCGATTCTCCGATCGCGCTTCCGACTTCCTCTTCGTTGAAATACGACTGCGCCGTATCGATGTGGCGATATCCGACCTTCAAGGCGTCTGAAACGCAACGCTTACAATCTTCTTTTGAAATTTGATAGACACCATATCCCAGTTGCGGGATTTTGACGCCGTTGGATAAAGTAACGATGTTCATTGGTTTTCTCCTTATCGCGTTGAAGAGAATCCATCGCAAACTGTTACGGATTCTCGTCAGTTTTCCTTCCATTGGTAGTATATAAAAATTTTCGACAAAAGAAAAATACTTGATGCGTATCAACGATTATGCCCGAAAAGCATGATGATTTCCTCCGTAAACTTTTTAACTGCGCGATTCAACGGTTGATATTTTTTCCATATGATGAACGAAGACTGACGAATTATCGGAAAAAACGGTCGGAAACATGTTCCGTAATGGCTTGTTTCGCTGATCGCGCTTTCAATTGTAAACACATATCCGAGATTCTGCCGAGCGAAATGCGCAGCGTTATTGACAAGATTAAATGTAGCGATCACATTCAGATGATCGTATTTTTCTCCCAGCGCATTGCGGTAAAACGACTGAACCGACGGTCTTTTGTTCGCTACGATCGGCAAATCCGCCAGATCGTCAATCGTGATAAAATCTTTTTTTGCCAACGGGGAGCGATCGCTCATCAGAATCCCACATCGGTCATCAATGCCGAGTTTTACGAAATTATATTTATCGATATCTCCCGGCTCTACCAGCAATCCGATATCCAGTAATCCCCTATCCAATCCTTCTTTGACGTGATCGGCAATGCCGGATTGAAGATCAAAAGTTACTTCCGGATATTTTTTTCGAAAAGAAGTGATCAGTTTCGGAAGAATTTCCGCCGCTTTGGTCTCTGCCGCGCCGATGGAGATCACCCCGCTTAAAGAATCTTCCTTCTGCCGGAATTCTTTTTCGATTTTATTTTCCAGATCGATCATCTCTTCCGCCCGTCGGCGCAGAAGCATTCCTTCTTCTGTCAAAGTGATTTTACGCTTTCCGCGTTCAAACAACCGAACGCCTAATTCCTCCTCTAAATCGGCCAATTGCCTGGAAAGCGTCGGTTGAGTAATAAACAACGCGTCGGCCGCTTTGGAAATATTCCCTTCTCTAGCTAAGGTCAAAAAATATCTTAAAACTCTGATTTCCATACTTTTTCCTCTTTAAGTACCATTATAACAGAATTATGCTTTTGAAGCATACAAGAAATTAAAAGGACAAGAAAGGAAGTCGCGAACAATCAGAAAAAACGGGCGAAAATTGAAAGCGAGAAGATTGTGCTTTTGTCTCGCTTGAAGAATTATTGCTATTTAGAAACAAAAATGGCGTCAGTACAAGTAATGCTATGCTGCATATTATTTTTTTCATTATTTCTTCTCCCTTTTATTATGATTATTTTGTTTGAAAGCGTAACATCTTATAACCCTCGTTTTCCGTCGTGTACTCAATAGTCGTATAAGAGCTATAATTG
>DBGCPK010000014.1:0-126700 GCA_048359995.1 Bacilli bacterium | reverse complement strand
GCGCAGTGGACACACCTGTACCCATACCGAACACAGAAGTTAAGCACTGTAGCGGCGATGGTAGCCATCGGAAGATGGCAAGAGCAGCAAGCTGCCGGGCTTTTTTTTTGCTTTTTCTTCTCTCCCTTACCTTATTTTTTCATAAAAGGCTATTAAAAATTGCGGATTTATGGTAAAATACAGATACTCATATCATTGTGGGAGGTTTTTCGATGGATATAGATAAAAAGACGAAATACGGAATTATCAATATCACCGGCGACGCAATCGCTCAGGTTGCCGGAAACGCGGCCAGCCAGTGTTATGGCGTCGTGGGTATGGCTCAGAAAAAATCGATCCGGAATGAAATCAACGAGTTGCTGAAAAATGAAAACTTCAACAAAGGCGTTTTCGTAAGTAAACGGAAAGACACTTTTGAAGTGGATGTATATATTGTCGTAGGTTATGGTTTGCGGATTACCGAAATTGCTTCCGAAGTTCAGAAAAAAGTCAAGTTCGATTTAGAACGCGCTTTTAACATGAATTTTGCCGCGATCAATATCTACGTTCAAGGGATAAAGAGTCTTTAATATTTGAGAGGAATTAAAACATGAAATTTATCGATGGCAATATGCTGAAACAGATGATCATCAGTGGCGCGAACAATCTGTTCAACCACTATCCGGAAGTGGATGCATTAAACGTTTTCCCCGTTCCGGACGGCGATACCGGAATCAATATGAATTTGACCATTTCCAGCGGCGCGAAGGAAATTCAGAATCGCGTCGACGGCGATGTCTATGAAATATCCAAAGCCTTTTCCAAAGGCCTTCTGATGGGGGCGAGAGGAAACTCCGGCGTCATTCTCAGCCAGATTTTCCGCGGCTTTTCCAAAGCGTTGGAAGGGCAGAAAGTGATCTCCGCGCAGGTTTTGGCCGATGCTTTGATCAACGGCAAAGATGTCGCTTACAAGGCGGTAATGCGGCCGGTGGAAGGGACGATCCTCACGGTGATTCGCGAAGCCAGCGAAGCCCTGAAAGAGCAGGTTACCCCTTCGATGAGCATTGAAAAAGCGTTCGACATTTTGCTGAAAGAAGCGAACGCCTCATTGGAAAGAACGCCGGAATTGCTTCCGGTTCTGAAAGAAGTCGGCGTCGTCGATTCCGGCGGCGCGGGTCTGTTGAAGATTTTGGAAGGTTTTGCCAGCGCGCTTCACGGAAAAGTGTTCGAAAAGAAGATGGCAACGGTGACGGAGGATTCCCCTCAGCAGAAAGCCGGCGCGAAAGTGGAAGACGATGAATTCGGTTATTGCGTGGAATTTCTGCTGATCTTACCGGAAAATCCTCTTTCGGAAGGAAAGAAGACCTTCGCGGAAAAGCGGTTTACTTCGGTACTGGCTTCTCACGGAACTTCTTTGGAAATCAAACGCGAAGACGAATTTTCGCTTCACGTTCACATTCACACGCTGATGCCGGGGAGCATTTTGGTTTATGCCCAGCAATTCGGCGAATTTTCGACGGTCAAGATCGACAATATGGCGGAACAGCACGGAGAAATGGTAAAAAAAGAAAGATCTTCGGATAAATGCGAAATCCGCGATTATGCGATCGTTTCCGTCGCTGTCGGCAACGGCGTCGAGCAGATGTTCCGCGAACTCAACGTGACCGAATTGGTTTCCGGCGGGCAGACGATGAATCCGTCCACGGAAGATTTTATCGAAGCAATCCATCGGTGCAATGCCAAAAAAGTATTCCTGCTTCCGAACAATTCCAATATCATCATGGCCGCGACGCAGGCGTGCGAAGTCGAAAAGAATGCGGAATGCAGAGTGATTCCGACAAAGACGATTCCTCAGGGATTGACCGCGTGCATGATGTTCAATCCGGAATCGACATTCGACGAAAACGAAAACGAGATGAACGAAGCCATCGGCAACGTGAAAACCGGTCAGGTTACCTTTGCGATCCGCGATACGGTCATCGACGATATCGAAGTCAAAAAAGACGAATACATCGCTCTTTCGGATAAGAAAATCGTGTCCAGCGATCGCGACAAGATCAAAGTGACGATGGATATGCTCAATCATATGGTCGACGAGACGAGTTCGATTATTACTTTGATCTGCGGCGAAGATGCCAGCGAAGAAGAAGTCAACCGCCTCTCCGATCTGATTCAGGAAACTTATCAGGAAGTCGATTTGGACGTCCGAAGGGGCGATCAGCCGGTTTATTCCTTTATCATCGGAGTCGAATAAAAAGGGAGGAATCCCTTTTTTTTGAAAAAGATCATCGAGGGAAAAAGATGAAATTATTGACAAATTCCAAGACTTTGACGGAACAATTGAAGAAGATTTCCATCGAAAGAAGCGAAGAACTGATCGAGTATCTTCCCTATCGGTACGAATCTTTCGCATATACCGACGAAGACGACGTGAAAGACAAGCAGAGAATCGTCATTCTCGGCAGATTGGTTTCGAATCCCCGCGTTTTCAACAAGGGAAAGATCAGCCTGATCACTTTTCATTTCGTTTCGGTCAACCGAAAGTTTTATTCGTGCAAGATTTTCAACCGATCCTTTTATTTTGCAACGCTTGACTTGGAAAGTTCTTTTACTTTAACCGGAATTTTGGATTTGAAGAAAAAGGAATTGAATGTCGTCACTCTTAAAAAAGGCGAGATTCCTCCGGATCAGCAACTGAAACCCGTCTATCATCTTCCTTCGGGGATTTCTTCTTCGGTTTATCTGGGATTGGTCAGACGGACATTGGAGAGAATCGACGAGATCTCCGGAGAACGGATTCCCTCTTATTTGATACGAAAATACCGCCTTCTTCCTCACAACGAGGCGTTGAAAGCCGTTCATTTTCCCAAAAACGGGGAGGAAATCGCTTCCGGTTTGCGCACGATCAAATTCGAAGAATGTTTGGAGTATTGCTTTAAAAACCGAATTATTCGGAATCAGAACAAAAAAATGATCAAATCTTCATCTAAACCGATCGATACAAAGGAAATCAACCGGTTCATTCTCGAACTTCCGTATAAACTCACCAAAGATCAGATTCAGGCTATTCGGGAAATCGTTCTCGACTTAATCGATCCGTCTTTGATGTATCGACTATTGCAGGGAGATGTGGGAAGCGGCAAGACGATCGTCGGCATCGCGAGTCTTTATGCCAATTTTTTGCGAGGGAAGCAAGGGGTTCTTCTTGCGCCGACGGATTCTCTGGCACGGCAGCATTACGAAAACGTGCGTTCCGTTCTGGAACCTTACGGAATCCGTTGCTGCCTTCTGATCGGCGATTTGAAAGCCAAAGAGAAACACGACTTGAAAGAAAAGGTGGCTTCGGGCGAAGAAGATGTCATCGTCGGCACGCATTCGGTGTTTTCCAAAACGGTGGAATACGCGAGTCTGGGCTTGGCGATCATCGACGAGCAACATCGGTTCGGCGTCAATCAACGGAATCTTTTGGAAAACAAAGGTGAGGAAGTCGACCTTCTCCTTATGAGCGCGACGCCGATTCCTCGCACGCTGGCGCTTTCGATTTACGGCGATCTCGACGTTTCTTCCTTAACTTCTTTTCCTAACGGAAAACATCATGTTACCACGCGCGTCGTCGGAGAGGATTCTGCAAAAATACTTTCTCTGATCGAATATTGTCTGGACGAATCCCGTCAAGTCTTTATCGTCTGTCCGAAGATCGCAGTGGGCAATTCGATGCAATCCAGCGAAGAAGTCTATGAGAAATTCGCGCCGGTTTTCGGCGATAAAATCGCCCTGTTGCACGGCAAAATGCCAAACGAAGAAAAAGTCGCCGTATTGGAGAAATTCAAGAAAAACGAAATAAGCATTTTGGTTTCGACGACGCTGATCGAACTCGGCATCGACATCCCTTCGGCAGGGGGAATGATCATCTATTCGGCGAACAGTTTCGGTCTGGCTTCGCTTCATCAGCTGCGGGGAAGAGTCGGTCGCGACGGAAGGGATGCGTTTTGCCTTTTGGTCGAAAGCGATCCGGAGGAAGAAAGCTGTTCGAGGCTGAAATTTCTGGAAACCTGTGCCGACGGATTCGAGATCGCCGAAGAAGATATGAAACGGCGTGGACCGGGGGACTTTATCGGCATTCAGCAAAGCGGATTTCCGAGTTTCAATTCCTTGAACATCGTCAAAGATTTTCGTATGTTCGAGGTGGCGCGGAACGAAGTGGAAGAGATGTTCAAAAATCCGGAAAATCCGGAGATCGCGCGGTATTACCGTTTCTGTATGAACAAGATACGGGAAAAGGAGAAAACCGTTCTTCTCGACGGAATGTAAGAGACCGCCGATAATTATTTCATAAAACGGCGATCTGTGGTATAATGTTCCAGAAAAGCGGAAAGGAGAGTCGGGAAATCCCGAGATAAGCGTATGTATAAAATTGCCGTGGATTGTATGGGTTCGGATTTGGGACCGAGCATCGCGATAGAAGCGATAAAAACATTTATTCGGAAACACGAAGATGCCGAAGTCTTCGCTTACGGGAGAAAAGAGGATCTGAAAGGTTTGGAAGAACTCGATCGGGTCTATGTGATCTCCTGTCCCGACGTAATGGCGATGACTTCCGGCGCGTTAGAAGCGATGCGAGCGCGAGAGACCTCGATGTACAAAGCCGTTTCCGAAATGAAGACAAACGGCTATGACGGCGTCGTTTCCGCAGGATCTACCGGTGCGTTTTTGACTCTTGCCAGCGTCAAATTGAAAAATATCGAAGGAATCGACAGAAGCGCCTTGGTTACGGCGATTCCCGTGAAAGACGGAAAGCAAGTGACCGTTCTCGACGTCGGCGCGAATGCGGAGACGACCGCGGAGCAATTGGTTCAGTTTGCGAAGATGGGAAAAGTTTACGCCGAAAAAGTATTGAAAGTGAAGAATCCGAAGATTTATCTCCTCAGCAACGGTTCGGAAGACGAAAAAGGAAGTTCCGAGATCAAGGAAGCCAATCGCCTGCTCAGAGAGATGAACTTTCAGGGATTTATGGGAAATATCGAAGGGCGAGAGGTACCCGACGGCGACCTCGACGTACTCGTGACCGGCGGTTTTGCAGGAAATGTCTTCTTGAAGACGTACGAGGGCGTGGCGAAGATGCTCTCCGGCATGATCAAGAAAGCATTTAAAACCAATCTTCGGAGCAAAATCGGCTATCTGCTTTCGAAAAAACCTTTTGACGAATTCAAGGACAAGATGAATTACGAAAGCGTCGGAGGCGCGATGTTCATCGGCATCAACGGCGTTGTTGTCAAAGCGCACGGCTCGTCCAATGCGAAAGCCTTTTCGATGGCTTTGGAAGTCTGTCTCAGAATGGCAAAGGAAAAGGTCGTCGAACAAATCGGGGACGGTGTGTAATATGTTTAAATTTTACGGAATTCTGGATGCTTTCGGAATTAAGGCCAACGATATCAGCCTGTTCGAACACGCCTTTTCTCACTCTTCGTACGTCAATGAAATCCGAGGTCATTTTGTGGATTACGAGCGAATAGAATTTATCGGCGACGGCGTGCTGGATTTGGTCGTCGCGGACTTGATTTATCGAGCGCATCCCGAGATGGATCAAGGATTGATGTCGAAAGCGCGGTCTCATTTGGTACGGAGAGAGTCGCTCGCCGATTATGCGAGAAAATATCATTTGGGCGAAGCGGTTCTTTTGGGGAACGGCGAAAAGAACAACGGCGGGAATAACCTCGATAAGATTCTCGAAGATGTTTTCGAAGCCTTTATCGGAGCGATCTATCTAGATCAAGGGTTTGAATTCGTTTACGCGATCGTGAATAAGATTTTTTCATACGATGTCGAGCATATCGAAATCGGGGAATTGACCGATTTCAAGTCCAAACTTCAGGAATACGTGCAGACCGATACGCGGGAAACGGTGACGTACCGCGTCATCGAAGAAAGCGGCAATTCGCAGGATAAGAAGTTCGTCGTCGAGGTTCTCTGGGACGGAAACGTCTGGGGAACGGGAACGGGCACCAGCAAAAAGCGCGCGGAACAGAACGCGGCGAAAGACGCTCTGTCGAAAGTAGCGAGGTAGAAATATGGGATTGATTTCATTTCTGAAAGACAAATTTTCCAAAAAAGAGAATAAAAACGACAAATACGTCGCCGGATTGGACAAATCGAGAAAAAACTTTTCTTCCAAACTGAAATTGCTGACTAAGAGATATTCCAAAGCCAACGATGAATATTTCGAAGAATTAGAGCAAATCCTAATTGAGGCCGACGTCGGCGTCAATCTGGCGATGGAGATCGTCGAAGCGACGAAGCGGGAAACCGACGAAAAGCAGATTTCGGATCCCGAATCGATCAACGAATTGCTCGTCGACAAGATGTTCGTCAGTTACGCGCAGCAAGGGGAAAATATCGTCAACGAGATTTTTTTCCGGCAGAACGAGCCGACGGTTTTGCTGATCGTCGGAGTCAACGGCGTAGGCAAGACGACGACGATCGCCAAATTGGCTCACCGTTATCAGAAGCAAGGGAAAAAGATTCTTCTCGTCGCCGGAGATACTTTCCGCGCCGGCGCGACCGAACAGTTGACGGTTTGGGCGGAAAGACTCGGGGTCGACATCGTCAAGGGCAAAGAGAATCAGGATCCTTCCAGCGTTTGCTTCGACGGGATCCGGAAAGCCAAAGAGACGAAGTGCGACTTAGTGATCGTCGATACGGCGGGACGGTTGCAGAACAAGTTGAATTTGATGCAAGAGTTATCCAAGATGAAGCGCGTGATCGCCAAAGAAATTCCTTCGGCGCCTCACGAAATCTTTCTGATCATCGACGCGACGACCGGACAGAACGGAGTGATTCAGGCCAAAGCGTTCAAGGAATGCACCTCGCTGACCGGTGTGATTATCACCAAAATGGACGGAACGAGCAAGGGGGGAATCATTCTTGCGATTCGGGACGAACTGGGCGTACCCGTCCGATTTATCGGTTTGGGAGAAAAAATGGACGATCTGGAAGAATTCGATCTGGATCAATATCTTTACGGACTTTGCTTATCGCAAGAGGAGGATGAATAAATGGGCTTTTTCTTATCGTTAATCATTATCGTCGCCATTCAAATGGGCGTGACCGCTTTATTGCAGATGTTCGGCGTATCGCCGCTTTACATCGATATGATCATCAATTTGATTCTGGCGGTGATCTTTACTTTCTGGAATTACGGCAGGCTTTTCCGAAATAAGAAGGATATACTGAAAGACATCTCTTTCCATACCAACGTCTGCATCTGGTATTCGATTCTGACGGCGATCAGCGCGTTGGGGATTCTGCTCTATTAACGATATGAACGAATTGGAAAAGAATCTCCGCGTCAATCGGTTGATCGATTTTTACGGCAATCTTTTGACCGGGCATCAAAGGCAAATTCTATCGTGGTATTATTCGATGGATCTCTCTCTGGCGGAAATCTCCGACCAGTTGGGAATATCCAGAAACGGCGTTTACGACGCGTTGAAAAAAGGCGTCTCTATTCTCGAGAAATACGAAGAAAAACTTCATCTTCTCCAACGCGATGAAGAACTGGACGCATTTTTTGAAGAAATCAGAAAAAATTGCGACGAGAAAGAACTTCTTCTCGTCGATCGAATCGAAAGTAAGGTGAAATGATATGGCATTCGAATCGTTGAGCGATCGCATTCAAGGAATATTGAAAAAGGTCAAAGGGCAATCCCGTTTGACCGAAGCGAACATGGAAGAGATGCTGAAAGAAATCCGAGTGGCGCTTTTGGAAGCGGACGTCAATTTCAAAGTCGTCAAAGAATTCGTCCGTTCGGTCAAGGAAAAAGCGATCGGTCAGGAAGTGTTCAGCAAAGTCAGTCCCGGACAGATGGTCGTCAAAATCGTCCACGACGAATTGGTAGAGCTTCTCGGCGCGGATCAGTGCGAGATCTCTTTTCGTCATAAACCGACCGTGATCATGATGTGCGGTCTGCAAGGCTCGGGAAAAACCACGACCGCGGGAAAACTGGCGCTTTTGTTCAAAAAGAAGATGAACAAAAAAGTGCTTTTGGTTGCCGGAGACGTCTATCGGCCGGCCGCGATCGATCAGTTGGTAACGATCGGAAAGCAGATCGATGTCGAAGTGCTCGATATGGGGGATCGGCTATCTCCGGTGGAAATCGCAAAAAAAGGAATCGAGAAGGCGAAAAGCGAAAATTTCGACGCGGTCATCATCGATACGGCGGGACGGTTGCAGATCGACGAAGTGCTGATGCAGGAGTTGGTCGACATCGAAAATGCGGTTCACCCGGACGAAGAACTGCTTTTGGTTGACGCCATGAGCGGACAAGATGCCGTCAATGTCGCCAATGCGTTCCATGCGCGGTTGCATTTGACCGGAATGATCATGTCCAAACTGGACGGAGACGCCCGAGGCGGCGCGGCGCTTTCGATCAAGCATTTGACCGGAATACCGATCAAATACGCCGGTATCGGAGAAAAACTGAACGAATTGGAAGCGTTCCATCCGGACCGTATGGCGGATCGCATTTTGGGCATGGGCGATATCGTCTCCTTAGTGGAAAAAGTGCAGGAGGAGATCGACGAAAAGGAGGCCAAGAAAGCGGCCAATAAACTGATGAAAGGCAGTTTCGACCTGAACGATATGCTGAAACAGCTCGAACAGATGAATAAGATCAGCATGAGCAGCATTCTCAAACTGATTCCGGGGATGCCGAAAATCAGCGAGGAAGATCAAGAAAAGGTCAAAAAGCAGATTTCTTCCACGAAAGCGATCATCAATTCGATGACTCCGGAGGAAAGAAGTCATCCCGAAATCATCAAAAATTCGCGGAAAATTCGCATTGCCAAAGGATGCGGTAAATCCAGTCAGGACGTTAATCGGGTATTGAAACAATACGATCAGATGAAAGCGATGATGAAGCAGATGAAAGGAAAATACGGAAAATTTCCGAATTTTTAAAGAAAAGAAACCGAAATAAAGAACAGAGTTTAATTTTTAAGAGAGAGGAATTTTCTATTCCGTCTCTCTTTTTCTTAATGATCGATTCGAAAGAAAAGAGAAGAAAAATGCTTTCTTTGATTTTAATTTAAATAACACATTCCGATTGAGTTTTTTGAAATTGATTTTTTATTGAAAAAGCGCGAATGATTCAGTCGGAATCTTTCAGAAACTTTTTTCCTTTTTCCAAAGCGGTCTTTTCCCATTTCGGCTGTATACCGGAGTCCGCTTCGAGGAGGAGTTTCTTTTCTTCCTTGTTCAAAACGTACTTTTCGAAGAGGTCGGGACGATATTTTCGAGTCAGAAGAAGCGATTGTTTCTTTCTCCATTTTCGGATTGCCTCGTGGTTGCCGGAAAAGAGAATGTCGGGAATTTTCTGTCCTTCGAAATCATAGGGTAACGTGTATTGCGGATATTCGAGTAGCCCTTGATCAAACGATTCCTCCTTGACGGATTCTTCCGAAATTACGCCGTCGATTAAGCGAGTGACGGCGTCGGAGATGAGCATGATCGGAAGTTCGCCTCCGGTAAGAATGAAATCGCCGACAGAGATCAGTTCGTCGACATAGGCGTTGACTCTTTCGTCGATGCCCTCGTAGTGTCCCGCGATAAATACGAGATGATCCTCTTTGGACAATTCGACGGCTTTTTCCTGTGTAAACGGCTTTCCTCTCGGAGACAGAAGAAGAATTTTCGCCCCTTGGGTATGAACGCTTTTCAACGCGGAAAGAATCGGCTGGCAGCGCATAATCAAACCGGCACCGCCTCCCGTAGGGGAATCGTCGACACGGCGGTGCTTGTCTTCGGTGAACGCTCGGATATCGACTCTTTCGAATTCGACTTTTCCTTTGGCAACCGCTCTTTTGACGATTGAAGTGTTCAGATAGGAAGAGAAAAGTTCCGGAAAAAGGCTGAGAATCGTGATTTTCATGATCGCATACCTTCGATCAGTTCGCAGACGATCCTCTTTTCGTCGATGTCAACTTCTTTGATGAATGCCTTAACGAAAGGAAGAAGAAGGTCTTTTCCTTCTGTTTTGATGCGCAGGGTTTCATACGAAGCATAAGATTCGACGCGGACGACTTTGCCGATCCGACCGGTTTTCCGATCGAAAACCTCGCAATCGACGAGATCGCAGAAATAATAAGTATCTTTTGCCAACGGCTTCTGTTCATCTTTGTCGACGACGATTTTCCATTTTACGAAAGGATCGATCGCTTCGATGGAGGGGAACTCCGTAAAAGAGAGGTAGTCGAATCCCTGCGAGGAAGTGTGAGAACGGATATGTGCTTCGACGGTCTGTTCGCTTTTTTCGTCGTAAAGAAACACTTTCGCGTTCTTTTTATAGCGGGTTGAAGCAAAGTCGGTCGTTGATTTCACTTTGACTTCGCCTTTGAGTCCGCGCGTTTTCAGAATGACGCCCAATGAAAGAAATTGCATAGTTTTTCACCGAAATTATTATAAAAAAAAGATGCGACTTTTGCCACATCATTTTATTCATTTGTCTCGGTTTGCCCGTTTTCTTCGCTTTCTTCCGTTTTCAAAGAAGCGAATTTGAGATGGACTCTCTCGTTGTTGGTCTTTCCGGCGATGGAAATGACTTCGCGGAGGGCTTCGGCGGTAGCACCGTGTTTGCCGATCAGTCTTCCGGTATCTTCCGAATCGCAGATGATCATAAAGGTGCGGTCTCTGGCCGATTCGTTCGGCAATTCCTTGATCTCCACGACATCTTTATTCATCACGATCGGTTCGATGATCTTGCGGATCGCGGCGACGTAATCCATCTTTTATTCTCCCTTTTTCTTTTTGCTTTCGGCGAATTCTTTGATGATACCTTCGTGGGAAAGAATCGATCTGACCGTGTCGGAAGGAATCGCGCCGTTGTTGAGCCATTTCAGAACCTTTTCGCGTTCGATCGTAAGCGACGGAGCCTTGCCGGTGGCGTTCGGATTGAAATAGCCTACCTGTTCGATGTAGCGGCCGTCTCTGGCGAAACGGGAATCCGCGACGACGATGCGGTAGATCGGATCTTTGTGCCGTCCGATGCGGGTTAATCTGATTTTTACTGCCATATTGATAGAATCTCCTTTTTTTGAACAGGAACATCATACAGAAGATTTTTCTTCCTGTCAAGCAAAACGACTTAACATATTGATTTTAAAAAAAGTTGATGGTAGACTGAAAAAAAGAGGACGGGGCATGGATCGGATCAAGGAATTGTCTTTGTACAGAGACAAAGAGCAGGAAAAAATATACAAGGCGCTGGCAAATGCGCAGCGTTTGGCAATACTCCGCGTTCTGGCGGACGAACCCCTGTCCGTTCACCAATTGTCCGGATTGCTTCAATCTCCGGTTACGACGGTAACCAACAATGTCAATATTTTGGAAGAGGCGGGGTTGATCGAAACGCGTCTTCAAAGCGGAACGCGCGGGACGATTCGCCTTTGTTCGATCGTTTATGAAAAAATCGTCGTCGATCTTCTTCCGAACGTGCAACATTCGGGGCATTTTATCGAGACGAAAGAGATACCGATCGGCAATTATTTCGATTTCGAAGTGCGTCCTACCTGCGGTCTCGTCGATACGAAAGGGTTCATCGGCAAGGACGACGATCCGAATACGTTTTATTCGGAGAGCCGTCTTAACGCCCAACTGATTTGGTTTTACGAAGGGTATCTCGAATATCGTTTTCCCGTCGACGCGTCCAAAAAGATCGAGAGGATCGATATCTCGATGGAAATCTGTTCGGAGGCGCCCGGCTATCGGGAAGACTGGCCGAGCGACATCAGCCTGTTTCTCAATGGCGTTCTCTTTCTGACGTATACTGCCGACGGCGATTACGGAGGGCGAAGAGGGAAGAATACCCCTTTTTTCTGGCCTTTGAATTCGACGCAGTTCGGAATATTGAAGACGTTTTCGATTACGAGAACCGGAAGTTTTATCGACGGAAAAATATCCACGCCGGTTTCTCTTTCCGACATCCGTTTGAGCGATGTCGTCCGATTTCGGTTAGGAATCGATCCTTTTGCCAAAAATAAAGGCGGAATCAATCTCTTTGGCAAATACTTCGGAGATTATCCACAGGATATCGTGGTAAAAATCTTTTACGCGACCAAAAACTGATACATACGAAAAAAATCGTTTGTAAGCGGTTTATATTTACCATTTTTATGGTGTGTTTTTTACTTTATAATGAATTTGAAAAGAGGTAAGCGCTTATGAAAAAACAAATATTGCGATTTTTTGAGATTATTCCGGCAATTCTCTTCTCTTTGACTTCCTGCGGTAACGGGGGAAAAACGAATTCGGTTTCTTCCGCAGGCGGAGGAGAGCCGATCACGTTGAAATTTTGGCACGGCTTTACCGGAAGCGACGGGGATTATATGAAAACCATCGTCGACGCGTTCAATGCGGAAAACGAAGGAAAAATTACGGTAGAGGTCACGCGGTTAGACTGGGATACTTTATTTACCAAGTTTTATCAGAATAAGAAAAACGCTCGTTTCTCTCCGCATATCATCGCCGTTCCGGCCAATCGATTGGGTTCGGTTCTCGCCAGAGAAATGGTCATTCCGATGGACGATGTCATAGAAGAACTGGACATATCGTCTTCCGATTTCGTTCCGTCGGCTTTCGAAGCGGGTATCGTCGGAGGAACGCGTTATTCTTTTCCTTTGGATATCCACCCTACGGCGATCTTTTACAATAAAGAAATCACAGGTGGCGATCTGACGCCTTACGATTCTTGGGAAGACTTTTACGCGGATTGCGTAAGATTCACTTCAAACGGCGTTTACGGCTGGGCGATTCCGAATAACTATTCGATCACTAAGGATATCTTTTACTCGCAACTTTTGCAAAACGGAGAAAACATACTCGACCTTTCCACGAACGATGCGGTTTTCAATTCGGAGAAAGCCGTCGAAATTCTGAATAGAATGTACGATTTAAAATACGGCGAGAGTCCGGTTTCTCCGACGAACGTGTCCAACGGAGGGGATTTGACTTTGTTCCGAGCGGGCAAATCCGCGTTCTATTTCGACGGACCGTGGATGATCAAAACGCTGAAAGAATCGTGCGATTTCGCCGCGTATGGCGATTTGGGAATTCTTCCGATGCCTGATTCGACGGGCGAGAACGGAATTTCATTCGCGGGTTCGCATCAATTGTGTTTGGCGGAGAATACGGTTACGACGGAAGAAATCAAAATCGCCTCGTATGCCTTTATGGGGTATCTGAGCGAGAATTCGCTGGAATGGGGTAAAGCGGGGCAGGTACCCGCGCGTTTGTCCGTCCATTCCCAGCCTGAATACGCGGAAATCGAATATCTGGGTACTTTCACGGAAATGGCTTTGAAAGCCGAACTCGGGAAGCCGGAGTATCGGTATTTTTATGAAATGTACAACTATATGGGAACGGGAGTTTCCCGCGCGCTGAACGGCGAAGGAACTCCGAAAGATTGTTTAGATGCGCAGGTAAACAATTTCAATCGGTGGCTGAAAGAGCAGTAAATCTATGGAATACTCAAAGAAAAGAACCCTGTTTCGCGAGCGGTTTGATCGTTACGTATCGCCGTATCTCTTCATTCTTCCGTATCTTTTCTTTTTCGTTCTTTTCTGTCTGATTCCGGTTTTGATGACGATATTTCTGAGTTTTACCGATTGTCAGGACGACATTTTTTCGGCGAATTGGAATTCCTTTCGGAATTTCAGGCTGATCTTCGATTTTTCATCCTATACCGGCGAGCAGTATTGGAAGGCCTTATCGCACACTTTGCTGTTTGTCGCCGTCCAAGTGCCGATTTTGATCGTAGTTCCTTTTCTCGTCGCGTATCTCATGAATTTCAAATTGAAAGGATTCAAAGCGGCGCGCGCGATCATTTACGTTCCGGCGGTGCTGTCAATCACGACGGTGGGAATTATCTTCATCATCTTTTTGGATTCCAACACCGGCATTTTCTATTTGCTTTTCGGCAAGGACATTCCTTGGTTGACAAAACAGCCTTATCAGTGGATTTCGATCTTTTTGCTATCCACTTGGTGGGGGATCGGAGGAAATATGGTTCTGTTTACCGCGGGTTTGCAGAATATCTCCAAAGAACTTTACGAGGCGGCGGAGATCGACGGTTGCAACGCCGTTGAAAAAGTCCGGTATATTACACTTCCCGGACTTCGCCATACCTTTTCCTATGTGATCGTCATGACGATGCTTTCCTGTTTCAATGTGATGGGGCAGCCGATGGTTCTGACTCCGGGCAATTCGTCGACCAAAGTCGTGATTCAAAGCATTTACGAGACGGCATTCGGAGAGGGCAAATTCGGACGTGCCAGTGCGATGTCATTGATTCTGGCGCTTATTATGGGCGTATTTTCCCTTTTGGGTTTGCGCTTTGCGATGAGAGGTGCGAAAAATGAAGAGAAGTAAATTCGACGCGCTTGTCTATGTTCTGGTGGCCGTTTCGGCGACTGTTTCGATGATTCCGACGCTGTTCGGCTTCTTGCTTGCGTTTCAAAGAGAATCCAATATTCCTCATATATTCGACTCGATTCCGTCGTTTTTTTCGGGCCTGACTCTGGAAAACTTCGTCAAATTGTACGATCGATCTCCGGAGCTCTTCGTTTGGCTGCGAAATTCGTTCGTCGTTTCGATTGCGCAGACGGTCCTCTACATTTTGATCGCTTCCATGGCCGCGTTCGCCTTTGCCAGACTTCGTTTTAAGGGGAGAAAAGTCTTGTACTATCTGTGCTTGGTTTCAATGGTCGTTCCCGGAGTCATCAATCTGGTGCCGAATTACATCATCATCACCAAAATGGGATTGTACGATACCCTGTGGGCGATGATTCTTCCCGGCTTATCTTCCGTCGGAGGCGTTTTTCTTCTCCACAATTACATGATGAGCATACCTTTCGATTACGACGAAGCCGCGCGGATCGACGGCGCAGGAAATTTTCTCATCTACCGCAAGATCATTCTTCCGATGTGCAAGCCGATTTTGATTTCGCAGGTTCTGTTTACCTTTCAGAGTTCGTGGAACGACTTCCTTTGGCCGTTGATCGTCACGGAGGGAGACTCGATGAAAACCATCGCATCGGGCTTATATTTGAGCATCACCAGCGATACGACGATGAAAGGATTGCTGATGGCCAGCGCGATCGTCTCGGCGATCCCGATTTTGGTGATCTTTATTTTCGGACAAAAGTACTTTGTCGAAGGTATGGGAGGAGGAATTAAAGGATGAATATCCGGTACGAAGAAATACCTTATGCCGATTATCCGAACCCGAAATTCAGGCGGCAAGGATATACCCTGCTGGACGGGTGGGCGAACATCGCGTTTTTCGATGAAAACGGGAAAAAAGCAAAGGAAGGAAAGATTCTGCTGCCCTATGCTTACGAGACGGAAGCCAGCGGCGTCGGAGACGAAAAGATGTATCCGCATATCGAGTACGATTTCGATTTCGAGGCAGAAAAAAACCGACCTTGTCTGCTCCGATTTCTCGCGGTCGATTACGCTTGCAATGTCTTTCTCAACGGCGTAAATCTGGGAAAACATAAAGGAGGGTATACGGAATTTTATTTCGACGTCTCCGATGTTCTCATAAAAGGAAAGAATCATCTGCACGTCGAAGTCGACGACTCTTATTCTCCGGATCAGTTGCGCGGAAAACAGCGATGCCGTCCGGAAAACTACGAGTGTTGGTATGTGCAGACCAGCGGAATCTATCAGAGCGTCTATTTGGAAGAATGCGGAAGTACCTATGTTTCCAAATGCCTGTTTTCCGGAGACAAAAGCGGGAAAGTCGACTATCTCATCGAATTGAATCGGAAAGAGAACATCGAATGGACGATTTCGTTTAAAGGAAGGGTAATTCGAACTTTTTCCGAAGGGGGAAAAAGGATTTATAAGGGCGTCTTTTATCTGGAAAACCCGCGCGTATGGAACGTGAACGAACCGAATCTCTACGATGTCCGGATCAGAGTTCTCGGAGAGATAGAAGATCGTGTGGAAACTTACTTCGGCTGTCGAAGTATCGAAACCGCGCGGGGGAATCTCTATGTCAACGGGCAGAGAGAATTTTTGAAACTGATTTTGAATCAAGGGTATCGCGAGAAAAAAGGCGTAAGCCTGAGCAAAAGAGATGTATTCGAAGACTTTGTCCGAATGAAAGAATTCGGGTTCAACGGGTGCCGGATACATCAGAAAATCGAAATCCCGTTTATGTATTATCTGGCGGATTTATTCGGGTTTTATCTCTGGAACGAATTGCCGTCCTGCTATCGATATTCTCCCGAAGCAAAAGAGGAAATCGAACGGGAATTGTTTCCGATCATCGACAGAAATTACAATTCTCCCTCGATCATCGTTCATCTTCTGTTCAACGAATCTTGGGGAATTCCGGAAATCAAAGCGAGCGAGGAAACGCAGAACTATGTCGCTTCTTTGGTCGAGCGCGTCAGAAAATACGATCCGTCGAGGCTGATCGTCGCCAACGACGGGTGGAACAATCTCTCGTGCAGCGATTTGATTTCTCTGCATGAATACGAGCAAAACGCCGAAGTCTTTTTCGGAGAATATCGGGATAAAGATCGGGTTATCGAAGAGAAGATCGTCAACGGCTACGGAAAGGCTCTCGCGGATCGTCAGTTTTATCGCGGACAGCCGATTGTGATCTCTGAATTCGGAGGGGTATCTTTAAGCAATCAAAACGGATGGGGATATGGCGAGAAAGCCGCAGACGGAAACGATCTCGAAAAGCGGATTTCTTCCTTGCTCGAAACCATCGGGCGATTGGATTATCTGTCGGGGTACTGCTATTGTCAGTTGACCGATGTGGAACAGGAAACCAACGGACTGCTGACCGCGGATAGAAAATGCAAACTCAACGCAGAGGAGATCCGAAAAATCGTGGAAGGGGTGAAATTATGAAAAAAAGAAGATGCTTCATCGGAGCGGTCGCACTTTTGTCGCTGTTTTCCTCGTGCGCCGGAAATAAGATTTCTTCCTCCGAAACGAGTTTATCTCCTTCGTTCGACAGGGAGTTGAAAATCTTTTTCGACCCGACCAAGGCGTCGGAAGACGCGATTTCTCCTTTGATATACGGGACGTTTATCGAGCATATCGAGAAGTGCATTTACGGAGGAATTTGGGCTGAGTTGATCATGGACAGAAAATTCGTCGCGCCGATCGGCGAGGACGTTTCGCAATGGAAGAAAGCAAGCGGAAGTACCGTGCAGAGCGAGGGGGAGATTACCTATTCGGGAGGCTATTCCGCGCATATGACGGCAGGATCGTCTTTTTACCAACGCGGATTGCAATTGGAAGATCATTGCGGTTATGACGCGTACTTCTATGCGCAAGGATCGGGTAGTGTCGAAATGAGCCTGATCGACTCCTCCGGAAGCAGAGTATCGAGTGAGATCGTCGTCGCTTCCGATTCGTTCGCGCAATATCGTTTTCACTTGAATTCTTTGGGAAAAGGCTATTATACGGTGGAATACAGGCTTTTAAACGGAGAAGTCTATCTGGATTCATTGTCTTTGATGAAAGATGACCACATCGACGGAATGCGCAAGGATACGTTGGACAAGTTGAAAGAGCTGAACTCGCCGTTATACCGCTGGCCGGGAGGAAATTTTGTCTCAGGCTACGATTTTTACGACGGAATCGGGGATAGAGACTCCCGACCGAGCCGGAGAAATCTCGAATATGCCGGAGCATTGGATGATTTTAAGAACGACGACGATCGGTTGGCCTCCGATTTGAGTCGGATCGGAAGCGACGGATTCTATTCCGTCTACGAACCGAACGATTTCGGCGTCGACGAGTTTATTCGCTTCTGTCAATACGTGGGAGCCGAACCGAATATCGTCCTCAATTCGGGATTAGGGTCGGTGCAGATGGCTCTCGACGAAGTCGAATACCTCTTGGGAACAGATTCTCCTTACGCCTCGCTTCGCCCTCAAAAAGAGCCCTATGAAGTCAAATACATTTCCATCGGCAACGAGATGAACGGCGCGTGGCAGTTAGGACATATGGAAATCGGCGCTTATGCGGAAAAACACAACGCGATCGCGGAAGGAATCAAGAAAATATCCGATTCGGTCGAAATCATCGGCGTCGGCGATAACTCTTCTTCGTGGTCGTCCGAAATGATTCGATTGTGTCCGGGAAATATTGACGCGCTGAGCGAACATTTTTACGCCGAACGAAAGGAAGATTCCGTGAAAGAACATATTCTTTCTTTGAAAAATCAAGCCGCATACCGGATCGCCAATCATCGGGAAGTCAAAGGAACGTCGTCAATTAAAATGGCCATCGACGAATTCGCTTACGATAACGCCACCGGCGCGTCGAGATTAAAAGACGGCATGGGCGTAGCCGCCTGTTATAACGAAATGATCAAAAACGCCGATGTAGTGGAACTGGCTTGCTATTCTTCGACGGTCAACGCGACGCAAGGACAGATCCTCACCGACGCATATCGAGCGTATATGGAAGGAGGTGGATACGTTTCGAAACTTTATCGGTCTTATATGCAGGACTTTTACGTAGAGGTGATCTGCAATCTCACGGCTTTCGACGATTATGTCGAGGTCAACGCGACAGTTTCGTCGGATCGGAAAACGATGAGCATTTCCGTGATCAACGCTTCGGACGAAGCCATCAGAATTGCAAACGGTCAAATCGACGAATACCTTTATCGGAGTTTTGTGACTTCGGATTCGTTTGAAGGAAAAAACGGCGAAGACAGCGAAGAATTGATCTGGGTGGAGCAAGACGATTCGTCCGATTCGTCGGTAGTTCCTCCCCGTTCCGTCAGCATCTTGACCGTCCGCCTGAAATAGAGGTCCGGACCGATTTATCCGTCGGTGATTCAAAAGAAAAAATGTTGAATAAGGATAATTATTCAATCGGAGGAATTTTATGAAAAAGAAAACACTATATCCATTGTCGCTGGTAGTTTTGGCGACGGTATCGCTTCTGGGAGCGTGCAACAAGAGCAAAGATACCTCTTCGTCGTTGTTGAATTCGGAAATTCACAGCGAAGAGCATTCGAGTGAAATCGTCAGTTCGAAAAACGCGCATTCGATCGCGGTGAATATTCCGGACGGGAACGATGTCGAACTGAATTTGAACGAAGCGAAAGAAGGAGATGAAATCGTATTTACGATCGTGACCGCGGAAAACAAAGAGGTCGATTCGGTTACGGTGAACGGCGAGCCTTTATCTTCCGACGACGGAGTATATACGTTTACGATGCCGGATTCAAACGTCATTTTGAATGTCTCCGTCAAAGATAAAATCGACGAGATGGTTTTGAATGCTCCGCGCAATTTGCAGGTGATCCATTCCCTCGAAGACGGCGATCATTGGCAGATTTCTTTCGACACGGTCGAAAATGCGAGCAAGTATTATCTCACGATTAACAGAGGAGACGAAAGTTTGATTTCCGCGCAGGAAATCGAAGGCCCACTACTCATTCCCGCTTATGAAGAAGACGGAGATTATTCGATTCGAGTAAAGGCCTCTTGCGACAATGAAATCTCCGGATATATCCGATATTTGGATTCGGAAGAAGCCGTTGCGGATTTCGTCATCGAACATTATGTCGAAAAAATGGTCGGAGAGACCCAATTTACCGTAACGGTGGAAAACGGCATACCTTATGGTACGGCGACATTGGAGTATTCCGACGGAAGCGTATTCGTCGGGACATTGACCGAAGAATTCAAACGAAAAGAAGGAACGCACACCTATGCGAATTCAATGTATTATGAAGGAAAATTTGTCGACGATCGGTTCGAGGACGAAAACGGATTCTTTTCGTGGTCGACGACGGGAGATTACCGAGACGGAAATTCGTATCGCGGAAAATTCGTCGGAGGAACCACAGACGGACAAATCGGGCGCATAGAACTGAAAGCATACCACACCGACGCGACCGGACTTCAATGGTACGAAGGCGAGATTTCGGGAATGGCGGAACCGAAGGTCGGCGCGACCGGAAAGGCGCGAATCAACTACGGCAGTCAGTACTACGAAGGCGATTGTCTGGTAACCGGATCTTGGAATTGCCAAAGAATCGGACAAGGGATCAATGTTTGGACAGGCGTGGAAACCTGCGGTTGGTTTGTCGGAAATACGAACACGACCTCAGAGATTCTGAGTACGAAACATTTCGATCGATACATCGGCGGATTCGATTGCATCGATCACGGGTGGTTCTACGGTAACGGGGTGATGTACATCCTGAACGAAGATAATACGCCTTACGGATATGTCGCGGGAAACTGGGATTGGGCGAACGGGCAACTGATCGGACCTTACGAGGGATTCGATCCTTCCGTCGATTTGCTGGAAGAATACGTTTCTTCGCTCGATTTGAGCAAGAGTTTCGAGTGAAAAAGATGAAAAAGAAAGGAATGATTTTGTTAGGCGCGGTCTTTCTGTTGACGGGTTGCCGGACGAAAAATCCGCCTTCCGAAAACACGGGAAATTGCGACGAAACCGTAACGAATTATCGTTTGAATTACAATGTAACCTATACCGGAGGCTTGCGCAACGGCAAGCCTCACGGCGAGGGTGTTTTCAAATATCGAAACAACGATTCTTTGAAAACCTGCCTGACGGAGGGGAAAGTCGATCCGTCTTGCGAGTCTACGCTGACGATCGGAACAAGTCGGGATAAATTTATCGGAAAACTGATCCTCGACGAAGAGTATCGGTATCAACTGATCGAAGGAACGTACGATTACGCTGTCGGAAGCCTTATTTACGAGGGAAAATTCAACGAAAACCTGTTCGAAGACGAAGAAGGAAAACTGACTTTAAGCGAAGATAGTTACTATATCGGTCAATTCAGGCAAGGAACCAACATCGGGTTAAAAGGGCGAATTTATTACGCGGCCTATGAGAATCAGACGGAAGGTTTGTGGTATTACGAGGGAACGATGAAAACGGAGAAAACTTTCGTAGCCAATCAGTTGGGATACGGAAAAATTCTTTTCGGAGACGATTCCACTTATACGGGACAATTGTTTTACGACGGATCTTCTTTTTTGAGAAAGGGGAAAGGGGAAATGGATTTCGCGAATTGCCATTTTCTCGCCGGTCCGTGGGGCGCGTCGAACGAGGAGTATATCGCCCGTTATGTCGGCGAATTCGACTATTCCGTCAGCCAATGGATTTACGGCAACGGAGTCATGTATTATACCGATAAAGAAGGGAATCCTACTTCTTGGGCGAAAGGATTTTTTTCCGCTAACAACTTGATCGGACGTTACGAAGGGGAAGAAATCGACCTGGCGGAAGGTTATACCGAATCGATGGAAAAACCCTATCTCCGCTTTCGCGAGGACTACGATGTTTATCTCGCCGAAGAAAAGTACGCTCCCCGACATCACGATATTCTCTTTATCGGCGATTCCTATATGGAATTTATGAATTCTCAGAGCAATACGCCTTTTGAAAAGTATTTCGGGGAATACGACGCGTTGAACGTCGGCTGCGGAGGTTCTACCACGGCGGACTGGCTCAATTACTATCGCGATTTGATTTTGCCTTATTCTCCGGAAGTGATCGTCCTGCATCTCGGCGGGAATGATTATACGCAATATTCGACTTTTGAACGCATCGACGCCAATCTGAGAGAATTGATTTCGATGTGCAAAGCGGATTTTCCCGACGTGAAAATCTACATCGTCGATCAATGGATGACGGTTGCCACTCGTTCCACCTATAACGCTCGATATCAACTGAATTTGATTTACGATAAGATCGAGAGCGAAATCTCCGGCGTCGAGGTGATTAAGGTCAGCGATCTTGTGTTGCAAGACGAGTTGCATTGGATTCCGGTGGACGATTTGGCATCGTATTTCGGAAGCGACGGTCATCATATGAACGATAAGGGATATCTCCTCTGGTCTGAAAGGATCAAGGAGTATTTGAACGGAGGAGCGGAAAAATGAAAACGGGAATAATGGTATCGGTGATGATCGGCACTGCTTTGCTGACCTATCGGGGATACGTTCCGCCGGAAACGGCAAGTAATCTGATCATCGCGGAAAACGTTTCCTATCAAGGACAAATCCGCGACAAAAAGATGGACGGCGTCGGTACGCTGACGAAAAAGAACGAGTACACGATTACCGGCGAATTCAAAGAGGGGGTCTTAGACGAGTCAAAAAAGGTATTTATGAGGCTGAACGACAGCCTCGATACTTTCGAGGGTTATCTGCGATTGGATGAAGAATACTCCTACTATCTGATCGAAGGAACGTACAAAGAAAGGAAAAGCAATCGGACGTATTCGGGTAAATTTCAGGATAATCTCTATTCGGACGAAAACGGGACATATTATTTTTCCGATTCATCGCGTTACGAGGGTGCCTTCGTCGAAGGAACCAATGTCAGCCAAACGGGAACGATCTATTACGCTCCATACGACAGCCGTTCGACGGGTGTATGGGCTTTTCGCGGAACGATGGAAACGGAACAGACTTTTGTCGCCGATCAAGAGGGAAAAGGAATCATCAAATATCCCGATTATTCGATTTATTCCGGAGATCTGTATTACGACGGCACTTCGTTTTTGAGAAAAGGAGTCGGAGAAATGGATTTCTCCGAATGCAGTTTTTTAGGCGGAAATGCCGGATTTGATAATCATACGCGGCTCAGCAAATATGTCGGCGAATTCGATTACGATCGAAGCGGGTGGATGTACGGAAATGGAGTTCTGTATTTTACCGACCTGAACGACGGTTTGCCGAAAGCGTGGATCAAAGGCTTTTTCAACGGGTTAAGCGCGATCGGTGCTTACCGCGGAGGTGCGATCGAATTGGAGGAAGGCTATTCGGAAGAGATGGAAAAGCCTTTTATCTTCAATAAAGCCTATGCAGAGGAGTATCGGAATCGGTATTATTATGCGGAAACGCCTCGTTCTGTCGTCATCGCCGGTGATTCTTACACGGATATGATGCACAAGAAATACAATATCATCGATTTCGAGGAAAAATTCCCGATTCTCTACGACGCGATCGATACGGGGATCGGCGGGACAACGTATTACCAATGGCGCGCTTTGGCGGAGACCTTGATCGTCCCGTATTCTCCGAAAAAAATCGTTCTTCATCTCGGATTTAACGATCTCCATCTGGGATTAACTCCGTCCGAAGCGGTTGACGACGCCGCTGCTTTGGTTGCCTATTTGAAAGAGCAACTCGCAGATAGCGAAATTTATTTGATGAGCGTCGAACCGAGTCCGTGCTTCGCTTCTTTTCTCGGCGTAGAGACGGAATTCAATCGCCTCATCGAAGAGTATTGTATTTCAAACGGAATCGGCTTTATCGACCACGCGGCGCTTTTGATGAAAAACGAAACGGAAACGATCGACGATTTGGCGGATTACTTTATCGGCGATCAAATTCATCTGAACCAAATCGGATATGAGACTTTTGTCTCGATGATTCAAAGTGTTTTATAGAAAGGAAAAAAATATGAAAAAACTTGGACTTCTTCTTTTGAGCAGTTTGCTTATGGTCGGCTGTTCTTCGAAAAAAAGCGACTCGACTTCCGAAAGCGATCACTCGGGGGTTCTGCCGGAAGGATTGATCTATTCCGAATTCGAGGACGAAACGAACGGAAATTACTACATCGGATTCGTGGACGTCTACAATCAACCGGAGGGAAACGGCACGATGTACTATGGTAACGGCGATATGTACGAGGGCTCTTTTTCCGCAGGATTGAAAGAGGGCGTGGGAACGATGACTTTCTACACGGCTTGCGTCTATATCGGCGAATGGGAAAACGATTATATGCACGGGCAGGGGTATATGATCTGGCCGAACGGAGATTATTTCAACGGCGAATGGCGATATGGAAATCCGTATTATGGCACGAAGTACTTTTTACAGCCCGACGCGCCGATTGACGGGACGGTTGAACAAAGATATTGTATCTATCACGGCTCTTTCGACAGTGCCGGACTGCTAAGCGGTTACGGGACAATGTCGTGGCCGAGCGGTGATTATTACGTAGGTATGTTCGAAGACAATGTCCGTCACGGACAAGGAACGCAATACTGGCCGAGCCGTGACGAGAATATTCCGCAGTATTCCTTTGTCGGCGAATTCTCCAAAGATCACGGAGGGTGGATTTATGGTGAAGGCACGATGTATTACCGCGACGGTCATCAAGAAACGGGAACGTGGGACGGCACGGATAAGGTGGCATAGCGATGAATATCCGCCGCCCGCGTTTGCATTTTTCTCCCGAAACCGGTTGGATCAACGATCCGAACGGGTGCATCTTCTATCAGGGAAAATATCACGTCTTTTTTCAGCACAACGCCGACAAAAACGTACAGGAAGAGATCGGTTGGGGACACGCGGTCAGCGAGGATTTGGTGAAATTCGAGCAAATGGAGGAAGCCATTCTTCCCGATCGGAGTTATGATCGAATCGGTTGTTGGAGCGGAAGTTCGATCGAAAAGGACGGAAAACTCTATTTAATTTACACTTCTTTCGGATTCGACGAAGAGGGGAATGCACAGCAGACGATTTCCGTTGCTTTTTCGGATGACGGAATTCGATTCGAAAAATACGAGGGAAATCCGGTGATTCGGAATGAAGACAAACCGTCGGGAGTATCCAAAGAAGATTTTCGAGATCCTTTCATCTATCGGGACGGAGATGGATTTAGTGCGTTGATCGGAACAAAGAGCGCGGAGGGGGAAGCGATGATTCTCGTCTATGAAACTTTCGACCTGCTATCTTATCGGTATAAAGGGAAATTAGTTCAAAGTCGAAAACACGGAACGATGTTCGAATGCCCCTCTTTGACGCGGTTTGAAGATCGGGATTTGCTCGTTTTTTCTCCGCAGAATAAAGCCAAATCGGGCTACGATTTCGACAATATTTCCAGTTCGGTTTATCAAATTGCTCCGCGTGAAGCCGAATTTATCGAATTGGACGATGTTCGGGAATTGGATCACGGAGGAGAGTTTTACGCACCGCTTCTGTTTTCCGGTCTATCTAAGGTCTATCTCATCGCGTGGAATCAGATGTGGGGGAGAAATTATCTTCATCGGGATCTCGGCGCTTCCTGGTGCGGAAATCTGACGCTTCCGCGAGAAATTTCGATCGAAGGAGGACGGGTTCGTCAGATTCCCGTTCCGTCCGTCGACCGTTACTGGAATCGGGAAAAAAGAGAAACGATCGCAGTGCGAAAGAAACCGTATTCGATTTTGCGAGGTGAAACCTGCTTCCGAATGCGATTGACTTACGAGGTGATAAAAGACTTGGTTTTCACCTTGATTCTAAAATCGGAGGACGATGAAAAAGTCTTTATGACTTTCGATTACGTTTCGAAAACGATTACTTTTGATCGATCGGAACTCAAAATGGCTTTGGGAGGTTTGGAAGATAACCTCGTTCGCGAGGGAATCAGAAAATGCGCTTTGACGGAGAAGAGCGAAGAAGAAGTCGATTTGATTTTCGACGAACACGTTCTCGAACTTTTTTTCAACGGATACACCGACGCGATGACGAATCTGGTGTTTATGAAATCGGTCGAGCTGATATTGGAGACCGATTTTCCTTTAAAAGCGCGGTTGGATATCCGCGTTCTGGAAAGCGAGGAAAAAGAAAATGGAAATTGAAGAAAAAGGCAAGGACTATTTGGTTTTGTCGCATATAGGCAAAGTATTTGACAATCAAGTTCGCGCTGTAGAGGATTTTAATCTGTCCGTCAGGCGATACGAATTCATCGCTTTGGTCGGACCATCGGGTTGCGGAAAATCGACGCTTTTGAGAATGATCGCCGGACTAGAAGAAATTTCCGAAGGCGAACTCTATATCGACGGCGCGTATTCCAATCGCACCTTGGCGAAAAACCGCGATATCGCTTTTGTCTTTCAGTCATATGCTTTGTACCCTCATATGACGGTGAAAGAAAATCTCTCTTTCGGGTTGAAAATCAAAGGCGTCGATAAGGCGACGATTGAAAGAAAAGTCAAGGAAGTAGCGGAACTTTTGGAAATCGAACAATATCTTTCGCGAAAACCGGAGGCGCTTTCGGGAGGACAACGGCAACGCGTCGCTTTGGGCAGGGCGATTATCCGCGACGCTAAACTTTTTTTGATGGATGAACCGCTTTCGAATTTAGATGCGAAATTACGGGTTCAAATGCGCGGAGAAATCATTAAACTGCATCGGAAACTGAAAGCGACGACGATCTATGTCACTCACGATCAGACGGAGGCGATGACCATGGCGGATCGCATCGTGATCATGAAAAAAGGAGTCGTTCAGCAAATCGGCACGCCGAAAGAAATTTATAACCATCCGATTAACCGCTTTGTCGGCGAGTTCATCGGTTCTCCGTCGATGAACGTAGAAGAAACGATCTACGATCGGGGAAAACTGATTTTTAAGGGTGACGGAGTTTGGAATCTTCCCGAAGAAATGAAGAAATCGATCGAAAATTATTACGCGAAACCTTTATTTGAAGAGGAAGAAGCGGAAAAAAGACGCGAAACTCTGTCCGAAAAAATCGCGGAATTGAAAAGCAAGAGAAAGATGAAACAAGCGGATGCGATCGCTTTGAATGAAGCCGAACGCGCTTGTCTGCAAATCGACAAACAGACGGAAACCTATCGCAAAATTCTCAATGATGAACCTTTTCCGATTTTATTCGGAATTCGTCCGGAAGATATCGAACTTGTCGGCGGTGATACCAAAAACGCTTTGCCTTGTAAAATTCTCTTTTCCGAATTGCTCGGCGCGGAATATTATGTCCATGTCGAAGTCGGAGATGATGAATGGATCGTCAAACAAAGCGCGGAAGTCTTCGAGAGTCGGAAAGACGACTCTTTTGCCCTTCGCTTTAAGCCGGAAAAAGTTCATTTGTTCGATTTAATCGACGAAAATCAACGCTCTGTATTGATTGAGAAAACACCATAGTTTTATTCAACTCTCTGAAGAAATAGAGGAAAATACCGATTTATTCTACCCATTGAAAAAGGAAAAGAAAGGAGATAAGAGAAAGGAAAGGAAAACAGGAGAGAAAGATGGAAGGGATCAAATTGCAAATGGTTATCATAGGGTGTCTGCATTAAGACAATCGGGATACAGATATGTTAATTTTTTCTTAGTCCCATAGGAGGTTAAAATTATGGGAATGGCTGACTTTTATTTAAAAATAAATTTCAGAAAACATAACTATGATGAATTTGAAACAGTATAACAATCATTTGTTAATGAAACTATATTTAGAATTTTGGACAAAGAAGCTGAATTAAATTTCTTGTCTTTAGAGTGTAAATTTGATAATTTGATCCCTTCAATTATTATTGCATTTGATAATCTTTATCCTTTCAAAGATAATATTGTTTCAATTGAAACACAGGGTGTTGTAAAAAAATTTATAATTCACTAATGTTGAAGAATTCTTAGATCATGTATTTTCCATAATAAGAATCAACTTTTGTCATATTACAAACAAATGGGGTATTTAGCTATTGATTCGGAAAAATATTATAAAAAGCGAATTAAGTTAAAAAAATATTACAGAAAGTTAAAATAGCAAATTGCTTTCACAAGCAAAAAATGGGAAGGTTAAATGTTTATTTGAACATGGGTTAAGCCGAAAATCGGATAAAAATCGATTTAGAATGTTGACAAGGTGCGTTTTAAAGTTTAAAATTTTGCTTGAGTGAAAGCGATTTCATAAGCGACGGCAGCAAGATGCCCTTTATTTTTTAACCGATTTGGAAACGATTCCAAGAGAAGATTCCAATCGGAAAATCGACAGTTCGGAGGTAGAAAAATGGCTAATTTATCGTTGAGACACATTTATAAGGTCTATCCAGCCAGAGAAAAGACCAAATTTCGCTTGTTCGGGCGAAAGAAAGGGAATCCGCGCGATGCGGAAGACTTTGTCGCCGTCAAGGACTTTACGATGGATATCGATGACGGAGAGTTCATCGTATTCGTCGGACCGTCGGGGTGCGGAAAATCGACGACGCTTCGAATGATTGCCGGATTGGAAGATATCAGCGGAGGGGAACTCTATATCGACGGCAAGTTGGTGAATAATCTCGAACCGAAAGATCGCGACATTGCGATGGTGTTCCAAAGTTATGCGCTATACCCGCATATGACTTCCTACGACAATATCGCTTTCGGATTGAAGATGCGAAAAGTCCCGGACGTGGTGAAAACCAAAGACGGAAAAGAAAAGAAGATCATGCGCCATCTGAGCAAAGCGGAAATCGATGAAAAAGTGCAATGGGCGGCGGAAATTCTCGGAATTAAAGAACTCCTTTACCGCAAACCGGACGAAATGTCCGGAGGGCAGAGGCAGAGAATCGCTTTGGGACGGGCGCTTGTGCGCGGCCCGAAAGCATTCCTTTTGGACGAACCGTTATCCAATCTCGATGCGAAACTGAGAACCGCGATGCGTTCTGAAATCGTCAAGTTGCACAATGAAATCAAAACTACGTTTATCTACGTCACCCATGATCAGGTCGAAGCGATGACGATGGGGACGAGAATCGTCGTGATGAAAGACGGCGTCGTTCAACAGATCGACACCCCGACCAATCTATTCGACTATCCGGTCAATCAATTTGTCGCCGGATTTATCGGCACGCCGCAGATGAATTTCTTCGAAGTAAAGATAAAAAGACATGAAAATTTGTTGAAATGCGTCTTCTTAAACGGATCTTCGGTCGCATTTGATTTGAAACGACTCAGACCGATAGAAGAGAGATATCTCGACGGGAACGAACACGAAGCCGTTCTCGGCGTTCGCGGAGAACACATCGAAATCGCCGAAGAAGGATTGGATTGCACCTTGTCGATTATGGAAGTGTTAGGAAGCGAAACCCACCTTTTCGTCAAAATCGCCGTTGACGGGCCGGACTATATCGTTTCCGTGAAAGATCGGGTTCGCCTGTTTGCCGGAGACCATTTAAAAATCGGATTTTGCGAAGAGAAGGTGCATTTGTTCGACAAAGAAACTTCGTTGTCCGTGATGGGTAAAAAATAAAAATGAAAAGCGGATTGAAATTTTTCATCCTGAGTTTTTTCTCTAACCGAGTGAGCCGAGAAGTCGGAAAACACGGGTGTTTTTCGATGACTCTGTCGATCGTTCTCGCACTTGTGATCGTCTTTTTCGGTATCATACTGGGAGACACGATTCCTTTCGATTATCATTATCGTCATTCCGAAGCATTTCAGACGCTGATTCACAATGCGTTTGCCAATTCGGACGAGAATTTGAATGTCGTTTTGACCGTCGCGAATGGTTCGATTTCTTCTTTTCCTGACGTCGTCGATACGATCGCCGATCCGGAAGACGAAAAGCATTATAAAACGGGGAATTATCATCTGATCGTCGACACGCGGGATACGAACGCGATGTTCGACGATTTCGAAGCGTATTGCGTTTCTAAGGACGAGCGAAACCTTAGGGTAACCTACGAGGAATATCTCGTTTTCAGCGAAGCGGTCAAAGAAAATTACGAGTTCAAAATCGAGTATTCGGGAAAGGAACTGATCTTTACCGAAGAGAAAGTCGCTACCTATACCGAGTATTTAGAAGGGTTGAAAGACGATTCGGAAAAGAAAGAGTACTATGAGCGGTACATTTTGTTGAACAAAGAAAGCGAAAATTATGTCCGCGATCTTTATCAACTCTATATCGACGGTTATTATCCTTCGCTGATCGAATACGAAAGTTCCGGCAGTGCGCCGACGATCCGAAATTATTACTTTCACGAATACGTCGAGAATCGAAAATTGACCACGTACCTTTTTGTCTTCGACGACATACTCGTCGGTTCGTTTATCACCGACAGGAACGTGCCGATTTCGTTTTACGGATTTGTTCAAAGCGGGGATTATGAGACTGACGGGACAGTTGCGTCGATCGATCGGTTGATCGCCTCTTCTTTCCTTCAAAGCACGAAGTTGAGCGTGTACGTCTATTTGATCAATTATTTTTCGGGAGTGTTCTATTTCGTGGCGATACTTGTGGTTTCGGGGGCGCTATTGTATTGCCTTTTGAATTTGGCAAACAAGAAGAGCGCGTATCGTTTCAAAGACGCGCTGATACTCGTCGGGAATTATTTTCTGATGGATTCCGTCTTGACATTTTCTATCACGCTTTTCGCGGGATATTTTCTTCCTCGCGGTTCGTTTTTCATTTATACCTTTTTGATATTCTTTCTGATTTTGCTCGTCCGTCTGGGAATTCTGGTTTTAGGTGAATATATGACGGAAAAAAAGAATAAGGAGGGGAAAAGATGATTCTGTGTATCGGTGAAATTTTGGCGGATATGATCGGCGAAGAAAAAGAGGGCGTTTTTTCTTATCAAAGAAGAGCCGGAGGCGCGCCGTTCAACGTTGCCTGCGCGTGCGGAAAATTCGGCGTTAGAAGCGCTTTCTTCGGCAGTGTCGGAAAAGATGCGATCGGCGATTTTCTGGTCGATTTCGTCGGAAAGCAACCCGTAGAGGAGTATTATATCCGACGCGATGGGAAGCGGAATACCACCTTGGCGTTCGTCCAATTGGATTCTTTCGGAGAACGTTCTTTCAGTTTTTATCGAAAAAATACGGCGGACTATCATTTGGATCCGATTCCCGACGAATTGATGGAAAGATGTTCGATCGTTCATATCGGCTCTTTGATGTTGTCGGAAAAGATCGGTCGGAAGTACGCGAATGAAGTCATCGCGCAAGCGCATCGGTTGAAGAAACTCGTCAGTTTCGACGTCAATTTCAGAGAAGATATCTTTTCGAATCGAAAAGAAGCCGTCCGCATTTACCGCGAAATCATTTCGCAGGCGGATATCGTCAAATTTTCGGAAGATGAAGTTTCAATCTTTACCGAAGATTATGTCGACAATTTGAAAGGCGCATTGGTCTGCATCAGTTTAGGGAAAAACGGCAGCCGATATATATACAAAGAAAACAGGCAGAGTCTTCCTTCGATTTCCGTCCGCCCTGTCGATACCACCGGCGCGGGCGACGCTTTCTATGGAGGAATTCTCTCTCGATTGGACGGCGTAAGGCGGGAGGATTGGAATCGGCGATTTCTCGATCGGACCTTCCGATTCGCCAATATCTGCGGCGCTTTGAATACATTAGGAAAAGGCGCGATCGATCCGTTGCCGGATTTGACGACGATTCGACGATATTTGAAAGAGAGGGAAGAAGAATGAAAAAACTATTCAAAAGCATCATCGGTCTGATCTCTTTGGGAACATTCGTCGGCGGAGGATTTCTCTTTCGTTCCGAATCGGGATTTAAAGCCGAAGCGAAGGAACTCGCGTTGACTTCTCTCGACGGAGACGGCTTTTATCTGGATCAGACTTATTTCGGAAAAGACGAAAGTTTTGTTTATGCCGGATATCTCCGATTCATTTCGGGGCAGGCGGGAGGCTTGGTTTTCGGCGCGGAAGAAAACGACCATTACTTTGTACTCAATATCGATCGGTATGAGAACAGAATCAAACTGCTTTACTTTGCCTCGACAGACGGAATTCTTCAACCGACCGAACTTTATTCCGATTGGTATATCGGAAACGACAGAATCACCGAAAGCGAACGAAAATTGGTCGACCCGAAAGTCGCTGCGATCGATGAGGTTCACTTGAAAGTCGTTCTCAGCGCGGAAAACGACGGAGTTCACGGGGAATTCTACGTCGACAATATCCGTCGTTTCGGTCTCGACAACGATATTCTGCTCACGGATCGGTCGGATTCGGTTTCCTACGAAGGCGGTTTTTTGGGGGTTAACGGCTTTCAAAGCGAAGTGAAAATCTCTGATATCGCCGTAGGGAAGAGCGATTATTCCTACTATTCCGAACTTTATCGTCAACAATATCATTATTCGCAGTTCGCTCATTGGAACAACGATCCGAACGGACTGGTCTATTACGATGGCTATTATCACCTCTATTATCAAACGCACCCGTATTCACAATATTGGAGCGATATGTATTGGGGACACGCCCGAAGCAAAGACCTCACTTCTTGGGAACTACTTCCGATCTGCCTGTTTCCGGATTCTTCGGATATGGGCTTCGGAGACGGAAACGGATATATGTGGTCCGGTTCGGCGATGGTGTATCATCGCGGAATGAGCGAAACGATCGATGCCGGAAATTGGTTTTCCGGCGAAGACGGGCTGATCGCGTTTTACACCCGCGACGGCGCGCTTCAAAATCAAGTGCTGATGTCGAGCGATGACGGAGGAATGACTTGGATAAAAAGGGTCTTGATTCCGCAGAATCTCGTCGGGGCCGATACGAAAATCGACTGCCGCGATCCGAAAGTGTTCCCGCTTGTAAGCGAAAACGACCGCGTGGAATTATGGGGGATGACCTTGTCGAATCAATCGGGAAACAAGGTTTACTTTCTGAAATCGGAAGACCTGTGTTCGTGGAGTTATGCGGGAGAATTCACCGCCGAACATCCGGAATGCGTCGATGTGTTTACTTTGGAAGCGGACGATCATACTTCGCATACCGTGATGACATTCTCCGGCAGAAATTATCTAGTCGGAGAGTTGCAATACAATTCTTTGAACGGCCGGGCTGAATTCGTCGATTTGAACGGGAAGCTCCTCTCTGAAACGGAAAAAGCGAATCCGACGACGATGGACTATGGCAAAGATTCCTATGCGACGCAGACTTTCTTTATCGACGATCAAGGAAGCGAATTCTATGGTCAAGTCATCGGAATGAGTTGGTTCAGCGGAGTACCCGGCAGCGCCGATTCTGTCGAAAGCGGAATGTTCGCGCAAGTCTGCCACCCGTGGAACGGCGGAGGAATGACGATTCCGGTCCGATACGACTTGAAAAAGGAAGGCGAAGGTTACGTTTTGGCGGAAACGCCGATCGTTCGGGATTCCGCTTCGTTCGCAAGCCTAAAAACGAATGTGACCGATTTTACGGGAATTTACGCGCCGTCGTCGGAAAATCCGTTGCAAAATGTCGATACGCATCAGTTGGAAATTTCCGCGAGTATTCAAAATCCGAACGGAGAATCGCTGGCTATCCGAATCAACGTCGGCGACGACGAGTATACCGAAATCGGCTGGAACGAGGTCGACGGCTACTATGTGGATCGCAGTCATACTTCCGACGGGGGAATCGCATTCGGTAATTACCATCGGAAATATGCGTCGAATCTTATCGGTTCTTCCGACGAAAAGACGTTTTACATTCTCTCGGACAACGGAAGCCTCGAAGTTTATTGCGAAAACTTTACAATTCCTTTCTACGTGCTGACTCTGGCGTCTCCTTATTCGAAAGGCGCGGAATTGCTCGTCGGGGGCGAAGTGGAAATCGAGGAACTGAAAGCGAACCGAATCGCTTCGGTTTGGCAAAGAGAGATTTCGGAGGGCGAAGGCGTGCTATACCTTTCCGACGAAGAGATCGAAATGGATTTGACTTTAACTACGGAAAAGCGCGTTACGGCTTATTTTACCGGAAACGGCGAACCGGAATGGGAAATCCTCGAAGGAGAGGAAAATATCGCGACGGAGATTTCCCCGCAAGGAGTAACGATTCGATCGCTTCAATCGGGAGAATCTCTGATCCGGTGCAAGGTCGGAAATGAGTACAAGGATATCCGCGTAATCGTTCATTCCGGTCAAATTCCGGGTTCGTTGGATTTCTCCGACGGAGTAATTTCGGGAACGTGGTTGGCCACAGAGGAGGGGTTGACGGGAATTCAACCTACCGGAGACGGTTTTCTTCTTTCGAAAAATCAGGGCGAAGATTTTACTTATTCCGCGCGATTCGATTTGGGAACGGGAGCCGCCTGCGCGTTAGTTTTTCGCGCCGATTCTCAGATGAACGATTATTTGATCGCCAATTATGACAATAACGGAAAAGTCGTGAAACTCTGGTCTCCGCGAGGTGAAATCGCCAACGTTGCCGTCGGATCGGTCGATACGTCGAATATCGTCCTTTCCGTCAAAGCGGAAGGTAAGAACATTCAGGTTTTCCTGAACGGAAACCAAGTGATCGACGCGGAAATCGGTGAAGAAGAACCTCTTTCCGGATACTTCGGTCTGAACGTCTGCGCGACGCGGGCGACTTTTAAAGAGATTTCCGCGATGAACGCAACTGTGGATTACGTTTCGGGGGATTTAGTCTTGAATTCCGACATCGAACAGCACATCGTTTCCATTTGCAACGTCACGCTGAGAAACGCTTCGATCGACGAGGCGTTCTATCGGGTAGAGGGAAAGGAGATTTCCATCGACGAGCGCTATTTCTCGCTTCTGCCTTCCGCAGGGAATTATCGCTTGACAGTCGTCGGAGAATTCAGCCGATTCGACGTCGTCGTGCGCGTGAACGCGTTGCCGGATCTATCGTTTGAAGATGTCGAAATTCAGGAAGATACCGATCTGAATCTCTTCGTCGGGAACCGCGTTGTCGGAACGGTGAAAATCAACGGAGAAATTGTCGACACCGATCGGTACAGCGTATGGGATTACGTTCTGAATATCGACGGTAAACTCTTTGCTTCTGGAATCAATTCGGTGGAAATCGACGGGCAGGAATTTGCCGTTACCGTCCGATCTCTCGAAGAAGGTCAACTTCCCGATCGGGTTTCAAAGGAAAAAATCGAACCTTGGAAGATCTTCGTTCCTTGCCTTGCGGGGGCTCTTGCACTCATCGGAGGGGGAATCGGAATTACAATCGGAATCAGGAGGAAACACGATGGCAGCAACGATTAAAGATGTAGCGAAAAAAGCCGGAGTCGGCACGGGAACGGTCTCCCGCGTTCTCAACGGCGGAAATCAGGTCGACGCGACGACGCAGAAAGTCGTTTTAGAAGCGATCGACGAACTGAATTACGTGCCGAACGTGATGGGGAAAAGGCTGAGAACAAATCGAACCAAAGTGATCGCCTTGATGGTGCCGATCATCGCTCACCCTTTTTTCTCCCGCCTCGCCGGATATATCGAAGACGAAGCCGATCGCTTCGGATATTCGGTACTTCTGATCAGTTCTCAGCAGAGAGTCGGAAAAGAAAACGAAATCATCAACCGGATTCGAAGAAAGGAGGTCGACGGAGCGATTTTCGTCACTCACTTTACCCATTCGGAAGAAGAACTGAAAGATTTGGCGATCGTTTCGATTGACCGCCATTTGGGGAAAGAGATCCCCTTCGTGGCTTCCGACAATTACGAAGCCACGCGAAAAGCGATCGAATATCTCATCGCGCAGGGCTGCAAGAAAATCGGGTATATCGGAACGAAGCCTTTCGTGGATTCGGAAGTCCTTCTTCGGGAAAAAGCCTATTTGGATTGCATGGAAGAACACGGAATGGAGAAATTCATCACCAACGAGGTCGTTCTTCACGGAGAAGAGGAAAAGGTCGTCGAGGACTTCATCGCCAAGCACAGAGGCGTCGACGGAATATTCGCTTCGGGGTATACGCTTTCTCTGACGGCTTACAATTATCTTGCGAAGAGAGGAATCCGGATTCCCGACGAAATTCAAATGGTTTCGTACGATGGAGATTTCCGTGATTTCGATGTCGGACCGCGTTTGACTTGCGTCGAACAACCGATCGAAGCGATGGGACGGCAAGCCGTTCGTCTTCTGATGGATAAATTCGAAAAGCGGAAAGTTCGTATCGAGAATATCATCCCTTCGGAGTTTATCCCCGGCGAAACGACGGGAAATCTTACATTGAAAGACTTGAAGTGAAAAGGATTAAAGATTTTAAAGGAGGAATTATGAAAAAATCATTTAAAGCATTGACGGGATCGTTGTTCGTTCTCGCCTTGGTCACGGGCGTTTCTTCCTGCGGAGGAAATTCCAACGGAAATTCCGTTTCCGGCGGCGGAAAGAGTTCTGTCGTCAAGATCATGTTCCATGTCGATTCGAAATCCGAGGAAGGAATGGCCTATAAGAAACGCATTGACGCTTTCAATCAGGCGTATGCCGATCAGGGCATCAGGGCCAGCGCTTCTTATGTCGCGCGTACTACCGGCGCAAGCGCATACGAAACCGACTTGATGAACAAACAAGTCGAAGGAACGCTTCCGGATATCATCACGTACGATGCGCCGAATTGCGCGAGTTATGCCAAGTCGGGTTTGCTTTACGACATTACCGATCTGGTTCCGGAAGAGGTCAAAAACGACTTTGTTTCGACGAACGAATACCAAGGAAAACTTTATGGGCTTCCGATTCAGGAATCCAGCGCGGGCTTTTACTACAATAAGAACCTATTTGCCGAGGCCGGAATCGACGTTTCTTCCTACACGGTGGAAAATCCGTGGACTTTCGATCAGTTCAAGGAAGTCTGCCGGCTTCTGAAAGAGAAAGGAAATGTAAAATATCCGGTCGATATGCGTCTGGACGCGACCAAAGACGAAACGGCAACCTATTTGCTCTATTCGTTTATTTACGCGGCGGGCGGAGATTTTATTTCGGAAGACGGTTACACGGCGACAGGTTACTTCGACAGCGAGAAAACCGCGGACGGATTCCGATTCATCAAGGATTTGATCACCGCCGAATACACCTCTTATTCGATCGGCGCGACCGATTTCTTCGATGGAAGCGTCGGAATGTACCTCTCTTCGGGGTGGACGATTCCGGATTTGGACAATAAGTATCCGACTACTTTCCCGAACCGCGATTCGTGGGGACTTCTGCCTTATCCGAAAGGAGTAACTGTCGCGAGTGCGACGGGAAGCTGGTGTTTCGGTGTCACTAACAACGGAACAAGAGACAAGTCGGCGGCGAAAGAACTGTTGCTGTGGCTCACGTCGACGGAGAGCTCGAAAGCGATCACCGACGCGACGGGGATGATTCCGGCGAGGAAATCGGTGGAGAATTCATACGAAGAAAATTCTCCGGAATACGTTTTGATGCATCAACTGCAATTGTCGGGAAGATCAAGACCGAATACGGTCGGCTATCCGAAATTCACGACTTGTTTCAATCAGATCATTTCCGAACTCAAAGACGGCGATATCGCGTCGATTTTAACCACGAAAACGCAGTCTTTGCAATCCGAACTCGATAAATTAAAGAATCAAGGCTGAATTTAAATTGCGAAAGGAGGGATTTTATGGCAGCGACTACGATCATCATTCTGGCGGTATTTCTCGCGGTTTTCGCGATTATCGTGTTTTTCGATATTCGAAAAGCGAAGAAAGAAAAAAATCGTTATCACAAGAAAGAGTGCATCGTCGCTTATCTCATGCTTTTGCCTGCCGTCGTTTTGGCGTTTTTGTTCGTGATGTTGCCGATTCTCTATTCGTTGGGCTATGCGTTCACGGATTTTTATCTGCTGACGCCGGACAAGATTTCTTTTATCGGCTTCGATAATTTCAAGGCGATCTTCAAAGAAATCGGACAACACGGGGATATGTACTATGCGATCAAAAACACGTTGATATTCGTGGTTCTGGTCGTGCCTCTTCAAATCGGTCTGGCTTTGGGACTGGCTTTGTTTTGCAACAGAAAAGTTCCTTTCGTCGGGCTGTTCAAGGTTTGCTTTTTCGCGCCGGTGGTGATTTCTCTGACGGTAACTTCTTACCTGTGGTTGCAGATCCTTTCGCCTTCCGAAACCGGACTTTTGAATTCGTTTCTTTCTCTTTTCGGTATTCCGGCTCAGGATTTTCTACGGGATAAGAATACCGCGATGCTTTGGATCGTCCTTTTAAGCGCATGGCAAGGCTGCGGGTATCAGATGCTGATCTTCCTTTCGACATTGACGAATATTCGGAAAGATCTCTACGAAGCCGCCGCATTGGACGGCGCGAATGCTTGGGAACGTTTTCTTCACATTACTTGTCCGGGGTTGAAACCGACTTTTCTGTACATCATCGTTACGGTTTTTATCGGCGCTTGCCGCGTGATGGTTCAACCGATGTTGATGACCGGATATCAAACGCACACGGTGACGTTGAGTTACTATATGTATCAACAGGGTTACTTTAATCGTTGGGTCGGTCTTTCCAGCGCCGTCGCTTTGATTATGACGATCGTAATCGGATCGATCACTTTCATTCAAAGGAAATTGTTGGGGGAGAAGAAATAGTATGAATACCATCAAGGAAATGATCGCCCGAGGCGAAATCGTTCGGGTGAAGAAGAGCAAGAAAAAGATCGTGGGGAACGTCATTTACTATATCTGCGGCGTCGTTCTTTCCCTGATCTTCCTGTTTCCTCTTCTCTATATGCTGGCGGCTTCGACCAAAAGCGAAGAAGCTTATGCGAAAAGCGCGGGAACTCTTGCGATGTTTTTGCCGGACTTTTCCTCGCTTTCGACGATGTTTGACAATTATTCGGTCATCTTCGGCGATTACGGCGTTTGGAAATACGCGTTGAACAGCATCTTATACGCTTTGATCGTCATCGTTCTCAACGTGCTGGTGAATGGTCTGGCGGGATACGTCATCGCAAAATTCCGCTTCCCGGGAAAGAAATTGTTTACTTTTCTGATCATGTTCCTGATCGTCGTTCCGGTCGAAACGTCGATGATTCCTCTGTATTCGATCGTCAAAGTGATGCTGCGACTGAAAGGAACGATGTCGATTTTCGCGGTCATTTTACCGGCGACAATCAGCATCTTTAATATCTTTCTGTTCACGCAGTTCTTTTCTTCGATTCCGAAGGATTTTGAAGAAGCGGCTCGAATCGACGGAGCGAACAGCATGCAGATCTTCTTTCGCATCATTCTGCCGTTGTCGAAACCGATCGTGGCGACTGTCGCGGTCTTCTGTTTCATTGGAGTGTGGAACGATTACCTTTGGCCGACGATGGTGCTTCCTTATGCCGGCGAAGGCGAGTGGCCTCTCTATCCGATTCAGGCGGCGCTGACATCGATTCAAAGCATTCAGGGAATTACCACCGGACAGATTATGGCTTCTCTTGTGGTGACCAGCGTTCCGATTTTCATCGTCTATGTCGCCGCGCAGAAATATATCGTTCAAGGATTCGGTTCGGCCGGATTGAAAATGTAAGGAGGTCTTATGAAGAAAAGGATAATCGGAATCGTAAGTCTGGCTCTCATTCTGACGGGGTGCGGAGCAAGACAAGATTCGAAAACAAAAAAGACGAATTTGGAACTGGCCTTCTCTTTCGACGAACTGGACGGAAATTACGTTCGTGATTCCGTCAGCGGAAAGATGTATAAGATCGATTACGTCTTCGAAGAAGCCAATGCGGACAAGATCTTCAAAGAACCGTCCGATCCGCTTCTGAAAAACGGAGTGAAAGGAAAAGCGCTGTATATGGACGGCTTTTCCACGAAAATGCGCATTCCGGATTACGAAACGCCGAACGAAGCGATCACGATTTCGGCTTGGGTTGCGCCGCGCGTCTTTGAAAACTTGGCCAACTACGACGAATCTTCTCCTGCGGCCGGGCATACGCGGCTGACTTCGGTGTTCAATAAAGGGGATATCGAAATGGGCGAAGGATTTCTCTTCGGTTACGGACGTCTGGGAGTTTGGGGGATTCAATTGGCTCTTCACAACGTCGAAACCAACGAAGATTTCGTCGTCGGATATTACGATCCTCTTCACGCGCTTCCTCTTTACGAATGGTCGTTTATCAGCGCGAGTTTCGACGGGGAAAGCGGCTATATCAGCCTTTCTTACAACGGCGAGATATCTTACGAGGCTATCATTCCCGAACTGGCGAATACGGAAATCATCGCTTCAAGCGAACCTTTGTATATCGGCTATTACTGCAATCCGATGGTCGAATACGGCATCGACCGACAAATACCTTCGGGGTTGATTGACGAAATTGGCATCCGTTCGGATTCGCTTTCGCCGAAAGAGATTAAAAACCTTTATGAGGAGGGAACGATCGCCTCGGCGCATCCCGCATTGCAATGGGAAGACATCGCTTTGGATTCTTCGGTTTACGACGGAGACCGTTATCGCCCTCAGTATCACGCTTTGCCTCCGGCAGTCTGGATGAACGAACCGCATTCGCCGTTTTACTACAAGGGGAAATATCACGTGTTTTACCAACACAATCCTTCGGGACCTTATTGGTCGCAGATCCGGTGGGGGCACTTGGTCAGCGACGATATGATTCATTGGGAATACGTGAAAGACGCAGTCGTTCCGACGAAAGGAATCTGTCCGGAGGGAGTTTGGACGGGAGGCGCCTGCATCGGGCCGGACGGCACGCCATGGTTGGTGATTACCGCAGGGACGAACACCAGCACTTGGAGCGGACAGAACGTCGCTTTTGCCCACGCGGCAGATCCCGACGATCCTTATTTAACCGACTGGATCGTCGAAGACACGCTGGTTCTGACACAACCGAGCGACGATTCGCAAGGCGAAAGAGACCAGTTCCGCGATCCGTTCGTCTGGTACGACGACGGAGTCTACTATATGCTGGTTTCGACATCCGTGCCGGGACGAGGCGGGTCGGCGAACGTGTACACATCTACCGATATGCGCGAATGGGATTACCGCGGTTATCTCTATGAGTGCGATTACGATCTTTATCCGGAGCAGGGCGCGCATTGGGAATGCGTAACGCTGTTGCCGATTTCCACCAAAGACGGTTCGAAGACGAAATGGATTCTCTTCGACTGCCCTCAATATACGGTCGAAGGTTACGAAGTGGACTGCTATTATTGGATCGGAGAATTCGATAAAAACACCTGCCGTTTCATTCCCGACGACGACCGACCTCAATTGTTCGACAGAGGAAGAAACACCTATACGGGTCAGAACGGATATTGCTTTTTGACCGAAGAGGACATCGCCTCCGGAAAGACATCTTACGAGCAGGGAAGAACGGTGATCTATGCGATTGCGCAGGGAAAAGCCGCGGGAACCGCGCAGAACGAATACGCGGGTTGGGCGCACAACTTTGCCATCCCTTTGGAACTTTGGCTGAGTGACGACGGCACGCAAGTGATTCGCGAACCGATTCGGGAAATCGAATCTCTGTACGACGAAACTCTGTTTTCCTATCAAGGAGACGGTCTGACGTGCGAGGAAATCAATTCGCAAATCTCGGAAATAAGAGGAGATATGTTGGAAATCAAGGCGAAATTCGCTTTCAATCCGACGGAGACGGACTATTCGGGAGGAATCGCGGTCAGATATAACCCGAATGAAAACCTGACGGGTGGATACGAAAAAACGCTGATAACTTTTTCGAATCGGGGAGTCTACGTCGATCGCCTGAAATCCACGCTTTACGACTACGTGGAAAAGAGCGAAACGTATACTTGGGAAAGCGCGAAGAAAGAATACGACGTGACGATCCTTTTAGATCGCTCGATGCTGGAAATCTACATCGACGGAATCATGAGTTTTACGACGCGGATTTATCCGAAGTATGCGGACTCGGATTATCTTCGTTTCTTCGACAATCACAGCGGAATCTCGGTGAATTCTCTGACGATCCGAAAGATGAAAAGCGCTTATTCTGAACAGGTCGTTCCTGCTTACTACGGCAATACGGGAAACATTTTGGAGGATTTCGGATTATGAAAAAATACTTGTCATTCTCTTTGATCGCTTTTCTCAGTCTCGGCCTTTTCAGCGGATGCATGCCGAAAAAGACCATCGAGGGCGAAACGGTGAAAACCGAAATCGTCAACGGCGGGTTTGAAAGCGCCGATTTAAGCGGTTGGACGATTGAATACGGCAACGCTTTCGACGACGACTGCGTCACTTCGCGGAAAACTTTTTCTTTCGCGGAAGACAGCAAGCACAACGAAATCGAGGTCAATCAGACCGGAAACTGGTACTTATCCGGAAAAGGTTACGACCTCAGCCGATCGAATTCGCGGATCGGCGCGATCCGTTCTTCCTCCTTTGTGCTGAAAGAAGACGGAATTCTTTCGATGAAGATCGCCGGCGGTGCCTTAGCGGGCGGAAAGGGAACTAACGCCTCGATGAAGAATCCCGAGCAGATATGCTACGTCGGAATTTATCGTGCGAGCGACGATCGAATGATTGCCAGACAAACCAACGAATACTTTTTAGAGCATACGGAATCTTATGTCGACGCGAATAAGTATGCCAACGGCGTGTACAATACGGACAACTTTGTCGAGTACAGTCTCGACCTTTCCGAATATTTGAACGAAGAACTCTACATTCGGATTGTGGACAACGATACGAGTTACTATTACGGTTATATCAGCGTGGACGATATCCGGATCGGCGGGGACGCATTACCTCAAACGGAAGGAAACTATTTCGTCAAGGCGAGGGATTATGAAGACGAAGCTCTCGCGCCGTCGGAATACGAAATCGCCAACGGGGATTTTGAAACCGGTTCTCTTGCCGGCTGGACGATTCTTTACGGCGATGCTTTCTCCGATGAAGGAGTCAATGGCGAAGAAGTATGGTGGAATGAAAACATCTCTTATTCGCGCGAAGGAAATTACCATTACGGTTACTACAAACCATCGGCAGTCGGGGCGATGCGTTCTTCGACGTTCACTTTGGGCGGCTCGGGGTACGTGAGTTATCTTTTGGGCGGCTCGGCCGATAACGGGAAAACCTATCTGCGCTTTATGCTCGTCGGCGAAAACGGCGATGTCGAACTCTTCCGCGCATCCAATTTCCGCTATCAAAACATTCAATTCCCCTATGTGGAAAATGGAATGAGGTTACTGAATCTCGTGCAGTACTATGTCGATTTATCGAGCTATCTCGGGCAGAAAATGTACATCGAAGTCGTCGACGAAAACGATTCGACGGACGATCTCGGCTGCATCACGTTAGACAGCATTCAGACTTATTGGGAAGAAAAACCGGCTTGGTACGACAGAATGTCTTTCGAATATCGGATTTCCGATCACGTCGAAGTGGAAATCGAAAGCGAATATCAGGTGAAGAACGGAACGTTTGAAACCGGCGATCTGTCGCACTGGACGCCGAGTTGGGAAAACGAAAGCGATCGAATCGGAACGGTCAGTAACGCGACCGGTTGGTGGAACGAAAATCTTCCTTACAACAAAAAAGGAACGTATCATTTTACCGGTGTCGACGACGAAAGCAAGCAAGGAACGCTGACGAGTGAAAGTTTCATCGTCGGCGGAATCGGACAAATGACTTTCTTGTTGGGCGGCGGAAGAAATTCGGCTCTCTGCTACATTTCGATCCTCGACGCGGATACCGATGAGGAACTGGCCCGTTACGGGAACCGTCTGTTTAACGATTTGGGGATTTCGATCATCAATCACGGCAGCAATCTTCTGAATATGATCTCTTATCGGGCGGATTTGTCGGAATGGATGGGACGAAAGGTAAAGATTCGCGTTTGCGATTACGCGTCTGAAAACTGGGGCTTGATCGCCGTGGATAGTTTTATCACTTATTATGCGGACGAAAAAGCGCTGCCGGAAACGACGAACGAAGCGATCGATATCCTTCCGAAAGCGGAAACCGATTCCATTTATCAAGTCAGCAACGGAGGATTCGAAACCGGCGATCTGACCGGATGGACCTTTGAAAGCGGCGATACGGATTTTATCGGAATTTCCTGCGATCCTGTCTGGTGGGCGGAAACTTTCGAATTCAATCAGGAAGGCGTGTATTACCTCTCCGGTTGGAAGGGAAGCGAAAGTTCGACGGGGCGGTTAATCAGTTCTCCGTTTGTTCTCGGCGGTTCGGGGTTCATCACTTACCGCTTGGGCGGCGGAAAAGATTCCGAAAAGTGTCGCATTGAAATTCTCGACGCGGATACGAATGAAATCTTGGCCGTTTACGGCAATTCGATGTTCAAAGATATGACTTCGTCGTATTCGAACCGGGGATGTACTTCGATCGATCTTTCCGAAGACGGCGTCTATCTGGCGAATATGGTGAAATACAAAGCAAATTTATCTGAATTTATTGGTAGAAAGGTGAAAATTGCGATTGTCGACAACGCAAGCGAAGATTGGGGATTGCTTTTCGCGGACGATTTTGTAACGTACTACGAAAGCGAATCGGCGATTCCATCCGATGCGGTGCAAGCCATCGACATCAAAGAATAGGTACTTATATGGAGGAAATGAATTTAAGACCCTCGTTCCACATTACCGGTGGAAAAGGCTGGATCAACGACCCGAACGGTCTGATCAGATTCGGAAACGAATACCACGCGTTTTTTCAATATTACCCCGACGGCGTTCGTTGGGGACCGATGCACTGGGGGCACGTCGTAAGCGACGACTTGTTGCATTGGAGGCGGTTGCCCATCGCCCTTTATCCCGGCGACGAAGGGGATAGAAGCGGTTGTTTTTCCGGAAGCGCGATTGAATCGGACGGAAAATTATATCTCGTCTACACCGGATATACCGAAGAAGACGGAACGATCAAGCAAGTTCAATGTCTGGCTTCCAGCGATGACGGAATTACTTTCGTCAAACACGGCGTGATTATCGGTGAAAAGGAACTTCCGGATAAATACGACGCGCGCGATTTCCGCGATCCGAAAGTCTGGAAAAGAGGAGAAACTTTCTATTGCATTACCGCGGCGAAACGAAAAGGCGGCAACGGAAGAGTGCTTCTGTTTAAATCGAAAGATCTCTTCCATTGGGAATTTGCTTGCGACATCTTCAAACAGGATTCCAAAGGATATATGATCGAATGTCCGGATTTTATCGATCGGTTGAATCTGATCACCCTTTGCGAACAAGGACAACCTCGCGAGGGTTATACCCACTTGAATATTCATTCGACGAGATGGTATTACGGGCATTTCGACTACCTCAGCGATACATTCACATACCAGAGCAAAGGGATCATCGACTACGGCTTCGATTTCTACGCACCTCAGACCTTTCAGAACGAAAACGTTTTGATCGGCTGGATGAATATGTGGGATAGAAACAACCCTTCGGAAAAATACGGCTTCGCGGGAATGTTGACGATCCCGCGCCGCATCGAGATGATCGACGGTGAATTATTTCAGACGCCGATCGTTCATGGAAAACTGGTTAACCGGAAACGGGATTTCTCTCATTTGGAAGATCGGCTGAAAATCGGTTATCTGAAATTGGATATCGAAGGACTCAATGATCTGAGCATTCGTTTGCGAAAGAAAGAAGATCAGGAAACCCGATTTTATCTAAAAGACGACGAATGGATTTTCGATCGATCGAAATCCGGAGAAAAGATTTTCGGAGTCGAGAAAGACGAAGATTCGCTTTTGGAAATCCGGAGAATGCCTTTGAAACGAAGAGACAAATGCGGTATCGTCATCGTTTCAGATGAATTCTCCGTTGAAATTTTCGTCGACGGACGCGCGTTGACATCGACCATTTACCCCGACAGGGATGCTTGCAATCTCATTATCGATTGCAATTGCAGTAAGATTGCTTACGGAAATTATGAATTTGAGAAAGGAGAAAAATCAAATGGAAAAAAACAGCAAAAAAGTTTACGAAAAGCCTGACTTGGAATTTTCGGAAATCGGCGAGGATATTATCACCTCGTCGGCAAACAGCGTTTATGGAAACGAGCAGGAAGGAAATGACATCTATCATGGCTCCTGGTTGGACAATTTCAAATTTTAGGAGGAAACGAAAATGAAAAAGAAAAAAGTATTGCTCTTGACTTTGGCGTTGACCGGAGGAACGATTCTTACGGGAATTCAATCTCTTTCACGGGCAACGAAGATTCGCGCGGAAGAAATCGTAGAAGTAAAAAACACCGAACTGACCAGTTTTACGATGCTGACCGGCGCGCGGATTAAGATTTCCGCGGACGGATATAACAACAGCGGTCTCCGTTTCGAGGGAGAGATTTCCAAATCGGATTACGACAGCGTCGTCGCTTCGAACGGGACATTCGGAATGGTAATTATACCGAGCCGACTTTTGGAAGGAAACTTGGATAATTTCACATCGGAATACTACACGGATACCGCGAATTACATGCATCTCGATTTCGGAACTTCATTGGAAGAAGACAACGGGAAATATCGCTTGATCGGCGCGATTACCAGAATTCACCTCAGCAATTTGAGCGAGGAATTCATCGCTTCCGCGTATATCCGTTATACGAACGAAAGTTCGACAACCTATGAAAAAGCGGGATTTTCCGGCGATTTTAGCGATCACTCGCGTTCTTGTCGCACGGTCGCCGAGAAATTGATCGAAAAAGGCGATGAAAATGCCACTTGGTTGAATCGATATTATCTCAACCGCGAACAGGTGTCCAATTACGGCTTTGAAAGTGACGATTTCACCGGATGGACGGTGAAAGATAGCGACGTTTCCGTCGGAAGCATGGTTTCCAGCGAAAAGACGTATTTCAACGGAGAAAACGAATTGGTTCAATACAAACATTCGGGAAAGAGTTATTTGGAAATTCTTCAGGACGGATCGCGTTTCCTGATGACCGACGACGCTTTTACCGGTACAATCGTGAGTCCGAGTTTCACGCTGGGAGGCGACGGATGGATTTCTTTCAAACTCGGCGCGGCGAAACAGGACACCGTTTCGGTCAATATCGTAGACGAAGAGGGCAATGTGGTTCAAACGGTTCGGAACGATTATTTTGCCGATCCGTACGCGGCGCACACCCTATTCAGAAGATGGATTAAACTGGACGAAAGCGAAATCGGCAAAACGCTTCATTTGGAACTCGTCGATAACGCTTCCGCGGATTTCGGCTTCCTAACTTTCGATTCTCTGCTTGTCAGCATGACCGACGGAGAGGTTGAAGAATTGATGACGCAAGATAAAGCGACGATTCACGATAAATACGACGACGCGGTGATCAACGGCAGTTCTGCGGAAATTCGGAGTTTGGCGGAGTATCGGATCGGGAAATACGATGCGTCGTATTCGGATCACGATGCAAATCTTTCGAAATACCAGATCATCAACGGCGATTTTGAGAGAGGAGATCTTTCCGGTTGGACGAGAATCGGCGGAAACATCGGCGCGGTTTCTTCCGAAAGCAATTACTGGATCAACGACGAAGAATCGGCGGAAGGATATTCATTCGGAAAGGACGGAAACTATCTGTTCAGTTGTTATGCGGATGGTCAAAGCGAAGGAGATACCGGCGTGCTGATCAGTTCCGATTTCATCGTCGGCGGATCAGGGTATATGACCTATAAGATCGGCGGTGCGAAGAACACTTCGCTCGTACATATCGAAGTGATCGAGAAAGAAAGCGGAAAGGTATTGAAAGCTTTCGGAAACGAATTGTGGGCGGATCGCACCGAATCAATAAAAAGCGGTTGCAATTTGATCGCTTACAAAGCGGATTTGCGCGATTTGATGGGCAAGACGGTATATCTTAGAATCGTCGACAACGCGATCAACGATTACGGGCTTCTCTTCCTTGACGCATTCAATACCTACCATTTGGAAGAACCGTCATCGGATTTATTTCACTTGGCAACTCCGTTGAATCTAGATATCGACGACATTTATTCCGTGCAAAACGGCGGATTTGAAACCGGTGACCTTTCCGGATGGTCGCTGAACGGAGACGCATTTGCCAAAGTCAGCAACTTGACCGGATACTGGGCGAGCAATATCGGTTTCGACAAGGACGGAGAATATCTGTTCCACGGCCTGGAAGGTCAAAGCGCGGAAACCGATCCTAGCCTCGAAGGCAATACGGGCTATATCCGCAGCAATGCGTTTATCCTGAAGAAAGACGGATGGATTTCTTTCAAACTCGGCGCGGCGAAAAACGATACGACCGGACTCCGAATTGTCAACGCGGAGACCGGAGAGATCATCGCTTCGTTCCACAATACCGAATTCGGTAAAGACGGAAATGAGGGAAAACTCATTCAGTACGCGTATCAGGCAACCGAACTGGAAAGCGATACATACTGCTATATCGAAATATTCGATAATGCGACGAGCGACTGGGGATTGGTTTCGGCGGATAGCATCGTTACGAACTACACGGCAGCGCCGACATTTGAGTACGTGACGGCAGTGAACGATCTGAGCGAATAACGATGAAAAAGCTTTTGATTGGAATTTTAAGCCTTGTTTTTGCAGGAACTTTGATATCCTGTACCGGTAGCGAAAAGAGTTCTTCTATTTCTCAAATTGCGTCGGAAAATTCCTCCGAACGCATCGTCATGAAATACACGATCCATTACGATTTAGGAGAATTGCCTGACGCGGTTATCGAAACGTTGAGTCAGGAAGTGATCGCGGGAGAGTATTTCGAATTGGCAATTCCGGAAGCGGAAGGTTATATTTTCGAGAAGTGGACAGATCAAAATAAAAAGGAAATTCTCTCGGGAATTTACACTTTCGAAAGCGATCTCTATTTGACGGCCGTTTGGCAAAAAGACGAATCTGAAAACGGCTGGTCGGAAAGGATATAAGTTAAAAGAGAAAAAACAGAGAAAACCGCAAAACCGAATAAAACCGACAATTCTGTTTTTGAAATCGACTATCGCCAAGTAGTCGATTTTTTTTGACGATTTCGTTTTTTTTAAGCTTGAATGATGAAAGGAAAAGACTCTGTAGATTGTGAAGGAAGAAAATCAAAAAATTAAATCAAGAGAATGAACTATCGGGAGATTCGTCATTTCGGTCTTGAGAAAAATCAGATGTAATGATAACATAAAAAAAGAAAAGAAACGATTTGTCTCAAAAGAGAAGAAAGGGGAAATATGCGCGTTCCGTTCCAAAGATTATCTCTTGTTTTCTTGTTCATCATTACCTTGTCCGGCTGTCAGCGCAAGGACATCTACGATACCGAGATCGAAACGGGAACGTATACGGCGAAGTTGATTTATCAACAAGGTGCATTATCTTGGATTCCGGGAGATTTTGAAGTCATTGTTGATGAAATAAATCTGTCGATGACGGGATATGTGGAAGGTTTTAATGAATCTCTTGGTTTTTCTACACTTACATCGGAGATGTGGATTGAAAATACAAATGCATATAAGGCACAAAACGACGCTTATTGTAAAGAAGACACATTGGAAAAACTGATTAAAGCAGAAAATGTCCTTGAAGCAAGCGGCTCGTATGAAATAGATAACATTACATATATTGATTATTTCTATTTATTTATACTTAACAAAGAAATATATATGCTGAATCGGAAATATGATTCCTATTTAAATAGTATAAACGAAAACTTTATTCCGAAAGTATTACGTATTTGGCGATTGGTTAAAGAATAAACGATAAGAGGAGAAAGCAGTATGAAGTGAAAAATCCGATGATTTATCGTTTTTCTTTACTTTCAAGGCACTTTGCATTTCTGCAATCGCTTATCGAACGAGAAAGATATCGAAATTAAAATCGAATTCTCTTTCTTTTATCTTGTATTTGTCTTGAACAATCGGTCCGCAAGAGGAAGTTCCCACCCCTCTCATCTTGTAGTCGATAGATAAATATCTCTTGTCGGTATTTTTCATTTCGCTTCGGTGTGCTTTATAGTCTTTTTCGATAAAGCAGTCATAGTTAAAAGAGAAAGGTTGGTCTGCTTTGATAACTACATTATCCGCTTTTAATTTTAAATAGATCGTATGAAAGTGATCGTTTCCTTGCTGAGGGACGACGTAACGGTAATTGTCATCGATCCGAATGTTGAAAAGTCCGAAACTATTCCCTTGATGTCTGTCGATATAAGATTCGCCTTCTAATCCAAGATATTCGATATCCTGATACTTATCCGGCAGTTCGAAGATCACTCCGAATCTCAAAGGACCGTCATAATCCATCATTCTCTCCATATGAGATTCCACGCGCAAAGAGGCGTCTTTTAGAATGTATTTTATCTTGACTTTATAGAAAGGCGATAAAGAGGGATTGGCAATATAGCCGTTTAGCTCTATTTCTTGGCGTGAAATGTGCTTATCGGTAACGAAAAATTCTGCATTTTGAATGCGTATATGATCGTAGAAAGAAGAGAAATTTCTGTCGTTGGAGATGTAAGGTCGGTTTAATTGAAACTTCATTCCTTTGAAGAGAACCTTTCCGTTGACCTTGATTTCTTCGATTAAATCGCTTTCGTTCAGCGAATACTCTATCTTTCCGCCTCTTCTATCATAAGAGAAATCTCTCTTCGGTTCCAAGAAAATGCTTTGTTTTGAAATGAGTATGTTTTCTTCGTTATATAGTTTGATCAGCAAAGATACGTATCGATGCTCTTCTTGTTCGGGAAGTGCGCATAAAATATCTTCTTTTTTCGGCGACGTGTTTAATTCTCTGACCATTTTGCTTATAGTCTTTCCGTTCGCTTGCGTTTCGATTTCAAATCGGAGATGGGCCAAAGTTCTGAAATCATACCGATTGAAGACCATCACTCGATTGCCGTCCACTCGATATTTTATCGGAGCATAGCATTCTCTCAATTCGTACACTTGCGATGTGAGACTTCGGTCGGGATCGATCAAGCCGTCGACGCAGAATTCCCGATCGTGAAAGGATTCGTTAAAATCACCTCCATAACATTCTTTTCCGTCTATGACGATGAATTGATTTAACCATTCCCACACGAACACCCCAAAAAAATTATCGTGTTTCCAGAAAGCGTCGGTATATTCTTTCAGTTCACCTAACGAATTGCCCATTGCGTGCGCATATTCGCAAAGTACAAACGGACGATCCATCTTCGGAACTTCGTTTTCGCAATAGTCGATCGGCGGATACATTCGGGAATACATGCCGAGTACATTTTCTTCAAAGAATCCTTTGCCGTCGATATTGCGGTAAGCTCCCTCGTAATGCAAAGGGCGGCTGTCGATCTTTTGAATTTCTTTGGACAATCGCACGAAAGATTCGCCAAAACCCGATTCGTTTCCCAAAGAAAAGACGATCACCGAAGGGTGATTTTGGTTCGTGACGACATTCGATAATTCCCGTTCCAAGAGTTGATCGTAAAAGAGAGGAGAAGAAATAATCTGATCCCATTTATTCATCGAATAGCATCCGTCTTGGCGTGTAACGCCGTGCGTCTCTACGTCGGCTTCCGAAATGACATAGATTCCGTATTTGTCGCAAAGATCGTAAAATCGAGGATCTGCCGGATAATGCGATGTTCTGACTGCGTTGACATTGAGTTTTTTCATTAAATCAATATCTTTTTTCATATCTTCCATCGTCTCGCTATAACCATAAGAGGAGAACGAATGCCTGTTGACGCCTTTCATTTTAAATAGTTTACGATTGAGCAGCAGTCGATTGCCGATGACTTCGATTTTCCTGATTCCCACATTTTGATAAATAGTCTCGCCGGCACATTCGATTTTCAAAGAATACAAATAAGGGTCTTCGCTGTTCCAAAGTCTGGGATTTTCTACTTCGAAAGCAATCTCTTTTCCTTGCTTTTCTTCGCCTAAAAAAGTCGCCTTTATTTCCTTTGAAGCGCGAATGAAGACGATCCCTTTATCATCTTTGAGATCGACTTCGATTTTGTAGTTTTCGAGATAATTCGGTCTTCGCTTTATCAAATAAATCGGTCTGAAAATTCCGGACAATCTGATTTTATCTTGGCATTCCAAATAAGAAGAAGGAGTAAATTTTATGACCATCAGCCGAAAAGTATTTTTACCGTTTATCAGGTATTTTTTAATATCGAATTTTTGAACACAGTGCGAAATGTTGGAGAAGCCGACGAATTGTTTATTGACAAACAGATAATATGCATTATCTATTCCTTCGATCTGCAAAATGTATTCATTTTCGTCGATTTCGATATCTTCTTCATGAACGAAGATCTGGCAGGGGGTGTCCCCGAGAATATAAGGAGGGAGATAAGGAAACAGATAGCGGTCGTTCGAATACCACGGTTTTCCATATCCGTGTAACTCGCCCATAAAGGGAGTTTGGATTTCCAAATCGGGTTCCGCATAGAGGGCTTGATTGAAATCAAACGATTTCTGATATGCAAATTTCCAATCTTTGATTTCCTTTTTATAGCCACCGTCAACATCGAAGTAATTCGACATCGGCAACGTATTGATCGAAGCGGTTGCAATCTTATATAGGTCTTGGATATTTTTCATGGTTACCTCGATATATCGTGCATTCTCATAAAATTTTGAAATGCCTTTGCAAAGTTACGATCCCGTTCATTCCTGAAAGGCATCGTTATATCGATTATAACAGATACCGCGAATCGATGTAAACCGTCGGATCGCCGCATAAGTCTTTTTGATTTGAGCGATAAAGGACTCTTATCGTGAACAAAGCGATGTTCGCGCGAATGTGATCATATCCTCTTCGATAGAAGATAAGAAATACCCGTTCACGAATATATCCGATTTGTAATTGCAAGCCAAAATCGCTATATCGACGATACCTATAATGCAACCCGTCGATTTTGATGATGAGCGGACCGCCGAGACTTGGCGGAATTGCAAAAATTCACTTCAATCGGAGGTCGTTATCTTTCTTTTTGCCGTGTAACGCATTTTCTTTTTTCTACCGAAAAATATTGCTTGTATTTTGTTTTTGCTTTTGGTATTATTACTTAGCATGAAATGCAGTATCCGCTTATCGGCGGATATACTTGAAAGGAGCGTGTCTTCAATGAATAACCAGTTGGTGGATACGATCAGCAAGAGCCAAATTCGGAGCGATCTTCCGAAATTTGTCACCGGCGATACGATCAAAGTCAATGTTCGGATTATTGAAAATGGCAAAGAAAGAATACAAGTATTCCAAGGTGTTGTCATTGCACGTCGCGGCTCAGGAGTGAGCGAAACATTTATCGTAAGAAAAATGTCGTCGGGAATCGGTGTCGAAAGAACCTTCCCGGTAAACTCTCCGGTCATTTCTTCGATTCAGGTGGTCAAACACGGAAAAGTCAGAAGAAAGAAGATCTACTTCATTCGAAATAGATCCGGAAAATCCGCGCGTCTGAAAGAAGTGCTGTAATCGTTCATTGAAAAAGGCTTTCCTCGATTTCGGGAAGTCTTTTTGTTTTTAAGACTCGCGTTTTGCGTTATAATGAAAAAAAGGAGAGGTCAGATGAAAATATTCAAAAGAGTTCTGTTGTCTTTCATCATCTTGGTCGTCGTTCTTTTCGGCGCGTTTTCGCTTTATTTCAATCTGTGTTGCGAAAAGGTTTTGATCAGCGGAAGTTCGATGCAAAGCACCTTACAGGATGGTCAACTCGGTGTTTACGTGCGTCGGGATCGCCTCTTAAAGGGAATCGGCAGAAACGATATTATCGTCTTTTCTCATTCGGGCGTCGACGGAAGCGAATCCAAATTGGTCAAAAGGGTTATCGGACTGCCGAATGAAACGGTCCAAATCCGCTACGACGGGACGATTCTTGTCGACGGAAAAGAAATACGTCAGAATTATCTCGATGAAGATCAGTTCTCCTATACTTATCAATTGAAAAACATAGCCCGCATGGAAGTGAATCTCGCTTCCGATCAGTATTTTGTATTGGGAGATAACCGCAGCGTGAGTTATGACTCGAGGTATTTCGGCGCGATCGAATCGGATACGATCGTCGGAAAGATGGTCTGCACGTATGGAAAAGAGAACGAAGACGGACAGAAAACTTATTTTCCTTTGAAATTTTTGAATGAGGTGTTATAGAGATGGATATCGTAATTGCAAGCAATAATCTTCATAAAATCGAAGAATACAGGGAAATTTTCCGCGGTTGGCGCGGAAAGATTTTATCGATGAAAGAAGCGGAGATTTTTTGCTCTCCCGAAGAAAACGGCGCGACATTCGAGGAGAATTCCCTGATCAAAGCCCGCGCGTGCGCCGCGCAAACGGACAAGATCGTTCTCGCGGACGATTCGGGTTTGATCATTCCATCGCTGCCGGATATTCTCGGGGTGGAAACTTCGCGCTTTTTAGGGGAAAACACGCCCTATCCGACGAAGTGGGCGGAGATTCTTCGCCGCATCGAAGGAAAGGACCGAACCGCCCGATTCGTGTGTTGCATTACCTTGATCAATTTGATAGAAAAGCCGATAGCGTTCTTCGGGGAATGCACGGGGACGATTGCCGAACGACCGACGGGAAATGCCGGCTTCGGGTACGATCCGATTTTCGTGCCGGACGGTTACGGGGAAAGTTTTGCCTGTTTGGGAGAGAATGTCAAAAATCGAATATCCCATCGCGCCAGAGCATCGGAAAAATTGATCGCCTATTTCAAGGAGAATTTCTATGAAAATTTTACTGACTAACGACGACGGATATCTCAGCCAAGGGCTTTTGCGGTTGAAAAAGGTATTGGAAGATTACGGAGAAGTTTACACGGTCGCGCCGGAAATCGCTCAGTCCGGCAAGAGCGTTTCTTTGACGATACGAAAGAAAATCGACTATCGAAAAATCGAAGAGAATTTTTATTGCCTGAACGGTTCTCCTTCCGATTGCGTGATATTCGGAGTTTGTCATTTTCCCAATATCGATTTGATCGTATCCGGATGTAACGACGGATACAATCTCGGCGCGGATACGTTGTATTCTGGAACTTGCGGCGCTTGCATTCAGGGGTTGCTCGCGGGAATTCCTGGAATCGCTTTTTCCTGTAAACGGAAAGAGGACTTCTTTCAAATCGAAAGAATGGCGAAGAAAACGCTCGATTTCCTTTTGGAAAGAGGCGGGTTATCCTCACAATATTTTTTCAACGTCAATTTTCCCGAAAGAAAAGAGGAACGCGGTTTTCTTCTGACGGAACTGTTTATCCGCGAAATTCACTATCGGACAGAAGAAGAAAATGAAAGGCAGTTTCTTTCTCAGAGAGAAACGGAACAAACTACCGATATGCGCTTTGACGTCGGCGCAGTCCGCGCGGGATACATTTCAATCACTCCTTTGAAGGGGAGTTATTTCGACGATCGTCTTCTGAGGGAAATCGAGGGGATTTTGAAATGAAACAGAAAGGAATACATTGGTTTCCGGGGCATATGCAAAAAGCCCTTCATCAAATCGAAGAACGGCTGAAATGGATAGACGTCGTGGTAGAGATCGTCGATTCCCGATGCCCTTTTTCCAGCAAAAACTCCTATTTAAACGATTTGATCGAGCACAAAAAGAAAGTGCTGGTGATGTCCAAAAAAGACCTTTCCGACGCGAAAGAAATCGAACCGTATGTCGAGTTTTACCGCGCGTTGAATTACGCTCCCGTCGTTGCCGATTTGAATCGCCGCACGGATATCTTTTCGATCCGAAAGGCCATTGAAAATCAAGGGAGCGAACGGGCAAGGAAATACGTCGAAAAGGGAATGAAACCTCAGCCGATAAGAGCGATGATCGTCGGAATTCCCAATGTGGGAAAATCGACGCTCATCAATCGTTTGGCGGGGAGAAATTCGATGTCGGTAGCCGATACTCCGGGGCATACGCGGGCGCAACAATGGCTCAAAGCGGACGGAACTCTCGAACTTCTGGATACTCCCGGAATTTTGCCTCCGAATTACGAAAATCGCGAAGTAGCCATTCGTCTGGCGTTGATCGGTGCGATGAAGGTGGAAAACACTCCGATCGGCGAACTCTGCGAGTACCTTTTGTCTATGCTGAAAAGCCGTTTTCCGGAAGCATTGCTTCAAAGATACGCGCTGCAAAAGGAAGAACTTCTTTCCGATGCCGATATTTTGAAAGGAATCGCAAGACGGCGCGGGTTTCTCGCAAATCAAGGGGAATACGACATTGAAAAGGCAGAACTCTTGCTGCTGAGAGAATTCAAGGAGGGGCTGATTGTAAAATCGGTTTTCGATGAAAAATGTTAGATTACGAACAACACCTTTTCGCTCGCGGATATTCTTTGATTGTCGGTTGCGATGAGGCGGGAAGAGGTCCTTTATGCGGACCGGTTGTCTGCGCTTCCTGCATTCTCCCCGTCGGTTATGTCAACGAGGATATCGATGATTCCAAAAAACTGAGCGAGAAAAAGCGCGAAACTCTTTACGAAGAGATCAAGAAAAACGCATTGTATTATTCGGTTGTCGAGATTTCTCCGGAAGAAATCGACCGTATCAATATTTACGAGGCTTCGCGGAAGGGGATGATCGAAGCGATCCGTTCCTGCGGATGCAGACCCGATTACATTCTGACCGACTGCATGCCTTTGAATACTTTTACCGAGATTCCGCAGGAGAGTTTGGTTAAGGGCGATGCCCGAGCGATGTGCATCGCCGCGGCGAGCATTCTGGCGAAAGTGACCCGTGACAGGATTATGTCGGAACTCGATAAGAAGTATCCCGAGTATCGTTTTGCCAAACACAAGGGATATCCGACCAAAGAGCATTTGGAATTGCTGAAAAAGTATGGACCGATCAAAGGATTATACAGGTATTCGTACCGACCGGTTCGGGATGTTTTACAGGAACAGCTGACGATTTTCTGATTTTTTTTCGGGAAAAGGGATTTTTACGGCGAATAGAAAGTCGGAGGTTCCTTATGCTGACCAGAGACATATTGATCTACTTTGCATTGAAATATCGGGGGTCTTGGGAAGACATCTATCGGGCAATTCTGAGCAAAGAGAAGTTGAACGCGGAGGATGTCGAAACGCTTCTTTCCGAACGGAACGCTTCGGCTCTGACGATTTTGGACGAAGATTATCCCGCTTGCATGAAGAATATCTTTCACCCTCCTTTTGTGCTGTTTTTTAAAGGAAATCGCGCGCTTTTAAAAAAAGAAATCGTATCCGTCGTCGGTTCGCGTTCGGTGTCCCGATATGGTTTCGAGGCGACGAGAAAGATCGTTCACGGTCTGAAAGAGAAAAACTGCGCGGTTTGTTCCGGAATGGCGCGGGGAGTCGATAAGGCGGCGCACGAAGAGGCTTTGAAAAACGGAATTCCGACAATCGGCGTATTGCCTTGCGGTATCGAGCGTTGCTATCCGAAAGAGAATGCTTCCTTGTATCGCGAAGTGGAAGAACGCGGGCTTTTGATCAGCGAATATCCCGGGTCGGTCTCCGTCGCGAAGGAGCGGTTCTCTTTTCGGAACCGACTGATCGCCGCGTTGGGATTTGCTCTCGTCGTCGCCCACATTCGCGATCGAAGCGGTACGGCGGTTACCGTAAGATACGCGCTGGAATACGGGAAAGACATCTATTGCGTACCATACCCGATAGAAGAGGATTGCTGTTGTAATCGTTTGATTAAAGACGGGGCATACTTAATCGATGAAGGAGAAGACATTTTTCCGTTCCGTTAAGAAAGTTTATTATCTTAATAATAAAGGGAAAAGCGGAAAAAAAGTCGAGGAAAATCATTTGACATTGCTAACAAAAGAAATCATAATTGATAGCAAGGTTCAACGGAGGAAATGCGATGAAATTAGTTATTGTTGAGTCACCGACCAAATGTTCTACGATCGGCAAATACTTGGGGAAAGACTATCGCGTGATGGCTTCCTGCGGTCATATCCGCGATCTGTCGACCAAAGGAAAAGGCGGATTGGGTGTCGATATCGAAAACGATTTCAAACCGGATTACGAAAATTCCAAAGACAAGGCGAAAGTGATCTCCGACTTGAAAAAGGAGAAGAAATCCTCGGAAGAAGTCTATCTCGCCACCGATCCGGATCGCGAAGGAGAAGCGATTTCGTGGCATTTGTGCGAGGTTTTGGGTCTCGATGTGGATACGACCAAACGCTTGGAATTTCACGAAATCACCCGTCCGGCAATTCTCAAAGCGTTGGAGAATCCACGCCGTGTGGATATGTCGCTGGTGCAGTCGCAGGAAACGCGGAGAATAATCGATCGAATTATGGGATTCCGCCTCTCGGGATTGCTCAAAAACAGAATCGGTTCTGTTTCCGCAGGAAGAGTGCAGTCGGTAACGCTGAAATTGATCGTCGACCGCGAAAAGGAAATTCAGGATTTTATCCCCAAAGAGTACTGGAACATCGACGCGGAACTGGAAAACGGAATCAAGGCGAAGTGGGTGAGTTCGATTGACGGTCTATCGAAAAGCATCGACACCAAAGCGCAGGCCGACAGTTTTGTCGCCGCGCTTGAAGAAGAATTTACGGTCGCTTCCTCGCAGGTGAGAGCGCGTCGGATAGAATCCAAACCTCCGTTTACGACTTCGACCTTGCAACAGGAGGCTTATCTCAGACATCGCTTCTCGACGAAAAAAACGCAAGCCGTCGCCCAAAAACTTTATGAAGGCGTCGATATCGGTCACGAAACAATCGGGTTAATCACCTATATGCGTACCGATTCGATCCGTCTTGCTCCGGAATTCGTCGCCGCTGCATTGCAATACATCAAAGCCAATTACGGGGAAAAATACGCCGGAAGAGAAAACACAAAAAAAGGAAAAGGTATGATTCAGGACGCGCACGAAGCGATTCGACCTACTTCTTTGGATCTGACACCGAAAGAGGTCAAACCGTATCTTTCCAACGACGAATACAATCTTTACAATCTGATTTACAAAAGAGCGCTGGCCTCTTTGATGAGTCCGAAACAGGAAGAGGTTACGCAGGTCAAACTGCATTCGGGAACATCGGTGTTTTCCTGCGAAGGCGTCGTCACGTTGTTCGACGGCTATTCCAAACTCTATGAAAACGTCGAAACTGCCGCGCAGGACAAATCGCTGCCTCCGATAAAAGCGGGACAGAAATTCAAAGCGGTCAAGATTCAGACGGAACAGAAATTCACGCAGCCTCCTTTCAGATTCAATGAGGCCAAACTCGTCAAAACGATGGAAGAGTTGGGAATCGGAAGGCCGTCGACTTACGCTTCGACGATTTCCACCTTGAAAACCCGAAAATACGTTACTTCGGAAAAAGGCGTTTTCACGCCGACTCCGCAGGGCATCGAAACCGTCCGTCAATTGGTCGAATTCTTCCCGCCGTTTATGGATACAACCTATACTTCCAATATGGAGAAAAAACTCGACGACATCGTCGACGGCAACGATTCCAGACACAATCTGTTGGAAAGTTTCTACGAGGAGTTTACCTCTTACTTTCAGATTGCTCAAAAACAGATGAACAAGATCGCACCGGTGGAAACCGGAGAACTTTGCCCTGTCTGTTCGTCGCCTTTGGTCATCAAAAAATCCAAATTCGGGGAATTCACCGCCTGTTCCAATTATCCGAAATGCAAGTATGTCAAGCCGAAAGAGACAAAACCGTTGGAGATCCTCGAGAACGAGGTTTGCCCGAAATGCGGCAGACCGTTGGTGAAACGAACTTCTCGGAAAGGCGATTTCTATGCCTGTTCGGGGTTTCCGGAGTGCCGTTATATCAAAGGTCAGGAAGAAACGAAAAGAGAAGATGTCGTCAGCGACAAAACCTGTCCGAAATGCGGGAAACCTCTTTTGATCAAAAAAGGGAGAAACAACCGCGGCGATTTCTATGCTTGTTCGGGTTTCCCGAAGTGCCGTTATATCGAATCGATGAAGTAGGGATTTCCCTCGGTTTTGCTTTCGTTTGAAACCGAAGTATTTTATAATGTTTTTGAAGTGGGTGGAAAGATGACTCCGAAAAGAATCAATGTTATCGGCGCGGGTTTGGCCGGCTCGGAAGCCGCGTACTATTTGGCTGAAAGAGGTCATAAGGTCGTATTGTTCGAACAGCGACCGGATTCTTCCACAGGCGCACATTCGACCGCCTTGTTCGGCGAACTCGTCTGTTCCAATTCTTTGAAAAATCAAAGATTGGACAATGCTTGCGGTCTTTTGAAAGAAGAAATGCGCCTGTTCGATTCGCTGATTCTCGATGCGGCGGAGAAGAGCAAAGTGCCGGCGGGAAACGCTTTGAGCGTAGATCGTGATCTTTTCGCGGAGCATATCACCGAAAAGATCCTTTCGCATCCGAACATTCGAGTGATTCGCGAAGAAGTCGATACGCTGAAAGAGGGGATCAATATCGTCGCCACAGGACCATTGACGAGTCGGAAAATGAGCGAAACCCTGCAAAAAATTTTAGGAAAGAATTTCCTTTATTTTTACGATGCCGCCGCGCCGATCGTTGAAAGAGATTCGATCGATATGAAAGTCGCTTACAAGAAGAGCCGATACGACCAGGGGGATGATTCCTACATCAACTGCCCGTTTGATAAAGGCCAATATCTTCGCTTCTACGACGCTTTGATTCACGGAGAGAGGGCGAAGTTGCACGAATTCGATAAAGTCTTCGAAGCGTGTATGCCTATCGAAGTGATGGCTCTTCGGGGCGAGAAGACGCTTCGGTACGGCCCTTTGAAACCGATGGGATTGGAACATAACGGCATTCGACCTTATGCGGTTCTGCAACTGAGACAAGACAATGTATCCGGATCTTTGTACAATATGGTCGGCTTTCAGACCAACTTAACCTATCCCGAGCAGCAGAGGATATTCCGTTTGATTCCGGGTTTGGAGCGGGCGCGGTTCGTCCGTTACGGGTTAATGCACCGAAATACCTATATCTGCGCGCCGGAATTTCTGAATCCGGATTATTCGATCAAAAATTGCGAAGATCTCTATATCGTCGGACAACTTTCCGGCGTCGAAGGGTACGTTGAATCGGCGATGTCGGGACTGCTATGCGCCGTACTTCTCGACCTGAAACTGAAAGGAAAGCAACCGACCGAAATTCCTGCTTCGACGATGATGGGGGCGATCACCCGATATATCTGCCGGTGCAGCGTTAAGAATTTTGCGCCGATGAACGCGAATTTCGGCATTTTGCCCGATTTGACCAAGGATCGTATCCTGATGAGCGAACGCGCTTTATCCGCGTTGAAAAAGTGGAAAGAGGAAAATCTATGTTAGACGTTCTCGGCGAATACCTGGATTACCTCTCCGTGCAGAAACATTATTCGGATCACACGATCGATAGTTATCGCCGCGATATCGAAAAATTTCTCTTGTATATGAATGACGAAGGATTTACCTATAAAACGACGAATCCCACATTGATTCGCAATTTTCTGATGAGGGAAAAACGAAAAGGAATTTCCTCACGAAGCAACGAACGACGGCTTATCGCTTGCCGGAAGTTTTACGACTATTTGCTTCGCCGAGAGTACGTCGAGAGTAATCCTTTTCTTTTGATCAAAGCGCCGAAAGTGAACAAGATGCCCCCGCAGGTACTTTACGAACAAGAACTTTTGAAATTGTTCGAATTCAACGCGCGGAGAGAAGACGCTCTGGCTAAACGCGATCAGGCGATAATCGAACTTCTTTACGCTTCCGGACTTCGGGTCAGCGAATTGACTTCTTTGACTTTGCAGGATATTTCGTCGCGTTCGCGGATCTTGAAAATCGTCGGGAAAGGCAACAAGCCTCGCCTTGTGCCTTATTCGATTCGGGCGCAGGAAGCGCTGAACGAATACGTTCAGACTACCCGGAAAGAGATTCTTCTCAGAAACGGCGTCGAACAACCGACCAATGCGCTTTTCATCAACGATCGGGGAAAGCCCTTGACATCGCGCGGCGTCGAATACATCTTGAAGAAGATCGATGAAAAAGCGGGGCTGAATTTTCAACTGCACCCGCATACGCTCAGACATACATTCGCCACGCATCTTCTCGACAACGGCGCGGATTTGAGGACGATTCAGGAACTGCTCGGACACAAGAGCCTCAACACGACGCAGGTTTACACGCACGTGTCTACCCAGAGAATGCTGGAACAATACCGAAAAAGTTTTCCCCGAGCGGTGAAAGAGAACGCCGATGAAAAGAAATGACGAACGCGCATTTCGGATTCTCGCGGTCGTTTCCGAAATTCCGAAAGGAAAAACGGCCACTTACGGTCAGATTGCCTCGTTATGCGGTTTCCCGCGAAACGCTCGGGAAGTGGGAAGGGTGTTGGGATTTTCCGAATATTACGGCGATTATCCTTGCCATAGAGTAGTCAATCATTCGGGAAGACTTGTTCCGCATTGGAAAGAGCAAAAGGCGCTTCTTCAAGAGGAAGGCGTCGAATTCAAAGACGAGAATCACGTCGATTTGAAAAAATGCCGTTGGAAATAAGTGCTTCCTTATCAAACCCATTCCGAAAAAGCGGGATAAAGGGATAGATGCTGTCAAACGAAGTAAACCAAAAAAGTCAAATGATTGGTTTAATGCGGGCGCACAAAATGTGTAAAAACAAGCCGAAATTTGAAGATAGTTTGTCAAGAAGTGGAGACTTTATGCTATAAAATCTTCTTTCCTACGACTCTTTTTCTTGCGCGTCGGCTTTTTTTTTGATAATATAAATAGGCTCTGCGAGATGCAGAGACTACACACCTTGTGGATTCATCATTCGGTTCTGATCGCCAAGGGGCAAAATGATCAGGGATGATGTTCGAAACTTGGGAGGACAAAACAAAACAGGAGGCTCAAAATGAGTGAAGAAAAAGAAAACGTCGTAGAATCGACCGAAACACCGGTCGATACGGTTATGGAAACCGTCATCCACGACGAAAACGAACCGGTCGTCTCTACGAAAAGACTGCTGGAAGCGGGATGTCATTTCGGACATCAGACCAGAAGATGGAATCCGAGAATGGCGCCGTACATCTACGGTGCGAGAAACGGTATCTACATCATCGATTTGGTGAAAACCGCGCAGAAAATTCAGGAAGCGTATTTGGCTTTGAAGAAAATCGTTCTTTCCGGCGGAAAAGTGTTGTTCGTCGGCACCAAGAAACAATGTCAGGAAATCGTTCAGGAAGAAGCGTTGAGATCGGGTTCGTTCTACGTTTCCACCCGTTGGTTGGGAGGAACATTGACCAACTTCAAGACGATTCAAAAGCGGATTCGATATTTGAATAGTCTGGAAACGATGGAAGAGGACGGCTCGTTTGACAATATGCCGAAAAAAGAAGCGGTTATTTTGCGGAAAGAGAAAGAAAAGCTGTTGAAAAATCTCGACGGCATCAAAGCGATGAGAAAGGTTCCGAACGCGATTTTCGTCGCCGATCCGAAACTCGAACACAACGCCGTCAGCGAAGCGCATAAACTCAGAATTCCAGTTTTCGGAATTTGCGATACCAATTCGGATCCGACCGAAGTCGACTATCCGATTCCGTCCAACGACGATGCCGTCAAAGCGGTGAAACTGATCGTCGGTATTCTCGCCGACGCGGTCGTCGAAGCCAAGGGCGGACAAACGGTCGTGGCTTACGGCGTGCAACCGGACGAAGAAGTTTCGATGATCGACGCTTTGAATTCCTTCGATAAAGCGGAAGAACTCAAACAGATTCGCCAGAAAGCCAGAGAAGATATGCTCGCCAGCAAGAGAAAAGACGGTCGACCAAGCCGTCCGAACAAGAGACCGGCTCCGAAAGCAAACGCCGAAGAAAAGAAAGAAAATCAACCGGCGCAAGACGGTCAAAATGCAGTAAATCCGGAAGAAAAAAAGCAAAGAAGAGTCAATAAGCCGGAAGAAACCCCGACAGGCAACAAGGAGTAGATCTATGGCATCGAATATCATTGAACTGATCAAAGTATTGAGAGAAAGAACCGGCGCGGGAATGATGGATTGCAAAGCGGCGCTTTTGGCCAACGATTGCGATGTCGAAAAATCCTGCGAATGGCTCAGGGAAAAAGGAATTGCCAAAGCGGCGAAAAAGGCCTCCCGCATCGCGGCGGAAGGATTGACCTACGTCGTGACGAAAGGAAACGACGCCGTGATTCTTGAAGTCAATTCCGAGACCGATTTCGTGGCGAAGTCCGAAGATTTTAAAAATTTGGTCGCGCAGGTCGCCGACATTCTTTTGGAGAAAAAACCGGCTTGCATTCATTGCGCGAAGGAACTCACGCAGGAACTCTTCACCAACGCGACGGTGAAAATCGGAGAAAAACTCGATTTCAGAAGATTTGAATTGATAACTAAAACCGATAGTCAAACCTTCGGCGCATATATTCATATGGGCGGAAAAATCTCCGTCCTCGCCCTTGTCGAAGGGAACGATTCCGAAACTGCGAAAGGATTGGCGATGCATATCGCCGCAAATAACCCGTCGTATGTCGCGACCGAAGACATTCCTTCCGACGTGATCGAAAACGAAAAGAGAATTCAAATGGAAGCGGCCAAGAACGACGAGAAATTGAAGAACAAACCGGAAGCGGCTTTGATCAAGATCGTCGAAGGAAAGGTCAACAAAGTCTTCTCCGAAACTGTTCTGCTTTCTCAGGAATATCTGCTCGACCCGAGCAAGAAAGTCAGCCAGTTGCTGAGCGAAAAGAACCTTTGCGTAAAGAAATTCGTCCGTTATGCGGTCGGCGAGGGAATCGCCAAGCGCGAAGAAAATTTTGCGGAAGAAGTCGCAAAGCAGATGCAATAAAAAACGGCACTCTTTTGGAGTGCTTTTTTGAAGAATAAAGGAGATCGTATGGCAAAATACCAGAGAGTTTTAGTGAAATTGTCCGGCGAAGCGTTGGCCAACAAGGGACATGACGAAATCTTCGACGCGGCCAATCTCAACCGGGTTGCTTTGGCATTGAAGAGTATCGTCGACGAAGGAGTACAGGTTTCCGTCGTCGTCGGCGGAGGCAATATCTGGCGAGGGAAACTGGCCGAATCGATCGGCGTCGAAAGATCAACCGCGGATTATATGGGAATGCTGGGGACCATCATCAACGCGCTGGCTTTGCAGTCGGCACTCAATCAGGTGGGCGTAGACAGCCGCGTCATGAGCGCGATCGAGGTGAGGCAGGTCTGCGAGCCTTACATCAAATTGAGAGCGATTCGACATTTGGAAAAAGGACGAGTGGTGATTTTCGGCGGAGGTACGGGCAGTCCGTATTTTACGACCGATACCGCCGCGGCACTTCGCGCCAACGATATATCCTGCCAAGCGATTTTAATGGCGAAAAACGGCGTCGAAGGTGTCTATACCGCCGATCCGCGCAAGGATAAAAACGCAAAGTTTATCGAAAAGATCACTTACAAAGAGATGATCGACATGAATCTCGAAGTGATGGATAGAACCGCGATATCGCTCTGTATGGACACCGATATCGAATTGCGCGTATTCAATATGGCGGACACGGGTAACTTCAAAAGAGTCGTCGACGGCGAAACGATCGGAACGACGATCAGAAAGGAAATTTAATTATGGATGAAATCATTGTTTTGGCTCGGGATTCGATGGATAAATCGATTCAATCGGTCAAGTTTAATCTCAACACGATCCGCACGGGGAGAGCGTCCACGCAATTGCTCGACAATATCGAAGTCGACTATTACGGTTGCCCGACTCCGCTGATTCAGGTGGCTTCGGTTTCGATTCCCGAACCGCGCCAGATCTTAATCAAACCGTATTCGAAAGAAGATACCAAATCGATCGTCGGTGCGATCAACGCCTCGAATTTGGGCTTGACGCCGATCAACGACGGCACTTCGATTCGGATCAACATTCCGCCTTTGACGGAAGAAAGAAGAAGAGAATTGGTCAAATCTTCGAAAAAATACGGCGAAGAGGGAAAGATAGCGATAAGAAACATCCGTAGGGAATATATGGACGAACTGAAAAAAGACAAGGAACTTCCGGAAGATCAACGGAAACGTCTGGAACAGGAAGTTCAGAAAGTTACCGACGAATATTGCAAAAAAATCGACGATATCTGCGCCGAAAAAGAAAAGGAAATCATGACGATTTAAAAGTCGAATCGAGGAATGAAACCACTTCATTCCTTTTTTTTTGCTCCGTCAAACGGTCGTCGATATTTATGATCGCGCTTTTTTTCGAAAGAGAATCTCAGATGATCGCAGGAACGGATTTTCAATGCGTCGAGGGATCTTTCAAGATAGAGATCGCATTCGGCGATTTCGCGGCATCGCTTTGCTTTCTTTTACATACTTTTGTCATTATTAAAATATTTTATTTTAACAGGAAGAAGATTTCCTGTATAATGGGAGTAATGAGAAGGTGATTCTGATGAAAAAAGGAAAGATAGAAGTCAACGAAATTTCCGAGTCGACCAAGAAATCGTTCCGCACTCGGGTGATTACTTCTCTCATTCTGATGGTCTTGGCCATTCCTTGCTGTATTATCGGCGACTGGTTCTTCGCCGCGTTTCTGTTGATTTTATCTTTGATCGCCTATTACGAATTCATCAACGTTTTGGCGACGAAGAAGTTTCCGATTATCATCGATATCTTTGTTTTTGCGATGTCGATCGTTTTGACTTACTGGGTGTGGTTCAAACAGATCGTCGATTCTGGCTTGATCAACGACGCGGGGCATATCGTCATCAGCGACATTTCCGTTTCGACTTTGGCGATGGCGACGACGATCCTGATCCTCTTTCTTTTCGCCTTGATGTATTCCCGTTTCGACGTGACCGATGTCTGCTATCTGGTGACGATGGCATTGGTCGTCAGTCTGGGCTTTCAGTCTTTCTTCTTCCTGAGATATTGTCCGATGTCGGAACTCAGCGGTTATTACGATTACGGAGGGAATCACTTGCAGTCCTGCCTTTTGTTCTTCTACGTGGTCATCGGCACTTTTATGAGCGATATCGGCGCTTATTGCACCGGTATTCTGTTCGGAAAGCATCAGATGAATCCGCGCATTTCTCCGAAAAAAACGTGGGAAGGATTTGCCGGAGGCATTGTCATTTCTTTCATTTCTTCACTGACTTTCGCGATGGTTCTCGATGCAAACGGAATTCCTTTGCTGAAAAGCGTACTCGATATCGAACACTGGTATTTTATCTTGATTCTCTCTTTGGTTATGCCTTTTGTTTCGGTGCTGGGAGATCTTCTCTTCTCCACGATCAAGAGATATTATAACAAGAAAGACTTTTCCAACGTTTTACCGGGTCACGGCGGCGTATTGGATCGCATCGATTCTCTGCTCGTGACTTCGCTCGTAGTTACTTTGCTGATTTTAGGCGTTACGTTTTACCGAGGGTTCCTGTGATGGAGAAGATCATTCTGCTCGGCGCAAGCGGATCGATCGGTTCTCAGACTCTGGAAATTCTATCCGAAAATCCTTCGGACTTCGAATTGACGGGCGTCTCTGTCGGTCGGCGCATCGGCGCTTTGGAAAAGATTCTTTCTTCGTTTCGGAACGTCCGTATGGCTTGCGTTCAAGAACGGGAAGACTTCCTGCGGTTGCGGGAAAAATATCCGCAAGTCGAATTCGTCTACGGAGATCGGGGGCTTCTCGAATTGATCGACCGCGTTCCGGCGAGTCTGGTAGTCAACAGTCTTGTCGGATTCGTAGGTTTTCTGCCGTCTCTTCATTGCCTCGAAAAGGGAATCGATCTCGCTTTGGCGAATAAAGAATCCTTGGTTGTGGGCGGAGATCTTTTGAAAAGCGCGAAGATGAGGACGGGGGCAAACTTGTACGCCATCGACAGCGAACACTGCGCTTTGGCAAAGTGCCTCGAAGGAAAAAAAGCGGAAGACGTCCGAAATCTGGTGTTGACCGCCAGCGGGGGGAGTTTTCGCGATGATTCTCCGGAAGATTTGGAAAAAGTCGACGTTCGAAAAGCGTTAAGTCATCCGTCGTGGATGATGGGAAAGAAGATCACCATCGACTCGGCGACGATGATGAACAAGGGATTCGAAGTTATCGAAGCCATGCACCTTTTCGGATTTCCGAAAGAGAAGATCAAAGTGCTTCTTCACGACGAATCGATCATTCATTCGATGGTGGAATTCAAAGACGGATCTTTTCTCGCCGATATCGGACCGACAGATATGAAAATCGCCATCTCCTATGCCCTTTATCGGAATCACCGTCACGAGGTTCGGACGAAACCTCTTTGCTTGGAAGAACTGACTGGACTTCATTTCCGGAGACGGAATCCCGCCTTGTATCCTTGTTTGGATTTGGCATTTCGGGCCATTGATATCGGAGGAAGCGCCCCGACCGTTTTGAATCGAAGCAACGAAGAAGCGGTTTACGCGTTTCTAAACGGGGAGATCCGTTTTACGGAGATTGCGAAAGTGGTGGAAAAAGTCCTCTCCGAGCATCGGGCAAAAGAAAATCCGAATGCGGAGGATATCATCGATTCGGATAAATGGGCTAAAAATAAAAGCGTGGAATGGATAAGGAGAATGAAAGAATGCAATTACTGAATACGATTCTAAATATTGTCGTCTTGCTGTTGAGTTTAAGCGTCTTGATCTGCCTGCACGAATTAGGTCACCTTTTGGTGGCGAAAAAGTTCAATGTTTACTGCGCCGAATATTCCATCGGCATGGGACCTTTGATCTATAAGCGGAAGAAACCGGGACAGGAAACGCAATTCTCGGTGCGCGCTTTTCCAATCGGCGGATTCGTCGCCATGGCAGGAGAGGGAAGCGAAGACATCGAAGACTTTCGCGACGTCCCGAAAGAGAGGTTTTTGAACAATATTGCCCGTTGGAAACGCGCCTTAATCATGGTCGCGGGTGTTACGGTCAATTTTCTTTTGTCACTCGTTCTGTTTTTCGTTTCCGGACTCTGTTCGCCGATTCTGGATTCGTCCTATTTGAGCGTGAAAGTCTACGAATCCAACGGCAGTGCTTCTTATTTGGCTTACGAGGCCGGATTGACCGAACGGGACGAAATCGTCAAAGTACAGTACGTGATTACGATCTCCGACGTTCCAACGACCATCGAAAGTCAGATCGAAACCGGGCGCGATTTGTATACGACGTTTAATCTTTTCGCGGTGGAAAGCAGTTCGTATTATCAAAGCGAACTGGCTTCGCCGAATTCGGAAAAAGATACTTGGACGTGGAATCTGACGACATCGGAAAATAAGGAAGTTTCCTTTACGTTGAACGCAAAAGAACAGATCGTCGATCACCTCTTCGGCGTCGACGAAGTGGTTTACGTTTGGGATTTAAGCGATATCGGCATCGCCTTTCATACGAGAAATCGCAATTTCGTCGAGGGAATGAACCGCGCGGGCGACGAATTCGTATCTTCGATCACTTCTTTTAAAGTGCTGTTTCAACCGGGAGGATGGGAAAATTTAGGCGGCGTTCTTTCGGTTTACTCCGTCAGCAGTTATGCGACCACTGTCGGGTTTTACTATTATCTTTACGTCTGGGGATATATCTCTTTGAACTTGGCGATCGTCAATCTTCTTCCTTTTCCGGGACTCGATGGCTGGCATTTGGTTGTCTGCGCGTTCGAGGGAATCACGCGGAGAGATATGCCGGCGAAAGCGCGTCAGATCATGTCCGTGATCGGCACGGTGCTTCTCTTCGGCTTGATGATTTTCGTTACGGTTCTAGACGTTATGAGAATGTTCTGACGAGGTTATTATGGACGAGTTGTGCGCGCGATTTTTAAAAAAAATCGGAATCGAAGATCTTGCCGATTACGAAAATTGCCGATTGAAAGTCGATAAGAACGACAAAGAATCGGGGATTTGCTTTGTTACGCTGACGTGCAGGCATTGTCTGCAATATCTGCCGGCGAAAAAACTGCTGGAAAAGATGGACGCTGCTCCTTTCAAAACCAGCGTGAATTTTGTCTACGAAAATCCGATTACACCGGATCAGGCTTATGGATTGCTTCGCGACGAATTGTATTACAATACCGGATTGGACGCGGATAAGATGCCGCGATGCACGAAAAAGAAGAATGAACTCTTTTTCCTTTTTTACGGAAATATTCACTACGAGACTTTCGGCCCGGTCGTTACGATGTGGGAAGAATTGTTCGAGCAATTGTGCGTTCCTTTCGATATTTCCACCGATATCACCTATGCCAATGAGGATCTCATCGCGGAAAGGGAGAGGCAGTTTACGGAAGATCTGAGAAAGAGGATCAGAGAGAATTACGATTCGCGGATGGACGCGATCTATTCGACGGAAAATCATCAGAGAGTAAAAGGGAATTTCGTTCCGATGAAGATTGCTCAGATCGACGCATCTTCCGCCGGAGTAACCATCGACGGAGAAGTTTTTTTCGTCGAAGACAAAGTGTCCAGAAAGGGCAGGAGAATCGTCACTTTGTACGTATACGATCACACGGATTCGATCGAAGTGATCATCTTCGAAAACCGAAGGAATTTCTCTTCGGAAAAACTCGACAAATATTCCAAAATCGGCACCCATCTTACGATCGACGGGAAAGCGGGATTATCTCGTTTCAACAATGAATTGCAGATCGTCGCCGATCGAATCAAATTCAACGACAAGCCTTTTTGGGAAGAAAGAATCGACGACTGCGAAGAAAAGCGCGTCGAACTTCACGCGCACAGCAAGATGTCGACGATGGACGGCGTTTGCACGGTTGACGACTATTTCAAACAGGCCGCCAAGTGGGGACACAAGGCCTTCGCTTTAACCGATCACGAAAACGTTCAGGCTTTTCCGGAAGCACAGGAGGCGATGAAAAAGTACGGCGTAAAGGCGCTGTATGGTTGCGAAATGAATATGATCGACGACGAACTCGAATACATTTACAACCCCTCCGAAGTCGAACTTCACGACGCGACGTACGTGGTCTTCGATTTTGAGACGACCGGATTATCCGCGAGATACGATCGCATCATCGAATTCGGCGCGGTCAAGTTCAAAGACGGGCTGGTCATCGATTCGATGGATCTTCTGATCGATCCGGAAATCCCTATATCCAAATTCATTCAGGAAAAGACGCACATCACCGACACGATGGTGAAAGGTCAGATGAAGATCAAAGAGGCTTTGCGCATTATGAGCGACTTCATCGGAGACGGCATTCTGGTTTCTCACAATGCGAGTTTCGACATCGGCTTTCTCAACGAGGCGTTTATCAACAACGGCGGAAAACCGATCCTTAATCCGGTCATCGATACATTATCGCTTTCGCGTTATCTTTTTCCGAACAATAAATCGCACACCTTAGGCTCTCTCTGTCGGCAATTCGAAGTCAATTATGACGAAAATGTCGCTCACCGAGCCGATTACGATGCCGGAGTACTCAACGAAGCGTGGCAGGCGATGCTGGCGATTCTGATTCGAAAGGACATTCACATCCGTCACCGAGATTTGGAACATTTATCCAACGATCAAATGCTGAAAAATCTTCGTCCGAGTCACATCGTGGTTTTTGCCAAAAACCCGCAGGGATTAAAGGATCTGTTCCGCCTCGTCTCGATGTCGTGCATCGATTATTTCGCCGGCGGAACGAGAATCCCCCGAAGAGAAATCGAAAAATATCGGGAAAATCTTCTGATCGGCTCGGCTTGTTTCAACGGCGAAGTTTTTCAAACCGCGTTGACTCGCGGGGAATCCATTCTCCTCGAAACGATGAAATTTTACGACTTTATCGAAATTCAACCTCCCGCCAATTACGTGTATCTGATCAATATGGGGCAGATCAGTTCGCAAGAACATCTCCTGAGAATTTTGAAAGATATCTATATCGCGACGAAAAAGATCGGAAAGATCTGCGTGGCTACCGGCGATTGCCATTATCTTTCTCCGGAGGATAAGATCTTCCGGGACGTTTACGTTTTCGCCAAAGCCGTCGGCGGAGGACGACACCCTTTGAATCCTCACCGACGAGATCGTTTCTATTTCGATAATCCGGATCAGCACTTCCGTTCCACTCGGGAGATGATGACGGCTTTCGACTTTTTAGGCGAAGAAGTCGCCAAAGAAATCGTCGTCACCAATACGAATCGGATCGCGGATTCGCTGGAAGACCTGTATCCCGTCAAGAATAAACTGTACCCTCCTCATATCGAAAACTGCGAGGAAAAATTGGTGCGAATGTGTTATGATACCGCGAAAGAATATTACGGAGATCCCCTTCCGGAAATCGTCGACGAACGCCTTAAAGCGGAACTCGACGGAATTACCCGTTACGGATATTCGGTTCAGTACTATATCGCCCATTGCATCGTGAAAAAGTCGCGGGAAGACGGCTTTATGGTCGGTTCGCGAGGGAGCGTCGGTTCTTCGTTGGTGGCCTTTATGGCGAAAATCACCGAAGTCAACGCCTTACAGCCGCATTACCGCTGTCCGGAATGCCGCCATTCGGTGTGGGATGTCGATCTGAAAAAGTACCGTTCCGGATACGATCTTCCGGATCGGTTCTGTCCGATATGCGGCGCGAAGATGATCAAGGACGGGCAGAATATTCCTTTTGCGACTTTCTTGGGTTTCCACGCCGAGAAAGTTCCGGACATCGACCTTAATTTTTCGGGCGATTATCAAGCGGTTGCCCACAATATGACCAAAGTGCTTTTGGGCGAACAAAATGTCTACCGCGCCGGAACGATCGAAACCGTCGCCGAAAAGACGGCCTACGGTTACGCTTTGGGTTACTATGAATCTCTGGGGATCGATCCGAGCAAGATCAAAAACGCCGAAAAGACGCGCTTGGCGATTCATTGTCAGGACGTCAAGAGGACGACGGGACAGCATCCCGGCGGAATCATCGTCATTCCCGACGATATGGACGTCTACGACTTTACGCCGATTCAATATCCGGCCGACGACGTTTCGGCCGCTTGGCGGACTACGCATTTCGACTTCCACAAGATTCACGACAACGTGTTGAAACTGGATTTGCTCGGACACGTCGATCCGACGGCTTTGAAGATGTTGGGAGATCTCACCGGAATCAAACCGGAAAGCATTCCTCTGGACGACAGAAACGTGATTTCGTTATTCAGCAGCGATAAAGCGTTGAACAGGCACTCGAACTATATGGGGGAGAAAACCGGCGCGCTTGGGCTTCCCGAATTCGGTACGGCTTTGTCGCGGCAGATGCTGATAGAGACGCACCCGACGACGTTTGCCGATCTTCTCATCATATCCGGTCTTTCCCACGGAACCGACGTTTGGAAAGGAAACGCCGAAGATCTGATCAACAACGGAACCTGCACTTTGCAGGAAGTCATCGGTTGTCGGGACGATATCATGGTCTGGCTTTCTTCGCAGGGAATCGATCCGTCGACGGCGTTTAAAATCATGGAAGATGTGCGAAAAGGACGAAGGCTCAAACCGGAGTACGAGACGCTTTTGAGGCAACACAAGATTCCGGAGTATTACATCAACGCCTGCAATAAGATCAAATACCTGTTTCCGAAAGCTCACGCCGTCGCCTATGTCATGATGGCTTGTCGAGTGGCTTGGTACAAGGTTTACCGACCGTTGGAATATTATGCGACTTACTTTTCCACCCGCGTTCACCAGTTCGACATTCAGGCAATGGCGGAAGGAGAACAGGGAATAATCCGGAAACTGGAACTGTATAAGCAGATGCGGGAAAGCGGAACCAAACTTTCTCCGAAAGACGACGAAATCGAGAAATGTCTCGGAATCGCTTTGGAAATGGCGGAAAGAGGCTATCGCATTTCGATGATCGACCTCGATCGTTCGATCAGCCGTTATTGGGTGATCGACGAAAAGAATAAGACGATCATTCCGCCTTTCAACGTTTTGGACGGACTGGGCGAAGCGGCGGCGGAAACGGTGGTCGAAGCCCGAAAAAAGCGAGCGTTTATGTCGATCGAGGATTTGGCCAACCGGACGCGCCTTTCCCAACAGCACATCGAAACGCTGAGAAAACTCGACGTTCTGAAACATTTGCCGGAATCGGATCAGATTTCGCTGTTTGATTGGTGAGAGAATTATGAAATTTTTGATTATCGGTTACTCCGGCAGTGGAAAATCCACTTTGGCCGGAAAATTGTCCGCGCGGTTCAATCTGCCTTGTCTCTATATGGATAAAATCGGATACAAAGAAAACTGGCAGATCGTCGAGACCGAGGAGCGGAAGAAAAAACTGAAAGGATTTCTGAAAAAATACCGTTCATCGTGGGTGATCGACGGCAATTACAACGAGGTTCTTTTTGAAGAAAGGCTCGATTTAACCGACTGGATCATCTTTTTGAACTTCAACCGGTTTTCCTGCTATTTTCGCGCCCTGAGACGAGCGATCGTCTATCACAACAAGCAGCGTGAATCCGCGCCGGAAGGGTGTCGAGAAAAATTTTCTCTCTCTTTCCAAAAGTGGATTCTCTTCGAGGGGAGAAGAAAAAAGAACAGGCAGAGATATCGTTACGCGAAGAATCTGTATCCGGATAAGTTTATCGAACTGAAAAACAAAAAGCAGGTGGACAAATTTCTCAGGACGCTGGGGTATTGATTTTTTCGCCTTTTCGCGAAGAAGCGGAAAGGATTTATTGTTTTGCTTTTATCCGAAAATAATGTATAATAGGAATGAACATTCAGATGCAGTCTTCAAGGAGAAACAACTATGGTATTTTTAGTGGAAATCGTCGATCCGATCGTCAAGTGGATCGGTGAAAACGGCCGTTGGCTCAGCGAAATCACGATCGGCAGCGTCGTTATCCGACTTTTGATGGCTATGCTTTGCGCGGGGATTATCGGCGCGGAAAGAGCGATCAAGCGCCATGCCGCGGGGTTGAGAACGTATATTCTGGTCTGCGTATCCTCCTGTATGGTGATGCTCGCGGACGCTTTTCTCGTGGAAACGTTCGCTTCCGGAGATGCGGCGCGTTTCGGCGCGCAGGTGATTTCCGGCATCGGTTTTCTCGGCGCGGGAACGATTCTGGTGACTTCGAGAAGTCAAGTGAAAGGGCTCACTACCGCGGCGGGATTATGGGGGTGCGCCTGTCTGGGGCTTACGATCGGCGCGGGGTTCTACACCGCGGCGATTTTGGGGTTCTGCATCATCGGCATCGCGATCTTCTTTATGCCGAAATTCGAGATGATTCTGACGCGGAAAACGGGATGTTACGAACTGCACGTCGAATTCGAAAAGCGCGAAAATCTCAAAGATTTCGTCGCGCTGATCCGAGAGAAAGGTCTCTCCATCATTTCCGTGGAACACAATCCGGCATATTCCAATACGGGATTAAGCGTCTATACCATTATGATCGCGGTGCGCAAAGCCAAAAAGTACAAAAATCACGACGCGCTGATAAACGAAATCCGCGAACTTCCTTATGTGGAATTCGTCGAGGAAATTGCCTGAAAACGCGCGGTTTTCTTTAATCGTCAGCCGTGAAGCGATAACGTCAAGAAAGCAGGGAAGACAATGGATTTCAGCACATTATTGAACGCCGAACAATTGAGAGGCGTGGAAACCGAAAGCCGTTACGTAAGGGTGGTCGCCGGCGCGGGATCGGGAAAAACAAGGGTTCTGACTTATCGGATCGCTTATTTGATCCGAGAACGCGGTGTTTTGCCTTATCAAATTCTCGCGGTTACCTTTACCAATAAAGCGGCGAAAGAGATCAAGGCCAGAGTGCTGTCTTTGATCGAAGACGAACGGTGCAATATGTTTATCGGGACGATTCATTCTTGGTGCGCGGTTTTTCTCAGGCGCGAGGCGAAATACATCGACTACCCAACCTCTTTTTCGATCATCGACGAAGAAGATCAACTGGCGATCATGAAAGAGATTTTTTCCAAGCACGGATACACCAAAACCGATCCGAAAATCAGGCAGTGCTTGAACTGGATAGGCGCGAAAAAGACGGACGGATATCAATACGAAGACGTGAAAGATGCCGATTTTCCCAATTCGGAGTTGAAGAGATTCACAGAATATTTCGGCGAATATGCCGAAGTGCTGAAAGAGAGAAAATCGTTGGATTTCGACGACCTTCTTCTCAAATCGATTCAGATTCTTTCGGAACACGAAGAAGTCAGAAATCGTTATGCTTCTTTCTATAGGGAAATACTGGTCGATGAATTTCAGGATATCAACGACGTTCAGTTTCATTTGATTCGCCTCTTGATGAACGCGGGGACGTCTCTCTACGTAGTCGGCGATCCCGATCAGACGATTTACACATGGCGGGGGGCCAACAATCGGATCATTCTCGATTTGGACAAAACGCTGAAAGAAATCGATCCGAAGGCGGAATTGGAGACGATCATTCTCGACAAGAATTACCGTTCGACGAAGTTGATTCTCGATTGCGCCAATCAGTTGATCGTCCACAATAAGGAGAGAGTCAAAAAGGATCTGATATCCGTCAACGACGAAGGGGAAAAGGTTAGTTTTTTCAACGCCAGAACTTTGAAAGAAGAGACGCATCACATCGTCTCTTCGATTCTCGGACTTCACAAGAACTCCGGCGTTCGTTACAGGGATATCGCCGTGCTTTATCGCTCGAACTATTTGACCAGAGAATTGGAATCGACATTGCTTTCTTACCGGATTCCTTATCGTGTTTACGGAGGTCAGAAGTTCTTCCAGCGCAAAGAAATCAAGGATATCGTCGCTTACTTCAAACTGATTCTCAACGATTACGACGATACATCGTTCGACCGGATCATCAACGTTCCGCGTCGGGGAATCGGTTCGGGTACGCTGGAAAAGATCAGCCGATGCGCCGAAGAAAACGGGCAAACTAAATTCTCCTATATTTCGGAGAATATCAACACCGCGCCCGTCAGCGTCAAGCAGAAAGCGCTGCTGAGTCAGTTGATCGCCGGTATCCGGCAACTTCGGAAAGAAATCGCGGAAAATTCATCTTCGCTCGTTCAGGACATTCACGATTTCGTCACGACGGGTTTGGACTATTACCGCTATTTGGAAGAGGAAGACGAACTCAAATACGAAGAACGGAAAGAGAACGTCGAGGAGTTGTTCGATTCGATGCGTTCGCAGATGGAAGATGGTTCCGTAAGTTTCGAAGATTTCGTTGAATCGGCCGTTCTTCAATCCTCGCAGGACGAAGTCGTCAACGACGATTTCGTAACCTTGATGACGGTGCATACCGCGAAAGGTCTGGAATACGATTACGTTTACGTGTATTCGCTCGGACAGGGCATTTTCCCTTCGATTCGCGCGATCAGCGAATCAAGACACGGCATCGAGGAGGAACGGCGGTTGGCTTACGTCGCCTTTACGCGGGCGAGAAAGCAATTGTTCCTTTCTTCCAATCAGGATTACAATTATTCGATACAAGGTCCGTTGAGGCCGTCCCAATTCATCAAAGAATCGGGAATCAAGGTGGCTCAGGAATATTCGCATCGATACTACGAAAGCGAATCGTTCCCGACGCCGAAAAGTCCGCCGAAACCGGTCGTTCAGCCGAAACCGGCGAACGGCATTACCGATTGGAAAGTCGGCGATCGGATCGAACACGATAAATTCGGTCGGGGCGTCGTCGTCGAGGTCATCGCGCAACTGATCGTCGTTCGGTTCGACGACGAAACGATGGGAAAAAAGACTTTGCTGGGAAGCCACGGAGCAATCAAAAGGATTTAATTAAGGAGGTACTTATGAAATACGATTTGGACACATTGAAGAAATGTGCGCACAACCTGATGTTCGATATGACCGAAGGACAATACGAGGTTTTGCTGAATGAGTTTGCGATCATCGAAAAGCAGATGTCGCTGTTGGGAGAAATCGAGGGATTGAGCGAAGTCGAGCCGATGACTTTCCCGTTCGACGTCTCGACGGACGAAATGAGGGAGGACGTCGCCGGAGAATGTCTCGACAAGGAAGAAGTCCTCAGAAACGCGAAAGATACGGAGCAAGGTCAAATCCGTATTCCGAAGGTGGTGGGTTAAAATGGCACTGGGAAAAACGATCGAAGAACTGCACCGCTTGCTGTGCGAAAAAAAGGTTACTCCGTTGGAACTGACGCTGGAAGCATTGAAAGCGCTGAATGAAGATAATACGAGAGCTACCGAAACCATATGCGACCAAGAAGCCATCGAGTTTGCCAAAACGTTGATCGAACCGGAAGAGGACAATCTTCTTTGGGGGATTCCTTACGTCGCCAAAGACAATTATTCGACGAAAAATATTCGGACGACCGCGTCCAGCGATATTTTAGGCGACTATGTACCGGTTTTCGATGCGACCGTCATCAAAAAACTGAAAGATAGAAAAATGGTTCTCCTCGCCAAAACCACGTTGGACGAACTGGCGATGGGGGGAACGGGAACTACCGGACACAAAGGGGAAACCTATAATCCTTACGACGAAACGCACACTTATAGAATCGGCGGTTCCAGTTGCGGCAGCGCGAGCATCGCGGCGCAGGGGATCGTCCCTTTGGCGTTGGGAAGCGATACGGGCGATTCCGTGCGGAAACCGGCGACTTATGCGGGCTTGGTCGGATTGAAACCGTCTTGGGGAAGGATTTCCCGTTACGGGCTGTTTCCTTTTGCCCCGAGTCTCGATCACGTCGCTTATTTCACGCGTTCGGTAAAGGACAGCGCGATCGTTCTGGAAGGCCTTTCCGGGCGCGATCCGAACGATGCGACGAGCTCTTCCCGACCGGTTGAATCCTACGCGTCTCTTCTCGACGGGAATATCCGCGGAAAGAAGATCGCTTATATTCCGGAGATCAATCGCGGCATTAAGGACGAAGTGATTTCGCGCAAATTCGAAGAATTGACGGAAGCCTTTCGTAATCAAGGCGCGGTCGTCGAAGAAGTGCATTTCGATCGCGCGCTTCTCGGCGCGATTTATCCGGCATACATGGTGATTTCCTGCGCGGAAGCGACCAGCAACAACGCGAATTTGGACGGAATCAAATTCGGCCTTCGCATCGGAAACGAAAAGACTTATCAGGAAGTGATGATCAAGGCGAGAACCGAAGGATTCGGCGAATTGATCAAACGGCGCTTTGTCATCGGTTCGTATTCGCTGCTTTCGGAAAACAAAGAGGAATTATTCGTTCGGGCGCAGAAAGTCCGTCGCTTGATCGTCGATCGCGTCAACGAAATTCTGAAAGAATACGATGCGATTTTGACGCCTTGCACGGGAAAAGTAAGAAATCCTTTTGAGAAAGAGGGAAATCGCATCGGCGACTTGGACATCGACAGCATGATCATCGAAAATCATCTGGCTATCGGCAATTTCGGCGGTCTGCCGTCCATTTCCCTGCCTGTCGGCGTCGATCAGGGCTTTCCTTTCTCATTTAACCTGACGGGAAGAGCCTTTGACGAAGCCGGGCTTTTGAATCTGGCTTACGCCGTGGAGAAAGAAACCGGCTTGGAAAATATCAGCCTGAGAAAGAGAGTGATGAACAAATGAATTTTGAAGCAGTTATCGGAATAGAAATCCACGTGGAGATGAAGACGAAAAGCAAAATGTTTTCGTCGGCGCCGATTGCTTTCGGCAAAGAACCGAATACGTTGGTTCAACCTTTGGACATCGCTTTTCCGGGGACGATGCCGAGAGTCAATAAGCAAGCCGTCATCAATGCGATCCGCGTTTCCAACGCATTGCATATGCAGATCGACGACGAACTTTGGTTCGATCGGAAAAATTACTTTTACAGCGATCTTCCGAAAGGATTCCAGATCACGCAAGACGCCCGTCCGATCGGAAGAAACGGGTTCGTCGAAATCGAATTGTCGGACAACCGCGTCAAGAGAATCGAAATCGAACGCCTGCACATGGAGGAAGACACCTGCAAACAATTGCACTTTCCGGATTGCACCTTGCTCGACTACAACCGCGCGGGAACTCCGTTGATCGAAATCGTTTCCCGTCCGGATATCCGAAGCGGGGAAGAGGCGATGCGCTATGTGGAAGCGATCCGCTCGATCGTCGTCTTTTCCGGAGTCAGCGACGGAAAAATGGAGGAGGGCTCTCTTCGATGCGATGTCAACGTTTCGATTCGACCTTACGGATCGGATCGTTTCGGAACTAAAGTCGAAGTCAAGAATCTGAATTCGACGGCGAACGTGCAGAAAGCGATCGACTTTGAAGTCAAGAGGCAGACTTCACTCGTCCTTTCCGGCGTACTGATCGAACAGGAAACCCGCCGTTTCGACGAGGGAAAGAAAGAAACCGTTTTGATGAGAAAGAAAACCGACGCCATCGACTACAAGTATTTTACCGAACCGAATATCGCCCCGATCAAATTAAGCGCCGCGTTCATCGAAGACGCGATCAGAACCTGCCCCGAACTGGCGGATAGCAAAATGAAGCGCTACGTCGCCGCCGGTTTAAGCAAAGAAGAGGCAGAGCAAATGTTGCAGAATCGACAGATGACGGAATATTTCGACCGTTGCATGGCGATTCAACCGAAAAGAGCGAAAGCGTATTGGAACTGGCTGATCAGCGAAATCGCCGGTTATCTCAATAAAAACGGACTCGACATCGCCGCATTGAAAGTAACTCCGAAAAATCTGGACGCTTTGATTGCGTTGATCGAAGAAGGAACGATTTCCTTCAATCAAGCGCGCAAGGTCTTTACCGAAATGGTATCGGACGACGAAGAACCTTCGAAGATCGTCGACCGCCTCGGATTGAGACAGAATTCCGATGCCGACGAGATACGAAAACTGGTCGAAGCGACAATCGAGGAATTCCCTCAATCGGTCATCGACTACAAGAACGGAAAAGACCGCGCGGTCGGATTTTTGGTCGGACAGATCATGAAGAAAACCAAAGGAAAGGTGAATCCGGCGATCACTTCGAAATTCGTCGTCGAGATTCTCAACGGGAAATAAAGATGAGAGGACTGGTATTGTTCGGCGACCTCTTCGAAGATACCGAACTGATCGCTACGATCGACGTGCTGATTCGCCATCGGGAGGAAATCACTCTTGCCAGCGCGATGGGGCGAAAAGAAGTGAAGAGCAAAAACGGGATTGCGATGAAAGCCGACGCGCTGATCGAAGAAGTCAATCTCGACGATTTCGATTTCCTTTTCATTCCCGGAGGACCCGGCGCTTTTCAAATCTTAAACGAATTATCGATCGTAAACGAAACCATCTCCGCGTTCGTTCGTTGGGGAAAAACGATCGCTACGATCTGCGCCGCGCCGTTCCTTGTCGGAAGATTGGGCTATCTGCGCGATAAGAATTACACCGTACACCCGGGCTTTGAAAGTCAAATTCAAGGAGGTTGTTATCTCCGCGATCAGGGCGTCGTCGAAGACGGCCTGTTCATCACCGCGAAATCGATGTTCTATTCCGTCGATCTCGGATTGAAAATCGTCGAGCATTTTTACGGAGAAGAAGAGCGGAATCGGTTAATGAAATCACTGAAAGGGGAATAATATTCAATAAGGCTCTTTATCTTTGGGGCGTTTTATGTCAAAATGTAAAAAGACTGCGAGGAAACGAAATGACAAAAAAACGGATGATCGCCAACGTAATTCTGATTTTGGCCATTACTGTTCTGGTTGGAATCATCGTTTTTTCTCTCGACGATATTTCCGGCGTTTTCGATGTCATCAAGACGACGCGATACCAAGATATCCTGATCGCCGTCGCCTTGCTTTTTCTTTACTTTGCGCTTTGGCCTTTGACGATCGTAATTTTAACGCGGATAATCAACAAGGAAATCAGAGTCAAGGACATCTATATCATCGGCGCCACGGAACATTTTTTCAACGGAATCACGCCCTTTTCCAGCGGCGGACAACCTTTCGAAGTTTACGCTTTTTCTCAGAAAGGCGTTAGGGCCAAAGATTCCACCGGCATTCTGATGATGAATTTCATCTCTTTTTTGATTGCGACGAACACTTTCGCCGTCGCCAGCCTTTTCTATTATGAATCGTTTATGAAAGAGATGAGCAATTTCGCCGCGGTGACGATCATCGGCTTTACGATGAATTTTCTCGTTTTAGTCGTTATCATCGCGTTCGGTATCAGCCGGAAATTCTCGTCTTTGATCGTTAAATTCGCAGGATTTCTCTGCCGATTTCGCTTTCTGAAAAAAATAATCGAACCGAAAATTCCGAATTTGGAAGAGTACATCGAGGGCGTTCAAAGCGCGTTCAAACATCTGATGGGACATAAATTTATCTTTTTGCTTTGCTTTCTGATCAACGTCGTCAAAATGTTTGTTTACTACGCGATTCCTTTTTTCATTCTCAAATCTCTGCACGTCAGCATCGGGTGGAATAATCTGATCTACGTGATTTTAGGTACTTCCTTTGCCACGACGATGGTCGTCTTCCTGCCGACCCCCGGTTCCAGTGGGGGAATCGAATTCGCTTTCAAATCGATTTTTGCTTCCATTCAGGGAGTAACTTCGACGGTCGCCACCAGCGGTATGCTCCTTTGGAGGGCGATCACTTTCTTCTTGCCGATTCTTTTATCGTTCGGCGCATATCTAATTTTCAACCACAGCGTCAAGAAAGACGAAAAGAGAAAGGAGAACGTTCCCGATGATGGAAGTGATTTATGCCGGAAATAGAAAGGTCACGAAGATGATCTTCCTTTCCGCGCTTTCGGTGGTATACCGATCGAAAGGACCGATTACCTTTCACCTTTTGTCGATGAATTTGAGCCACATCAACCCCGATTACGAGGCGATTACCCGAGAAGATGCCGCTTTTATGGAAGAACGGCTTCGGAAAATCAACTCGGAAATAACGGTGAAACTCTACGATCTTACCGAGAAATATCTAAGTCAGACGAAATATTTCGACAAAGATGTGCATCGTTCCTATACGCCGTATTGCCTGCTCAGGTTGTTTATTACCGATATTTACGAGATCGGCGAAAAAGCGATCTATTTGGATATCGATACGATGATTTACAAGGATATCCGCCTTCTTTTCGATATCGACGTCGAAGAGTACGAAATCGCCGGCGTCAAGGACGCGATGGGAAAGTACTGGATTAACCCGAAATATATGAATTCCGGCGTCATGTTGATCAACGTGAAAAAAATCAGAGAAACACGCTCTTTTGAAAAGGCGCTGAAACACACGCTTTCTCATCGTTCGATCCTCATCGATCAAAATGCGATCAATCGTTATTGCAAAAAGAAAAAATATCTGCCGCCGAGATTCAACAATCAACGGAAAATGACGGAAGATACGGTGGTCAAACACTTTTGCAAGGTTTTGAAATTCTTCCCTTATATGCATTGCGTCAATATCAAACAAACGGATCGAAACAGCGTTTGGAACAAACTTAAAATTCATCAATTCGACGATGTTTACCGGTTATACGACGAACTCGTCGAAGATAAAATTACCAATTAAAAACGGAATAAAAGTGAAATTCGCCTCTAAATTCTTGGACAATTTCACTTTTTTTTGTGTTCGGGTTGTTATTTTTCGGAATTCTGCGAGTTTTTAATACGGAGGGGTGTTTCAATACGAATTGCGAAAGCGCGATGCCCTTCGGAAGGAAACGAGGGATAGAATGAATCTGATAATCAAATTGATTTTGGAATATCAGAGGGAAAAATCTGATGCCGTTTTCGAACACCTCGTTTTCCTTTTGAAAGATAAGATCGGATATTTCTTGCGAAACGTTCCCGATAACGACAAAGACGACGTGCGTCAGGAAATGCTGATCGGTCTTTATCAGCTGGCGTTGAGATTCAATTTCGGACTTGTCTTTCTCGAAAAGGATCGCTTTACCGAAGAAAATTACAGAAAAATGTCCTCCGAAGATTTTCTCAACGCCGACGAAGTGATGAAACAGCAATTGCTTCACCTGTTTCTGAAAAAGTACGGAATCGACCTATTCGTTTCCTCTTTTCGGAATTCGGATTCGCGTGAAGAATTGATCTACGAGTACTGGATGTTCTGCAACGAAATTCAGTTCGTCGGCTATTTGAACCGCGTTTTCAACGGAAAAGTCAGCGATTATTTCCGCAAACGCCAAAGGGAAATCTATTCGGATATCGAGATATTCTTCGATTCTCTAAATGCGGAACCGCCATTTTATCTTCACGCGAGAATGCTTTCGGACGAAGATGCAAGTTTTCTGAAACGCTTTATCCGCAACGGAAAAATTCTTTCGGAAGCGGAGGTAGGAAAACAATTGGGCATCAGTCAGCAAGCGGTGAACAAGAGAAAAAAGAGAATCGCCGTTAAGTACAAATTCAAGACAAAGCAGAGATAAAAAGGAGAAAAAAATGAGACAAATTAGAGACGGTTAAGAGAATTTATTGAGAGAAAATATAAAAATATGAATAATGTTTTTATAAAAAGGGGCTTATGCGAAGTAAACGAAAAAGAACTTTTTTCAAAAAATTTTTTGCTTTCTTCGACTTTTTCGGCAAAAAAGAGAAAAAAACGCCTTTCTGTCAGATTTTGCTGCAATTTGTCCAAAAAATCTCACATCTTGTCCAAGACAGAAGTATTAAAACCATCAAAAGCGATTGCTATAATTTGACGGGCAAAAAGGGGAGGTAGTATGATTGGAGAAAAGATCAGGTCGTTCAGACTGAAAATGGATTATACACAAGGAGAAATCGCACGGGAGATCAATATTCCCAAATCGATGATCTCCGCTTGGGAAACCGGAAAGATCAAACCGAACAAAGAAGATTTAGAAATGCTCAGCGAAGTCTTTGAAGTCGACGTCAACGAACTGAAAGTCGATAATTCGAAAAGAACGAGAATTATTCACGTCAAAAAGAAGAAGACTTTTAAGAAAGCGGCACTATGTCTAGGCATTGCCGGATATCTTCTGTTTGTCATCGCTTTGGCTAGTTCGATTTCCGCTTATACGATGTATAATTGTTACAATGATCTTAAAATTTACGATGAACTCGGCAATATCGATATCAAATTTTTAGTTTGTTTTATCGTCGAATTGTCTCTCGCGGGAATCGGAATTATCCTGCTAATCATTCGGTATTGTCTAAGGCATCTTAAAATTATCAAGAAAGAAGGGTGATAAGTAAAAATGAAGAACGGAATGAAAAAGACGGGAAGGGCTATAAAATTCTATCGCGAGAAAATCGGTTTATCCCGAATGGATTTATCGAAACTGTTGAACGTAACCGCGTCGCTGATAGCCAAGTGGGAAAACGGAGAGAGATCTCCGAGAGTGAATATCGAAAAACTCTGTAAATTCTTATGCGTAACCAAAGAAGAAATCTTTTATTTCGAAGACGAATCGGACAAAAACAGTCCGGATAAATTGTATTATGAGAAATACAAGAAAAGTTTTATTTTCTCATTGGTTTCCGTAACGCTGATGGTTTTCTCTTTGGCGATGATCTATACAACAAGATTATTTACTTCGGGTTTCTCGAAATTTGAGGAATATACGATAAGTTCTTATAATTTGAATATCATTGAAGCAAAAGCCAGCTTGTTTATTAAAATCGGAATTGTGTCTTTTGTTTTAGGTATTGTTTTGCTGATAGTAGTGATTATTTTCTCGATTCGCGCGGCGAAAAAAAGAAGACGTGAAGCATGGGATGATGCAATAACTATAACCAGAAGAAGAAGGAGGAGATAAAATGAATAAAGTAATTGTCGGCTTTACGGCATTATTGACCGGAAGTAGTCTCAATGCCGTTACAGCCAGAACCAATGCGGTCTACGTCCCGACCGAAAACCTGTCTTGCTCGGAAACGATTATCAAGGAAAATCAACGAGTAACAGAAACGATCAAGTATATTTCTAGAGAAAGGGGGATTAAAAAACAGACTACACAAAATCTTATCACGGATATAGTAAGTCAAGGGTATAGTGTTTCGGCGGCAAGCACGAGTAACGACGAGTATGTTTACGATTTGTATTTCGGAGATGGTGCAAATGAATTTTGGATGGCATTTTCTGATAAATATCCGATCAAAGCGTATACGGTGATGGATTACGTGGTAATGGCTATGGTTGATACCAAAGCCGAATATGGCAAATTGGAAACAGATAATGATTCAGACGCGTTTGCGCATATCTATCTTGTAGCCTTAATTACTTACAAATACGGATCAAGTTTTGCAGAAGAATTTTTGAGTTTTTATAAAACGGGATATAACGGCTCGGATATGACGAATTTAAACCGCCAATCGATGGATTTGCACAATAATCCGATTGGAATTCAGGTGGGTTCGAATTATAGGGATTACCAACACCATATGACAGGGGATGTTCAGAAAGATTTGATTACATACGTCAAGCACGTAGTGAAATACGGCTCATATTATGGCGTTCTGAAATTGTCCGCGAATAAGATGGGATTCGTCAATACGACTGTGGGCGAGACTTGTCCGCTGTTTCCGCCTTTCTGCTAATTCGGGGCTATGAGTATTAAGCATTACAGATTCGGTTTCATGCACGTTATAGTTAATGCATCCAATGGTGAAATTCGATATTTTGAAAATGAAACCGATCATGATAGTGAATACGAAATATTTCTGTATCAGGACGAAACTTTTTTTCTTCCCGTAAGAAAGGTCAAATACAGCGTGGATCATTATTCCAAAGTGGCGCTCTCGATCAATCTCAGCACGAAGTGCAATTTCTCATGTCATTATTGTTTTGCCGATCATTCGACGGGACAGGATTTTAAAAAAATGAATCAAATCGGAGAAATTATTGAAACTTTTGTGAGACAACATCGGGATAAAAAGGTCATTTTCATAGACCTTTCGGGTTCGGGAGAACCATTGCTGCACTTGAAAAAGATCATCGATATCGCAAGGCATTGCCGGAATTTGAGTGAAAGATATCAAACGTCGGTTGTCGTTCAGTTCGTAACAAATGGGTATCTTTTGACGGAGAAAACGGTCAAAGTATTGCAGGAAAATGCAATTCTTTTCGGAGTTTCCGTCGACGGAACCCGAGAAAATCACGATAAAAACCGCGTTTTGCCCGACGGACGAGGAACATACGATATCGTCCGTTCGAATCTGTTGAAAATCAAGGAAAAGCAATATCTCGGCGTTTCGATGGTTTTAGACGGTACGTTTTCGGAAAACCTTCTGAAAATCTATCTGAATTTATTGTCTTTTGCGCCGACGGTCAGCATTAAGTTTAAGCGCAGCGAAGATGAAGCGGAGTTCAAGAACGCGCATTTATTTTTGGCGCAGGAATACTTCGGGGTGGTTCTATACCTTTCCGAAAGAATTCTCGACGACGATTATGCCTTGATTTTCGCGCTTTTAAACGGAGACGACGCTTTCGGAACGATGCTGTCCCGCGTGTTTATCGAGAATAAAGTTTTTGCCCGTTGCGACGGGGGAATCGCCCGTTTCTCTTACGATATCGAAGGAGATATCTATCCTTGCGCGCCGAGTTGCGGCGATCGTCGATATCTATTGCGGGACGGGAATTCATTCTATGCGGATTTGTTTGAAAAAGATTATTGTGAAAACTGTGAATGCAAGTACTATTGCGGCGGCGAATGCCCGATTGTCAAAGAAAAGTTGAAAGGGAACGACCCTTATTTGTGTAAAATCAAGCGAAAGTTGTTTGAATATAGTCTTTGGCTGAAAGCATTTTGCTTGGCGCATAAACCCGAGGGTTATATAAAAATCAGAAATTTTGTTTTTGAAAAAGAAACCCGATGAGAGGTAAAGGGAGAAGCACAGATCTTCGGATTTGTGCTTTTTTATGATGATCCAGATAATGAAAGGGGGATTGACTTTCGTCAAAGCGTTATGCTATTCTAAAATTAAATAAAGGGGAAACTATTTTGATAATCGGATAAGGTAAAAAGATTTATTGCCGCAAAAAGAGGGGGAAGATATGCTTAAAATAAATCACAGGTGGAAAAGAATGATGATTGTCGTAACCTGTACGATGTCTTTTTGTCTTGAAAAGAATCCAAATAAGATAGAAGTGCAGAAAGAAGAAAAAATATCTCACGCATCAATCGGAAACGGAATGACTGAAAGTAAGTATGATGAATGGAGAGCGAGAAATACTACGACAGTTTTTCAAAGCGAAAATTTTGCTTGTTACTATTTTAAAAACTTGACTGAAAATTTTGGGAATAATGTTTATGGAACTTGTACATATGTTTCTTTGCAAATGTTGCTTTCATTTTATGATACCTATTGGGATGACAATTTTGTTCCTGATATTTATGCAGTGTGTTCTGATTTTGTTTCTACTAGTCAAGATAATTCTGATTTTGAATTACTTCCATTTGACACCGCATCTCCTGGAGTTGTGTTTGAAAGGAATGCTTTGATTCGCGAAAGTATTGTTGATGGCGAGAACGTAACATATCAAAATTATCCGATAGAGAAATACTATCAGCTTATAGATCAATATTCCGAAAAGTATTTTCATTTGAAATTGCTGCAATTGAGCAAATCCTATTTTGGTAGCATTAAATTTGATCAATCCTATCATTCTTTGGGAATGACTTATGCGGAAATGATTGCTTTTTTGAACTATTATCTCTATGACTATCTATCCTTTAAAACGAGCGATGTTAAAATTATCTCAGAGAATAGTAGTCAAAATGCAATAAAGGCTTTTGTGATCGAAAAAATAAAAAATGGAATTCCTGTGATATTGAGAACGTCCGATTTCGGTGGTCATTCTTTCATTGCTTATGACTACGATGAAATGAAAAATCAAGTATATGTTCATGCCGGATTAAGAGATGAAGTGAGTTCGTCGGCTTTAACTCATATTTCATTGGGGGATTTTGATAACGTAAATGTATGGGATGCGACAGCGATACAAATACAAAAAAAACATAGCCATTCGAATAATTACCATTCTAGTAATGGAAAGAATTTTTGTTCATGCAACTATATTTTTCCTCAGAATATCGAAATGGTGTCAGGCAATTATAGGGATACACTTCCTACCTTTCAATGGAAATCTTTATATAAAGAAAAATGGTATACACAATATAGCCCTTATTTTGAGTTATCTATTCTCGATGCAGGTAAAAGACAATTGTTTGAAAATAAGATAAAAAATCAGAAGAGTTATATATTGAATCAAACAGAATGGGATCGATTGCTCGTCAATTCTACAGATCATCATTATTATATCTCGATAAGACTAGATTCTGAAATATATCCGTATTGGGATGAGTACTGGTCTACAGAATTATTTGATAAACCGGAAGATTATAATGAAATACCGATAATAAAACCAAATGAGTATGGGTTTGGTGATGCTTATCCAACGGATGGGAATACGAAAGAAAATTTTATTGAGCATAATGCATCCAATGATTTTACATTTCGAACAAGAAGGTACAGAACGGGGTATATACATAATGAATACATTGTAATGTCGCCGATTAGAAGAGGTATTCGACAAGCCTTTATCGAATATCAATTCGACAGGGCAATTACAAGATTGGATGTACAATTATCTCATTGGCGGAATTATGCGAGTGAAGGTCTAAACGAAAATACTGGAAAAGCGGAGTTGCAACAATACATTGGAGATGAATGGGTTACTCAACTAGATCTTCTTTCGTCGGAAAGTAATCTTTTTACGGAAAGATCAAGACCTCAATACTATTCTGTTTTTTTTGAAAGACCTGCTTACCGAATTAGATTTTATTCTGAATCCTATACCGAGAATACAAACGATAGTAACAAGGGAAGAATCTGTATCGGAAATATGGCCTTCTATCCTTCTAAATATAGTCTTCCATTATCCGGATATGAGTTAGATTATCAACCTAGTCAGTGGAACAATTATGATGCAAAGAATTATAATTGTTATGCATATGCCTTAAATACAAAGAATTATGATTTTATTTCTCCCGGAGGAAGTGAAGGATATAATAGTCGGAATACCCCCAATTATTTTACTGCTCCAGTTCTGGAAGAGATGGTTAGATTAGATGCGAACAATTATCATTTCCAATTCGAACCGATCGGCAAAAATGATGTTTGCGATAAGGGTTTTTATAAAGTTGCATTGGTAGTCGATCCAAATAGACAGGATTATCACTGGTATAGGCAAAATTCAGATGGATCATGGTCGCATAAACATGGGGCGAACTCGGTGATTAATTACGATTACATCAACAATGTAATCTATGACCCGGAAACTTGCGATCGTAGATACGATGATGGATTAAATTATTCAGAATTCATCGGGTTTTATCAGGTAAACATAAATAATATGATATAAAAAGAGGGGGAAGAAAGTATGAAAGTAAGCAAGAAAAAGGGATTGTCATTGCTGATTTTTCTGTTCGTGGTACTCTGTGCGACAGGAGGAAAAATCGGGTATGATGTGCAAATGAAGAAAAAGAATCAAGAGAAATATTCGCTTTACTATTCTTATGGAGATGTTCCTTCACATATAACTTGGGGTGTCGAAATATATTGCTGGGAATCGCTTGACGGATGGGAAAGTGGAATACTTCCAATAACAAGCAGATGCAAGACGCCGGAAGAAGTGGAATGGTTGCAGGATAATCTTCCTTGTTCAATAAACGTAATGAAAGATATTTTGCGTTCCTTTTCTAATGAAAGAAGAAATAATAGTGAGGTTTTTGTTGTCAGCATACCGCCGAAGGAGGAAGAATTGACTCACGATTCTGACTTGATTCTTAATAATAAGGAAACCTATCGAATGCTTTATAAGAGATTGGGAATTTCCATCCCGTGTTATCTATTATAGTTACTTAGACGTTGTCGTTTTTTGTAAAATGTTTTATGATTTTAAAGTTTTTACTACAAGAAGTAAAAGTAATTGATTTTCAGAAACTTTTTGCGACTGCCGAAATCTCACTGCACGCAGGAAAAGGCTGATTCAGAACGATCGAAATTCGCGGATAAAAACGAATTTCGATCATTCGGCGGGACAGGATTTAAAAAAAATGAATCAAATCGGAGAAATTCAGATGGATCATGGTCGCATAAACATGGGGCGAACTCGGTGATTAATTACGATTACATCAACGATGTAATCTATGACCCGGAAACTTGCGATCGTAGATATGATGGTGGATTAAATTATTCAGAATTCATAGGGTTTTATCAGGTAAACATAAATAATATGATATAAAAAGAGGGGGAAGAAAGTATGAAAGTGAGCAAGAAAAAGGGATTGTCATTGCTGATTTTTCTGTTCGTGGTACTCTGTGCGGTAGGAGGAAAAATCGGATATGATGTGCAAACGAAGAAAAAGAACAAAGAAAAATATGCTCTTTATTATTCTTATTTTGAAGATTACGATCCTTCGCATATAGCCGGTTTAGTCGAGATCTATTGCTGGGAATCGCTGGACGGATGGGAAGGCGGAATTCTTACTCTAACAGACAGATCCAAGACGCCGGAAGAAGTGGAATGGATGCAGGATAATCTTCCTTGTCCTTTGAACATCATGAAAGATATTTTACGCTCATATCCCGAAAGAACCAGAAAGAATAGCGGTATTTATGTGGTCGGCATACCGCCGAAGGAGGAAGAATTGGTCTATAATACCAATAAAGTTCTAAATAATAAGGAAACTTATCTTATGCTCTATAAGAAATTGGACCTTCCGATTCCGTGTTATCTCTTATAGTTATTTAGACGTTGTCGTTTTTTAGAAAGCGTTTTATGATTTCAAAGTCTTTACTCCAAGAAGTAAAATCAATTGATTTTCAGACACTTATTGCGTTTCCGAAATCTCACTGCGCGCAGGAAAGGGTCGTTTCAGAATGATCGAAATTCGCGGATAAAAACGAATTTCGCATCATATGATGATACGGGGGATTTTTTATGTATCGCGAAATTGCTGTGAAGACTTTGACGGGAAAAGGAAAACTGGAACATAGTTTGGAGAGAACCATTCGACTGGACAATAGCATTTCAAAGACGTTGGGGTGCTGGATTATCAATCTGCAATATGATACGGAGATCAAGAACAAAGAAATTTATATCAAGGGCAGTTTCGATATTCAGCTTTGGTATGCGTTGGATAACGATCAGAAAAGCGACGTATATACGGAAAAAATCAATTTTTTCGAAAAAGTCAATATGTCTTACCGCGATTTGAAAACGATCGACGATACGCTTTATCCGAAAGTGTATGTCAACAAATACCCTTCCTGCGTCTCGATGCAGTTAAAAGATCAAGAGGTTTTACTTCGCATTGAATTCTTGATGTTCGTCGAAACTTTTCAGGAGGCTTTGCTGGTGGTTTCCTGCGCCGACGACTATCAAGAGGACATTCCTTTGGAAGAAGAAATCGCGATGAATGTCAACGAAAACTATCTGATCGATAAAAAGTAATTTGACAAACATCGGAGATTTCTCTAATAAGATATCGCCACGAACCGCGCATTTTTATTAAAAACAAACCTCTTGCTTGTCCGTCTCGATCTTTGTCAATGAAATACGCGTCGATGAATAAAACCAAAGCACTCGGAGAGGCAAATTCGATACGCTGAATCGGTGTATCGAAACCAAATCTATTCTTATTGAACTATTGATGTTTTCGAAGTGGAAATAACGCGCTTTCTCTCTTTCGATAAAAGATGCCGGTTACGATATTGAAAGACGCGTTTTCCGTCGTATTCGAAGAAAAGTATGATAGTTGCGGTTAAAGTTTTAAAGCGGTTTTCGGCGGGATTTCCGCTGTATTTTCGATTTTGCTTTGTCTCTATATGGAAATGAAAACAGTGAAAAGTCCGAAGAATCTTTCGCGAGTCATAGCCGATGCGGTTATATCATTAAATAAAAAAGAATGTTTATTGCGGTTGTACGAATATGACAAAGTGGTTGAAATTAGAAATGCAAAAGAAGCGGAATTATTTCGAAAAACTCGGCATCGTCGTAGAACGAATTTTCAAAATAAATCGCAAATGGATTTTTCCTTTGATCGAAAATATAGTATAATGATTTTCGATCGAGGTAGTTTTTGATATGGAGAAGAAATATACGCCGATGATGATGCAATACATCAAAATCAAGGAAAAACATCCGGATACGTTGATACTTTTCAGACTCGGTGATTTTTACGAATTGTTTTTCGACGACGCGAAAGTGGCTTCGCGGGTTTTGCAATTGACTTTGACGGGGAAAAGCGCCGGCGTAGAAGAAAGAGTTCCGATGTGCGGCGTGCCTTATCACGCGATTTCTTCCTATATCGACAAATTGATCGCAAAAGGTTTCAAAGTCGGCATCGTCGAGCAATTGGAAGATCCGGCCTCCGCGAAAGGACTTGTCGAACGCGATGTCGTTCAAATCATCACGCCCGGGGCGAATATCGACGTTAAAGTCAAAGACAATAATTATTTGGGGTGTCTCGATATCGCAGAGCATTGCTATATCTTCTCTTACGCGGACGTTTCCACCGGCGAGATTTACGTCGAAAATCTGGAAAAGCAATCGGATGCCATCGTCAGCGAAATCGATAACCTGTCGATCAAGGAGATCATCGTTTCCACCTCCTTTCCGGCTTCGGAAGTGATGAAATTGAAAGAGAAAAGGAACGTTTTGATTTCTTACGAGAACGACGATGATGTGGGTATCGAACACGAGTATATTTTGACGCACGTTTACGATCTTTTCCAAAGAAAAAATGTGGTGCGCTTGTTGAACTATCTGATTGAAACTCAGAAAAACAGCCTCAACTATATGAAACAGGCCAAAGTGATTCGAAGCACCTCCAACATGCAGATTGACAGTTTTTCCAGAAACAATTTGGAACTGATTCGGACGATTCGAAGCGAAGATAGTTACGGTACGCTTTTCTGGCTTTTGGATCAAACCGAAACCAATATGGGAAGCCGCCTTTTGAAGAAGTGGATTACCAAACCGCTGTGCGATTTGAAAGAAATTCAAAAGAGGGAGGATATCGTTCAGGCGCTGATAGAGCATTTTTTGGTTCGCGGCGATTTAATCAAGGACTTGAAGGACATTTACGATTTGGAAAGATTGATCGCCAAGATCAATTTCGGTTCGGCAAACGGAAGGGATTTGCTCCAATTAAAAAAATCTTTGCAGGTCGTGCCTGACTTGCTCCGACATATCAAAGAATTGGGATACGAAGGAATCGGAGAAATGAAAGGGATGAACAACGATTTCGTTCCTTTATGCGCGCTGTTGGAAAAAGCGATCAGCGAGGACGCGCCTTTGGCGGTCAAAGAAGGCGGAATTTTCAAAACGGGATACGATGAAACGCTGGATGGGCTGATCGAAATGAGTCAGGGCGGAAAGACTTGGGTGGCGAGTCTCGAAGCGAAAGAAAAGGAACGCACCGGAATCAAGACATTGAGAGTCGGATACAACCGCGTGTTCGGATATTATATCGAAGTCTCCAAAGGTCAAGTCGATCAGGTGCGGGATGAATGGGGTTACGAAAGAAAACAGACCACCGTCAATTCGGAAAGATACATCACGAAAGAACTGAAAGATCAGGAATCGATGATCTTGAACGCCGATGAAAAGCGTTGCGCGCTGGAATACGAATTGTTCAACCAACTGAGAAAGCAGGTCGCGCAATATACCGAAGCGATTCAGGATTTGGCGAATCTGGTCTCCTATATCGATTGTCTGATCGCTTTCAGCGAAGTCAGCATCGACGGGCATTACGTTCGTCCGACGTTCAACGATCAGAGGAGAATCGAAATCGTCAACGGTCGTCATCCGGTGATCGAAAAGGTGATGAATCGTTCGAATTACGTCTCGAACGATATTCGCATGGATTCTTCTACCGATATTCTGGTCATCACCGGTCCGAATATGGGAGGGAAATCGACCTATATGCGCCAGTTTGCTTTAATCGTGATTTTGGCTCAAATCGGCTGTTTCGTCCCTTGCGATTCGGCGGATCTGATGATTTTCGATGCGATTTACACCCGAATCGGCGCGAGCGACGATCTGGTTTCCGGACAGTCCACCTTTATGGTGGAAATGAGCGAAACCAATTACGCATTGCGTCATGCCGATGAAAATTCTCTTTTGATTTTCGACGAAATCGGACGGGGAACGGCGACGTTTGACGGTATGGCTTTGGCTCAGGCGATACTGGAATACATCGCTTCCGAAATCCATTGCAAAACCTTGTTTTCGACGCATTATCACGAGATTACGCGCATCGAAGAAAAGATGCCTGTATTAAAGAACATTCACGTTTCCGTCAGCGAAAACGACCGAGATATTACATTTCTTTATCGCATCGCCGACGGAGCGATGGGAAAGTCCTACGGCGTCAACGTGGCCCGACTGGCTTCTTTGCCGGAAACGCTGATCGAACGCGCGGGACAGATTTTGACTTCGCTGGAAAACAACAAAGTAAATACCAATACGGACATTTTGAAAAAGAGCGAAGTTCGCCTGCCCGATTGGGTGGAAGAGGTCAGAAAAGTCGATCCTTTAACGCTTTCACCTTTGGAGGCTTTGAATTTTCTCTATGAGATCAAAAGAAAGGCGGGTGATCGAAAATGAACAAGATTCGAGTGATGGATCAGCATCTCGCGAATATGATTGCCGCCGGAGAAGTGATCGAACGACCTTCTTCGGTCGTCAAGGAATTGGTGGAAAACGCGCTGGATGCCGATAGCAAGCACATTGAAGTTTACGTCTACGAGGCCGGAAGAAAAAAGATCGTCGTCAACGACGACGGTTCGGGAATGAGCGAAGAAGACGCGGTTCTCGCGTTTAAAAGGCACGCTTCCAGCAAGTTGCTTTCGGAGAGAGATCTTTTTCGCATCAAGACGATGGGTTTTCGGGGGGAAGCCCTTCCTTCCATCAGCGCGGTCAGCAAAGTAAGTATGGTTACTTCCGACGGAGAAAGTGTCGGTACAAAAGTGCTACTCGACGGGGATGAAACGAAAGTCGAAAAAGCTTCTTCGAGAAAAGGCACGCGCTTTGAAATCGAGGAATTGTTTTACAATACGCCGGTTCGTTTGAAATTTTTAAAAACCGACGCGACGGAAAACGCCAATACGTTGGAAGTGATGCAGCGACTGGCATTGTCACGTCCGGACGTCGGATTCGATTTTTACATCGACGACCGTTTGATTTTCAAGACGACGGGAAGAAACGATCTTCTCGAAGTGATCTCCCGCATTTATTCCAACGACGTCGCCAGAAAGATGATTCCGATAAGCTATGAAAATTACGAATTTCGCATCAGCGGTTACATCGGGAAACCGGAATTGAGCAAATCCACGCGATATTATATGATTACGATTTTAAACAATCGCGCGGTTTATTTGCCGAAAATTCAAAAGAGTATCGTCGAAGCCTACGGCGATTTCATCTTCAATTCTCGTTTTCCTTTCGTGATTCTGAAAATCGATGTCGAACACACTTTGGTCGATGTCAACGTTCATCCAGCGAAAAGGGAAGTGCGCTTGTCCAACGAAGATAAAGTCACGGAAGTGATTCACGCGTTGATCAAAGATACCCTGTTGGAAACCAAACCGCTGACTCAGTCCGGCCTTTATCCGGATACAAAAAAAGGATGTCTCGGCGATTCGGACATCAGTCCGCGTGAAAAAGAAAGCCTATCGCTTCTTCTCGACGAAGAAGTACCGGCGAAAGGAGAAGAAATTCTTCGCCCTCGCATCGATCGGAGCGAGTGGGTTTTGCCGAAAATCGACGACTCGGTTTTCGAAGAGGAGATTCAACCGGTTGAAAAGACCGAGCCGAAGGCGCCTTCTTACGGAAAACCTTTCCTGATTCCGCTTTGCCAAATTCACGAGACCTATATCGTCTGTCAGGGAGAAGACGGATTCTATTTGATCGATCAGCACGCGGCGCAGGAAAGAGTCAATTACGAGAAACTCGATCGTCAACTCAACAGCAGGATTTCGGTTACCGATTTATTGGTGCCTTTGATTATTTCAATCAGTCCGGGAGATATGATCCGCCTGAAAGATCGACTGGAATTGCTGAAACAGGTGGGAATTTCCGCGGAAATCTTCGGTATCAATACGATCCGGGTCACTTCGGTTCCCCTTTTCGTGAAAGAAAACAACGAGGAAGTATACATCGAAGAATTGATCGAGCAGGTGATTTCCAAGGAGAAAATCGATCTTTCCGAACTGAGAAAAAAGGTGATTTCGACGTTTGCCTGCAAAGCTTCGATCAAAGCGAATCATCGATTGTCGGTTCGGGAAATGCAAGACGTAATCGATTCCCTGTTTGCTTGCGCCAACCCGACCTGCTGTCCGCACGGGAGACCGACGATCGTGCATTTTTCCAAATACGACATCGAAAAGATGTTCAAACGGTCCGGCATATGATCATCGCTATCGTTGGACCGACCGGTGTCGGGAAATCGGCATTGGCATTGAAACTGGCGCAGCGCGTTCACGGTGAAATCGTCAACGGAGACGCTTTCCAAATTTACAGGTCGATGGATATCGGCACGGCTAAACCGAGCGAGGAAGAACGAAAGCGGATTCCGCATCATCTTTACGATTATGTCGATCCGGACGTCGGATTTTCGGTATTCGACTATCAGCGGGATTTGAGGAACAAACTCGAAGAACTGAAAGCGCGTTCCGTGCCCACAATTCTCGTCGGCGGAACGGGATTGTATTTGAAAGCGGCTCTGTACGATTTCGACCTAAAAGAGGAGAAGAAAATCGATTTAAGCGGATATGAGAAAATGAGCAACGGGGAACTTCACGGAATGCTGGAAAAACTGGATTTCGAGGAGAGCCGTAAAATCCACCCGAATAATCGAAGACGGGTGCTGAGGGCCATAGAAATCTGTTTGATTAGAGGAAAGAAAAAATCGGAAATCGTCGCCGAACAGGAGCATCGGTTGCTGTATCCGGTTGCGTTTGTCGGACTGACTTGTCCCCGAGAAAAATTGTATTCGATCATCGACGAACGCGTCGATGTCATGTTCGCATCGGGATTGATCGGCGAAGTCGAAGAATTGATGAAAAGATATCCGACTTCTCTCCGCGCTTTTCAAGCAATCGGGTACAAAGAAGTGATCGAAGGTTTGAAAAACGGCGAGAACGAAGAGAAGATCAAAGAGACGGTCAAGCGAAATTCGCGTCGTTATGCGAAAAGGCAGTGGACGTATTTCTCGCGTCAAATGGAGGTCAACTGGTTCGAGTCTGAGGAAGAAGCGCTGAAATTTGCTTTGGAAGCGATCAAACGGTAATGATTTCGAAAAACAACGTATACAATAAGGAGAGGGTAACCTATGGAAATGAAGAAGATTGAAGAAATCGGTCGATCTCTTGGCATCGACGAAAAATATATCGAACCTTATGGAAAATACAAGGCGAAAATCGATCTGTCGCTGAACGAGACGCTGAAAGATCGTCCGGACGGGAAACTCGTTCTCGTCAGCGCGATCACGCCGACTAAATTCGGCGAGGGAAAGACGACGATGTCCATCGCTTTGGACGATGGTTTGAACCGCCTCGGCATTCAGAGTTTGCTTTGCCTGAGGGAGCCTTCTCTCGGCCCGGTTTTCGGACTCAAAGGCGGTGCCACGGGCGGAGGAAAAGTTACCGTCGAACCGAGCGAAGAAATCAACTTGCACTTTACGGGAGATATGCACGCGCTGACGAGTTCGATCAATCTGATTTCCGCGGTCATCGACAACTCGATTTTTCAGGGGAATCCGCATCGCATCGATCCGGAAAAAGTAACGTGGAAAAGAGCTCTCGATATGAACGATCGCGCTTTAAGGAAAATCCGCATCAATTTAAGCGAGAAAAAAGGAGAGCCGAGAGAGGACGGTTTCATCATCACGGTAGCCAGCGAATTGATGGCGATTATGTGTCTGAGTACTTCGTTGAAAGATTTCCGTCAGCGCGTGAAAAAAATCATCGTCGCATATACTTACGAGGATCTTCCGGTCACGGTGGGCGATTTGAACATCTCCAACGCGATCTGCAAATTGATGAAAGAGGCGATCAAACCGAATTTGGTGCAGACGGGTGAAAATCATCCGTGCTTGATTCACGGCGGACCGTTCGCCAATATCGCGCACGGCTGCAATTCTTTGATTGCGACGAAAATGGCGTTGAAACTTGCCCCGATCGTAGTTACCGAAGCGGGATTCGGCAGCGATTTGGGCGCGGAAAAATTTCTGGACATCAAATGTCAGGAGGGAGGAATACGACCTTCTTTGGTCGTAATGGTCGCGACGATTCGCGCTTTGAAAGTTCATGGCGGTCAGAAACTCGAAGATATCGATACGCCGAATTTGAAAGCCTTGGAAGAGGGAACGAAAAATTTGAAGCGCCACGTGGAAAATATCCGGAAATTCGGGCTTGAAAGCGTGATCGCCATCAACCACTTCGCGTCCGATCGCGAAGAAGAAATCGCATTTCTGAAAAAATGGTGCGAAGACCAATCTTATTCTTACGCGTTTGTCGACGGTTATCTCAAAGGCGGAGAAGGCGCCGTAGAATTGGCTTCGCTTGTCGCAGAGAAATTGAAACAGGATTCAAACTATCGTCCGTTGTATCGGAAAGAAGAGCCGATTAAAGTCAAGATCGAAAGAATCGCCAAAGAAATTTACCGCGCTTCGAGGGTGGAGTACTCTCCGAAAGCCGACGCGGATATCGAAAAATTTCGGAAGATGGGCTTCGACAGGACGTATATTTGCATCGCCAAAACGCCGCAGTCCTTTTCCGACGATCCGTCTTTATTGAACGCGCCTGAAAATTTTACGCTTCACGTCAAAGAGGTAACGCTTTCCGGCGGCGCGGATTTTCTGGTCGTGTTGACGGGCAATATTCTGACGATGCCGGGACTTCCGAAAATTCCGCAGGCTGTACGCATGGAGGAAGAAGAATGGAATTTTTAATCGGAAAGCCGCTTGCCGCGGAGATGAAAGAAGCCCTAAGGGAGAAGATCGTCGAATTTGAACGGGTGCCGTCTTTGACGATTTTGACAAACGATCTCGATCCCTCTTCTTCCGGTTATGCCTCTTCATTGAAAAAAACGGCCTCGGAAATCGGAATCGATGTAAAGGAAATCCGCATGAAAGACGACGAAGAAACCTATCTTCGCACGATCGAAGGATTGAACGCGGATACCGCCTGTTCCGCCGTTTTGGTCACTCGTCCTTTACCGCCGTCGGTAAATGAAAAGCGCGTGTCCGAATGCCTTTCGCCGAATAAAGACGCGGACTGTATGAATCCTATTTGGGGAGGGAAAATCTTTGCCGGAGAAGACGTCATCGCGCCGGCTACGGCCAAAGCGGTTCTATTGCTACTGGAACGATATCATATTGAAATTTCGGGAAAGAAATGTTTGGTCATCGGGCGTTCGATTTCGGTCGGAAAACCCGTCGGAGCAATGCTTTTAAATCGAAACGGTACGGTTACCTTCGCGCATTCGAAAACGACAGATTTGGACGGATTTGTTGCCGAGAACGACATCATCGTCTGCGCGGTTGGAAAACCCCGCTTTCTGGATAGTGCGAAAGCCAAGCCGGACGCGATTATCGTCGACGCGGGTATCCACTATCTCCCCGAAGGAATTATCGGAGACGTAATTCCTTCCGGAAAGGTGAAAATGATTTCCAAAGTTCCCGGAGGTGTAGGCGTGATCACGAACGTTGCGCTTTTCGAGAATGTCGTAAAATTGCATGAAAGGCAGGTACAAAGGGATGGAATCCGATGAATACGAATTGAATTCGATCGTCGAAATGAAGAAGCCGCATCCATGCGCAACTCGTTCCAAACAATTTCAGGTGATCCGTCTCGGCGCGGATATCAAGATTCGATGTATGGGATGCGGAAATATCATTATGATGCCGAGAAACGATTTTAATAAAAAGGCAAAAAAAACAATTCAAAGATGAGGAAAAAACTCACTATCTTCCGAATGATAAGATGAGGAGATGGATATGAGTTTTTTTTCTTGCAGGAATTTGAACAAGGATTTTGACGGCGAACCGGTTTTGAAACAGGTGAGTATCGATTTCCCCGAACGCGGACTGATTTCGATTATGGGGGCTTCCGGATCGGGAAAATCGACGTTGATTCATTGCCTTCTCGGTTTGGAAAAATGCGACGGCGACATATTTTTCATGAACGAAAAAATCCGAGACTTCGCGGATTTCCGCAATCGACATACCGGAATCGTCTTTCAGAGCTTTCATCTGCTCGATTATCTGAACGCGGAAGATAATATCTGTCTTTTCTCTCGGCGGAGAGACGCGGAAGAAATCGTCGGATTGCTGAATTTGAAAGATAAACTCGACGTGCGTACGAGTCTTCTTTCCGGAGGAGAAAAGCAACGGGTAGCCATCGCAAGAACCCTGCTGAAAAAACCGGAAATCATCTTTTGCGATGAAATCACCGGTTCTCTTGACGAAGAAAACGGCGAAAAGATCATGCAATATTTGAAAAAAATATCCGAAAAGGCTTTGATCATTCACGTTACGCATCATCGTCATTTCGCGGAAAAGTATTCCGATCGGGTTTTCTACTTGAAAGATCACACGATAAAAGAAGAACGATTTGAAACTGTCGAGAGAAAAGCGAAAACGAAAAGGAAGCGGATTTCGGCATTTCGAGTGATGCGATTAGCCGGGAATTTGATGAAGAAGTCAAAATTCAAAACGCGATTATCCTTTCTCTCGCTGTTGATTTCCTGTTCTCTCCTCGGAGTGCTGCTGAATGTTCATTGCACCTTGAACGATTATTTCAATCAATTTAAAAATTCATATCTGGATTCCAATTTTGTCGAACTCAGCCTTCGTCAGGAAATGAAAATCGAAAATACTTCCTTTACTTTGGTGAAGCAGACTCGACCCGAAAAAAGCGAGACGGAAGAAATCTCGCATCTTTTGAAGGAGGCGGTCATCGGATACAATTTCGGAAATCTTTTGAATGCTTATACCTCTTTGATGAATAAAAATACATCGTTGAGCATGAATCTCTACCCCTGTTCCAGCGGACTTCTTCATTCGTATTCCCAAGTCATCGTCAACGAAAAAGCCCGATCTCTATTGAAAGATCCTTTCGTCGATTTTTCATTAGAAAGAAGCGTAGATTATATCGACGAAAACGGCAAAATCATCGGCGACGCGGTGAATCTGACGATTCGATTCGAAGTTGTCGGCGTGAACGCGGAGATGAGTTTTTTCGACGAACCGACGATATATTATTCCTATTCACTGATGGAGGAATATCTATGCTCGATTCCGTTGGAAAATCTTTCTTCGAAAGAAGGAGAAGAAATTTCTTTGGGGAAGCGAATTATCTACTATTCTTACGATGGAGATTATTACGACACGGGTTCGATTTATCTGATCTTCTCGGATTCTTTTTCGGCAGAATCGGCTCATCGGAAAATCAACGCGTTTTCTTCGACGGATTACGACTATCTCGCGAAAAATCGCAATTTGGAAAACTACGATTCGTTGAACTTGATTTTAAAAAGCGCCGGTCCGGCGGTTGTGATGTTCATGACTCTGACTTTCTCGGTTTCTTTGGCGCTTCTGGCATTGACGTTAAACTCTTTGATCCTCGACGAAGAAAAAGAAATCGCCGTCTTTCAAAGTTTAGGAGTCCTTCAAAAGCAGATTTATCGCATCATCGCCGTTCAATCGGGAAAGATCGTTTTCGGAAGTTTTATCTTCTCGTATTTCGTCAAAGCGGCAGCCTATTTTTGGTTGGAACGGAAATTGAATTTTTTGAATTTTACGTCTTTAAACCAACTCGCTTATGAGAATTTTTGGATTTTAATTTTGAATTCATGTGTGTTTTTTCTTTTTTCGCTGTTTATCCGTTACTTTATCAAGAGAATCGATACGGCAAGAGTTTTAAAGGAGGAATAGATGATAAAAATCAAAGGATTGAGTAAATATTACGGAAACGAATGCGTTTTAAAAAATATCGATATCGAAATTTCTTCTCCCCAATGGATCGCCATTACGGGGCGGTCCGGATGCGGAAAGTCGACTTTACTCAATATCATCGCACTGATAGACGTTCGATTCGAGGGGAAATACGAATTCGACGGTCGGGATGTATCCTCGCTCGGTGATTCGGAGAGAAGAAAAATCATCGCGCGGCAGATTACGTATCTATTTCAAGAACCTGCGTTTATCGAAAACGAATCGATCAAGGTCAATTTAGAACTGATCGCGGGAAGAAAATTGGACTCGAAGACGATTCAAAAAGAATTCGCCGCGTTTCGCCTTTCCGTTCGGGAAGACGGAAACATCAGCCATCTTTCCAAAGGGGAAAGAAAACGGATCAATTTGATCGGCGCATCGTTGAGAGATACGCCCGTCGTGCTTTGCGACGAGATCACCGCCGGACTCGACGAAGAGAATACCCGCATTGTGCTGAAATATCTGAAAAAAATGAGCAAGAAAAAGATCGTGATCTTCGTCACCCACGAACTCGGCGCCGTGCGAAAATATTGCTCCGAAATTTACGAAATCGCCGATCATCGCATGAAAGAAATGATTTACCGAGGCGCGTTGCAAGGAAGGACCGGGAATCGAAACGATCTCGGTTTCGGATATCGAATTCGACACCTATACCGCGCACTTCGAAGAAAGAGATGGCGTTCTTTCGCGTTGATCGTGACGATGGTTCTCTGCTTTTTTACGATGGGATTGTCGTTAATGATCGAGGATTCCGTCGAAAATCATCTGATCCGAACGGTCGTTTCTTATTTCGGAACCGATCGAATTTTGATGCGGTCGAAAGACGAGAACTCGGGTTTGATCCGTCAAGAAGTCGTCGATATCGAAGAGTTTTCCGATTTTCGGAAGGATTACGAAGATCTAATCGTTCGGGAATACGTTTCGTATATCGCCAATTTCGAAAATTATTTTCGTGACGAGAACTATCTAACGTTAAATTTGAATACGGTCCGATTTACCTTGAATGAGTTCGGCATCCGCAGTTTGAGCGAATTTCTGCCTTTGGCCTTGACGGATCAAAGGATTTATCCTCTTCGGACTTCGTTGAATCAAGACGAAATCGTCTTGGGATTGACGCCGGTTCACATTGCTACGATATGCCGAAATCTGAATTTAAGCGGAATCAAGGAATCGGATTTGGAAACCTATCTGCGGTTTGAAAAAATACCTGCCTCGTACTATCTGGCGAATGAAGATTGGGAGTATTATCTCGAAATCCCTTTGAAGATCGTCGGCTTTTTCGTTTCCGAAGAACCGATGATCTTTGCTTCTGATCCCTTTTTCAACGAAAGCATCGTCGAAGAAAGAATGCAGTTACCGTTTTCTTATTTTTTGAACGAGAGCGACTATTATCCCTGGACTGTCAAAAAGATCTGCGCTTTGATCGTGCGAAAAGACGACGTTCCCGCCTTTTTCGAAAGAATGATGTCGGACGAGAAAATGGAGAATTTCTCTTTTCATCTGGCCGATGAATCCGACTTTCCGTTATTCTGCCGCGGACAGAAATCTTATGACTTGATCTACTTTACGTATAAAAATAAAGGGTCGTTATCGTTGAGCGATATCGAAAAAGTCTGCTCATCGGAGAAAAATATTCGAAGTTATCTTCCCTGCGGAAGCAAATCTTATGCCGTCGATAGGCAATCGCTTTTATCCGGCTTCGATATGCCGGTATATCTTTCTCCGAAAGAAGAAATCATCGACGAATTTATCGATTTGAATTCGTTGACTTCCTATAACTTCGGGACTTACCAAGCAAGCGGTTTTACATCGGTGAATGAAGATTTTTATTCTTTGTCGTTGATAAACAATTCCATGAAAAACTTTGTTCGCTTCGTCCCGTATTCCTCGAAAGATACGCCGTTGATCGAAGGGGAATACCCTCGTAATGAAAATCAGGTACTGCTTTCTTCATCTTTCGCAGAACAATTGCCTTCCGGTCAAAACCGCTTTTATCTGACTGCGCTACGAGAGATCCTTTTAGAGGGCGCATCGTACCGTAACGTGTTTCAAACGATCGAATTATCCGTATCCGGAATCGTCGAATCGGATCAATGGTTGATTCTTCAAAGCCCGGTTTACCCGATGCTACTTTCCAACGTGATGTTCGGAATCAAACAATACGATCAGCAAATCGACGCCTGTCTCTTGCAACTCGGGGAAAATACGGATCGGTTTTTGTCGGAGTTGAATGCCCGTTACGATGATTTTGTCTTTGAAAATCCCTTGAAAGAATATTTGAATCGAATCGAAACGGGAGTCGGTTATCTGACGGCAGGTCTCTTGTTTTTCTCCTTCGTCAATCTGATTGCCGTCTTTCTTATGATGATTTTGGTCAATCACCTCTTCCTCAAAGAGGGAGAAAGAGAGATCGCCATTTATTCTCTTCTGGGTTATTCGCGAAAATCCATCGTCGGATATTATCTTCTTTTAAGCGGACTTTTGCTCGGAATCGGATTGGTTTTGTCTCTCGTCGGTCTTCTTGCCGCCGTCTTTTTGATTCCCGCGAGAGATTCTTCGATGAGTTACTTTTCATGGTCCTGGACGGCTTTTTCGACTATGGTCGGCGTCGGTGTAATCACTTATATCGCCGCCAACGGATTTACCGTGCGGTACTTGTACCAAAGAGAAACCGTCGATTTGATCAAAGCGAAATAAGAATGATCTCTCCGACGGACGGCAGAAATTTGCAAAGATTTTGTGCCGAGGAATCGAAGACGGCAAAATGACGGATATTCTTTCGAAGAGATCGGTTGGACATACGGATAATAGATGAGGGAAACCGGCTTGATTTTTTCGTTTTTCTTTTCAAAAATATCCGAAAGTGATATCCTGTTTAAAAGAAGAGAAAAATGACTCTTCGTTCTGAGGTATTCATTATGTCTTTAAAAGCAGGAATCGTCGGTTTACCGAACGTGGGAAAATCCACGTTATTCAATGCAATCACTTCTTCGCACGTCGAAGCGGCCAACTATCCTTTCGCGACCATCAATCCGAATTCGGGAATGGTCGAAGTCAACGATCCGCGCGTCGATCGGCTTGTCGATATTTTTTCTCCGAAAAGGACGGTTCGAACGACTTTCGAATTTATCGACATCGCCGGACTCGTCAAAGGCGCGAGCAAAGGGGAAGGACTTGGAAATCAGTTCTTGGGAAACATCCGCATGTGCGATGCCATTTGCCATGTCGTCCGGTGTTTTGAAAACGGCGACATCGTCCACGTCGAGAATTCGATCGATCCTTGTCGCGATATCCAAACGATCAATTTAGAGCTTATCTTGGCCGATCTGGATACGGTTGTCAAACGGATATCGAAAGTGGAAACCAAAGCGCATACGACAAAAGAAAAGAACGCCGTTGCGGAATACCGGCTGCTTTGCAAAATACAGAAAGCTCTCGAAGGAGAAAAGCCGGCGCGAAGCGTGGAACTGAGCGAAGAAGAAAGAATTTTGGTCAGGCAATACAATCTTTTGACCATTAAACCGGTCATTTACGTCGCAAACGTATCGGAAGAAGATTACATCGATCCGACGCGCAATGCGCATTACTCGGCCGTCAAAGAAATCGCCGAAGCGGAGAACGCCGAATGCATCGCGATTTCCGCGAATATCGAAAGCGAATTGGCGGATTTGCCGAAAGAGGAGAAGATCGAATATCTCCATTCGTTAGGGATGACTTCTACCGGTCTCGATCGGCTGGTATCCGCGACTTATCATCTGTTGAATCTCGCCACCTTTTTTACCGTCGGCGAAGATGAAGTCAGAGCGTGGACGTTTACCAAAGGAATGACTGCGCCGGAATGCGCCGGAACGATTCACACCGATTTCGAAAAGGGGTTTATCCGCGCGGAAGTGTACTCCTGCGAAGATATTTTTTCCTATCGCAGCGAGAAAGCGCTCAAAGAAGCGGGAAAAATCCGAAGCGAAGGAAAGGCTTATCAAGTTCAGGACGGGGATTGCCTTCTGATCCGCTTCAACGTTTAGGAGGAAAGCAAAATGTTTCGAATCGGATTCAGCCGCGATATTCATCGTTTGGAAAAAAACGGTCGTCCCTTTGTCTTGGGAGGCGTCGAAATCCCTTATGAATTGGGAAATGTCTCGCACAGCGACGGAGATTGCCTTTTTCACGCGATTGCAGAGGCTCTTTTGGGAACTCTTTCTTTGGGGGATTTGGGACACTTTTTTCCCGATGACGACGACAGGAATCGCGATATGGATTCTTCTTTGATCTTGAAAGAATGCTATCTGAAAATCAAAGAAAGAGGTTATGCGATCCAAAATCTGGACTGCGTTATCGTTCTGGAAAAACCGCATATTCAGACTTACTTGGGACGTATGAGGAAAAGGATTTCTTCGATCTTGGAAACGGCGGAAGAAAACGTTTCCGTCAAAGCGCAGACCAACGAAAAATGCGGAGAAGCGGGACAGGGAAAAGCAGTCATCTGTTTTGCCTCGGTGATGGTAAAAAAACTCTAACGATAATAGGTATCGCTCGTTTTATCGAGCAAACTGTTATAAAAGCGAAATGGTTGAAAAGAGGAATCGACTTCGTAGAAGATATCCTCTTTTTTTTCGCAAAGGCGATCGGCGATTTCCTGAAATACTTTGCGAGCCAATTTGGTCGAGAATAAAGCTTGGTTTTCGTCGTTTCCTACGTAAACGCCGATGGTAAAATGCGGGTTGTACCCGATGACCCAATTAGTGGTTTCGGTCGATCCTGTTTTCGCGGCGAACGTATGCGAAGTGCGATAATTGCCCAATGACGGATAAGTATAACTGGCTAATGCCGGATCAAAGGGCGATTTCAAGAGATGATTGATCAGGATCGTCTCTTTATGATCGAGAATTTTCTTGGAAGATTCGGAAACTCTTCCCAGCAGAGTTTGATCGGAAAGGCGAACTTTTTTCAGAAAACTCGGGGCATAATACGTTCCCTCGCTGGCCAGACAATTGTAAATGGACGTCAATTCCAAAGGGGTTAAAGAGATCGATCCCAATCCGATCGTCGGATTGACGTTGTCGCATTCTACACCGAAACGGTTCAGCAATTGCGCCAATGAAGAAGATCCGACCAGCAAAGTCGTTTTGACGGCATAGATGTTGTCGCTTAAAGCGATGGCTTCGATCATGTTGATTTTCCGTCCCGCGTAATTGCCCGACGCGTTTTTCGGCGAATAAGTTCCGATCCCTTCGATGTTAAAGGTCGTTTCCTCGCTGACGAATTGGCTCAGCGGAGTCATTCCTTTCTTTAATCCGAGATAATAGAGCAAGGGTTTAATCGTCGAACCGATCTGCCTTTTGCTGTACAGCGCGCGGTTATACGGCGATTCGCGGTAATCGAAACCTCCGATCAAAGCGAGAACTTCGCCGGAATAGGGCTTCATCACGACCGCGGCGATTTGATCATCACGTACCTGATTTCGATATTGTCCGACGACCGCATTGACCGTTTCATAAACTCCCAAATCCAGATTCGACTCCACTTGAATTCCCTGACGGAGATAGTGATCTGTCCAGAGATTCATCGCTTTCAATTGGTTTTCGACAGCGTCTTGATAATATCCCAAATTGATCATTTCCGCGTCTGTCCGATAGAGAAGATCGAGTTTGCGATTCATTTCATCGTAATACTCCTGAACGTTCAGCACTCGGTTTTGATAAAGGGTATAGAGGATTTGCCTTTGCTTTTCGATCGAGGCGGCGTAGTCGATATCGGGGGCGTAGAGATTCGGTGCGTTAATGATGCCGACTAAAAGCGCAGATTCTCCGTAATTGAGTTGCGCGGGCGTTTTTCCGAAATAGTACGCGCTTGCGGCGGAAACCCCATACAGATTGTGGGCAAAATAGCAGTTATTGACGTACATTTCAAGAATTTGATCTTTGGTGTATTTTTCTTCGATTTTTTTCGCGTACAGCGCCTCTTTGATCTTGCGGGAATAACTTTTCGAATTGTCCAGATACGCCATACGGGCGACTTGCTGAGTAATGGTCGATCCGCCTTGAACGATCTCGCTTTGACGGAAGTTTTCCCAAAAACTCTTGGCGATTCGGGCGTAGTCCAAACCATTATGCGAGTAAAAGCGTTTGTCTTCGATGGTGACCACCGTTTTTTTAAATTCTTCGCTGACTTCGTCGATGGGAACGTAATCGGAAAAATTCGAACGAATCAGGGAATACAATTCATTTCCTTGATGGTCGGTAATCGCGACTTGATAAAGACGATTGAGGTGAACGGACGGGAAAAAGGCGATGACCAAACCGTAAGAGGACAAAAGAAAGATCAAGAAGAAAATAAAGAACCGCAGAAATTTTTTCATTTCTATCACCTCGATTTCATTTTGGGTAAAATCGATTTTTTTATTCCGTTTCGCGGGCGAGATATTTTTATGAAGATGATCGAAAATTGGTAAATTTTGCCAATTTGTGTGCTATAATCTTTTCATTGAGTGAATGGAATTTCGAAAATGGCTATGAAGAAAAAATATTTGGATATCAACGTATATGACAGCCTTCAATTGAGGCTGAAATTCATTTTCGAAGAATTCGACAATATTTTCGTTTCTTTTTCCGGCGGAAAAGACAGCGGTCTTTTGCTGAATCTGGTTTTGGATTTTCAAAAGAAGTTCTATCCCGATAAGAAGATCGGGGTTTTTCATCAGGATTTCGAAGCGCAGTATTCCTATACGACCCGATATGTCGAACGCACGATGGAAAAAATCAAAAACGACGCCGAATTGTACTGGGTTTGTTTGCCTATGGCTACTCGTACGGCATTGAGCAATTATCAGATGTTCTGGTATCCGTGGGACGATAAAAAAGAGAATTTGTGGATTCGACCGCGTCCGAATTTCGATTACGTGATCACGCTGGAAAACAATCCGATTACGACATATAAGTACAAGATGCATCAGGAAGATTTGGCCAAGCAATTCGGAAGATGGTATAAACTATCGCACGGAGATACTTCGACTATCTGCCTATTGGGGATACGCGCGGACGAATCGTTGCAGAGATACAGCGGATTTCTCAATAAAAAGAACCGATACAAGGGGCGATGTTGGATCACCAATCAGTTTAAGAACGTTTGGTGCGGATCACCGATGTACGACTGGTCGGTTTCGGACGTCTGGCACGCTATTTACTTGAATAACTACGAGTACAACAGCCTGTACGATATGTTCTATTTGGCCGGACTCAAACCGTCTTTGATGAGGGTGGCTTCTCCGTTTAACGATTATGCGAAGGAGAGTTTGAATCTTTACCGCGTCATCGAACCCGAAACTTGGGTGAGACTGTTGGGAAGGGTCAGAGGCGTTAATTTCGGAAATATCTACGGAAAAACGAAAGCTTTGGGTTATCGCAACATCACATTGCCCGAGGGACATACGTGGGAATCCTACACGAAATTTTTGCTTTCGACGCTTCCGAAAAGGATAAGGAATAACTATATCAATCGTTTTAAAACGTCGATTCGCTTTTGGCATACGGTCGGCGGAGGTCTCGAAGAAGAAACGATTGCCGAACTCGAAGAACACGGATATCGCATCCGCCGCAACGGCGTTTCCAATTATACGATTTTCAGAAACACGCGCGTGATTTTTCTCGATAAAATCCCCGATCACACCGACGATATCAAGACCTCAAAAGATATTCCGAGTTGGAAACGAATGTGCTATTGCATCTTGAAAAACGATCATATCTGCCGATTTATGGGTTTCGGTTTGACCCGAGAGCAACAAAAGAAAATCGATGTGATCAAGAAAAAATACGAAAGTTGGGTGAAAACGAATGAAAAAATTTAAAAGTCCGGTGTACAACGTTCTTTCCGTGCCGATCGAAAAAGTCGTTCCCAACGACTATAACCCGAATTTCGTCGCACCGCCGGAAATGAAACTCTTGTACGACAGCATCAAAGAAGACGGTTATACGATGCCGATCGTCTGCTATTACGATAAAGCGGCAGACAAATACATCATCGTCGACGGTTTTCATCGTTATCGAGTTATGCTGGATTACAAAGATATATACGAACGCGAGCAGGGTATGCTGCCGATTTCCGTAATCGAGAAAAATCTCGATCAGCGGATCGCCTCCACGATCCGTCATAATCGTGCAAGAGGAAGTCATAATGTCGATTTGATGAGCAACATCATCAAAGAATTGCACGATCTCGGTCGGTCGGACGCGTGGATATCGAAACATCTGGGCATGGATCGGGACGAAATTCTTCGCTTGAAACAGATTACCGGTCTGGCGGATCTGTTCAAAGATACGGAATTCGGTCAAAGTTGGGAGCCTTTCGACGTCGAATCGGAGTTAAAAGACGAGGTGGAGGTCACCTCGAAATAGTCGTAGTCCAAGCGAATTGCGGAATCCTGTCCGAAATTTTTTTCTTATTGCTTTTTTTGTCGTCGGAAAATTTTTTCATTTCTTCGCTCGGATCGTCGGTCATAAATATGCATATTTATGAAAAAACGATCATTTAGCATTGGAATTGCATTTTAATTAGTTTATAATCTTTCACGGTGATGAATATGGCAAATCGCTTGGCGGATTTCACTTTATCCGTTACGGATTACGCGACGAACGAACGCGCAAAATTCGATTTCAAGGGCGAAGTCGTTTCGATCGACGTTTCCGGAAAAGTCAACATCTTTCGCTTTTTCGAAACCGAAAACGGAACGATGATGGTTACCGTCGATTACTCGAAAGAAAAGATCGTCGTCCGCGAACAGAGCGAAACGGTCTTCCTTTCTCTGGAACTGATTGAAGATCAAATCGGGAAAGCGAGTTATCGAATCGACGGGAACTTTCTCGAACTCCGTTCTAAGATGAGACGATTCGAAACGACCGACGATTCGATGCGGATCGAATACGATCTCTTCTCTTCGGACGATTTGCTTCATCCTTTGACTTGCAATCAAGTCGAAATTCGTTATGAGGTGATCAAACCATGCTGAATATGGAAACGGAACTGAAAAGGCTGATTCGGACGGCTTTGAAAAAAATAGGGACGGAAGTCGACGAAGATGCCGTCGTGATCGAAAATTGCAAAGAGAAGAGCCACGGAGATTACGCTTCGACGATCGCTTTGCAATTGACGAGAACTTTGCGTCGACCGCCGCGCGATATCGCACAGGATCTGTTGGAAAACTTAGAGGCCGATTTCATCGAGAAAGTGGAAATCGCCGGACCGGGGTTCATCAACTTTTTTGTCAAAAAGGATTCCCTGTCTTCCGTAATCGAGGAGATTCTCGAACAGGGCGAGCATTACGGAGACGGAAAACCGCGGAAAGAAAAGATCAACGTGGAATTCGTTTCCGCCAACCCGACGGGAAATCTTCACTTGGGCCATGCCCGTTGCGCCGCGATCGGAGATAGTATCTGCCGGATCTACCGTAAAGCGGGTTACGATATTACCAGAGAATATTACGTCAACGACGCGGGCAATCAAATCGATCATTTGGCCGAATCGATCAAGGTTCGCTATCACGAGATTTTGGGCGATTATTCCCTGACCCTTCCGGAAAACGGGTATCACGGAAAAGAACTGATCGAAACCGCGCAGAAAATCGTCGACGAAGTGCAGGATCGTTTCTTGCACGACGACGCTTCTTCCGAAGAATACTTCAAATTCAGAGGAACGCAGTTGGAATTGGAAAAACTGATTCGCGATTTGAAAGATTTTCGCGTCGGATTCGACGTCTTTACCAGCGAACTCGCTATCCGCAAGGCAGGAAAAGTCGAAGAAGTGTTGGAAATTCTGAAACCTTATCTCTACGAACGGGACGGAGCGGTTTTTCTGAAAACAACCGCGATTAAAGACGACAAGGATCGTGTGGTAATCAAGAGTGACGGCGCATATACTTATCTGCTTCCGGATATCGCTTATCACAGGGATAAGAAGCAAAGGGGATTCGACCGACTGGTCGATTGCTTGGGCGCCGATCATCACGGTTACGTCGATCGTCTGAAAGCGAGCCTTGCGATGATGGGGTATTCCCCCGAAGATCTCGACGTGGAATTGATTCAGATGGTGAGACTCTTCAAAGACGGACAGGAATACAAGATGAGCAAGCGCACCGGCAACGCGATCAGCCTGAAAGAACTCTGCGATGAGGTCGGCGTCGACGCGGTTCGGTACTTCTTCGTCTCCCGCGCGGCTTCATCTCATTTGGATTTCGATCTGGATTTGGCCGGAAAAATGGAATCTTCCAATCCGGTTTATTACGCACAATATGCACACGCCCGACTTTGCGCGGTCTTGGAAAAAGGCAAAAATTACGAAAGGAAAGTCGTGGAATCGGTATTGACGGGAGAAAAAGAGGCGAACTTGATGAAAGTTTTGTCCTTGTTCCCGAAAGAAGTGTGTTTGAGTGCCGAATCGCGATCGCCGTACAAAATCGCCAATTACGTTCAGAAACTGGCGACCGCCGTTCACGAATTCTATCAGGACTGCCGTATCGTCGACGAATCGAATCTTTCGTTGACTTCTTCGCGGCTGGCTTTGGCAAAGGCGAGTGAAATCGTCTTGAAAAACGCATTGGATTTGATCGGTGTCAGCGCACCGGAAAAGATGTAAGAGGAGGAAAAATTATGTCAAACAAATCAATCTTGGACATTGCCTACGATGTGATTGTCGCCAACGACTCGCCGATCGCTTTCGGCGAACTTTGGAATCGGCTCACGCAGATCGAAAAATTAGACAAGAAAGGAAAAATCGGAAAATTCTACACCGATTTGCTTACCGACGGTCGCTTCGTCAATCTCGGAGATAACCATTGGGATATCCGCGCGAAATACACCTATGACAAGGCGCACATCGACATGGGAGACTGCTATACCGAAGAGGAAGAAGAAACCGGAGATCCGGAAGATCTTTTAGTCGAAAAGGAAGACGACGAAGAGATGTATCAAGGAGAAACGGAAGAGGAAGAAAGCGAATTCGCATCGGATTCCGACGCTTCCGAAGAGTTATAATAGCCATACTCGAAAAAATGTGCTATACTAATTTTGTCGTTATATACAGGAGGTATTAAAATATTATGGCATTAGTTTCAATGAAAGAGATGCTCATCAAGGCAAGAGAGGGACACTACGCGGTCGGTCAGTTCAACATCAACAATTTGGAATGGACGAGCGCGATTCTCGACAAATGTCAGGAATTGAAAGCGCCTGTCATTCTCGGCGTATCCGAAGGCGCGATGAGATATATGGGCGGTTGGAATACGATCGTCGGAATGGTCAGAGGGTACATCATCGACAAGAACATCACCGTTCCTGTGGCTCTTCATTTGGATCACGGTTCTTCGTTTGAAGTTTGCAAAGCGGCGATCGACGCCGGATTTACTTCGGTAATGATCGATGCTTCGCATCACGAATTCGAAGAGAATATCGCGATCACCAAAAAGGTGGTCGATTACGCACATTTAAGAGGCGTATCGGTTGAAGCCGAATTGGGAAAAGTAGGCGGTCAGGAAGACGATGTCGTAGCCGAATCGATGTATGCCGATCCGGAAGAGTGCCGGGAACTGGTCGAAAGAACCAAGATCGACGCTTTGGCTCCGGCTTTGGGGTCGGTACACGGTCCGTATCACGGAGAACCGAAACTCGGATTCAAAGAAATGGCGTATATCAACGATTTGCTCAAAATGCCGTTGGTGCTTCACGGAGGATCGGGAATTCCCGATGATCAGCTGCGCAAAGCCATCGATCGCGGAACGGCGAAAATCAATGTCAACACGGAATCGCAGCAAGCGTGGACAGCCGTCGTTCGCAAGGTGATCGCGGAGAATGCCAGCGTTTACGATCCGCGCAAGGTGATCGGCCCGGGTAAAAAGGGGATTGCCGACGTCGTAGAAGCCAAATGCAAAGTTTTCGGTTGCATCGACAAGGCGTAATTTGATTTTTACAAGAGTCCTATTTTGGGACTCTTATTTTATGGAGAGGAAAAGAATGTATCAGGAAGTATGGAATAAAATCAAAGCCTATGATTCGATCGTTATTTTCGGCCATGTCAATCCCGACGGCGATTGTTACGGCTCTCAGATCGGTTTGAAGCAGGCTATCAAAGACAATTTTCGCGAAAAGAAAGTGTATGCCGTCGGAAGTGGGTTTCCGCGCCTCTTCCCGTTGTTGGGAGAGATGGACTGCATCGATGATGAGATAATCGCCCGTTCCTTGGCCGTCGTCGTGGACACTTCCAATCAAGACAGAGTGGAAGATCAGCGCTTTCGCCAGGCTCTTGACGTGATCAAGATCGACCATCATATCGCGCAGGAACACTTCGGTAATCCCGAACTCTTAGAAACCGAAAGAATCTCCTGCACGGAATTGTTGACCGAAATGCTATTGAAAAATTCCGCGACGATTTCATCCGAAGCGGCAAAGGGGCTTTTTCTCGGAATGATTACCGATTCGGGAAGATTTCTCTATCAACCGATTCGTCCGGAGACTTACTTTTTAGCGGGAAAACTCGTCGAAACCGGATTCGACTGTCAGAAACTCTACGATGTATTGTACGAAGTGGAAGAAAAAATGCTTCGCCTGAAAGGTTATATCTATTCGCACTATCGAAAGAGCAAGGAAAATATCGCATACCTGGTACTTCCGAAAAGCGATTTGAAAGAATTGGACGTCGATTTTAATCTGGCTGCTTCGCAAGTGAATTCCATCGCCAACATCAAAGGTTGCCCCGCTTGGGTTTTCTTTTCGGAGAGCGAAAGCGGATTGGTCCGCGTCGAACTCCGCAGCAAAAATCTGAACGTGCAGGAATGCGCGGCAAAATTCGGAGGCGGAGGACATCTTCACGCATCCGGATGCCGTCTGGACGCGTTGGAAGATTATCGTTGTGTGCTGGAAGTTTTAGATCGGATGGTCGCGGGACAATGATCAAAGAGTTGTATGCGATGCTTTATGCATCGAAAGCCGCGGAAGAAAAAATCATGGAGATCTACAATGCCGGATTCGAAGTGGAGATCAAAGAAGACGATTCTCCGGTGACGATCGCCGACAAAACCGCAGATCGGATCATCAGGGAAATCCTTCGCCGCGATTTTCCGGATTACGGATTTCTGACCGAAGAGAGCACCGATGATTTGAGCCGGCTTCGGAAAGATTCGGTTTTCGTCGTCGATCCGGTCGACGGCACAAAGGATTTCGTGAAGAAAAACGGCCAGTTTACGACGAATATCGCTTGGATTTACCGAAATGAAGTCGTCGCCGGAGTCGTCAATATCCCCTTCACAGGAGAAACTTATTTCGCTGTGAAAAAAGGTGGGGCGTATTATTCTTCGCCCGAAGGAAAGATCGAAAGAATTCACGTCAACGGCAAGACGGATCGACTGATTATGCTGGTTTCCAATTTCCATACCACCGACGGCGAATTGAAAATTTTCGAACAAAACCGCGACCGGATTTCGAAAATGGAGCATTATGGCTCGGCCATAAAAGCGTGTCGCATCGCACACGGCTATGCGGAAGTTTCTTTTCGGTTGAACGCCAACACCAAAGAATGGGATACCGCGGCCAGCCAAATCATCGTTCAGGAGGCCGGTGGAATTTTCGCTCAACCCGATCTGAAACCGATCCGATATAATCGCGAGGACGTTTACAATCGAGAAGGCTTCGTCGTTCTGAACAGGATTGAAAATTTATTCCATAAATAAAGAGGTATCCGCATATATTTTCATGAGAGGAAATTTCATGCGGATACCCTTTTTAACCCGAGTAACGATTACTTCGATGATACTGATTTTCAGCGTATCATGTTTTTTTGCCGGTTTTAAAAGGAATTTGGAAAAAACCTATGAAAATCTGGCTTTGGTTCAGACGAAGAGCGTGGTCACTAAAATCATCAATCAGGTGGTCGTCGATCAAATGAGTTTGTCGAGCATCGAGATCGATTATAGCAAAGAAGAATACGTCTCCTACGATGTGAATCAGATTAACCGAATGGTCAGCAGTCTTTCTTCGCAAATCGTCAAAGTACTCGGTGATATCAATCACAGCAATTATGCCGAATTGCTGAACGTAAATCTGAGCCGCTACGAATCCTATCCGGGAATCGTCTACGAAATGCAATTGGGAAAACTATTCAACAATATTTTTTTTAATTCTTTAGGCAGTGAATATCCGATCAAATTCACATTGGCCGGCGATGTACTCGCCAGCACCGATCTCACCGTCGAAGAATTCGGTATCAACAACGCTCTGGTCAGCTTGAATATGCTTCTTTCTTTCGATTTCAGCTTGATTTTACCTTTGACTACCAAACTGGACCAGATCGACGTAAAAATTCCTTTGAGCATCATGATGATCGAGGGCGATGTGCCGTCTTTCTTATACGGGACGCACGTCGTCGAAGGGGCGAATTCGTATGTTATCGAGGCGGAACGGCTATGAAAAATTTTATTTACGATCGTTACGGATACTTCAACGAAGAAGATAAAGAATGCTTCGATTACGAAGGCTTCCATTTCGGCGTGGAAAGAAACGACAAAAGCCCGCAGGAAACGGAAAATATGAATCAGTATATCATCGCTTTCAGCTCGAATACGTTCGGAAAAAGAGGATATATCGTACCCACGAGGGATAATCAACTGATTACGCTTTCGGAATTCGGCGCCGTTTCACTCGTGGCCGTAGAGAACTTTGCCGTCGGAATCGAAGATATCAAACGGATCCATTATCTGACGATGAATACCGACAACAAAAGCCGCCTCTCTTACGTCAAAAATCGATGGATAGCGAAACTGAGTCTGATTCGTGAAAAGATCATGCCGTCTTTGAAAATCGACGAGTACTATTATCAGATGGTGATGATCTCTTTGACGCAGGCGATCGGTCTCGCGGATAATGCTGTCGCTTATTTGGAAGATACGATCATCGATTACGGAGATCAATTGAAAGTTACCGCGCTGTCGCACAAGAGAACGCACCTCGATTCTTACGACCTTCTCAATCCTTTCAATTTGATCGTCGATTCTCCGATGCGTGATTTCGCCGAATTGTACAAGAACGAAGAGATCGAAATAGACCAACTCATTTCCGTCCTTTACGAATATCAAAGCAATCCCAAAGAAGTCAGCATTCTGTTGAGCCGCGTGCTCTATCCGACGCGGCTTTTCGATTTGATCGAGGATCATTACCAGAAGAGAGGAGATATCACGAAGGAAATCGAACGATATTACCGCGACGCATCGCGACAGATCGAAAGAATAAAAAAACTCCATAATTACCTCGTCAATAATTACGGAATTCGAAAGATCAATTGGTTGATTTAATCGCGCGGCTTTTCTTCGACGGGGCGAACGTCGATCACTCCCGGGACTTCTTCTTTCAAGATCACGGCTACCCCGGCGGACAGGGTATCGTCGATTAACGCGCAGCCTTCGCAAGCGCCGATCATTTTTACATAGACGATTCCGTCGATAAAGGAATCGAAAATAACGTCGCCGCCGTCTCTTTGAATGAATGGTCTGATTTTGTCCAAGGTCATTTCAATTTGTTCTTCAATGCTCATCGATCTTTTCCCGGCAAGTTCATTTGCCGTACCTTTCCGAATGCGAGATTTCTCTCACCGATTATTTATTATAAACGCTTCTTTCTCGTCATACCAGTTTTTTCGGAGAATAAAAAAATATGATTCGGAAGAATCATATCTTGTCTCTATATGGTGCCCAGAACCAGAATCGAACTGGCACGACTAACGAAAGTCGCAAGATTTTAAGTCTTGTGCGTCTACCTATTCCGCCATCCGGGCAAAAGAATGGTGACTCACTGGAGATTCGAACTCCAGACCCCTTGATTAAAAGTCAAGTGCTCTACCGACTGAGCTAGTGAGTCACAATCATTGGCTGGGGTAGCTGGAATCGGACCAGCGAAGTGCAAGAGTCAAAGTCTTGTGCCTTACCGCTTGGCTATACCCCAATAAAATGGTGGGAGAAGGCGGATTTGAACCACCGAACCTGAAGAGGAACTGATTTACAGTCAGCTGCGTTTGGCCACTTCGCTATTCTCCCGTGTGAATGGTGGAAGTTACAGGGCTCGAACCTGTGACATCTACCTTGTAAGGGTAGCGCTCTCCCAGCTGAGCTAAACTTCCAATGAAAAAGGCATTTTTTACAACGCTTTAATAATATATCAATTTGAATAAAATAAGTCAATCGTTTTTAAAAAATTATTGAAACGCGTTTTCATCCCGAATTCATCGTTTTGCAATTGGTTTTCCTAATAATTTGAACATCCTTTTCTTGTATACTTCGACACCCGGTTGATTGAAAGGGTTGATACCGAGAAGGTAAGCGCTCATCGCGCAGGCTTTCATGAAGAAATAGAAAAGATAGCCGAGATAATATTCGGTCATTTCGGGAATATGCACGACGATATTCGGAATATTTCCTTCTTCCACATGCGCGGATAAAGTGCCTAAAAATGCCATCTCGTTGATGTAAGACAATTTTTTTCCGGCCAGATAGTTCAACTGATCGAGATCGTTCTCCTGATGATGAACCGTGACATCTTCTTTGGCTTTATCGACGAAGAGAATCGTTTCAAAAAGCAGTGGAGTTCCTTCTTGAATGAATTGCCCCAAAGAATGAAGATCGGTGGAAAAAGTCGCGGAAGCGGGTAGCAAACCCTTGTGTTCTTTTCCCTCCGATTCGCCGAATAATTGTTTCAGCCATTCTCCGATTTCGGTCAAATGAGGCTCGTAGGTGACGAACATTTCCACGCTTTTTTCGCTGTGATAGAGGTAGTTTCTCGCAACGGCATACTGATAGCAAGGATTGGTGAGAACGTCGGGATTGTCGAGTTCTTTCATCGCGTCGGAGGCCCCGCGCATCAGCATTTCGATGTCGTTTCCGGCAACGGCAATCGGAAGCAATCCGACCGCGGTCAGAACCGAATAACGCCCACCGATGTCGTCCGGGATTACGAAACAGGAATATCCTTTGGCTTCGGCTTCCGCCTTTAACGCCCCGCGCGCCTTGTCGGTCGTCGCGTAAATCGCTTTGCAAGCCTCTTCTTCGCCAACCTGTGAGATCAGCAGTTCTTTCAGCAAGCGGAATGCGACAGCGGTTTCCGTAGTCGTTCCGGATTTGGAAATGACATTGATCGCGAATTTTTTGTCTTTGAGGTAATCGAGAACCTGAGATACGTAGTTTCCCGACAGCGTGTTGCCGACGAAAAGTATTTCGGTTTTTCTTTTCGGGAATAACCCGTTCAGCGCTTCGATTGCCGCGCGTGCGCCTAAATAAGAGCCCCCGATTCCTGCGACTACCAACACCTCGTAGCGATCGCGAATCTCTTGCGCGGCTTGAAGAATTCGCCTGAATTCGTCGCGGTCGTAAAGGGATGGATAATCGACCCAACCTAAAAAATCGCTTCCCAGCCCGCTTCGGTCTTTGATTTTCGCGTCGATCGTTTTAACATCTTGGCAATACGCTTCTAACGGAATGTTTTGCACGGTATGAGACAGATCTACTTTAATCATTTTCTTCTCCTATTCTTTTCAATTCGATTTGAATCCACTTTTCTAAATTCTCTTCAAGCGGAGTGAAATCCTGTTTATCCGAAGGGACTTTGTGCCGATTTCGCTTATGTCCGGATTTCGCGTTTCGGATATTCTGTCTGAAACGGGGTTCGACTTGCTTTAAAGAAAAGCGATAGAGATGACGATCTTCCAGTACCTCGATGATTTTGACTTTGGTTTGCTGACCGACTTTCAGATATTGTTCGATATTCTTGACGAAAAAACCGGAAATTTCGGAGATGTGAATGAGTCCCTGTTCGTCGTTTTCCAATTTGATGAATGCGCCGTAAGGTTGAATGCCGTTTACCGTTCCCGAAACGATATCGCCTTTTTTATACTGCATATCCGAAACAAGCCCTTTCTTGGATAAATCCATAAATATTTTAAACATTTGACTTTGGCAATACTATAAAAATCGTGCATTTTCCGAATTTCACATAAGTGAAAAAAGAGCGAGTTCCCGTCCGATTTCGTATTCTGTTGCATTTTTTCTTCGTCAAGGGTAATATAAAAAAAGAGGTGGAAACAAATGCCGACTTGGTTATTGGTATCGTTCGTTATCCTGTGCATCTTGATCGGGATGTGGATTTTGTTGATTGCCGCGGTTTCCGTCGCGTTGATTCTTCTGAATCGACAGATCGAACGAAGCAAATCCGGAATCAATATCGTTTTGGCTCAGAAATACGACGTGACCATCGTTTTGGCGAAATATCTGCTGGACATGAACGTGGATATTTCCGATGAAGTCAAAAAAGAATTTAATTTGGAAAAAAAGCCGTCTTTCGATCGTTTCGCCACTTTGGAAAGACTTTCGATCGGTCAGAGAATCGACGAGATTGTGATTGAAATTTTCGGAAAAATCAACGAAGAAGAATTGAAGTCCGATCCGAGAATAGAGACGCTTTCGAATTCCATCGAGGATATCGATCGTCAATATAAACACATCATTCTTTCTCATAACAGCCGGATTTGGGCGTATAATTACTGGATTCGCTTTAAACCGTATGCGCCGATTGCCAAACTTTTCAAATTGAAAGCCAAAAGCGGCATCGATATCAACAGTAAAGGAGAAAACGATAAATGAAAAAATTTTCTGAACTGAAATTTAAAAAAATGAATATGGAGAAGATCGAAGGCGATTTTTCCGCTTTGATCTTAAATTTTAAAGAGGCCGAATCATTCGAAAGTCAGAATCGCGCGTTGATGAAAATTTTTAAATACATGGATGAAATTCAAACGAATCTTACCATCGGAGAAATAAAGTATACCTTGGATACTCGAGACAAAAAGAATGTTCGAAATATGAATTTTATCGATCAGAATTCTCCGCTTATCCGGAATTGGTTTAACGAATTCAATAAGGAACTCGTCCATGCAAAATTTCGAGATCAGTTGGAAGAAAAATGGGGAAATCATCTGTTTAAATTGGCTGAAACTTCTTTGGAATGTTTCGATCCGTCGATCATCAAAGAGATTCAGGAAATCAACAAACTTTCGAGTGAATATACCGCATTGCTTGCATCGGCAGAAATTGATTTTAACGGTGAAATTTGCAATCTTTCGAAATTGTCCAATTATGCGCAGAACGAGCAAAGAGAAATTCGAAAAAAGGCGAGCGTTCTCATCGCAGATTTTTTCGAATCCAATAACGAAAAAATCGGAAAGATTTACGGACAAATGGTGAAAATCCGAACTCAAATGGCGAGAAAACTCGGATACAAAAACTTTGTCGAGATGGGATACAAAATGCTTGGAAGAACCGACTACGACGCGAAGAAAGTCGGCGATTATCGAGTGCAGATTTACCGCGATCTCGTGCCTTTTACCGAACGCCTTTTTAAGGAACAAGCCAAAAGAATCCAGATCAAGAACCCGCAGTTTTACGACTATAACATCAGTTTTTTGAGTGGAAATCCCGTTCCGAAAGGCCGTACGGAATTTATGATTCGTCAAGCGAAAAAAATGTATGGGGAACTATCGTCTGAAACCGGAGAGTTTTTCGATTTTTTAATCGAAAACGAACTAATGGACTTGGAGACTCGCCTCGGAAAATCCGGAGGAGGTTATATGACTTATCTTCCGAAATACAAGGCGCCGTTCATCTTTTCGAATTTTAACGGTACATCGGGCGATGTCGACGTTTTGACTCATGAATTCGGCCATGCCTTTCAGGGATATATGTCCAGAAATATCCGTTGTCCCGATTATCGGAGTCCGACTTTGGAAGCTTGCGAAATTCATTCGATGAGCATGGAATTCATCACTTACGACTGGATGAACCTTTTCTTTGAAGAAGACGCGGATAAATATCGTTACGCTCATCTGGCGGATGCGATAACCTTTATTCCTTATGGCGCGACCATCGACGAATTTCAGCATTGGGTCTATGAAAATCCGGAAGTTTCTCACGAAGAAAGATGTGAAAAATTCAGAAAAATAGAAAAGAAGTATCTTCCGCATCGCCGCTACGACGATACGCCGATCTTCGAAAAAGGAGGCTGGTGGATGAGGCAAAGCCATATCTTCTCCTCGCCTTTTTACTACATCGATTATACCTTGGCGCAAGTGGTTGCTTTTCAATTCTTTATCGAAAATGAAAAGAATCATGAAAAAGCGTGGAAAAAATATGTTCGTCTTTGCAAATTGGGAGGAAAGTATCCATTTGTCGCGCTTTTAAAGAAAGCGGGATTGAACAATCCTTTTGAAGAAGGCAATGTGCGGAAAGTGATTCCTGCGTTAAAAAGATATTTGAAATCGATCGATATTTCGGGATACTGAGAAAGGAGAAAATAGAATGCAGATTGCTTTAATTGCTCACGATAAGAAGAAAAGCGAAATGATTCGTCTGGCCAAAAAATACAAAGAGGTATTGGCCAAACATGAAATTTTTGCCACAGGAACGACGGGAACGATGGTTATGGGGGAAACCGGAATCCGCATCAACCGAATGAAATCGGGTCCGTTGGGAGGCGATCAACAGATCGGTTCGATGATTGCAAACAGCCAGTTGGACTTGGTGATTTTTCTTCGCGACCCTTTGACGGCGCAGCCGCATGAACCGGACGTTTCCGCGCTTCTCAGATTGTGCGATGTAACCAATATTCCGTTGGCAACGAATATTTCCAGCGCCGAAATTATGCTGAAAGCTTTGCAAAGAGACGAGATTCCTTGTCGAAAGGGTTTAGATAACGAAGATTGAAAACTTTTTGGAATACTATTGTTTTTTTGAACGCTATTTTCTATAATTACAAGCGATGCGGCCTTGGCGGAACTGGTAGACGCGTACGTTTGAGGGGCGTATGATTAATTTCGTGTGAGTTCAAGTCTCATAGGCCGCACCATCTATGTAGTACGAAATGGCTACATTAGCCAAAAAAGTCATGAAAATGGCTTTTTTTGTTTATATAGGGGTAGTTTTAAGGACAAATATGTGCTTTTTATATGAAATAAGGGAAAGCAAAATCTTTTCATCCAACAGCTGCATTTTGACGATTTTCATAAAAAACAGGATTTGGTAAAGTATTAGCAACCTATTATTTAATATGGGTAGATGGACGAATTGTAGGTGGAATAAATTTCCGTTATCAAGATAACGAATTTATTTTAAACTATGCAGGACATATTGGTTATGGTATAGCACCTTGGGAAAGAAGAAAAGGATATGCAAAAGATGCTCTAAAAAGCGTTTTATCTATTGCTAAAGATAAAGGCTTATCCAAAGTCCTTTTAACAACTGATTTAGACAATATCGCTTCTCAAAAAGTTATTATTTCTTGTGGAGGTAAATTAGAACGTATATTTCAAAATAAAAAATTTTGTTGGCTCTTTTTAAAAGTTTAATTATGGAATATTACTCTAAGTTACATATCGATACGGCTTCATTTTCAAAAAAATTGGTATCGAAACGATTTCGTATCTAAGTCGTAAATGAAGAATAATCATATCAATTGCATAATCACAAAGACTATGGTAAAATAAAAATATAAGTAAAAAACACTTAGATAGTTTGAATTACCTAAGGGAAAAAGAAAACACAACATCAGAATTTACAATCTCCTTAGGCAAAACGAAGGGGGAATTTTGCTTATCAAAACATATCTCCAAATAAGGAGGGAATGAGAATGCACAAAAACGGATTTATCAAAACATTTTTGGTTTTAGGTTTGCTCGTCTTTGGTTCTAGCGCAATCGTCGGATGCACGACAGAGAAGAGTTCTCAGAATTTAAAAGAGATGACGGATTCCGATGTGAAAGAAGCGTTGTTTCATTTTCGATTCAATTATGGTTTCATTTATCCGGACAGCGATTTATCCTATAAATACCTATGGGACGGGTACGACTTGGAAAACAAATTCGGTCCGCGCATTCCCGAAGAAGATCGGTTGTACACATATTTGACGGAGTACTTGGAACGAGATGCTCCGTATTATCTGATTTATCTGAAAAAAGGCTGGATTGAAGAAAACGAGCAATGGCTGATCGATTTTGAAGAAAATCGTTCCGAAGATATTTACAATTATCACTTTTCGGCTTACGATGATTTTTCGATCATTGACGGAAAATATTACTACTGCTATCAAAGATTGGAAGAAAACAAAAACGAAGACGAAAATATCCGATATTATACGGCAGAAAAACTCGGCGATATTTGTTACGAAATCGACGATTATCGGTTGGTATTCTGCGCGGAAAGTAAGCAAGCGGTAATCAAGGAAAATGTTTCTTTACAGAAAACGATCGGACAAACGATTTCGTTATATAAACGCGTGGAATTGATTTTCGAAGACGAAAATGAAACTCCGAAAGAATATTTGTTCGAGAACTACGAGAAAGTCAATCAAAATACAGTAAAAGAATTATTCGATTATGTCGGCGAAAGAATCGAAGCCTATCCGTCGATATACGAGGACACGATATACGGGAGTTATCCGGTTTTAGGAATGGAGGGTTCTATGTTACAGGAAACCGTTCGGAGCGATGTCGTAAAAGAAGGGGATCAAAAATATTTCCTATTGCCGAGATACGTTGTTACTGACACGGACAAATTGGATTTGCTAAGCGACGAAACGGATCTCTTCTTTGAGGAAGACGTTTTCCGCGAATACAAAGAAGCTTTCTCGGACGCATTGGTAAAAGAGTCGGACTTTCAGGCACAGTCCTCTTACATTTACCATTCCTACATTTACGCTTTGTACGACTATGATAAAGTGGTTGAAATTATCCAAAAGAGATAGAATAAAAACAAAGGAGATAAAATTATTTTGAAAAAAATCATTATTATAATATTAGGTTTCATTTTTAGTATAGGAGTAAGATCTACTCAAAAAGATGTTTTCGTTTATGCAACGGGAAATGAAGATGGGTATACCGGCGCGTATGAATATATGACAGAAGAAAAATATAATGCCGATTTTGAACCATTTATCGCTACGACTTCAAAATCCTCAGGAATGAGTATGGTAACTTATTTTCAGAATTTATATACCTACTCTCCGGTCAATTCACATGGCTCTTGTGGATATGTTTCTTTTATTCAATATCTTTCTTATTATGATACATTTAGAAATGATAATATTATTCCTACCGTTTATGAAAGAAGTCAGGGGAGTGTAAGTAGTTTAGAAATTGCATTATCCGATTCGCCTGGAGTATGCAGGCAATCCTATCCCCAAACAGGGCTGTATGACTTTATTCAAAAAAACAGATCAACCGATTTCCAAATGTATTTAATGGAAATAGTCAATTCGTCGATGGGAAATGAAGCAAGTGAATACTCTTGTGATATAGGAATGTGGAGTTATTACAAAATTCTCAGAGTCCTTTTTCCGGATACAACTGTTCATTTTGACTATTTTTGTGTAAGTGATTTTGGAGTAGCAGCAAAACCTACGGACGCTAATGTAATCAATGGATTTGATGCTTATGTAAAAGAGCAATTGGACTTAGGCAATCCTGTAATGCTTCATATAGCAGATTATAACGAAGAAACAGGAGTTCGTGAAGGTTATCATTCGGTTGTTGCATATTACTATGATGAATATGGAATACACGCACATTTTGGGTGGAATAGAAGTTCATCAGATACGGTTATTACCTCTAACTATCAGATAACAGAGGCTGGCGTAATGGATTTAACAAATATTCCTGAAACACATTCAAACAACTATGTGGTCAATAATGTTGAATATTGTGGATGCGGCTTACAAACGCATATTCACAACTACGAAGATCATTATTGTACTATGTGTAACCAGTATACCGAAACACATGACTACCATGATCCTTATATATGGGTAGATTTCAGTAAACATGATGCAACCTGTGGATGTGGAGCAACTACCCAACAAGGACACGCCGTATCCAGCAGTGGAGGAAGTCTACTCGGCATCGGAACAAGATATAAAACCTGTTTACTATGTGGTGGAAGTGCGGAAATCGGATTTGTGCAACTCAATGCAACATCAACCGAAATCAAATATGTAACCGAAAAAGGAAGTTATATATTGCCAAATGGAGTCATCGTGTTGGTTGATGAAGACATAGAAGCATATATGAATCATACATTGGTATTTCAAAAAAAGAACAATAGTTTAACAACCGAATAAAACACAATGCCATAGAAACAAATTCGTTTTTATGGCATTTATCATCATAATTTAGTGTAGCTAATTTGTACGTATTAGACATCTATGTAGTACGAAATGGCTACATTAGCCAAAAAAGTCATGAAAATGGCTTTTTTTGTTTATATAAAGACAGTTTTAAGGACAAATAGTAACCGTCGAAGATAACCAAGTACGAACGTAAACGTCAAAGGAATAAACTACCAAGTATCTATTGGTATCCAAGTCGTAAATGAAGAATAATCATATCAATTGCATAATCACAAAGACTATGGTAAAATATAAATATAAGTAAAAAACACTTAGATAGTTTGAATTACCTAAGGAAAAAAGAAA
>DBGCPK010000013.1:0-67849 GCA_048359995.1 Bacilli bacterium | reverse complement strand
CCCCCCCCCGTCAACCATTCCATATTTCTTTTTTTCTTAATTCATCGATTATTTTTAACATTATTCTTCCTCAACAGATTCAATAACTTAATTTGAACTGCTATTAATAAAGTTGACACAATATAAATAAAAGTGAACTCGCCACCTGTAGACACTTATTTTATAATTGTAGTCAGAAAGGAATTATTATGAATTACCCTAAAACATCAGTAAGCAAGGAACTTAAAGATATTCAATTCAATATTCCAGAAATATTTGTAAATTAAAAAAAACTATCCTTCCGACAAGTCAATTTCTTGAAAAATTTTTTTTGGCGTTCAGCTTTGCTCTTTCAACATTTCTCTGAACCACTTCTATTCGGTCATGATCACGTTGAAGCTTAGAGCAGACTTTCTGGAACTCAAGAGAATGTTCGAAATTTGAAACATACATAAAATCAATGTATGCTTGATGGCACCAATAGTTCCTTTTTTCTCTCATTTGATTTAGAAAATTGTAGTCATCTTTCGAGATGAATGGTGTTCCCGCAGAGTAATCAAGCTCTTTAAGTTCTTTTATGATGAAACCAAGATTCCTTTTATCCAAACTGTCATAATTTTGGTCAACATCACCTTTGTGCATTAGCGAATAAATCCATTTCAAATCATTTTCAATTAGTTGAAAACAGGCAATTGTTTCACTATGCAAAATTTTAAATCGCTCGTAGGTCATGTTTATTCGACTTCTTTTTCAAAAACTACTACACATGCACCTAGCCAATCAGAAAAGTCAAATTTAACTAGTCGCCAACCTTCATCAGCTTTTTCATCTAGTGTTTCTTGTAATTTTTTAGTAAGTGATCTTTTGCTAAGAGCATAGCCTAAAGTTACTGTTTCATATTCATACTTTTTCATTCAATCATCCCCAATTCTCTCATTTTCTCTTCCCTAAGTTCGGATAAGGTCTTCTTGTCTCCGACCCTTCTCATGAGAGCATAGCTTTGAATGGCGGTCCATCCCGTGACCTTGCATCCGAAAACGTTCATCGACATCGTCTCGCCTTTATATTCGACGTGCTTTCCATCGACTATCGTAGCCACTTCGTTCGGATGGGAAATGACACAGATCTTGTCGCCGATGTTGACAATGCCCTGCTCAATCATCCAGTCGAGTTTAGGAAGCGAGGTTCGCTTGGTTCTGATTTCTTCTGCTTCTTCCTCGTCTTTCATTTCTTTAGAAGAAGGCTCCTTCAAAACAAGATTGTCTTCTGATCCAGTGATTTGAGCGATAGTTTCAAGAATTGAATAAGCATCGGAAGGACTCATGTTGTAGAATTCACGTTTCCTAGTCTTCCCATCAAATTCTTCGATCGACCTAAGATTCGGATTGAGCTTGTCGATCATTTGGTGAAGCTTCATATCGGTAAGTCGACGAGAAACCTTATAATAAGCATAAAGTCTAAACGCAAAAGGAATGCACTCGCTCCTATTAAGTTCTTTTAGTCTCTTTTCAACGTCATCCGCATAGCCGATCTTTACGTAGTTTGGAAATGAGGGGTTGGTGAGAATGTAAATTACGCCTTGGTTTTTATCCACAGAAAAATCCTCCGTTCTATTTTCTTAATTTCCATGATAGAAATCACGCATGAATTCTTTTTTGTTTTTGAAGAGCACTCTATTAATTTCCTTTTTTGGCACTCCCAAAAGCAAAGAAATCTTTCCCGACCTTAAGCCGTTTGGTTTATCTTTAAGAAGATCGATGATTCTCTCTTTCGGTTCACCATTTGGGTCTTTTTCCGCCAGTTGAGTTCGAGTTAAAAACATACGTTCACGGTATTCTTTAATTCCCTTCTGCATAAATAATCATATACTACCTCATAGATAATCACAATTTTATCATAAAACGGCTTAAAATATAAGATTCTCAAGGGATTTTCTCAAAAAAACTAAAACGAATAGGAAAAATTTTTAGTGGGACAAAAAGTTTTTGTTCAATGCAACTACGGACGGTGCTTTTTCTTCTGCGATTATCTTTTCTCTTCAACAAACAGCCAGAGCGAATTTACTGGATTGTGAAAAGTATATAGCTAAGGTTTTAGAATTGATGAAACCGAATATGTCGGATGAAGCCTTGGATTCTCTTTTGCCTTGGAATATTTTCAAATTATTTGATCTTTCTTAGTTCATCGGTTCGTACTTGGAGATCTTTGACGCTTACGACTCAACCCTCTGATTTTGGCACAAAAAAAGGTTTGAAACAGCATAATTAACTGTTTCAAACCTATTCTTTAAAATGGTGACCTATACGGGATTCGAACCCATGAGTGCATGCGTGAAAGGCATGTGAGTTAAGCCACTTCTCCAATAGGCCGGAGATGGCGCCTATCGAGGGACTCGAACCCACGACCGATCGGTTAACAGCCGATTGCTCTACCGACTGAGCTAGATAGGCACACTTATCGCTCTGCTACGAGCAAAAACGAGTTTATCATATCAAAATGACGAATTCAAGTTATTTTGCCGATTATTTTATTTTTAACTCGATGGCTTTGATTACGTCCCCGACCGTTACGATAGAGGCCATTTCCTCGTTTTCAAACTCGATTCCGTATTTGTCTTCCATATCCATCAGCAAGTCGACGATATCGAGCGAATCCAATCCGAGATCTTTGATATTGCTGTCCAAACTGATCTCTTTATTTTTTGCGCTTTTGGTAAAACTCGCGATGACTTCTTTTGTTAAATCCATAAAAATGTATTCCTTTCTCGTTTCTGAATTCAATTATAATCCGATGACGGTTTTTTTGCAACTCAAAACATTCTTGTCGCGCGTATGGCCCTCTTCCACTTCCGATACTTTTCCTTCCTTTCCGCGCCGTTCATTTGAGGATAATAGTAGTCCTGGTACCTGTGAATAGCGCGAATTTCATCTAAATTTCGGAAAAATCCCACCGAAAGCCCCGCTAAATAGAAAGCGCCCAAAGCAGTCGTTTCAGCGATCGTCGGTCTCTTGATCACCGCATTGAGTATATCGGACTGAAATTGCATCAAGTAACGATTTTCCGTCGCGCCGCCGTCGACTTTTAAAGTTTTAATCTTCGCTTTCGCCTCTTTTTTCATCACCTCGATCACATCTTTCGACTGATATGCGATGCTTTCCAAAGTCGCCTTGACGATATTTTCGCTCGTTGTCCCTCTTGTTAAGCCGAAGATAGCCCCGCGCGCATTGTTGTCCCAATAAGGGGTTCCCAAACCGACAAAAGCCGGCACGACGAAGATATCCTCGTCGTTTTTCACTCTCGCGGCGATCTCCTCGGATTCCCCCGCCGATCGGATCAGTTTCAGTTGATCGCGAAGCCATTGCATCGAAGCGCCTCCGATCAGCACCGATCCTTCCAACGCGTATTCGACGGTATCGCCGATTCCCCACGCGATCGTGGAAAGCAAGCCGTTTTTCGAGTTCACGATCTCTTCTTTTGTATTCATCAGCATAAAACAGCCGGTTCCGTAGGTGTTTTTGATTTCGCCTTTTTTAAAACAATTCTGCCCGAAAAGCGAAGCTTGCTGGTCGCCGCAGATGCTCGTAATCGGAATACGTACGTTCTGATCGATCACACCGGTATAGCCGAAAAAGGAAGAAGACGGGCATACTTCGGGCAGCATTTCGATCGGAACGGAAAAGATCGCGCATAATTCCTCGTCCCATTTCAGCGTATGAATGTTGTATAAAAGCGTGCGGGAAGCGTTCGAATAATCCGTTTTGAATTCTCTTCCTCCGGTCAGTTTGTAAAGCAACCACGCGTCGACCGTGCCGCATAAAAGTTCGCCTTTTTCCGCGCGCGCTTGAGCGTTTTCGACATGATCGAGGATAAAGCGGAATTTGCTTGCCGAAAAGTAGGGGTTCACGATCAAACCGGTTTTTTCCCGTATCGTCTTTTCGTGCTTTTTGACTTTCGCGCAGATTTCCTGCGTCTGCTTCGACTGCCATACGATGGCATTGTAAATCGGAAGTCCGGTATTTTTGTCCCAGACGATCGCAGTTTCCCTTTGATTGGTAATGCCGATCGAAACGATCTGTTCTGCTTTGACATTCGTTTTGACGACCAGTTCGTGAATGACGTCCAAAGCGCTGACATAAATTTCCAATGCGTCCTGTTCCACCCACGCCGCCTGCGGGAAAATGTTTTCGATCTCTCTTTGCGCTTTGGCGACCATTTTTCCGTACCGGTCGAAGAGAATCGCCCTCGTCGAGGTCGTCCCCTGATCGATGACTAAAATATACGATTCCATAGTAATTCTTCCCACCTGTTTCTATTATAAGAGATTCATAGAAAAAAAGAAACCCGCAGGTTTCTTATCTTTTCAACGAATCGACGGAAAGTCGAATTCTCCTTTGAATCTCGGCTTCTTTCAATACGTTGAGTATATAGTACAGATTCGGCGATTGTCGAGACCCCGTCAACGCGATGCGAACCATCTCCGCGACATCGTTGATCGAACCGAGATAAGCCTCTTTATTTGCCTTGTATATCTTGTTGGATTCGGCAAATCCGTGCCGAACGCCCAACTTTTTGAGATTGGCAAACCATTCCTGCTCGGACACGAGGTAATTCAGCGTATCGGCGAAATCGTTCAGGACGCCGACGATGACGGATCGTTCGATACTCTCGTTATAAGGCAATCCGTTTCGGAAGATCGAGTCAAAGTAATTCGGGTAGAAAAACTTGACTTTTTCGAGAATATCGCCGCATTTTTCGTAGTCCTTTCGCGGATTTTCCCGATCTTTCTCGATGTTCATGATCTCCGTGAAATATTCCTCGTCGAAGACGATCAGATCGTAAAGTTCCCGATTGTATTTCGACGCGTATTCTTTGACAAAATCTTTCGTCTCCGCGCCGCTTAAACGACTCAAATATTCTTTCGAAAAGAATTTCAATTTGTCGATATCGAACAACGCGCCGTCCAAACTCATCTTATCAAAAGAAAACACGAAATCTTCTGTCCCTTTATCGGGATTCTTCATCTGCCATTCTTCGTAATTCGAATTGGCGATCGTAAAAAGATATTGTTTCAACGATTCGACCGGATATCCGTCTTTCAGGAAATACGAACAGGCCGCTTCGTTATCCTTGCGCTTCGACAATTTTCTCTTGTTGCCGTTGTCCAATTTCATGATCACCGGAAGATGCGCGTACTTCGGCGCTTTCCAGTTCATCGCCTCGAAGAGTTCCAAATGCAGAGGAAGCGAAGGAAGCCATTCTTCGCCGCGGGTAACGCAGGTCGTTCTCATCAGATGATCGTCGACCAGATGGGCAAAGTGATAAGTCGGAAGCCCGTCCGATTTCAGGATCACGATGTCCTGATCGTTCTGGCTGAGCCACAGACGCCCCCGCACCTCGTCGTGTACTTCGACGCGGGCATTGTGATTTCCCATAGATCGGAAACGGATGACATACGGCATTCCTTTTCGGATATTCTCGATTTGCTGATCCAAAGTCAAACTCCGGCATCGGGCATAACGTCCGTAGTAACCGGGGACGATTTTATTTTCTTCCTGACTCTTTCTCAACGCGTCTAAATCCTCGCAGGAGCAAAAGCAAGGATACGCGCGATTCCTTCGAATCAGTTCCTTGATAACGACTTTGTAAATATCCCCTCTTTTCGACTGCTGATAAGGTCCGTAATCTCCCTCTTCCGAATCTCCGAGATACCCTTCATCGGGGATAACTCCGAAGACTTTCAGTTGCTCGATCAAATCTTTTCCCGATCCTTCGATCTCGCGTTTGGTGTCGGTATCTTCGAGGCGGATAAAAAACACGCCTTTCGACTGCTCTGCGACTTTCCGAGCCACCAAAGAAGTGAAAAGACTTCCCGTGTGAAGAAATCCGGTCGGCGACGGGGCGAAACGAGTTACTTCCGCGCCGGAAGGCAAGTCTCTTTCCGGATATTTTCTTTCCAAATCGCCGATAGTCATTTCGATATCGGGAAAAATCAAATCGGCTAAATCTTCTGTCGTATACATATTTATTCCTCCTTTAACGCCGCGGTTGTATAAAAAATCTGCCGACCACCTGTTCGACTTTGGTAATCTCGATAAAGGCATTCGGGTCGATTTCCTGAATGATTTTGATGGCTTTTTTGACTTCGATGATCGAAAGAACGATGTAGATCACCAGTTTATCCTGCTTGGTATACGCCCCTTTCCCGTTGACGATCGTGCAACTGTGCGGGAAATAGTTGATCAGCACATCCGGAAGTTGAGGGTTGGAAGTGATGATCTGCAACTGATTCTTTTTGTCCCGCGAACTCAAAACGTCGAGAATGGTCGAAGAAGTAAAGAGGTAAACGCAACTGTACAAAGCCATCGTCGTGCTGGAAAGATCTCCTCCCTCGTTGATGATGGAAAGAAACGTATACCCGATGACGATCAATGCATTGATGATCATCGAGATCTTTCCGATGGAAATGTGGTTTCTCTTGCCGTTGAAATAAACCGAAATCGCGTCGATTCCTCCGGCGGAATGCTCGAATTTGAAAGCGATGGTATTGGAAATTCCGGTGCAAATCCCCGCGAAAATCGCCCTTGCCAAAAAGTCGTTTTTAAATTCGTATTTGGTCGAGACGTAAAACATATTGGTGATGTTCGACGGAAGGAGATTGACGATGATAAAGTAGAACGCGACGTTGATCAAGGTAAATACGGCAAACTTTTTTCCTATTTTCTTATACGCCAAAACGAAAATCGGAATATTGACCAGTACGTAAGCCGCCGATTGAATAATATAATTCCAGTAATAGTTTCCGAACGGCGCCATAGAATTGATCGGAAATCCGCATAAATCGAATAACTTGACGATGATCTGCGCCAATCCTCCGGCTCCCCCCGTAATCAGCGTTCCGATTTCCTCTCCGTCGATAATCGGATCGATGAACGATTTGAAACCGAAAGCGAACACGAAAGCGGAAAGAACGGCTCCCAATACCGTAAACAGATATTCGAGTACGGTGCGGAAAGTGGGGTGATCGTAGAAAAAATCGCTGAACCTTTTCCTGATTTTTTTTAAAGTTTTCATACTCACCTCATAAAACACTACTATTTTAGCACTTCACTGCAATTTTTCTATAAAAAAATATCTTTTCTTCTCAATTTAAGAAGAGGAAGCGAAAAGCGGAACAAAAAGAATCTTCGTGAAAAAAAAGGAATTAAAGTTGTTGAAATGAAAATTATATAATGATATCATTATAAAGCGTATATCGTGGGATACAAAACACCTGTAACGGGAGGTAATCGATGGATAAATTTTTTAAAGCGATCGGAAGATTTTTCAAGAGAATATGGGATTGGATCAAGACTACCGGATGGATTCAGCCGGTCTTGATCGTTGTCATCGTTTTCGCCGTGATTTTCTCATTCTCCTCCTCTTCCCCTTTGATGAAATGGATCAAGGGATTGGCGAATTCGGATACGACGGGAGAGTTTTACGATGCGCATAAAAGCGTTTCTTTCTCGGATTTGTACTCCGACATCTATTCCAGCATTCCGAAATACGAATGCGCCGAGGGCAAGAAACCGGACGGCAAAAGCGCCGGCACAGCTTTGAATTCGAAAACGTATGACGGTTATACCTATGTTCTGTTTATCCGTTCCGATTCCAACGAATCGACGTTTAAGACTTTTTATTCCAATGTTTTGACAAGAGAAGAGCAGAAGCACTTTTACGTCATCGATTTCCGCGAGGACGAAAATAAAGAATCCGAGTACAATATGCTCAAAAAAGAATGGGAAGACGATTCGGGCGCGGTTTATTTCAACTATTTGCTCACCCACCTCTACGAATTTTACACTTCCGACGCCTATGAAGAATTCAGCGACAATTTCTACGATGAATACGGCTATTACGCCAAGTACACCGATACGTGGGAATTAACCACGACTGCGCCGTCGGAAGCCGTTAACGATTTGAAATTCCCGCTTATCTGCAAGTATAAAGGAAACGAACTCATCGATTTCCGTTTCTGCGACAATATAACCGGAAACTACGGCGACAACACCGCCGCAACGGTATTGAGCAACTTCCATTCCGGACTTTAAAAATTTCCCCTGTCGGGGAATTTTTTTTTAGAATTTTTGCTGAATTTTCGATTTTTCAAAAAAGCGTTTCATAAAAAAAGCATTTAGATTTATTTGTAAAACATCTCTAAATGCCCATCGGATTTATTGATCCTTTTTATTGTGGCAAACCGTTTCTTCCACCTGATTATAGGTATAGTAATATGTCGGACGCGGAATATAGTGATTGACGACCCTCGTCTGGCAAGGAATGATCACCGGCTGTTCCACATAGTAATTCCGGTGGCATACTCTTTCGTTGACAGGCAAGACGATCGGATCAAATTTATACGGACACGAACAATTAGATTGATTTTTCATTGCAATTACCTCTCTACAAAGTAAGATATGCGAAAAGAATTCCGGAAATTAGGTAAAAGCCCAAATCCGGTTCGCATAACTTTAAATATGAAAAGATTGTATATCGTTTTTCTGTTCCTCTATCTCGTTTTTTTATTTCTCTTCAACGAAAGAATCGTTCACTCTCTTTCCGTCGTGAACACGTTGTACTTTAACCGCTACCTGATCAGCCTTTTTCCTTTCATTTTGTTCACGAACTTGCTGTTGAAATCCGGTTTTATTCCCGATTTTCACCGCTGGTGTCGGAAAAGAAATGCCGATCGTTTATTCGAAATATTTTCTATCTTTTTGATCGTTCTCATCGGCGTTCCGGGTAACGTTCAGTTCATTGACTACCTAAAATCCACCGGAATCGTCGAAGAAGAGGAAAAAGAGAATCTTCTGCGCTCTTTCGGAGGAATCTCTTTCCCTTTTATCTTTTTGGTAATTCTCAGAGAACATCCGCTTCGGAAAGAAATTCTGTTTCTCTTTTTGGCTTCCGAAATGCTATACTATTGCTTTTTTCGAAAAAAGTGTTCGAAAGAAAAAGAATACCGTTACGAGGAATACACGATGTCCGTGATCCGTCAAACCGGTTATTCCTTGTTCGTCATTCTCTTTTCGCTATTGAGTTTCACTTCGCTGGCATTTCTTTTCGACTGGATCGATGAACCTTACCGTTATCTCCTGAACGGCTTGGTCGAATTCTCTTACAACAACATCCGCCTGTGTCAGATCGGCACGGAAACGAGTTATCGGATACTGATGTTTCTCCTGTCGTTCACTTCTCTTTCGCTCATCGTCCAGATCCGATCGGTCGATCCGTCTTTCCGCCTTTTCGGATACCTCAAAGCCCGATTTTGCATCGCTCTTTTCAGCCTTTGCGCTTTTCTTCTTTTGCTTTAAATGTTTCCACCACAATCGGAGGCACAAGCAAAGAGATATCCACCCCCGAAAAGAAGAAATCTTTGACGTTGCTCGAAGAAATGAATCCTTTTCCCGTCGATGACATCAAAAAAACCATTTCGATTTCGGGGTCGATGTATTCGTTTGCCGCGGCCAACTGGAATTCGAATTCGAAATCGCTCACCGCGCGAAGTCCGCGCACCACAGCCTGCGCGTTCAATTCTTTCGCTTTCTTCATCACCAATCCCGATGTGGAAGTGATTTCGACATTCGGCATCGACTTCGTGGCTTCTTTCAGCATCGCTATTTTTTCTTCCGATGTAAAATACGACGTCTTCTCCGGATTGACGGCCACGCAAACGTAAAGTCGGTCGAATAGTTTTCCCGCGCGGGAAATGATATCGAGATGTCCGTTGGTAATCGGGTCAAAACTTCCCGGGTAAATAGCAGTTTTCATAATTTCCTCCAATAAATGCCGATGTGAATTCTTCCGTAACGATACCTGCGGAATTTTTCAAAATAGGGATCTTCCTCTCTTTCTTCTTCCGATTCAACCACCAGTATCGCGTCTTCCGCGAGGAGATTTCTTTCTTTCAGAAGTTCGATACACGTCGAATAAATTTCCTTATTCTTATACGGCGGATCGAGAAAAACCAGAGAAAACGTTTCGCTTCGCTCTTCTTTTAAAAAAGCGATCGCGTCTTTCCGTTCGATTCTCGTCTTTTCTTCGACTCCGACGGCGCGGATATTTCGGGCAATCGTTTCCGTTGCGAAAGAGTTGCTGTCTACGAAAAAGCAATCTTCCGCCCCTCTGGACAGGCTTTCTATTCCGAGCGCTCCCGAACCGGCGAAGAGATCGAGAACCTTTCTCCCTTTGATATTTTCTCCGATTGCCGACATCAAGGCTTCTCTGACCTTGTCCATCGTCGGGCGCGTGATCGTTTCCGGCGGATAATCGATAAGACGATGACGATATTTTCCTCCGACAATCCTCATTTTCTTTCCACCTCGCTTTTAGTATAGCCTTTCGCGAATAATTTTTCCATATCCGAGCATAATAAAAACGTGATTCGATTCACGCGTTCCTCCAAATAAAAAGTAGGCGGATAGCCTACTTTTTGCAATTTTCACTCTTGAATTTCAACGGTTTCAGCAGATGATACTCCAGATACCTCAACGGCTCGTTGACCTCGTGAAAGCATTCGTAATACTCTTTGATCAAAGGGTGATTGTCCAATCTCAGTTTCGCTTCGTATAATTTTTTGGAATACGCGCGGCTCTCTTCGTCGTCGGCGTCAAAATGATTCAAACAGGCGTTGTATTCGCTTTGCGCGACGGCAAATTCGTTTGCCAGTTTTAAAATCGTTTCATCTTCCTCCATCTCTTTTTCGATCTGATTCCATCGGATCACTTCTTTCCGATTTATCAGCACCTCTCTCAGACGGCGGATTTTCTCGTGAATGTCTTCCATTACATCAATTCCTTCGCTAAGGAGAGCATCATCGACAAGTCTTCCAACTTATCGACCAGCCTCTTCCTACGCTTTATTTTATACTCTTCGACGAAATTTTTCAAAGCAGAGGGATTAAAAGTCAATTCCCGATGCCAATGGGGATTTTCTCTCAGATAAATGAAATAGTCCGGATCGCGATCCAGAAGCATGATGATGTCGCTTCGCATGTCAATCGTCGTCCCGAGTGTACGGCTTGCTCTTTTTCCCCTGCGCGTTTCTGTCGTCCTGCGTAGAAGTCAATTCTCCGAGTATGCTCAGCACTTTCCGCATACCGTTCAAACCATCGGCGATCTTGTCGATGTCGATACCCGAAAGCATATCGAAAAGACCGTTGATTCCTTTGTCCGATCCGTCTTCGCTCTTTTCGTCGCTTTCCGAAAAGGATTCCTCTTCCTTGTTTTGAAACAGTTCGTCCGACTCGCCGTAGAGATCGTAATGCTCGTAAAGTTCCTGCCAAGTGGTTTCCTTTTTTCTGATCTTCTCTTTCAAAAAAGGTTTATCTCCGACGAATTTCTTGAAATCGTCCATTTTGCTCATACTTATCACCATTATAAGATATGCGGAATCCGATCAAGGTTAATCTCATTTATTCGTTTTTTTGTCCCCTCTCGATTTCTTTTTCATAATATAGGGTGTCAGGAGGTGCCTTATATGTATTACTATGGCCAAGGATACGGTTATCCACAAGGAGGCTGCGGTTGCTATCAACCTTCTTCGAATTCTTCTTGGGGAGGAATCTTCGCAGTCATTCTGGTTTTATTCATTCTGTTAGTCATCATCGGTTGCGGATGTGCGAATAACGGAACTGCAAACGGAGTTTTATAATCGGCTTCTCAAAGTATTTGTGATCGATTGCATCACAAATACTTTTTTGTTGTATAATGAAAAAAAGGCGGACATCACTATGAAGAAAAAAGAAATCGACATCTTTGCTCGAAGCATCGAAGAATATGTAGCCAACGAAGATTTGCGCAACTACATCGAAAAAGAAAACCAATGCGTCATCACATTGGATTTGACGCAAGGAGAGATTTACCAGAACTATTCCAATCAATCTTTGCTCAGCGGCGAGATCTTCGAATTTATCGAAAACACGTTTCGTTACGTAGACAAGCGAAAAGAACTTGTGATCGACATTCGTTTTCCCAAAAAGATGAAAGAAGAAGAAAAGCGGAAAATCATTCTGCTTCTAAAAGCCCATTATGCGCAAAATGTCAATATGAGCCGGAAAAGCATAAGGCGGAACAAGATCCTCGCTTGGATTCTTCTGATTATCGGATCGCTGATTTTCATCGGTTACGGCATTTTGGATTATCTGAACATTCACTTTCTCTTCATCGGAATAATGGAAGTTTTTTCTTGGGTTTTCATTTGGGAATCGTGTTATTCTTTCTTCTTCACCAACAACGAAAAAAGAATGCAACTTATGATGTATATGAAACTTTTTAACTCAATTTCGCAATAATAATTTATTTGCCTTTCCGTTTTTGTTACACTATCGGTTGGGTGAATACAATGCTGAAAATCGTCAAAGATCAAGTAAAATCGTTGCACAAAAAATCTTCTCCCGTCGATATGCCGTTAGGAGAAAAGGATCGCGCTTTGCTCGTCGAAATGTTGGACTATTTAAAAAAATCTCAGGACGGCGAATATTGCCAGAAGCACAAAATCCGAAGTGGCGTCGGTTTAGCCGCGCCGCAGGTAGGAGTCAATAAAAGGATGTTCGCGATCTACTATCAAAACGACGACGGGTCGATCGTACAATACGGTTTAGTCAATCCGAAGATCGTTCAGAATTCGACGAGAAAAGCGGCGCTTCAAGGAGGCGAAGGATGTCTGTCCGTCGACGAAGACCGAATCGGCTATGTCTACCGATACCAAAAGATCGTGATGAAAGCGTTCGATATACTCCAAAATAAGGAAATCGTGATCACCGCGAAAGATTACGACGCCATCGTCTTACAGCACGAATACGATCATTTGGACGGCATTCTCTATTACGATCGAATCGACAAGAAAGATCCGTATAAAACACCCGCGAATTCCTGTTTGATTTAAAAAATGAAATTTTCATAATAATTTTGAAATTCTTTACAAAAAATGAAAATATATTTATAATGTTAATTGCTTTTGAAAAGAGAGATAATGTCAGAAAGGTGGATTTTTTGAAAATGAGCAAATCATCATTGCCCGCGTCTTCCGTCAATATATATGCCTTAGGAGGTTTGCAGGAAGTCGGGAAAAATACGTATTGCATCGAAAACGACGATACTTTAATCATCATCGATGCCGGAATTATGTTCCCCGAACAAGGAATTTTAGGCATCGACTACGTCATTCCGGACTATACGCATTTAAAAAACGTCCGAAATAAGATCAAGGCGCTCTTCATCACGCACGGTCACGAAGATCACATCGGCGCAATACCTTATCTGTTGCAGAACGTGAACATTCCGGTCATTTACGCCCCAAAATTAGCCGCGGCTTTAATCCGCAACAAACTGGAAGAACATCGCATGAACACGAAGATCAATCTGGTGGAATATACGGAAAACGACGTCATTCAGGTCGACGATTTTTCCGTGCAATTCTTTCGCGTCACCCACTCGATCCCCGATGCTTACGGCATAGCGGTGGATACGCCTCACGGGAGAATCGTCACCACCGGCGATTTTAAAATCGATCTGACTCCGGTCGGCGAAGATATTTCGTTGAGCAAGATCGCCCGTCTCGGCGACGAGGGCGTCGATCTTCTGCTAAGCGATTCCACGAACGCGGAAAAAGAGGGGTACACTCTTTCGGAAAGAAGCGTGATCGATTCGATCTTCGAGATATTTTCCAAAACCACGGGAAGACTCATCATCAGCACTTTTTCCAGCAACATATCGAGAATTCAGCAGATCGTCGAAGCTTGCATCAAATACAATCGAAAAATTCTCATCATCGGTCGTTCGATGGAAAATACAATCAGCATTTCCCGACAATACGGTTATATCAAAATTCCGGATTCTTCCTTAATCACCCCGGAGAAACTGAAAGAATGCAAGAATAACGAAATCGTCATTCTCTGCACCGGTTCGCAAGGCGAGCCGATGGCGGCTCTGTCCAGAATCGCCAACGGAGATCACCCGTTAGTCAAAATCAATCCGGGAGATACCGTGGTCTTTTCCTCTTCCCCGATTCCGGGAAACGGTTCGAGCGTCAACGCCGTCGTCAATCAACTCGTTCGATCGGGCGCCGACGTGATCAACAATTCGATCTTCTCCAATTTGCACGCTTCCGGCCATCCTTCGAAACAAGAATTGAGAATTATCCTCAAACTCTTCAAACCGAAGTACTTTATGCCGGTACACGGCGAATATCGTATGCTGAAACTGCACGGAGAAATCGCTCAATCGTTGGGAATCGACAAAGAAAACATCTTCGTTCTGGGCAACGGGGACAGTTTGGTGCTCCGAAAGCACCACATCACCGAAGGAAAGCGAATCCAAACCGACGATATCTATATCGACGGCAAAGATATCAGCGGACTTTCCACCGCGGTAATCCGCGACAGAAATATTCTGGCCAACGACGGAATGGTCGCGATTTTGATCAGCATCGATTCGAGAAGCAATTCGATTCTCACCACGCCGGAGATCGTTACCAAGGGATTTATCTATATGGACGCCAACGCGACGAAAATTCTCGAAAGAGCGAAGAAAATCGCCTTTGACGAATTGTCGGAGCTGATGAAAGGAAAGGTCACTTTCGGCGAAATCAAGAACACGATGAAGACTTGTTTAGGAAAATATTTCTATTCCCAGACCCATCGAAGTCCGATGATCATTCCTTTGATCATGAATCAAATCGAGGCGCGAGGATGATTCTGGCGAGTCAATCGCCGCGAAGAAAGGAATTGCTTTCCCGCTTGATCGCCCGATTTGAAATTATTCCCGCGGAAATCGAAGAGTCGAAGTTTCCTTTCGAAGAACTTTCCTTGCAGAAAGCGATAAAAGTCGGCAAATTGCACCCCGACGAACTCGTTCTCGCCGCCGATACCATCGTCGTCAAAGACGGTCGCGTCTTCGGGAAACCCGCAACTTTGAAAGAAGCCGAAGAATTTTTGACGATTCTTTCGGGTAACGTCCACGAAGTGAAAACAAGTTATACCCTTTATTGCGAAAACTTATCGGTTTTGATTACCCGCGTCGTGGTTTCGAAAGTCCGTTTCAACGATCTGAGCCGCGAACTCATCGCTTCGTATATCGCCACGGGTTCCCCGATGGACAAGGCCGGCGGATACGGCATTCAAGACGCAGATTTCCCACTGGTCAAAAGCATCGAAGGCAGCTACACCAACGTCGTCGGTCTTCCGTTGGAGTCTTTAAAAGAAGATCTGGAATCGCTTGGGTTGATCGCCTAATAATTTTAAAAAAAGCCTCATAGTATACACGGGAGGCTTTTATTTTATGTACTTTCAGCACGAATGGAGCGATGAGGAAATCCGAGACTGCTATCGTCAGGCTTATGACGAAAACTGTACCGACTGCGCCGAAAATACCAACCGATTCGGCGTCGGCGGTCTGCTGTTGCCGTTTATCGGCGGTCTGATCGTCGGCGGTCTGTTTATACCAAAACCGAATTCCTACCAATATCCTCCTTACCAGCAACCGATGCAATACCAATATCCGGTCTATTATCCACCGTATCCGCAGACAACAAACGTTTATCCTTATCCGAGCCAAAATTAAAACCGTATCGCGGGAGCCTCGTTGAGGCTTCCCGACACGGTCTATTTTTTTTTGTTCAGAATGTACTCTTCGATCTTTTCGGCTTTCGAACCGACGACAAAGGTGATTTTATTGCTCATACGGATAGAAGAAGAGACTCCGATCTTTTTCAATTCTTCCTCTTGCACCGCATCGTAATCTTTCAGAACCAAAGACAGACGGCTTTCCCTCGACTGAACGCGAAGGATATTTTCGATTCCTCCGAAACAGGCGATCAGCCGTTCGAATTCTTCGCCGACAGACTTCTTTTTGCCGGGCTTTTTCACCGAAAGAATGACGATGAGAGAGATAAGGCATACTGCAACGGCGAAAAGGCAAATGCACAAAACCAAATGTTCCGAAATCCACTTTCCCATTTCTTCCATAACATTTCCTCCTGAAATACTATATCCGATTCCATTTCAAAATTCAATCTTGCAGACAAGATTCCCTTCGGAATTCCCAATAAATATAGTTTATTTGTTTTCAAAAGTATTATAATAGAAATGGAAAAAGGAGATTGACCCGATGGAAGCAAAGACAGACTGGAAAAAAGCGATTCTCCGATTTCTTTTAGGCGGTCTTTTGTTAGGTGGTTTGATACTCGCGGTTTATCTGATTCTCCGCCATTTCGGTTATACCGACATCAGCCGCGAAGAATTGCAGGATTTGATCGAAAAGACCGGCGTTTACGGAAAAATTTGCTTTGTACTGATCAGTTTTCTTCAAGTTACGATCGTACCGATTCCCGCGGCGATCACCATTCTCGCCGGCAATTACCTCTTCGGCTTCTGGTGGGGATTTTTTCTTTCGTTCATCGGCATTTTCGCCGGCTCTCTGTTCGCTTTCTTCTTGGGAAGAACCATTGGGAGAAAATTCGTCAACTGGGCGATGGGCAGCAAAGAACAGGTGGATTATTATCTCGGAAAACTGAAAGGAAAAGAGGTCGTGCTTCTTTTCTTTATGTTTTTCCTTCCGTGTTTTCCCGACGACGCGCTGTGCTCCGTCGCCGGAATCACCAATATCAAAACGCCGATCTTCGTGCTGATGCAGTTGATCACTCGTCCGACTTCCATTCTCGGCACGCTGTTTTTCATGTCCGGAGAGATCATACCTTACGAGGGCTGGGGACTGGCCGTGATCGTCGCCGTCGGCATATTGTCCGTAATCGGGTTCATCTTCGCCTACAAGTACTCCGATCAACTCAATCGGAAATTGGAAAATCTTTCCTTAAAGATAACCCGTTTTTTAAAACGTAACAAAGAAAAGCGATAAATATGGAAAAATTATAAAAAAAAGATTACCATTTTACTATAAAGGAGATTTTTTATTATGAGTTCAAACATTGAAATTGAAGCAAAAGTTCTTCTCTTGAAAGACGAATATGATACCATTATCGAAAAACTCAACCTGAGCAAATATCGGAAGATCCGTCAGACCAACCATTATATCGATACTCCGGACCGCTACTTAAAGAAGAACGGCATCGCCTTGCGAATTCGCGAAAAGGAAGAAGAATACGAATTGACTTTAAAAACGCCGCTTAGCGAAGGCCTTTTGGAAAAGAACGAAAATATCTCATGGCGCGATTTCGAAAAACTGAACGACAAAAACCTCTTTCCGGAAGGAAATATCAAAAAATTTCTATCGATTCTCGGCGTTAAAGTCGATCAACTCAAAGTCCTGACTTCTCTCTGCACCGAAAGAATCGAAGTTGAATACAACGGCTTCGATCTGGCTTTGGACAGGAACACCTATTCCGATATCGTCGACTACGAACTGGAAGTGGAAAGTTCTTCCATCCAAAGAGCGCAGGAAGAGATTAAAAACATTCTTTCTTCTTGCAATATCTCCGATTTTCAGTACAATACGATCAGCAAACAAGCCCGCGCGCTCAACGCATTGGAGAGATAATGCATGGAAACCATATTAAGCGGGATCAAACCCACGGGAAAACTCACGCTCGGAAATTATATCGGCGCTTTAAAAAACTTTCCCAAGTTTCAAAATGAAAACCGCGTTTTCGTCTTCATCGCCGACCTCCACGCACTGACGCTTCCGATCGATCCCGAAGAACTTTACCGAAATACGAAAGACATCGTAGCCTTTTATTTAGCCTGCGGTCTCGATCCGGAAAAATCCGCGATTTTCTTGCAATCCCACGTCGGAGAACATGCCGAACTCAGCGCCATTTTGGGAAATTACGCCTATATGGGTGAATTGAGCCGTATGACGCAATTCAAGGAAAAATCCGCGAAATTCGCCGAAAAACAGATCGGTTTCGGGCTTTTCTCCTACCCTGTGCTGATGGCCGCGGATATTTTGCTTTACGACGCGAAAAAAGTGCCTGTCGGCGAAGATCAGAAACAGCACGTCGAACTCGCTAGAAATCTCGCCATTCGCTTCAATCACCGATATAAGCAGGACGTCTTCGTCGTTCCGGAACCCGTTATTCCGGTAAACGGCGCGCGAATTATGTCCCTTTCCGATCCGACGAGAAAGATGTCGAAATCCGAAGAAAAAGGAGATATCTTTCTCAAAGAAGATGTCGCCGTTTCCAGAAAAAAGATTATGAGTGCCGTCACCGATTTAGATTGCAAGGTCAAATACGATCGGGAAAACAAGCCGGGAATTTCCAATCTTCTGACGATTTACTCTTCTTTAAAGGAGATTTCCGTCGAACAAGCCGAAGCCGAATTCGTCGGATTCAACTACGGATCTTTCAAAAAAGCCGTCGCCGACGAAGTCTGCGCGCAATTAAGTGCAATTCAAGAGAAATACAACGCCTATATTCACTCGCCGATCATCGACGAAGTGCTATCCAAAGGCGCAGCCGAAGCAAAAAAGATCGCGGAAATCACCTTGAGTCGCGTGAAGAATGTCGTCGGGCTTTACGGTAAGCGATGAATTTCCTCCAAAACGGATCGAAAAAAAGGCTGAAAGAAAGGAAAAAAACGCCGAAAATCAACAAGTAGATTTCGCTGTGCGTAAACACAAAACGCAGATAGTCGATGAAAGAATAGCCTAATCCGAACAAAGAAAAGTAGATAAAAAGGTAACTTATTCCGAGCGTCGTCAGTAAGATTCCGATCAGGAAGCAGAAAATACGGTAGAAAATAAAAATCACCACTAATATATATGGTGATTTTTTTGAATTATTCGTTGATTCCGAGTCGACTTTTCAGTTCGGCAAACATTCTTTCGCATTTGCCTTCGTTCTCTTTCTTACTCGCACTGACGGCTTCGAAGTAGAATTTGCACTTCGGTTCCGTTCCGCTCGGCCGAATGGCTACGGATGAACCGTTTTCAAAATACAGTTTAATCAAATTTGTCTTCGGAAGCGCGATCTTTTCGGTTATCAATCCGGTCGAATCGTACCGATTGGAAGAAAGATAATCTTCGTATTTCTCCAATTTTTGCTTGTCGAGTTGACGGATCGGCGAAGTTCTAAGACGTTCGAGAATCGTCTCCATTTTCTCCTTTCCGTTCAACCCTTTGAAGTAAATCGAAAAAAGTTGGTTGTCGTAATATCCGAGATTCTTCATCAGATCTTCGAGAACGACGTCGAGCGTTTTTCTTCTTTTCAGATAATAATTCGCCATTTCCAAGATCATAACCATCGCCTGCAAAGAATCTTTGTCGCGGACATACGGCGAAATCAGGCAGCCGTACGATTCTTCATATCCGAATTCGAACGTTCTTTCTCCGCTTTGCTCGTATTGACGAATTTTCTCGCCGATGAATTTAAATCCGGTCAGTACCGATTCCGTTTCCACGCCGTAATACCGGGCGATTCTTTGCCCGAAAGAGGAAGTTACCACCGTGTCGATCACGACGCTGTTCGGTTTCAGAAGATTTCTCTCCCTTCTTTGGCTCAAAATGTAATGGATAAGCAAAGCGCCGGTCTGATTGCCGCTTAAAAAAGAGTATTCTCCGTTTCTGTCTTTCACCGCGATTCCGATCCGATCTGCGTCCGGATCCGTCGTTACCAAGATATCCGCGTCGATTTTTTTCGCGTATTCCAAAGATAAGTCGAAAGCCTCTTTGAGTTCCGGATTCGGAGACGGCGTGTTGGAAAACAACGGATCGTGCGTGCATTGTTCTTTTACGTAAGTCACCGAATAGCCGAGCCGTTCGAAAATATCTCTGGCTCTTTCTAAACTCGTTCCGTGCTGAGGAGAAAAGACGATACTAAAATCTTCTTTGTCGAGATCCGCGTTGAGTTGAATCGACAGGGCTTTTTCGACAAACTGCTCGTCGACCTCTTTTCCGAGCGTAAGAATGTCTCCTTTCTCCGTATCGTTTCCGCAAACGACGTCGAGTTCGTTTCCTAAAGAGTCAATCTCGCGCAATAGCGGACGAATTTTATCCGGGGTCAACTGACATCCTTGATCGTCGTAAACTTTATAGCCGTTGTATTCTTTCGGATTGTGGCTGGCAGTAATCATCACTCCGCCTGCCGCGCCGAGATACCGAATAGCAAAAGACAGTTCCGGAGTCGGACGAAGATCGTCGAAGATATACGCTCGGATTCCGAAAGAAGAAAAAACTTTTGCCGTCTCCAACGTGAATTCGCGAGAATACAGGCGGTTATCGTGGCTGACAACCATTCCTTTCTTTTTGACGTCCGGATCGGTTTTCAGGAGGTATTTGGCAAAACCGACGGTCGCTTTCCGAACCATGTAGACGTTCATTCGGTTGCTTCCGGGACCTAAAACGCCGCGCATACCTGCCGTTCCGAACTCCAAGTCGGTATAGAAAGCGTCGTAAATCTCCTTTCGATCCATCTCTTCCAATTGCTTTCTTAGATCTTCCGGAATGGGACTATTCAACCACTTCCGGTACTTTTCTTCTACGTTCATAATTCTCCTCCAACATATTTATCGAATTCAGTAAAGACTGAAAATGATCCACTTCTTTTTGATGTCCTAGATAGATGAGCCAACTCAATACATACTGGTTCTGCTCGATCAACGAGGAATAAGGGACGATCATAGACGGTCGCATCATATCCTGAAAGAACATCCCGATATCGTCGTAAATCCGATTCCGGTAAATGATGCTCTTGCTTTCCGATAGCGTAAATCCCAAAAGAAAGTATGCGCGATTTTCGTTCTCGGAAAACATTTTTTCTAAATCTTTCACTTTCGCATAAAGCGTCGGATCGGATACGTTGAATTCCAGCAATTCCATATACTGACTCAAAAGTCGGTATTTCAGAAAATCTTTCAAATAGATGTCGATATCCGGCCCGAATTGAAGAATCCGCATACCAAGTTCTTTGAATGTATCGAAGCGATAACCGTGATGGCGAATGCTCATCAACGGATTGAAAATGTACTGCGCCAAAAAGATAAACTCTTCGTATTCCTGTGTGCGATGATTGAGTTCGACGAGTTTATTGTACTTTTCCCGATCGTATTCTTTCAGAAACCGAAGAAATTTCCCCGAGGTCAGCAATTTTTCCGAAGCGTCCTCATACAGATACATTTTCTCTCCGAGTTCTTTCAAAGAGTAAATTCTCTGATTTTCCAATGTGATAATAAAGTCCATGCCGCCACCTCACAGTAATTTGATAACCAGACAACTCATCAATATGATAAAGAAAATCAAAGTCAATGAAAATACAATTCGGTGAAAAACGTTTATTTTCTCTTTTCTTATCGATTTTGCTTTGAAATTGACGCGATAGAGATAAACCAAATCGTTCAGCAAAGAAGTACAGCAGTCGTATTTTTTGACGAGATGATTCATCGGCACCGCTTTTTCCACGCTTCTGATCAGGTAATTTTCAAGTTCCTGTCCTCCGGAATGAATGCGGTCTTTCCAGCGATCCGCGCGTGTAATGACGACTTTCCGCGCCCTTTTGTAACGCCCGAAGCGAATCGCCCGAATGACGATGCCGACGAGAAAAAACAAGACGCCTAAACTCCAAAAACCTAAAAACAGATAGGTAAAATAATGCTCGTATCGAAACATGGAAAGCGATGTTTCTTTTAGCCATTCCCGAACGATCGAATTCTCGGCGAAAACCGACGCGGTAAAAGTCCCTCCCATCAAAAGATAGGACAGAGCAATCAGGATTCTCTTCGCCGAAAAAACGCGAATGACAGGAAGGTTGCGCGGATGATCGGTCAATTTATCGACCAGTTTCTTCGTCTCCTCATAGACGTCATTCTCCCAAAGGCGCACTTTTTCGTGGAGTTTATCGCTTTTTTCTCTAAAAGAATACTCCGATGCTTCGCTCAACTGATTGAGAGTCAGATAAGTTTGATCAAAGCGAATCAAAATCTCGCCGACTTTGATCTGCCTCTCTTCTTCCAAAAATACCATCAAAGGATTGATGTAAAAATGAGGTGTCGCCAATTGACAAAGGTACAAAATTTTCGCGTAAGCGACAAAGCCTTCTTCCATACCGGAAATCTTCCCCAGATCGATCGAAGCGAACTCTTCATAAAGATACATCGCCAGATTCGACGAAGATTTTTTGATCCGATTCATGCTTTCGAGAAGGCGGACATAGCAATCCTGTTCGCGTATCCACTTGACAAAATTGGCAACGTTAACCGATTCGATGCATTCCGGATAAAACAATTCCGCGCATAGTAGACCTTTTTCCAGTTTTCTCATCTTTTTTCACCTCTTTCCAAGCGAAGACGATCGATGATCGATTGTTCTTTTTCGTCCAAACGGCAACTGAACTCTTTTCCGGATAGATACGACAAATAACCGTCGATCTCCGTAAAGCGTATTCTAAACGCATGAAGAAATTGTCCGTGAAAAGAATACTTCTCGGAAAATTCTTTGTTAAGTTTGAAATCTCCGTATTTATCGTCGCCAAGAAGAGGATGATGAACGGAAGCGAAATGAACCCGAATCTGATGCGTTCTTCCGGTCAGAATCCGAATCTCGACCAGAGAGCACCAGAAAAAGGATTCTAATAAATTATATTGAGTCAACGCCGATTTTCCTCCGTTTTTTTCGGAAACCACCTTGACCAGCGATTTTTCTCGGTCCTTGAGCAAAGGTTTGTCGATCGTACCTTTCTCCGGAACGATCCCTTTGACCAAAGCGAGATACGTTTTCTCGATGCGAGAATGTTCGCGAAATATATTCTCCAACGCCTGCAAGGCTCTGACGTTCTTTCCGAAGATCACCAAACCGGAAGTATTCCGATCGATTCGATGCGCCAAAGCGGGGACGAATCCTTCGGAGTCGAAGCGAAATTCCCCTTTCTGATGCAAGTAACTCAAAATCATATTCGTCAGCGTAATCCTTTTTTCGCTTTTATCGCCGTGAACCAACAATCCTCGCGGTTTATCGACGACGAGGATGTTGTCGTCTTCGTAAACTATTTCCGGATATTCAGAAAAGCGAACCTCACTTTTTTCTTCGGTAAAATCCTTCCATTGTCGGTCGTTGACATAGATGTCGACGCGATCGCCCTCATACAGAGTGCGCGTCTTCTCCACCCGACGGGCGTTGACTTTGACATCGCGAATACGAAAAAGTTTTTCGATAAATCCCAAAGGCGCCAGAGGAAGTACCTTTTTGACAAACTTAAAGACCGTCTGCCCCTCCTCCGATTTTGAAATCGCAAAACTTTTCATAATTTCCTCACATTTAAGAATTATATCATAAAAGTACCTTAATTTAATGGTTTTTGATGACAAAGCCGAAAAAATATTGTATAATCAAAAACGTTTCGGAGAAATACCCAAGAGGCTGAAGGGGCTGGCTTGGAAAGCTAGTAGGCGGGTAACACTGCGCGAGGGTTCAAATCCCTCTTTCTCCGCCATCAGGGATGAATCCGAACCCCTTTTTGGTTCGGTTGATGAACCTCCGACTTTCATGGTTAATAAGACGGAGATTTTTTTGTCTTTATAGACATAAACCTTATAGACGAATGTATCAAAGAAAAACTTCTTTGATTGATCATCTGCGGCATCAAAATCTCTAATATTCATTAGTATACGAATTATTTCTTTTTCAGTGATTTCAAAACGAGTAGTTTTTTCTTTAGCAAGTTTATACTCTATTTCGTCTTGTTGTTTACGTAATTCATCAATTTTATTCATAATTAAATCCACATTTCTGTCTTCAACCAATAAATCCATATATTTTGAAATAATATTTTTTGTCTTTTCGAGTTGATTTTCATACACTTTCATTATTGTTTGTCCATTATCATTTTGAAGTTGTTGATTTATTTTTTTGGCAAGATTAACTATCGCTTCATCAGTCAATAGCACTTTTACTGCATTTATGATTTTCTCTTCTAATTCATTTTTCTTTGTTATTGGAAGTTGACAGTCTTCATTACGAAGACGATTCATGCATTTATAATACCAATGCTTTTCGCCATGTCTTCCTGTTCCAGAATCATCAACAATCGGTCTTCCACATTCGCCACAGAAAATTTTTCCTGTTAAATAATACGATACTTTTGCGGCATTTGTTCTGGGTGTTGCTTTATTCTTTAATTTAAGTTTAATTGTTTTTTGATATAAATCGTCATCTATTATTCTCGGTATACCATTCGGTGTTTCTTTGCCGTTAAAAATATAACAACCACTATATCGCTTGTTTCCTAAAATACGATGTAATGGATTAATCGTCCAAGATTTTCTATAGGCATTATTAACATGATTTGAATTAAGATAATTCATTATTTGTTGAACGGGAGTTCCACTTACATATAATTCATGAATCATTTTTACCCATTTGGCTTCTTCCTCATTGATTATATAATTTGCTTCTTTGTCGGTATCATAACCAAAAAGGCGATGACCACCGATACATTTACATTTTTGTGCTGACAATGTTATTCCTCTTTTCACTTTTTGTGATGAATAATATTCTGCCATCCCTTCTAGAACAGATTCTACAAGAATTCCTGAAGCGTCTGCAGAAATATTTTCTTTTGCTGATAAAACTTTTACTCCATTTTTCTTGAGTATTCTTTTATATACTGCTGAATCATAGCGGTCTCTAGCAAATCTGTCTAGTTGGTAAACCAATACATAATGAAACAATCCATTTTTCGAGTCTTCAATCATTTGCTGGAATTGTGGTCTACGATCATTTGTACCAGTTAATGCACGATCAATATATTCTTGCACAACATGGTATTTATGTGATTTAGCATATTCATAGCAAACTTTGAGTTGTCCTTCAATGGATTGTTCTGTTTGACCTTCGACAAAAAAGCATCTATATTTATGTCTTTAGTTTGTCTGACATGGGCTATTAGAGATAGCCCATGTTTTCTAGACATATATCTAAAGACATTTCAAATTATAGCCGCCCTTTTTGAAATTCCTATTGCTATCTATTAATTAGTTATCACTTGATCTTAATATGTATTAAAACTTAATTTCAATTACATTTTCATATGTGGTAAAAGTTTGTGCGGACTCAAATGCACTTTAAATAAGAAGGGAAAGTCAATTTACCATGTAATAACCTTATCAACTATTTCTTTTTGTTCAGTTGATGTTCTTCTTAAATAAATTCTTGTTGTTTCAATGCTATCATGTCCCATTAAATCCGCAAGTAACGAAATATCGTTGAATTTTTCTAAGAAATTTTTTGCAAATCTATGCCTAAATGAATGTGGATATACCACAACAGGATCAATCTTATATTTTTTAGCAAATTGCTTTAATTTAAGTCCAATTCCTCTTGTTGTTATTCTTTCACCGTTTTTATTCGTAAATAAATAACCAGAATTTTTATTAACGAGTTTTAGCCAATTAATTGCATCATTTGATAATTTCTTAGGTATATAAATTCTTCTGATTTTTCCGCCTTTAGAATATAAATCGAAATATCCACATATAACGTGTTCAACTTTGAATTGAATTATCTCACTAACTCTTGCCCCTGTAGCAGCCAAAAACCTAACCAAAAAATACCATTCATACTCACCATCTTTTCTTAAAGATTCTTTAAGAAATTTATAATCTGCATTGCTAATCACATGCTCTAAGAAAGTCTTTTGTTGAATTTTTATAGATTTCAAGCATAACTCTCTCTTATTTAAATAATGTAAATACTTATTTATTGCTTGAATTCTTAAATTTACTGTTTTAGGTTTAAAACTTTCAATCAAATATCCTTTAAACGCTAACAAATTATTTTTATTCACCTCTTTAAACATGTCATCATACGCTTCAACAGTTGCTCTATAAGCATTAATTGTATTATCTGATAAGTTCATACTTTTTAAGTATTTTATAAAATCTTTTTTCATAATTACTCCTTTTCTTCATTACGGAAAATATAATACAAGATGTTATTAAATGCTTCATATAATTCCTATTATGAGAAAATAGGTAATAATATAAGAAATATTGATGAAGAAATACCATTTGAAATATCTGAAAATTGGCGTTGGGTTAGACTAAATCAAATAGGCTGTATCGTTGGTGGAGGTACACCTTCTACAAGTATTAAAGAGTATTGGAATGAAGGAAATATTATTTGGGTAACACCTGCATATATGAGCAAAATTAAAAGCAAATATATAAATGATTCTGATAGAAAAATTACACAATTTGGGTTAGATAATAGCTCTGCGAGATTAATGCCACCAAAATCAATAATCATGTCATCTCGTGCACCAATTGGTTATTTAGCAATAAATTTAGCCCCAGCGTGTACAAGTCAAGGATGCAAATCAATCGTACCATTCATCAAAGATATGAGTGAATATTTGTATTTTGCAATTAAATCCAGCATAACAAGAATCGCCGAAGCATCATCAGGTACAACATTTGATGAAATTTCAGGAAAAGATTTCGGCAACATATTGATTCCTATTCCCCCAATTTGTGAGCAACTAAAAATTTGTGATTTAATATCTAAAGTATTTGGACTAATTGATGAAATATCGCAAAATTATGACAATCTTAAAAAATATATTCGTATCGTAAAATCCAAAATTTTAGACAACATTTTTGGAGAAAACTCTTCCTATAAGTCTTATTATCCAACCATTGAAACAAATCTATCAAAACTAGTATCAGTAAACAATATTGGAGACGGAGACTGGGTACTTTTAGATGATATGGATGAACAAGGAGAATATTCATTAGTCCAATTAAAACATATTGGTAATGGTTTTTATAACAATAAATCATATAAACATGTCAATACCAATTTTTTTAATATACATAAATGCACCGAAATAAAAGAAAACTACATATTAATTAATCGACTAATTGCACAGGATATGAATGTTTGTATGTTACCAAATTTACCATTCAAATGCATAACTGCGGTCGATGTTTGTTGGATTGCTCCTTCTAACGAATACAACCAAAAATATTTAATGTACTATCTTATGTCGCCTTGTTTTCAAAGTAAAGTAAAATTATCGTCATCTGGTACAACCAGAAAAAGAATTAGCAAAACAAATCTAATTAAAATTCCAATAGTAATACATGAACTAAAATATCAAGAACTGATTGTAGAAAAAATTGAAAATGCGTTTAATATTTTAGATTTGATTATTTCTTAAAAGTCTTATTATGAGAATAACCATCTAATTATAGAAGATGTAGAAATCTTGGATTACATAAGAAAACCTATTAATGCAAGCGAGAGAGCTGAAAGAGTCTCAAAAGCAGTAAGTCTATACCCTTATTATGGAGCAACTGGTCAAACAGGAATAATTGACAATTATCTTATAGATGGGGAATATGTATTACTAGGTGAAGATGGAGCTCCATTTTTAGATAAAAATGCCAGAAAAGCATACATAATTGGTGGTAAATCATGGGTAAATAATCATGCACATATATTAAAATCAAAAACAAACAATAGGTTTCTAATGCATTATTTGAACTGGTTTAATTATAATAATTATGTTAAGGGTACCACAAGGTTAAAACTTAATCAAGAAATGCTAAAACAGATACCATTTCCACTTGTCTCTAATGATATTAAAGAAATAATATGTAATCAAATAGATTATGCATTTCAAATATTAGATTCAATCATCTGATCTAGCAAATCATAGACCTGCTTAATAATATCAACAATTTTAAGCTGTTCATTGTATTGGTGAATATTTACTATTATTGGTGAATATTCTGAAATCCAATATCGCTTATGAGTGTCATTATTTACATAGATTGTTTGTAATAAATAATACAAATAGTCAATGTTGAACATATCATTATTTGAACTTTTGAGTATCTTCATTGCAGATGACTTAACCTTAAAATTAAAGTCTATTAATCTAGAAGCTGTTGTAAAATCGTCAAAGATAATAACTTTATTGTTTTTTACATTGTAGATTCCTTCTGTTTCATTTGTATAACCAAGAATAAATGATTTACCAGGAGTTAAAACAGGAGTTCCATACGAATCATCATAATTTGTTGATTTTACTATGTATGGACCAGGTTGTTCATATGGTAGCAGTTCATCCAATGTATATTGTTTCTCATAATAAGACTTATAGGAAGAGCTTTCACCAAAGACATCATCGAGAATCTTGCACTTTGCTTTTTCAATATATCTAGTTATTGATCTATATTCTTTAAAAATACACTCAATTTTATTATCTAATTGAGATATTAATGTCAATATTACTTTTTGTTCTTCAACTGGAGCAATTGGAATTAAAGAGTTCCTTAAAAAATCCAAGGACACAAATGGTTGCAGACCTCCAGATGCTTTTTCTTTCGTTTTATAACTCATTATTAATAAAACATTCTTTATCCATTCAGGAAAAATTAAACATTTATCTATATTTTTAATTAAAGCAACATTTTTAATTGCAAAATCCCTATCTTTGTTCACTATTATTGGATTTCCAATTGTTCCAATCATTGCGAATAAAATATCTTTATCATCGACATGTGACCTGTATTCAAACTTTTTAAAATCACTTTCGCTTATTAATTTGCACATAGAGAAATCTATTTTACCTTCCTTTAAGTTTTTTGATGTAACAAAAGGAGTACCGCTTGTCAAGTATTTTGGAGAGTCATGTGTTCCGTCGCGCACATCCAGTACTGTTCGCATTCTTACCCATCTCCAAGATTTGGGGATTTCAAATGGTATTTCTTCATCAATATTTCTTATATTATTACCTATTTTCTCATAATAGGAATTATCGGAACCTTTAAAAATATAAGATTCATTTTTTGAAGATTTAATCTTTCCTTCTTTTATTAATCTTTGTTTTTCTTTTTGGATTTTTTCAATTAATTCTTCAGCACTTTCATCATTAGGATCTTGTGGAATCAATTTTCCTCTAATAGCAAGATCTAATATTTTTTGTTTTAACTTTTCTATATTCATCATTCATCAACCTTGCCTATTAACTTTTCTAAATCTTCAACAGCTTTTGCTATATTTGAAGATTTTTCTTTTATCATTCCTAATAATTCCTCCAAAGATAAAGAATCTAAATCATCTTCCAATTGAATCCATTTAAAATCCAATTTATAATTGCTCTTGTCAATGTCGGTTAATGTGAATTTTCTCCATCTTCCATTAGGATTTTCAGTAGAATATGTCTCTTTTCTGTCTTCTCTATGTCCCACACAGAAGCAATCAACAAAATCATCAAGATCACTACGCTTTAATGGATTTTGGACCAAAGTATGATGAATTCCACTTCTATAATCATAAACCCATATTTCCTTTGTCGGTTCTCCCTTTTCAAAAAATAAAACATTTGTTTTTACACCCTGTGCATAGAAAATACCAGTAGGCAGCCTAAGAATTGTATGCAAATTAAATTCTTCTAATAATTTTTGTCTTACTCTAGCAGTTGCATTACCATCCGCCAAAACGCTATCAGGAAGTACAACACCAACTCTGCCACCGGTTTTAACAATAGACATAATATGTTGTAAAAAATTAACCTGATTATCAGATGTCTTTTCAAATTCCGGTCTATTTGCGGATACATCAGCACTTCCTTGTGGTCTTGTGCCAAAAGGTGGATTTGCCAAAATAACATCAAACATTTTATCTGATTTATCAATCAATGAATCTTGGCATATAATTGGACTAGTATCGACACCAATATCATGTAAATACAAATTCATTGAAGCCATTGTAACAACTAAAGAAGTATTATCTGCACCAAAGAAAGCGTGATTCTTCAAGAAACTCTGCTTTGCTATCTCATGGCTTTGTATTTTCATGTGTTCATAAGCACTAAGTAAAAATCCAGCCGTTCCACATGCAGGGTCTGCCACAGTCTCAGTGATTTTTGGATCGACACAATCTATTATCGCTTTAATTAAAGGTCTAGGAGTGAAATATTGTCCGGCTCCACTTTTTTTATCTAATCCATTCTTTTCTAAAATTGATTCATATAAAGCGCCTTTGAAATCTCCTTCCATCATATACCAGTTTTGTTCAGCAACCATTTCAATAACTTTTTTCAAATATGATGGTCTATCAATTTTATTGGAAGCTTTAGTAAAAATTGTTCCAATGATTCCATCTTGCTTTGATAATTCTTTTAATATTTCCTCATACTTTTCTACTAAATCTTCACCATTGAGATTGACTAAGTCTTCCCATTTATAACCATTTGGTATTTTACTTTCTAAGCCCAATGCTTCTTTTTCTGAATCCATTTTAAGAAATAAAATATAAGTCAATTGTGTTAAATAATCTGTGTACCCAACACCAGCAGATGATAAAACATTCGCTATACCATCAACCTTTTTTAATAATGTACTTTCGTTATTTTCCATACTATGCTACTCCTATTACATATTTTGAAAGCATTTGCATTTCTGCCGCAAAATTTGCTGGTCCAAATGCCGATATGCCGTTTCTCCATAAATCTGTATCTATACTATTTAATTCATTGGAACTAATCGCACCTTCATCAATTATATATTCCGCTATTCTCCTCATGATATTGATTTGCACTTCACTCAATTTATGGTTGGTACTTCCAACATATAAATTAAATCTTTGAGCAAAAAGTCCATTTAGACTTACTAGTTTATCGCTTTTTCTAAAAGCATATCTAGCCAATTGAATAAGATTGGTTAATGCATTGACATTTCTTTTTTGATCTAATTCTCCTACGTTATTGTTGCTATCTATCCTTTTATAATTTTTCCAAATAAAATATGGCATATATTGTCTATTTTCAGCGATTAACATATCTTTAAGTTCGCACAACATGGAATATGTGATAAGCTTCTTATCTGAATTATATATAATTCTTAATGCTTCAATACTGTCTTTATGTTCGTCTAAACATTTTTCAAAATTTTCAATAAATGTTCTAGCTGTTTCAACTGAAAATCCTTTATAAATTAGTTTGTCTGGATTATCTTCTGGCGCAAATACAAAGTATCCTTTCTTTAATTCGAGTAACTTATCTTTGGCTTTTCTGTTATTTATTAATTTTTCAATTAATACAATTCTTTCATAATTCGGATCAGACGGACTATTAAACACTGGAAGATTACCACTATCTACTGCATCTTTAATCTTTTCTGAGATAAATATTGGAGAAAATCCAAAACTACTAATAAACTCATCTAGGTGTTTGCCGAACAAATCGTTATTAATATAACGGTTAGTAATTGAAGAGCAATAATCTTTCAGTAACGATAAATTTTCATCAGAAACTTCTCCATGAGATAAATGTTCAAGAAGATCTACAAGCGACAATTTTTTACCACGTGTCTTACTTGTTCTAGGAATTATTTTTTCAGTGTCAGTTACTCCACAAGCATCTACAATATAGAAGCAATCCTTGTAATTAGCATTTGGTGTGACTTCTTTTAATTTATCTTCATTTATTGTTCTACAACCTCTACCTTTCATTTGGGTATAAAGGACATCAGATTTTATATCAGTCATAAACATTACAACTTCGATAGGCTTTACATCAGTTCCTGTAGCAACCAATGTTACTGTTACTGCAATTCTAAATTTTTTGTCCGTCCTAAAATTTTTAATTAATTTGGTAGAATCCCCTGCAGAATATGTAATCTTTTGTACAAATTGATTTGGTAGTGCATTATTAGAAAATTTTTCCTTAAAAACTTCTTTAATTGCCAATACTATTTCATCAGCGTGTTTATCGCTCTTTGCAAAAACAAGTGTTTTTGGAATGTATTCCCATTTCTCTTCGCGATCAGAAAATAAATCTGTGTAAATTGAGTCCCTATATTCCTCCAAGACTTTTCTTATTTGATTTCTATCATATACAGTTCTATCTAAATCTTTATTAGAATAAACAATAGTCCTACTAATAGCAGTATTTCTTGCTTGATTAGTCTTTTTAGTTACTTCTATGATATTTTTACCAGATTGTATTGCTCCGCCTTTTTTGCTTCTTTCGGTTTCTATGTCATAAATTCTAAAAGGAACATTAACACCATCTATAACTGAGTCTTCATAAGTATACTTTTCAATAATGTTATTGTCAAAAAAAGCATATGCCTCTTCTGTAGGGGTCGCAGTTAGACCTAAAATAATAGCTCCGCTAAAGTAATCTAAAACAGATTTCCATTTACCATAAATAGATCTATGGCATTCATCAATAATAATAAACTTGAAGTAATCCGGAGGTAACATTAAATCACTACCAAGTTCAACCACAGGTTCATCAACATCATCCTTAATATAGTCATCTTCTTCATCTAAGTCATCATCTATCAAATTATTTCCAGTTAAAACAGCAAATAATTTTTGAATTGTAGAAATGACTACATCACCATTAATATCTTCGTTCTTTTTTAAACGCTTAATATTATATAAAGAACTTAATGTCATTCCATTTTCCGTTCTATCAAACATGCTAAATTCACTTTCAGTTTGCTTAGCAAGATTATTTCTATCCACCAAAAACAAAACCCTATCTACAGGTGTATAATTCAATAATCTATATGACGATAAACAAGCCAAATATGTTTTTCCAGATCCAGTAGCTAATATGGCTAAAGATTTCTTCTTGTTGCTTCTTAAACAATTTTCAAAATTTATCTCTGCATCATATTGACACTCTCTTAAACCTTTAGATTCGATTCTAGGTAAAGCACCATATTTTGATGTTTTACCAATAATCCTCAACATTTGCTTTGGAGAGTGCATTTTTGTAAGTTCTGTATATTCACTATTTGGATCTAACATATTTTTTAAATATATTTTATTTCCATTGGCTAAATAAACCAAAGGAATTAAATTAGAGAACCATAATCCATACCATTTTTTTGGGGATATAGAATAAGCTTCCGCTTGCAAAGCCACGTTATCACCTAAACTATTATCTTCTCGTTTTGCTTCCACAACCGCAATAGCCTTGTTTTCAACGAATAAAAGATAGTCGCTTTCAGTGTTACCAACCATTAAAGCTTCTCGAACTGCTTGAGCACAATTTGGAATATATTCTACTCTATTGACAACATCCCATCCTGATTCATATAATTGCTTGTCAATTTTTATTCTTGCCTTTTCCTCTGGAAGCATATATTCCCTCCTTATCTTCAACTAAAATCAAAGATTACTCATAAAATTTAAATATATTGTATTTTTAAAAAATTTCATCAATTTCCTTTTTACAGTCATTACAGGTCTATACACTTTATTTTCCTATACTGAATAAAAAGTATTTTTTTATCTAAGTTTTTTGTATTATTTAACTAATCCTCATATAAATACTTCCTCACAATTAATGAAATTATAACATTTTTATTTCAATTGTTCTACATACCAATCCTAAGAAAATATCATATTGTTAATTAAATGAGTAAGTGCAACAAAGATAAAGTGAAAGAAAACATAATTGTTGCAAATAAAAATATAATTACAATTTATAATAAAAATACCTTCTTCGAGAGAAAGGAGAAAAAACATGAAGAAGGAATATGAACAATTAAACTCAATTCAAAGAACACAATTACAAACTTTGTTCAAAGTTAAAAAATCATTATCTGATATAGCAAAAGAAATGAATGTTTCAAGACAAACTCTTTATAGAGAATTGATGAGAAACTCGTATCCAATATCAAACGATAGAATAGGAATAAGATCCTCATGTATTCATTATTTAGAATGTAAAAAAAATAATAAAAGTTATCGTTTAGAATGTCCTCGAGATTGTATTAAATATAAACCAGGAAGACAGTCTTGCTTAAAGAAATACCCCTTTGTTTGTAACAACTGTCGTAAACGCATAAATTGCAATTTCTTACATTATTATTACGATTCAGAAGATGCATCTATAACTTACCATAAAAGAATTTCAAATGATAGAAAAGTACCTAAAACAAATGTATCAATTATCAAAGAGACAAATAAAATAGTTTCTCCATTAGTAAAAAGGGACAATCGATTGAAGCAATATTAATCAACCATCCAGAAATAAAAGTATCAGCTTTGACGATTAGAAATTGGATAAAAGGAGGTTTACTAGATTGTAAATTATCAGGATTTAGAATGACTGGCAGAAGAATACCATCAAAACAATATGATTATTCAAAAAGCAAAAATTATAAAATGTTATCTTCTTTGAAGATAGGTCATAAATATAATGACTATAGATTATATTTAAATAATAATCCCAATGCCTTAATAATACAGCTAGATACAATCATTGGTTGTATTAATGGAAAGAAGTCAATTTTAACAATTCATATTGTTCAACACAAATTTCAATTTGGAATTATTTTAGATCATCATACAAAAGATGAAGTATATTCAAAACTAAATGATTTATTTATAAAATTTAAACAATTGGAAGATGATTTTGGATTATCTATTTATTCCTCTTTTACTGGATTAATTCTTACTGATAATGGACCTGAGTTTGATTCATTACTTGATTTTTGTAATCAAAATTCAAATATACATATCTTTTATTGTCATCCATTGTCTTCTTTTGAAAAAGGAAGCTGTGAAAGAATTCATGTTCTTGTTAGGTATATCCATTACAAAGGTTGGTCATTCGATAACTTATCTCAAACTGATGTTGATTTACTTTTTTCAAATATTAATTCTTACCCTAGAAAATCTTTACAAAACAAAACTCCTTACCAATCTGTTTTGCAAGATCCTAGATTAGGTAAAGAGTTTCTAGATATTATTAAGATATCTAAAGTTAATGGAGATGATGTTACCCTAACCCCATCTCTATTAAAGAAAATTAAGCAATAAAACTATTCTTTATTTCTTAATTATTATTTCTCGAAGAAGTGCTTAATAAACTAAAACTTGTTACACTTAGTTCAAAAATCTCTTTTGTTCTAGGTATTTTTGTCGTACCTTCTTCTATTTCATAATAACCCCTAAAAATGGCTAAAGCAATATTTATTATTTCATTTTGTCTCTATTTTTAAGCATTATTTTGCTTTTTTCTTTTCACTTTATCTTTGTTGCACTTACTTATTTAATTAACCAAGAAAATATCATATTTCTTCACATAAAAAATTGGATTTACAAAAGAAAAGAGATGAGTGCTTTATTTTTTTATAAATATCTTAGCATTTCTACCACTTTTTATTGGCCATTCTACTAAAGATTGCTTTTCTAATTCAAGAACAATTGCTTTTAATGTTCTAGAACGGCCTTTTCCTAAAGCTTTTGCTAATTCTGTTAATGATAAAGGCTTTTCTTGTAGTAATTCAAGAATCACTTTTCTTGTCATTTCTTTGGAAAGTCTAGTTTGTTTCTTATTTGATATATTTTTTATTTCCTCAATAAATAGATGATGAATAGGAATAATGACAGATAAGAAAGTACGCTCATCATCCATTTCAAATATTGGTGGCTTTGATCCATTGTTTTTTAGTGCAACTAAAGCGTTAGGGATTCCAGTGTTTCTACCTTCCGTTAAGTTAAGTTCTTTGAAAAAATCGCCAATCCTTCTATTGCGATATCTTCTTGCCCTAAGGTCAAACTTTTTGATATTCTCATCTGTTATACTTCTATCTAAACCAGGAAAACTAGTTATTTCCATTTCTGTTGGTGTAATTCTAACTGTTATTGGTTCACTAATTGTATATGCTTTATGGTAGACAGCATTTGATAATATCTCTTCTACTGCTCGGTATGGATAATTAAATACTCTTATAGCTTCAGCTTTGTCATCCACTTTAAATACTTTTTCTTCTAAAATATAATTTTTTATGTATTGTAGAGCATCTTTTAATTGACGTTGTATAGGACCAGTAAAGTTCTTTTCAATCATTCCTTCACCAGTTGGATTTGGTATATTCACAACTTCAATACGTGCTCCTCTAAAAAACTTCTCGGGATTTTCATTAAATAATAATAAGCCAACATTTCTTGGATGCAATGATTCATCAGGTCCGGAAACAACCTGCATACTTTGTGCTATTTCTAAAACATTCATTTTTAATGATAAATCATAAAGCGAACTATTAACATCATGAAGATGTTTGCGCATCAAACTTATATCCAAATCATCGATTGTTGCAACTAAATTTGGTCTATCATCAAATGGTATATCTGATGAAACATAGAATAATTCTTTTTCCTCTTCACTCTTCGCAGCAATTGTACTATTTAATTTTCTTATATAATATTTCTTTATAGATTTAACAAAAATGTTTTCATTAACTTTATATGGACGTCCATGACCGGCAGGTGTCCAAATTAAAATAAGATTCTTTTCATTATATACAACTGGTTCCACTATTGGGAAATACCGTGGCTCAATTTGATTACAATAGCCAACAAGTTCTTTTAAAATACCATCTATTTTGTCTTTATCTAAGCCTGAAACAGGAAATTTTGGCATTCCATTCTCTTCCTCAATTCCTAAAACGATATAGCCTCCACCAGTATTATCAATATCATTTGCAAAGGCGCAAATTGTATGTAAAACAGCATTGGGCTCAAATCCTTTTTTATAATCTATACGGGTAGATTCTACAACACGATCTTCAATTAATTTACTAATGTTTATTGGAATATTCATTGCTTTATCTCCTCGATATTATTGTAGCAAATTAATTTGTAAAAGTCATCGAATATGTGACTTAATATGTGACTTAATATGTGACTTAGACTATAAATTCATCTTTAAGTATAGTCCGTTATTCAAAAATATATATGAAAGGTTCGGATACCACACCTCTTGCCCCGCCATCAGGGATGAATCCGAGTCCCTTTTCGGTTCGGTTGATGAATCTCTGTCTCTCATGGTCAATAAGACGGAGATTTTTCATCTTTAAAAGCAGGTGTCATTTAAATTGTTTCTCTATGGTAACTTTGTGAACACAAGGGAAAGACATATTTGCTATACGAAAAGCGTATAGATTGACAGGTACTCTCGCAAAAGGAATACAGGTTTTGGTGTACAAACAAGAAAAAATGTAGAAGAAGAATTATTGTTCTTTTGGCATGGATTCAAGGTAAAGAATTTCCCGCTTAATTCTCAAAAATATTTTTCGATTTTCCCGAAAATTTTACTTATAATCAGTAAGGTTTTATAATAAAAAAAACTATTTTCAACAGGTGAGATCACCGTTTTATTACTACTGATGACTATCGTATACTACTAAAAATCACCTATTCTTTCAGCGGAATTCTTTTTCTTTTTTTGAAAGCGAAATAACTACATTCGAAAAATCAAAGGCAATCTCGTGCAACTACTACAATTCGATTGCAAAACCATCGAATACCTCCTAAAATTCGCCCGTCTTCAATTTTTATTCAAATTTGATTCGAAAGTAAGAAATTATTGCAAAAAAAGGCTATATGCGGATTAAACTTTACTATGGAAGATTCCCTTGATAGCAAACTGAATCAATTGAAAGAAGATGATCTCCTCTACTTCGTTTTCCTGATTGCCATCGTGATCGATTTATACGCCGATAATCAATCCCGAAAGAAATTATACGGAAAAAACGTTCAAAATCCGTCCGGATTGTTTATTCTTGCTGCTTTCCTCGTTCTCTTCGTTTTTGTAATGTTTGCTGTCAGAAATTATAGAGAAATGCAGACCTTTCCTTTTGGATCGCGAGATTATCGATTAGCGAAAATGCGCTTATTCGGGAGCCTTTTTATCGTATTCGGTCAATCCCTCGTCGTTCTTTATCTTCTGAAAACCAAAAGCGAGAGCCAAGGATCGATATAAAAAAACTGTCTTGCGACAGTCTTTTCGTTAATTCACGGTTTCGCTTACAGCCGGCTCGGTTTCCAACTGCGCCTCAAAACGGCGAACGTTCTGTTCACGCAATTTCCGCGCCCGATCTTTTTTGCTGAGAGCCTCCTGCCGATTGGACGAGATCAACAAGACGACTAAAAGAAAAGCCAATCCGATCAACATGACGACCAATCCGGTCAAAGAGAAGCTTTTCAAAGAATATCCGCTCCACCAAGTGTTAACCCAAGTGAAGAAATTGTTCTGCGCTTCGATTAAAAAGTACAGAGGACTCTTTTTGAAGTTACCCGAGATCGAATCGATTATCGCGCCCAAAATCATAAAAACGATTCCGCCCGCGAAAATCACGGAAGCCAAAGACGTCCATATGATTTCGGCTATTTTATTGCTCAATTCCTTCTTTTCTCGGGCTGTTCTGAATTTTCTTGCCATATTCTCACCTCGTTTTTATGTATTGCGATTTTTTATTGTTCTTTATTCTCCGGAGTCTGCTGCGCTCTGGCCTGACGCAATCCTTGTTCATAACCGACCAATTCATTCCACAAACCATTATAGGCTGTTCTCCACGGGAGTTCTCTTTGCGAAAGAATCTGAACGTATTTGTTATGAACTGCGTCGATTTCCCCTTTCATTCCGTTATTGTTCGGTAATGGTTTGGATCCTTCCATGTAGTTCAAACAGGTGAAATTCTGCTGATACGCCTCCTCGTAGACTGTATCTTCCTTATTCGCGTGTTCGTGAACAAATTTGGTATAACCGACCAACTTTTTCATATCGTTGATGACGAAATTGGATTGAGGAGAAGGTTTTCCGCCGTTGTCGTGCATCGCTTTATTGAATTCCACAAATTCTTTGTGCGTCAAATCGAAGATGATCAGCGAAGACAGAACCCGATAGAAGGCTTCGTCCAAAGCGATCAGGTTTTCCAAAGAGGCTTCCAGATTCCCTGCTTGTTTGGAGTTCTCCGCGAACTTTTTGACGATATCCATCAAGGTTTCCCTTAATCCGACGATATAATCGAGCGCTTTGAGATCTTGAGCGTGATCGACGATCAGATTTCCGTTTTCAATCGTCAAATAAGTGGACTCGTCGCTGTAAGCGAATTCGATAAAATCGTTGAGATTCGAACGGATTTTCTCTCCCACTTCCCCGTTTTGAGATAAGAAATGAGACAGAGGCGAGTTCTCTTCCATTCCGTGAGCGATGATCTGCTTTCTTTGATTGTAAAAATTCACATCGTGACTCGGTCTTCCTTGCACATACTCCAACGTATCTCTGACCATTAAGGAAACCTGATAGATTCCCATTATAAATCTTGTTGCATCATTCATTTTTCTCTCTCCTTTAACTGCAATATTTTTTCAGATCGGCGACGCTTTCGACGACGAATTTCGCCTCTTTTTTTACTTCCTCCGGTGCGTGTTTCATCACGTAACTGTTCTCGAAACTTCGAAACATCGAGATATCGTTTCCCGAATCGCCCACTACCATGATTTCGTCGTCCTTGATCGCGGATTCTCTCAGAATCTGTTTGAGTACGTTGGCTTTCGTAACTCCTTTTCTGACGAATTCCACAGCGTCTTTCGACCAGGTGATTTCAAATTGATCACCGACGGATTCTGAATATCTGATCGAAGCCTGACGCGCTTTTTCGTTCCGGTTCTTTTGCAACCCGTACCAAGGCATGATTTTGTAGATTTTGATGTCTTTGTCTTCGAACATCCGCAAAACCTTTTCTTTTCCGAAAACGTAAGGTTCATTATACACCCCCTGTGCTTTCATGCCGATCTTTCCGATCACTCTTTCGACAGGGTTGAGTGGTGAATCATCAAGTATTATATTGTATTTGTCGGTAAAAATCAAAATAGATTTGATTTTTTTATCCTTTTCCAACAAAGAATACAATTTTTTCGCATCTTCCGCGTCGATCGGGTTCTCAATGACATTGACTCCGTTGTCGTTGACATATCCGCCGTTGCAACCGATAATCGTCAAATTTTCGGTTTTGATTCTTTTTGCCACCTTGCTGCTCACATAGCGGTTTCTTCCCGTAACCAAGATAATTTTCTTGCCTTCCGCGATCATTTCTTTCAAAAATGCGACATTTTTCGACTTCATCAGGCGCAACTTTCTTTTCGGATAAAAAAGCGTGCCGTCTAAATCCGTCGCAATTGCTTTGATCATCACTAATCACCAAGAGATATTATAATCAAATAAAAAACAGAAATCCATCAAACTGATCGATTCTGTCAATTTTATGCAAATGGTTTTGCTTCCCTCCATGTTCCGAAATGAGCGACGGGAAACGTAAAATGATCTTTTTAGCGAAGCAGCGAACGGAAATAGCGGTTCAAAAGCAGTTGACGAATCAGCAAACCTTGCGAGGCTGTAATCGAAAAGGAAAGACAACGCTCGTCGATTTGAAACTTTTTGACAAAAATATGGTGCTTTTTAAACAAAGCGTCCAATTCTTCGCATAGCGCTTCGGGTTGAAAAGTGGCGATTTTATAGAAATTATTGCTGAGATTGAATCCCAAAATCTTGTATCCGCAGGAAACGCGGGAAACCGTCGTGTATTTCTCGTTCATATTGAAATTTCTGACGATAAGGCGAATTTCCTGTTCTTCGGCTCTCAGCACCGCTTCGCGGTTGATGATCGGATAACCGATGTCGCAAAGCGCCAGCGCTTCTTCGTAAGATAGGTATTCAAAGCAATTCTGTTTTGTCAAAGGATACTGGATCGTCGGATAGATGCCGTCGACGTCTTTAAAAAGCGTTACTTCTTTTTCGTCCAGCATTTCGCCGATCAAAACGGCGGAATAGTCCGAAGTTCCTCTTCCGAGCGTGATCACTTCGTATTCACTGGATTTGGCGATAAATCCCGGCACGATAACGACTTGATACCGACTGATAATCGACTTGATTCTTTCTTTGCTCAGCGAAGTGATCGTCCCTTTTCCGTATTGCTTGTCGCAAATCAATCCGATTTCTCGATAAGAAAGGCTGTATGCGTTGATATGCTGCTTGTTCAATTCGTTGGAAAAAAGTATCGCAGAATAGGTTTCTCCCAAAGAAAGAAGGCGATCCATCTCTTTCGGACTCAGATACGCCCCCTTCAAAGAATCGATCAAGGTCTCCGTCGCATAAGGAAAACCTTTTCTCCCAATCGCCGAGAGGACGACCACCACTTTTTCATCTGCTTTTCGGATAATATCGACGGCATTATTCATCAAGGTAGGAGTTTGCAAAGCGGTTCCTCCAAATTTGATAATCTTCAAATGAAATTGCCCCTTTCTTTCGTGATTCGGCGGAAATTCAGTAGCGGATCGGAATTTTTTTCTGAAAAAAGTAAGCGAAATTCAGTACTTTTTCAGTCCGTCATCATTTAAGAATATGTCGGAAAGGCAAAAAAAAGAAGTGGCCGACCACTTCTTTTTCCCGGTTTTATTTTTCCCGCGCCTGAATAACGCCGTATCCTCCGTCGTAGCGCTTGTAAACGACCGATGTCATTTCGTCTTCCGAATCCTTGTAGAGGAAGAAACTGTGTCCCAAAGCCTCCATTCGAGTGATCGCTTCCTCGATATCCATCGGTTCGAGGTAGACTTCTTTTGCTCTGACCATTTCATCGTTTTCGTCATCCTCTTCGTTGACGATATTCTCGAACGCGATCGATTCGCCGAGGCTTTCTTTGTGCCGACGGCACAATTTGGTTTTCAATTTCCGCATCTGACCTTCGAGTTTGTCGATAGCCGAATCGACCGCGGCATAAAAATCATCCGCCATAACTTCGACGCGAAAATCCATCATCTTCGTGTGAATCGTAATCTCGATTTTTTGCGCGGTTTTGTACGTTCTCGCAAGTACCTTTGCCACCACTTCATCGGTAATGACAAAGTATTTGTCCATTCTGGAAAGCTTTTCTTCCACTGCATTCCGCATTGCCTCGGTAATGACAATGTTCTTTCCAACGATCTGACATCTCATAATAATAGTCTCCTTTCGTTTCATATTAGAGTGCGTAGATTTCCTACATTATAATTATAAGGGTAGAAAAATAAAAAAAGTAGACTGGTATTCTTCATCTGAATATCATATAATGATAGATGGTCAAAACTACTTTAAAATTCAATCGTTTCCCAGCAGTTCTTTGATTTTTTCCACTTGGTCGAGCCGTTCCCAAGGACAATCGACGTCCGGTCGTCCGAAGTGACCGTAAGAAGCCAAATCCACATAGCGGAACGGCGGTTTCGTCAGGCTGAATTTTTTGATGATGGAAGCCGGTTTCAAATCGAACAGGCAACGGATAATTTCCAGAATTTTGGTCGTCGGATAGGGAGAGGTATGGAAAGTATCGACCGAAACCGAGAGAGGTTCGCTTTTTCCGATCGCGTAACTCAACTGCACTTCGATTTTGTCGGCCACGCCGGCCGCGCAGAGATTTTTCGCCACGTATCTCGCCGCGTAAGCCGCGGAACGATCCACTTTGGAAGGGTCTTTCCCGGAGAAAGAACCGCCACCGTGTTTTCCCACTCCTCCGTAGGTGTCGACGATGATCTTTCGTCCCGTCAATCCGGTATCCCCGGCAGGGCCTCCGATGACGAACCGACCGGTCGGATTAATTAAAATTTTGTAATCGTTGTCGAACCCGTAAGATTTCACGACGACATCGATAATTCGACGCTCGATAAATTGTTTGAATTCTTCCGGATCGACATCTGCGTCGTGTTGGATCGACATCAAAACCGTATCGATTTTGGTTTTTCCATCGGTATAATCGATGGTAACTTGCGATTTCATATCCGGTCGGGCACCGGGGAAGAGTCCGCTTTTTCTCAGATTCGAAGCGTACCTCACCAATTTATGAGCAATTCCGATGCCTAACGGCATATAATTCTCGGTTTCGTTGCAAGCGTAACCGAACATAATTCCCTGATCGCCCGCGCCGATCTCTTCGCTGTTTTCTCGGACGACGCCTTGGTTGATATCCGGAGACTGTTCTTTGATCAAATTCAGGATTTTGCAACGCGCGCCGTCGATGCCCTTTTCACTGTCGTCGTAACCGATCGACAACATCACATTCCGAGCGATGGATTCGTAATCGACTTTGGCTTTTGTCGTGATCTCTCCTCCGATAACTAAAAAATCGGTCGTGATAAAGCATTCGCAAGCGACATGTGAATGAGGATCGTCTTTCAAGCAGGCATCGAGAATCGCATCGCTGATCTGATCGCATATTTTATCCGGATGACCTTCGGATACCGATTCGGACGTAAACAATAGTTTTTCCTGCATAATGACTACCTCTTTCAAAAGATTATTTATTCTTTTTTCTTTTCTTCTTCGAATTCGATAAGGTTGATTTTGTTCATCAAAATTTCGCTGGGAGTAACTCCGGAAATCTTTTCGATAATATCAAAATCCAGTCCCATTTCGAACAATGTATCCGCAATCTGAAACTGCGCTTTCTTTTTCTTTGACTTCACATTCATCACCATACCTTAAAGTATGAGCGATAAATAAATTTATATACTCAAATTATTGAATTAAATCGTCTTCAACGCTTTGGCGATTTGATCCGGACAGGAAGTGGATTTCATTCCGCATCGAATCCCTTCGAGGCGCGCGATGACTTCCTCGATGTTCATTCCGACCAAAAGGGAACTGATTCCCTGCAAATTGCCGGAACAACCCCCGACGACCTTGACCGAAACGATCTTTCCGTTTTCGTGATCGATGATAATCTGTCGGGAACAAACTCCCGAAGGAGTGTAAACCAAATGTTCCATCAACGGACGATTTCTCCCATGACCAAACCGGCCAATGCACCCGCGTTGGATTCGTCGGTATCGATGTGCATCGCCAAAGCGTAAGTCGGGCTGACTCGGACGACCGTGTCGTGGAAAGTCAGATTTCGTCCGGTGTCGTTGACGACTTTTACGCTGACGACATCCTTGTCTTTCACGCCGAATTCTTCCGCGTCCGCAGGAGTCATATGGATATGCCTTTTGGCGATGATGACTCCTTCTTCAATCGTCACTTCGCCGCACGGACCTACCAGCCGACAGCCGGCACTTCCCTTGATATCTCCCGATTCTCTAACGGGAGCGACTACGCCGATGGTACGCGCGTCGGTGAACGACAATTCGACCTGATTGTCTTTTCTGACCGGTCCGAGAATCGAGCAGTTGAGCATTCCTCGCGGTCCGATCACCTGAACTTTCTGCTCCGAAGCGAATTGCCCCGGTTGGGAAAGCATCTTTTTTACGCTGAGTTCCGCGCCGTCTCCGAAGAGAATTTCCAATGTCGTCTGATCGACGTGGACGTGTCTGGCGCTGGTTTCAATTACAAACTGTTTCATAACTCCTCCGCTTTCTTTCTGTTTTTCGCATATTTATTCTACTCTTCGGAACCCCTTTTGTCCAGTTAAAAGTGATGCTTGGAAGAAATGGGATCTGTCCTTAGAAGATTCGCACGATTCCTCCGAATGTTCAGGTGACGGCGTGGTTTGCATGAAAGCGTTTCCAAAGGCAAAGCAAATTAAAATGCATATTTCCATTCCAAATAGAATGTGCTAAAATGAAATTCATATTTTGATATACTAAAAATCACGATTTTACGTTGAGAAGGAGGAAGTATGCTCTTCGGGAAACACGTCAACAAGTACTATTTAAAATATTTCTGGTATTTTTTCTTCGGAATTTTGGCGTTGATTGTCGTAGATTACGTTCAACTTCTTGTTCCGGAGGAGATCGGCAACATCGTCGACAATGTTCAGAACGGGGACATCTCGTCCGTTTTCGATTGGAAACTCATGAAATCGATTCTGACGATTTTTCTCGTCGCCGTCTCTATGTTCATCGGCCGTTTCGTCTGGCGGAGATGTATTCTCTCCGAGGCGGTCAAGATTCAAGCCGACATCCGTCAGGAGATGTTTTTAAAGACCGAAATTCTCTCTCAAAGGTACTATAAACAGAACAAAACGGGTGCGATTTTAGCCTATTTCAGCAACGATCTCGAAACGATCGAGGAAGCCTTCGGGTTCGGTATCGTTCAATTGATCGACGGATTGTTTTTAGGCGTAATGTCGATCGTCAAAATGTTCAGAATCAACGTCTACTTGACGATCATCGCCTTGATTCCGATGGTCATTCTTTGCGTCTGCGCCGTCGTCATCGACAAATATATGGAAATCAAATACGAAAAGAGGCAAAAAGCATTCGAAGATATGTCTGACTTCTCTCAGGAAAATTTTACGGGAATCCGCGTTATCAAAGCATTTGTCAAAGAGACGAAAGAAATCAAGCAATTTGCGAAAGAAAACAAGAAAAACAAAGACGCCAATATCGCCTTTGTCCGTTTCGACGCGATTCTCAACGTGCTTATCGATCTTCTGATTTACAGCGTGATCATCATCATTTTCTGTTTAGGCGGCTATTTCATCTATCAGAATTCCATCGGGATCGAAACCGGCTTTTCTTCCGGCGACATCGTCAAGTTCGTCGGCTATTTCGACGCGATTATCTGGCCTGTGTTCGCCATCGCTCAAATCATCAATTTGACGGCCAGAAGCCGGACTTCTTTGAGAAGAATATCGTCGCTTTTAGACGAAAAAGTGGAAATCACCGACGATGGCTGCGTCTTTTTCCCGGAAGAAATCAAAGGAGAAATCACTTTCAAAAACTTCTCTTTCGCTTATCCCGACGATCCTAACGTAAAAATTCTCGACGATGTCAACTTCACGATTCAAGCCGGCGAGACGGTCGGCATCATCGGAAAGATCGGTTCGGGGAAATCGACTCTTGTCAATATGCTTTTCCGCCTGTATAACGTCGAAGAAAACTCTTTGTTCATCGATTCTTACGACATCATGAAACTGCCCGTCAAAGCGGTGAGGGATTGCATCGGTTATGCTCCGCAGGATAATTTTCTCTTTTCGGACACGATCAAAAAGAACATCAGTTTTGCCGACGAAACTCTTTCCGACGGGAAGATCGCCGAAGCCGCAGATTTCTCCGATGTCAGAAACAACATCGAAAATTTCAGCGAAGGATACGAAACGATGATCGGCGAACGAGGCGTTACCCTTTCCGGAGGACAAAAGCAGAGAATTTCGATTTCCCGCGCGGTGATCAAAAATCCGAAGATACTTGTTCTCGACGATTCGGTTTCGGCGGTAGACATCAAAACCGAAGAAACCATTTTGAGCAATATCCGGAAACTGAGGAAAGGAAAGACGACGATTTTGATCGCTTCGCGGGTTTCCACCGTGGAAAAACTCGATAAAGTGTTGGTATTAAAAGAAGGAAAAGTCGAGTATTTCGGTACCAACGGAGAGTGTTTGATTCACTCGCCGACCTACCGGAAAATGGTCGAATTGCAGACTCTCGAAAAAGAATTGGAGGGATAAACGTGGAAGAAAATCTCTATGAAAATTCCGATCGGAAGATGTCCGACCGCGAATTGATCAAAAAGACGTGGAAATATATCCGTCCTTACCGCCGTCGGTTGCTGGTGGCGATGATTTTTATGCTTCTTTTGGTCGTTTTCGACCTCATTACGCCGTTTATCACCGCGGATATTCTCGGAGAATTGACGATTCAGTACGATGAATTCGGGAAAGCGATCCCGATCGATATCTGGAAAATCTTTGTTCTTTCCGGCGTTTATTTTGTCACGATCGTCAGCAACAGCATCTGCATTTATATCAACACGATGCTTTTGCAGAAAATCGGTCAAAGCGTGATTTACGATCTGCGTATGGTCGTTTTCGAACACATCGACAGCCTGTCTTTAAGCCAGTTGAACGAGATTCCCGTCGGAAGTCTGGTAACGAGATTGACCAGCGATACCAATGCGATGTGCGATCTTTTCACCAACACCATCGTCAACCTATTGAAGAATTTTCTGTTCCTGTTCGGCGTCGTGATCGCGATGTTTTTCATCAACTATCAGCTGACTTTGGTCATCTGCATTTACATTCCGATCATCTTCACCGCGACCTTTTTATTCAGAAAATACACTCGAAAAAATTATCGGAAAGTACGGAAAAGTTTCTCGATTATGAACGCTTTTCTCAATGAAAACATCTCCGGAATGAAGATCACGCAGATTTTCAATCAAGAGGAACGGAAATCGAAAGAGTTCGATCACTTGAATCAAAATATCATTCGTTCGAGGGTCAAGGATATCCGCATTTTTTCGATTTACCGCCCTTTAATTTCTTTTCTCTACTTTTCCGCGATCGGAGTCACGTTCTTTTTCGGGACGCATTTGGTTCTTTCCGGCGTGCTATTGATCAATGAGATTTACGCATTTTATCTCTACGTTTCCAAACTATTCAATCCGGTTCAGCAGATTGCCGACCAGTTCAACGCTTTGCAGAGGGCCTTTACTTCCAGCGAAAGGCTCTACAACCTGTTGGAAACCAAACCGGACGTTCTCGACCGACCGAATGCGAAAGAAATCGAGCAATTCGACGGAAAAATCGAATTCAAAAATGTTTGGTTCGCCTATAAGGAAAACGAATGGATTCTTAAAGACGTCTCTTTTACCATCGAGCCGAAACAGGTCGTCGCTTTCGTCGGCGCGACCGGCGCGGGAAAGACGACGATTCTCCAACTGATCGTCAGAAATTACGAAGTTCAAAAAGGAGAAATTCTGATCGACGGAATCAATGTCAACGACATAAAAATCACCTCTTTGAGAAAAAATATCGGTCAGATGCTGCAAGACGTTTTCCTCTTTTCCGGAACGATTAAGAGCAATATCTCGCTGAGAGACGAAGACATTCCGACGGAAGATATCGTCGAAGCCTGCCGTTATGTCAACGCCGATCGGTTCATCGACAAACTGGACAAAGGACTCGACGAGCCGGTGCAGGAACGAGGAGAAAACTTCTCTTCCGGGCAGAGACAATTGCTCTCTTTCGCCCGAACCGTCGTCCACAAACCGCAGATACTGATTCTCGACGAAGCAACCGCGAACATCGACACCGAGACCGAACAGATCATTCAAAACTCGCTTTTAAAAATGATGAATATCGGCACGATGCTCATCGTCGCCCACCGCCTTTCGACCATTCAGCATTCCGACAACATCATCTGCTTGCAAAACGGAAAAATTATCGAGCAAGGCAATCATCAGGAATTATTGAAAAAACACGGCTATTATTACAACCTTTACCGGCTTCAATTCGAAGACCAGGATGAAGATCCTCTCGCCTTGAAAGCCGAAAATCAAAGCGCTTAATCGAGATCGATATTTAATTCGACGGGACAATGATCGCTTCCGTTGATTTCATCGCGGATCAAAGAAGAAATCAGCCTGTCTTTCAACGACTCGCTGAGAATAAAATAGTCGATCCGCCAACCGGCGTTGTTCTCTCTGGCGTGAAAACGATAACTCCACCACGAATACTGCACTTTATCCGGGTAGAGAAAGCGGAAAGAGTCGATATACCCCTCCGAAAGCAAGGACGTCATCGCGTTTCTCTCCTGAATGGTGAATCCGGCGTTGTTTTGATTCGACTTCGGATTTTTCAGATCGATTTCCCGATGCGCGACGTTGAGATCTCCGGCATAAATCAGCGGTTTTTTTGCATTGAGTTCGTTCAAATAGCGGACGACATCTTCTTCGAATTGCAACCGGAAATTCAATCGTTTCAGACCTTCGCCCGAATTGGGAACGTAACAGGCGACGTAATAAAAATCGGCGAACTCCAAAGTGATCGCTCTTCCCTCGTCGTCGTATTTTCCTTCCGACAGCCCGTAATGAACCGAAAGGGGAGTTTTTTTCGTAAACACGGCGACACCCGAATAACCGTTTTTCACCTTGGAATTCGTCCAGAAAACGTGATATCCTTCGGGAAGATACGGAAATTTTCCCTTGAATTCTTTTTCGTTGAGTTTGGTCTCGTTCAGCGAAAAAATATCCGCGTCCGCCTCGCAAAAAAAGCGGTCGAAATCCTTTTTCAGGATCGCTCTCAATCCGTTGACGTTAAAAGAAATGCACTTCATAGTTAAACCTCCGTTTCATTATAACATAAAAAACGATCTCATCAATCGAACTGCGCCTGATAGAGGCGGAAATAAACGCCTTTTTTCTCCATCAGCGCACGGTGGTTTCCTTTTTCGACGATCTTTCCCCGATCCATGACCAAAATGGTATCCGCATGGCGGATCGTCGACAGCCGATGTGCGATGATAAAACAGGTTTTTCCTTTCATCAGGGATTTCATCGCTTCCTGTATGTAAATTTCCGTTCGGGTATCGACATTGCTGGTAGCCTCGTCGAGAATCAGCATCTTCGCATCGGAAAGCATCGCTCTGGCAATGGTCAGCAATTGTTTCTGCCCTTTGGAAATGTGCGTGCCTCCTTCGCTCAATATCGTGTGATATCCGTCTTTCAGCGAAAGGATGAAATCGTGAATGTGGCTGGCCTTACAGGCTTCGACTACCTCTTCGAACGTCTTGGTCTCGTTTCCGTAGATCAAATTCTCGTACACACTGGCCTCGAAAAGCCAAGTATCTTGCAAAACCATCGCGAATGATTTTCTCAATTGTCCCCGATCGATTTCGAAAATGTTCGTTCCGTCGACGAGAATCGTTCCGTCCTGAACCGAATAAAAGCGCATCAAAAGTTGAACGATCGTGGTTTTACCCGCGCCCGTTTTACCGACGATGGCGACTTGTTCTCCCGCGGATACTTTCAAATTCAGTTCGTCGATGACTTTGATTCCTTCCGAATAACCGAACGAAACGTCATCGAATACCACTTCTCCCTTTACTTCTCCGATCGGCAAAGTTCCTTCATCGTCTTCACGCGGACAATCTATTAAGGCAAACACTCTTTCCGCCGCGGAAAGCGCCGATTGCAGATCGGTGAAGATATTCGCCGTTTCATTGATCGGTCCGGAAAATTTTCGGGAATACTGAACGAATTTGGCGATCGATCCGTAACTGAAACCGCGATAAACGTTCAATAACGCGCCCGAAATACAGACTAACGACAGCGAGATATTGTTGAAAAAGTTGACTCCGGGTCCCATATAACAACCGTAATACTCCGCCTGAAAATACGCCTCCGTCGCCGATGAATTCTTCTCCCTGTATCGTTTTCCGACCGTTTTTTCTCCGGAATACAGTTTGATCGTCTTGATCCCGGTGACCATTTCTTCGCCGAATCCGTTGAGTTCCCCCATTTTCCTGCTTCTTTCCGAATACAGGGTACGGGTCTTTTTAATCAGTTTCTTCGTCATGAGAAAAGAAAGAGGGATCGTAACGACGAAGATCAAAACCAATATCGGCTGGATAATCAACATCATGATCAAAGAGAACACGATCGTGAAAAAACTGGACAATATGTTGATGATGTCGCTGGTCAAAGAGGTGTTGACCGTATCGATATCGTAAGAAATCACCGAAAGAATGTCGCCGGTCGAGCGTTCGTCAAAGTAAGAAACTCGGGCTTCGATAAGGCTTCGAAACGCGTCTTCTCGCATCCGGAAAACGATCTTCTTCGATATTTTCAGCATCATCAACGCCGATAGATACTGCAAAAACGAACAGGATACGAAAATCAGAATCATTACAGCGGCGATTCGGAGAATCGAAGAAATGTCAACCGGAGTCATCTGAAATTCGCTGTCGGCGATGATGTCGATCGCTTCACCCGAAAGATAAGGTCCGAGCAATTCCAAAACGCCGGTCAAAACGACCAGGAAGATCGTCAAAACGATCTGTCCGCGATAAGGTTTCAGATATGTCAGCAATCTTCTCAGCGTCTTTTTCCGATTTTGCGCTTTGGCGATGCCGTGACTGTTATAACGGTTGAATCCGCCGCCGAAAGGATTATTCATCTTGATCGCCTCCCATCTGCGAGGAATAAATTTCCCGGTACAAAGGAGAAGTCTTCATCAGTTCTTCATTATTTCCTTTCGCGGCAATCTTCCCCTGATCGACGATCAAAATCAAATCGCATCCGGCGACCGAACTGATTCTTTGACTGACGACAATCAAAGTCGATTCCGCGTAATGTTCTTTCAGCGCCTTTCTCAATTTCGCGTCGGTTTTATAATCCAGCGCGCTTGTAGCGTCGTCGAGAACGATCAGCGGAGGGTGCCCCAACAACGCGCGGGCGATCAGAATCCGTTGTTTCTGCCCACCGGAAAGATTATTCCCTTTCGCGTCAAGAACTGTATCGATTCCCTCAGGAAGTTCGAAGACGAAATCCGCCTGCGCGTCGTAAAGAGCCTGCACGACATCTTTTTCGCCGAAATCCCTGTAAAAGAGAATGTTCTCGCGGACGGACATATTGAAAAGCAGATCGCTTTGAAATACCGCGCCGGTCATTTTCGAGATCTCCTCTTTCTCATAGGTGTCTACCGCGCGATAATTCAAAAAAATTCTTCCCCGATCCGGAGAATAGAAATGAAAAAGCAGATTCAATATCGTCGTTTTTCCACTTCCGGTAGAACCGAGAATTCCCAGCGTCTCCCCTTTCTCCAAAGCAAAATCGATCCCCGAAAGGTTCAATTCCTTTTTATTATAAGAAAAATAAACCGAATCGAATTCGATGAAGTGCGACGATACTTCCCGATTCTTTTCGTCTCTCCGCTCCGGCAGAGCGAAAATCGATCGAATTCGTTCTCCGCTGGCATTTGCTTTGGAATACGTCATGAAAATTCTTACCAACGAAAGCATCGAATTCATGATGATCGTAAAGTAAGAGATAAAAGCGATGATCTCTCCGGAAGAAGCGTAACGAGCGTTGATATTGTACAGCCATGCGCCGCATAAGATGATCAACGTCAGGCAAATGTTCATAATCAAATTGACGGAAGGATTCATCAGATTCATCACCTTTCCGGATTTTAATTCCAGATCGACGACTTGACGATTGATTTTGCCGAAGCGTTTCTGTTCGTCGGTTTCTTTGGAAAGGGATTTGATGACCTTGATCCCCGAAATGTCTTCTCGGAGAATCCGAACCAGATCGTCGATTGTCCTCTGAACGCGAGAGAATAGAGGAATTCCGAATTTTCCGATCAGCCAGATCAAGATGACGATAAAAGGAATCGCCGCTAAAAGAACCAGAGTCAACCGCACGTTCAGAATCAAACTGGCGATGATTCCCCCGATGAAGAGCACCGGCGCGCGCAACCCCAAGCGAAGCATGATGACATAAAACTGATTTTCATTGTACGTATCCGTAGAAATCCGCGAGATCAATGAGGGAATTCCCACTTCGTCGATCTGTTCCAGCGAAAGTTTTTCCACCTTTTCGAATAGATCATTCCGCAATCGTTCCGCCGCATGGCATCCGATATCGGAAGCGATCTGATTGGCTTTATAAGAGAGAACAAAAGCCAAAGCGCTGCAAAGAACCATCAAAAAACCGTAGATGAAAATCTGCCAGATGTTTTTTTGATCGATACCGGGAAGCACATCGTCCAAAATGAAAGATAAAAGAAAAGGGATAACCAAATCCATCGCGGTTCCGACGATTTTCACGGCGATCACCAAGATCAATTTGGCCTTGTAGAACCGATAATATTTCAGAATATCTTTCAATTTTCTCCTCACCTCCCTTTACCTGCCGCGGATTTCGTTTTCAGTAAGTCAAAGACCGCGATCGCCGAAATCGATCTCGTTTTGGTCTTCCTTTCTCGCGAAATCCGACGCGTTCGCTTATAAATTTATGAAAAAACCGTCGATCAATATTTCCTGTACTGTCGATCGGTTTTAAAAAAATTCTTCTCTTATTGCTTGCGCAATTGTTCCTGATGCTCGATCACATTCGCGTACAACCGGTCGTAAACTTCCGGATTTTCGCTCAAAAATTTCACCGTATTGTCTTTACCTTGTCCGACCTTTTCGCCCAGAACTTCAAACCACGATCCCGCTTTCTTGGCCAAGCCGTATTCCAGTGCCAGATCTAAAACTTCCGCGGTTTTGGAAAATCCTTTTCCGTAGATCAGATCGACCTTGCAGTTTCTGAACGGAGGCGCGACTTTATTCTTGACGATCTTGATGTTGACTTGATTTCCGATGATTTTATCGCCCTCTTTGATCGCTTCGCCTCTTCGGATATCGATTCTGACCGAAGCGTAAAATTTCAACGCGCGGCCGCCGGTGGTAACTTCCGGATTTCCGTACATCACGCCGACTTTTTCTCTCAACTGATTGATAAAAATGACGGTGCAATTGGATTTATTCAGCACGCCTGCCAATTTGCGCATCGCTTTGGACATCAGTCTGGCGTGCGCGCCGACGGAATTATCGCTCATTTCCCCTTCCAGTTCGGATTGAGGCACCAAAGCCGCGACCGAGTCGACGACGATAATGTCGATCGCTTCGCTTTTGGCTAACAATTGAACGATTTCCAATGCCTGTTCTCCGCTATCGGGCTGAGAGAGAATCAATTCATCGGTATTTACGCCGAGTTGCTGCGCATAGGTCGGATCGATCGCGTGTTCCGCGTCGACGAATGCCGCGCGGCCGCCCGATTTCTGACATTCGCTGATAGCGAGCAAAGCCAATGTGGTTTTTCCGCTGGATTCCGGCCCGTAAATCTCGATAATCCGTCCTTTCGGATAGCCGCCGATTCCCAAAGCATTATCGACCAAAACCGAACCGGAATGAATCGTATCGACGCTTAAAGAAGGGCGATCGCCCAATTTCATAACCGACCCTTTTCCGAATAATTTTTCGATATCTTTCAGAGTTGCCTCCAATTTATCCTCTTTTGATTTTTCACTGACCATAATTCTTCCTCCTATTATCTTCATTAGTCCTTGCCCGACATTTTTCCTAAAACTTCTTCGATGAACGACAATCCCGCGTCTACGCAATGCTCTCTGATCCGATTCCGGTCACCTTCGAAACGGAATTTTCTCACTTCCGTTCGCCCCAGAAACCAAATTCCGATATAGACCAGTCCGACCGGTTTTCCTTCCATCGCCTCCGGACCCGCGTTGCCGGTAAACGAAACGCATAGTTCCGCGTCAAGAAGTTTCGCGCCCCGAAGCGCCATTTCCAGTGCGACTTCTTCGGAAACGACGCCGTGCTTTCCGATGAGTTCCGAAGAAATACCCAATAGCTCTTCCTTAACCGATGTGGCATACGAGCAGATCGCCCCCTTGAAAAAAGCGGAAACGCCAGAGCAAGAAGCGATCGACGAGGCGAACAGACCTCCGGTCAGCGATTCGCACGAAGCCAAAGTTCTTCCGCTACTTCTCAGCAGATCGACGATTCTAATCAACTTTCGGCGATTCATCTTTGAACACTTCCCGATTTTGATAGATATATACGATCATGGACAAAAGAGAACAAGCCCCCGCCAAATAGCACAGAATGACGGAAACGTCGATACCTCCGTCGAAGCAGGAAAACGGCCAGTCATTGAGCAATACGAATGCGATCGCGATCATTTGAAGCACCGTTTTGAGTTTTCCCCAAATATTCGCAGCGACGATCTTGTTTCTCGACGCCGCGACCAATTTCACCGCGTCTACCACGAGATCGCGAGCGATCATCACGACGGCGACGATCAAAGGAATTTTCGTCTCCAATCGGCTGCAAGTGAGAATGATCAGCAAAGAGTCGACGAGAAGTTTGTCCGCAATCGGATCCATAAATTTGCCATACGTCGTTACCAAATGGTACTTTCTGGCGATATATCCGTCGAGAAAGTCGCTGAAAGAAGCCACGACGAAGATGGCGAAAGCGATCAGATACTCCAAGCGCACGCCACCGAATAAAACCGGCATAGCGACGTTGCAACTTTCCCAAGGGAAAAGCAGAAGAAAGACGATGACGATCACGCACCCCATACGAAATGTCGTAATCTTGTTCGGAAGGTTCATTTCACATTCCTTTCTAATGAGTCTTTGACACTGTAAGCCAAGTTTTGTCGAGGATAATTATTTATCTATGCCGAAACCGACATACCGAAACTGAATTCATTTCTTCGTTTCGATTTCCCTTACCAAATTTAGGTTTCTCGCTTGAGGGGTTTACCGCGTTCCACTTTGCGCTTTCGCGCAAACTCCGTCACTGTGGCACTTTCAAAAGTTTCACCATATCCATAGACTTAGGTTTCACTTTGCCGTCAGATGCTCCCATCTGCCAAAAGTTATTTTTTCCTTTTGCACAAACACTACAACCATCTCAGGCTGTGCGAGCTTGGACTTTCCTCTAACGGATATTCCGTCAGCAATTATCCGTGTCAAAGGTTTTATTTGATCGTATTGGGATCGACTCCTGCTTTGAATAAAGCGGCTTCCAACGCGGATATCTTCTGCAACAGTTCGAGGTTGGACAGAGTTACATTGCTGTCGTTATCGGCGATGTTCTTCAACCTGTCGCTCAGAATCTCGTTCTGCACTTCCGCATTGTCGAGACGTTCTTTGTAAATCCGACAGGTTTTCTGCAATTCGACAACGACTTTGTTGACTTCCGCGAAAGATTTCTCCATCGTTTCGTAATCTCGGATCACCAAATCCAGAAACTCGTCGACTTCCAAAGGATCATATCCCGGCTTTTTACCTCGAAATTCTTTATCCATAATCTTCTGCGCGGTCAGATTCAGCGATATATCCATTCGATTACTCCTTCATTCAAAGCCGTATTTATTATACATCTTTCGAGAATATAAGTAAATATTTTACTTATCCCGCGGCGATTTTATCCGGAAAAAGGGTTTCCTTCGACATTTCCTTGCCAAACCTTTTTTCGGATTTCGCCTTTTTATCGCATAAAAAAAGAGGAGATCGCTCTCCTCTCTGTCTCTCCTAAGCGTTGTTGTTGCAATTGCAGCAGCAACAGACCTGAACGCAGTTCGTATTCGAAGTAACGCACAGCCGCTTTTTCATGAAGCAGCAGCAGACAAGGAAGTTGACCTTGGCCTGCGTCCGAATAAATCTCTGGCAGATCATGATCGTAGTCTGGAACGTGATCGTAACGGTTTCTCCGACTTCGATATCGCCGACACGAACCTGATCGAGGCTGTTTACGCAAACAGTTTCGCCGTTGACTACAACGGTATTCGGCATCAAAGCCAAAGCGTTGTCGATCGGAAGCGTGAGAATCGTATTTCTCATCACTTGATCGGAATTGTTCGTAATCGTAACCGTGTAATTGATTTCATTGCAGACGCGAGCGACCGCAACATCAGAAGAAACAACTACTCTGACACCACATTCGTCCGCAGAAGGAATGCACTGCACAAACGTGGTATTCTGGCAATTATACATAGATTCACCTACTTTTGAACAAAAAACTGTTCACTTATTTATATGAAAGAAAACCTCGATGAGTTATTTAATTTTTGAAAAATATCCACTATACTTATAAAAGGAGACAGGCTATGAAAAATTTCGACCAGATTCTGAAAAAGCGCGATATCTTGATTTTCCTCGATTTTGAAGGAACGCAATTTTCTCACGAAATCATCGCCGCAGGTTTTGTCAAAGTCAAAATCGACCGATCCGGCGGTTTTATCGAAGAGCCGCAATACTTCAAACGCTACGTAAAGTGCTACGGGCGAATCGGAAAGATCGTAACCGACATGACATCGATCGACGAAAACCTCCTGAAAGATCAAGGAATTCCGATGGAAAACTTTCTTTCCGATTTGGACGAATTCATCGGCGAAAACTATTCCCGATGCGCTTTTATCACGTTCGGAAGCAACGATATGAAGATGATGTTGGATTCGATCCGCTACTCCCGCCCTTCCAACGAAAAAATCGGTTACGATATCTGCAAAAACGCCGTCGATTTTCAGAGTTTTATCTCTCAATATATCCGAGACGAAAAAGGAAATCCTTATTCGTTGGTCAACTATATAAAACTTTTCGGAAAAGAGCCATGCGGAAAAGTGCACGATCCGTTAAACGACGCGATCGATTTGATGACGCTATACCGATGTTTTTTCGAAGAAAAAGATCGGGTTGTTCTCGAATACACCAAAGTACTCGCCAATCTTAAAATTCTTCCCCAGCCGATCCGGAAAGTCGTTCAGCAACTGAATCGCAATCAGACGGTAACGCCGGAGTATTTCTTCGATGAAATCCGGAAATATTTCGAATAAACCAGAAAGGAACGGCTCATACTATCCGTGAGCCTTTAACGAGAATGATTAACTATCCCAACAAAAAAAAGGCAAATTCCGATAAGAGATCAGAATCCGAAGAGATGAAGAGCCGGCGGAGAAAACTGACCGCCGCCAATCGAGGAATGGATTTCGAACACGCGATCAACGCTTCCAATTCCTACTACGACGATAACGGAAGGGCGATTATCACCAAGAGACCGACTCCGATCCGCGTCGTCAAGGTGGATTACAGCCGAAACGCGAGAATCGTCGACGCTTATTTCGAAAAGCAGTCGACGACCGATTACAACGGCGTTTACCGAGGCCGTTACATCGATTTCGAATGCAAGGAAACGCAATCGGCGACCGCCCTGTCTTTCCACAACATATCTCCTCATCAAATCGCTCACCTGAAAAAAGTTATCCGACACGGAGGCATCGCTTTTTTTCTCATCTACTTCGTCAAGCGGGACGAAATCTATCTTCTCGACGCTCGGGTCGTCATCGATTCCTACGAGCATCAGGAAGAAAGAAAATCGCTGTCCTACGACACCATCGCGAAAAAAGGATATTTGATCGAACAAGGCTTTATTCCGCGAATCAAATACTTAGATGCGGTAGATCGGGTGTATTTTTATGAAGAAAAGCAAACTTAAAAGCGTATTTTCTATCGCCGTTCAATCCTTTTTTATCTTTACGTTTCTCGCCGTCCTCGGTTTAGGAACGTTTTTTATTGTCCACATCGAAAAGATAGAGATCGCTTTCGGCGAAGACAAGATCACGCACCCTTCCAAGATTTACGACCGCTATCAAAACGAAATCGAAGTGCTGGGTCAGGAAAATGCGCACATCGCATATTCGGAGATTCCGGAAGTGCTGATCGACGCCTTATTGTCCGTCGAAGACAGCGAATTTTTTTATCACGACGGCTTCAATCCGAAACGGATACTGACTTCTTTTGTCAACAATCTTTTTTCCGATTCCGTTCAAGGAGGATCGACGTTAACCCAACAACTGATCAAAAATACCGCCTTATCCTCCGAAAAGACCTATTCCCGAAAGGTGAAAGAAGCCTACCTCAGTTTTCTTTTGGAAAAGGATTACAGCAAGGAAGAGATTCTGGAACTGTATTTCAACAAAATTTATTTCGAGCAGTCCGTCCCCGGAATTCAGTACGCCTGCCGCGTTTTTTTCAATAAATCGGTCGGTCAAGTGAACTTAGTCGAAGCGGCGGTTCTTGCAGGGCTGGTCAAATCGCCGAGCTATTACTATCCTTTTTCCTATCCGGAACGATGCACCGATAGAAAAAACCTCGTTTTGAAAAGCATGCTCGACAACCGCGTCATCGATGAAAGACAATATCGACTCGCTTCCGCCGTTCAGGTCGGGGATATTCTCTATACGAAAGACGATCCCGATCTTTCGGTTTATCCTTATCAAGCCTATCTCGATCTCGTTTACGAAGAAGTCCGTCAACTGACCGGAAAAGATCTCTATACTCACCCGTTGATCGTGGAAACCTATCTCGATTCCTCGCTTCAAAAGCACATCGATTCGATTCAGCAGGGAAACGTCGTCGATTTTACGGATGAAAACCAGCAGATCGGCGGAGTCGTTCTGAACAATGAAGGTACGGAAATCGTCGGCGTGATCGGAGGAAGAAATTACGCAGGAAAGAAAGTTTTCAATCGCGGATTTCACCTGAAAAGAAATCCGGCCAGCACGATCAAACCGGTGCTTTCCTACGCGCTGGGCATGGAATACCTCGGGTTACACCCTCTTTCCACCGTTAAAGACGAGGTTTACACTTACTCGGGAACGAATACGCAAGTCAATAATGCCGACAAGAAATATCTGGGCAATCTGTCGGTGATCGAAGCGTTGGGATATTCCCGCAATACCTGCGCGGTAAAAATATTCGACGCATTAAAAGATAAAATCGGCATCGACAGGATTTCCGAATACTTGAATTCGATCCGTCTGATGGACGAAGGCACGCTGTCGGCCAGTTACGCTTTGGGTGGAATGACTTACGGAGTTTCCCCTTTGCAAATGGCGGGTGCTTACGCGATGTTGGCGAATCACGGGCGCTATCAAGAGCCGTCCGCCGTCCGTTCTATCAAAGACGTTGACGGAAATGTCCTCTATCAAAGGAACGAATCTTCCCAACAGGTCATTTCCGAAGAAAGCGCCGATCAGGTAACTTACGCCTTGCGAAAAGTGATGGAAAAAAATTATCTGAACATCAACGTTGCCAAACCGAACCAAATCGAAGTCGCCGGAAAAACAGGAACAAACGCCTACGACAGCGTGACGATCGGCAAAAATCACTATCCTTCGAACGCCGACAAAGACATCTGGTTTGCCGGATATTCCGCGAAAAACACGTGCGTGATCTGGACGGGGTTCGACGAGGCTCTCGACGGAAAAAACTTCTTTACCGTCAACGATCCGAGAAAAAGGATCGCCAAAAGCGTATTCAAAAGCGTAATGGAACAAATCAATAAAAAGGGAGAATTCACCTACTCGGATCAATTGAAAAAGATCAGTTTGGTCAAAGGACTAGATGGCGATTATCTTCCGGATACGACGATTCCCGGTTATTTGATCGAGGAAACATTGATCGATCCGAAAAAGACATTCCCGCGCAATCTTCCCGAACTGAAAATCGAAGAAACGGAAGATGTCAGCGTCTTTGCCACTTCGGAAGAACTGCTTTTCCAAGTCAGAACTCCTTTGGTCGAAGATGAAATCTATTCGAGCCTTTTCGGAGATAAACTCTACCGCATGAAAATCATCACTCCTTCCCGCCGGGAAGAAGAGATGACCTCGGTAGACGGATATTTCACCTATCATTGCGAGGAAAAAGGGACTTATCGTTTCGAAATCTCGATCGGGTTTAGAAATAACGCGGATTTAAAAGGATCTTCCTATTTATTCGACTTCGACTGTCGATAATAGAGACAAACCTCTTTCAAAGCGCATTGATCGCAAAGAGGATTCCTGCTTTTGCATAAATCCCTTCCGAAAAAGATCAACTGATGATGTGAACGAATCCAACGATCTTCGGGGATCTCTTTCCGAAGTTTTTCTTCCACTTGAAAAGGCGTATCCGTTTCATCGGCAAGTTGCAATCGTTTGGCAACTCTTTCCACGTGCGTATCGACCGGAATTTCCGGTATTTTAAATCCCTCGATCCGAACCACATTCGCCGTCTTTCTGCCTACGCCCGGCAAAGCCGTAAGGTCTTCTTTTCCCTCCGGAACCTTTCCTCCGTACCGATCCAAGAGGATTTTTGCCGTCATACAAATATTTTTCGCCTTGCTTTTACCAAGACCCACCGGACGGACGATGCGTTCTATATCTTCCGGATCCGCATTCGCGAAAGCGTTCAGATCGGGATAAAGGCGAAACAATTTCTCCGTTACCGAATTGACGCTTTTGTCGGTAGCCTGCGCCGAGAGCATAACGGCGAACAGCAATTCATAATCTTTTCGGTAGTTCAATTGACAATGGGCGTCGGGGTATCTCCGCGCCAAAAAGCATAGAATTTCTTCCGTCTTATTCATCGTCCGTCCACCTCGTATTGGCGATTTCGATGGTCTTCTCCAAATCCTTTTTCCACTTTTCGTTCGCGGAAGAATAACCTTCCCGTTCGATATCGCGGCTGGAAACGTATTTCAAAATCATCTTATCGAGTTTGTTGATCGTTACGTTTTTCATCTTATGCTGGCATTCGTGAATGCACTCGACGATGATTTCTTCGGTAATTCCCTGACTGATCCATTCCCGTATCTTCTCGATTTCTATCGGCGACAGATTTCTGCCGAGTTCTTTCTGAACGATCACAAAAACGTTGGAAAGCTCTTCTTTCCGTTTCTGGTCGATATTGCCTTCGATCAGCCGCACGACGTCGCTTTGAAAGAGATTCAGCAGTTTATCGTAGGTCGGTTTTAAAGAACTGACGATGTTTTCTCCGACGTTTCGGTATTCGATAAATCCTCTGGAAGTCAAACTGACGAGAAGGGTATCGATCTCTTTCACGCCCAAATTCATCTTCAAAGCCAATAATTCCGCAGTAATCAACATCGGCGCGCTTTTCAGGACGTTGTCGACGCAGAGAATCACCGCCAGATCGTATTCGCTCAACCCCATCGATTTGTAGTTGTCTATCAGTATATAACGGTAATCGATCTGATGAATAGTCAACTCGTTCATTTCCACTTCCTACCTTTCTCTAACCTTGCGAAAAACTCTCAGAAAGTTTTTATAAAAAATCTTTTCGATCTCTTCTTGCGCGTATCCCTCCGCGACCAACGCCTCTTTTAACGCCAAAGTGCGCGTGCAATCGCTCATACCTATCGGCGTCGGTATCCCGTCGAAATCACTGCCCAGACCGATCACGTCGATTCCGCCGACGTCGCGGATATGATTGATATGCCGAATCAAATCGGGAATCTGATTGACCCGACTCGAAGACACGAAATCCGGACAATAATTGATTCCCATAACGCCTCCGTTTTCTCTCAATTTCACGATCATATCGTCCGTCAGATTCCGGCTCGAAGCGCAGATCGCGCGGCTGTTGGAATGGCTGGCGACGATCGGTTTTGACGAATAGCGAATGCAATCGTAAAATCCGGCATCCGAAAGGTGGGAAACGTCGATGATGACGCCTAATTCGTTCATTTTCCGGATCAATCCGATTCCGAATTCCGTCAGTCCGTTTTTCTCGTCCGGACCAAATCCGATGACTTTTCCCGAAGGGTCCAAATGGATATTCGGGTAGCCGATCGAATTGGGGTAATTCCACGTCAAAGTGATCATACGCACACCTTGTTCGTAAAAATAATCCAGATTCTCGATTTTCCCTTCCAACATCTCTCCGTCTTCCAGTGACAACATCGCGGACATTTTTTTATTCGCGCGATAATTGAGAATATCCGAATATTCGAATACCTGACCGATGATGTTCTTGTTCACCTCCATCTGCTCTTTGAAGAGGCGAATATATTCCTTCGCTTTCTCGAAAGGACTTTCGCACATTGCCGTTTTGATAAAAATCGCGAAAGTCTGCATTTGATACTGACCTTCGTTCATTTTTTTCAGATTCAAGTGAAGAGAGTTATCGTATAAGCCCTTCTCTTTGACCTCTTCCTTCGTCAAAGTATCGCAATGGAGATCGATGACGTTCAAGCGATCTTTCGAAACATATTCGATGGGAATATAGTCGTCGATATGGTGAATTTTCAGCATCCACACCGCCTTTTCTTCGGAAAATGCCTTCATTTTTCCGATTTCGTCAAGACATCGTACGAAAGAAACTTTCTTGATCCATCGAACGTTTTCGTCGATTTCTTTGATCAACTGCGGGGTTAAAGAAAAATTCAGCGTCAGCGAAAAGCGAAGCGCGCGAAGGATTCGCAAAGGATCTTCTTTCAACCGCTTATCCGGTTTTCCGATCATTGAAATCAGATGATTCTTTAAATCGTCCACGCCGTGATAATAATCGTAGATTTTTCCTTTCGCGTCGATGTAGATGGCGTTAATCGTAAAATCCCTTCTCTTCGCGTCTTTCCTCAAACTTGTGACGAAGCGAATCTCTTTCGGATGGCGGAAATCTTCGTATCCGCTTTCCTCGCGCAAGGTCGTGATATCCACTTTCACCCCTTGATATTTCAAGTGAACGCTTCCCATTCCCGAAAAAGTATCGTCGAAAGTCAAAAAAGATTTCATTTCTTCCGGCGTGGCGTCGGACACCAGATCGAAATCGGCGATCTCTTTGTTTAACAAATAACTGCGGCTGGTTCCTCCCACCATATAGAGAGAATAACCGTGTTCGGCGAACAACTTTTCCAATTCCGTATAAATCCGTGGCAGTTCCATAACGCAATCTTCCTTCCTATTTCCGATAAAAAATTTTTTTTGTTGACAAGGCACAGAAATTTGTTTATATTATTATCGTCATTCGGCGATGGGTATTTAGCTCAGCTGGGAGAGCATCTGTTTGACGTACAGAAGGTCGGGAGTTCGATCCTCTCAGTACCCACCATGAAACGAACGAAAGATTCCTCTGAGGGAATCTTTTTTTATAGGCTGTTATCGTCGTCCATACGGACTATGAATTCTTCGAGGAAAGAATCGTAAGAACAACTTTCCATCTGCCCCTTGTACGCCAGAGATATTCTTCCGGTTTCTTCGCTGACGACGACCGTTACCGCGTCGGAAATTTCGCTGATGCCGAAAGCCGCGCGATGACGCGAGCCGTATTTTCCGTTTAAGGCGCGCGTAGTCGGCGTATAATAGACCGAAGCCGCTAAAATCTTGTCGCCGCGAATGACGACCGCCCCATCGTGAAGCCGAGTCCCGGGATAAAAGATCGTTATCAACAATTCGGAACAGACAGGCGCGTTGATCATCGTGCCGTTTTTGACGATATCGTTGAGATTCGTCGTCTTTTCAAACGTAATGATCGCCCCCGTTTTCGTCCGCGACAATTCCTTGACCGTATCGGAAATCATTTTGTAAAAACTCTCTTTGACCATGCGCTTTTCGGCATTTCTCTTATTCCGCGATTTGACGTTGTTTAAAATATAATATCGGTATTCGCTGGCGTTGATCGTAATGTAGACCATACCCGCCAAAACGAGAAAAGCGAGCGAAAGCATGCTGACGCCGGTCAAATCGAAAACGCGAGCCACGATATAGACGACATCCGCGATCAAAACGGAAAAAACCACGAATTTTCTCCGCAAAAAGACGATCAGAAAAAAAGAGATTACCCCAAGGATAATGACGCTGATCGCTAAATCCGACAGAAAGATCGGATCGGTAAATTTATTTGTCAACAGATTCATCTTCGTTTCCTCGCGCATATTTAGATTATCATAGATATTTCGAAAAAGAAAGAAAAAGAAACAGCAAATTGCACTCTGCCATTCTTTTTCCCTGTTCATTTCCAAGATATTTTAAAAATAAGAAAGATAAAGATATATTATTGAAAAAAAATTGCTTATAATATTTTATTAGGAGGTCAACGTATGATATCGAAAAACAGACTGAAACAAATCAAATGGATGACGATCGCAGGCGCTTTGGCGAACATCGCGATCAACATTTCGCTTTTGGTCTACATCTGCATGGCGATCGGAAAACTCGAAGACATATTATCCACTAATTTCTATTCGGACATTCACATTCAACTCTATCGTTCCTATTATTTTCTCGCCAATTTCATCACCGTCGATCTGGTTTTTTCTCTTCTAATCATTTCGGCAAGTTTCAGAATCAACCAAATTTTTTATCGGCTCAAATGGGCGAACATTCTGACGGTCATTTTTTCCGTCGCCGTCGTCGTACTTTTGTCGATTTTTTCCAATCGTTTTCAAGAGGCCGGCACTTACGTCGTTACGATCAACCATTGGATCATTTACGTTCTTCTGGGCGTCGCTCTTGCGTTGATACTGGTGGACGATCTCATTCTTTACTTTAAGTTTAAAAACAACCCGTTTTATCACAACGGAAAATTCAAAAAGACAACCGCGCGGAGCAACTACCGTCCCGCTACGGAAGACAACGTGATCGAAGTAAACGAAAAAGAAAGCGACGCAAATCGGGAAAATCTTTCCTACTTTGAAATCTACGAACGGAGAAGTCAAGAACTCCGCGAGGTGGAAGATCTCTTCGATCAGGGAAAGATCAACGAAGCCGAATACGCGAAAAAGCGCAAAGAAATTTACGAAAAATACGATCGATACAATTAAAAACAAAAGGGAGGGCGATCCTCCTTTTTACTTGCGCGAAAAAACCTTTACCCACGACCGTTTTCAAAGCGAATCCACTCCTCTTTTCTCAACGAAAACGCGATCAGGCGATCGCTATTCAAATCTTCGCAAAACAGATTTACCGCGGTTATCTGATGATTTGCATAAGTCGTATAATAGTAAATCCCCCTATCCGCGCTGCAACAGGAAGTATATTCGGTCTTTTCATAACCGCCCTCTTCGGTTTGACAACTCCCCTTTATTTGTTCTACCGAGCCCAAAAGATGAAAGAATTGATTGACGCTCTCTTCCTCGCTTTCTCCGGATACGGAGTGAAATTTATGAAAAGCCGCGCGGACAAAACGCGAAGAAGAACTCAAATCGCCGGGAAGCCCCATAGCCCCCATTCCGTAACTGTACGGTTTTAATTCGAGCCGATTCGAAAACAGATTCGAAGGAGAAACATTGCTCAACATCATATAGTCGTTCAATTTGAACGTCTGCACCGGAAAAGGAGGATTATTCGTCAAAATTCCGATCGGATTATCGTAGATCTTCATGCCGTCTTTTTCGCATTCCACCGTAATCGCCCGATGTTTGTCGGCGACGATCCAATGGAGTTCGGCGAGAGAAAACCCTTTGAATGTATGCGGAGTGATATTGATCTTTCGCAGCCATTTTTCCACCTCGTCCACCGAAGCGCATTTTCCCAAGAGAAAGGGAATCAACTCAAACTGCGCCAAATTGACCAAACCTTTTTTCTCGGGAAAATAAGCGGCATTCCCGACAAAATTCAATCCCGCGATGCAAAGTCCTTTCTCGTTCATCGCGTCATAGTAAAGAGGATATTCTTCGGAAATATGAGCCATACCGATAATCGCATAATGCGTTTTCATCTCTCCTTGAAAAAGAAAGCGAAAGCAAAAATTTCTCGGTGCGATCGTCACTTTCTCCCCATAGTTCCGATCGCAATCCAAAGTTCTCCCGAAGTAAAAATTATTCGTCTGATAAGTCGCCGCCGTACACATCGCTCTTCCTCCGTTTCAGCATTAGTATATGCAGAATACGACGGCACATCACCGCAGCTTACGAAAAATTACCTACGAACTTTCTATCGACTCATTTGACCGGTGAAATGACGAATTTACAAGAAAAGCGATTTGTTCCCCTTTTGCCCTCACACGATGAGGGCTTTTTCTTTATTCTTTAACCATAATCATCGGTATACCAGAAATTTATGATAACGTCGCGATACCGATCGTGACCATTATACGAATCGTAATAGCCCAATGTCCCCGTATAGTTCAAAAAAATCGCATTTCGAAGAATATTTCGCTCTTTGAGTCATCCTTAAATTCGTTTATAAATTTATCGTTTAATGAATCAGATAAATTCAAAAGAAGAGCGAAAAGGAATACTTCTTCTAATACCATATCCAATATTAAAACTGCTAAAGCTTCCAAAGCCGGCAATACCAAAATCCTAAAACAATCAATGAATCTTCACCCTTTAGAATAAACCGAAATAGACGAAATAAAGTTGGACGATCATCGTGAACATCGGCGAAACCGATTGACAGATTCCGGAATACTCGCAGAAAATGCCGAAAAAATCGATAAAATAACTATTACAGAAAAGATCAAAATCAACGCATACAAAATGCTAAGCGCGACAAAAGACGGTATTTTCTCCTTATCCTTTGAACACTTAAAATTGTCTTTCTACTTCTCCACCCGCCGAAGTTTCCGATTCTTCATTTTTTTGGCTTACCATTCCGGTGTTCTTCGCGTTTAATTCACGATCTTGTTACTAATAATTCTCCTAAACATTACAACAAAACTTTAATCATTCGGTGTTGGTACACCATTGATATAAGACCATTGTCCCGACCAATATACCGGTCGATTAGAATCATTCCAATTTGAATTCCATCCACTTGGTTTACTGCTTGCTTCACAGTAGATTGTTAAAGAACTGCAGCCAGAGAATGCAGATGATCCAATAGATGTCACACTGTTCGGGATTGTGATTTTCGTGACATTATTAAATCCACAGAATTGGTATTTTCCTATCGATGTGATTGTATCAGGTATCACAATTTCCGTTACTTCTTCATATTCATTATTGCTATTCTTTATGTAAAAATGTGAGGCATAACTCATTGGGTTAGAAGAACCACTTTCAAAACTAATTTTACACCAATCTTCAAGGGTTCCTTCGTAATAAACATCTGTTAAGGAACTGCATCCAGCGAATGCATATGTCCCGATTGTTTCAACACTATTCGGAATTGTGATTTTTGTGACATTAGTAAATCCATCGAATTGGTAATCACCTATCGACGTGATCGTATCAGGTATCACGATTTCCGTTACTTCTTTATATTCATTATTGCTATTCATTATGTAAAAATGTGAGGCATAACTCATTGGGTTAGAAGTACTACCTTCAAATTTGATTTTACACCAATCTTCAATGGTTCCTTCGTAATAAACGTCTGTTAAGGAACTGCATCCATAGAATGCCCGTGATCCGATAGAAGTCACACTATCAGGAATTACTATAGAGGTTAAAGAACTGCATTTATAGAATGCAGAACCTCCAATAGAAGTCATACTATTTGGAATCACGATAGAGGTTAAAGAACTACATCCATAGAATGCATATGATCCAATAGAAGTCATACTATTTGGAATCACGATAGAGGTTAAAGAACTGCAATTACGGAATGCCCATGATCCGATAGAAGTCACACTATTTGGAATGGTGATTTTTGTGACATTATTAAATCCATAGAATTGGTATTTTCCTATCGATGTGACCGTATCGGGTATGACAATTTCCGTCACTTCTTCATATTCACTGTTGCTATTCTTTATGTAAAAATGTGAGGCATAGTACATTGGGTTAGAGTAATAATCTACAAAATTGATTTCACACCACTCTTCAAAGGTTCCTTCGTAATAAACGTTTGTTAGTGAACTGCAACTACGGAATGCACCTGATCCAATAGAAGTCACACCATTCGGAATTGTGATTTTTGTGACATTATTAAATCCCCAGAATTGATATCCTATTGATGTGATCGTTTCAGGTATCACGATTTCCGTTAATTCTTCATATTCATTATTGCTATTCTTTATATAAAAATGTGAAGCATAAAACATTGGGTTGGCGTCAACATTATTAAATCTAATTTTACACCAATCTTCAATGGTGCCTTCGTAATAAACGTCTGTTAAGGAACTGCAATTAGAGAATGC
>DBGCPK010000012.1:0-17828 GCA_048359995.1 Bacilli bacterium | reverse complement strand
GCGCAGTGGACACACCTGTACCCATACCGAACACAGAAGTTAAGCACTGTAGCGGCGATGGTAGCCATCGGAAGATGGCAAGAGCAGCAAGCTGCCGGGCTTTTTTTTTGCTTTTTCTTTTCTCCCTTACCTTATTTTTTCATAAAAGGCTTATAGACAACAAGCGTGTAATTTGATATGATACCTAAGTAAATGATTTTTTTCAAAAAAAATCAAACGAAAGGTTTATCTATGAAAAACAAACGCATTCTCCTGCTCTGTCTGCCGTTGCTTCTTTCCATGGCGGCTTGCAAGAATAATCAGGCCGAAAGTTCGGTGGCTTCGGATTCTTCGAATACATCGTCAGAGGCAACTTCTTCGGATGCCGTTTCTTCGGCAGAATCCTCTTCTACGGAATCCTCTTCCTCGTCTTCACAGGGAAATTCCGTCGCGGACAATTCTTCTTTGGGAGGAACTTCCGAGATCAGCAGCAGTTCCTCTGGCGAAAGCGAAGTGAAAGTTTCCACCTTGACTATCGAATCGCTGTCGACGACCGCAAATAAAGAATATACGGACGGTTTTGCTTCTCTTCCTGTCGGCGTTTCCGTCGGCGAGGTGACTAAGTGTTTCGGAACAGGAGCAAATTTATTCCGACTCGGTTCTTCCAAATATACCGGATCGGTTCGTTTCGATTTGGAAAGCGGTTATAAAATCCGTTCGGTTACGATCTTCGGGAGAGGTTATAACGGCAAAAGCGCGAATGTGGTCGTCGATCTTTCCTCCGGAGAAAGTCAAAGCGCCGATTTGAGCGTCGAGGACGAATACGAATTCGGGTTCGATGCAGTCAGTTATTCCGATTCCGTAACGATTTCCACCACGTCGAATTCGACGGAAAAGCGCGTGGAGATCGCTTCGATTGCGATTACGGTTATCGGTAACGGCGGAGAAACCATTACACCGAGCATCGGTGAATCGTTGATTTGCACTTCCTCTTTCACGCCGACGAAAGGGGCGATGCCGGAAAACAGACAGGAATTTCAAGGATATTATCAGCCGTCGGCGCACGAAACGCTGAATTTGGACAACTATGCTTCTTGGTATGGCGAGGCCTATCTTCCGAGTACCGGTAAATCCAAGATATTGGTCGTTCCTGTCGATTTCTCCGATTATCGAGCGTCAAGCAAATTGGGCGGAGAAGAGCAAAGTCAAAAGAGTATTTACGATACTTTCTTTGGCGCGAGCGAGGATACCGGTTGGGAATCCTTGAAGACGTATTACGAAAAATCCTCTTACGGCGCATTGACTTTGGAAGGAGAGGTTACTCCGTGGTATCACGCTTCTTATTCGACGACGCGATTCGCACAATTAAGCGGCAGCGGTGAGTACGCCGATTATTACGATCCGACGTGGACGATGCTCGACGAAGTAACGGAATGGGCGAAAAATACGTTGAAGATCGATTTAAGCGAATACGACACCAACGGCGACGGGTTCATCGACGGCGTGTGGATGGTCTATTCTTGTCCGTTCGATACTTCCGAAAACGGTTCGGACGTTTATTGGGCGTACACCTATTCCAATTACGACAACGAAGAATCCGCGAACAGCGCTAATCCGGTGGGATATAAATATTGCTGGGCTTCTTATAGTTTCATTTTCGACGATTCCGACTACGCGTTGCCTGATGCGCATACCTTTATCCACGAAACCGGACATATGCTCGGCTTGGACGATTATTACAACTGCGACGGAACCGACGAAGGCGTGGCCGGCGGCGTCGATATGATGGATTTCAACATCGGCGATCACAGCGCTTATTCTAAATATCTTTTGAACTGGACCAGCCCTTACGTCGTGGACGGCAGTTTGGACGAAGTGACGATCGAATTGAAACCTTTCGAATCCAGCGGCGAATTCATCTTGCTGCGGGACACGACTTTCAACGACAGCCCTTATGACGAATATATCTTGATCGAATACTATACGCCTACGGGTCTCAATGCCAAAGATACCGACGGTTATTCCAACGGACTCAATACTTACGTCCAAAGCGGAGTAAAAATCACGCATATCGATTCTCGACTGCTGAGACTTACTTCTTCCGAGAGCCGATATGTCGATGACTTTGACGAGAACGACTGGTACGATTCCGACGTTTACTACATGATCGGCGCGAGCAATACGCCATCGTATTCGATGGACTCGGCGAACAATGAAAACAGCCCGTATCGTTTGATTCATCAGATCGAGGCGAACAATCAATTCACGTTCTCCGGTACCGATTTCAGCGCGAATTACGGCAGAGACGAGATTCTGTTCCATTCCGGAGATAGTTTCAGTTTGACGGATTATTCCAAATTCTTTGTCGAAAGCACGTCTCTCAACGACGGCAGCGCTTTGCCTTATTCGATCGACATCGGCGAAACGACGGAGAACGGAATTCGGATTACGATTCGGAAGTAATCAAGATTCCGGATAGACGATCAGCACGAAGCCTCGGTGTACTTTCACCGAGGCTTTTTTACTTGTGAGAAACGCGTTATCGATGCCGATGGGAAAGTCGTTCTTCAAAAGGTAATTGTTCAGCGGGTACTTCGCACCCGAAATGGAAACAAGAGACGATTCCGAAAGGCTGAATATTGAAAAAGTTCCGCCATCTCGCGTAAGATCTTTCCTTTCGTCGTGCAGTATTTCGTAGATTTCGCCTGAATGAAAGAGAAGAGCCTCTCCTCCGTTTTTTTTCAAATAGAGAAGGCTTTGCAGGTTGGCGATCGCATGAGCCATAGACCCGCCTAAAAATCCGTACAAAGCAAAACGACGATAACCTCTTTTCAGAAGTTCTTTGATCGCATAGAGCGAATCGGTATCGTCCTTCTCTTTCGGAAGAAGGATTTTTTCCAGATCTTCGGGCAGTTCTTCGGAATAAGAGTCCTTGTCTCCGACGAAAAGCACGGGTACAAGACGCTGACGAAGGATATAGGCATATCCGCCGTCGACGGCGATCACGTCGTCTGTTTCGGAAAAGGCATATTCGTCGCGGTACTCTCCCGCGGCAATCAAAACGGCTCTGTTCATCGCGAAATCTCCTGTCGATCTTATTATAGGTTCTTTCCGCATTTCGTGCAAGCGGACAATTTTCTACAAATAGACATCTTTATTCTATTTGTTTATTTATTGTGCTATAATGAAATGGATTTGCGAGGTGTGAAGATGAAACCGAAGAAGATGGAAAGATTGGACATGAACCGGAAAGTGAAAAAGGCATCCGCGTTTCTTTATCCTCTGATGGTCGTCATTTCGTGGTTTACGCTGCGAAAACTGAGATATAAACTGGAAAAAAAGGATATGAAAGGGTTGAAACCTCCTTATGTTGTCCTTGCGACGCACGCCGCGTTCATCGATTTCGAAGTCGCGGTGATGGCGACTTTTCCTCATCGCCCGAGTTGGATGATTTCAATCGAAGAGTACAATCGCGGAGAGACGTTGATGCGGAGCGTCGGAGGAATCGCCAAAAGGAAGTTCACCAAAGATATCGTTGCCGTCAAACACGTCTTTTCGATTCTGAAAAAGAGAGGCGTCGTCATCATCTATCCGGAAGCGCGGTATTCGCTCGCGGGAGTCAACGAACATATCGACGGCGCGTTGGGCAAACTCATAAAAAAAGCCGACGTTCCCGTCGTGATGCTGAAAAGTTACGGGCATTTTATCCGTTCTCCTCAATGGGACAAAAAACCGTACAGAAAAGTTCCGATGAGGAGCGAGTTTTTTCCGATATGCACGGCCGAAGAGGTCGGGAAGATGACCGGAGAGGAGATACAAAAGCGAATCGAAGAAAACTTCATCTACGACGATTATCGTTATCAAAGAGAGAATCGCTTTCGTGTGAAATGCTCGAAACGCATGGAAAACGCGCATAAAATCCTCTATCGTTGTCCGCATTGCCTCGAAGAATACCGGATGAAAGGCGAGGGAATCCGCATTCGATGCGAGAATTGTCGGATCGAATACGAGTTGGACGAATACGGAACGTTGAAATGTCTGAACGGAGAAACAAAATTCAGCACCGTGCCGGAATGGTATGCGTGGGAGAGAGAGGAAGTCGAAAAGGAAGTCGCTTCCGGTCATTACCGGTTCGTCGACCAAGTGAAAATAGAAGAATTGATGAGACCTCGAATCGGATTTGTGCCGATGGGAACGGTGAAGTTCATTCACGATCTCGAAGGAATGAAACTCGAAGGCACGTTAGACGACGGTACGGCGTTTTCCTTTTTTCGTCCTGCGATCGAGCAGGAATCCTGTCACGTCGAGTATTTTTTCAAAAATCATCGAGGAGAAATCGGCTCGGCTATCGACGTCGCCGATATCAAGCACACCTATTTTATCTGGCTGAACGATTATCCGGAAGCGTTGACGAAAATTCATTTCGCGACCGAAGCGATCTATCGACTCGCTTGCAAGAGGCATTTCGGATAAGAAAAATCGATGCGTTTTTTTGATCGGAGTATTTGATTTCATCGGAAAATCCTTTATAATAGGAATCAATGTTCGGTTCGCAAGACCGAGATGTTGGAATACGAGGTATCTTTATGGAAAATCCGGGTGAAAAGCGTTTTATGATGGCAATCGATACTCTCGCGACCTTTTTCAGAAATTACTTTCATGAAGAGGCCGAAGAGGTTTTTTCTTCGCCGGGACGCATCGAATTGTTGGGAAATCACACCGATCACAATTGCGGAAAAGCGCTGGTGGGAAGCGTGGATTTAAGCATTCTCGCGGTAGTCGGAAAGAGCGATCAACCTTATTTTGTCTACAAAACAGACGGGTACAACGAAATGAAGATCGCTTTGGACGATCTGAAATTCCGTCCGGAAGAACGAGGGCAGTCGATCGGTCTGATACGGGGAGTTCTCTTTTACTTGAAAGAAAGGGGATATGCTTTGGGAGGAATCCGCGTCGTTACGACGACGAATATCTTCAAAGGTGCCGGAGTCTCTTCTTCCGCGGCCTTCGAAAACCTGATCGGGAGGATTATCTCCTATTGCTACAACGACGATGCCGTCAGTGCCTTTGAAATTGCCAAAATCTCCCAACTGGCGGAAACGCATTATTTCGGCAAAGCGTGCGGTTTGCTCGATCAAATGGGAAGCAGCTACGGGGGAGTCAACTACATCGACTTTGCGAATAACGAGAAGCCCTTTGTGCGAAATCTGCGCTTCTTTTTCAGAAAATACGATATCATTCTGACCTATTGCCTGGATTCGCACACCGCGTTGACTCGGCACTATCTGAAAATACAGAAAGATATGAAAGATTTGTCATCATTTTTCGGAAAAAACTACCTGAGAGAAGTCGATGAAAGCGAGTATTACGCGCGAAGAAAGGAACTGATCGAGCGGTTTTCCGAATCGGTTTACCTGAGAGGGGAACACTTTTTCGAAGAAAACCGTCGGGTTGAACTCGCTTTGAAAGCAATCGAAAATCGCGATGAAGATTCGCTCGTCCGCCTGATCGATCAATCCGGAGATTCCAGTTACCGAAAATTGAAAAACTGCTATGTGAAAAACGTGAAAGAAAATTTGCCTCAGGGAATTCTGCTCAGCAAGAAGATCAACGAGAACGGAGGAACGCGAGTACACGGAGGAGGATTTGCCGGCACGGTGCTGAGCCTCGTCCGCAAAGAGGAAAGCGGAGTCTTTCTTTCCGAAATGCAGCGTCGTTTCGGAAAGAATAATGCGAAGAAAGTCCGACTCAGCAAGTTCGGCACACGCCATATCGGACATCTTGGAGAACGGAAAGAAAAGGAGTGCAAAGAATGAATCGGGAAGAGATCGCCATCCGTCTGATCGACGTGATCAATCGCGGAAGCGGAGAAGAAATTTATCGCCTTTTAACTCGACAGACGACGTTCTATTCGATCGATGAAAATCGCGAATTGGACGACAGAGCCTTTATCGAGAAATTGAAAAGAATCGCCCTTCCTTTGCGAATCGAAAAGGTGCTGCAAAGCAAAGAAGCGATCAAATGCGTTTGTTCTTCCGAGCAAGAGCCGCTGGACATCTATCTGGAAATTCGGCAGAGAAGAATCGTTCGCGCGGAAATCAATTTTCGCTGATTCGGTTTTAAATTTCATTTCTCCTCATATATTTTCGTAGGTGAGGAAGATGAAATTTTTTAATACGGACGGAATTCGCGCGCGGGCATTGGATTTGATTTGTTCCAACCTCTGCCTTCGCTTGGGGCAGGTGTTGGGAAAACAGTCGAACAAGATTCTGATCGGCTACGATACGCGGATTTCCAGCCCTCAGATCGTCGACCTTTTGATCAACGGCATCGTTACGCAAGGTTGCGATATGGAAGTTCTCGGCGTGATTCCCACGCCGATGATGAGTTTTCTTTTGCGGCGGCATAAGGCGGATTACGGTATCGTGGTCACGGCAAGCCACAATCCTTATTACGACAACGGCATCAAGGTTTTTTCTTCTTCGGGCGAAAAGATCGATTCTAAAACCGTCGAAGAGATCGAAAGACGCTTGGGGGAAGAAGAAAAATTTTCGCTGATGGGAAATTTGGGGAAAATCTCCTATCTTTCTTATAATCGGGAATATATCGACGATTTAAACGCGAAAATCGACTTCCGAAATCCCCATAAAATCGTCGTCGATCTGGCAAACGGAGCATTTTCTTCGTTTCAAAACGTCTTTCATCTCGATCACGTCGATTACATTCACGCGCTTCCCGACGGGCGAAACATCAACGACGGCGTCGGCGCGCTTTACGCAGATAGGCTCGTTCGATATGTCAAAGAAAACGAGTATGACTACGGATTTGCTTTCGACGGCGACGGCGATCGTCTTTTGATGGTCGACCGAAACCGCGTTTATACCGGAGACGATCTTCTCTATCTTCTGGCAAGCGAAAGCAGCGCGAAGAAAGTTGCCCTCAGCGTCGCGGCCAATCGCGGATTGATCAAAGAATTGGAGAAAAAAGGCGTCGAAACGATCGTGACGCCGGTGGGTGACGGACACATTCTCTCGGCGATGAAAGAACGGAATGCCGATTTAGGCGGAGAGCCTTCCGGACATTTGCTTTTTTCGGATCGCCCTTACAGCGATTCGATGGATTCGCTGATTCGGATTTTGCGAGTACTTTCTTCCAAAGAGGAATTTTCCACGTTTAAGGCTTACCATACTTTCGAAATCAATCTATCTTCCGATCATCCTCTGTATAAAAAAGAGAATCAAATCGAAGAACGAGTCGGAAAAATCAAGACGAAAGAAGACTATCTTCTGATCCGAGAAAGCGGGACGGAAGATGTGCTTCGCGTTCAGTTTCAGAGTTTATCCGAAAAAAGGTTGAAAGAAGTCAAGAATTTGTTCGCGGAGGAGAAAGAATAATGTGCGGAATCATCGGAAGCGTCGGATCGATGAATCACTACGAAGTGATCCGGCGGGGATTGAAACGGCTGGAATATCGAGGATACGATTCATCGGGAATCAGCTATCTCGACGAGGAGAGGATCCATTTGATTAAAACCCCTTCATCTCTCGAAGATTTGGATAAGATCGTTCACCCTTATCAGGCTTTCTGCGCGATGGGACATACGCGATGGGCAACGCATGGAAAAGTGGCTTTGGAAAACACGCATCCGTTTCTTTCGGAAAATCAGATCTTCGCTTTGGTACACAACGGAACGATCGAAAACTATAAAGAACTGAGGCGGGAATTATCCGAGAAAGGATACCATTTTTCCGGAGAATCCGACAGCGAAGTCGCGGTCAATTATTTGGAATATCTCTATCTGAGAGAAAAAGACGTGCTGAAAAGTATGTTTCTGCTCGATCGCAAGTTGAAAGGAAGTTATTCTTTCGTCGTTCTTTTCCGCGACGAACCGCGCCTCTACTTCCTGAAAAACGAAACGCCTTTGCTCGTCGTCAAGGACAAAGAGGGATATTTGATCAGCAGCGATCTCTATGCTTTCGAGACGGATCGCCCGGAATACTGCGAATTGGAAAATCATCAGTACGGTTTTTTGGAAAAAGGAAAGATGCGCCTGTATTGCGAGGGAAAAAGCGTCGGTGAAAGTTTTCGGCGCATCGAAATCAAAAACGAAAAGACGGATCAAATTCATTGCTTTCTGGAAAAAGAGATCGAGGAATGCCCCGACGTTTTGGAAAAAGAAATCGACGCATATGCAAACGAAAATTTAATCGAAGAAGAGACGATCGAAACGCTGAAAAAGGCGAAAAAAATTTACGTTATCGCCTGCGGAACGAGTTATCACGCCGGCTTGCTTTTCAAGCGTTGGGTCAAGAATGCGCATGTCGAGGTAAAACTGGCCAGCGAGTTCATCTACGAAGATCTGATTTTCGGAAAAAACGATGCGTTTATCCTGATCTCCCAATCGGGCGAAACGTTGGACGTCATCAAATCGATGGAGAGATTGAAGGGACGGAATACGATCGGAATTACCAATAATCCGCGTTCGAAAATCGCCCGAGAAGCGAAAGTATCGTTGGATATTCGCGTCGGAAAAGAGATTTCGGTGGCATCGACCAAAGCCTATTTCGGCGAGGTCGTCGTCCTTTATCTGCTTGCCATGAAACTGACAAAACGATCTTCGGAGGATCTGAAACAACTGCCGAAATACTTGAAATCGGCTTGGAATCGACGGGAATCCGTCCGCCTTTTAGCGGAAGAAATCCGAAAATACCGCTCGATGTATTTTTTGGGTAAAGGCATCGACTATGACGCCGCTTTGGAATGCTCGCTGAAACTCAAAGAGATCACTTATCTTCACAGCGAGGCTTTGTATGTCGGGGAACTCAAACACGGACCTTTGGCGCTGGTGGGAGAAGATTTTCCCGTTATCGTCGTTTCCAGTCAGCCGAAATTCAAAAGCGTCATCGATTTGGCAAAACAGGAAATCGAAGCCAGAAAGGGAAAAATTTTCGAATTTCCAATGCAGGAAGACGAATATCCTCTGAATTTTCTGGTTCAGGTTTATTTCGGCGACCTGTTGAGTCTATATGTCGGTCGCCTTCTGAATGTCAACATCGACAAACCGCGAAATTTGGCAAAGTCGGTAACGGTCGAATGATCGGACATCGATATTACTTCGCGGATTCCCGTTATGACACGTTGCTCTTGATCCATGGCTGGAATACTTCGCGATTGTATATGGAATCCTTCGTTCAGCCTTTTTCCAATGCGTTTAACGTTCTTTTGATCGATCTCTTCTCCCAAATCGACAAAGCCCTTTCAGTCGGTGATTTCATAGAGGAAATCCATCAGATCGTCGAGAAGAATCTGACGAACGACTTAGTCGTTCTCGGGCATTCTTTCGGTGGGAAATTGGCATATTTTTATTCGGAAAAATATCCGGTCAAGGGTTTGATCCTGATCGCTCCTTCTCTCGTACGGCCGCGACGAAATCCTTTGAATTCATTCAAGGTCTTTCTCTATAAGAGCTTTCGCAAGCATTCTCTTCCGATTCCGCATTTTCTATCGGGTAGCAAAGATTATCGAAATGCGTCGGGAGTCATGAAGGAGACCTTTCTTCTCTGCGTACACGAATACCTGACGAAAAAAAGGGAAAATCACGCGAAGACGCTGGTCATCGGTTTTCGAAAAGACGAGGCAGTCCGGAAATATCAAATCAAAAAAATCCGGAAATACCTTCCGAAAGCGGAAATTCGGTTTTATCCGGGAAATCACTTTTCCTATTTGGATTATGTTAAGGAGATTAGATTAGACTTCGATGAGTATTTTTTGTGACATTTTAAAGGGGATAACCGGCCTTTTTTCAGTCGTTCTCTGCCTTGATTTTCTGATCGTTTTAGTCCGGCAATACTACTCTCCGCGGAGAATGATCCGCTCTTTAACCGCGCACTTCAAATTCGATTTCTTTTTTCTGAGCTTCGCCGATCTTCTCAGCCTTTTCTTTTCCGGCACGATTCTTTTTTTCATCTACCATCTCGTGGGTTCGATCTATCTTTTGGTTCGCTTCCGTACGGTAAAATTCCGTTTCAGCCGAAGAAGTGCATTGCATTTCTTCATTTTGATTTCCCTTGTCCTTCCTCTGTTCTACTTTTATCCGTTTCTTTACGGCTTTAAAATCGCTTTTTCCGTTTTTTCCGTCCTCGCCGTCTTCTTCTTCCTTCTTCCTTTTGAAACCGCGATCAAAGCGCGTTATATCCGAAAGGCGCGGAGAAAAACGGAAAGCTTTCCGAATCTGACGATTATAGGAATTACGGGGAGTTTCGGGAAAACCAGTTTTCGGCATTACCTGCACAGCGCGCTTTCGATAAAATACCGCGTTCAAACGCCGAAAAAGAACACCAATACCTTAATGGGAATCACCAGATTCATCAACGAGGAACTGACGGATTGCGACATCCTGATTCTCGAACTCGGAATCGATTCTCACGGTCAAATGGAAAAATTCGGTCAATTGTTTTCATTGGATTATGCGGTGGTGACTTCGATCGGAAAAATGCACTTGGCTACGTTTGAAACCATCGACAATATCGTAAAGGAAAAGATGAAAATCCGGAATCTTTTGAAAAAAGGAGGAAAATTGTTTCTGAACGGAGATAATCCCTTTCTCAGCGAAATCGATGGAGAGGACATCGTCCGTTTCAGCGAAAAAAATCTTCGCTTTGTGCATTTCGGCATCGAAGGTATGACCTTCGAGGAAAATGGAAAACATATAACCTTTCCGGTGCATTCCGCTTTTTTCGCCGGTTATCTCGACGGCATACTCTCCATTGCCGAACGCTTTTCGATACGAAGAGAAGAAATCTTCATGGCTTTTCATCTATTCACCGACTTCGAAAGAAGAAATCAGGTCTTCATGTTGACGCACGGTTATCTGATCGACAATTCCTACAATGCGAATCTGAGAGGGATCGAGGAGTCGTTACATCTTTTGGACACCTTGAAGGGAATTTCCTACGTGATTACCGGCGGAATCATCGAACAGGGGGCCGATTTCGTTTCGGAGAACACGCGTTTAAGAGATCTTCTGAAAGATCACAACGTCATTTTCGTCGGCGGGAAGAAACACCCTTTGATCCGAAATCACTCTTTTTCCCGACTGCTGATTACCAAAAGCGAAAAAGACGCATATATGTTAATTAGGGATATTAGCCCGGACAATATTTTGCTTTTGAGCAAGGGCGACGATATCTATTTGAGGTAAAAAATGAAAAAAATTGCTTTTATTTGCGGCGGTCCTTCGGTGGAAAGAGAAATTTCCTGCCTGACCGGTCTGAAGATTGCGCAGGAACTGAAATCGGAAAAGATCGATCATCTTCTGATTTATTTGGACAATCAACATCGCTTTTATTTGGTCAAAGAATACGTTCCCACCTTTGTCAAGGAGAAAAAGATGTCCGAAGGGCGCTTTGTCAAAGGAAAGAAAAAATTTTGCTTTTCCGTCAAAGGAAAAAAATGCGCATTCGACGAGATCGTGATTCTCGGACACGGCAAGAACATCGAAGAGGGTTCGCTTTCGGCTTATTTCTATCATCAGGGAATTCCGTGTCTGAGCGAATCTTTCGCCAACGGAACGCTGTTGCAGGATAAACTTCGATTGAAACTCGCATTGTCGAGTTTGGAAATTCCGATGGTGAAATACGACTATCTTTATAAGTATCAGATCAATGCGCAAGAAGTTCAAAAGAGAATCGTCGATCATATCGGGTTTCCTTTGATCATCAAACCTTCTTCACTGGGTTCTTCCATCGGAATCAGTCGCGTGGAGAAGATCGATCAACTTCCGAGTGCGCTTTTCGAAGCGTTCCTCTACGACGATTGCGTTCTGGCGGAAACCTGCGTGGAAAACAAAAGGGAAATCAACGTGGCGATTTTGGGGTACGAAAAAGAACTGACGATTTCCTCGTTGGAAGAAGTCAACCGCAGCGATCAGGTTTTGTCTTTTTACGATAAATACGACTACACGCTGTCGAATAAAAAGAGAATCGTTTGTCCTTCGATCGAAAGTTCGATTCAAGAAAAGATCGTGCAGACGGCGACGAAAATTTTCACCTCGCTTCATCTCTGCGGACTGATCCGTTTTGACTTTATCGTCGAGGGCGACAAGGTCTATTTCAACGAGGCCAACTTGATTCCCGGGTCGCTGGCGTATTACCTCTTTCCGAATCTGAAAATCGGCGAACTGGTCGAAAAATACGTCGGGTATTTAGAGAAGAAAGATCACCAGCAAAGCTTGCTTTTTACGACTTTTCACGAAGGATTTATGAATAAAGTGGATCTGAGCAAACTGAAAAAATAATTCGAATTCGGGCGAGAAGAAGCATTGGGCTTTTCATCGCCTTTTTTTTTTGCTATGATAATAATGATAAAAAAGTATATCACTTTCAAGGAGGAAAAAAGACGATGGCAACACCACATAATCAAGCAAGCGAAGGCGCGTTCGGAAAGACCGTTTTGATGCCGGGAGATCCGCTGAGAGCGAAATTCATCGCCGAGAATTTTCTCGAAGATGTCGTTCAGGTCAACGCGGTAAGGAATATGTTCGGGTATACCGGCACATATAAAGGCAAAAAGGTTTCCGTGATGGGTTCGGGAATGGGAATGCCGAGCATCGGTATTTACGCACACGAACTCTACGCTTTTTACGGAGTGGAAAGAATTATCCGCGTCGGCACCTGCGGCGCTTACAGTCCGGATTGCAAAGTGTTCGACGTGATTCTCGCGCAAGGAGCCTGCACCAATTCTTCTTGGGCGCATCAATACGCGCTTCCGGGGACTTTCTCGGCTATCTCCGATTTCGGAATGTTGAAGAACGCCTATGAGATCGCCGAAGGCAAAAAGATGAATGCGCACGTCGGAAATATCCTTTCCAGCGACATTTTTTACAACGATCAGCCGGAAGTTTGGAAAAAATGGGCGAAAATGGGATGCCTCGGCGTGGAAATGGAGAGTTATGCGCTTTATTCCACCGCGGCATACCTTCATAAAAAAGCCTTGTGCATTCTCACCGTCAGCGATTCGTTCATCACTCACGAGGAAACCACACCGGAACAACGGCAGACCAGTTTCAAGGATATGATGGAAATCGCTTTGGAAGTGGCCATCAGAGAATGATATGCTGATCGCTCTCATCGTCATCGTCGTCCTGCTCATCGTCGGTTCGTTGCTTTTCTTGTTTTCGGATCGGATTCAATCGTTCATGGAAAAGAAAAATTTCGCGAAGCGGGCGGGGAAAAAAATATATTCTCTGGCGCAAGATAACGATTTTTATCTCATCAATCAATTGGCTCTTCTTATCGATACCAAAGTGATTCACTTCGACCATATCCTGTTTACCAACAAGTTTATCTACTGCATCGGCAAGAAATACTTTTCAGGTCCGATTTCCGGAAAATTCGACGATTCGCAATGGTTTTTATACGATGAAAAGAACTCTGTGGAGCACGTTAAAAATCCGATGATTCTCTCTCGCGTGCGGTTGGATTATCTTCGAAGTGCGTTGAAAGCCAACGAAGATATCTTCGTGTCCGTCGTGTTGCTCAACGATTCCTGCGTACTCGACGATATCGAAAACTGTCCGAAAAACAATTTCATCATGAATTTGAAAGATTTTAAAAATTTTGTTCAGAAACGGGAAAAAGAGGATATTCCTTCGTTCAACGCGTTTCAGTTGGAAACTTTGGTTCAGAACATCTACAAACTGAACATAAGAACCAGTCAAATAATGAAAAACGAGGCTTCTAAATAGCCTCGTTTTCTTTGGACATCGGGCTTAGCCGGAAGAAGAAGATCATAATATTTATGATAGCGCATATGGCAACGACCACGTAGATGATCCGACTGAAAATATTTTCTCCTTGCGTAATCCAGGTTACCAAATTAAAGTCGAAAAGACCGATGAGTCCCCAGTTAATTCCTCCGATAATCGTAAATACCAGACAAATCTTTTGTAAAATGTTCATTTTCCTACCTCCCACTATTTAATATGTGTCGATAATTTTCTCTTATTCACAAATTGTTTTCGGATTTCATCATATTTTAAAAGTCGGTTTCATAAGTTATCGTGAGGGTGAAACATATGGTTAAAAAAATTATTGCAGGCGTACTTGCGGTACTTGTATTGGTTTTGGCGGGATTCAAATTGTTCTATCATAAGGACAGCACGCCGAAAAAAATCGCCGAGGTGCGGGAAAATCTGACTTCTTATCACACCGAGGCGAATATGGAGATCACCGCGAACGACGACAAGCGGAATTTTTACGTCAAGGTGGATTTTCGGAAGGACGGCGAAGACAATCTTTTCAGAATTTCGATGTTGGACAAGAACATCAATCAGGAACAAATCATGCTTCGAAACAAAGATGGCGTGTTCGTCCTGACGCCGGCGTTGAATCAGGTTTATTCTTTCAAAGGAGATTATCCTCTGAACAGTCCGAAACCGTATCTCTATCATTCGATGCTCGCCGCATTGGACGGGGATTACAACATCGAAAAGGCGAACGACGGCTATATTCTGAGCTTCGTGCCGACTTATGAGAATTCGCCGACTTGGGTAAAAGAAGACGTCAAATTGTCGACGGATTTCAAACCGGTTTGGGTGAATATCTACGATTCCGACAACAGCATCGTCTGTGCGATCAACTTTACCAAAGCGGAATTCGGGGTCAGTCTGAGCGACGATACGTTCAACGTCGAAGTCAATATGGACGAGGCGAAAAGTTCTTCGTCGGAAATATCGCGCCAGCCGAGCGAACTGCCGTTTATGGTCGTGGACAATCTGATCAGCAGCGAACTGTCCCAACAAACGCAGGCGACGGTCGACGGCAAGACGGTCTATATTCTGGCCTATCGGGGAAATCAAAACTTTACCATCATTCAGAGCATTATGGAAGACAACGATGAAATCAACTACGAATCCGTCAGCGGCACGCTCGTCAATTTCGATCGGGGAATCGGATTCTACAACGATTCATATCTAACCTACCTCTACAACGGAATCAAATACGAGGTTTACTCTGATTCCTTGAGCGTAAGTCAGATGATCGAAATCGTCTCTTCGCTGGATGTCATCGAAAAATAAACGAAAAAGAAAACACACCGCGATCCGGTGTGCTTTTTTTAGTCGTTCAGCGTCATCAATTTGGTCAGACGTTTGTTGTCGATCGGAGGAATCTTGTTGGTTTCCTTGCCGAAGTAACTCGCGGAAACGCAATGGAACCCCAGCATGGCAAAGTATTCGATGGCTTGCCAAGACGGAAGGTGAATGGCACAAAGTTTCCCGTTTGGATATTCGAAAAGCCGATTCACCAGATTTTGCAATAAAATCTGATCTTGCGTCGAAGAGAGAACGTTGGAAAAATTGTCTTCAAAGTTGAACAAAAAGTAGTCGAAAGATTTCAATAATTCGCTGCTCAATTCGAGCGAAGTCGAAGTCAATTCCAGTCCCAAGACGATCTGCGGGTGCGCTTTTAAAGCGTGAATCGTTTCAAACAGAAATTTGCTGTTGGATGACGCCTCTTTCGATACTTCCTTGTCGTTGAGAACGAAAACGGTACGGACATTCTCCGGCACGGCGACGGCGTCTAAAGCTTTGATCGCAGAAGAGTAGTACTGAACGCGAATATCGAGGAACAATTTTCGGTTCTCGGCGGTGACAAAATATTTGTTGATATAAATCGAATTGATTTTAGAATAGAGGAGTTGCATCATCGGATCGAGAAGGGAGCAGTTGAAACTGTATTCTTCGATTTCTCCTACCGAACTGAAAATCGATTTTTTGAAAATCATGTCGGTATAAAAGCCTTCCACGTGACCGGTGTCGCAATCCAACATCGCCGTATATTCGACATCGATCTGCTGTGGATTGTTCAAAATATCTTCCAAAGCCGCGCGGATCAGTTGGCTGGAATTATCGCTGAGTTCGTTGGAGTTGTAGATGACATTGTCGGAAGCGTTTTTGGTATTGTCGAACGTCATCTTTCGCGCCAATCTGACCAAATCGTTGAAACTCTGATTGCTGAACTGCGTCGTGGCGATTCCGATGCGATATTGATAATTGGTCTGCAAAGAGTTCAAAAACAGAATTTTCGATATTTCGCTGGACAGGTTGTGAGCGAAAGCGATGGTTTTACTCTTGTTTCCGATGTGATTTTCCAAGATGATCAATTCGTTGTTTTTGGAAAGGCACATCTTCATTCCACCGGTGATAAACTTCTTGATCCGGCTCATCAGCAGCGTCGTCAGAACTTTATTGGTCCAGATGTTTTCCTTATTGTATGTTTCGTCTTTCGGAAAAATCCGAACCAGATAGACGTTGGCTTTTTCCCGTTTCAGCGAGTTGTAAAAACCGGCAAGATCGTTGTATTGACCGATTTTTTCATTTCTGGAACGATAATTGATGTAACGATTGCGAATCTCGGGAAAGAGGTGGGATTCCAAATGGATAATTCCTTTTTCATGATCGATCCCGGTGCAAGTAAGCACCGAAAACACCGGAGATTTGATTTTTCGGATGACGATGTGTGCGTCAAGACTTTCCTGAACCTGATGATCTCTTTTTACCAATTCGCTGATCCAGACCTTGACGCGGATCTTGTCCTCGTCGATGAAACTATCGTAAAACCAGCCGAGCGATTCTTTTCTCTTCCCTTTGAAATTCATTTTATCGACGACATAGACATACTTATCGAGATAATAGATCGTGAACAGGCGTATGTTATTCTTCCGATGCGCGAAATTGGAAATGAATTTTCTGCTCACGCAACTGTGGATGATGACATAGAGCAAATAAATCAAAATGAGCAGGGCCAACGCGCCGATTGCAATAAAAGGCCAGTATTTATTCCAGTCTATTTCGAAGAGATCAAAGAGATCAAAGAGAGAAATCATAAAAAATCGTGTCCTTTCATAAAGATATTATAAGTGATTTTTTTTCATTAGTTAATTTTATTTACTATTTTTCGCGATAATTTATTTTTGGTTGTAAATTCCGAATTATTTGCTATAATGCTTTATGTGGCGAAATACTCAAGCGGTTGAAGAGGTCAGTTTCGAAAACTGATAGGGGATGCAAGTCCCGCTAGGGTTCGAATCCCTATTTCGCCGCCATAAGTAAACATAGGTATTGATACACTGAAAAAAGTGCCGTCAATACCTTTTTTCTTTGCAAAAATGGCTGAAACGCTTAAATTTGGCATTATTTTGGGCAAATTTTGGCTGTGTCGTTTTTTTTCTCTATTTTTGAGTAAAAAATTTACGAGAAAACTTAGGCAAAGCACGACCACAATTTAACGATTACTTTTCCCGATAAACATAGGATTTCACAAAGGAAAGCAATTAAATTATTTATTAAAGCACTCAAAGAAAAGCCACTCGTGCTAGATGAATGGGATAGTTCTTGCTGGGCATTATTTGTTGATAAAGCAATCGTACATAAAGATAAAAGCATAACATTCAAATTCAACAACGGAACAAACATCAAAATAGAAGCTCTTAAGTATGTTAATCTATATTGAAAACGCAACAAAGTGTTGCAAAATGAAAATGTTGGATTTTGAAATAAAAAAAGCAATAAAATGAATAAAGTTCGCATTCCATTGTGCGAGTAAGAGATATATGATAAAGTGAAAATGTCCTAAAAAGGTTCAAAAAAAGCATAACAAAATTGAAGTGGTGAATCGCTCAATTGAGAATGCAGAACGTACAAATACAATCCAAACTACCAAGTATCTATTCGTATCCAAGTCGTAAATGAAGAATAATCATATCAATTGCATAATCACAAAGACTATGGTAAAATATAAATATAAGTAAAAAACACTTAGATAGTTTGAATTACCTAAGGAAAAAAGAAA
>DBGCPK010000011.1:0-62389 GCA_048359995.1 Bacilli bacterium | reverse complement strand
GTGTCTCCCGTTCCGTCCCATTCGCCGGTTTCTATCCCTACCGACGTCGTGATCACGTCTTTCTCTTCGATCTCTTCTGCCTCGATCTCCGGCTTCTCATAGCGCTTTTTCTTCATTTTATTTCTCCTTTTCTATGTCTTTTTTTATCTTTGCAATGCTTTTTCTCTTGACGACGAAAACCGCCGCAACAACTCCTCCGATAAACACGATTCCTCCGCCGACGCCAAGACCGATGATCAGTCCTGGATTAAGAGAAGACGGATTATCCGGATTGACGGGATCCACAAACCCTTCCGAAACGGAAATCAGATATTCCACCTGTTCGGCGGTATTTCCCCAGTCGTCCGTACAGGTGATCACGATACGATAGTCGCCCGATAACGAAGGCGTAAACTTATAAAATTTCAAATCGACTTGTTCTCCGTTCGGATCATATACGACGATCTCCGCCGTCAGATAATCCCCCTGAGAATTGGTCGCGGTGTAAATCGGAAGTTTGATTTCCGATCCGATCGTTCCTTTCGTGACGCGTGAACCGATCTCTTCGATCACCGGCTTTTCCTTAAAACCGTACACTCTTGTATCTGAGAACATCGTAAATTCGGAGAATTCTGCCTGAATGCCCTCGCCGAGTTGAAATCCGGTGAACGCCATTTCCATATCGCGGGAAGACAATCCCTCGATCGTCGTGGAAAACGTCGGTGTGAAAGACTGATTGACATATACCCGAAGTACGTCTCCGATAATTTCCGCTTCGAGATAATTTTCGGAAAGCATATTTACTCCCAACTCAGAAGATTCTCTCCATTCGCTTCCCGACACCTCTCCGTTGAAACGCGCGGTAACGCAGATTTTGCATCCGCCATCAGACCATTGCGAGAACCACACGATAACGTGATTGTCGGCATCTTTGTAGTAAGGCATCACCCCCACTTTCCATTCGCTGCCGTTTCTTTGTTCAACGCGAATTTTCGCACCCATAAACAGATTTGTTTTTTCCGTATTCGGATACAGAGCGTTCGTGGCCTTCCATCCGTTGGCAATGCCGTCGATCAAACGATTGGATATGACTTGATTCTCCTCATCATAGAGCCATGAATCGACGCGCTGACCGAAGAACGTGAATCCTCCCCGATCGATCGGATCTAACGGGGAGAATCCCGAAATTTCCGGTTTTCCGACCGTGACTTGACTTCCCGCAACGGCAAATCCGACGGCCGCTTTTTTGTGTTGATCGAGATATGAAACTTCTTCCTCGAAAAGCGTCGTATCGTCGATGGAAAAGCTCAGTTTTCCGTTTTCAATCGAAGAAGAAAGCCGATGCCCTCCTTCCGGAGCATATACGAAGCCGGACGGCAATGCGTAATTCTTGCTTTCATTCTTTTCGCCATAACGAACGATCAAGACGGCTTCCGACGGAGAAAGGTGAATTTCCAGATAATTGTCCAAATCGCTCATAAACGGAATCAAACCGATTTCCGACGATTCCGAATAATCCTTAAATTGAACGGCAATCGAAACGTTACCATAATAATCGCTTTCACGATATGCTCTGGCGAATTCACCGAGATCGCCCGAAGTAACGGCTTCCTCTGAAATCGCAAACTCTCCGTCGGCATAGGCGATCGAATTTTTCGTTTTTCCGCTGACGGAGTAATTGGTTCCGTCCACGACGAGCGTTTCCCAAGAATACCGATCGTAAAATTCGGATATTTCAAAAGAATGCACTTCCCCGCGAATTCCATAGAAAGCGAAACCCGCTTTCTTTTTCGATGAAGAGGAAACTCCGCCCGCAAAGAACGCATCGGAATATTCTGCCGTTTCAATTCCATTGACATATAAAGTAAATTTCCCGGAGGATTTCTTCACTTCCAAAGCATTCAAAGAAGATAAAGCGGTAATCGCGTCGGTCTCCTCGAAAGAAGAAATGTCGGTCTGAGTTAACAAAGCCGTTTCGCCGGTAACGTATTTGCCCTCGAAACCGGCATATATCTTTCCGCCGTATTTCTTGACAACCCCATAGAGGTAGTTATATTCGTTTTCGTAGTAAGCGTTGACACCGATCGCCGACGAATCGCTCTCTTCTTCTATCGCGCATTGCAGCGTGACGGAATACGGCGAGGAAAACAGGTTGTTTTCGGTTACATAGCCGTTTTCCGAAAGGGAAACCGAACTCGTTTCATCGAACGAATACACGCCATCGATATATTGAAAGCTACCATTTAGAGAGTAGCCGACGCCTTCGTTCAACCCCGCCGGAGTTTCTTGACCGCTCGTGTTGGCGAGCGAAAAATCGGTAAATGTGACCGTATCGTTGTAAGCGTAAACTCCGACTTTCGGTTTTTCCAGACGATATTTGACCGGATCGCGAAAATCGACATAAGTCGAAATGGAATTATTGACCGTTACTTTGATAGAAACGTAATCGTCCGTCGCGGAAGTCGTCTTCTCCACCGCGATCGTATTCGTTTGATTCGCAGGTAACGCGATTCCGTCTGTCCAATAATCGTTCCATTCTTTGGAAACGTACGAAGATCCACTTCGAACATAAGGTTGTGTGCCGTTGATGCGTCCGGTGATTTGGATTTCTCTCAATTCCGACGGTCTGTCGCTATCGGACCAGTTGAGATAGATTAGAATGTAATTGTCGCTGTCGATGTACCACGGAATCAAACCGATATCGTGTTCGACTTCATTCGGTAATCCGAGCGTACCTGTTGCCGATACGGAAAAACGATAGTCTCCGTACGTATCGTATTGATCGGTGAGGCAGAAATTACCGTTTTTCGCGGTATTTCCCTTAGCGACGATACGATTTTCTTCAATCGTATAGCAATTTGCACCCGTATTGTACCAAACGCTTTCGGCTTTAACTTCGCCAAGCGTAGCGTCTCGAAAGCCCGAGACGGCGAAAATCAATGCGATTAAGGTTAGTGTTCGTTTAATTTTCTTATCCATTGTATTGACCTCCTGTTCCGTAAGCATACAATCGCGTTTTCAGTTGTTCGTCGGCAATATCGAGTTTACTTACGTCGGTCTGCCCGAACGTTTTTTCCATCGCCGCGATCGGTTCGACGTTGGCGATCGCCGACCAAGGAAGCCACGTTCCCACGCTTGCGAACGCGAAATCGGCGACGCGAGTGGCTTCCGGCATCAGCGCGCGGTATTTAAAATTCATCCTTCCGTCGTAATCGGTGCATAATTTGGTATTGTTTTGAATGAAATAGGCGAAATCCCTGAAAACCGATTCTCCGCTTAAAACCGCCAGTTTGAAGAGTTCGTAGTAGGTATATGCCGCATAATTGTCCGCGGCGGAATGACCGGTGGCGATCAAAGAAAACCCTTTGGTTCCTCCGTCTTTCATGGTATTGATCTTTTCAACCGATGCGGTGCACGGAACGGCAAAATCGTAAACGTAAACCCATGACATCGCGGAGATTGCAGCGTGTTTCGCGGCATTCAGATACTCCTCTTCGTTCGTCAACATATAGATCGAAGTGAATGCGTACATCGCATACACTGCCGCTTCTTTATCGACGGTATTCGGATTATCCGGCGTTCCTCCGACATATTTTCCCAATTGTAAATAGAGGTTATTATAGCAGTACTGCGCGGCTTTTTCGGCCGCAACCAAATATTTCCGATCTTCCGTAAACTCGTACATTTTGCACAGAAAGCGCACCGAGATAGGCGTATTCAGTTCGCTCGTTCCCTGATAGTTGGCGTTCGACGTGTCCGTCGAAACGGTACCATCGAGATTATACGCGCGGTAAAAACTTCCGTTTGTATTCTGCACTTTGACGAGATTTTCCGCAAAGCGGAGAACGACATCGCCCCATCTTTGCTTTGCCTCTCCTGCCTTTACGCTTTCCAAATACGCATCGAGCATTCCTTCCATTCCGTCGATCATGCAACGGAGAAAACAAGGATAACTTCGCGCGCTTCCGGCATTTCCGGTATCGGAAGGATCCCACCAGACGATCGGGAAATAATTTCCGTGAATGCTCGAAGAACTCCAAAAGTCGAGAATCGTCTCCCCTTTTCTCCTCGTCTCTTCATCGTCATTTTCTATCCCGTATCGATAAAGTTGGTAACCGACGGGAATCTGTTGACCGACGAATCCCATCTGTGAACTATACCCTTGATTGATCGTCGCGTTCGGAAGCGTCAGACTCCAAGGCTCTCCGGCGTAAACAATATCGCCGCTTCCGAATTCTTTGTATTCGGATTTAAAAATTTCCAGGTTGTCTTCGTAAACCCGATCGATGTCGATTTCCGCGACGGAAGGCTGAATCAGCGAATACATTTTTTCGTAAGCGGAAACCATTGAATCTTGATAAGAGGAAGACCGTTCGCAATACAAAGCGACGGAGAACGAATCGGAATCGTCGACGTTCATTTCGTGATATCTTCTCGCCCACGTCGAGCCGGAATCGTACGTGACCGGTCCTTCGGCGCAGGGATAGACGAAATCCACCGACTTGATCGGCGTGCAAGTCATGCCGATGCCGCCGTAACGGATCGCGTCGTCGACCGCGCCGTTTTCTCCTCCGCCGACGAGGTTTCCTGCCGAGATATCCAAGTCGATATGCGCCAAAGAAAACGCGTAATTTGCTCTCGCATTTCTCATATACATCATCGGAAGACCCGTGCGCGTTTCCTTGACGTAGATTTTTCCGACCAAATCGGTATTCGAAAAAATCGCTCCGCTAGTCATATTTTCGGTATCTTTGTAGATGATCGAGGGCATGAAGTAGTCATAATCGCCGCTGGAAGCGGAATTCTTATCCTTAAACCGGATCGTCGAGGAATACCCCGCGTCTTTTTCGCCCGCTTCCTTGACGGTAATATTTCTTTTGACGATCAACGCCCCGTTTTCAATCGAATATTCGTCCTCCACAAGGAACAAAGAATGATTTGACGTTCTCACTTCACCCTTAAAAGTGAACACGCCGTCTTTCTCATAAAATGACGTATATCCCGAAGAATAAGCGGTTTCCGAGAAAGTTTCGATAATGCCGGAAGATTTACTCCGAACATTGATGATAATCGGCTCATCGGAATAAAGCGCCTCCTCTTCGGTTCCGATGCAGATGCTCGGCGAAAGCAGATTCTCGCTGTTTTTCACGATTTTAACCGAAAATGTATCCGTGGTCATTTCGATTTCTTCGTAAGAATTCGGTTTCGACATACTCGTACCTCCACTGTTGCGACATCCCGAAAGAGATATTCCCATCGCAATGAGAAACAGACCCACTCTTTTGAATTTCATAAAATCACCCCTTAATTCCCGACATCGTCACGCCCTGTACGAAAAAGCGCTGACATAAAACATAAAGCACCATCGTCGGCAACAAAGCCGTAACCGCTCCCGCCATCAGAAGCGTATATTTCACGTTCTGCGCCGTCGAAAGCGAATTGACCAACAGTTGAATGGTAAACAACTGAGGTTTGGTACCTACGTATAATAACGGAGTCATATAGTCGTTGTACGCTCCGTTGAAAGAAAGAATCAACTGCGTCGCTATGGCGGGAAAAGAAATCGGAACGATGATTTTCGCGAAAATTCCCCATCGGGTCAACCCGTCCACTTCTGCCGCCTCTTCCAGTTCTTTCGGCAAGGAAAGAAAATACTGATAGAGGAAGAACATCACCCCGACGCTACCGAAAAGTCCTGGAACGATGATCGGAAGCGGCGTTCCGTACCACTTGTACACGTTGACGAATAAGTCGTAAGACGGCATCAGAATGATGATTCCGGGAATCGTCATCGTCGAGATTAGAATATAGAAGATCGCCTTTCTCCCTCTGAACTTCAACCTCGCCAAGGCATATGCGGCGCAGGTTGAGAAAATCATACCGACGAAAACCGGAGGAACGATGTACAGAAACGTGTTCAAGAATGCGTTCATCACATTGTTTTCGCTGAATAATCTCACATAATTTCCGATATCGATCGGATTGGGAATCAGTTTGAAATCGAAAATGTTTTCCGGCGTAGTCAGCGAAGCGCTTAACGCGATGATAAACGGCAGAATAAACAAGATGGCGAAAAGAATCAAAATCAGATAAACGATGCTCGTCGAGACGATTTTCATCGCCTGATTTTTTCTTCCGCGTCTTCTTCCTTTTTTCTTTTTTGCATTCATCATCGTATCCCTCCTTTCTACTGTTTTTCAATTCAGTTTTTTTTCACCCATAGTTTCGAAATGACGAAATTGACGGCCGAGAGGAAGATAATCACTAATCCCAAAAGAATTCCCAAAGCGCTGGCATATCCCAACTGATAATTCCATGCGCTTCCCGTATATTGATAGATGTACCAGACCGGCATAATTGACCACATAGTGATGCTGTTTCCCCGCATCGCCTGAAAACGAGCAAAATCCTGAAAAGACCCCGAAATTCCCGTTACGAGGATATAGAACAGAATCGGAGAGACGCCAGGGACGGTGATGTGAGCGAATTTTTGAAATCCGTTGCATCCGTCGATCGTCGCGGATTCATAGAGACTTTTCGAGATGTTTTTCAATTGAGCAAACAATAAAAGGACCGACGTTCCCAACCCGTTCCAAATCCCCATAACGATCATCGACGGCCAGAAATAATCCTCTCCCAGAAAGACCATGTCTGCGATACCGAAGAAAGAAAACACTTTCGGCAGAAATCCGTAAATCGGAAGATACAACCATTTCCAGATGAACGTGACGATCACCGCGCCACATACTGTCGGAATGTAATAGATCGTCCGAAAGAGCAGTGATCCTTTTTTATAGGTGACCAGAAAATTGGACAAAACCAAAGCGATGATCAAACCGATCGGCACGCCGATGGAATTGATTAACGCGTTGATCAAAGCGCGAAGAAACCATTCGTCTGAAAAGGCGTCGATATAATTTTGAAATCCCACGAAAGAGTAAGAATCGATGTTCTGAAAAGAAAAATCGGTAAACGAGAGATAAACGGCATACCCTAAAGGAATGAAAAAGAATAATATCAATCCGATCAATAAAGGCGCAGTAAAAAGATATCCGTAGATATGCTGGTTTCTTTTTCGCTTGTCGACATGATAAATCTTTTTTCTTTCCATAATGCTCTATCAATATAAATTGGCGTTGACCTTGCTCTTCGCTTGTTCGAGGAAATAATCGACGGTCCAGCGCTTTTCAGGATCTTTATGATAGAGATATTCGCTGGTAGTATCGTATCCCAGTGTTTTCCATTGCTGATTGTTACGGTATTGCCATAGACCATAAGATTGCGTTTCCGCGCTGTGAACGAAAACTTCGTAGTTGAGGCCCGGATAGAGCGATTCTTCACGATTGACGACATCTTCCGAAAGGGAGAGATCGCCGTAAACCGGGATTTGGAATCCCGTCGATGAAAGAATTTCCTGTCCTTCCCTGCTGGAAATATATTCGATCAGTTTCCACGCGGCTTCTTTGTTCCGGCAACCGGAATACATCGCGTAGCCTACCGATCCGCTGTACATATTCTTGGTCGGATTTTCGCTGAAAGCCGGCACGTAGCAGACATTCCAGTTGAAATCCAGTTCTTTAAATGAAGTTACGTTGTAACGACCTCCGATATAAGTGGCGACTCTTTGCATCGAAAACAACGTGGACGGATCGGAGGAACCGGTAAACTCGCTCGGCGGCTGAACTTTGTATTCGAAATAGGCATCCTGCATATACTGATACCCTTTTTTCAATCCCTTAAGCGCGTTTTCCTCCGTCGGAAAGGCGTCTCGGTTTTCGTTCAGAAAATCGCCTCCGGCCGACCAAACCAACCCCTCTATCGGAAGACCGCCGACTCCGTAACAGGTGATTTCGCCTTTGGAATCGGTTTTGGTCAACGCCTGCCACATCTCCGTGGCCTCTTCGATCGTCATTATGCGATCGGACGGCGGCAAATCCACGTTCATCTGCTCGAAGATGTCGGCGTTGTAATACATCACGTATGGTCCGATGTCTTTCGGCAATGCGAGTTGATTGCCCTCGCCCGGACGGGAAGCGCCATAGTTGAACTGATACCTAGTCAACGCCGTCTCATAGATGTTGTCGGTGTCGAGAATTTCGCTACTTTGAATGTACGGATCGAGATTGACCATTTTCTTCGTGCCGGCCCACGACCCGAACACTCCGTCGGGAACAAGAAACACATCGTGAACGTTATTCGCAGAGATGTTGTTTCCGTAAGTTCCCTCGTATTCGCCCAAAATTTCCAGTTCGACGTGGATATTCGGATAACGATGATTGAACCCTTTCAGCATCGCATTGATGACGGCCTGTTCGACATTTCGACCCGCCGAATCCCAATGGCACATCGTAATGGTCGCTTCTTCGCCGGAATACTCCCACGGAAGATCGTCGTATTTTTTTTGAATGGATTCGAGAATGTCCGGATCTTCGTTTACGCCGACCGAAGACTGATTCGCCGAATTCACACAACCTGTCAGCAAGAGGGCGGCAGGCAACAAATATAAAGCGATTTTTTTCATAAATACACAACTCCTTTATCGTCTCATTTTCGTTTCCGGATCAAACAGGTGAATGCGTTTTTCGTCAAAACGGATCCGGATTGTATCCCCTGTTTGGATCAGCCGTTCCTTGATCGACGATTTTCCGATCCACTTCTCCTCAAAAAGAGTAAAAATAAACAAAAATTCGTTTCCGAGCAACTCCACCGAATCGACCCGAACGGAAAATCCTTTCTCCCCTTCGTCGATTTCGATGTTTTCCGGTCGGATACCGAAACCGATTTTTTCCGAATTTCCAATCGAATCGTAAACTGTCCGAGATAAACTCAAAACGGTATTTCCGCGGATAATCACCGCATTGTCTTTCACGGCAGCGTCGACGATATTCATCGACGGCGAACCGATAAACTTGGCGACAAAGACATTGGCGGGTTTATTGTAAATTTCCAACGGCGTGCCGACCTGTTGAATGAAACCTTTCGACATCACCACGATTCGATCGGCCATCGTCATCGCTTCCGTCTGATCGTGAGTAACGTAAATCGTCGTCGCTCCAACTCGTTTGTGGAGAGCGACGATTTCGCTTCGCATCGACACTCTCAATTTCGCATCTAAATTGGAAAGAGGTTCGTCCATCAAAAAGACTTTCGGTTTCCGAACAATCGCTCTTCCCAAAGCGACCCTTTGACATTGACCGCCGGAAAGCGCCCGCGGTTTTCGATCGAGAAACTCGGTAAGTTCCAGCACTTCGGCCGCTTCAAGAACACGCTTTCTGATTTCCTCTTTCGTGTACCGACGATAAACCGTCCGGCTGTTTCCGCTTTTATCGACGATATTTTCAGCCTTTTTGTGATATTTCAAAGAAAATGCCATATTTTTGTAGACGCTCATATGCGGGTATAACGCATATGACTGGAAAACCATCGCGATCTGACGATCTTTGGGGAGAAGATCGTTCGCGTACTCCCCATCGATAAACAGCCGTCCGGAAGTAATCTCTTCCAATCCGGCGATCATGCGAAGCGTCGTCGATTTCCCGCAACCCGACGGCCCGACGAAGACGATGAACTCGTTTTTGCCGATATTCAGATTGAAATCGAAAACCGCCTGAACGTGATTGTCGTAAATTTTATTGATATTTTGAAGAACGATATAACCCGTATCAGGCGCTTCGTGAAGCATCTTGCGATCTTTTTTTGCCTCTTTCAAAACGGAACGATGAAAAGCTTCTCGTTCTTTGTACGCTTTTCTCTTTTCGATTGAAGCGGTTACACGCTCTCGTAGAGCGAAAGATTTCTTTTTGTTTTCACTCGTTCCCATTAACTCCCGATACCTCAATCCCATTATTGATGAGGTCGAAATTCGTGTCAAACAAACGAAAAAGACTTGGTGTTAAGTGGTATATGGTTGGTTTTTATTTTGATTTTTTCTTGCTCTTTCGGAATTCGTTCGGCGTGCAATTGACTTTTGTCCGAAACAGATAGTGCAAAGTCCGATAGTCTCCGCACCCGCATTCGGCGGCAATCTCTTTCAAAGACTTATTCGTGGAAAGAAGCAGTTCCTCGGCTCTGTTGAGTCGAAGGGAAGAAAGATAATCCCACATTGTCGTATGCATGTTTTTTTTGAACAATCGCTCGATGGAATTCTTGGAGTAATACGTTTGACTCAGGATATCTTTTATGGAAATTCTTTCGCTGAAATGCTCTTTCATATACAATGAAACTTTTCCGACTTCGGAATCGATCTGTTCGTGATTCGGATTCAACGACTTCTCCGCCGTCAATCTCATCAGCAATTTGTAGATTTCAATCGACACATTGATTTCGTAATTGCTTTCTTTTCTTCTGAGCAGGCGGATGATCTCGGCAAAATTCCTCTCGTATTCTGCCGTGGCGGAAAGTTGCACGATCCAACCCGAACTGCCTGCGAGGGATTGATAAATTTTAGAGACCATTTCACTTTCGAAAATGTGGATAAAATCAAACTCCCATTCTTCTCCCGCGATTTTCTCCAAGATATGATGATTTTCGTTGTGCAGAAAAACGAGACTTCCGGCAGTCAATTCGCGTTCCGACCCGTCGATCGTGATCTTTCCTTTTCCTTTGGTGGTCATATTGACCATATAATTGGGAAAACGAGCAATCTCGTTGTAATAATGAGGTCCGGTTTTTTGAAAGCCCGCAGCCTGACAATAGATGCAGTAATTATTGGTGATAATCGGATTATAATTGTAAACCGTTATGCTTCCGTTTAAAAAATCGTCGACATAATTGGAAATAGAATTCTTCTTCAAAGGACAATCACCCGTTTATATTATAAGTGAAACGAGAAAGAAATACTAAAAAAATTTACTTTACAACGATCAAAATTTGTGGCAACAATAAAAAAAGAGGTACAAATTATGAAGCATGCAAAAAGTTATCGCCCAAATTATCCGAGAGTAATGTTCTCCCGAAACAATTTCTTTTTACTGAACGGAACGTGGGATTTTAAATATCTCGAAAACGAAGAAAACATCGCTTTTCCTTCGGAAAAAGCCTTTGATTTCTCGGATTCGAAGGCGATTCAGGTTCCTTACGCATATCAAAGCGAAGATTCGGAAATCAACGACGAAAGTCATCATAGCCAAATGGCGTACCAAAGAAAATTCACCCTTCCGAAGATAGAGGATTGCGATTATTTGCTGCATTTCGAATCCGTCGATTACGAATGTAACGTCTATGTCAATCGTCGGTATGCCGGTCACCACATCGGAGGATACACGCGTTTTTCGATGAATATTCGACCGCTTTTGAACGATGGCGAAAACACGATCACGGTGTTCGTCAAGGACGGACTGGAAGCCGACAAACCGCGTGGAAAACAAACTTGGATGAAAGACCCTTTCGGTTGCTGGTATAAAGCCACCAGCGGAATTTGGAAAACCGTCTGGTTGGAACAGGTTTCTTCTATCCGTCTGAACGAAGTCCATACGCGATTTGATTATAAGAAGAATCTTTTGGTATTCGAATACGATATCAGAAATTTTCAACAAGGTATGAGACTGAAAATCAGCGTATCTTTCAACGACCGACCGATTCAGGAAGTTGCATTCCGCCTTCTTAAAGAACACGGAACGATCGCTTTGGATATGCGAAACGAATTCGAAGCGTTTCGGGTGCAGACGTGGACTCCGGATCATCCGAATATTTTCGATTTGGAATACACTCTTTCCGATAAGGACAAGATGTTGGATTTCGTCCGATCCTACACCGCATACAATCATTTCGAAGCGAGAAAAAACATCTTCTATTCCAACAATAACCCCGTCCTTTTGAAAATGATTCTGTTTCAAGGCTATTATCCCCACGGTGGGATGACCGGAAACGAAGAATACTACATCGAAGTGATCCGAAAATGCAAAGAGATCGGTTTAAACGGGATTCGAATGCACCAGAAGATCGAGGATGAACTCTTTTACTACTATTGCGATATCTTGGGGCTTTTCGTCTTTTTCGAAATGCCTTCTCCTTACGAATATTCTCTTCGCACCGTCGATTCGCTCGTGAATCAGACGAAAGAAGCAATCCTTCAATTCAAAAATCACCCTTGCATCATCGCTTATGTGCCGGTAAACGAATCGTGGGGAGTGCCGACGATTTCTTATAACGAAGAAGAAATGAATTTTGTCCGTAGCCTTTACTATTTGACGAAAACCCTCGATCCCGATCGGCTGGCAATCGATAACGACGGCTGGGAACATACGGAAGCAACAGATATTCTCACCTTGCACAACTACGATCAGAACGCTCAAACGCTGAACGAGATTTATCTCGACTTCGATCGGACCGTTCAAGATACTCATACGTTGATAGAAAGGCAGTTCCGCGCTTGCTTTGCGAAAGGATGTTCCTATCGGGGGCAGCCGGTGATGATCGACGAATTCGTCGGGACAACCATTTCGGGAAGCGATGGATGGGGATACGGCGAACAGAGCAAGAATCTTGATTCCTATTTCGAAACGGTAAAAAATTTGGTCGCTTCAATCGCGTCGAATCGCCGAATCGCCGGATACTGCATCACGCAATTCAACGATACCTACGCGGAAACCAACGGTCTTTTCGATCCGGATTTCCGACCGAAACTGACGATCGAGCAACTGAAAGAGATCATCGATGAAAAGAAATAAGTTTCTTTCTCTTCCCGTCAATCGCCGCAGACAATATCGCTTTCTCTTTCAAACTCAGGCGAGTTTGATTTTCAAATTATCTTTTTTGTTTCTTCCGTTTGTTCTTCCCTTGATCGCTCTAATTATCGCCGCCATCGTCGGTTCGGGGAGTATCGTCAACGATACAACGATCACCGATGGTATGAAATTCGATCGGATTTGCAATTTTTTTCGAATTTTATCCTTGTTTCTCATCGTCGTTTTTCCTCTCTTGCAAATCGGTTTTTCCGGAATAATCCACGTATTCAAGATGTGGATTTGGAATCGAGGGTTTTTATTGTTTCGCGATTTCAAAAAAGGAATGAAAGAGGGGGTACGCGGTCTGCCGATCGGATTCTTTTACGGCTTTTTGGCATCGTTGATCAATGTCGGAATGTTTTCTTTCGGTAGCCGAAATCTAGTTTACTATTTCGTTACCTTCTTTCTGTACGCGCTTATTCTTTTCATTCTTTTCAATATGTTTGCCTGTTCCGTAACTCTTCGCCTCTATTACGAATCTTCTTTCGGAAATAACCTGAAAACTTCCTTCATCCTTACACTTTCTTCTCTCGGCGGGCATCTTCTCATCGGCCTTACCCTGCTTCCGTTTTTGATCTGCTGCCTGCTCGATCTTTTCCTCTTTACACGATTCACATTTTTGAGCCTGACCGCATTGCTTGTCTATGGTTTTTTCGGATTTGTCCACACGGCCTTTATCGCACAACTCTATCGGGTTTATCGTTTCGACGAAACGATCAATTTCGCACAATTTAGAGAATATTACCATTTGGGTTTGTTCTGCGAAGGAGACGAAGATGATGAGTAAGTTGCGCTTGGAAAACGTTTCGTATCGTTATCCGAAAGGAGATTTGGCTCTGGATTCTCTTTCTCTTGACGTAAATACAGGAGAATCCGTAGGAATTTTCGGCGAAAACGGGTCGGGAAAATCCACTTTGCTGAAAGCAATCGCCGGTTTGATCGAAATCGACGAAGGAAAGATATTTCTTAACGGCAAGGAAATCACCGAAGATATTCCGCAGAAAAGGAATATTGCTTATTTGTTCCAAAAAACGTTTCTCTATCCTCATCTGACCGTCTATCAGAATCTCAAAATGGGCCTGAATTATTATGGTTTAAGCGATCGGGAAATCGATCTTCGCATCAAAGAGATGTTGACCACGTTGAAAATGACGAAAAAAGTCAATTTCAAACCATCGTTTCTTTCGGATGGAGAAAAACAACGGATCGCCATCGGTAAAGCGCTGATCCGCGAACCGGATATCCTGCTTCTCGACGAATCTTTCACTCATCTCGACGAAATCAGCAAGTCCAAAAGCATAGAATTGATCCGGAATCTCAAAGATCGTCTCGGATTTTCGTTGATCTCCGTTGATCACGACGCCGTCAATCTGACGCGTTTAACCGACCGCGTCGTTATTATGAAAAAAGGAAAGATCGTCGGCGAATCGGACGTTCTTTCCTTTGCGAAAACCTTATAATGCTTACTATCGTTGAAAACGAAAATCTCCGATTCCCCGAGATCTTTTCTTTACGGCAAAGAATGCCCGGCGCTTTCGTACAAAGCGTACCACTCTTCGCGCGTGAGTCGAATCTCATTCCCTTTTCGGATTTCGTCCACCCTGTTTAAAGACGTCGTGCCGATGATCACTTGCAGTTTTCTCGGCAAAGAGAGAATCCAAGCGACGGCGATCGCGTTTTTCGAACAACGATACTTTTCCGCGAGTTCGGAAAGTTTTCGGTTCAATTCAGGAAACTTCTCGTTTTCGATGAACGTCCCCTCGAAACAGCCGAACTGAAAAGGAGACCAACACTGAATCGCGATATCGTTTTCGTAGCAATAATCCCAAATATCCCCGTCCGAAGAAAAAATTTCTTTCGAGCCTGTATTCGCGAAAAAATCGCGATCGATCAAATGCGTATGCCCTAACGAAAATTGCAGTTGATTGACTTCGATCTTTCTGGACGTATGTCTTTGCAAGTTTCGAATCTGTCCGGCGGTAAAATTGGATACGCCGAAATGCTTCACTTTCTTCTCCGCGTAGAGTTGCTCAAAAGCATCGCCGATCTCTTCCGGGTTCGTCAAAATATCCGGCCGATGAATCAGAAAATAATCCAAATAACCGCATTGCAGGCGAGAGAGACTTTCTTCTACCTTGCGAAGTATGCTTTCTTTGGAAGAGTCATAGTGCGTAGACGGAACGCAGCAAATGCCGCATTTCGACTGAATGATCATCTTTTCCCGCCAGTCGGGATGCTTTGAAAGTGCCTTTCCGAACAAGGTTTCGCATTTTCCCTCGCCGTAAATATCCGCGTGATCAAACCAATGGATTCCGCGATCGAGCTCGGAGGCGATCCAATTCTCCATCTGCGTTTCGGAAAAGCGTTCAAACCGCATACACCCTTGAATCAATAATTCCATACATTTTCTCCCATCTTCTTCATTTTCATTCTATCCGACGGATAAGGAAATGTCTAATCTAATTTTCTCTCGGTTGAAGGATGGTTTCCTGCGTTTCTTTCGAAAACAAGCAGATATGGCTCAAATCGAAAGAGATGGCGATTCTCTGGCCGACGGAAAACTTGCCGTCCGGATTGGTGGACAAGGTCAATTCGTCTTCTTTTCCCTCGATTCTTCCGTGAACCAAAAGATCGTCTCCCAGTTGCTCGATCATGGTTACCGTTAAAGCGGCGGTATTCTCCGGATCGAAACCTAAATCCATCTCCGTCATGATCGCTTTCGGTCTGATTCCCAAAACCACATCTTCTTCCTCTTGTTTCCGATTCAATCTTCGCGCGACGGATTCGGGAAGTTGAAAACGGAAACTCTGATTTTCATAGGTGAAAACGCCTTCGCTTTCATGCAGTTTTCCGTCGATGAAATTCATCTGCGGCGTGCCGATAAAACCGGCGACAAACTGATTGATCGGATCGTTGTAGAGTTGATACGGTTCGGCAATCTGCTGAATGACGCCGTCTTTCATCACGACGATCTTGCTCCCCATCGTCATCGCTTCGATTTGATCGTGCGTAACGTAAATGAATGTCTTCTGCAATTCTTGATGCAGACGAGAGATTTCGATTCTCATCTGAGCCCGCATTTTCGCATCGAGATTGCTCAACGGCTCGTCCAAAAGAAAGCACCGCGGGTTTCGGATAATCGCTCTTCCCAAAGCGACGCGTTGCCTCTGACCGCCGGAAAGGAATTTCGGTTTGACATCCAAATAGGAACTTAATCCGATTTTCGAGGCGACCTCTTCCACTTTTTCGTTAATTTTCCGCTTTCTTTCCCGACGATATTTCAAATCGAACCAATGGCGGGGAGGTATCTTTTCGATCAGCAAAGGAAATCCGATGTTCTGCCGTACCGTGTAATGCGGGTACAGCGCGTAATTCTGAAAGACCATCGAAATATTCCGATCTTTCGATTCCTGATTGTTCGCCGGAATTCCGTCGATGAAGAGTTCGCCCGACGTGATCTCCTCCAATCCCGCGATCATGCGGAGTACGGTGGATTTTCCGCAGCCGGAAGGCCCGACGAAAACCACGAATTCCTTGTCGTCGATTTCCAAATTGAAATCCTTGACCGCCTCGAACCCATTCGGATAGATCTTTTTCAAGTGTCGGATTACGATTCCCCTCGACGCGATTTCGATGACATCGCGCAGAGATTCGATCGGGTAATCGGTTTTTTCGTACCGCGCGGCGTCTTTGATTCCGCAGGCCTTAATTCCCGCGCTTTTCGCGCTGTCGATGCCGCTGAAAGCGTCCTCGACGACCAGACATTCGTCTTTTTTCAGATTCAGCAAATTCCTCGCCGTATCGAACACTTCCGGATCGGGTTTGGAATGCCGAATCGCATTTCCGTCGACGATGACATCGAAATAACCGATCAGCCCCGTCTTCTCTAAAATAAACCGCGTGTTTTTCGACACCGATCCGACCGCGAGAAGAATTTGCGATTTCTTTAAAAATTCCAACACTTCGACGGTTACTTTTTCCACCGATTCCGGTGTCAGCGTTTCCAAAAATTTTCGGTATCGCTCGTTTTTCTTCTCGCAAAGCGCTTCTTTTTCCTTTTCACCCATTTGGATTCCGTTCTTTTCCAAAATGATCTCCAACGACCTCATTCTGGACACTCCGCGAAGAAGATCGTTGGTTTCTTCGTCGAATTCGATGTTCAGATCGTCGGCGATGCTCTTCCAAGCCTGAAAGTGAAACCGATCCGTCGACAGCAAAACGCCGTCGAGATCAAAAATTATACCTTTAATCATCTTTTACCTCCTCAATCGCCGCGCGATCCTTTGTCAAAGAAACTTTCATCAACCGATTCTCCTGATAGTAAGAAAACTCCAATCTTCGAATATTATCCGGAAGATTCGGGTGAAAGGAGTACTTCCCGTTTTCGACAGTCATTCCGGCAAATCCGTTGACTACCGAGAGATAACTCCCACCGTTGCTGGCCGGATGAGTTCCTCCGATGTATATCCCTCCGGCGAACATTTTCGAAGAACCCTCTTCGAGGTCGACCGTCGCCGAACGAATAAACATCTTGTAGGCTTCTTCGAGATAGCCGATCCGACAGGCGCATTGCGAATACATACTGGCAGATAGGCTGGATCCGTGCTCCGTATATCGATTGTAGAAGTCGTAGTTGGCCTTGATTATCTCCGGCGTAAACTTCTTGTATTGCAACGACATCAACGCGATGACATCAGCCTGCTTGATCACTCTGGTCGGCGTCGCCACCCCATTTTTCGAACCCCAATACTCTTTCTCGCTTTTGACGCGCTTTCTGACTTCCTCTACGCCGACATCTTCCAAAGCGAAATAACCTTTGAATTGTTCCAAAATTCCGTTTTCGTCGATCGTCGGAAGATAGATTTCGCTCAGAAACTTTTCGGCTCTGCGGCAGAGTTCTTCGTCTTTGGAAACGTCCATCAATCCCTCTTTGCGAAGAATGCCATAGTATTTGAGATAGAGTTTGACACTTTCGTAATTCATATAAGTGGTAAACGCATTGTCGTCGACTCTCTCGTGGTACTCGTCAGGACCGATGACGTCGTTGAAATGATACAAACCGTCTTCGCCTTTCGTGGCATAGGACATCAAGAAAAGCAAAACCTGGCGGATCACCTCGTATCCTCCGTCAACCAAAAGCGAGTAATCTTTGGTGCGGCTCAAATAGTCGTTAAACGCATAGACGATGTCCGCGGAGATGTGAATCTGCTTTTCGTTGAAATAAGTTCGGATCGGTTGATTGCTGATCGGATCGGTCACGTTATATTCCGAACAGGCTTCCAATCCGGTATCTTGCGATTCCCACGAATAGAACGCACCTTCGTATCGATATTTCTTCGCCTTTTCTTTCGCGCCGTTCAGCGTGTGGATCCTGTATTCGAGAATCTTCCGCGCCATCTTCGGATTGGTCATCAGGAAGAACGGAAGAATGAAGATCTCGCTGTCCCAAAATACCGCGCCTTTATAGGTTTGTCCGCTTAAACCGCGCGCCGGAACGGAGTGTCGGTATCTTTCGTTTTCCAGAATGAGCAGATGATAGATGGAATAGCGGAGGCTGAATTGGGCTTTTTCGTCTCCTTCGATCAAAACGTCGGCAACCTTCCATTTATCGGAGAAAATCTTTTCCGACAAAGAGAAAAGGGATTCGAATCTCCGAGAATAAACCGATTCGCGAAAACGGCGTTGTTCTTCTCTATCCAACGTTCTTTCGTAAATCTTCGCCATGACTCGGATAACGATTTCCTGAGGTTCGGCTTCCTTGCATAGGTGAAAGCGAAGATCTTCCGGCGAGTAAATCACCGAAGGGTCGTCGCACAAATAGGCGACTTCCATTCCTAAATATTGATTCTCGTTGGTCGTCCCTTCGAAGACGACGATTCCATCCTCATAACGAACGTTCTTTTCTTTGAAATGCGGTCCGTTGATTTCGTAAATATCCGTATCTAAGCCGAAATTCAAGCAGAACTTCGTTTTTTCTTTGATCCTTATTCGGTATTCTTCCAGCAAAAGATTATCTTCGCTTTGAGATATCGTCCTTTTGGATTCGATACTCAAATCGGAATAAACCGTGGAACGTTCAAAAACCGCCGTTTTCAGATTCAGGCGTATCTCGTGCGCGGTCGGCCGGTCTTTCAGAAAATGATGCTCTTCGATCTCGAAGAAGAAAGGATTCGGCGCATTTAAACTCTCTCTCCATTTATCCCCGTGCTGATCGTAGAACCCGATAATATTGAGTCCCGTAATCTGGTCTTTGGTATACTCTTCCAACGTTCCGCGATAGCCGATATGCCCGTTGCCGATCAAAAACATATTTCCGTAAGAAAGGATATTTCGTGGAAGAAGATCCTCTTTGATCAAAACGAATTCGCCGTTCATTCTTTCATCCCCGCATTCACATTGTTGTTCATGATTTGTTTTTGGAAGAGGATAAACATCACCAACTGAGGGATGATCGAAAACAGAATCGCGAGAAGAATTTCCGGCGTGGTGATATTGGAGTTGGAATTTTGCAAATTGAAAATTTCAACCATCAACGTGGAGAACTTCTCTCCGCCGTAACCGTAAAGAACGAGATACGGCAAGAGAAAATCCGAATAGGCCGCGGTCATCGTGAAAATCGCCACGACGCCGAGTATCGGTTTGGAAAGAGGCAAAATGATTCTTCCGAAAATGCCCAGATCGCTCAATCCGTCCATCTTTGCCGCCTCGACGAGCGACGAAGGAATCTTTTCAAAAGCGTCTTTCAAAAGCATATAGTAATACGCGTTCGAGCCAAAGCAAAGCGTGACCGTGATAAAATGAACGGGAGACGGACCGTAGATGTTCAACGACCCGTAAATTTTAGTGATCATTTCAAAAAGCGGAACGATGCTCAACATGCCTGGAATCATATAGGCGGAAAAGATCATATAGTGCAGTACTTTATGCCCTTTCGGTTTCAAAACGCCGACAACGTAAGCCATGAGGCCGTTGAAGACGAGTGAAAATACGATGGCCAGAAGAACGACGACGATCGTGACCAAATAGTAAGATCCGAAATTGAACTCGGTGAACAAGCGCGCGACGGCAGAAAAATTCCATTTCGTCGGCCAGAACTGCGCGCCGGGATCGTTGAACTGCGCGGCGGATTTGAATGAATTGACGATCAACCAAAAAATCGGCAAAACGGCGACCATGCAAGCCACGATCAAAAGGAAAATCAACACGCCGTAAAAGATTTTATGCGACAGCGCGCGATAATCCATAAAATTCAATAGTCCCCCTGTTTTATCGTGAGTCAGGGACAAGCGACGCTTATTTTTCATGTTTCTTCACCCGCTTTTCTTTATCGAGAAGACGGACAATGCCGTAATAGAGGACGGTAAACGCGATGATAATGAGCGTCAACATCACCGCCGCGGCAGCGCCGACAGGAATATTGGATTCGGTTACGCCGCGAATATAAGCGTACATCATAATCGAAATCGACGCGTTGTTCGGACCGCCTCCGGAAATAATCCACGGCTCGTAGAACACCTGAAACACCGAAATGATCTGAAGGACGAATAAAGTGATCAACGTCGCTTTCAACTGAGGAAGTGTGATCCGGAAAAAGCGTTGCAAAGCGCTTGCTCCGTCGATTCTTCCCGCCTCATAGAGCGAATCGTCGATCTGCTGAAAGTTGGAAAGGTAAATCAAAGAAGTCGAACCGGCTCCCCGCCAAGTCATCGCCACGACGATCAAAGGGATTACCAAGTCCACATCGCTGGTCAGCATCGACGTTTGGAATCCCAACGCGGTCAAAAACTGATTGATCAAGGATACGTCCGGATCGAGAAAGTATTTGAAAAGCGTAACGACGGCGATGCCGCTGAGCATACAAGGAAAATAGATGATCAACCGGAACAGACCTTTGAAATGAAACACTTCCGAAAGCATGAATCCCAGAAAAAACGGAATCAGAAAGCCGATGATCAAAGAATAGAAGATATACTTGAACGTATTTCCTAACGCCGCGATGAATTTCGCGTCATGAAAAATGGTGATATAATTGTCGAAACCGGCAAATCCGCTGTAATAGCCGTCGGTTGAAAAAGAATACGTGATGTTCTGAATCAGCGGAATCCATACGAAAAAAGCAAAAACGGCAATGCTCGGCAAGGCGATCAGCCATGCGATGACGTTTTTCCGGATTATCTGCTTTTTCCTGCTGCTTGTTTTCCCTTCTCTTACTATCATACGCGTCAATTCACTTTCGACAGATAATTGTTATTGAAATTGTCCTGCGCGGTCGTCAGAATATTTTTGACATTCGCGGTTTCCGGTTTGGAGAGGACCTGTTGAATGCAGCCGTCCAGAATTTCGTACAATTCCTGCGCATAGTAAGGCTCTTCCGATTTTTTCGTTTCGCCGATCGAATCGAAGAAATCGTTGAAATCCGTCATATTGACGTCGATATACTGATTTTCGATCTCTTCGATCATCGTCAGATAATCTTGATTTTTCCACGGTTTGATCGTCGGAAGAATCGGCTGGTTTTTCGCTTTCGCCGTTTCGTTGCCTTCGATCATCGCGCTATGAGAAACATCGCTGGCGATCGGGCTTCTTCCGCAGTATTCCAAAAACCGCAGAGCGCCTTCGACCTCTTCGTCGGTGGCGTAACTCGGGAAGACGTACGGAGTACCTCCGTACAGCGAGTAATGATGAATTCCGTCTCCGGTAGGCATCGGCACGAAAGCGAGATCGTCCATCGGCACTTCTCCTTTGGTTTGAGCGTTCTGCAAAACGTCGCTTCCGACGAATGCCATCGCCACTTGCGAACCGATTTTGGAATACCAGTCGTCATAAACGATGTTGATGTTGTTGAGAAGCAGACCTTCGTTCTTCATATCCTGAATCCATTTCAGGGCCGAGATGCAAGCCTCGCTGGTCAAATCGGCTTTCCATGAAGACGAAGAAGCGTCGTAACTTTCGATTACCGCGCCGAAATTCCATGCAAAATTCGTAAATTGCCATCCTCCGTTCTTATTGGAGGCGAGAATTAGGCAACCTTTCGTGGTCGCTTCGTTTTCGGCAATAACGCGGGAGCAATCCATAATCTCTTCAAATGTCTGCGGATACGCGGGCGTACCGTCTTCGTAATAGATCGAATATTCTCCGTCGATTTCCGGAAGAAGATCGTTTTCACCCATGATCCTCTTGTTGATCAAAAGCCCCAAGCCATAGGCGTCTCGCGGAACTCCGTAGATTTTTCCGTCTTTGCTGAGTACGCCTTTCATCTCCGGATCCATCATCTCGTCCCAACCCAGTTTTTCCAAAACGTCGGTGCAGTCGCGGATATATTTTTCGGTAATCAGCATTTCCGGCTCGGTGAACCAAGTCTGAAAAACCGTCGGCAAAGTGTGGCCTCTCGCTTTGGAAGCGATCGTGTCTTTGGAATAGATATACGTATCTCCGACGATTTTGTACTGAGGATAATCCGCTTCGAATTTTTCTTTCCACCGCTCGTACATCGCCAAATCGCTCCGCTCGTTGCTCTGCGGCCAGAAACCGATTTTAATGGTGATTTTATCGCTTTTTCCGCCTCCGCATCCGGATAATGCCAGCAAAGAAAAGACCGAAAGCATCAAAGAAACTGTTTTTTTCATCGTTCCGCACTCCTTTAAATAGCCCCCTTCGACAAAAAGAAATTAACTTGGGGCCGAAAGGGGTAGCCCCAAGTTAATCAACGCGGATTTTATTCCGCCGGTTCGCTTGGAATATTCATCGCAGGAACCGAAGACATAATCTTCTCCACCGTCAGCGTAGAAACCGCTTTGGTTCCCGAAACGATCGTGATCGTCTGATCGATATTCGCCCAATCGCCGTAAACCAAAGTGATGTTGACGCCGTCGGAAGAAACTCCGCCGGAGGCTTTCAGATCGAAAGTGATCGTTACACCCTCCTCCGGAATCACATACGTGCAGTCGATCGCTTCTCCGTCGACCGTCATCGCCAACGTCGCGTTGGCATAATACACTAACTGTTGATTCTCTGCGTCGGTCAATTCGAAGCGGAAGGATTCCAGATTCGCGGCGCCGTCGCCCTTCAACGTGAGGGTAATCACTTCCGCGCCTTCGCTCCAACCGACATAAAGATATGTATGCGGGACGTCTGCCGTCGGCATCAAAGATACTTCTTCGGCGATGTCGAAATCTTTCCATTCGAGGAAATCGTTTTCAATCAGCATCTCGACGTTCCGGATATCCATATATCCTTCTGCCCAGTCGCCTAATACGAGTTCGAATGTCGACGTGAAATCGGTCCAACCCGACGCTTCCAAATCGATCAGCATAACGGTATCGACATCGGCAGGTGCCACAAAGGTACCGTCGACCGATTCTCCGCCGACGCTCATTTTCAGGCTGCCGTTATTCGCAAAGATCGCCGAGTTTAAAGCGGTTCCTTCGATTCTGAAAGAGGACAGATCGTGAACTCCGTCTCCCTGATAAGTGAGTCGGATAACCTTTGCTCCCTCATTCGTTCCCGCGACCAAACTCTGATGCGCGATTCCATCGGCACTGGCATCGGCATTTAGTACCTTTTCGGTTTCGGCAAACGCTTTCGCGCTTAATCCCGGTTCGCTGACAAAGAAGATCGTGTCGATGCTCAGTTTTCCCGTTCCGGAGTAGTACATGACGACTTCGCCGTCGATGGAGTCCAGATCCGATAATGCCAAATCGATCACCTGCCATGTGAATCCGTCTTTGACGTACGGGTTGATTTCGCTCGAAGTCTTCAATCCCTGAGCCGCGTACATATCGTTGTACCAAATCGTTTTTCCGCCGGATTCGATGCGGAATCCGTCCAAAGTCGCTCCTTCTTCGAGTTTCGTCGAAATCACCATGTAGCGGTGATCGCCACGCGAAGCTTTCGATCCTTCGGTGAATTGAATGTAGTCGTTTTCGGCCAAAGAGGTTGCGTCGAAAGTCACGGCGCCGTCGGAAACTTTGATCATCCCTTCATTGTGATAAGAAATGGCATAGTTGAGTCCGGCTTCGGTAACGATCGTATTCAAAACCGCGTTCTCATAGGAAGTATCGATGATATTCTGCGTGCGGTTGAAATCGTCGAAAACCACGGCATTCTCGGTATCGAGTTTCGGGAATTCGGTCGCCGCCGCCTTTTCGGTCATGTTCGTCATGAATACCGCGTCGACGGAAGTCCAATCCGAAGCGGTGATTTTGAATCCGACGATTCCGCTGTCGGTAATCCCCGAGTTCGCCAGATGAATGACATAAGAGCCATACGCTCCGTTGACCGGTGCCACCACGCTGAGATTCTGGTCGTCTTTCAAATCCGACCACGATTTCGGAGTTCCTTCCGCTCCGCCGGTGAGAATCGGAGTCAAACTGATATTCGAAGATTCCGATTTTAACGAAAGGACGACGTTTTCATAATCCCCGAGTTCGTCGGACGCCAAAGTCGTATAACTTCCGCCGTTATCCAAAACCACCGATTTTGTGATGATATGACCTGTTGAGTCGTTCCACCAAGTGTGACCGGTAGAACCGTTGACCTCGCGGCGCGCGAAATCGTCGAGAACGGTCTCGTTCTTTCCGGCAATTCCTTTCACCGATTCGATTTCCACGACGGCATTTACGCCTTCGCGAGCATATAAATGGAATCCGATGATCTGTTCGAGAACCTTTACCGTCGTCGGCGCGCCCGAACTTTTGGAAGTGTAAACCGTATTCGAATCTTCGATGCTGTTCATCGGCGAAACGATGATATCCTGCCATTCGCCCGTCAGTTCCGGAATTTCCTCGCTGTCGTTGTCTAACGCTTCCGAAAGAGAAAGTTCGTACAGATTAAACGCGTCGTCGCCTCTCAGCCCGAGAATCAGATCTTCTTTTTTCAATTCGCCCTCCGTCACGCGCATCCGGAATTTGATCGCGTCGAACGAATGAATGTTGTAATCCCCCGAAGCCTGTTTGTAAATGGAACGATCATCGTTGCCCGGATAGGTTTCTTCGCTCTTGCTGTTGATCGAAACTTGCAGGTAACTCTCGCTCACCTGTCTTCCCTCTCCGGAAAGAGTGCCTTTTAATGTCGTCGAGGAAAAGTCGTCGAGCATCAAATCGAATTCTTCTTTATACGCTCTTGTCCGCGCATTTTTGTCGATCGATTTGGCGTAAACCGGCAAATCGACGTCCGTCTGTCCTCCCGAAGAAGAAGATTCCGAAGAAGTGACACTGCTCGTATCCGGCAAAGAACTCGTCGAAGGATTCTCGCTGAGGAAAGAGGAACTTCCCTCTTTTTTACCGCCGCAGGCAGTTAAGGTAAGACCGAGCATCAAAGTTGATAGCACTAAACATTTTGTTTTTTTCATAATTTTTTCTCCATTTTTTTATTAATTTCCGTAGGCGGAAACTTCGGCAAGTTGACCTCCGTAATTCCCGGCACTGTTGGAATTAATAACGATTTTCAAATATCGCGCCTGAACATCGTCGACGTTCAAGGTTATCCGATTACCCGTTTGAGGATCGAATAGATAGTCAGTCGCTTCGAACAGCGTAGTAAAATTCAACGCTTCGTCATAACCGCGATTGTCCGCGGAAACCGAAATTTCGATGTTCTGAACTCTGGCTTCCCACAACAAGGAAGGAGACAGACTCAGAATGATCTTGTTAAGAGCGTAGACGTCTTCCAAATCGATGATGAGTTGAGCCGGCAGCGTTTTGGATTCGTAATAGGACGTTCCGTTCACTTCTCCGTCGACGACATTGGTTACCGGATACACGTCGTTGTGAATCGTCGCTCCGTAGATGCTCTTTCCGAACGTCAAGGACGGCGGATAAAATTCGATTTCGGAAATCCGATACGTTTTCGGCGCAGTTAATCCCTCCGAACGATAGAATCTCAACTGCATTCCGGCATACTCTTGCGTGCTGATATTGATGTCGATGGCATTGCCGGCAGACGGCGACATCACATATTCGCGGTTGGAAAGAATGCGGGTGTAGTTTTCGTTGATCGTTCCGTCGTTCTTGATCTTTCTTCCGTAGACGGATATCGTGTACGTATATTTGAACGCGTTATCCTGCGGTCCTAAAATGCGAATCACGCCGATCGTATGCAAGGTTTCCCCGAAATCGATCGTCAACGTGGCGAATTCGTTTTCTTCATTCCGCCACGAAGCGCTTTCGTAGTAAGTGCTTTCGTCGCCGTCGAAAGCGAGATTGCCTCCGTGCGATGCGCTTTCGAAAGTTCCGCTTCCGTCATCTCCTGGCGTCGTCGCTTTGCTCCCCGCTCCGTGAGATGAAACCCCGGAGTACGCACTGATGTCCGCTTTCACGCCGATAAACGACAACTCTCCGGTCAGTTTGGCGAATTCGGGAACCAATACGCCGTTTTGATCGATGTTTTCCACGGTTTCTTTTTCGACTTCTTCCGAATCCAATGCCAAACGATACGGGAGTTTCTTGTAAGCTCCCAAGATCTCTTCCGCGCTTTTTGAACCCGTGAATGTAATTCCGGAAACATACTGATTCGTTCCCAAACTCAGATCTCCCGCGTTCCGAATGAGTTTTCCCTCGTAGTCGATGTCGCCGATACGGACATTCTTAATTTGGGAAGCCGCCGATTCGCCCGCCATGCGGGAAATGCAACTTTCGGCGATTCGATAGACTTTCACGTTGTCGATGATAACGCCGTCCACGCTGCCGCGATCGCCCTGAGATTTTGTCCATTCCGGATTATAAGCGATCGTCATATCGACAAAGAAGTCGTTTTCCCCGTCGTTTTGATCGTCCCCCAACATCTGTCCGTCTTCCAAAGTAATGTTTTGATAATACACGTTCGTGATTTCCGCATCGTCGCAATTGTGCAAGGAGATCGCCGGCTTGTGGAAATTGTGAATGATCGTGATATTTTGGAAACGGATATTGTCCATCGTCGGTCCGTAAGTCTCATAACCGACTTCCATCGACTGCGCCAGATCCGTCCAGACGCTGACACCGTCGAAGGTGATGTTTTCGGTGCTGCCCCGATCGACATTTTTGACGACCAGAGAATCGTCCCATGTGCGGACGAATCCGCCGTTGACCTGAACGTCGCTGCAAGATTGAACCGAAATTCCGTCGCCGTTCGGACGTGCCGTGACGATTTTGATGTTGTTCAACGTGATGTTCGACGATTTGTAAAGGGCGATACACCACCCTGCCGGATCGAGAAAAGTAAGATCTTCGATTGCGATGTGATCGCTGGAACGGATTTCCACCGGAATGGTGTATTCGTTTTCGGTTCGCCTGTCGAAAACCGCGCCCGAAAGAATTCCTCTTCCTTTTATCGTGATGTCGGTTAGATTCTCCGTACGAATCTGCCCGTAGACCACCGCACCTCCGGAAATATACAGGGTCTGATGAGATTTCAGAGGAATCGCTCCGGCTTCGTAAACTCCCGGACCGATATAGACGATCGAATCGTCGTTCTCGGCGTCCTCCGCCGTAATCGGCTCTTCCTCGATATCGCTGGTAAAAAGGTGAATCGCGTTATCCGAATCGCCGTTGTACTCGACGACGTAATTGTCCGTGTATTCCAGATCGAACCGAATATGATTGCCCTCGATCACCGGTTGAATGCCGTATACCAACGGCGATACGGTCGCCGAAGTCAGCGAAACGTCATCCTTGATTTCGATATCGACGCTCACCTTGCCTTCGAAATCGAAAATCGCCACCGGATTAGTGTCTTCCGACGTCTCCCAAGTGAATTTTCGCCTATGGTTGACGCGCGTCTCGTAGACGAAGAGTTCTTCGTCTTCAACGCGAATGCCGACTTTCGACGAAGACGTCAAAAGATTCGGCCCTTCGTAGAATTTCGTTCGGGTCTTCGTTACCGTTTCGGAAGAAGCGATAAAATTATTTTCGTTGTAATGATCGTTCGTTCCTATCGTCGATTGATTCCCCGATGAAAACGAAGACGAATTTTTCTCGCCCTTGGAAGAACAGCCGCCCAGCAGGAGCAACATCACCGCCGAAATCCAAAAAATCTTCTTTTTCACAACTTCGCATTCCTTTCTTCATTTCTATTATACAATCAAACCTTTTCAAAATGAAAGCGCTTTTTTGATTTTTTTTAAACGTTTAACTCATTGATAAATATAAATATTTATCAATTAAAAGCAAAATTTTTTTCTTTTTTTGTTAAACGCTTAACGTTTCTGCCCGATTTTCTTACTCGAAACTCAACTCGCGCACATATTCGTTGACGAATAGATACGGATAATCTTCATTCAGATAGCGATCGATGATCCGGACGTTCTTGAAAACGACGGAATCCAGATAATGAAGGGATCGATCGTATCCGGCTCGCGTATCCATAGACCCGCGAAGTTGAACTTTCAGCTGATCGCGACCGGAAATCACCGCGATATTTTCAAATGTGATGTTGCCGATCGACCCCAATTCGGTGACACCCTGTTTGGTAGACCATGTCGAAGAAAACTCGCAAGTGATCTCGATCAGCGTATCGCTGCCGTCTCCCCGTCCCATCGAAGCGTCTTCGATGACGATATCCGAATAACGGACGTTGGTGATCGCCGCATTATTGCCGTTGTGAATGGAGATTGCCGCTTTGTGAAGACTGTGTAGCACCGTAATCCGATCGAAGGAGATATTGTCCATCACCTGCCCGACCGTTTCGTAACCGATTTCCATCGATTGTGCCAGATCCGTCCATAACAGGCAGCGTTCGAAAAAGATGTTACGCGTCGTTCCCTGTTTGCTTCGATCGCTCCACTCGGGATAGTTCTTGACGACCAAAGAATCGTCCCAAGTCCGGATAAACGAGTCGGAAACCCGAACGTCCTGACAAGATTGCAAAGAGATGCCGTCGCCGTTCGAACGCGAAGAAATCACCTTGACATTGACGATTTCCGCATATTGACAGAAATAGATATTGTATGCCCACCCCGCCGGATCGAGGCAACTTATCCCCTCGATATGCAGGTTTTTACAGTAATTAAAGTCGAAAGGAATCTGCTGCGTGTTTTTCTCCGCGTCCCTTTCAAAGGAAGCGCCCGAGACGATCCCGCCTCCGATTATGCGGACGTTTTCCGCATAATTGCCGACAAAAGAAGCCTGCACCACCGCGCCGTAGTCGATAAAGACCGTTTGATTGGAAGAGAGAACGACCTTATTCTCGGCGTTGATCCGACTGTCGTTTTCCCGATTGTGAATTCCCGCGCCGAAATACATCGTACTCTCGCCGATCGAATCGTAAAGTCCGATTTCGTCGACAAAAAGATGAAGCGTTCGATTCGGTCGAAATTCGATCGTATATTGCCCCGCATCGACGATGGTAAAGACGATCAGTCTCTTTTCCTTGTCGACCGTGTAATCGACTTCCTTTGCCAAAGGTCTTATCGTAGCCCCGTAAGTCAAAGCGAAATTGGTCGAGAGAACCAAAGTGATCGGTCCATCCTTTTCGACGATGCCCACCGAATTTTCGGCTAAAACGTAATTATTCGGAACCCAAGTCTGAGAAGCATTGGTATTGACTGCATAGAGAGGTATTCGCTTGCCCTCTTGGTACAGGCGAAGCGAAGAAGAAGGAAGATCGACAAAATCCGCGTATTCGATTCGGCTGTCGCCATTCAAAGACAAAGGGCGCCGATACTCCTCTTCCGGCAACATCAAAAACCCGTCCTCGTCTTTGCTGTAACTCGTCGATACGTCGGCGGACGTTTCGGAAGAAACCGTTTCGGACATCGCCGCTTCGGACGAAATGCCGTTTGAAAAACTTTCGCTTCCGACGGAACGACAGGAAATCAAAAGAAAGAGAATCCAAAAAAGGAAAAGGAATTTTTTCGCTCTATTCATGGAACTTAACCCGACAGATATCTTGGATCAAAACCGGCTTCTCCCCGAGACAAATCCGTTGAGACGGACCTTCGAGGAGGCGAATTTCGTACCCTTTCCGATCGACGTCGATTTTCAGCGTCGAATCCTTATACAGAATGGTAAAAGCATATCCCTCCCACGAATCAGGAATCGTCGGACTGATTTTCAGCATTTTTCCGTCGGTGCGCACGCCGCCGAAACCGTAGACGATGTTCATCCACGCCGCCGAAATCGAAGTCGTATGCAATCCTTCCGAAGTATTTCGGTTATAGTCGTCAAGATCCAATCGCGTCGCAAAGCCGAAAAATTTCAGCGCGTCGTCCTTTTCTCCGATTTCCGAAGCCAAAATCGAATGAATCGAAGGAGAAAGACTCGATTCGTGAATGCAGCGCGGTTCGTAATAGCGGTAATTCGCCGCCTTTTCCTTTAAACCGAATGCGCTGCTGTAAAGAAAGAGAAACATCAGCACGTCCGGTTGCTTGATCATGTCGTTTCGATAGATTCTGTCGTAAGACCAGTGATTATACAGCGGAAAATCGGTGACGGGTATCTTTTCGATATCGACATGAGGAAGTTTGAAGAATCCTTCGTGCTGTTCGAAAATCCCGCTTTGCTCGTCGTAGAGAATGATCATTTTTTCCGCGGCCAAGCGAATGTCTTCCAAAAACTCGCGTCGAACGCCGACCTTTTGCATCGTCTTTTCGACGGCGGTTTCAGGTAGAAGTTTGACCGCGTCCAAGGTAAATTCAAAGGTTCGCTTCGCCATATAATTGGTATACGTATTGTGATTGACCATCATCTGAAATTCATCCGGTCCCATCACGCAATAAAAGCCGAATCCTGTGCGGTCTTGATTGTAATCTCCGCGAGAATAGAGAAAGCGAGAGATTTCCAACAGCATTTCCAAGCCGAAATCCCTCAGGAAATCCAAGTCACCGGTCAATGCATAATAGTGATAAATCGCATAGGCAACGCCGGTAGACGGCTGGAATTGCAGCGACGCATGCTGCCACAGAGCGCAGGATTCTTCGCCGTTCAGCGTCGCAATCGGATAGCAGGCTCCTTCACAATCGAGCATCTTCGCGCGCGATTTGGCTTCTTTCAGCCCGTGATAACGGTAAAGCAGTAGGTTTTTTGCCGCTTTCGGATTATTCAGAAGATAATATGACAGACAATAGGTTTCCGTATCCCAGAACGTGTGTCCGGAATAGGCTTCCCCTGTCAGCCCTTTCGCGCCGATATTGTTCGACGCGTCGTAACCGTGATAGGTCTGTTGCAACTGAAAGAGGCAAAAACGGATTCCCTGCTGATTCTCTTCGTCTCCGCGAATTTCGATGTCGTGGTTCTTAAAGAAATCTTCCCAATACGCTTTCTGCCGATCCAAATTTCTCTCGAAACCCTCTTCGAAAGAATCCGAAACCTCTTTCACCGCGCTTCCGAGCAGATCGTCGAAATTCCGACTTCCGTCTTTATCGACGTCGTTGACGACAAAGCGCGTCCACGTTCTTTTTTCGCGGGGATTTAATTCCCATTCCGATATAACGGAAATTTTTTTATCGCCGATCTCCGTTCGAACGTTTTCTCCGATTCCTTCTATTTTCATCGCCGAAACGACTTTTTGTTTTGTCGTCGGCGTCTCCGTTTCAAGATAGTACACATCTCCGATTCGATCCTCTTTGACCCGATCGTAATAGCAATGCTCTCCCCAATGAAGCACATCCGAATCCAAGGATAATTCGAGACGAAGCGCGCAGTTTTGGTCGCATTCGATTTCGATCTTCTGAAATGCCCTCTTGCAGTCGGTCATGCTCAGAAGACGATAAAAATTCAATCGGACTTTCTTTCCGTTGACTTTCCAAACCAGCGATCGCCTCATTAGGCCGCTGCGAAAATCGAGTTCTCTTTCAAAATCTTCGAAATCTTCTTTTCCCAAATCCAAATCCGTTCCGTCGATTCGAATCCGGGTTTTCACCCAGTTGACAGAATTGATCATAAAGTGAGGTTTTTTGATGATCCCTTTGTAGGCATTTTTGGTTTCTTCTCTCGCGTATTCGTAAATCCCGTTGAAGTACACGCCCTGCAACGAATCCACAGTTCCGCCTTCGTCGAAAAAGCCGCGGATACCTTGAAATTCATTTCCGAGCGAAAAAAGCGATTCGGAAACCTTATTCTTTTCCCGATGCCAACCTTCCTCTACGATAGAAAAAGGCAATGTTTTCAGATATTTAGAAGCCACTTTTCCCATAATTTTCTCCTCAACCTATCTTTCTTGTCGAATTCCTGATCACCAGAGACGGGACGAGAATCGTCTGCCGTTCCGCTTCTCCGCGATGCGCGATTCCGTGAATCAGATATTCCGCGGCCAATTTGGCTTTCAAGGCGACATCTTGTTTGATCGTCGTCAATCCCGGAGTAATATAAGAAGATATCTTGATATCGTCGAATCCGACGACGGAGAGATGTTCCGGAATGGAAATCCGGCGATCGCTGTACTCTTTGATGACGCCGATGGCGATGATATCCGATGTGCATACCAGTCCGGTGATCTCCGTCTTTTCCGCAAGAATTCTTCCGGCGATTCTCTTTCCGGATTCATAGGAGACGTCGTCCTCGAACACGAAACGATCGTCGATTTCCAAACCTTTTTCGTTCAACGCGCGACGATATCCTTGCCACCTCTTTTTATTGACGTTCGACTTGCTCAGCGAAGCGCCGGCGAAGCCGATCTTGCGATGTCCCAAAGATAGGAGATGTTCCGTTGCCAAATAGCCTCCCAATTCGTCGTCGATCGCGACAGAGAGGCGTCCTTTCGCGTCTTCGCTGTCGACCAAGCAGCAAGGAATCTGCTGTTCGACGATCGTCTTTAAAAATTCTTTCGGCACCGATCCGAAGACGATGATTCCGTCCAAAGATCTCCCCGAAAGCCACCGCCTGAGATCCAAATTGTTGTTCGCGCCGGAAATCAGAATATCGTAACCTTGATCCTGCAAACTCAATTCGACGCCGGCGATGAACTCCATATAAAACGGGTTGTTTCCGATGACCGTGCCGATTTTGTCCTCTTCTTCGACCAAAGGAAGCAGAATCCCGATCAGCCTGGATTCTCCTTTGGAAAGCGCGCGCGCGTTCAGATTCGGGTTGTAATCCAGTTCCTTGATCGCTTCCATCACGATCTTCTTCTTCTCTTCGGAGACTTTTTCCACGCCGTTGATCACATAGGAAACCGTCGCGATGGAAACGCCGCAGTGTTCGGCAATATCTTTAATTCCAATTTTTTTCATAACGCACCAAGTTAAACCTTTAACAAAATCATTATATTATAAAAAAAAACTCATTGCAACTCCTTAAAAATGCAATCAGCCGTCAAATTTTATATTCCGCCGAGAACGTTTCGTTCTAACGTATCCTATCCCTTCTTCGAATTATCGCTTTCATCTTCAAAAGTAAAGAATTCCGCGAGACTCACTTTCAACGCGATCGTGATCTTTTCCAAATTTACGATCGAGATGTTCCTCTTCCCGCATTCGACCGACGTGATGTAAGTCCGGTCGAGTTCGCAAAGATTCGCCAAAGTTTCCTGCGAAAATCCGATTCGCTTCCGCAATTGTCTGATTCTTTTCCCGACTTGTTCTTTAATCATTCCTACCACCTTTACGAAAATTATCAAAAAAATGTGACTTTTTAGTCAACTGACTATAAGTCACACTTGGCAAATATGGTAGATTATTTCGACCCATCCGCGCAAAAAACGAATTCGGATCGAACGATTGCTTTTAAGCTTCCACGCGATACGAAGTGACGTCGAGAACGGTTTCGCCGTCGATCTGCAAAGCGCACGGTTTGGAGAAAGTAACTTCGACGCACTTTCCTTTCTTTAACGTAACGACCTCCGTATGAGCGATATGCTCTCCTTTGAAAATCGAAGGAAAGACCATCAGGGCTTTCAGGCGGCTTTTCGCCCGATAGACCATATTGGTTACCGTCCGCTCTTCGTCAAGGCGATTCTGATCCGGCGCGACCATCATGCCTCCGCCGTAAAAACGACCGTTCATCGTCGGCGAAAGCCAGACGTTTCGATACTCTTTACTCTCTCCGTCGACGTTGACTGTCGCATTTACTTTCCGGAAATGGAAGAGGATTCCCTTGATGGCGATCATCGTGTAATTGATCTTTTTATTCGGCTTCTGTCTCTTGATTTTATCCGCGACTTCACAGCAATATCCGTCGATGCCGTATCCGACGCCGTTCACGAAATAGCGAGTTTCCCCTTTGACGGTAACTTTCGGAAGCCGTTTCAAATACGGATTCAGCAAGACGAGTTCTTCGTCTTTTCCGATGTCTTTGAGAAAGTCGTTGCCGGATCCCCCTTTCCACAGGTAAATCGGATTCGTCGGACACTCTCCGTTCAAATCGTTGATGAAACGATTGATCGTTCCGTCTCCTCCGGAGAGAATCACTTCGTCCTCCGCGTTCAGGCTCTCGATCAACGATTTCGTCTTCGTTTCGAGAAGATTGAGAATCTCGTAATCTCCTTTGACGACCTGACTGACTTTTTCTTTCCTCTTTTCTCCCGTGCCGTTGTCGGACAGAGGATTGATCAAAACATACTTCACTCTTTTTACCTCCTATATTTTTTTCTTTCTGAGTTCTTCGATGTGACTTTTCATTATTTCCGTCGCTTTCAGCGCGATTTCCTGGCTGTTTAAATCCTTCATCGCTTCGTAAGGAATCACTTCGGCGACGCGAATGTACACGTTTGTCGCACGGAAAGGAAAGCGCTTGGCGATCTGTTCGCTGTGAGCGATCGCGACGACGACGATATCCGTTTTCGCCAAAAGGGCGATCTTGAACGATCCCGCTTTCAAGGGAAGCAGAAGTTCATCTCCCTTGTTCCGCGTTCCTTCGGGAAAAACGCCGATCGAGCAGAGGTCGTCTTCGATATAAGCCGCCGCCTGCTTGATCACCCTCAAACTCTGCCTGAGATCTTCTCTATCCAGAGTCAGATAATTGGATTTATACATATAATTGCTGACCAACGGCATCTTGAACAATTCCTTTTTGGCGATCCAAGACAATCGGTAACCTTTCAAGGAAGCGCTGATGCTCATCGGATCGAATTTGGAAAGATGATTGCAAATCAGCACAAAACGGCGGTCGGGAATTCTTTCCTTTCCTTCGAAATGAATTTTGACTCTCCCCAACGTGCAGAGATATGAAAAGCCGTGTTCCATCACAAACCGATAGAACCGGCTCACTTTCGGATAAAACTCTTCTTTTCTCCTCACCGGCGCGGCAATGGCGAAAAGCATGAGAAAGGTGAAAGCGATTGCCGCGATAAAATAAGCGATCAAAAGCAGGATCGGAAGATAAAAATCCCAAACCGAAGACAATATATTGCCGAAACAACACGTGAGAATCGTCGCGGCGCAAGCGAGAATGATATCGAAAATCAAAAACATACTTCACGACCTTCGCCTTTATTTTATCGGTTTGTTAAAAAAATAAAAAGCATTTTCATTCACTTTTCACGAAACGATAATTTTCATCGAGTAAAGAATAAAGATAAGATTCGACCGGAAGCGCGTACTTTTTCTTCAAAAAATCGGCATAGATTTTTATCTGCGCGTCGTACTCCTCGTCGTCGATTCTCTTCGTCTTGTAGTCAATCAGCACGACCTTATTCGGATAGACCAGAAAAAGGTCGATGACTCCTTCCGTTTCATTTTCTTCGTCGACGAATTCATATTCTTTATATATCCTGCAATCCGACAGGTCATTCATCAGATCCGATCGAAGAAAAGCGCGGATTTTGTTTCTTATCAACGGAGAATCGATCGAATTGTAGTCGGGGTGCATAAAATCGACGGTTTCCAAAGCAAAATGGAATTGCGTTCCGAATTTCAAAAGCCGTTCGTCGACGGAAAAGGAAATTTCCTTGCTCGCCTTTTTGCTTTCTTCCCGACAGGACAGATCGAAAACCGGATTCCGAAAAACGAATTTTTCGCTTTCCGCTTTCTTTTCGCTTTCTTTCAAATGCACAGAAGAAAGCGTTTCGGCGTCTCTACGAGAAAATTTTTCCAAAAACGGGTAGAAAAAGTCATAAAACGAGCGCGCTTCGAAAATTCTCTTCTCCGCGTAGTCGTCGACAAGAGGGAGAACGAAGATCATCTTTTCCCTTGCCCGTGTCAAAGCGACATAGAACAGGCGGATTCTTTCGGAAATCTCGTCCATGCGACGGGCGAAAGTATGCGCCTTCCGAATTAAAGAAGGGTGATCTTCTTCGTTGAAATACAGACCGAATCGCTTGGATATGCCGAGTTGAATCCGGCTTTCGGGGTCCGGAAAGCGACGGTTCAACGCAGGAAAATAAAGGATATTGAATTCCAATCCTTTCGATTTGTGAATGTTCAGCAACCGAACCGAATCGGAAGAACTCCCCTGGCTCGGCAACGTGAATTTCAGATCGTATTCGTTGACGTGATCGAGATAATCGATAAAATCGGTCAGAGAAAAGCCGAGCGCTTCCATTTGAGAAAATGCGTTCAAGAATGAATCGAGGTATGCTTGATTCTTCTCGATATCCCCGATACGGGACAAGCGGTCGTAAATTCGAAGTTCCGAAAAGGCGGAAAGCACCAGACGAGAATCCGAAAGATCCGGATTCTCCTCCGAAATCGCCTTGAAATCCCGATATAACTCATCCTTTTCAAGCCGGTTTTCCCGCAAAAGGCGATAGATTTTTTCATCGTCGTAACGATAAATAAACGAGCGAGCGACAGAAACGTAGGCCTTTTTGAATTTCGCATCGATACCCCGTCGATTCTTGATCGAATCCAACAGGATCAGGATATTCGCCAACAGGCGGACGATCGCGTTGTCTTTGATGTCCTCGTCCTGTTCGACGAACAGCGGAATCCGATATTCGTTGAAAATACGGATATATTCGTCGAAAGAAGTCCCCCGATCGATGATGATCGCAAAATCCTGAAAACGGCAAGCGCGAAGCATTCCCGCCGAAGAATCCATCACCCGATAAGAAGCGTTGATCTTCGCAACGATATCTTCGGCGATGATCCGAATTTCTTTTTCCGTGCCTCCGCTTCGGTAAGTGTACACCTCCGAATGGTGATTTTGTCGGGTGTCTTCGTTCAGATAAGCCTTGTTTCCGTAATCGATCAGATGATCTCTCAAATAGTCCGCGCCGCCGAAATCCTCGCTCATCAGGTTTTTGAAAATCGCATTGATGTCGTCGAGGACTTCGCGTCTCGACCGGAAATTCGCTTTCAGGTCGATCGCTTTCCCGTTTTCTTCTCTTTTATAGCGGTCGTATTTGTCTTTAAAGATGTCGCACCGCGCATTTCGGAAAGCGTAGATCGACTGCTTGATGTCGCCGACGGAATAGACGTTCCGATTCTGAATGCAAGAAATAAATACCTCCTGAATCTCGCTGGTATCCTGATATTCGTCGATCATAATCATCTTATATCGCTTCTTCAATTCATCGCGAATCGGAGGATTTTCCCTGACCAAGCGCAGAGCAAAACGGCTGATGTCGCCGAATTCGAAAGCCTGATGCGCGAATTTGTACTCCGTTTGAAAGCGATCGACCTTTCGACAAATTCGAAGAAGCCTTTCCGCGTAGATTCGGTTTTCCCGAATTCTGCGGGTTTCTTCCTCGCGGCAAAACAAATTCTTCACCGACGCTTTCAATTCTTTCATCTCTTTTTTGATGAGTTGAAAACCTTGGATTTCCGTCTCGTCCAGAAAATCCTTGCTTTTCGGAGGAAGTCGAGGCCAGGAAAAATCTTCGATGCGAACGAGTAATTCGTCATAGGATTCCGCCCGATCCAATAAATCGAGTTGCCTCGCGCTTATCGAACGGAGACTCTCTCCGTTCGAGAGCATCAAATCCGGAACGCGTTCGATACCGTCGATCATCACTTGAATTTTCTGTTTCATCATCGCGACGATTTGATCGAAAACTTCCTCGATGAGTTCGGCGGAAAAATATCGATCCGTGAAATGCGCGTAGTAATCCTCTTTGTCGATTTCCAAATCGCCGGCGTCGACGATCTGCATCAAAAGCGACAAAACGGCCTCATCGTCCTTGAAGCAATATCGATCGATCCATTCGATCATCGTCGAGTCTCCGTCGAGGTAAACCGCGTCCAGTTCCTCGCGTAGAAATTTCCGTTTCAGCACGCCGACGACGTTTTGATCGACGATCGTGAAATCCGGATTCAATCCCAAAACCGAATGGTACTTCCGAACCAGATTCGAAGAAAAGGAATCGAAAGTCGTAATATCGGCCAAATCGACTCGATTCGCGTCCGGTAGTTTTTCCCTGCGCAATTTATCCCGAATTCGCTTTTTCATTTCTCCCGCCGCCAAACGGGTGAAAGTCAAAATCAAAAAGTTCTCGATCGAATATCCTCTTTCTTTGATATAGTAAAGTACGCGCTCGCTGAGCACCGCCGTTTTTCCCGAACCGGCGCCGGCAGAAACGATGATGTTTCCTTCTTCCCGAATCGCCCGTTTCTGATCCGAAGTGAATTCAGGCATTTTCTTCTTCCTCCTTCGTCAATTCGATTCTTCTTTCGTCGCTCTTTTCCTTGAAGCAGATCGCTTTGTATCCGCAGAAAGAGCAAGCCCCGCTCCTTTCGCCGACGACGAAAGAAGGAGAAATCGGGAAATTTCCCTTCTCGATCTCTTGGAGAATCTCGCGCGCTTTTTTTACGCCGGCGGAAACGACGTTGTTCCATTCCTCTTCGTCGATCAGCGTCTTCGACGCCTTCAATTCTCCGCTTTTGAGAAGGTTTACGCCGTAAAAATACGCACTTGAACCGATAAGCGCAGGATCGAATTTTCCGATCAAAGACAGGTTGTTTTTCGTGATTCCTTTCAACCTCCAACCGCTTTCGTCTTCGGAAAGGACGTTCTGAATGTAAATACCCGACTGCTCGTATTCGGGATAATTCTCTTTGACCAAAAACGAGTACAACGGCAGTTGAAGCGAAAGACCGTACTCGACTTTTTCTTTGCTGAATGCGGCGTCTCCCGTCTTGTAATCGACGATGAAAAGCGCCCGATCCCGTTCGTCGAAGACGATCTTGTCCACCACTCCGTAAAGGCGATGGGTTTCGTCGAAAGGCGCGGTCAATTTCTTTTCGCAGGAGAACGATAAACGCGGATTTTCCGCGATAAATCGCCGGTTCAACGCGTCGACGGAAGAAAGGCGATCCAGCAGTTTCCGCGCAAAATGCCTTTCGCGGGGCTGAGAAAACAAAGCGTCGCATTCCGCAAGGTATTTCTCGCGGTCGAATCCGTTTCGATTCAACGATTCTTCCAATATCCCGTGAAAAAACGTTCCCAATTTCATGGCGAAAGTCTCTTCCGTATCGTCCAGTTTCAGCACGTTGTCGAGATAATAGCCGAAAGGACAAAGGGCGAAACGATGAATGCGGGAATAAGAAATGACCTCCGCGCGAAGTTCTTTCAGTTCCGGAAAAGAACGGAATCGATGATCGTATGTCCGATAGTCGAGTTCTTCGTCGTCGATCGCGTCCGTCAACGGGGTCACGATGCCGAAATGCCTTTGAAGATCCTTCTCTTTTCCGACTCGAATTCTCCCGCTTCGGAAAGAGTACCTCACCCTTTCGATTTCTCCTCGACGAACCGGAAGCGAAAGTTTTTCGATCAGCAAAGAAGGATAGTAAACGTCCTTCCCTTGCTTCTTTTTGTAGGAAATATAAAGATGACGATGAGTTCGAAGAAAATGAATCAATCTTTCTTCTTCCAATCGATTTTCTTCCGAAGAAGTATTTCTCCCCAAATGCTCTTTTTCCCCGTCGTTGAGATAGGAAATGTCCTTTCTCACTCTCGGAAAAGCCAAAAGATTGAAGCCCAGAAGAAAGATGTAGTCATCGTCGCAATGAGAGGCATCGACCAGATCGACTCCGCAGAGATATTTTCTCGCTTCCAGTCGCGTATCTTTCGCCTTGTCGATCAAGAATCTCCTTTCCGAACTTCTGTTTTCAAAGAGACCGTCGATAGAAAGAACGACCTGTTTTAATCGGCGAAGAAAGCCGAAACGATCGACTTCGATCTCTTCGGCGATGAAAGCATAGGCTTCTTTCAAAGAGGATTCGTCGTATTTTTCCAAAAAGCGCTTGAAATACGGCGATTGAAATAGGGTCATCGTGCATGGAAAATTGACCGGTATTCGGTAAAATTCCGCGTATCTTCGCACCAAATTGTCATATTCGGGCGCATACTCGAAAATCTTGATTCGGCTTAAACCGATTCCCGAATCCGCGAGGCGGGAAAGTGCGTTGAACATCTGATCGACCTCGGTCTCCGCTTCTTCGTATTCGACGACCTCCGGTACTTCGAAACCATCGGTCTCCTCCAAGAGACGATAGGCGATCCCCTTCTCTTTCAAAATACCGGTTACTTCTCGATCTTTGAAATAATTCGAACTGAGGAATACGGATTTCGAGTCGAATAAGCGAAAAAAATTCGGCGTATATTCCAGCAGATTTTTCTCGTCGAGTTCTCTTTTGATCTCCAACAACGCGTTGATCTTTTCGTTTCCCGCGCGAAGGAACCGAAGATTCTCCAAAATCTCTTTCGCATTCGCATAACTGTATCCCTCTTCGCAAAGCCGTGCGAGCGCGCGATCGTCATATTGAAAAGAAGCGTAACGAATCAAATCGGTTTTCGTGAGAAATTTAACGCGCTTGTCCGTCTCGTTCAGCAGAGGAAGAAGCCGTTTTTTCAGCGAAATCGGGCAGAGAACAATCGAGGAATCGGCAATCAAATCGATCTTTATCATAAAGCGCTCACAGGGAAGAAGAAATCAACTGAACGACGAAAACAATCGTGCAGACAACCGCGCATCCCAACCAGATATACGACAACGTCCGCATAAATCCCCTGTCCTTTCTCGCACAATACTTGCTGTCGATGAAATCGGTGAAACCTTTGAAAAAAAAGAAAAGCGCCGCCAGAGCGATGGCCAATGTCAGGTACAGATTGCTTTTTGTCACCCAATGCGCGATCAAAAGCCCCAAAGCCGAAAGAGCCGAAATAACCGAAAGTATCAGCCAGAGCCTTTTAAATCTGGATTTGTACAGCATAGTTACCCTTTGGTCGAAGCGCGCGGCGAAAATCTAGCGTCAAATCCGTATTTTTTGTTTTTCAAGTCGTCTTTGAGGAGTTTGGTAACCATTCTCATCGCAATCGAACCGACTTCGTACATATCTAAGTCGCAGGAAGAAATCGTCGGGCGGGAAACAAACGAATACTTGGTTCCGATTACCGAAAGGATTTCGACGTCTTCCGGAACTTTCAGCCCCATATCCAAAGCCGCATTGCTGATGGCGCAAGCCAAAGAATCGCGCGGGCAGATAAAGTAACCCTTTTTGACCTTTTTAAACAATTCGACAAACTGATAATACGTTTCGTGATACGAGTCGGTAATCGTCATCGTATCGAAGTTTTCATCGTCGAGATCTTCCGTTAATTTTTTCTCGATCACCTGAATCATCTTTCCTTCGTTCGTCGAGTGAATGAAAGTCGCCTTGACGTCGGAAGAAGCGAAGTGTCGGCGGATGACTTCTTTCAAAGCCGTCGTGTAATTGAGATAGATGTATCCGACTTTTTCTTCGAGGGTTTCGTAATTTCCGCCGATCAGCACCAGCGGAATTTTATAGTTGAGAATGGTATCGATATCGCTCTGTTCCAGTTCGTCGTCGAAAACCACCGCGCCGTCGACGTGAGAAGTAACCAATTTGGCGATGACGTCTTTGGTATCCTGCTTGGAATGTTTCGTAACGAACAGAGTCGTCTGATAACCGTAAATCTTTCCGATATCCACCATACCGGATAAAAGAATCGAAATATGCACGTAGTTGACATCGGGAATGACGATACCGATGTTGGTCGTCCGATTGGTGGCCAATCCCTGCGCCAGCGCATTCGGCTTATAGCCTAATCTGGCGATGGTCTCCTCCACCTTTCTTTTCGTCTCGGGGGTCACATTGGACTGATTGTTGATCACCCGACTGACGGTGGCAAGCGATACGCCCGCCGCTTTTGCAACCTCATAGATGGTTACGCGATCTTTATAAATTCCCATATCCGTTCCTCCAAAACAAAAAGCGCCTAGTTCGCGCTTTCGATGTGTCTGCTCTCTTCTTATTTCAGATTGTTCAATGCCGTTTTGGCTTTGTTGATAACTCTTTTTGCTTTTGTCGTCAACCCTTCTTCATCTAACGAATCCAAAGCGTCTCTGACTTCATCGAGCCCCTCTTGAAGAGAAGTGCCGATGGCTTCCTTTGAAGATTGCATCTGTTCTTTTACCTTTTGACATTTCGTCTTGATCAGATCGCTCATCTCGTCTTTGCAAGCGCAGAGCGATTTGCTCACTACCGCGACGCCCATTCCGACAAGCGACCCCATCGCAAAGGATAAAATCATTTTTCGCATCTTACCACCCCTTATTGAAAATGGCTTTCAGCGCGCAAATTCATTATAAATGAAAAGTTTTTCATTGTCAATTCACACGCGTTTTCATTTTCTTGTTTTTCGTTTCAAAAAACGGAAAGAAAGCAGAAGGGCGGAAAGCAGTCTTTTTTTAAACTAGTGGCAGGGTTGCCAGAAAAGTTCTCCCCGTCCCAAAGGTAGTTTATCCCGCCGAGAAAGTCCTATACAAAAAAAGGGATTTCTCCCTCTTACTTTTTCAGTTCTTCGACGATGGTAGCCCCGCTGGAAGCCCCGATCCGGTCGGCACCTGCTTCGATCATTTTAAGGAACGTTTCGGCGTCGCGGATTCCTCCGCTGGCCTTGACGTGCATCTTTTTTCCGACGGTCTTGCGCATCAGGCGGACATCTTCTTCCGTCGCCCCTCCGGTGGAAAAACCGGTGGAAGTCTTGACGAAGTCCGCTTTGGCTTTCTTGGACAATTTGCACGCGCGGATTTTCTCTTCCCGAGTCAACAGACACGTCTCGATGATGACTTTGAGAACGAGATTCTTGCAGGCTCTCCGAATCTTTCGGATTTCGTTGAGAACATACGCGTCGTCCCCTTCTTTCAAACGCGAAACGTTGATGACCATATCGATTTCTTCCGCGCCGTCTTTGACCGCCTGCTTGGTCTCATAGACTTTGGACGCCGTCGAAGTCGCCCCCAAAGGAAATCCGATGACCGTACAGACTTTGACATCGCTGTCTTTCAGCCGTTCCGCGCAGAATCCGACATATCCCGGATTGACGCAGACCGATGCAAATCCGTATTTTTTTGCTTCGTCGCACAAGCGGGCAATCCCTTCGTCCGTCGCGTCCGCTTTGAGCAATGTGTGATCGATGAATTTACTGTATTCCATAATTTTCTCTCTTTCTTTTTCTATTATACCGTTTCTTTTTTCAATTTGCGACTATTTAATAACTTCAATGGGTCGATCGGCGATTTCGACGAAGGAAAATATCTCAATTCGCGATGAACGACTTCGACGACAACGCGGTCTTTCGGAATCAATTCCCCGTCGAGATTGAATTCCAACTTCGGGTGAATTTCCATCTCGACCTTTTTGCACCGTATGCGTTCCACGTACTTTGTCGTAGCCAATTTACCTTTTTTGAATTTAAGCAGCAGAGGTATGAGTTTCAATCTGGAAAATTTCCGAATGAGAACAAAATCCATCAACCCGTCGCACGGATCGGCGTCGACGCAAAGAGGCATCATTCCTCCTCCCCAACGGCCGTTGCAACAATCGACCATGAAGAATTCTCTCTCCTGCCATTCCCGATCGTCAATCCGAAACCGAATAGTATGAAATTTGATGAAGAAAATCGTCAGAAACAGGCTGACGTGATAACTCAAACGACTCTTGAAATGCTTTCGTATTTTGATCTCTTTTTTGAGGAGTTGAATGTCGAATCCGCTGCCGACGAGGTTAAAAGCGCGGCGGTCTTCCGCTTTCAGATAGTCGAGATAAATCGGCTCTTTTCCGATGATATTGTCGAGACATTCATCGATGTCCGCGCTGAAACCCAGCGTTCGGGCGAAGTCGTTTCCCGTTCCCGCGACGATGAATCCGATCGGTATGCGCGTATCCAATCCGTTGAGAACTTCGAGATAAGTTCCGTCTCCGCCGAAAGCGATGACGGCCTGACAATCCTTTTGGGTGCAGGCTTCTCTTGTCAGTTCGGTGGAATGTCCCGGATATCGGCTCTTCATCAACTTGTAGTCGACTTTCCGCGCGTCTAACTTTTCTTTCAACACGCTCAAAGACGCTTGGCCTATCTTCGATTTTCTTTTTCCCGAAACGATCACGTAATACATAAAAATTCCTCAAATCGAGATTATCATAGCACAAATCGACAAAAAGCGCATCACGGAGAGCACAAAAAAAGCCGATTTTCCGCTCGGCTTTGAGATTCCGCTTATTTGCCTTTGACTTCGACGATCTGCTTACCGTCGTAATATCCGCATTCCGGACAGACGCGGTGCGAAACAATCGTTGCCCCGCAATGACCGCACTTCGTTAAACCTGTGACGGTTAATTTGAAATGCGTTCTGCGCATTCTCTTTGTTGTTTTGGATGTTCTTCTGAATGGAACTGCCATTTTTACACACCTCCCAAAGTCATTTTTCTCGACACGTTGATTATTTTATCTTAATCGCTCCATAGTGTCAACTAAAAATCAACTAAAAACACAAATAAATTTCAATGCGTTTGGCCTTCTTTTTTCGCTTTTTCCTGATTTCGATTTCATTTCAAAAACGAAAAACGGATTGGCAAAAAAAGGTTTTTCCGTAAAATCGTCTTTTCGGCGAATCCTTATGTCCGGACCTCCTTTTCGTAGATCGCTTTTACGTATTTTCCGCGAAGATCCGTCTCGCTTTGAAAAGATACTTCCAGATAATTCGACGAATATCCCCGACAAAGGCGTTTTTCCCGATCGTAAGTTTCCACGATGACGTCGACTTCTTTCCCGATAAATCGGTTTTCGTATTCCTCTTTTAACTGTCTTCCCAATGCGATCAGCCGACTCACCCTCTGCTTTTTAATCGAATCGGGTACTTGATCCGGCATGGAAGCCGCCGGCGTAGAAGGTCGGGGAGAATACGGAAAGACGTGAAGATAGTCGAATCCGCATCGGCGAATGAAATCGCAAGTTTCCTCGAATTCCTTTTCTCCCTCGCCGGGGAATCCGACGATCACGTCGCACGCCAGCGCGATATCCGGCACAGCCTCGCGGATTTTTTTCAAATCCGAATAAAAGGTCTCTTTCGTGTACTTTCTGTTCATCTTCCGAAGAATCTTCTCGCTTCCCGATTGCAACGGAATATGCAAGTGTCTGGCAATCGCCGGATAAGTTTTCAGAAGTTCGATGAATTCGTCGTCGATCTGACCGGCTTCCAACGAAGAAATCCGCAGCCTTTTCAATTCCGGAACGGACGACAAAATCGACCTTATCAACCGGTTCAGTGTCGTTTTCTCCCCAAAATCTTTGCCGTAACTCGCCATGTCGATACCCGTTAAGACGATCTCCGAATAACCGTTGTTTACCAATCTTCCGACTTCTTCCAGAATATCCTCTTCCTTTCGGCTTCGGATATTTCCCCGCGTATAGGGAATCACGCAATATGAACAGAAATTGCTGCACCCGTCCTGGATCTTGACGAAAGCGCGCGTGTTTTCTCGATAGGAGTCGATTTCCAGACATTCGTAAGTCCGATGAAACAAATTTTTTTCCACCTCGACGATAGTTTTTTTCGATTTTCTCGCTTCTTCCAGCAATTCGATAATCCTCGTTCGGGAAGAAGTTCCGACGACGACGTCGACGCCCTCGATCGAAGCGACCTGATCCGGATGAAGTTGCGAATAGCAGCCCATCACGAAAATTTCCGCCGAAGGATATCTCTTTTTCAACGAACGGATTTTCTGCCGCGACTTGCTTTCTCCGGTCAGTGTTACCGCACAGGTATTGATTACGATCAAGTCGCAACGGTCGTCTTCGCTTTCGGTATAGCCGTGTCGATCTAAAATGCGGCAGACGGCTTCGGTTTCATAAGTATTGACCTTGCAACCGAGGCTGAAATGCTTATAGTACTTCATCGCTGTCTTTTCCCTGCTTACTGATCCGATCTTTTTTCAGGTAATCTTTCGCCATTTTATGTCGAAGATAAAGATACGTTTTTTTCGAAATGAAATCGTTGTCGTGCAACGCTTTGACGAATCCCAATTCGTCATTTTCGTAAAACTTTTCGACGACTTTTTCGATCCTTTGAATAATCTGATGCTGATCCGTCTCGCCGATATATCGATCGAAAAGCGGAATTTCCGCGTCCAATCTTCCCTGATCGTTGATGATGTAAATCGTCTCGAAATCACAATGGTAAAAGGCGGAGGAGCTCCTGTCTTTCCGAATCAGAATGAGGGAAGTGAACGGAGAATTATATAGATCCACAGGGTAGGCGTCGAACAGGTCGATGCACGATGTCTGCGGTGTTTCGATCAGTTCGTTGTAAGGGTATTCGAGAATCTTGCTGCACTCTTCGTTGTAGATGAGATTCAGAGAACGAGAAAAGATCGGGACGTATATCCGCGATTTTTCCATCGGAAAATACGGCGCGGTGTTTTCGTCTAAAATCGCCCAGATTTTCTTTTTGATCGACTCGTCTCGGGATTCGTCGGAGTTCCCCACCGCTTCCGAAGAATACTGTTTCACCTTCGATTCGATCAGTTCTTTGTTGAGCATCGCTTTGAGAATGATATTCGCCTGAATGACCCTGAACGGATTCGTTTCGTTTAAAGAAAAACGGTAATACGACAATACCGAGGAAAAAGTCGGCGCGTTTTTCAGGTAAAACCGATATTCTTCGCTATCGTGAAGGCGGACTTTTTTTCTTTTGTTTAGTACCGAATAAAGCATAACTTTTCACCTTTCCATCAGACAACCGATGACGCTTAATGCGTAGAACGTCGCCGTCTCGCTCCGAAGAATTCTTTTTCCCAACGATACCGAGAGATAGCCTTGGCTTTGAGCGAAAGCGACTTCTTCCGGAGAGAATCCGCCTTCCGGTCCGATGAGAATGCCGACGGACGAATTGCTTTTCAGGCCCTTCAGCGCGGACAGAAGGGTTGTACCGGTTTCATTTTCGTAAGCGATCAGGTTGATGTCGGATCGATATTTTCCAATTTGTTCGAAGTCGACGATCGCCTCCGCACGGGGAATGCGAAGTCTTCTCGATTGTTCGGCGGCCTCTTTGACGATGCTTTTGAACCTCTTCGATTTTCTCTCCGCGTCTTCTCTCTTGATCTTCGCCACACATCGCTTTGACTGCACCAAGACGATTTCGTCGACGCCCAATTCCGTCGCTTTTTGCAAAACCAGATCGAGTTTATCCCCTTTCGGAAGGCAATACAGCAAAGTAACTTTTCCGGAGAGTTCCCGATCTTCGTTCAATTTTTCTTCTTCTTCCGCGGAGAGAGGATTCACCGATTTTATGCGATAAAGATACGGCGTTTCGTCGCAAATGCAGACGATCGGATCGCCCGGCTTCATGCGCATCACTTTGACAATATGATGTGCCTGCTCTTCGGAAAAGACGACGCTTCCGTTTTTCGCCTTTTCGACAAAGTATCGTTGCATCTATTCTCCCCTCATTTCTTTTAACAGAGCGATTTCTTCCCTGTATCCGTCGAGTTCGTTCGGCGTTTCCAAAAGAAAGGGAAGATTCCGAAGTTTCGGATGATTGACGATTTTTCGAAAAGTTTCGATACCGATGTATCCCCGACCGATCTTTTCGTGCCGATCCTTGTGGCTTCCCCGCGGATTCTTGCTGTCGTTGAGATGAATCACTTTCAATCGATCGAGGCCGATGATCCGATCGAATTCCGACAAGACGCCGTCGAGGTCTTCGTCTATCGGATAGCCTCCGTCGAAAATGTGACAGGTGTCGAGACAAACGCCGAGCTTTTCCTGCATCTCCACGCGATCGATGATCGCCCTGAGTTGGGAAAATGTCGCGCCGATTTCGCTTCCTTTTCCTGCCATAGTTTCCAAAAGAATCATCGTCTTTCTCCCGTGCGTCATCACTCGATTCAGCAAGTCGGCGATCAGATCGATGCCGACGGCTTCGCCCTGACCGACATGGCTGCCGGGATGAAAATTGTAATAGACGGAAGGAAGGCGGTTTAGTACGTCCAAATCTTCATTGAACACTTTAAGCGCGAATTCGCGGACGCGCGGATCGGAAGAAGCGCAATTAAGCGTATACGGCGCATGGGCGACAATCGGCGCAAAATCGCGCGATAGTCCGACGAATTCTTCGAGATCCGCTTCGTTCAGGGGTTTGGCCTTTCCGCCGCGCGGATTTCGGGTAAAGAACTGAAACGTATTCCCGCCGATTTCGCACGCTTGGCGATACATTTTGACATAACCTCCTCCGGAAGAAAGGTGGCATCCGATTTTGAGCATAATCAACACCTCGTTATTTTACATCTTACCATATTTTTCAACGGATAAACAGAAAAAAGGTGAAGCGAAGAAGATAACTTCCCGTTCACCTTTAACCTTACGCTTTGGTGAAAATGAAATGACCGTCCTCATAGGAGACGACGACGTTCGACTTCGGTCCTAATCTTCCGGCTATGATGTCGTGAGCCAAAGGCGTTTCGATCTCTTTCTGAATATACCTCTTCAAAGGTCTTGCCCCGTAGACGCGGTCGAATCCCTGTTCGACGATGACTTTCATCGAAGATTCGTCCAAAGAGACGCGGATTTCCTGCCGTTGCAGGCGCTCGTCCAGTTCGCTCATGAATTTTTTCACGATCTTTCCGATGACCTCTTCGTTCAACGAATTGAAATAGACGATATCGTCGATTCGGTTCAAAAATTCCGGTTTAAAATGCTGACGGAGTTCGTAGGCAACTTTTTTTCTCGCCGCTTCGTCATTTTCCTCCAAGAGGTATTGGCTTCCCAGATTGCTCGTCATGATGATAATGGTATTCTTGAAATCGACGATTCTCCCCTGCGAGTCGGTCAAACGTCCGTCGTCCAACACTTGAAGAAGTACGTTGAAGACATCCGGATGTGCTTTCTCGATTTCGTCGAGCAGAACGATCGAATACGGTTTTCTCCTCACCGCTTCGGTCAACTGACCGCCCTCTTCGTAGCCGACGTATCCCGGAGGCGCGCCCAAAAGTCTGGAAACCGAAAACTTTTCCATATATTCCGACATATCGATTCGAATCATCTGATTTTCGGAATCGAAAAGATGCACCGCGAGGGATTTCGCCACTTCGGTTTTTCCCACTCCGGTCGGACCTAAAAACAGAAAACTGCCGATCGGTCTGTTCTCATCGTTGATGCCCGCGCGAGAACGGAGAATCGCGTCGCAAACCTTGTCCAGCGCTTCGTCCTGACCGATTACTCTTTTGGCCAAATTCTCTTTCAAGGACAGAAGTTTTGCCGATTCGCTTTGTTTCAGTTTGCTCAACGGAATACCCGTCCATTTGGAAATCACTCCGGCGATATCCTCTTCTTTGACGACTTCGTCCAGCATCTTCTCTTCGTCGGAGCCGGCCGCGCTGTTTTTCGCAATCCTTTTCTCCAATTCCGGAATGACCGAGAATTTCAAACGACTTGCTTCTTCGTAATTCGCTTGATTCATCGCTTTTTCCAAATCCAACCGCGCTTTCTCCAAATCGCCCTTCGCGGTTTTGGCTTTGGTCAGTTCTTCTTTTTCCCTCTGCCATTTCGCCGTGAATTTGCCTTGCTCTTCCTTTAAATCCGACATCTCTTTATCCAATTTTTCCAAGCGTTTTCGGCTCACTTCCGAGTCTTCTTTGCTCAAAGAAATCCTTTCGATTTCCAACTGCGCGATCTTGTGGTTGATCTCGTCCAGTTCCACCGGAAGAGAATCGATCTGCATACGAACCGCCGCGCAGGCTTCGTCCACCAGATCGATGGCCTTATCCGGAAGAAACCGATCGGAAATGTATCGGTCGGAAAGAACCGCGGCAGAGACCAAGGCAGAATCGAGAATCTGTACGCCGTGATGGTTTTCATACCGCTCCTTCAATCCGCGCAGAATCGAAATCGTATCTTTGACCGTCGGTTCTCCGACCGGCACTTTCTGCATCCGCCGTTCGAAAGCAGGATCTTTTTCGATATATTTCCGGTATTCGTCCAACGTCGTCGCGCCGATACAATGAAGATCGCCGCGCGCCAGCATCGGTTTGAGAAGATTCGCCGCGTCCATCGCGCCGTCGGTTTTACCCGCGCCGATCAACGTGTGAATCTCGTCGATGAACAGGATAATTCTCCCTTCCGACTTCTTGATTTCGTTCAGCGTCGCTTTCAATCTCTCCTCGAATTCTCCCCGATATTTCGCACCCGCGATCAAAGAACCGAGATCCAGTTCGAAAATCGTCTTGTCTTTCAAGGAAAACGGCACGTCCTTTTTGAAAATCCGCCAAGCCAATCCTTCGACGATCGCCGTCTTTCCCACGCCGGGTTCCCCGATCAGTACCGGATTGTTCTTGCTCTTGCGCGAGAGAATCTGAATCACGCGACGGATTTCATCGTCTCTCCCGATGACCGGATCGATCTTTCCTTCCGCGACGTCTTTGGTCAAATCGCGCCCGTATTTTTTCAACGTTTCGTATTTTTCCTCCGGGTTCTGATCGATCACCTTGTTTCCTCCGCGAATCTCGTCAATGGCTTTTTTCACCTTGCTTTTTTCAAAATTGCGGATCGCCGACAATTTATTCAAAATCGAATGACGGGTATCGAAAATAGCCAAAATCAAATGCTCTACGCTGATAAAGCTGTCCGAATAGGCTTTTTTATAACGATCGGCATTGCTGAGCATTTGATTCAAATCGTTTGACAGGTACATATTATCGATGCTTTGACTTTTCGCTTTGGAACGAATGAATCCTTCGACGGTTTCGGTGAACAGCCGTACGTCCGCGTCGATTTTCCTCAATACGTTTTTCAGCATCGAATCGGAATCCGAAAGCATGGCTGCGATCAAATGCGGCACGTCGATTTCGCAGGAGAAATTTTCTTTGGCCTTTTCCTGTGCTGATGACAGCACGCCCAACACTTTCTCGGTAAATTGATTTTCCATATACTTCACCCTCCTTTTTAGCACTCCGTTTATTCAAGTGCTAAAATTAGTATATCACTTTTCTTAGCACTGTCAACATTTGAGTGCTATTTCTATGATTTCTTTTTTATTCAATTCTATTCGCATCGGTCAAGTTTGGGATTTTGTTGAATATATTGAATTGAGGTGAAAAAATATATGTTTTTCCATTTTGTAAAGAAAGGCGATACGGTCTCACGGCTGAGCCGACAGTACAACGTACCGATCAATCGCATTATCGCCGACAATAATCTCGAAGAACCCTATCCGTTGGTCGTCGGAGAGTGTTTGATCATCCGACCCGAGACTCGGGTTTACACCGTTAAGGCGGGAGACACGATCGACAAGATCGCCGAAAAATTTTCGATACCGAGCGAGCAATTGATGAAAGATAATTCCGTTTCCGACCCCCGCCGCTTGAAAATCGGGACAAAACTCGTTCTGAATTACGACAATTCCGACAAAAAACCGATTATCGTCAACGGATTCTGCTATCAGGGAATCACCAATCAGACTCTGAACAAGGAACTCCCCTCGCTCAGCTACGTTTCCCCTTTTGCTTACCGAATCGGGACTAACGGAAATCTAATCGCGTTGGAGGATTCCCGCATCATTGAGAAAGCGAAAGACTACGACACCGAGCCGATGCTCGTCGTCGCCAACGTCAAGGAGACCGGCGGATTTTCCACCGATTTGTCCAGCCGCATTCTTCGGACCCCTTCCGTTCAAGATACTTTGATCGGCGAAATCAACAACACGATCCGAAATAAGGGATACAAAGCGCTTTGCATCGATTTCGAATACGTAGACGAGGAGGATAAAAAGAATTACTCCGATTTTCTTTCCCGCGTCAAATCGGGAATCGACGTTCCTCTTTTCGTCGCTCTGGCGCCGAAGATCAGCGATCAGCAGACAGGTCGTCTTTACACCGCGCACGATTACTATGCGATCGGGAAGATCGCCGATTATGTGATTTTGATGACATACGAATGGGGATATACCTACGGAGAACCGATGCCGGTCGCACCGTTGAATCAAGTAAAAAATGTCATCCGCTACGCGAAAAGCAAGATCGACGTCGAAAAGATCATCATGGGCATTCCGAATTACGGTTACGACTGGACGCTTCCTTATCAGAAAGGAACCAAGGCGGAAAGTCTCTCCAACGTGGATGCCATCGCCTTGGCGAAAAAATATCATTCCGAAATCCTTTTCGACACGACCAGCCGAACGCCGTATTTTCATTATAAAAAAGACGGCAAAATGCACGTCGTTCACTTTGAAGACGCCTGTTCCGTCAATGCCAAATTCAATTTGGTGCTGGACGAAAATCTCAAAGGAATTTCGATTTGGACGATCACAACCTACTTTCCCCAACTCTACCTTTTGATCGACGAATACTTCGAAGTTAAAAATAATTCATAAAATTATTTCTAATTTGAAAAAAATATACTATAATAGGCGGTAAGCCGACTTAGCTCAGCTGGTAGAGCAACTGAATCGTAATCAGTGGGTCGGGGGTTCGATTCCTCTAGTCGGCACCAGTTGACAGAATACGTGGATTTATCCACGTTTTTTTATGCCTTTATACAATTTTGATACAGAAATGAAAAAAGCAGGCTCATTTTAACCTAAGGTTAAGGCTTCGATGATCAGTCATAACGAAAATCGTCCTTTGCTATCGATAGACATTTGCTTAACACTCTTAAAAGTTATCAGACAATTTCTTTGAATTCGTAAGCGAACCGACAAATATCGATAACTCCACAATTTCGGCATAACCGAGGATATCGTCGCTTTCTTCGATATCCATAAATAAGTTTCGGCAAATAAAAAAGTATGGCGCACCATACTTTCTTCTTTCATTTTTTTTCGAGAAAATGACGGAAAATTCGTCGGATATCTTCATCGTCGAGATACGGATAAAATTTGTCCATGTCGATGTCGAGTTCTCCGGAAATATACTCGCTGACGATTTGATGCAACAACCGATCGGAAGCATACGGAACGATTTCCGAGTAATTCTCTTTTTTCTTGATCGCCGAAAGGCATAGTCGATCGATATCTTCTTCATCCATAAATGGCAGCAATTCGAAGAAAAACAGATCGATATCTCCGTTTTCCGCCGCCCGAGCGATCTTTCGGACTCCTTCTTCGTCGAGAAAAGGAAGCATAGAAAGAATCTCTTTTTTTCTGCCCGTTTCGATGAGTCGATCGAGGGATTCGTTCAGTTTCTTTTCGCTGACAAAGGGGAGAAAAAGCGTCAAAGTTTTTCCGTCTTCCCGAACTTGATCGAACAAATCGTCGATGTCATTTTCATCCAAAAACGGCAGCAGCATTTCAATCGTTATGCCGTTAAATCTTCCTTCTTCGGAAGAAAGGATTTTTTCTGCGAGAAGTTTCAGTTCTTCTTCTCCCAAAAAAGGTAAAATCTTACTATCTATTCTCATATTTTCCTCCTTGCGCGTTCTCAAAAACGTCTTCAAATCCGATTCCGCGTCGAAACAGATTTATTCTTCTTTTCTCGTCGATCTCAATCGAGAACCGATCCGACTCAAAAATCCCTAACTTTTCCTCTTCTTTCAACATCGCCCAAACTTTTTTCAACTTCATTTTTCTCCTCCTTCATCTGATGAGTCTTTATGCGCTAAAAACTCTCTCTCCCCGCGCGTCAGTTTCACCCTCAGATCCCGATCGATCGGAATCCTTCGCTTCTTTAAAGCGTATAGGATTGTCATTCTTTCTCGGTTGGAAAACTGATAGAATACTTCGCTCAACGGCACTTGCAATTCACCGGAACAAATCTTCCGTACGATGAAGTCGCGATCGTGTCCCTGAAAGATGTTTTCCTGACAGATTTCGATTTCCTGATCCATGCAAAGCAGCTCCTCAAACGAAAGACGGAACAGGCGGGACAATTCGATCAGATTATCGATCGTCGGCAAAGCTATTCCGAGTTCCCATCGGGAAACTGCCTGTCGGGAAACGAATAGCAAATCCGCCAAATCGTCTTGTCGATAATGATTTTTTATTCTGCATTCCTGAATCTTTTTCCCCACCGCCACGCTATCAATCATCTCGCTTCACTCCTTATGCTCTTATTGTAAAGGGATTTTTTTCGAAAATCACGCAACCTGCAATTGCACGCAAAATCTTTTCATCGCTGCCCGTAGTTTTTTGGGATTTGCAATATATCGACAAATCTGTTAAAATGTAGGCGAGGTGAAAAAAATGAGCAAACCAGTTGCCGCATTGATTTACGATTTCGATAAAACTTTGGCCGTTGACGATATGCAGGCGTTTTCTTTTATACCGAACCTGAATATGACCAGCGAGGAGTTTTGGAGAAAAACCGACGAATTTTCCAAAAGGACGGGGACGGAATCCATTCTTTCCTATCTTCATGTGATGATCGAAGAATGCAAAAAGAAAAAAATCCCCCTGACGAAAGAATATCTGAATGAACTCGGAAAAGACATCAAATTCTACGAAGGCGTAACCACTTGGTTCAAAAGGCTGAATACCTATGCCGATGCGATCGGCGTTCAGTTGGAGCATTACATTATCTCTTCCGGCAACAAAGAGATCATCGAAGGAAGTTCGATTGCCAAAGAATTCAAGGCGATTTACGGGTGCGAGTTTCTTTACTCCGACGAAGGGATTGCCTACTATCCGAAGTGCATCGTCAATTACACATTGAAAACGCAATATCTTTTCCGAATCTGCAAAGGCGTGACGAATCCGCACGACGACCGCGCGGTCAATCAAAAAATCAACGAAAAACACGTCGAATTCCGAAATATGATCTATGTCGGAGACGGACTTACCGATGTCCCGTGTATGACTTTAATCAAAGAGAAAAACGGAAAGTCGATCGCCGTCTATCAGCCGAATAAGAAAGACGTCGTCGAAAAATTGTTGATCGACAACCGAGTCAATTACGTTTGCAAGAGCGACTTCAAGAGCAATTCCTCTTTGGAACGTCTGGTCAAACTGATTCTCGACTCCATTTCGATCAGCGAAAAACTGCTGAACAAAGAAACCACGCAGATCATCTGAAATCCGCGTAAAAGAGAACATTCCGGAGATTTAAACCGCGAAGTTCTAAGACGAGGTTAAAAAAGCGCGCTATCACGGCGCGCCTTTTCTTCTTGAACCTTTTCTATTTCGTCCCGAAAATGCGGTCTCCCGCATCGCCGAGCCCCGGAAGAATGTAGCCTTTATCGTTCAATTTTTCGTCCAATGCGGCAAGATAAATCGGCACGTTCGGATAAGCCTTTTCGACGGCTTTCACACCCTGTGGCGCACCGACCAAACACATTAGACGGATATTCGTGTATCCTCTTTTTCTTATCGCCGCTATCGCGGAGATCGCGCTTCCTCCGGTTGCCAGCATCGGATCGACTACGACGACGAGAGGATTTTCCACCACCGGCAATTTGAAATAATATTCCACCGGTTCGAGGGTATCCTCGTTCCGATACATTCCGATATGTCCGATCCGTGCCGTAGGAATCATATTTCTGACTCCGTCCACCATTCCGATTCCCGCGCGGAGAATCGGCGCCAAAATGATCTTCGATTCCAGTTTGACTTTCGGCAAATCGATTCCGGTCGGAGTTGTGATCCTCTCTTCCGATGCGACCGTCCGTATATCCTTAAATACTTCGTAGCACATCAAAGAAGCGATTTCGTCCAAAGATTCCCGAAATTCTTTCGATTTTGTCTTTTGATCGCGCATAATCGAAAGTTTGACTTCGATCAACGGATGCTTGCAGATTGTCAACATATAGAGCCTCCCTATTGCAAATACTTTTTCTCGTTTTGATTGATTTCTACATCGTTTTTTTCATACAGCCATACGTTCTCTTCCCGCAGGATTTCCTCTAATTCCGAATGAGAAATACCGTATCGGGAATGAGCGGTGATCTTGATGATGCGATTTCCTTTTGCCGCGATCAGAAAGTTCAAAGGCTGTAAACGCGGTTTGAAGACGAGGACATTTCCGGCTTCGAGCAGGGCTTTCGCCTGCTTTGGAGAAGTGATTCTCATCATAGAATTACAGGATCTCGATGTGGAGCCCGCGCAGGACTTTGAATGCCGCCTGCTGCATCTTTTCGTCGGAACTCCCCGTCAACTTTCGATCGATGAAAATCGGCACATTCGGCAAGGCGGCCTTAACCATCACCGCGTTGGAAAGAACGCAAATGTGGGAAACAAGTCCGCATAACTCGACGCTTCGATATTCTTTCCCTTCCAAATATTTCCCCAAATCGAGGGAAGGAAACGTTTCTTTTTCGAAATAGAGGTCTCTTTCTTCGTCGAATTCCCGACCGACTTCGCCATAGAGGCGATGACCGAACGTCCCTTTCACGCAATGAACGACAGGAAGATATTTTCCTTCGACCGTGTTCGGATAATCGGCGCGATGCGTATCGAAAGTGAAAATCACTTCGTCACCGCTTTCTTTGTATTCGCGAATCCGAAGGGCGATCCGCGCATCTAATTCTTTCGCTTTTTCAAATCCGAGGCTTCCTTCGACAAAATCATTTTGATAATCGACCACGATCAAACATTTTTTCATTCTTTTCTCTCTCCTTCCAAACAAAAATCTGCCTTTTGCCTAAGACGATGAATGTCGATCAGGAAGCGGATTAAATATATCAGCGAAGCGATTTTGCCGATCGCGATAAATGCCGTCAACAACGAAAACACGCTCATATAAGCCGTAAATCCGCTTTGAAAAAAGAACTGTTCTTCTTCGACGACAATCTGTCCAAGCAGTCCTTTCGTCAAAGGAAGGACAATCATTTGAGCGATGACGGAGATCGAACTGAAAATCAAAATCATCCGTATATCTTTTTCGACGCGATCATCCCGTTCGTCGACGGAACAGAGTTTCCGAACAAATTTCCCGAGCAGAAAAACGACGGAAAAGAAGATCCCTCCTTCCGCGATCTGTTGCAAACCGGAGGCATAGGCAATTTCTTCGTAATTCGCCTGCAACAAAAGAAAGATCGAGGAAAGATTATCTCCTTCTGTTTCCGGATATAAAATCAAATTCAAGAGATTCTCCGCGATTTGATTGACCTGCGGAATCACGTTCCGAATGATCAGAAAATACAACAAGGGAACGATCAGCAAAAGAGCCAATCCGAATAAAACCGCGAATAAAAGTCTCTTTCCGTCTTCTTTTTCGCGCCACCGAAAGACGGCAATCAAAATCAGGAGAAGGCTGACGATCCAAGTAAGATTAAAACTCAGTTGAACCGCGCCCAAGTAAAGCGAAAAAGAATAAGGAAATAGGAGCAAAAAGACTCCCCAAAACATCAAACTCAGCGTTCGCTTTTCTTCCGCTTTATTCATATTCTTCTCCGATTAAATAAAGAAAAATGAGCTTCAACGTATTTTCGATTCCATCCAAATGCGTTCTCTCCATTCCGTGCGAAGCCGAAACGCCCGCGCCGATCAAAGCGCCTTTAAAATCCACGCCGGCAGAAGAAGCCGCGCCGACGTCGGAACCGTAAAACGGGAAAACGTCGACGGAATAATTCAATCGGTGTTTTTTCGCCAATGCGATGAGACGTGAAGTCAATTCGTAGTCATAAGGACCATTGGAATCTTTCGCGCAGATGGAAACGGCAAATTCGTTGCCCGATAAGTCCAAACCGACACACCCCATATCCAAAGTGACGAATTCGTCGATATTTCTGTCGACCATCGAGGCGCCGTGACCGACCTCTTCGTAGACGACAAAATAGATTTTGGTATCGTAAAGGAAGGATAGGTTGTGGTCTTTCACGTATTTCAAAAGCATCAGCAAAATGACGACAGAAGCTTTATCATCGATAAAACGAGTCTTTAAAAAGCCCGTCTCCGTCAATACGAATTTCGGATCGTAACAGACGATATCTCCGTTTTGTATTCCCAGTTTCCCGACTTCTTCGCGGCTCGATACTTTCTCGTCGAGCCTTACTTCGAGATCATCGATCTCCCGTGATTTGCTGTTCGCGTCTTTATATACATGTGAGGCAGGCGAAGTAGAAAGAATCGTACCTGTGTATACTCTTCCGTCTCGCGTGTAAATCCGGCAGTATTCTCCGTCGAGTGTCGCCGTAATCGGTCCGCCTAATTTCGTCAGAGCCAGATGTCCGTCGGATTTGATCGACCGAACCATGAGTCCCAGCGTGTCGCAATGCGCCGAAGTAGCCAAAACTTTCGAATGATCTTTCCCCTCGATTTCGATTTCCAACGCCCCGTTTTTCAAGACGCGACAGGAATATCCCCACCGTTCCAACTCTTCTCGGATCAGTTCGATCACCCGCGAAGTGAATCCGGTCGGAGAATCGCAACAGAAGATCCGTTCCGCCAATTCGGCAAACAACTTTTTATCCAACTCAATCATCGTTTTTCTTCCTTTCTCTTGAAAAGAGTGTACCACGAATCGGCCGAAGAAGGTATATCCAGTTTCTTTTTTCGAAAATATTCTTCCTCTTTCCGAGATTTAATATACTTATAATGAATGTGAAAATGCCTTTTTGTGGTATAATGCACATCGGGGTGAAAAAATGAGCAAAATCAAACTGATCGTCTTCTTTTTACTTTACGGATGCCTCTACATTTCGGTGAATCTGATTCACCCCGTTACGACCACTTACGTGAGCAACCTGAATCTTCCGGATTACTACTTTGGATTCTTTTACTCCCTGATGTCTTTGGGGCAAGTGATCGGCGCGTTTACTTTCGGATATCTCTCCGATCGAATCGGAAGAAAATGGTTGATCGTCGGAGGCCTCGTGGGATACGGGCTTTTTCAACTCGGGTTCGGTTTCATCAATGAATTTCCTCCTCTGATCTTATTTTTCCGCCTTTTCGCCGGAATTTTCGCCGGCGTTCCGATTACGCTTTTCGTTTCGATGTGCTTGGATATGTCGGATGAATCCAAACAGATCAAAATGCTTTCCGTCCTGAGTTCCTGTGCGATTCTCGGCGCTGCTTTCGGCTACGAAATCGGCGGTTCCCTGTACAATTATCTCGGTTTTTCTATTTCTCAAATTTTTCTTTTTCAGTTCGGATTCTGCCTTTTGACCGCGCTTATCTTTGCCTTGACGATGCAGGACGTTCGTCCGAAAAAAAGAGAAAATCCGAAACAGGAAAGACGCGTGTTCTCTTTCCGTGATCTAAATCCTCTGCTCTTTCTTCTTCTTTTCGCTTTACTTACTTTGACGATCGGGCAGATTCTCATCAACAAATATCTGGACACTTACATCATTCACATCGGATACGATCCGGCGACTCTCGGGCATTATACGCTTTTGACCGGTTTTATCGGCGCGCTGAGCAACATCGCTTTGATTCCTTTGATCAAAAAAACGCGAGAGAGGAATTTGCCGATTTGCCTCTGCTCTTTCATCTTCTTTTCCGCCGCGAGCACATTGATCACCTTTGCGTTGCAGGTCGATATCCTTTATCTTCTTTTCTCTTCCCATCTCGTCTATATCGTGTTGAAATCGTTGATTACCCCTTTGGAGCAAAAAGAGATTGCCCGCTATGCGGATTCGTCGAACAACGGGAAGATTATGGGTTATCGTCAAACGATGCTTTCCTCGGGAAATGTCATCGGTCCGTTGATCGGAAGTCTGGTCTATACCAAAGGATCGCCGCGCGTGTTCTTAATCGCCGCGATGATCATCGTCTTTTCGCTGATCCTTTACCTGACTTATTTTTCTTTAAAAAAACGTGTAAAAGGAAAATGACCGCCCGATTCCGCAAGCGGCCATTTTAGTAAAGCATCAATCGAATATCAACTTCCGGATGATTCATATCTTTTGGCGCACAGATTCCATACCCCGATCGCGATTCCCAGAAAAATCACTGCCGCGCCGACGATGATCAAAGAAAGGATGTACGGCGAGTACGAGCGGAAGATCGCGACTTCGACGGGTATCGACACGATCAGCGCGAAGGGAAAGAGAAAAGTCAATATGAATTGAATTGCTTTCGGAAAAATTTTTAACGGGTAACGGGAATAATTGGAAAAGTTGTAAGCAATTTGCAAGAGTACTCCGCTGGTTTTGAAGATAAACGCCAGCGAGGCGAAAACGATCTTGATCGATGTAACGATCACCGCGCCGAAAACAGCGGCGACACAGAAAAGAAGTACCGTTCCGAAGGTCCATGAAATCGTCAGACCGCTTCCGCAGACGATCATCATTAAAATTCCGACAACCAACTCTCCCAATCCATCAACCTGAAAAGTCTCGCTGATCACCTGAAACAATACCGGAATCGGCCTCAAAAAAAACTGATCCATTCTTCCTGTTCGCACTTCAAAATACGCCACGCTCCAAAGATAGTCGGTGAACAGGTGATCCAAAGCGATCGGAAGCATCGAAAATCCGTAAAGGAACCCGAGTTCCATCATCGTCCACCCTTCCAGCGAAGGAATCGAATTCACGATAAAGTAGATGGAGAGAATCGAAGCGATATTCCGGATGAAAAACGAAAAGATCATGATAAACGAATCTTTTTTGTAAGACAGACGGGAAATGATTGACCGTTTGACATAAGAAAAATACAGGCGAACATAGCGTTTCATATCTTACCCTCCTTGAACCGTGATTTTCTTGCTGGCGTGGCAGAACAGCCCTTTCGCCGCCGATTCCAAAACGATCAGCCACAGCAAACTGAGACCGATTGCCTTTAACCCTTCCGTGATCGGAATTTGCATCAGCAGAATCCGGACGGGATTCTGGCTCATTCCGGCGAAAGGAAGGTAGGAAAGAATCGTCGAAAACACACTCGGAAAGAACGCGATCGGCAAAAGTGTTCCCGAAAGAAAGGAGACGATCACTTCTTTGATCGAGTTTACTCCGAAAGAGGAACTGGTGTAAAAGCAAAGCACACCGAAGATGTAGTTGACGCAATCCATCAGCAAAACGGCGATCACCGTCGAAACCAAAAACAGCAGGATATCGATCAGGAAAACGCCTACGGAGGCAATTTCGATAAATCCGATCAGGACGAAGACCGTATAAGCGATCGTGAAAAGAGGTAAACCGACCAAAGCAAACTGCATCGATGCGACGCCCAAAGTAGTAAAAATAAATCGTTTTCGATAAGAAATCGGTTTGGTAAAAGCCATTGCAATCGTTCCGTTTTTGATTTCATCGTCAATCGACCATAGGGTATTCGAATTGCTCGTGCAAAACCAGAAGATATTGACCGTAACCAAATAGGTGATCATCTCTTTAAACGAATACCCGTTGATTACGGCTTCCATTCCTTCGGGAGAATTCGAATAAACGGCAAACCAAAGGAAAATCACGCAGGCCACTTCCAACACGGAAACGATCAGCCAAATAAACAAATTGAATTTATACGCCAGCATATTGATCGCGCCGGCCTTGTAAAAAGGCAGATAACGTTTAACCATTCTCTTTTTCCCTCTTTTCCTGCTCGGTCAAAATATTTTTGACAACATCTTCGATCCCGATTTCCGAAATTTTAAAATCCGTCGAATGAAGTTGATGAAAGATGTAATCCACGATTTTTTCTAACGGAAGCTCGTCCGCGTCGAATTTGATCTGTAAATTCTGCCCATCTCGTTGGTAAAGAACTTTCCCTTGAAAATTTTCGAGCGTCGCAAGATCGAGGTCTTCGGAAACTACAGCGGTTATCGTGCGAAGATTTCCGAATCGGTGCTTGATATTGTCCAACGTTCCGTCATAGATGATTTTTCCTTCTTCGATCATCACCACGCGCGAACAAAGATTTTCGATGTCTTTCATGTCGTGCGTCGTCAACAATACCGTCGTATGATATTTGGCATTCATCGCCTTGATCGCGTTGCGGATTTTTTCTTTGACCAAAACGTCGAGTCCGATTGTCGGTTCGTCCAGAAACAGGATTTTCGGATTATGCAGCCAACTCGCAGCGAGATCCGCGCGCATTCTTTGTCCCAAAGAAAGCGTGCGCACAGGCTGAGAAAGAAATTCTTTGATTCCCAGCGTCGAACAAAGAAACTCCATTCTTTCCCGATAATCCTCATCGCCGATCGCGTAAATCTCTTTCAGCACCTTAAAGGATTCGATCAACGGAATATCCCACCACAATTGCGACTTTTGTCCGAAGACTACGCCGATATGCTGCGCGATTTGTCTTCTTTTTTTATACGGCTCCACTCCGTCGATCCGAACGCTCCCCGATGTCGGAGTCAGAATTCCGCACATCATCTTGATCGTCGTCGATTTTCCCGCGCCGTTGGAACCGATATAACCGACGATTTCTCCGTCTGCAATTGTCAAAGATATATGGTCTACCGCGCGTTTGACCGAATATTTTCTCGAAAACAAAGTCGAAAACATACCGAATACTCCCTCTTTGCGGATCGGTTTTTTGAATTCTTTTGTCAATTGGTTCAGTTCTATCATCGTTACATCTCCCAGTCTCTTTACTAAAAACTATATTATCCGAAAATTACGCGCTCTTCAATGGCGCGTAACCTTACGGAAACTTTTCTCCCTCATCGGGTCATCGTCGAATGCGCATTCGGATTCGCCTGTATTACGATCGTTTCTTCCTCCTTGCGCATACTTTTCCGCTTTCTTCATTATTTTATCAAAATAGCCCCCCCCCCCCCCCCAACCTTTCCATAT
>DBGCPK010000010.1:0-84505 GCA_048359995.1 Bacilli bacterium | reverse complement strand
AGTATATAAAACGGATAATCTAACATTGAAGTAAAGTAATCATTCAAAATATTTATGGATAAATAAGTAACAATCCATGTCGGGATTAAAATCACAAAACTAATCAGTAAAATTTCAATTAAGTATATTTTTAATATATCGTTCTTTTTGATGCCTATTGATCGTAATATCCCTATTTCCTTACCATCTCTCTTAATTGTTCTTCTAATAAAAGTGATAAATAATAAAATAGAAATGCTTAGAAAAATTGCAAACAAATATGGATTGAGGGTTAAAAATGTAACGTTTTTTTCTTCCCAATCTATGATAAATCGGTACTGAGGATAGTAAACAGGTCGAAGATTTATATCTTTTAAATGTTTAATAAATTTTCGATAATCTTGAATTGAGTTTTTATATATAAGCACATTTTGCACTTCATCATATTTATATAATTTATATAAATTATTTGATGATAATAATACATTATCGCCCCTATCCATAATAACTCCTTTTAATTTTAAAGAAGGTAGGTTTAATTTATAATCACTATAATATCTATAAATTAAATCCGTTGAAATATTTTCTCCAAGATGAGTTGGATAATGATCAATTGTATAAATATCGAATCCAGTTTCTCGAATATAATATCCTATGGGAGATTGTTCGTTATATATTTCGTTATATAGTGAAAGAGATATATAAATTTCATCATCTGCTACTGCAATTTCATTGGACTGATAATTATTACAAGTAATAATTCCATCATTTGTTAAAATTTTTTTGAAACGTACGTCTGTACTACTCCCTATACTATATGTAATTGTCTTTCCATAATCAATTTTGGTATCATTTATCATAACATCATAATTCTGCTCATTAGAAAATATAGATACTGAGGCGGCGTTATTAAATCTATTTTGCTCATATTTTCCATTTTCTTTATAAAAGATTCCATAATTTGAATAAATACTCACTCCGTTTACAACCCCATTACCGAATTCATTGTAATCATGAAATATACCTCTAATTTCAAAATATTCATATTCATCGTCAAGTATAGAATTTTTTACTTCTCTTAAATAAGTTCCAATTAACTGTTCATAATCGTATTCGGCAGATTTTTCGACTTCAATTGTCCCTTGTTCATTATAATATATCTCACCTCTTTCAATGGAAGAAACAAGATATTTATCACTAATATAGATTCCATCTCCTACATCTTCTTTATAATTATCATAAAATATAACTCCCATCTGTTTTAAGTCATCGGCTTTATTTGCATATCCGTTGATGTTGTATGTTAAATTGGGATACTTTTGCAAAATTAAATTTATTTCTGGTTTTCTTGTAAATGAATTATCATATTTATCAGACCATGTATCATAATCAACTTTATAAGTCTGAGTATCATCATATTTTAAAGTAAAATAATTGCTTTCCATAAGAGGAATATTTTTTACATCAACATCTAATCTATTATAGTTAAGAAAACTAAAAGAAACCATTAAAGCTATAAAAGTCAATAACAATGAAAGAATACTTAAAATACTATCTGTTTTATTTTTTAAAAGACCTTTGAATGCCATTTTCCAAATTACTTTACTCTCTAATTTAGATTTTTTAAAACATGGATTCGTATTTTGTTTTTCATTATTTAAATTTGGATTGGTATCTGAAATGATACTTCCATCTTTCATTTTGATGATTCTATCCGCATATTTGTTCGCAAGTTCTTCATTATGACTAACGACAATAATTAATTTTTCTTTTGCTGATTGTTTGAAAACTTCCATAACTTCATGACCCATTTCGGAATTTAAATTTCCCGTTGGTTCATCGGCCAGAATGATTTGCGAATTTTTAATTAATGCTCTTGCAATTGCAATTCTTTGCATTTGTCCGCCTGATAGTTCATTTGGATAGCGGTTTTCATAGCCTTTTAATCCTACTTGCTCTAAAACTTCTTCGATTTTTTTCTTGGCTTTGTCTTTTCCTTGTTCAAAACAAGTTAACATTAAATTATCCATTACAGTGATATTATGGATTAAATTATAATCTTGAAAGATAAATCCTGCATATTGATTTCGATATTTATCTAATGATGATTCCTTAAATTCAAGTTGCGTATCGTTAACAAATATATTCCCTTTTGTCGGTGTATCTAAACCACCTAATAAATTTAATAAGGTGGATTTCCCACATCCTGAAGGACCTAAAACAAATACCAACCCCTCATTAGGAAATGTTAAGGTTAAATCATTCAATGCTGTAATTTGTATTTTGTTTTTACTTTTATATATTTTTGTCACTTTTTCAAGATGTATCATGATATCACCTTTATATATTTTAATATATAAATATAAATTTTCAATAATATAGTTTTATACTACATTAAGTGACAAAATAAAAACAGATTAAATAAAAAGAAACGTAATTTATGAAGAGTCCTTGCCAAAAAGAAAGGAAGGAAAAAGGAACGCATATGACTCTTGATCAAAGAGATAGTATTATAATCGAAATCAAAAAAGGAACTATATTAAATGAAATAGCGAGAAAGATTGGAAAAGATGCTTCTTCTGTTTCCAAAGAAATTAGAAAGCATCGTTACATAAAGCAAATGAAGCGAGGAAATTGAACACATCCATTTTGCTGCATATGTACAAAGAAGAAAGATTGAAAAAAAACTATGTTCTTCAGTTTGTAAGGATGAATGTCGGCGATGTACATCAACAGATCCATTAGAAATTTGTAATGAGTTCGTTAAGAACGGTGTAAAGGAATAAATAGATTTCCATATGTATGTAATGGATGCACATGAATAGGAATTTGTAGCACCAATTTACGGAATTTAGTTTGGCAACGATTTTTCGTGAGTTCTTTTTTCTTTGTCTTTTTGCTATCTTTAAGTTCTTTCATCAAACAGTAAGTTCCGGTTAATCTCAATAGGTTTCCATAATGTTTTTTTCCAAACGGCTTTTACTATGACAAATTAAATACAAATTTACTAGTTTTTTCGGAACTTTCTCTGTCATTCCTTCTGATCCCTTATTTAATCTGTTTTTACTTTGTCACTTAACGTGTAGAAATTTTATACGATGCAAGCATTCGACCAGTATTTGAATGACCTAAATATACTATGTATTGTAAGAGAATTAGAAAAATTGTCTATTCCTCCCCTCTAACTATATCATGCAAAAAAAGCACATCAAATTACAAAATCTAATGTACTATCTTTCCAAAATTATGCCAAATCTTAGTGTTTTACGACGTTTTTGCAAGAAAAAAGGCATTGATGATATAATCAACTGTATCAATACCTATGTCCACTTATGGCAAGGACGATACATTTTGATACAATGCACACCCCTAACCAAAATTTGCACACCCCAAGTGATTTTTTGCACACCCTTGAAAGTGTCTGCACACCCCTATAAATTGTAATTTACTTATATCCACCACTCGGGAGTAATATTACCGAGTTTAACAATCTTTTTGGTTTCGTAATCTATCATAATCTCAATATCTTTATATTTAGTCGGCATAAGTTGTACCATCAGTTCACGACAAGCACCGCATTTACCATCATCCATTATGGCAATAACTTTTATGATTTCATTTTCTCCATTGGTAATCATATTAAAAATCGCATTTCGCTCCGCACAAATTCCAAGCGTACTGCAAGTATCTATGCAAACACCCGTATAAATTTTTCCGCTTGAAGATAGTACGGCAGCCGATACGCTCCCCGCAGAAACATACTGTGATATTTGACGGTCATTTTGCACAGCTTTTGCCACTTCGTACAACTTTTCCCAAATGTTTTCCAAAGCTCTGTCCTCCACTAAATTACTGTTTATCATTCTGTTGCTAATCACAACTTCACAAATATTATTCTACAAAAACTGCAAAAAAAAAGAAACCCTACTTGAGAGCTTCTATTTTGATATTTGTTCCGTTGTTAAATACAAATGTTATGCTTTTGTCTTTATGCACTATTGCTTTTTGGATTGATAAAATCCCATGCATAATATTTTTTTGATTCATCAACCTTCATAACATAATTACTCCATTTACCTGTACAATGCCAATTGCAATACTCTCTTCTTTCATTGTCCGTGAATCAACCAATGCAATTGTACCCCTTTTATTATTTGGATATGCTCTTGCATCATAAGTTTTTGAGCCATCTAGGATTTCATTTAGATAATCCTTTAGCATAGTTAAGCCGTACATTATCTCGCATGCTCCTTGCAATATTTGATTCTAATACCTTCCAATATATCGCAAGCCCTATAAACTCTATCGTGATCCTTAATTAATTTGTCGCATTGCTTTTGGTATTCCCTAGAATAAATAAAATCCTTTATATAAATAAATTCAGTAAATGTTTGATGAGCCCACAAATTTCTATTTTTACAGATTTGGCTCAAGAAATTATAATCATCTGATGATATCAATGGTTTGCCATCAGAATTATCAAGTTCTTTTAACATCTTAACCATCTGTCCAAGCGTTTTGGTTTCAATAAAATCAAAATGTTTATCAATATTGCCCTTAAGCATATAGGCATAGATAAACTTCAAATCGTGTTCTATGATTTGATAGTACATTATTGTCTCACTATGCAGAATTTTGAAATCTTTAAAATCCATAATGACATTACCTACTCTTCCTTTAATACAAAATAGTCATTAGACAAATTTTGCTCCAACCATTTTCTTGTTAAATAAATATGTGAATTTTTAGCCAAATCTATAATGACATTAATGAGTTTTGGATTTGGACAAGCATATAAGTAATCATAAATATTATTGTTATATGCCAGTAATGCCTGTTCACCTAGCCCCATATAACAAATACCATATGTCATCTCAACTTCTTTGTTTGTTCTAATGTCAATTGATTTATATACTGGTCCTTTTGCCATATCTAAATTAAATGGCATAGAAATTGCTAAATCATAAATCTTGTCCTCGATTAATAGCCAAGAGTGGTCAAATGGTTGATAACCTTTTTGCTTGCATTCACCTATGCAAGGAGTGGCCTCGATTCCAATCTTCTTAGTAAAAGCATACATCAATGCAATTGTTGCATGACAAGCACCATACCATTGATTTTGAATCATAAATTTATTAAGATTATAGCAAAATTCTAAAAATACTTTTTCTTGTTCCTTTGTCATATGAGTACACCTACTTCTTTAATGAATCGAGATAAGCATTGAGATCTTTTAATTGCTTTCTATCCAATCCATTAATCTTATCTTCTAGGCTTTGTTTACTGATACATATTCCCCCATCTTAAAACCAGCTTCTTCTAACCATTTACCTTTTAATAAAATAGTTGGAACTGAAGTATAGTTTCCACCACCCATTGATTAGCTATAAATCTTTAATGTTCTCATGTTTCGTAACCTCCATTCATAAATGCAGATATATTATAACATATCATTAATATATTCTTAACGATAAACTGATTCTTTTTTTTCAAACCCTCAAAGTGTATCACTTTTGTTCTTTTAGTTTTATCATTTTTCCTAGGTTTCGAGTCTTAACATTTATTTTATATTTCTCTCAACATCTACTTCAAAAGAACTAAAATGATACATTTTCTATGAACCACTTTTTCTTAAAAATTACCTTCAAAAGTGAAAATCGGTCTAAAATAGACAAAATCACTCCTAAAAATGAAAAAACTTCAATACAAAGTGTATCAAAGTTGTTCTTTTCAAATGGTGGAGCAAACGGGGCTCGAACCCGCCACCTCATCCATGCCATGGATGCGCTCTCCCAGATGAGCTATTGCCCCAAGCAAAATAAATAATAATCGCTTTTGATTCAATTGTCAATCAAAGCCATGAATTACCTTGAATTCTTTTGAATAAAACGACGATAAACAGCAGCGCGGCGGAAAAGAAGACAGCCGTACAAAAAAGAGATATGATTACATCGGAAACGTATTCGACAGCGATAAAAGTTCCGAAAATCAAAACAACAATCATCATTATCAAAAAGATCAGATCGCTCTTTTCGCTCGAACTGCCGATGTTTCCGTAAATGCGATTCTTATCTTTTCCGTATCTTACCCCTTTCAGCAATTCGTCGAGCGTAATATCGTAAACATCCGCCAATTGCATAAGATAGGTGATATCCGGAAGTAAATTTCCCTTTTCCCATTTTGAAATGGTCTTATCTGTTACTCCGATTTTTTCGCCGATCTCCTTTTGGGTATAACCATATTCTTTTCTTAATTCCGTTAATACCGTCGATAATTCTTTTTCCGCCATTTCCATTTCCTCCACTTTGATATTATAAAAAATGAGTTCTCCCCTTTCAATTTGAGGAAAACTCATTGAATCGTTTTTGATGGTATGCAGAATTTATATAGTGAGTATTTACTCACAAATCTTTCTTTTTGTAGATTATTTTCTGATACGCACTTTCAGAATTCGAATCGTATTCAAAATGGACAGGAGACAGACTCCGACATCTGAGAAAATCGACAACAACATCGCGTACGATCCGAGTATTCCCCAAGCCCCGACGACAATTGCCAGCACCTTGATAAACAAAATGAACGCAATGTTTTCCACCAGAATCTTTCGGGTATATCGGCTGATAAACAATATATCGGATATCTTGGAAATATCGTCGTTCATGATGACGATATCCGCGCATTCCTTCGCCGCGTCAGATCCTATTCCTCCTAAGGAAATTCCCACATCGCTCAAAGCCAAACTCGGCGAATCGTTGATACCGTCTCCGACATAGACGATATTCCCTTTTTTATTCTGCACGATCTGTTCCAAAATTCGATATTTTTCTTCCGGTAAGAGTTGGCTGTGCACTTCACTGATTCCGATTTCACCGGCAACCGCTTCTGCAACTTTCCGACTGTCTCCTGTCAACATACAAGTTCTGTATCGTTTCGCTTCCAATCGGGAAATCAACTCCTTGCTTGACTCTTTCACCTGATCGCTGACGACGATATATCCCGAATAAATCCCATTTTCCGCGAGATAGACGATCGATCCGATTTCATCGACTTCCGGACACTCCACTTCAAAATGTTTCATCAGTTTCAAATTTCCCGCCAATACGACAGTTTCATCTTCTTCAAACCGAATCCCTTCTCCGGAAATCTCCTCGATTTTCGCATTTTCTTCGATCTCGACCTTTCCCGCCTTTTCTTTAATCGATAATCCGATCGGGTGATTGGAATAGATCTCGCATCGCGCCGCTTTTTTCAAAAGCGCATCGTCGTCTCCGTCGACCGAATAGATCTTGCTGACGACGAAGTTCCCCTCCGTCAGCGTTCCGGTCTTATCGAAAACGAACGTATCCGCGTCAACTAAGCTTTCCAGATAATTGCCGCCTTTCACCAATATGCCGTCTTTGGAAGAACGACCGATTCCCGAGAAATAGCAAAGCGGAATGGAGATTACCAAAGCGCAAGGGCAGGCGATAACCATAATCGAAAACACGCTGTTCAGGCTGGAAATCACTCCGCTTTTCAGAACAAAACCCTGAACAAGACCGACAACGACGGCCAAGAGCATGACGATCGGAGTATAGTACTTGCAAAATTTGGTGATGAATTCCTGCGACTTGGATTTTTTCTGATTCGCCTTCTGAATCAATTGCTTGACTTTACTCAATGTTGATTCTTCATATGGTTTGGTGACTTTCATCTCGACGACTCTTTCTAAATTGATCGCACCGGAAAGCAATTCTTGATCTTTGTCCAAGTGAATCGGCAAGGATTCTCCGGTAAGACTCTTTAAATCCAAGGTCGCCTCTTCCGAAAGCAATACTCCGTCCAAAGGTATCTTTTCTCCGACTCGAACGACGATGTTTTGCCCCGGTACGACTTCTTCCACAGGAATTATAGTTCCGTCTTTCAAGGTAACCGTTTCGCAATCCAGTTCCATCATCGCCTCGATGGCTTTTTTGGAATTCTCTGTCGCACGATCTTGAAAATACTCGCCGATCCGATTCAATAACACGACCATAATCGCTTCGAATCCCTCGTCGATGCAAAGCGCGCCGACGCTGGCGATAACCATCAAGGTATTCTCGTTGAAAAAGTCTTTGTGCCTTAACCCATTAAAGGCGCTTTTTAACAGATCGTAAGCCAACAGGAGATAGGCAACGATAAAGAACGGCAAACGAAGATAAAAGTACCGATCCATAAATTGAAATACGCTGGCGGCGACGCTTAACGCGATTCCCAAAGACATTGCGATATAAGGCAAGACGCTCTTTTTTGATGAAGACGATTTTGAATGTACGTGATTTTCCTGACATGTGCATTGCTCGTCATCGCATTCGCAATGATCGTGACCGTGATGATCATGATGATCGTGCCCATCGTGGCAATGCTCATGATGATGTTCATGTTGATGCTCATGATGATGTTCATGATGATGTTCTTCATGCGGATGATGATTCTCTTTCCGATGATCTTCTCCACGATGAAAAACGACCGCATCCGGTTCGACTTCCTTAACCGCGTCGGACACTAAATCGAAAACGGAATTTTCTTCTTTTCGATGACGAACGATGATTTCTTTGCTCAGAAAATCCACGTCCGCATGTAAAATGCCTTCCTTTTTATTCAAATTTTGCTCCACTTTCGCCGCGCAATTCGGGCAATCGATATCCTCGAATTCAAATATGGTTTCAACCGAGTTTTCCAGATGAAAACGATGATTCTTTTTCATCGATTCGATCAGAGAACGAATTCGATCTTCGTCAAAGTTTCCCCGAGCAGTCAGTACGATTTCATCTGTCTCGGAAGAAATCTCGACGCTTTCGATATTCTTTTCTTTCAAAATTTCACGGCGAAGCGTCGATACGCAATCCGCGCAGTCGAGATGCTCGGCCTTTATTCTCTTAATCAGCATTTTATTCCTCCTCCAAATGTTCGATCGACATTTTGATGATGTCGAAAACGTGATGATCGTCAATTGAATAGTAAACGTTCTGCCCGACTCGGCGATATTTAACTAAATGCATCTGTCTTAATAGTTTCAGCTGATAAGACACCGCTGTTTGCGTCATATTGACTTCTTTTGTAATGTCATTGACACACAATTCTCCTTTCAGCAAAGCGTAGATGATTTTCATCCGCGAATAATCCGAAAGGGCTTTAAAAAATTCCGCGACTCTCAGAAGCAATTCATCCTGATCGTATTTTTTCATAACCGCACCTCCGATTTTAAAATATGCGCATATACACATATTTGTGACAATATTAAACCATGATTATCAGAACATTGCAAGCATTATTTTTGAATTTTGATATATATCGCTTTATTCCGTCGGAAAATCAGAAGAAGTTTCAACAAATAGCGGATATTTTTATTTTTCATCTTGTATTTATTTCCGATCAGGGATATCAAATTTTTCAAATTGAGAAATTCGATCAAGTTATTTTGTTTCAAAGAATCCAAATATCTGTTCATATCTTCCGCGAAATCCGCCTTATCCTCCGAACTCATGCCTACGATCATTTTGTCGATCTCTTTCTTGATCGTGTCGGAGTTATGAGTAAAATGCGCGACGCTTGAAAAAGCGTCCCTTTCGATCAACCACGAAAACGGATTATGCTGATTCAGTCCTTTGGAATCGCTCTTTACGATATACGGATCGATGTCGAGATCGAAGAGCCGTCCGACGATCGCGTTGTTAGGCATAATGTGAAGGATTTTGGCCCTGACTTCTTCAAACAACTCCGCGTCGATCTTGTTTCTGTCAAATCCGGGGCCGTCAAACGAATAGATTGCCTTAATCCGTTTCTTGACTTCGCTCTGCGCGTAAACGGAAGCATACACCGACAGATTCCCTCCTTTGGAATGACCTCCGAGATATATCGCATAATCCGGATAGAGTTCGGCGATTTTGTCCAGATATTTTTTTGCGTCCGCCTGCGCGGGAACAGGAAAATGAGCGAGAAGATTCACATCCTCCGCCCAACCGACCAGCGTATCGTCAGTACCTCGAAAAGATACAAACAGGTGATTGCTGTCCAAAAGATAGCAAACCGCCGAAAATTGTTCCGAAAGCGAGGTATCGACAATATTGACGAAATTGCATACTTTGACCTTGCCGAATCGCTTCGAACGGCAAACTTCTTTCGCCAAAGGAGAAATTTCTTTCGGAATGATCAACCCGAGATTGAGATCTTTTTCGTCGTGTACCGATAAAAAGTGATCGACGACCTTGCACAGTTTCTGATTCGCTTGACAAGGAAAGTCATCCACTTCTCCGGTAAAATCGAGAAAAGAGACCATATTGAGAATCAATCCGTCGATCATATTGAATTCGGAAGAGGAAAAAGGAAGATCTCCCCGCCATTTCAGATAAGCAAATACGTTGTTTTCGTTCATAATCCTCCTCATTAAAATAATGGTGCGAAAATGCTGATGATCTCTTTGACGATTTTTTTGAACAGATTCAGTTTCGCATCTTTTTCATCGATTTGAATCGCGTCGTTTTCGATCAGATTTTCAAAATCCGCTTTCATTTCATCGACCGCGGATGTGCGATACATCCAAATACCGCATTCGTAATGATGAACGAAAGATCGAAAATCGACGTTGATCGTCCCGCATACCGCGTATTCCCCGTCGACGATGAAATTTTTAGCGTGAATAAATCCGGGTTTGTACTCATAGATTTTCACTCCGTGCTTAATCAGCATTTCGTAATTTCCCTTAGTCAAAATGTTGACGATTTTTTTATCGGCGATGTAAGGAGTGATGATTCGGACATCGACGTTTCTTTCGCTGGCAATGCAGAGTTTTTGAAGGAAATCGTAGGAGACGATTAAATACGGAGTAGTGATCCAAATGCTCTTTTTCGCAGTACAAATCAGATTGGAATACACATCTTCGCCCACGTGATAATGATCCAATGGTTCAGGGCCATCGCAGAATGGTTGAACAAATCCCCGACTTTCCACATCGCAGTCGGCTAAGAAGTCTTCAAAAGAGAGTTCTTCGCCTTTATGGCAGGATACATTGTAGTTTTCGATAAACATCGCAATCAAAGAGCAGACTCCTTGGCCTTTGATACTCACCGCAGTGTCCTTCCAGTGCCCGTAAGGGTGTTCGAGATTGATGTATTCATCTCCGATATTCACTCCGCCGACCATACCATATTTTCCGTCGACGACCATAATTTTTCGATGATCGCGGTTATTGTGTATGGCGGAAACGACCGGAATCATCGGATTGAACATTGCCAAGTGGACCCCTTTACTCCGGATTTCGTGAAGTTTTACCGAAGATATCTTTCCCATTGATCCCAAATCGTCGATGATCAAGTAGGCTTTAATCCCTTCGTCGATCTTCTGATAGAGCAGATCGAGCAGACCGTCCAACATTTTTCCTTCGGCAACGATAAAATATTCCAAAAAGATATATTTCTCGGCCATACCTACCCTGATCATCAACTCTTCGTAAAATTCTTCGCCGGAAGAATGATATTTCGTATCGGTATTGTCGTATAAAGGCATCATTGAACTCGTTTTAATGTAACGGCTTTGCCCGTAAGCGTCCAAATTCGCCAGTCTGACTTTCTCAACGACGTTTTCATCTTCCGAAACTTTTCCTCGCACCTCTTCTCGTATTTTTTCTCGACGCCGAATCTGCTTTTTCGATAAAGGCTTTCTGCCGAAAAGCATAAAAATGAAAAGTCCGACGATCGGTGCGAGCAGTAAGATTACCACCCAAGGAAGTTTAAACGATTCCGGTTGCTCTTTGTTGATGATGAATATCGCGACGATCACCGCCATAATGCTGACAATCAAGTTCACCGCACTGGAAAAATAATAGAATTTTTGACTGAATAAATAATACGGAATCAGGTAGATTCCAAGCAAAAACAAAACTTGCAATAAAATGGCAAGAAACACAAGCACGATCCGGCTCATTAACAACTTCAGAAATTTCTTCATTTACTGCACCTCTGTTTGAGCATAGATATTATACACAAAATGTTTTTGTTCCTCTTTATATTTGAAACAATTTTTGCATTTTTCTCTCCTCTCATCGATTTTTCGACGAGTTTCTTTGCATAGCCGATTTCCGCATAGAAAAGCCTTTCTTTGCACGAAAGCAACGGCATCGGCTATAAGATTCTTTTCCAAATTGAAAGTATGTCTGCCTTTTTGAATTGGGCATTATTTCTTTTTACATAGGGTCATGCTGAAAATCTCAATTCTTTTTTAGGTATTTCGTAATCTCAACGATGCGGTATCGAAGACTTGGGGTGTATGTTTTCGGAAAGCATCTGATCTATAAAGCGTTCATACTTCGTTCTTCTAAGATTCTATCCGCTTTTAGTAAAGTTATATTTGATTTTCCCGCCTCGACATAAAAAGAAAATCGGAATTTCCACAAGTAAAAGTTCCACTAAGAAATAGCAATATCTTGAGTTGTTATTGCACCACAACGACATAAGGCAATGTGCATTGTAAATTTTTCCATACATTATTTCTATCGTAATCATAGGAAGACGTGTGCTTTGCACTGGGTACAAATGACCACAAAAACGTGGAACATTATTGCTATGATTAATGAGATGAATTTAATCATTCTACAACTATGATATTTATAATGCTCAATATTATTCAACAATTGTTTTTTTCTCACTGTAAATTTGGTGAATTTTATCGCCATCATTTTTTATTTTCCATAGCAATAACAAAGTCCCCAAAATGACAAATAAAATAGACATCCATTGTGAAGGGGATAAAAGCAAAAAGTATGCACCACGATTATCACCACGTATAAATTCAATAAAGAAACGAAAGATGCCATATAAAATTAAATATAAATCAATCTTATGATTCCTTACTTTTTTTAAAAAAATGAATATCAAAAACAAGAAGAAAAGAAATGCTGCTTCAAACAATTGCGTAGGAAATACTTTAGTAACATAACCATATTGTATATTCTGCAATGATCCTTCTGGAAATGTAACACCAATAATAGAATCGGTCGGTTTACCATAGCAACACCCAGCCATAAAACATCCAATTCTTCCAAAGAAATGAGCAATAAGAAAAGGACATACCAAAAAATTTATATCTTCCAGCATTTCTTTTTTACTTTTTGAAACAATGATTGGATAAAAAAACAGATAAAGAAAAAGAGCTGTTATTAATCCTCCTGCAAAAGATAATCCTGCAAATTCAAATAATTTTCTTTCATTGAAGTGGGCAATTTTATCGAATAGCGCAGCTCCAAGAAAACCACCAATAATCAACACTGGCAATAAACAAAAAAAATTATCCCAATGAAATAGGTTTAATTTATATTTTTTGATTTCGAACAATAAAATAAATATTGCGGCAAGAAATCCCAAACAAATAAATAAAGCGTAACTGCTTATTGTTTGTCCAAAAATATTTATTGTTTTTAGCATTTTAAATTCCAATTTAAAACTGAGTTGCTCATACCAACTCAGCCAAACAGTGCCTTATTCTTCACGCTTAATAATGCCTGTAACACCGCCAATAGCAAATAATACAATTCCAACAATAATTGTCCATATCGCTCCTAGGAAAACTAAGCAAATAATCGATATAACTGCCGATAAAATCATAATTATCGATCCTAATCCTGTTTTTCTTGAAATGCACCCTCCTATAAGACCAAGAATTCCTGAGGCCAAGGAAAGATATCCCCAAATCAAGTAGCTGCTTTCCCCTACGGCATTTGCAAAATCAGATAAGAATGCGGCACATGATCCACCAATAATTGCAAAAACGCCACCAATTATCCCCAAAATCAACGGGACAAAACTACTTGTTCTTTTCATAATTACCTCCTTCAAATAGTTTATTTATGAGCATATAATACCCCCCCCCCCGTATTTATTTAGTCAAGTCTTTTTGAAAAAATTTTTATCAGTTTTTAAGTGACAAAGTAAAATCGAAAACAGAAATCTAATTGACAATAGTATCCGTCAAAAACCTTCATAGGATATTTCTTCTTCCTCATAAAATTTTTCTGCTTCTTTCTTTTGATTCCTTGTCATAAAAAAGTTTTCCTTTAACGAAAGGGTGATACTCTCTTTGATTGTTAAAACTTAAATTAGCTCATTTTTGAATACACTTAATATTTTTCTTGTATTTTGAAGTTCAAACTGAAATATTTCTAAGCAACGAAAAAACTAAAATCGACTAAAAAAAGCTATAAAATGGGTGATTAACCAATCTGTTAAACTTTTGAAGTCTAAGGATGTGTGCTTGAATTGCATAAGTACTCAAATTGAAGTGTACGAACGCGTATATTTAAATACAAAAGCGTATGATTGCATAGGGTTCAATTTCAAGAGCATCTTTGTTATGTTACAATAAATTGCAATTTTCATCAGTTACCTCTAAAAACTTATTCTTTCCAAATTTTATTTCACTGAACTATACATTTAACAACCAACTCAAAAGATTTATTGATTTCATTCCATCATACTACTATTGCATAAAACTTTAATCGTTTTTTACGTTGATTTTTACATCGGGATTTAAAATATCATTAACAATACTCTTAACGTTGTCATAAGGGCACAGCGATAAAAATTTCTCCACGTTCATCCAATGTACTGATTTAATTCTTTCTTCTTTAGGCAACGGATCACCAAAATCATTCACTACAAATAAATATGGCAATAATGTCTTCCTAATCAATTTGTTTGAAGGTGTCAAAAATTCATACGTATACGAGTTTAATTCTTTAATTAAATTCGTTTTACTAATTACTATATTTGTTTCTTCATAGCATTCCCTAATAGCGGCTTCTATTGATGTCTCGTTTTTCTCTATATGTCCCTTTGGCAATGATATTCTTTCGTTTCCATAAATTATTTCATTTGTTGTCAAAATTTTATCCTTACATATTACAACCGCCATCGCACTTTTTTCAATTTTAGCGTTCTTAGGATTTATAAATTCGCTGATCAATGCTTTAATATCCGAATTTAAAATTGAATCTTTTTCTTTCAGATGATAGCGATGTCTTTCAATACCCAACACATGATTAGAATATTTTGAACCATTAAACCACTTTTCTAAACAAGAAATGAAATCCGGAGATTGTTTATCATCGCCATAGATACCTATTATAAATAATCTTTTTATTATGTTTTCATATTTATCTTCATTATGCACGAAGTAATCTTGACATCTTTCATTAAAAGTAAAATACAAAGAGGGCGGATTGCCGCAATACATAGGTACTATTAAAACTATTTTTTGATAATTATTCATCTCTTCATATAAATTACATATGTCATCATTCTGATATTTGCAATAATCAGAAAAACATTCATAATCGCAATTTTTACAGTTATGTACATTCATATCTTTAAAATAGATGATTTTGTCTTCTTCTGAAGCCAGATATTCGGCAATTTCGTCACTATTACCTTTTTTTCTAGCTGAAAAACTAATGATCAATTTTTTCATCTGTCACTCCGTCAAATTACTATCTACCTTTCGTTTAGATTATATCATAAATTTTCAATTTTTATATTATCTGTCTTTGACCTCATTAGATTCTACGTAATCTTATTTTTCCTGCCCCATAATACCCCCATTAGATTCTACAGAACCTATCTTTACGGGATTATTTTTTGATATAGAACGTTTTCTTCCCGTTCCCCATTTTGAGCACTTCACCGCTTTTTACCAATTGGGCGATGCCTTTCTCCACCGCGCTGATCGAGATCCCTGGGCAGAGTTCCGCGATGTCGGACTTTGTGACCTTGCCGACCTTCTTCTCGAATGCCATTCTCACCATGTCCGACGATGAGACCTTGGCCTTGATAATGTCGAGCCTCCCCTCGAAATCCCTGCAGGCCATATCGACGATGGACAACAGGTACTTGATGAACGGCGTAGGGTCGTCCTTTCCCTCGTCTATCGCATTGTTGTACGCCTCGCATAGGCTATTCATGGTCTCTTTTGTCTCATATAGGGTCAATGGCGTGAAGATCGCATATGGGTTTCCATCTCCGTCTATCCCCTGGATATCATTGAAAAGAATTTACGACATATCCGGAAGACGGGCATATCGAAATGACCAATAATATTTCTGAAAGAGCGATAAAGCCTTTTGTTATTGCAAGAAAGAACTTCATATTCAATGCAACTACGGACGGTGCTTTTTCTTCTGCGATTATCTTTTCTCTTCAATAAACAGCCAAAGAGAATTTACTGGATTCTGAAAAGTATATAGCTAAGGTCTTAGATTTGATGAAACCCAATATGTCGGATGAAGCCTTGGATTCTCTTTTGCCTTGGAATATTTCCAAACAATTTGATCTTTCTTAGTTCCTTGGTTCGTACTAGGAGATCTTTGACGCTTATTTTACGAATTCATTTCCTAAAATAAAAAAAGATTGATACTTTAATTGTATCAATCTGTTGCACTTAGATGGTGGGGATAAACGGACTCGAACCGTCACGTCTTTCAACATTAGATCCTGATTCTAACGCGTCTGCCAATTTCGCCATATCCCCATGTGGAGGTTATCTTTCCAGAGGAGTTTTTTCGTTTTTTTGGGTATCCTCTATGATATTTCCTTGATCATCGATCACCCAAAACAGATGACCATCATTATAATATATTACCTCACCTTCCTCTAAATTGTCAATATTATTGAAAGATAAATATTCTTCGTAATACGCTTTCGCGGCAAGATAAGAAGCGGTAACCCGCGCTTTACCGACATTTGTCAAAATCGTTGGAATGCAGAACCCCGCTAAAAGGGCCACCGCCGAAACGACGATTATCGCTTCGATCCATTTTATTCTTTTCATATTACCGATTGGTCGACCCAAAACCTCCTATTCTTTCCGCGTCAACGTCGTCGTCGTCAGTGATTCCGTATTGCAGAAAGATTCCTTGCGCAAAAGCCTCTCCCTTTTTAATTTTCAACACTTTTCCCGATTTGCTTTCATTCGTCATTTTTATGAAGATATGTCCCTCGTTTTTCGCCGAATAATAATCGCTGTCGATGATTCCCACCGTATTGTCCAACTGCAAACGATATTTGAACCCTAAACTCGATCTCGGAACTAAAATAAGCACGTAATCTTCTTCAATTCTGCAACGAATTCCGGTGGGAATCTTTATCGTTTCTCCCGGATTCAGCGTAATGTCCGAATAAGAGAAAAAATCGTATCCGGCGGAAAATTTCGTTGCCCTTTTCGGCAAAGAAATCGAATCGTAAAGCGCCAGTGTGGATCTTTCGCTCAGTTCCGAATCATCGAGAGATTCGGAAAACACCTCGAAAGAGACTTTTTCAAATTTCGCTACTTTTTTCATTTAATCACCCTCTCTATTCTATTGGAATTCCTCGGGAATATCAATTCTCAAAGAATCATCTTTAAAAATCGAAAAGTACTCTTTTCCCTTGAGGCTGAGATCGCGATGATCCGATCGAAGAAATTCGGGAGGCATCGTTCGTACTTTATTGGCGACAAGTCCGAAATCTTTCAGCACGCATCGAATTTTTCCCTTCTCCCTTTGAAGGCAAACTATACCTCGCTTCCCTTCCTTCGCATAGTTCACCGCTTCAAAGCCGCATTCTTCCGCCCAACGGACGTCCAATTGGCTCTGAAGATGCGCCGACGAACGCTGCATCAAATTGAGTTCGATATGGCGCGTGGAATAATGCAAGTGACGATGAATCAGATCGCAAAGATTTTTGCTCACAGAGCCGAGTTGTTTGTGACCGAAAGAATCCAGATGATTGTCATCGCAGAAAACGTATTGCCCGTGCGAGTCTTTCAGCGCTTCCGAAACGCAGATCAAAACACGCTGTTTGTCCTCGTAAACCTGCTTTACTTCTTTGAGAAAAGCGTATTTATCGAACGGGATTTCGGGAACGTAGATCAAATCCGGACCGAAACCATAGTCGTTAGCCAACGCGGAAGAGGCGCAAAGCCAGCCGGCGTCTCTGCCCATCATCTCGACGATCGTAACTCTGCCCTTTCGATAGGATCGAATATCCAGATAAATTTCCGTCAGGGTCTTGACGATGTAGCGAACTGCGCTGGGAAACCCCGGCGTAAAGTCGCATTCTTCCAAATCGTTGTCGATGGTTTTGGCGATTCCTACCACCGCACAATCGTATCCGACGTGCCGAAAGTAATTGTCGAGTTTGTCCGCCGTATCCATCGAATCGTTTCCGCCGTTGATGAAAATCATGCGGATATCGTGTTTTTTCATCGATGAAAGAATTTTTTGATAAAGAGGATCGGAAAAATCGCCGAGTTTGACGCGGGCGCTTCCTAAAATCGCGCCCGGGATTTTTTTCAACGGCGAATAATCTCGATCGTTTTGAATCGGTATCAAGCGATCTTCGATCAGCCCTTGAATTCCGTATTTCGCACCGAAGAGGGTTTCGATTTCCCCGTTTTGCTGACAAGCACGAATGACGCCGTAAAAAGAAGCGTTAATGACCGAAGTGGGACCGCCCGACTGTACATAAACCGCGTTTTTCATTTTGCCGCCCTTGCGCGATCCCTTTCGATGATTCTTTTTAAATATTTTCCCGTATAGGATTCCTCACACCGCATCACTTCTTCCGGCGTTCCCTGCGCGACGATATTCCCGCCTTGGTCGCCTCCTTCCGGTCCGAGATCGATGATATAATCCGCGCATTTGATGATATCGAGATTATGCTCGATGACGATTACGGAATTCCCGTTGGAAACAATCGTATTGAGGACATTCAACAGCGCGCGGATATCGTCGATATGAAGTCCCGTCGTCGGTTCGTCGAGAATATACAGCGTATTTCCCGTCGAACGCCTTTGCAATTCATATGCCAATTTAACGCGTTGGCTCTCTCCGCCGGATAGCGTCGTGGAACTTTGCCCCAGTTTGATATATCCTAATCCGACATCTACCAACGTTTTCACTTTACGGTGAATCGAAGGTACGTTTTCGAAGAACCTTTCCGCCTCTTCGCAAGTCATTTCCAAAACGTCGAAAATATTCTTTCCTTTATAGGTAACTTGAAGCGTTTCCTCGTTGTATCTTCTTCCTCCGCACTCGTCGCAGGTGACAAATACGTCCGGAAGGAAATTCATCGAGATTCTTTTGACGCCGTCTCCTCCGCATTTTTCACAGCAGCCGCCTTTGACATTGAAAGAGAATCTGCTCTTGGTGTATCCTCTGGCCTTTGACTCGATCGTATTGGCGAAAAGATCGCGGATATCGTCGAAAACTTCGATGTAGGTCGCAGGATTGCTTCGCGGCGTTCTGCCGATCGGTTCTTGCGATACGTTGATCACCTTATCGATATGATTCATTCCCAAAACCGCTTCGCATTTACCCGGAACTTCTTTCGTGTCGTAAAGGTGATTCCGAACGCTTTTATATAGAATTTCGGTGATCAGGCTCGATTTTCCGCTGCCGGAAACGCCGGTTACGCAAACAAAGATTCCCAATGGAATTTTGACGTCGATCTTTTTCAAATTATTGCATTCTGCCTTTCGGATCGTCAGAAATTTGCCGTTTCCCTTCGCACGATAGGTCGGAATCGGAATAAATTTTTTCCCACTTAAATATTGCCCGGTCAGCGAATTCGGATCTTTCATAACCTGTTCCGGAGTTCCCGCGCTGACGATTTTTCCTCCGTGTTCTCCTGCACCCGGACCGATATCCACCAGATAATCGCTGGCCAACATCGTATCTTCGTCGTGTTCGACGACGATCAGGGTATTTCCCAATTCAACCATTTCTTTCAACGTGGCGATCAACCGATCGTTATCTCTTTGATGTAAACCGATGGACGGCTCGTCTAAAACGTAAAGAACTCCGGTTAACTTGGATCCGATCTGCGTGGCTAAACGGATTCTTTGACTTTCGCCTCCGGAAAGCGTCATCGCCATTCGCGCCAGATTCAAGTATTCCAATCCGACGTCGATCAAGAACGAAACCCGATTCGTGATTTCCCTTAAAATCAGCGACGCGATTTCCCGTTCCTGCGGAGTCAATTGCAGATTCGTCAAAAAATTCATCAGATCCTTCAAGGACAAAGTCGTCATCTCGTAAATATTAAGCCCGCCGATTCTCACCGATAAAGTACTCGGATTCAATCTCGCTCCTTGACAGGCCGTACAAACGGAATCCGACATAAACGAACCGTAGTATTCGCGCATAAATTCGCTGTTTGTCGAAACGTAGAGGCGATCCACTTTTGTCTTGATTCCTTCGATTCCGGTCCGATTCATCACGTTTCCGGAGACGGAAGTCAACTGAAAACGCAAAGGTTTCGGTGAACCGAAAAGGATGATTTTTTTCTGTTCGTCGGTCAGTTTACGATAGGGGATATCTTTGGAAATCCCGTAATATTTTAAAAGATAATCAAATTCCTGCCATTCGATATTCGTCGTTTCCAGCGTATTCTTATAATACGCAACCGCGCCCTGTCTGATGGAAAGATTCGGATTCGGTATCAACAGATTTTCGGTTGATTCTCTTTTGATTCCCAATCCATGACATTCCGGACAGCACCCTAAAGGCGCGTTGAACGAAAACAATCTCGGTTCCAAAGGAGGAACCGAAAAACCGCATTCCGGACAGGCTTGATGTTGGCTGAAAAGCGTTTCTTCACCGTCGGCATAGATGATGACATATCCGTCCGCGACGTCCAAAGCGCTTTCGATACTCTCGTAAAGTCGGGAATCGCTGTCTTCTTTTAAAACCAAACGATCGATGACTACGTCGATAAAATGCTTGGCGTTCTTTTCCAAAGGCGGTACTTCGCTTAACCGGAGAATGTTTTTCCGTTCCAGTCGTATTCTTTCGTAACCTAAATTCCTGATTTTTTCCAAAACGTCTTTCTGCGTGCCTTTTTCATTGTAAACGATCGGCGCGAGAATCATAATCTTGCTTCCGACAGGCCGTTTTCTGACGATATCGACCATTTGTTTCGGCGTGAATTTCACTATCGGTTTATGGTGAGTCGGGCAATACGCGACGCCGATCCGAGCGTAAAGAAGGCGAAGATAGTCGTAGATTTCAGTCACCGTTCCGACTGTCGACCGCGGATTGTGCGAAGTCGTCTTCTGATCGATGGCGATAGCCGGAGACAGCCCTTCGATCGAATCGACGTCCGGCTTTTCTACCCCGCCTAAAAATTGTCGGGCATAACTGGATAAACTTTCCACATAACGACGTTGACCTTCATTGTAGATCGTATCGAAAGCCAAAGTAGACTTTCCGCTTCCGGAAACCCCTGTGAAAACCACAAGTTTCTCCTTCGGAATGCGGATAGTAACATTTTTGAGATTGTTTTCTCTTGCGCCTTTAACAACGATTTCTTTTCCCATACTTCCAAAATCTCCCAATAGATTATTGTAACACAATCCCTGTATTTTAATAAATAAAAGCAGGTGAAAAAACTTCTTTGCTTTTATAGACGAATTACGCTTTGATTTCTTCTGCCAAAGCGTCCAGATTCTTCTCGTCGTCGCGGCTGAGAGAAGAGCGGATGGTAACCGCGTTTTGCATGAATTCGATTCCTTTCGAGCCGGCGAAAAAATCGAGAATATATTTCTTGGCGTTCGGCGCCCACGATCCGTTTTCGATGATGCCGACTCTCCGATTCTGATAATTTCTTTCTTTCAAGCCGGATAGAAATTCTTTTACGGGCGGAAAAACCTCGCCGTTGTATGTCGGCGTAGCCAGAATCATCTCCGGATACTGAAACGCTTTCGCGATCGCCTGCGCTTTATCGCATCGGGCAAGATCGAACGCTTCGTACTTCTTGCCTTCAAGCGCTTGGCAGAGATATTCGACGGCTCTTTTCGTGTGACCGTAGATCGAAGCGTAAGCGATTAAAACTCCCCGGCTTTCCGGAAGATAGGACGACCATCGGTCGTAAAGGGCGAGATACTCGTCCAAAGGCGATCTTAAAACCGGCCCATGAAGAGGATAGATATTTTCCAATTCCATTCCGGCAATTTTCTTAAAAAGAGATTGCACCTGCGCGCCGTATTTCCCGACGATCCCGATGTAATACCTTCTCGCTTCTTCTTTCCAATTGCCTCCGCTGTTCAAAGCGCCGAATTTGCCGAAAGCGTCCGCGGAAAACAGCGAATGCGTTGAGGTTTCGTACGCCATCATTACTTCCGGCCAATGCACCATCGGCGCAAAGATGAATTTCAGTTCATAACCTCCGAGATTCAACCGATCGTTTTCTTTGACGATCTTCGTGCGCTTGATTTGCAGATCGGGGAAAAACTGCTTCAAAATCGCAAACGTTTTTTGATTTCCCACGACGATAATATCCGGATAAAGTTCCAAAAGTTTCGCTATGCCGGAAGAGTGATCGGGTTCCATATGAAGAAGGACGAGATAATCCGGTTTTCCTCCTTTCAAGGCACTCTTCAAATGAAGTAGCCATTCATCGACAAAATGTTCGTCGACCGTATCCATTACGGCGAGCGATTCTCCGATGATAAGATAGGAATTGTAACTCATGCCCTCCGGTATGCGGTACTGACCTTCGAATAAATCCGTAATATGGTCGTCGACTCCGATGTATTCTATCATAAATCCGCCTCGTTTCTATTTCGCATTGACGCGAAATATTTTATCATAAACTCGCTTATAAACCAATAAAATACCACGAAATCTCGCAAGAGACAGAGCTTTCGGAATTGGTTTTCAACGGGACTCCTTTTCATTTCAACGGAATCTGTCCATACTTGTTTCTTATTTTCTTCCGAACATTCTTTTGATTCTCCTCATGTTTCGCATCGTATTTTATCGTTTTCCGTCAGATATTTTTTCATCTTTAAATTGTCGTTCGGAAATGATATAATTCATAAAGCACACAAGGAGTTTAGATTCGATGGAAGATTATCAAGCGCTTTTCAAAAAAATTTCGCAATGCGATTTGAAAGGAATGAAGCCTTCCGAATTGCAAAGTTTAAGCGATGAAATCCGCGCGTATATCATCGACACTTGCAGTCATAACGGGGGACACCTTGCCTCGAATCTCGGCGTCGTCGAACTGACGGTGGCTCTTCATCGGGCATTTCACTTTCCGGAAGATAAACTCCTTTTCGATGTCGGTCATCAATGTTATACGCACAAAGTGCTTACCGGACGAAGTTTGGATCATCTCCGGAAAGAAGAAGGCGTCGACGGATTTCAAAAGCGAAACGAGTCTGTTTACGATCCTTTTGAGGCGGGACATTCTTCCACATCCATTTCCACGGCGATGGGCATGGCGATCGCCCGAGATCAAAATGAGGAAAACTATCAAATTATCGCTTTCATCGGAGATTCCTCTCTCGCCAACGGAATGGCGTTGGAAGCATTGAACAATCTCGAAGGTTTTCGCCACAAAATCATCATCGTCATCAATGACAACAATATGTCCATCTCTCAGCCCGTCGGCGCATTCCACAACATTCTGCAAAACATACGTCTTTCCTCAAAATACATGAATATGAAAGAAAAATACCGAAAGCGTATGAATAAGACCCGCTTCACGCGATGGTTCTTCTCGCTGTCGAAGAAAGCGAAAGATTTGTTGAAAAAGGCGCTGTTCAGAGAAAATCTTTTCGAAATGTTCGGATTGCATTACATCGGAGGTATCGACGGATACGATTTCAAAGAAATGGAAAACGCTTTTCGGAAAGCCAAAAAAAAGAAATCTTCGGTAGTCCTTCACGTCACGACGATCAAAGGAAAGGGATACACTCTTTCCGAGAGCGAAAATGTCTCTTCGTGGCACAGCGTTCAACCTTTCGATATCCATACGGGAAAATCCCTGTATCGCCTATCCAAAGATAGAATTCACATCAAAGATGTATATGCAAGTAAACTGGGCGAAGAATTAGCCGTCAATCCGAATGTGATTTTGATCAACCCGAGTACGATGATCGGAAGCGGCATCGATTCCCTGCTAAAAAAATACCCCGACCGCGTTTTCGATGTGGGTATCAGCGAAGAACATGCCGTCACTTTCGCTTCCGGATACGCTTTATGCGGAAAACACGCCTATGTTTCGATTTATTCCACTTTTCTGCAACGCAGTTACGATCAGGTCAATCACGATGTCGCGCGAATGAATCTGCCCGTTACGCTTCTGATCGATCGGGCCGGATTGGTCGGAGCCGACGGAGAAACGCATCAAGGGATTTTCGACGAAGCCTTTTTAATCAATATGCCCAATATGAGCGTTTGCATGGCCAAAGACAAAAGCGAAGCCGAAGCGCTTTTCGATTTCAGCCGCGATTATCCTCACCCTTTGGCTATCCGCTACTCGGTAGAAACTTTTTCGAAAGAGTCGAGAGAAAAAGCGGAGATTTCTTTCGGAAAGTGGAAATATGAAGCCCGCTTTCCCGAATCGGGCGTTTGCGTAATCGGATTCGGGCCGGTGCTGAACTCTCTTCTGGAAGCTCAACCCGAAATCACAATCGTCAACGCTCTATTCCAGTCTCCGTTGGACTATGAACTTCTCAAAGAACTTCTCGTTTATCGGCACATCGTCGTTTATGACGCTTACGGAATCGAAGAAGGGTTTCCTTTCCACGTCAACGCCGCATTGACGAATTTGGGATATCGAAATCAAATCCACTTCATCGCATTGAAAAACCGCTTTATACAAAAAGGAACGATTGATCAGCAGCGAAAGCGCTGTAAAGTCGATCCCGAATACGTCCTTTCTTATTTGAAAACGCTGAGTTGATTATTCTTTGATTTGACCGAAACGCCGTTCTCTGGAACAGTACTCTTTCAGACACGATACGAACTCTTTTTCCTTGAAATCCGGCCAGTAAGTCGGAGTAAAGATCATTTCGCTGTATGCCAATTGCCAAAGCAGGAAATTGGAAAGGCGAACCTCTCCCGAAGTTCGGATCATCAAATCGACTTCGGGAAGAGAAGAAGAATAGAGATAGCGGTTCACGCATCGCTCGTCGATTCGATCGGGGTCGATTTTCTCATTCTTCACATCTTCTCCGATTAACCGACAAACTCTCGTTATTTCCTGCCTTGAACCATAATTCAGGCAGATGTTGAACACATAACGATCGTTATCTTTTGTTTTTTCGACGGCTTCGGCGAGAATTTTCCGCGTTTTTTCCGGTAAAGGTGTCGGATCTCCCATATGAGACACTCTAACTCCTTCTTTCATGAATTTTTCGATATTCTTATGAAAGAATTCATCGAGATACTCGAAAAGGCAACGGATTTCTTCTTTCGGTCGATTCCAGTTTTCCGTGGAAAACGCGTACAAAGTGAACACCTTTATTCCGTACTTTTTGCACAAATCAAAGATCTCGACGATCCTTTTGCAACCCTCACGATGCCCCAAGGTTCTGGGCAAGCCGCGCTTTTTCGCCCACCTTCCGTTTCCGTCCATAATCACGGCCAGATGCGTAAGCGATTTTGTCATCTTAAACGTTTCTTTCATGCATTATCCTCCAAATATTCTTTTATTTCTTCAATCTTCCGAAATGGCGTCGACGTTCCTCCCGCAATTACCGCATGATGGCGGTTTTTCAATGAAATCCCTATTAAATCTTCTTTTCCGTTGACTTTATAGCAAGGAATGGAAGGATGCGAAGTCTTGGCGATCTGAAATAGTTTATCCGTATTCGAAGATCTTTCCGAACCGACGATGAGAATCAAATCGAATTCGTCCTTAAAATCGCGCAAAGTCTCTTGTCGGATCCTCGTCGCGTTGCAAATTTCGTCGGACAACTCCGCTTCGGGGACATTCCTTTTGATATCCTCGTAAATTCTGCTCAATTCGACGACAGAAAGCGTCGTTTGATTGACGATCAGGGGGGATTTCTTCTTCACAGAAGCGTAGTCGATTCCCTCTTTGATATCGTAAAGAACGATTTGTTCCGAAACGCTTAACGCCGCCTCCGTCTCCGGATGTCCTTTTTTGCCGATATAGATAACTCCGCGATCGAGATTGGCTTTGATCCTTGAAAGGTTATCCCGAACGATCCGACATGTCGTATCGTAATACTTGATTCCGCGTTCTTTAAGATAATCTTCGTATTTTTCACTGTGCCCGTGCGCGGAAAAAATCACGACGTCGCCTCTTTTAAATTGCGCTAAAACGGAAAAAGGGTTTTTCTTTTCCGTATCGACCGAATGGATTCCGCTCTTTTTCAATTCTTCGATAACGCTGTCATTGTGAACCAGATGACCGAATACGTAAATATCGGAATCGGGATTTTCCTTCTTGACGGCATATGTCGTGGAAATAGCTTCGACAACCCCGCGGCAATATCCGATAGGTTTGAGTAAAGTAACCCTCATATCACTTCAATTTTTCCATAAATCTTTCGATTGTGACGACGCATCTCTTATGCGAGGCTTTTCCGACGATTTTTTCCGAGTCTTTCGCCGTCAATTCCAGCGTCAGAATTCTCCCGTCGATTTCTTTCAATTCGCAATCGATCGTCAATTCATCTCCGATTTTACTCGGAGCAAGATGATGCAGATTTACCTCTATGCCGACCGTCGTCTTTCCCTCGCTTAATTCCGAAGAAATCAAATCTTTCGCGGCGTTTTCCATATAGGCCAACAGATAAGGAGTCGACAGCACCTCCAAATCTCCGCTTCCGACAGCAATCGCACTTTGTTCCGGAAGAACGATATATCTCTTTGTTCTTTTCATTCCGATTTCCAACATAATCCACCTCTTTTTTCTTATTATAAAGGACGATTGGAAAAACGATAAATAGTTCTTTCATAAAAAAGTGAAATTTCATATAATTATACCTGTCCAAGATGAAAGGGACGATTATGAAAAAGAGAAAAGCAAACATTCTGTCGCTCGGAGTTCCGATTTTCATTCAATTGCTTCTGTTTAATTTCCTATCGACGATCGATACGCTGATGATCACCGACTACAACGAATCTTTAGTCATCGCAATCAACAATGCCGGTCAGGTTACAGCGATGCTGAACGTCCTTTTTTCGATCTGTTCGATCGGCGTCGGCATCGTCATCGCGCAGTATCTCGGAGCAGGAAGAGAAGAAGACGCGAAAAAATCGTTTAACAACGGCCTGTTGTTCAATCTAGGGTTAAGCCTTATTTTAATGCTTTTTCTTCTTCTTTTGCAGACACCTTTGCTTCGGTTAATCAATTGCCCCAAACACTTTATTCCAGATGCAAAGGCTTATCTGTCCATCACTTGTTTCGGTATGCCTTTATACGCGATGACCTATGTGCTTTCGGCAAATCTCCGTTCTTATCAACGCCCCGGTTTCATCACCGTTATCGGCGTCTGTTCCAACTTGATCAACGTTCTACTCAATTATCTTTTGATTTACGGAAAATTCGGTCTTCCGGAAATGGGAGTTCGAGGCGCGGCAGTTGCAACCTTGATCAGCCAAGGAATCACTTTCGTTTTCACGATGATTTTCACTCCGATCATTCTCAAAAATCGGGTTTACTCTCTTCGTTTTTCTTGGACTCATTTAAAGAAAATCATCTTTATCGGATTTCCTTCCGCATTGGAATCGATTTGTTATACCCTTTCCGGATTAGTCGTCACGCGGGTAGTCAACGATTTGAAAGAACCCGAAATTTTGGCGAGAACCTATATCAATATGATTATGTCTTACATTTATCAGTTTTCGGTGGCTTTCGGTCAAGCAAATTCCATTTTGGTCGGACATGATGTCGGAAAGGAAAATTACGTCGAAGCGAAAAGAAAAACCTATTCCTCTTATCTGATTTGCTTTCCGATTCTCTTCTCTCTGATCATTCTTTTGAATATATTCGGCAAAGATTTGATCTATCTGATCGTTCGAAACGCGAAAAATTACGATCCGGAGGAAATCGTCTCCGCTGCGGTGATGATTCTCCCTTGGATGTTTCTTTATGAAACCGGCCGTTGCATCAACTTGATTTTCATCAATTCCCTGAAAGCCGCAGGAGATGTCATCTTCCCGTTAATCGGCGCAATCGTATGCATGTTTCTCTTCTCTTCTTTCGGAAGTTGGCTTCTCGGAATTTATCTTCACCTCGGATTTCTCGGCGTTTTCCTCGCTCAAGCTTTGGACGAGTGCGCCCGCGCGGTGATGATGATCGCCCGCTGGCAAAGCGACCGATGGATGAATCGTTCGATCGTCAAAACGAAAGAAGCCTCTCGTTAGTCAAAACGCTTTCCCACTGGTTCAAATGGAATTTATCCGCGAAATACCGACATTTGCACAAAAACATATAATAGATGTTCAATCCGCAGCCGAATAAGGTCTCAAAATTCCCCAATCCTTTTGAAAGGATTAAATCTGCCTCGTCCAATTTTTTCTTGCATTCGCCGCTGATTTCATTTAAATACGTGCCGGGAATATCTGTTCCGTTGTCAACCACTTCTACGACTTTATCGAGACCTACCTGAACGCTGTCTTTTCTCGTTACGTCATTGATGATTTCTTTTCCTCGAACGACCGCCGTAACGACAATGCCGCGATAAAGCCGCTTTATCGTCCGAATCAAGATTTTATCGAAGACGATCTCTCCGCAGTTGTCAAGAAGATATACCGCGCTTTTTGCGCTCTTTAAATCTTTTTTCAAACTTCGATAAACGCCTGTATCTATTTTCTGCTTGTCTGCAATAGCGATAAAATGATTCACCCTGTCTTTATCGATCGAAGTCAGTTTGGCGAAATCGATCAAATTCCCGACGCACGCAAATTGAATCGCTTTTTCCAAAGGATCCTTCGATTGAAGGACTTCTTGTTCGATTTGGGCTTCGCAGTCCAGAAAAAAACGATTGAACCGATTTTTTTCTTCCGAATAATCCAACGGATAACCGAAAATTTCCCGATGTTTCCGATCGATTTCCCGCATCAAAAGCGGCGATGCGCTTTTAGAAGGAAATGTTTTCGTCAAACTTCGGATTTCTCTCAAAAAAACATCTTTCTTTTCCGAATCGGGATATTTCTTTACTCTTGCCGACTGACTCTGAAAAAGGCATTCTCTGCATTCTTCTCCTAATCGCATTCTTTTTCCTCATTCACAGGCGATAAATGACGCACAAGTCGATTCGTCAGATAAAATGACAATTGATAAATCAAATAAGAAATGATGTACATAATCAGAATCGAGCGGAGAAAGTCGTCGATGATGGCCTTTCCGTCCGGATAATGAATTAAAATTTTACAAGCCATCGTTAAAATGCCGCAGGTGTAAATATTGGTAAACAATCCGCCGAAAAGACAACTTCTCACCGTATCCGGAGGAATCTTCACGAGGCAGCTTAAAAAGTTGGAAATTCTCCGCGCCGGAACGAGCAGACAGAGCAACCAACTTAGGGTAAACGACAGAATGGTGCAGTACCAAAAATAGTTGTCGAATACCCCTGAAATGAGAGAACTGACAAATGAAAGACAAATGGCGACGACAAAATTGTCGATCGACGTTTTTAGAATGTACAACAAGATTTCTTTTCGGCTCATTTTCTTCATAATACGATATATTCTATAATTTAAACGAAATTCTTTTGTAAAGCAATACGAAAAGCGATGAAAACTTTATTTAAGCTTTTTTAACGCGAGGTAATTCCATACTCTTTTCTTGGTTTCAAAAGAAGTTCGGCATTTTTATTCCCTTAGAAAAATCCCAATCCATGCGATAAAAGAAAGACGTATTTCAGACAGAAAACAAAAGTACAAAACAGAAGTACATTCGGTTCTAAAAAAGGATGGAAGTTATCGGAAAACGATAAAAAAAATTTCTAAATAAAAAAAGAAGAATCGGCTGGCAATTCAATTGCTTTTAGCCACGCGACGCTTTGAAGGTCACAAGGTTCTTCTTGATAAGAATTTTAGAGAAATTGAGAAGAAATGTCAATCCCTAAATCCGAAAAAAGCGAAAGGAGGTAAGTTAAGTGAAAAAGATTAAAACACACTTTTCGAACTCATAAAAAGAATGGGCATCCGGCGTTGATTTACGACGAACAAAAGGATGAATACAAGTATATCGGTTTAATCATTCTCCGGTTACTTATGGTTTGAGTAATAAGAAATTGAAGTGAATCCAAATCCGAATGATTCGCGAATAAGTTATTTGCGTCCTTTCAGTACGCATGATAAGAAGAAAAATTTCAAAAGAAAGCGATTAAAGAATTATCGATTAAGCGCTGCCGATAAGAAGATGGTGCGAAAGATCAAACGTAATTTTAAAAGATAATAAAAGAGACGCGTCGCAATCTTGTGAACAAGTGCTTATTCGACGTATCTCTAATCAGAGTATATGCAATCGAAATGAAAAAAAACAAGGAGGAAAAGAAAATAAAGAAATAAGAAAAATCACCCTTGCGGGTGATGCCCCTTAGGGCGGAGCCTGGTTATCTGATGACAACCTTTTGCTCTTTTATTATATGCGATTGCATCAAATAATCAAAGAAAAATTTTTAAACCAAGGAGGAAAAAGAATGAAAACAATAAAGATTGAATTAACGGAAGAAGAGTATGAATGTTTGAAAGACCATGCAGAATATCTTTCGATATGGTTGGCGGCAAATTTTGTATCAGATGAAAACTGGAAGGTCACGCCGAGAAGAATCATCGAGCAATTTGTTTCCGATCTCACATGCAGCGATCGTTCCGGCGGTAGTGACGAACGGGATTTGGCCAGTGACTGGCTATATCGTTCGAGATGGAATTTCTAATGATTATGCCAGCGTATAAAAGCAAAAACGGAACGTGGTTCTTTAAATGCTCGATCAACGGACGTCAGTTCCTTCGTAGAGGATTCTCTTCCAGAAAAGAGACTGTTCAAGCCGAGGCTCTCTTTCGTATAGAAGGATCGTCAAATCATCAGAAGGATTCAAAGAAAAAGGCGATTCAGAAAGATTTTTATTTTTTTGACCTTGTAGAATCCTATAAAAATCATCGAAAGAAAGAATTATGAATCCGAGGTTCGTGGATTGGAAGTCAAAGCCTTCGATCTAAATAAAAAGATTTTATCGATTTATAAAGTAACCACTTGCAAATGCGGTTTGAATCAGTCGATCGATCTTGTTCCGAAAAGCGCATCGTCGATAAGAAAGTATCTTCTTTCCGACAAGTATATTGCGCTTTTCCAAAATTATGTCGAAACGCATCGTTTGAAAGATGTTCATCGCTTGTTCTATATCCGAAAGAAAGACAATCCGATATCAGGAACATCGGTCCGAAGGTATTTGAATCATTTGGAAGAAACTCATCAACTGGAACACATTACTCCGCATGGACTGCGACACGGGATAGCCAGTTATCTCTACTCCGAAGGAATATCCTTTGAAGACATCGGAAAGTATCTCGGACATAAGTTTCATAACGTTACTATGGACGTTTATATCGATATGACGAAAGAAAGGCAAAAAGCAATTATTGACAAAATCGATCAGTTAATTGATCTATTAAATTCGGGGATTTAATTCCCCTTTTTCTTTAAAAACCCGTATCATTTCTGTATCATCTATTAAAAAAAGTATGGATTTATCCATACATTTTTTTAAATGGTGAACCACACAGGACTCGAACCTGTGGCCCGCTGATTAAGAGTCAGCTGCTCTACCAACTGAGCTAGTGGTCCATTGCCCTATTATCATAAAATAAACGGCGGAAATAATCAACTATTTATCCAAAATCGACTTGATTTTTTCAATCAGCAAATCGGTAGCCACCGAATGCGAAAAATCGTTTGGAATGATAATATCCGCGTATCTCTTGCTCGGAGAGACAAAACTATGATACATCGGTTTGACCGTACTCAGATACTGATGAATGATTCCGTCAAACGAACGGCCTCTTTCGATCATATCTCGACGGATTCTCCGAATTAAGCGAAGGTCTTCATCGCATTCGACGAACACCTTGATGTCAGCCAAAGCGCGAATATCCGGATCTTCCAAAACCAAAATACCGTCAAGAATCACCACTCTGCCCGGATTAACTTTTTCCGTATCCGGACTTCGTGTCTGCGCGACGAAATCATAAATCGGTTTGTCAATGCTTTTTCCATTCAGCAAATCCTTCAAATGTCGGATCAGCAACTCGTTTTCCAAAGAACTCGGATGATCGTAATTGGTTTTCTTTCTTTCTTCCAGACTGAGATGCGATTGATCGCGATAATAGTCGTCGTGTTTGAGAATAACGATATCCTTTCCGTGAAATGCGGCGGCGATTTCATTCACTAACGTCGTTTTCCCGCTTGCAGAACCTCCCGCAACGCAGATTAATATCGGTTTTTGCATACTTCGAATTCCTTTTCCCATTGTATTATAAATGAGCATACCCGATTTTCAAAGAAATAAAGATATTTTTTTCGATTCTCACATAGATTTATGAAGAGGATAAAAAAATGAAAGACTATTCGATCAAAATTTATATTGCCAATGAAAGCGACACAGTGGACAGCATTTGCGAACGTTTTCACATCACCAAGCAACTGCTGTATATCTTTAATCCCTTGCTGAAAAACAAAGTGAAGATCAGCAATATTCCGATTAAAATTCCCTATTCGCCATCGGAAGAAACGGAAACAGAACGAAAGGCGATCGACAATTGTCCGAAAACAAAAACTCAACCAGAAGAAACAAAAGTCGAAATTGCCTCAGAAAAGCCAAAAGAAAAAGATCTTCGATGCTCGCTTCTTCCTTTTGTCGTATTAGTCGGTCAATGCAAAGAAGCTATTTTAATCAAAGCTTTTCTTCCGTCAATTTACGAATCCTATGAGAAAAGCAACCTTTTGTGGTTGCGACGATCTCTAAGCCGTCTATGCAACGACGAAAAAATCATCGCGGAAACAGAAAATTATTATCGAACGCTGATGAATTTCGATGACATCCTTTCCCAAGAAGACGAAAACGCGATATCCGAACATCTGAAAAAACTTTCCGCGCATGCCGAACGAATCCGATCTTTTTGTCCGGAAACCTATCGGGATTTCTTTTCCGATTTCAACGATTTCTGCATACAGTATTTTATCCATATCAAAATGGAAAACTACTCGGCCGCTAACGATATTTATATGAAAATCGCAGAAAAATTAGATCTCAAAATATCCGTCATAGGTTGATTTATTGTTTTCATAATCCCAGTACGGATCTTTTTCACCCCAGATTCCCAAACCGTTTCTTTTAGCGTACAAGCTGGCATCATAGAGCCAATTCGTATATGTAATATCTTTATAAACCAAATTGTCTGTCGTTCCGAAAGCAATATCGGATAATCCTTTTTTGACGATTTTATAATTGAGCAATTCTCCATCCGTCCAGACCCACGCCAAAACGCGATCGAAATTTTCATATAATGTTCCGTTGTACTGCGATTGCAGTTGAATTCTCGTCGCTTCTTCCAATCTTTCGGTTACCCAAAACTTCGCAGGTATACCCCAAGGTTGAACGTTGGCGGTATAACTTTCCGGTGTATTGATGTTCTGAAAACGAACTTTCGTTCCGTCTTCGATGCCGGTTAAAGCAGGATAATAGAATCTGGCCGTATCCCCGTCAACTCCTGCATAGAGTTCAACATCGATGAATCCGCCGCCGGTGATTTCTTTTTCCGCATCTTTGATAAAAGGATAACTGAGGTAGATCTCATTGATTTTCGGACCTGTTTCTAACTCTTCCGCGGTAACCGAATTGGTGGCATTTCCTAAATAATTGAAGTTATCCACCGAATAGCGGATCCAATCGTATTCGTCCCAAACGTTCTTGCTTTCCATAAAAGATGTCTTTCTGACCAAAGTAACATCGCTTTCGTAGGAATAGGTGGTTCCCATAATTCCGATTAAATCGATCACTTTTTTTCCTTTTATCAAAGCGATCTGCTGCGATCCGTTGAACATCAGTTTTTCGCTGATTTGATCGGCTTTATCCAAAATGTCTTTTTCAGCGTCCGGATGGGCGATGACAAATACTTCTCCGGAAGACAAAGAACCTTCGAGATCAATCGTATATCCCGGATTAGTATCGCCGCGAAGATAAATGCAGACCTTATATCCGGAAAGATCAATCTCTTCGTCACCTTTATTGTACAATTCGATCGCCCGATTGCTTCCCGTTCCTTCCAAGTATTCGCTGATCAAAAGATCCGAATGAGTCACAGAACTTTTATTTTTCGAGCAAGATGTCAGCGAAGTTGCGACGATCGCCAAAGCAATTACCATCCATTTTACATTTTTTTTAGCCATAACATCAACCTTTTTCTTTCAAAATCATTATAGCAAAAAAAGAAAAAAAATAATATAGATTAAATGAATGACTTCCAAATCGACAAAAAAAGACAGGCTGATTCAGCCTGTCCCTTTTTCATCTAAGATGATTATGCGTTTGGAATAACGATGGAATCGACTTCGCAAATATCGATTTGCGGTACTTTATACCAACCCAAGTTGGCATTGACGACGTCAATCGTGTCTCCGACATTCAAAGTTGCCAATTTCTCAGCAATTTCTGTGACATTGTACGCATACTTGTTCACAGTAATCGTGACATCTACGCTTCCCAATGAGAAGACATATAGTCCGCTGGAAGCAGTACTTGCCGCCGTAGTCACTGATTTCAACACTAAGCCGGAAGCGGATACCAATCTGCTGTCTTCGCCCTTCAAGGCATCGGCAGAGAAGTTATCGGCAGTCAGAACCAAAGCCTCTCTGGCAACGAGATCCGAATCCGTCAATTTTTCATGAGCGGTTACGCCTTTGCTCGTCGTTTCATAGAGACCATTGTAGCTCGTCACCGTAGAAGTGAGAGCAACCACATCGCCCTTGACATAGTTATGACCGGTCAAATTGTAAACCATGATCGCGGATTCACCGTCGTCGATGTAGAACGAAGTTCCCTGAACGTTGGTAACAACACCGGTAATCTCCATCGCCTCTGTCGAACTTGCATCCGCAGCCATTCTGGCTTTGAGAATAGTCGAAGTGACAACTCGCGATACCGTTACATCTTTGGTAATCTCGATCGTATTTTCGATACCCGGAATGGTAAGCGTACCGGTTAAGGTTACGACCACATCCTCCGTCGAACTTGGAGTAATCGTGCAGAGACCTGTTTCGTTATCGATAGCGAGAACGTCCGTATTGCTGGAAGTCCAAGCAATCGTCGAATTGTAAGTGCTTGTAATCGGTAAGTTGAAATTGCTTACGATTGCGGTAGCCGGAAGTTTTTCTTCCGCTGCGGTTTTCGCACCGGCCAGTTTTTCATCGTCCGTTTTGGAGATCGTTCCGGTTTTGGTGATCGAATCGGTAGCGAGCATAGTCAGTTGCAATTCGTTATACCATTCGCCCCATCCCTTAACGGTGAGGACATCATCGACTTGCAGCGTCTTGACCACATCGACCAATGCGACAGGATCGTCGGCGGCTCTGCTCACTCTGAGGCTGAATTCTTTTCCGCCTTCTCCTAACGTACAGACAATGCTGAATGTATCGTAGTATTGTCCGTAAGTTTCATTTGTCTGAACTGCCGGAATTTCCGGTGTTTTAGCGACGATAAGGTTCTGGATCTTTATCGGCGCGGCCTGATATTTGACCAAATCTTTGGAATCCATCGACTCAGCGGCATTCAAATCGGCGGTGACGTCTTGGAATTCAGGTGCAACATAAGAGGAATCTTTGTTCACTAACATGACGCCGTCGGCTTTCTGCAATTCGTGGAATCCGGAGTAGATGCTCTTGGAACCGGTCATAATGACTTCGTTTCCGACTGCGACCAAATCGTCGGTCATATAGGTGTTCGGAATGTTGTACATATAGTACGCATTGCCTGCTTGATCATGACCCCAAGCGAGATTGTAGTTGTATTTTCTCTCGATACCGACCTTGTCGATGATAACCTGAATGCAGATCGCGCTGTTGTTCTGAGCCGCGATGAATTCACTGTAAGTCATCACTTTGGCAGTAGGAACGATCTTGATGTTGAATTTTTTCGTATCGGTAAGATCGCCGTAGGTAAGCGTCGCGGTCAAAACGGTCGTGGCATACCAAGTATTGTCAACCGTTACGGATTCTCCATTGATGGTAACCGAATCTTTCAAATAAGCCGGTGTGATATTCGCCGTTTTGTTGTCTTCGCTGATCGAAATATAAGGACATGCCGCAGTAACGGTTTCCGTCAGCGTTCCTTGTGCAACGGTATAGGTGTTCGCGATCGAATAAGTGATAGACACTCCGTCGAGCGTATCGTAAAGATCAAAACTTGCTTTGACACCCGTTGTCAAATTCGGGAATACCAATGCCGCTTTGGCGCTGGCAAGAATCTCTTCCGGAGAATCTTTGTCATCCTTTTTTCCGCCACAACCGACAACGCTTCCCATTGCCAGAAGCGCAACCGTGCTTAGAGTTAAAATTTTGAATTTTTTCATTCTTTTTCCTTTCTTTATTCGCTGATATAAATAATATCGCTGGTCGCAAGAAGCATCATTTGAATGGTGTTGTTCCCCGTTTTTTCGCTTTCATACATGCTCATTACCCCAGTAAGTGTTAGCGTTTGTCCTACAAAATAGTTGTAGTCTTTGACCGTCGCTCCGCTTTTCTTTTTGATAAAAGTGGAACTGTCTATCCGAATGCAGAAATCTACCTTCGCCTGAGTATCAGGATCCGTCTGCACGGCGTAGAGCGTCATCGCATTGCTGGAATTCGATATACAATATTCCTGCGATGCGTCCGGAGATTCCATACATTCCGCGAAATTGTTATCATATCCGCCGTAACCGCCGGTAATCGTAAGATTCTCAATCGTAACCAAAACACCCATATACGAGTTTGTATTGGCTTCCGATGCAGTGATGAGAAGCGGATTGACCGCATTCCCGATGGAAAGGAGAACCATATCATCTTCTCCTTTCAAAGTGTCGACATTGGAATAAGACACGTTAATCAACTGATACGCGCCGTATCTTTCCGCGATCGTTCCCGTCGCCGAGATTTCGTTACCTTTGGAGAGAATGTCGTACTTCTTATACTGAGTAAAGATATAAATTCCGTAAGTACCGATTTCATTGTCTTCTTCGTCGTAAAGCGTCTTTTGAATGTACGCGTTATCGCCCAAAGTCCGGGTAACGACGCCTGTCAGATAAACTTTTCTGCCGACATATTCCTCCGGATGCTGATACACATCGAGTTCGTTGACGATGGCATCGCCTTCATAGAACAAAGGATCTTCATCGTCGGAATAGAGGTGGATTTTCAATTTCTGCGCTTGCGCGTCGGCGTCGTAGATCACGTCGGCATAAGCGCTTCCGGAAACTCCCTTCGTGAGGGAAAATCCCTCCTGCACCAATTGAAGATTGAGAAGATACAACTGACTTCCGTCCTCTTCTTCCGGTGTGCGATCCGAATACCATACCCAAACTAAATAGCGGCCGTTCCCGTCCTGTTCAGGACCCAAAGCCGTATTGTTCGGTTCGGTTTCCAGAACGATCGTTTTGGCATTGAGAAGTTTTTCTTTTGTAAAATTGCTCGCTTGCAATCCCCACTTCTCCAAGATTCCGGTAGATTCAGGAGTATCTACTCCGTTGAATCTCCCCTGAATCAAATGGTCGCCTAACGTGAAGTGCGCGGTATCTCCGTCGACGCATTTGTACAGATCGACGACTCCGACACCGTTTTGAATGAAATTGGAAGTCTTCCATTCTTCGCTTATGATCCGCGTTTGACCGGTATAATCGATTTTCTTCACTGTCCCTCCGCAAGAGGTGAGAGCCGTCGAAGCGGTAACCGCAGAGAACACCAACAACAGCGCCATCAGCAATGATTTGATTTTTTTATGTAAAATCATAGCGAATCACCTATTGAAGCGGTAAAGCAAAGGCGCATTGTGTCAAAGCATCGTTGAAAGCCAGATCGATTCCTTTTTGTCCGAGAAGAACCTGCGTGATGATACCGCCGACCTGAGTACGAGCCGTAGCCGAACCGACGAAAGCCGGCGAAACGAAGTAATCGTCTTTCAGCGTTTGCGTCATTCTGGCAACGCGGGTTTTCAGTTCGAGTTCGTTATCCTCCAACGGTTCCTGAGTTGTCACATCGACCGGATTCAAGTGAGACACGTAAGCGGAAGTCGTATACGAAGATTGTTTAACCGGTTCATATCCCGTCAAGATCGAGTATGCCGCGGAATTTTCAGGGTTGGTGATGAATTTGTAGAATTTGAAAGCCGCGCGAAGTTGTTCGTCCGAAATCTTTTTGTTTTGGAAGAAGACGATCGAAGGTCCCTGAGAAATGCAATAAGAAGTTTCTCCCCATTGCGGAATCGCGGCGACTTTGGCCTGGAATTCGTATTGTCCGTCCGAATCCTTGCTCGGTTCGTTATAGGTAGTTCCGCCGGTTGATCCGATCGAGAAAATCAATTGCTGTTTTTTGAAATAAGTCGATGTATACGACTGACTTTCGATCGTTCCTTGGGTCTTGATCAACCCCTCGTCGTACCAGCCTTTTACTTTTTCGACCATCGCCTTGACTTCGGCGGTGTTGAAATCGAATTGACCTCTTCCGTCGCTCCCGATCGAAGTATACGGAAGCCCCAACTGCTTGGCAAAAGTGATGAACAAGTTATCATCGGAATCGTAACCTAACGGCGCGATAATCGCGCTGTCGTTCGCTTTGATCTTTCTGGCAAGGTTGATGATTGCCGTCAGATCGTCCGGATCGCTTTCATTTTCCCATTTTGTCGGAACGACGGCATTCCCTTCGCTGTCGACGTAGCCGTGTTCCACCAGATAAGTTTCGTTATAGAACAGAACTTCCGTCGATTTGGAGAAAGGCAACGAGTATGTTCCTTCCGTCGAATATTCCCGTCCTTCTTGCAAGAACGAAGTAATGAAGTCGTTCAAATCGTCTTCAACCTTGTAATCCGGATCGGTGGTTGCTTTTCCCGTCGAAGTGTAACCGATTTCCGGATCGTTGATCAGATCGTCGAGTTTGACGGCCGCGCCGGCATCGATGTAATCGGCCACGTGATCCGGATAGCAATACGCCATAACCGGGGTCGTTTTTGCCGGAATCGCTTTTTGCAGTTTCTCATAGATGTCGGCATATCCTCCCTGCTGATCGTGTTCGATTTTGATGTTTTCGTTCCCTGGAATCGCATTAAACGCAGCAATCATATTATTCAAAGTTTGCTGGTTCGCTTGTCCCATCGTATGCCAGAAAGTAACTACGGTTTTTCCTGAGTTCGAATTTCCGCAGCCCGCGAGTGCCGTACAGGATATTGTCAGCAATGTCGCAGCACACAAAGTTTTAATTAACTTGTTTTTCATTTAAAATTTCCTTTCTTTTACTCATATAACAAAACGCAATCGTTTTATTACCCTTTGATACCGGCGCGTCCGACGCCTTTCATAATGTATTTTCGGAAGAAAATGAACAACAGAAGAAGCGGTAACGTTACGATAACCGTAGCCGCCATTTGAAGCGGTTGATTGGTCGTTCCGTCGGCACTTCCCGAATAAGCGCGAAGTCCGTTGGTGATCAAACGCATACTCTCCGAATTGGTAACCAGATTCGGCCACACGTAAGAGTTCCAAGCGCCCATCAGTTTTAAGATAAAGATCGTAATCAAAGTCGGTGCCGCGAGGGGAACCATAACTTTCCAAAGATAAGCCCAGTCCGTCTTCCCGTCCACTTTAGCCGCATAATACAATTCGTTCGGAATCTGCTTGAAATTCTGTCTCAGCAAATAGATGTAGAACACCGAGATGATAAACGGAACGATCATCGAGGCGTAAATGCCGACGTTGTTTTCCAACCATCCCAACTGCGCGACGGTGATATAGTTAGTAATCACCATCATCTCTCCCGGAATCATCATCGTCGCCAAGAAGCAGGTGAAGAGGAAATCTTTCCCTTTGAAATTCAATCTGGAGAAAGCAAATGCCGCGAGAATCGAAGTAATTACCGTTCCAAGCGTAGAAAGAATACCGACAATCAAGGTATTTTTCAAATAAGTCCAGAACGGAAACGCCGCGATCTTGTACGAGTTCATTTGACCGTTACCCAAAGGATAAGTGCCGATCGGCGCCCCTTTGAACAATACGGAATAGTTTACCCACATAAAGTCATGCGGATAGTAAGTGATCGTATCCCTGACTTCGTAGATCGATTTCAACGAAGTTGCCAGCATCCAGTAGAACGGAATGATGACGACGATAGCCATCAAAACCAGGAAGACATATGTAATTGTAGTGAAAATAATCTTACCTGCTTTGGATATTTTTTCCAGTTTTTCTTCGCTGATATTTCCCTCTTTGATGACGAGAACGATCGAAGAAGTATTGACCTGAGCCAATTGTTCGGCCGTGAATTCCTTTTTCTTGAAAGGTTTGGCGATGGTCTCTTTGATATTGGAGAAGAAGGATTTCACTTTATTCATAAAATTTTTCATCCTTTATACCTCCTAATAATGCACCCGTTTCGCGGAAACCTGTCTCTGAATCACCGTGAAGAACATGATGATGATAAACAGAAGAACCGCGGCGGCGGAAGCCCTTGTCGGCGCTTGGGAAATATTGTCGTAAATGTAATAAGTGATCGTATACATATTGTAACTTCCCGAAGAAGTTCCTTGACCGTTGAATAAGGCGACGATCGAAGAATACTCTTTGAACGATCCGATCAGCGAAGTGATCATCACGTATACGATCTGCGGCGAAAGCAGCGGCACGGTTACGCGGAAGAAAGTTTTGCTTCTCGAAGCGCTGTCGATCTGCGCAGCCTGATAGTATTGCTTGTCGATTCCCTGCAAACCGGAAAGAAAGATCAGAATTTTATACGGCAACGCGTGCCAAATGATGTAGACGCAGAGCGCGAGCATACCGTTGAGACGGCTTGCCCCCATATCCACCCAACTTACATTTCCCAAGTGGAAAATCGAGTTCCACAGACCGTTAGTCCCCGCGAAAATGACCGCGAATACCATACCAATGGCAATCGAGTTGGTAACGTAAGGAATGAAGAAAATCGTCTGGAATATTTTCTGAAACCACTTGATCGAATTGATTCCCACCGCGATCAGAAGAGCGATCAGAATCGAAAGCGGAACGGTAACGAAGACGATAATCAACGTGTTCGGCAACGCAAATTCGATAACGGTCTTATCGTAGAGCACCTGCCCGTTGTACGAAATTCCTTTTACCCCCAGCACATATCCGAAATTATCAAACGTAAATCCGGTACGGAAAATCGCGCCCAACGCCGTTTCATTGGCGTAGATATTATAATCTTTGGCAAATGCGATCAAGATCGTATTGATCAGAGGATAGAAAGTAAAAATCAATAACAGGATAATAGCCGGAGCTAAATATAACCAAGCCTTCCAGTTATTCTTAGACTCCATAATTATGCAATCCTTTCTTCGGTTTCTTTATTGAAAATGTAGCATTTATGTTTCTTAACCGACAAAGAAACATTTCCGATCGAAACTTTATTATCCGAATCGACAATGATTTTAAAGGACGGTTTCAAATTGGCTTCGTGCGATCCGACGATGGAGATATCTCTTCCCAACGTTTCGATCTGTTCGACTTTGACGTGCAACGGTCCGTTTTCTTCGACGATAAATCCTTCCGGTCGAATACCGACGTACACTTCTTGATCGGCAATCGATTTATCCAACGAAAGAATCGCCTCGTCGCCGATATAGACCTTGTGCTTTTTGATCGTTCCGTGGAATACGTTGATCGGCGGAGTTCCCAAGAACTGAGCGACGAATAAATTTTTCGGGTTATTATATACTTCCTGCGGAACGTCTCTCTGCTGTTCGACACCGAGTTTCATCACGACGATTTCATCGGAAATCGACATCGCTTCTTCTTGATCGTGAGTAACGAAAATGGTGGTAATACCGGTTTCTCTCTGCAAGCGGCGGATTTCCTCTCTGGTTTGCAATCTCAAACGGGCGTCCAAATTGGATAACGGTTCGTCGAGAAGAAGAACCTTCGGCTTTTTGACTAACGCTCTGGCGATAGCCACCCGTTGTTGCTGTCCGCCGGAGAGTTGATTCGGCTTCCGATCGAGAAGATTGGCAATCTGAACGAGATTCGCAGCCTCTTTGACCATTGCGTCGATTTCGACCTTGGTCAGTTTTCTCTTAACTTTTTTACCATTTTTCTCTTCTTCCACTCTCAGGTTTTCAAGAGGGAACGCGATGTTCTTGTAAACCGTCATATGCGGATAAAGCGCATAATTCTGGAATACCAGACCGATGCCCCTTTTATCCGGAGTCAGGTTTGTGACATCGTCGTCTCCGAACCAAATGTGTCCGGAAGTCGGCTCCAACAGGCCGGAAATCATATACAGCGTCGTCGATTTCCCGCAGCCGGATGGACCTAATAACCCGACTAACTTTCCGTCAGGAATCGTAATGTCAAGATCGTTGACGGCGATTGTGCCTTGCTCGCCTTTCTTACTTCCCGGGAATTGTTTAGTCAAGTGTTCTAATCGAATTTCCATTAGCAATCCTCCAAATTCTGATTATATTGTACATCAATATAAAACCCAATTCAAGGTCGGATTTTATACCAACTACCACAAAAAAGAACTCATGCTATGAGTCCTTGTCCGTTTCGGCGCCCTCTTCGGACGCGCTTTGTGCGAATGCTCCGGATTCAAAAACTTCCGGATCATTATCTTTATCTTTGACGCGATAGACGTCCTGTTCTTCGATTGCCTTCAATTGCAGCAGGTGTTCGTTGAGTTCTTCGGCGTTTTTGTAAACGATGCACTTGTTTTTATCGATGACAACAGTCGCGGCGAAGTAATCGTGGAAAGCGCAATGCGATTTGCTGAAAATCACGAAAGTAAACGAAGCCAAAAGCGGGAGCATTACCAGAATCAAGGCAAAATTTCCAAGCATAACCGACAAGACGATTTCCAGAAAGAAGAAAGAAACGAAGCGGATCAAAGTCTGCGTTTTTCTGACGCGGAACCCGTCTTTTCTGGAAACCACCGCGCTGCCGACAATCATCTTTCCGATCGTCTCACCGTTTTTACGGCAAAGCGGAATAACCAAAGAGAAGATGACGAAAGCCAAAGTTCCGGTTATAATCAAGCCCCAAATCGAAATATTGTTGATTTCCAGTGCCAAAGAATAGATTTCCCCATTTACATTATATAAAGCAACGCCGACAAAATTGTCATATTGATTGACGTAAAATTCAGCCAGTTTCTCGTTGGTTGCACCTTCGACAGGAACATAGGTTTCACCGCTTAAAACGAATAGGTTTTCGGCTTCGCTTTTTGCTCTGATAAATTCTTCGGAAAAACTCTCCTCGGTTTCACCTTTGCCCGCGATGTTGTATTGTCCGTAAGGAGAAGCGACAAAAGTCGAAAAGAACGGTTCGTAATAATCGAACGCGGAACAAGTGCGATCGTTTAGATTATCTTTCCCGGTTGTCGCGTCGTAAAGCGCAGCCGCGGTAATCGGATAGACGGCCTTTTCGCTGTCATTTCCGGAGGAAGAATACTCGACGTACATTCCGCTTTCCACCAATTTATCGCGGTACTCCTGTTGCGTGTCCGAGTATCCGAAGCAAGCGTCGGCGATCGGAACGACTACCCAACTTTGCATCAAAACGATAAAAATAAAAATCAAAATCGCGTCGAGAACGGCTGCGCCGACCCGTTTGAATATCGATGCCGTGACGATTTCATTTTGCATATTTTTTTCTCCTTTACCCCTTGATAACGTTAATCGGTTTTTTCTTCGCGACCGAATAAACCGGAAGCGCGCAGGAAATATAAGCAATCAAACAACTGATCAATAACATTATACCAAATTGTCGGACTCCTGGCGAGAACAAAGCGACAGATAATCCGGTAAATCTTTGCATAACGGCGTTTCCGACCGCCGAAACGACGCTCAAAAGGATAGTCGATAAAAGGAAGTTAATCATGGCAATAATGAAGCTTTCCGTGAAAAAAATCTTCAAAACGTCTCTCGATCGCGAACCGATCGCGCGAAGAATTCCGATCTCGTGCTTTTTATTGGAAATCGACACACTTATGAAATTGAATAAAAACAAAACGGAAAAAGCAGATAAAGCCAAGCCGATATAGAAACAAATATCCCGCGACGCTTCCAATGTCGCGTCCAAAACGTCGATCGCGATTTTGGATTCGTTATTCATGCAATAATAGATATCCGATTCACTGTCTTCAAAATTTACCAAACGGCGGATTGTGCCTCTGCTCTTCGGCATCTTTGCGATCACGAAAGCGTAATAACTTTCTTCCACGCCGACATAATGTCCGTAATTCTCGTCGGATAAGATCAGGCATTTCCCGGAAACATCGTTATTCGCCACGTAAAAGCCGACAATATTCATTTTGTATTGTTTTGCCTCTTCTAAATATGCGTTCGCATCGGCAATCGAAATTTGAAAGGTGATCTGAAAAATTTCGTCTTTATAGGCGCTCAGCAGTCGTTTTTTCTCCCGAGAAATCAATTCATATCCGGAAGTACCGTATGGATTGACGTAATAGCCCGTTCCTTCATCGCTTAAAAATTGAATATATCGTTCCGTTCCTCCGTAAGGATTGTACGCCGCCGCTTCATCAGGGTGAAGATTCGCGTAGTCTTCGATCATCTTTTCTTTAATCAGCGAATAGGCGTCCGCCAGATTGGATACTCCGTAGAATTCCGCGTCTTCGCTCATCAACGCGATTCCTTGCATTTTCGACTGCAAACCGCCGCGATCGAAAAGGAACGAATCGGAGACGATCGTTTCCTGATCGCTTAATTTAGAAACATCGTCTTTCACCACCGTCTGCTCCGGAATCTGATCGTATTTTCCGATGTATGAAAACGAAAAACCATTCCGTACATTCGCCGTTTCCAGACGAAAAGTCGTCAATGCGTTCAAAAGGCTCAGTTGATTTTCTTCGACGATCGTCGAAAGCGAACCCGGCGCGAGATAACCTAGATTGTGATATCCGTAACGGATATTCAACTGATAGTTTTCGTTCAGATATTTATAAGAAGAGTCGTCGATGTTGTCGATCAGAATCTCGTACTTATCGAAGTCGAATCCGGTATGGAGGATGCCGACGATCTTAAATTCTTGATTATTGACAAATAAAGTTCGATATTCCCCTGTCGAAGCGTTGACAACCAAAGTATTTTCGTCCATATACTCTTCATAAGGCGTCATCTCGCTGATCAAAAGTCGATCCGACGTGTCGAAATGATTATAATATCCCTGTTCTCTGAAAAGGCTGTATGTGTAGTCCGTCAGGCAAATTTCGTCGGGATTCTCGGGAAGACGTCCGTAGGCAAGATGATAGTTCAGGGATTTCAACGTCTTTTCGTCCGCCTCGATCAAACCGGAAAGTTCGTTGACATAGTAACTATTCGCTTCGTGATAATCCCTCAGCATATTGTTCGTCAGCGAAAAATCGCCGACTTCGGTATTCTTGTATACGCCTTTGAAATCGAGATTGAAACATTCGTTCAAATAGGCAATATCCTTAGTTCCCGAAAAGCCGGTCATCACCGTTTTTTCACTGTTCAGATTGGTAATCCAGTGATAAAAAGTATAATTCTTGGTAAAAGAAGCGTAGTCGATATTCGTGCTGACGATCGAATTGACGATCGTATTCGTCGCACTGTAAGACGACAGCGTATCGACGAATCCGAAAAGACCGAAAGAAATGCAGGAAAGAAGAATGACCAAAATCAATCGAAACGGTTTGACTTTCATCGAGTTGAGACCGAAGATAAAGGAATTCCGAAAAGAAAGTTTCGATTTGATCGTCGTAAATTTTTTTTCGTCTCTTTCAATCCGACTTTCATCGGTCGGCACAAAGCGCGACTCCGCGCCGAAAAATTCTCCTTGCGTATCGATTTTTCGGCTGATTTCGGGTTCGAAAGAAACCAGCGTGTCGTTTTCGTTATTTTCGATGAAACGAATAATTTCTTCTTTCTCTTCCGAAGACAAGACGTGATTCTTTCTTATCCGAATCCATTTCTTTTCTCGGCGTTCGAATCCTGAAATCGCTCTTCGATCGATTCCGGAAGTCACATCCGAAATCACTTTTCCGTCCTTGAATTCGACGATCCGATCCGCGTAAGTTTCCGCGAATTCGCGATCGTGGGAAACGACGACGACCAATTTGTCTTCGGAAAGGTTTTTCAATGTAGTGAGAACCTGTTTCCCCGTCTGGCTGTCCAAAGCTCCCGTAGGTTCATCCGCCATGATAATCTGAGGGTTTTTGACGATTGCACGGGCGATCGCCACCCTTTGCTTTTGACCACCCGAAAGTTCTTTCGGCTTTCTTTCCTCCAGATCTTCGAGGTCGACGAGATTCAGGATTCTTTTAATCTCCTCTTCGCTTGCGCTCTTTCCTTGCAATTCCAAAGCCAAAGCGATATTTTTTCTGACCGATAATTCTTCGAAAATGTTGTATTCCTGAAAGATAAAGCCGATATAAGTATTTCTATAAGAATCGAAATCGCTTTGAGAAAACCCCTTGCTGGATCGATCGTTGATGATAATTTCGCCTTTGTCGAAAGAATCCAAACCTCCGACGACATTGAGAAATGTCGATTTTCCCGAGCCGGATTTTCCCAAGATGAAAACCATTCCTTTATCCGGAAATTTCAAACTGATATCGTTGAGCGCGACGACGTCTTCGGCTTTTTTCAGATGATAAATTTTCGTGACGTTTTTTAATTCCAGCATTCTTTATTTATTCTTTCGTTTCATTTCGCCTTTTATTTTTAAGCGCAATCGTCAGTCTGTCTTTTTCTCCTGCGTCTTCCGGATGAACGTTCTCGTAGACGATCGTATCGCATAAAACGTCGTCGATCGATTTTCCTTCTTTATGAATCAAGAAAACGATCATAAAGGCCAACGCACTTAAACCGAAAGTAAAAATCCCCAAAACGTAACCGACGAAAACCACAAGACTCTGGCGAAGAAGGAGAACGCCCTTTTTCACTTTAAATCCGTCTCTCACCGAGGCGACTTTGAGATTCATCAGTTTTTTCCCTAAGGTCTGACCGCCCCGATTGACAAGAGGAATCGCAAGATATATCAGCGCCCATGCGGGAATAAAAGAACAGGCAAATATGGCGAGATCGTAATTGTTCACTCGCGCTTTCAGCTTTTGATTTGTCTCGTCTTTTTCGAAGATATCCTTAATCGCCGTTTTGATCGAAGAGACATAGAAAGACTTTGCCTGATCCGCGGTTACTTTTTCGGCGAAGACATACACCCCCGAATCGTTGAGAACGAATAATCCGGATTTCTCCATTTGGCTTTCATAGGCTTCCGACAGCTCGTTTGTTTCATAATAATAGATCAGGCGGTAGTTGTAAAAAGCGTAATAGGTTTCCGCCGTAACCTCTTCTTTATCGCTCAAATCCGGTTCGACGATATTGCAGATCATATTGGTCTCGTTGTAGGAGTACAGATTGGTATTCCTTAATGCGATGTAATAGTCGTTGCAGGCGGTCTTGTACTTGGTCGCGGTGTTGTAAATCGGTTGAACTACCATCGCATAGATGAGGAAAAAGGCGACCAAAGCGAGCAGCAGATCGAAAAGACAAGAGAGAAATCTTCTCAACCTCGTCGGTTTTTTCAATTCCATCTGCATCATTCTCCGTTTCTCCTTCCATATCAACTTTATTATGTCATAAACCGAAGTCAAAATCAAAAAAAAGAGTCGCTTTGCACGACTCTTTCGCAAACCATTTTATTTCAGGATTTCGCTGACGGTTCCCGCACCGACGGTACGTCCGCCTTCACGAATCGAGAACTTGGTTCCCTTTTCGATTGCGACCGGGTGAATCAACTCGACAGTCAATTCGACGTTGTCGCCAGGCATAACCATTTCTACTCCGGCAGGAAGCGTAATGACACCGGTGATATCGGTAGTACGGAAGTAGAATTGCGGGCGATAGTTGGATAAGAACGCCGTATGACGTCCGCCTTCTTCTTTGGTCAATACGTAAACCGAAGCGGTAAATTTCGTATGCGGAGTAACAGAACCTGGTTTTGCCAAGACTTGTCCACGGACGACTTCGTCGCGGTTGACGCCTCTCAACAGAACACCGGCATTATCTCCGGCTTCCGCGAAATCGAGTTGTTTACGGAACATTTCGATACCGGTAACGACCGATTGACGGGTCGGTTTGATACCGACGATTTCGACAGCCTCGCCCATCTTGACCATACCGCGCTCGACTCTTCCGGTGACGACGGTTCCACGTCCGGTGATGGTAATGACATCTTCGATCGCAAGAAGGAACGGCTTATCGACATCTCTCTTCGGAGCAGGAATATAACTGTCACACGCGTCCATCAATTCCATAATCGATTGTTCGGCAGCAGGATCTCCGTCGAGAGCCAATCTCGCGGAACCGCGGATGATCGGGGTGTTGTCTCCCGGATAGCCGTAGTTGGAAAGAAGTTCGCGAACGTCCATTTCGACGAGGTCGATCAGTTCTGGATCGTCGACGAGGTCGGTTTTGTTCAGATACACAACGATGTACGGAACTCCGACTTGTCTGGCAAGCAGGATATGCTCGCGGGTTTGCGGCATAACGCCGTCGGTGGCGGCGACAACCAGAATCGCACCATCCATCTGCGCGGCGCCGGTAATCATGTTCTTAACATAGTCGGCGTGACCCGGGCAGTCGACGTGAGCGTAGTGTCTGGTCGCTGTCTGATATTCGATGTGAGCGGTATTGATAGTAATACCACGGGCTTTTTCCTCCGGTGCGGCATCGATTTGATCGTATGCTTTCTTTTCGGATAATCCCTTTTTCGCTAAAACCGACGTAATCGCGGCAGTCAAAGTGGTTTTGCCGTGATCGACGTGTCCAATGGTGCCGATATTAACGTGGGTTTTACTTCTGTCAAATTTTTCTTTTGCCATTATTGAATTTCCTCCTAATTATTTTTTGAATTTCAACGAATTCATCATATAGCATTTATTTGAATAAATCAACATTTTAAAAACGAGATTTTCGAAATCGGGCAGAATTAACGGCCCGACTTCTTGATGATTTCTTCCATAATGAACTTCGGGCATTCGGAATAGTGATCCATTTCCATCGTATAATTGGCTCTGCCCTTTGTCATCGAACGGAGATCGGTAACGTAACCGAACATATTGGCCAAAGGAACGAACGCATCGATAATCTGCGCGTTCCCTCTCTCGCTCTGCCCCTGGATTTCACCTCGTCTGGAACTGATATCTCCCATTACGTCGCCCAAATATTCGGACGGAACGGTAACTTCCACCTTGACGATCGGTTCGAGAATGACCGGATTGCATTTTTTCGCCGCTTCTTTCAAAGCCAAAGACGCGGCAATTTTATACGCGGCTTCCGAAGAGTCGACATCGTGATACGAGCCGTCAAACAATGTCGCTTTGAGATCGATAACCGGATATCCGGCAACTAAACCGCGATCCAAAGATTCTTTCAAACCTTCGCAAGTCGGCTTAATGTATTCTTTCGGAACGGTTCCTCCGACGATCGCGTCGACGAATTCGAATCCCTTGCCCGGATTCGGTTCAAAACGAATCCAAACGTGACCGTATTGACCATGTCCACCGGACTGCTTGATGTATCTACCTTCGCACTCCGCCGTTTTCCGGATCGTTTCGCGATACGCCACCTGCGGCGCACCGACATTGACTTCGACTTTATGCTCGTCTTTTAAACGAGTCACCATCACGTCGAGATGCAGTTCGCCGACACCGGCGATGATGTGTTGTCCGGTTTCCGGATTAGTCGAAAAACGGAAAGTAGGATCTTCATCCGCTAATTTCATCAGCCCTGCGGTCATCTTCTCCATATCCGCCTTTGATTTCGGTTCGATTGCTTCCGAAATGACCGGATCGGAGAATTTGATGGATTCCAGAATAACCGGATGATTTTCATCGCAAAGCGTGTCTCCAGTCGACGTCGATTTCAAACCGACGGCCGCGCCGATATCGCCGGCGTGAACCTCTTCCACTTCTTCTCTTTTATTGGAATTCATAATCACCAAACGCGAGAATCTTTCTTTCAGATCTTTCGTCGAGTTATAGACATACGACCCTGCCTTGGCTACGCCGGAATAGACGCGGAAGAAAGCGAGTTTACCGATAAACGGATCCGTCATAATCTTGAAAGCCAAAGCGGTCAAAGGTTCGTTATCGTCCGGTTTGCATTCCACTTCTTCTCCGTTCGGATTGTGGCCGACGGCGTGGTGAATATCCACCGGAGACGGCAGATAATCGACGATCGCATCGAGCAAAGGTTGTATTCCTTTGTTCTTGTAGGCCGATCCGCAGAGAACCGGAAAGAATTCCGCGGTCAAAACCGCTTTTCGGACAACTGCTTTGATTTCCTCGACGGTCGGTTCTTCGCCTTCGAGAACTTTCATCATCAAATCGTCGTCGTAATTGGCGAGTTTTTCGAGTAATTCCGCGCGAAGAAGTTCCACTTTATCGAGATATTCCGCCGGAACTTCGACGATTTCCGGATGTTCTCCTTTGACATCCGAATAAAGGTAAGCCTTTCTTTCGATGATATCGATGACGCCTTTAAGTTGAGATTCCAATCCGATCGGGTACTGAATCGGCGCGGCGTTCGCGCCAAGTTTTTCCCCGATAGAACGATAGGACATTTCAAAATCGGCGCCGATCGCATCGAGTTTGTTGACGAAGACGATTCGCGGAACATTGTATTTAGTACCTTGCCGCCAGACCGTTTCCGTCTGCGGTTCGACCCCGTTCTTACCATCGAGAACGGTCACCGCGCCGTCGAGAACCCGAAGCGAACGTTCGACTTCGGCTGTGAAGTCGACGTGGCCGGGAGTGTCGATCAGATTGATTCTGTGTTCTTTCCAATAGCAGGTCGTCGCGGCGGAGGTAATCGTAATGCCCCGATCCTGTTCTTGTTTCATCCAGTCCATCGTAGCCGATCCATCGTGGGTTTCACCGATCTTGTAGACTTTACCGGTATAGAAAAGAATTCTTTCCGACACCGTGGTCTTACCTGCATCGATATGAGCCATAATTCCGATATTACGGGTATTTGAGATATCTAATTTACGAGCCATAATATCCTCCGATTACCATCTGTAATGAGCAAAAGCTTTGTTGGCTTCCGCCATCTTGTGGGTATCGTCTCTCTTCTTAACCGAAGCGCCTACTCCGTTCGCCGCATCGATAATTTCCGCGGCCAGCTTGTCTTCCATCGACTTCTCGTTTCTCAAACGGGCATAGTTGACTAACCATCTGAGCCCGAGAGTAACTCTTCTTTCTGCGCTGACTTCGACAGGAACTTGATAGTTGGTTGCTCCTACTCTTCTCAGTTTCAGTTCGAGAGCCGGCATAATGTTTCCGATAGCGACTTCGAAAACTTCCATCGCAGGTTTCCCTGTCTTCGCTTCGATTTTTTTGAAAGCATTGTACAAGATGGTTTGAGCGGTTCCTCTTTTACCATCGACCATGATTTTGTTGATTAAACGTGTTACGAGTTTGGAATTGTAAATCGGATCCGGTAACACATCGCGTTTAGCGACACTTCCTTTACGTGGCATTAAAAATCCTCCTTTCTGAATTTGTTGATCAATTGAATTTTTACTTCGACGTATCAGTGCTTATTTCTTTTCTTTCGGTTTTTTCGTTCCGTATAACGATCTTCCCTGTCTTCTTTCGTTGACACCGGCGCAATCCAAAGTACCGCGTACGATATGATATCTGACACCCGGGAGGTCTTTCACACGACCGCCGCGGATTAAAACGGTGCTGTGTTCTTGAAGATTGTGTCCTTCGCCGCCGATATAAGCCGTTACTTCGAATCCGTTGCTCAAACGAACACGCGCGTATTTCCGAAGCGCCGAATTCGGCTTTTTCGGAGTCATCGTACCGACACGGGTACAGACACCGCGCTTTTGCGCAGAATTTTGAGTGATGGTTTTCTTTGTGAGTGAATTCCAGCGTTTGTTCAAAGCCGGAGCTTTGGATTTTTCAATCGCACTAGTACGTCCGTTACGAACTAATTGGTTGATTGTAGGCATTGAATATCTCCTTTCCTTAGTTTCAATGTAAGCCACAACACCGGGTGTTTCATCATCGATGAAATAAAAAGATGCACTGCATCGCAAATTCCGGTGCTTTGGCACACGCTTTGTTATTTTACACTATCTTATTTTGCTTTTACAAGCGTTTTTTATAAAAAATAAAAAGGAGTTTTGAATTCCTCTTCATTTCCCCTCGTCGAACCTGCGTTTTCAAAAAATCGGTTTTGGATCGTTCGATCCGAAATTTCTCTTCTAAAAGAAGGTTCAGTCGATAAACCACGTATTTCCGCAATGCTTGCAGATCGCTTTGGTGTGGGTTTTCCAGATCGAATATTCTTTACGAAAGCGGAGAACGAGACCCAGAACCGAAACCGGCAGAATAACAATCACCGCCGCGATCACAAAACCGGATTCTCCCCTCCTAAGACCGACAATGAAAAGGATTACCGCCAAAAGCCAACCACACAAACCCACCAATGCGGGAAGCATCAAATAGGGTTTCCGGCGACTTTCTTGAAACACGATCTCGTCGCTGCCGCTCCCGCATTTCGGGCATTTCAAAACCAAACTTTCTTTGCTTTTCATAATTTAGTGTTCTTTCGTCCTTTTACAAACATTTTATAACCGATTCAACCCGCAATTTCAAGTTCTCTTACAATAAAAAATTTCCCTTTTCCTTATTGCAAGCATTCTTCGAGAAATTCCAGAATCTCTCCCATTACGTGATCGTCCATCTGAACCAAGAGATTGTAGTCGAGATTCTCGTAGAATTTCTTCACGGCGAGTTCTTTGCTTTCTTTCGGCATTTTCTGCCCTTGTATGTTCTGCAATTCGACATTGGTTTCCTGATCGTAATTCGCCGCTTCGAGAGATAGATTCGGTCGATGGAAACGATTTTCGACGCTTAAAAAGCGATAACCCGGTTTTTCGGAAAAAAGATCTTTCATCCTTTCGAAATTGTTGTAATAGTCCACAATCGGATCCTGATCTCCGGCGATAATCAGATGAGGAACTTCACTCTTATCGAAAGAATCCATCGTATCGATTTTCGAAATATCGCCAAAGCGTTGGTACACGCGTTTTTTCAACAAGCGTTCGACCATCTTGTATTTCAGATTCGTCAGCGCTTTAAATTCCTCGAACAAGAATGAAGTTTCGTTTTTGAAAGGCGCCAAAGCGACGATTCCTTTGATTTTTCCGGAATTAATCGAAGTGATATTGGACACGGCATAAGCCCCCATCGAATGGCCGAACAAGACCAACGGAAGATTTTTGAGCCGCGCGTCCTCGCAAACGAAGCGAAGCGCGTAATCCAAATCGATCAGGCTTTGCGTCAATCCTTTGATTTTTTCTCCTTCCGACAGATTGCATCCTGTATCGTCGAAAGCGAAGACCAAATACCCTTTTTGAGCGAAAAAATTGATTTCGGTCGTATATTGCAGATGACCTGCCCCCAGTCCGTGGGAAATCACCATCAGCGCCTTATAGTCTTTTATTAGAGAAGAACGATACAGAAAGCCTCTCAGTTTCTGCCCTTGATCCGAAAGAAATTCGACTGGTTCGGTTTCCAAATTTTCAAAATCATCCGCAGTAAAATATTTCAACGTATGCCGATCGTCGTAGCGTATGTCGAAATTGGATTGAATAATCACGTTGGCGATCCGAACCATCATCAGATATCCCATCACCAGAAACAAAACGACGACTGCGGCGCAGATGCCGATAACCAAAAGAATTTTTTCCATCTCGTTTCCTCCTAACACACGGAATAAGAGCCACTTACCTCCACCGATGCGGAAAGGTTTTCCGTGTCGATTTCAATCCGCACAATATCGCCGGCGTAAACGTTTTCCAATCGAGCGTTGCCCCCTACTTCTTTGATCAAAAACTTCAACGAAGAATCTAAAGTCCAATCAATCTCGTCGTAATTTTTTTGTCCGTTGTTGAACTTGAACTGCAAAGTATTGTCAGGAAGCGGTTCTGCAATGAAGATTTCCACCCGATAAAGGCAATTCTCCACCCTTTCCAAATGGTATTTTTCCAGATCGCTTTCCGGATAATCTCCCCAAGAATTGAAATTGCCGACGACATAAAGATTATCGTAAATGGTAGCGTCTTCGGAAGTATTTCCGATCAATTTCAGTTTCGCGTTCAAATACGTCTCGAACGAAAGATTGACGCCGTTCTTATCGAAAGTCTCGGAAGAATAGGTCATCACAGCGATGTCGTAGAAGCGATCGAAAGTTTCGCACTTTGCCCAGTCGGAATTTTTCAAAATGCTCAAAATTTCCAAGTAAACCTTTTTCGCATCGTTTTCATTTCCGCTTAAAATGGTTTTCTTCAACAGCGAATTGGCCTGTTTATTCTGAGCGATGACCGTCGATAAAACGCCCGCTTCCGTCATTCCGTTCATCACGTCGAAATCTTTCGTGATGCCGAAGCAACGATCGTTGTCGTAAGGAATCACGATCGCTTTCCCGTCCGTTCTCCGAAAATAAAGGAGATAATTGTTGTTGTTATACCGAAACGCGTCCGGGTTTCCGATCAAATAAGTGATGGCTTCTTCTTTGGCGAAATATTCCAAATCGATTTTATCCGCGATTTCTTCGTAAGTTCCCTGATCGACGGCCGAAACGAGATTTCTCAGCAAATCGTCGTCGTAAACCGCGTCTGTATTGGTTTTTCTTTCGTAAACCGGAATATAACTTCCGGAATTATTGCCGATTCCGATTCGCTTGCCCTCGATCGAATTCGCCGTGAGATCCGCGCCGTCCGAATAATTTCCTTCTCCGACTCCATAGGTGCATTTATAAAGGTCTCCGTAATTGACGCCGGGAACGCCGTAGCTTCCCGCTTTTTCCTGTTTCCAAGAAGTCATATTCAGATATTCGTTTCCGTTCTGCAAAGTCCGTTTGACGATCGACTTCGAAGTCGGCTCGTAGAGCATACACAATCCAAAAGATGTTTCTTGATTGCTTCTATCTTTCCGGATAAAAGAAAACTCCGTCAAACCTATGTGCTGGGAAATGATTCCGCCTGCCTGATAGATATAAGAGCTGTAAATTTCTCTGATGTGCGTAGAGTCCGAATTCTTGTTCCACTTGATATCCAATCCGGAAGTGCCTAAAAAATCCCTGTCGGCATAAACGGCACCGTTCATCTTCGCCTTTGTTTCCGCGATGAATTCCGCCGAATAGAGTTCCGGATCGTCAAAAGTTTCATCGAAAGACAATTTAAAGTGATTCTCCGGATTGACGGAATCGCCGATGAGAATATCTTTCCGAGAAGTATTTCCTTTCTGGCGAATACCGACATTTTCGAATTCCCACGTAAACGTGTTTCCGTAATTGGTAATGCTTATCGTCACTTTGTCCGCCAGACGATATGTTTCGCATTTATATCCCGTGAGATAGTTTTTCTGCAATTCGTCCAATTCGGCATCGGAGATCTCCACTTGTATGTCCACACGATTGCTCAGATTAAACAGGTCGGCAAACTCAAATTCTTCCCTTGCGTTTCTCCGAGGGCAGGAATAATCAGGTTGTGCGAACGCGTACAGCATTTCTTTTTGACCGACGTCCGAAGAGGAAGAAGAAATCGATTCTTCCTGCGAAGAAGAATCCGACGAAAAAGACGAAGAAGAATTTTGCGCGCTGCTTTGGGATAACGGATTTTCCTGAGAAGAATCGTTCCCTTGAAAAGCGCAGCCGCAGATCAAAAATATCGTCAAGATTGATAAATATCGTTTTTTCATTGATAACCTCCGTACCAAAACTGGAATTATGATAGCAAAAAAAGATATTGATTTCCAGCGGATTCTATTCTTTAATCAATTGATCGAATCGATCCATCGCGTTTTGGATCACTTTCATCGCTTCCTCGCGTCCGAGAATCGTCGTAATCGAAGTTTCCTTTCCTTCCAATTGCTTGTAAACCTTGAAAAAGTGACAGATCTCATCGAGGATATGCTGAGGCAGATCGGCGATGTCGCGATAGCAATTCAACGACGGATCGTCCCGACAGATCGAAATGATTTTTTCGTCCGACTGATCGGAATCGATCATCTTGATGACGCCGATCGGATAGCAATGAACCAAACAAAGAGGTACGATCGGTTCCTGACACATCACCAACACATCCAACGGATCGCCGTCTCCGGCATAAGTTCGAGGTATAAATCCGTAATTCTGCGGATAGTGCGTGGAAGTGTACAGCACCCTGTCGAGAATCAGTCTCCCCGTTTCCTTATCCAATTCATACTTCATTTTACTTCCCTTGGATATTTCGATGCAGGAGAGAAAAGCGTCCGCTTGAATCCGCTTTCCGTCGATTTGCTTCCAGATATTCATATGATATTCTCTCTTTCCTGAAATCATCATAACACGAACGAAGACGAAAAGGAAGATGGTCTTTATTTATGGCGTTCGGCATGATAGACCTCAGCCAGTCCGCCTTGCGCGGTTTCCCTGTACCGGAGGTTGATATCGCGACCGGTTCGATACATCGTTTCGACGACGACATCGAAAGAAATTTTCGAATTGCTTTTCCCCATAAATCTGCTCATCGCGCAGGAAGTCAAACTTTTCATCGCGCCCATCGCATTTCTTTCGATGCAGGGAATTTGCACTTATCCGCCGATCGGATCGCAAGTCAGACCTAAAGAGTGTTCCAACGCAATCTCGGCCGCGCGTTCGATGCCTTCGATGTTCTGACCGTCAAGATAGGCCAAAAACGCCGCCCCCATTGCCGAAGCCGTACCGATTTCCGCCTGACAGCCGCATTCCGCGCCGGAAATCGACGCGTTGGTTTTTACCAACAAACCGAACAATCCCGCGACTAACAAACCTTCGATTACTTTCTGTCTCTCCGCTCCTTGATTCAAACGATGTTTGACTAAACTAGGCAAAACCCCGCTGGAACCGCAGGTCGGCGCCGTAACGATCTGTTCTCCCGAAGCGTTTTCCTCGGAAACCGCAAACGCGTACGCGCAGATCAGCCGCTTTTCTCTCATTTCAGGAGTTTCGCCGAAATCGAAATGGCGATACATCTCCCCGGCCTTCCGTTGAACTTTGAGTTTTCCGGGCAAAACCCCGCTTTTATTCAATCCGTTTTCCACCGAAGTCATCATCGCGGATAAGATTTCTTCCATATACGCGTCGATTTCTTTCCCTTCGCAACGATAGATATAGTCGATTAAAGTACATCGGTTATCCGCACAAAACTTTTTAATCTCGGCAAACGTATTTTCAGAGTAAATCTGCCTTTCTTTTTCTTCCGGACGATTCTTCACTCGGATCAGCCCGCCTCCGATCGAAAGAATCGTCACTGTTTCGATCTTCTTCTCTTGCCGAAAAACGCGGAAAATCATCGTATTCGGATGATCCGTTTTCGTCTTCGCATCGAAATAAATCCGATGAGGTAAATTTTTAAAAGCGCGTTCGGCGATATAATCGGAAAGATGTCCCTTTCCGGTCTTGGCCAAAGAGCCATAAAAAGTCATCTCCACGCGTTGACAATCGGGATAATGACAGACGATATAGTCTACGGCGTTCTTGACGCCGATCGTATGCGAAGATGAGGGTCCCGGTCCGATCCGATATAAATCCCGAATAGAAATCATATTAACCTCCGTTTTTGATGTCTCTCCGTCACTACCCGTTCAACCAAGCCGAAGGACAGGTACGGTTTTCCCTAAACCACGAAGTATCTTTAAGTGGTGTTGTATCTTTCGAGCAGGCTATGCCGACGTTCGCGGAATCGCTGCTGACGATGATATCTCCGTTCATCGAAGTATAGTCTCCACTTTCGTAATCGGTGCAGAGGCTGGTAACGTAAACTTGAGACGTATAGGCGCTGATACGATCGATATACGCCTGAGACGGAAACGTGTTCATGTTGTTTTTCGTATATTCGGTCGAACCGCATACGCAAGTGCAAACCGAGATTTCCGGGCGGACGGTTTCCAAAAGTTTTTCGCCGGAAGCGGTATACGATCCATGGTGCCCCGCCTTGAAAAGCGTGCAATCCTTGATCGTTTCCTTATTATATTCGACAAAATATTCCTCTCCCTTTGCTTCGAGATCTCCGGTCAGCAAAAATTTATACTCTCCGCAAGTCAAAAGCAGACAAACCGAATAATCGTTTTCGTTTGTCGTCGCCGTTTCATAATACGTATTGTAGAGAATCTGCATCGTAATGTTTTCTCCGAGCGCATAAGTTCTTTTCGCTCCGCCGATTTCGTTCCAGCAATCCAATGCGGAATAATTGACCGCACCGCGAGCAATTGCATACTCTTTCGCTTCACGATAAGCTTGATACGTACTCGTTTTGGAATTCGTCAAAGGAAAGTCGATGATCGTCCCGATTTCATAAGAATAAAAAATTCCGTCGGCACAACCGAATGCAGCGATGTGATCCTGATGTGCGTGTGTAGCAATCACATATTCCAACTTCCCGTCTTCGCAATAACGATCGACATAACTCTTGATCGTCGTCTTTGAAGAAGCACGCGATCCCGCGTCGATCAGAATGTCGTTTTCTCCTGCCTTGATATAAATCGAATCTCCGGCGTAGATGTTCCCCAATTCCATAAAGTGAATCTGAAAATCGTCATAAACGACTCCGGTAACCGAGTTCATCTTTTTTTCATCGGTTTTTACGTCGATCAGAGCGTAGGTTACCGAAGATCCGACACCCAATAAGCCACCGAGAAGTGCGCCGACTAACGACAATCCCAATGTCTTTCCAAGAGAAAATCTGCTCTTTTTCTTCGCCTTTTTCATTCTTCTTCACCGATCCCGTCTTCATTCGTATCCACCGCGCTGACTTTTATCGTCCTTATGCGCAGGATTCCGGAATATTTGAAATTATCCGTTTCGTATACGATATAATACGTTCCTTCCGTCTTCGGAGAAAGCACCGGATCGTACGTAGTTTCTTCTTCGTTAATCCGAACCGAAGACGAAACGTCCTTTCCGAAAAACACGCATTTGACCGCTTCCTTTCGTTCCGGCTCGACATAATTTCCTCCGACATTCATCGTTACAATCGATTCGCCAAGAAGGACAAAACAATCGTCTTTCTGCATCGACCAACTGACAAAAAAAGTTCCTGCCAGAGAAGCCATAAAACACAAAGCGACGACCGCTTTGGTCAAAGGGTGCGTTTTTTTGATTTGTCTCTCGATTTTTCTCTGCGTTTTCTTGTTCATTTTTGTATCGTTAAAATTCTTCTTTTAAACTTCTTTTGAAAAGGCCGTTCATCGTTTCTTTCGGATCGGCATCGTGATAGAGAATATCGTAAACCGCACGGCAAATCGGCAATTCCACACCCGTTTTTTCACCTAAAAGCATCAGCGCTTTCGCGGTATAGTAGCCTTCTGCGAGAAGCGAATACGTTTCCTTTTTCACAAAAGATTCCCCGAATTGCCGATTGTGAGAATAAGAAGAAAAAATCGTCGCTTCGTAATCGCCTAAATGACATAATCCGTACGCGGACAATTCGTTTCCTCCCAATGCCTTGATCAAGCGGGAAATCTCCCGAGTTCCACGAGCCATCAAGGCCCCTTTTAAAGAAGTCAATCCGAATCCGTCGAGCATCCCCGCGGCGATGCCGATGACATTTTTAGACGCCGCGCCGATTTCATTTCCGATCAAGTCGTTCCCGTAATAAAAACGAATCAGATCGCCGGAAAAGCGCTGAATGATAAAATCTTTGGTCTCTCCGTCTTTGCTGTCGATCACCATGCAGTTAGGAATGCCGCGATAAAAAGACTGAACGTGTCCCGGACCGATCCAAACCGCAATCCGGTTTGTCGGAGAAACGGTCTCCTCAACGATTTCGCTCAATCTTTTCCCGGTTTCGATTTCGATCCCTTTCATACAAAGAACGATCGTCTTATTTTCCACGCCGACTGCTTTGAACTGGCAAGCAACGCTTCTTAAATTCTGTGAATTGACGGAAATTACGATCACATCGGAATCTTTTGTCGTCGCGATATCGGTCGTCAGTCCGATTGAATCGGGCAGTTCGATATATTCGTTCTTTCTCTCTTTCACCAACCGAGAAAAACTCGGCGCGTCTTCAAGGCCGTAAAGGGTTACCCGATGACCGATACGATCGAGATACCAGCCGATGAAACTCCCCCATCTTCCGCATCCGACGATCGTTACTTTTAAAGCGTCGCGTTGATTCTGCATATTCTTGTTCCTCACCAGTTTCAATTATACGTTAAAATCCCGAGTTTGTTAAGTTTCGGAGTCAATATTCTCACTTTGAAGTTATCCGAGAGCGACATCGAGAATCATCATCAATACAAACCCGACGGCGACGCCGATCGTCGCAATATTGCTGTGCGCGCCGTTTTGAGATTCCGGAATCAGTTCTTCGACGACGACGTAGATCATTGCCCCCGCGGCAAAAGCAAGAAGATAAGGTAAAATCGGAATCATAAATTGGGATAGCAGAATAGTTAATAGACCGGCAACAGGTTCGACGATACCCGAAAAAACACCGCTCAAAAAAGCTTTTGGTCGGCTTTTTCCTTCCAATGCCAAAGGCATAGAAACGATCGCTCCTTCCGGAAAATTCTGAATGGCAATTCCTATGGAAAGAGCCATTGCCGAAGTAAGGGTGATCGTGGTTTCTCCGGAAATTGCGCCGGCTAAAATCACACCGACAGCCATTCCTTCGGGGATATTGTGCAATGTAACGGCAAAGACCATCATGGTCTTCTTTTTGAAATTCGAGTGAACGCCCTCCGGTTGATCGCTTCCCAAATGCAGATGAGGAATTACGGAATCCAATAAAAGCAAAAAGAGTACGCCGGCCATAAATCCGACAGCCGCCGGAAGAAAAGCGATACCTTTATCGGATTCGACCATTTCGATCGAAGGAATAATCAGAGACCAGACGGAAGCGGCAATCATCACTCCTGCGGCAAATCCCAACAGGAGTTTCTCAACTTTCGGATGAATCTGCTTTCTGATGAAAAAGACCATCAAAGCGCCTAATGTCGTTCCCAAGAAAGGAATTGTCAATCCAAGAAATATCTCCATATTTGCCCTCCCTCGTCATTTTCATTTTACCCGTTTTCTCTTCGCGATGCAATAAAGGCGGGCTCGATCGCCGTCAACTTTAAAAAATCAACAAAAGTTTTTCTGTATAACTTTTTCCATTTATAGTATTTGATGTTTTTCATGAATTAGGCATACATTGTCGAAGCAAACTCTAAATCTATAAATCAATCAAATTCTTTCGTCGCAAAAAAGTCTGATTGGAAGTACCGATTTTTAATTTTTCTTTATTTACAAGAGGATTGACAATATTCGTCTATCCCTTTCTATAATTGTCTATGTCTAAGTAAACAAACTTTATAGCATGAATTCTAGTTAAATGCACGCTTTGACTACGGCTTTAGTCCACTTGATAAAAAATCTATTTTCCCGATTGATTATATCAAAAAAACAGATAAATCATTGAATCGATATATCTTTATCGTTTTCCAGAGATAAACCGCTTTAAGTATTGTCATTTTTTAAATATTTGCTTGCTTCTTTGATACTTAAATCATTCATTTGATTTTTATATTTATCAATAAAGCTTTTCACCCAATCGGAGTTAGTCTTTGAATATTCTCTTAAAGCCCAACCAATGGCTTTATTCACAAAGAATTCGCCCGTTCCCAAACAATTGATTATGATTTTTTCCAATAATTCAACGTCCGTTTATGTTCCAGATAAATTTCATGTTCAAAGAATTGCTACTAAAATTATTGGAGAAAAAATTATTCTTTGGTGATTTATCTCATTTTGATTCGTATGTTGAAGCTTATATCAACACTTTAGATTCCATTCCTAAAGATTCCCAAGATAATGATTATAAAGTCCTTTATAACCTTCTTATCAAAAATCATAATTCAATTAGAAACTGGTTTAATAAAGATTACTTAAGCTACTCACAAGAATGTATTAATTCTCATTACTTTTCCGATAGATTAGATAAAAAGCCTAATACATTTACTACTTCTTCTCTTGATAAACTTTGTGATCTCATGAATGCAAAATATAATAACTTCTTATTTAAAAACAATACTAAAGAATCATATTACGATATTCCTTTGCAATTTGATAATTCACCAAAGTATTCATTTGATGTTAGAAAAACTTTGAAACATATTTCTGGACTTTAATTATTTTAAAATTTTCATATCCCTAGGGATATCTATTGCTTTTATTTCTTCTTTTTAAATATTATATTCTCATCTTAAGGTTTTTCTTCCTTACCTACAAAATATTATTGCAATCATCTTTGTATTATTACTCCATCAAGACACTTCATTAGATAAATAATATTTTTTGGTGTATATCCTTCTTTATTTCATAAGAAATACATCCATTCAATGCCATTTTATCTTTTAGATCTCTCAATATATTTTTTGCTTATTTTATTGATGCGTTTATTCTGTTTATTCATTTATTTCGCAACATTTTCATTTTGCACCTTTTTGTTGCTTTTACTTTTTAGATTAACAAAATTCCTTCAGGAAATGCTTTATCTATGAATATCTCCGTCTTTTTCTTTGAAATTCCGTGGTATTTCTTGTTGCACTCCCATAGGTGCCAAGTCATGATACAAAAGACGAGTAAGCTCCTCATCGCTTACTCTTCCACTGCGTTTTTTGATTCTCCGCTTTTGATGTTTCTTTTTGTGTCTCTATACAACGCTTTGGTTATTGTCTCTTTGTAGAAAGAAACTTTTCATTCCCCACCTTATTCTTTAGGTTAAAAGGTCTTAGATTTGAGTGAGTTTATCGCCAAGTCTGATTTTTGATAAAAATATTATCGAAATTAAGAGAATAAAAGTTATTGCGCATATAGTATTTCTTCTTCTAAAATAACCTCATTTTCAATCATATAGTCGATAACATCACTATACCTTGCGACATATTTTAAATATTTTAAGGAATTTAATTCTTGATAATATGATTTATCTTTAACTCTTGTCAGTTTATTCTTATATTTTTTTAGAGTATCAATATCCATATGGATCGTATTAAATAAAATATTAGTTTGTTCACATAAATAATTAAAAATTTTAAATCCGCCTAAATCAATATCTCCAAAATGATTAAATTTTATGGACGATAGATTAGAATTGATTTTTTTTAGTAAGTTAATTGCCATTGAATTAGGAAATCCTTCTAAAAAAACAATTAAACCATCCTCATGATAATCAAAAAAGGTAGTTTTATTCTCAATTGTTGTCACGATATTATTTGAAATGTTTAGAAAAGTAATGTTTTCAATTCCTTCTTTATATAAATGTAATGGGGAATTATAAGCACTAAGATCGATAACTTGTTGATTTACCTTAATCAATGCATTTCCTTTGATTATTATTGAAATCGGATTTTTGTAGATGTGCCTTTTTTTTAAGAAAGTTTCATTATCATCATCATTGTCGATTCCCACTAACCTATAATATTTTCTGATCGTAGATAAATTATTTTCTAGATACTTACTATCATCAAATACTTTAACACTAAAATCTCGTAATAATATATCAATTTGGTTATTTTCTAATTCATCAATGCAGTGAATGATTGTTTCAATGATTTTATAATCATTTAAATAGGTTTTAATTCCTTGATGATTATTATAAATAGAGTTTATTTTATAAAATATTGATTTTGATAGTTTTGACGTTCCATTATTAATGGCATTTAAGTAGTTTTGCCAAGTAATGATAATGTTTTCTTTATTTAATTCTTCGTAAGCTTTATCTATTTGATCGATATTAAGAAAAATATAGTCGATAACCTTGCCACGTTCATAGATTACTTTAATGATATTCTGATTAACTAATTCTTCCACTGCATTTTCAATCGAAGAGCGGTATTTATAGCTACCATCACTAACATAATCTTTTAATTCTTTTTCATTAAACTTGATCGTTATCTTTCGAATGTTAAGGGCATAGTTAAAGAATCTTTTTTCATATTTATTTATTAATATATTTAATAAATAATAATAGTAATTATTTTTCATTTGTAAACTCCTCTACAAAGGCGTTATTTCCATCTCTAAAAATAACATTTGTAGTATCCATATATTTGCACATATTTGGGACCTTTTCAGCGGTTAGAGCCATGAAAATTTGAACATTTAATTTTTTAAAAAATCCTAACATTGACTCGATTCTATTTGCATCCATAGTGTTAAACACTTCGTCAAATAGAACAATTGAAACGCTATCATTTTCTTTTCTTTTTCTGGATATAAGATTCTGAAATGAAGCAGCTGCTAAAATGTAAAATGGTACTTGATTTTCACCACCAGATTGTTGTTTTTTTACTTGAGATAAATATCTAGTTTTATGCTTTAATACGCCGTTTTCTTCATAATTTGATTGAATCATAACATCAAATTTTCGATATTTACGATAATCTTGTAATCTTTCGATTTCATCTTTTGAGTCAAGGGTTGCCATTCTTTCAAAGAAGTTATCTAAAAATAATCGATTCTTTGATGATTCTTCGGTTTCAAATAAGCCGGTTTCGTATGTATCATCAGAATTAATAATATCATATAAGGCATTTAATTCAGGGTCATCGGTTTTAGTAACTGAAATAGAGTATCGATCTTTATCAAATGGATTAGATCTAAGGTTAAAATTTAAACTTTCAACTATGTCATCCATATCATCAAATTTCCACTTAAGTTTAGACATAAATTCTTTTTTGAAAATAGTAATATTCTTTTTATGAAGAGTTTGTACACTAGCACTTAGTTCATTCCCTTCAAGAGCAATCTTTTTATTTAATTCAATACGATATTCATCAGCTGTATCAGAACTACAATCAGCATTGAAAAAGTATTTCTGGTTATATTCGGTTTTCTTTTTTACAATCGAGTTATGTAATTTATATAGGTTATTTTTATTTTCATTGATCTTACGATTGATTACATCTTGATTATTTTCATAATTTAAAATCTCTTCTTCACTCCAAATTTCATCATTTGGAGACACATTACTTGTTTTAGAAAATAGTTCATTATATTCATTTTTTAATTTAGTATCATCTGCGCGATAATTTTCAATTGATTTATCAATATTGCTCAGTATATTTTCGTTACTCCCCTTATCATAATTTGCTTTATTAATTTTTTCATCAAGACGAGCAATTTCAGATTTTAAATTATCAATAATTTGAGATAATTCAAATGGCCGACCAAATGAAGGAACTTGCTCAAGTCTATTGATTTTACTTGTCAAATTCTTAATTTTTTGTTGATAGGTTTTAACGGTTTCAAATTGATTTAATCTTTCAATATCAATACTTTTTGCATCAGTTTGATGGCAAAGTTCAATAATCTTAACATCTTTATTAAGTGACTCATCTATTGGAATTCTTTGATTTTCAAGTAATTGTAAGTTTTCGATTTCTTTTTTTAATTGAACTTCAATTGCCCCATTTCCAATTAAGGGATTTTTATAGACGTTTTGTTTTATTGCTGCATAAGTAAAATTTTTATATCTAATACAGTCTTTAGTAATAGAAACTTCATATTTATTAAGTTGTTCTTCATCGTCAACACAATATACTTTTCCTAGTATAAATTGAGCGTAAGCAGAAGCATATTTATTGCTAAAGCGAACCTTAGAGGCGAGGGTTTGTTCATCGATTTGATAATCCATATTCAATTTAGTAGTATCAACAATTTCATAGGAAATATTTGAATCAATATTTGTATAATAATACTTGTATAATTTAACTGCATCTAAAACATAATCTGGCTCAATAATTAAAGCTAGACGCTGAGTGTTTAAATAGCCTTCGATTGCATTACGCCATTCTTCATCTAAAATTTGTCCATAGTCACATAATGGTTTAACTACAATGTCTTTACCAAATTTATCAAATAATTGTTCTTTTAGATATTTAATAAGTTGACTAAAGTCAGATCTAAATACTTTTTGATTACTTCTTAATTTTTTAATATTTAAGTTAGTTTCTTTGATAGATTTATTTATTTCAATAAGTTTTTGCGAGTCGGCAAATTTTTTTTGAATATATTCTTCTTTAATTGAGTCAATACACTCACCAAAATCTTTTAAATAAGGCGGAATCTTTTCTGGAGTATTTAAGTTATCTGCAATTTTAATTAATATTTTTTCAAAAGTATTATTGTTTCCTTCAAGTAAATCATTTAATTGCTTACCGGTATCGTAAACATTTTTTATCTGTGACGCTACGGAAGACAAAATGAGTTTACTCTTATTAAGTTCATTTTCAGTTTCTTGAAGTTGCCTTTTTGCTTCTTTAATTTGGCGATTATTATCCGAATCTTCCAAATCACATTGAGCAGCTTCTTTTTGATCTTCAAGGTTTTGCTTTTCTTTTTTATATAATTCAATGTCAGAAACATTCTTATTGTACAAAGAATTAACTTTTATTTTTTCTCTTTTTTGCTTTTCAAGATTACTTCGGTTCTTTTCAAGCTGATATTTCTTTTTTAACAACTCGTTTTTATTATTTTTAATATCAATTTCACTATACTTTGTGCATAAATCTATGATTTCTTGACATTTTGTTGCTTTCAAATTATTTTCTTCTAAGGATGCTTTTAAACTAATTAGTTTAGCATTATTTTCTCTTAATTCAGAAACATCGATATTATCTTCTAAAAATAAGAAGTTATTGATAAAGTCATCAACTTTACTTACCGATTTAAAACCAATTGAGGCAATTAATAAAGATATATACTTATCATAATATTTTTCTTCAACTCCCATTTGAGAAGCTAGCGCGCGACGATAATCAACCGCGCTTAAATATTCAAATTCAACATAATACTTTTCATAAGCACTTTTTAGCTTAGCAAAATCATTAGGTTTATTTTCATCATCTAAATAAAATTGATCAGAAACCCTAACATTATTTGCTTTATAAAAGTGCATTTCATCAATTCCATTATTTAATTCAATTACCACGCCCATGATTACTGGCCCATTATCAGAAAGAAATTCTAAAACAATGTGAGAAACAACATCCCCAGGTCTTAAACATGATATTTCTTCAGTATTAATCTCACCGCGAACGTAGCTTTTAACATCTCTTTTACCTTCAGAGTCAGCGGCACTGTTAAATTTTACTTTTCTTTTATCTGCAATTAATGCAAGTTGAATTGCATCAACTATTGTTGACTTACCAGATGCATTCATTCCGGTAATAATGGTATTTCCATTAGAAACGATGGTTGTATTTGTAAAATACATCCAGTTAATTAATTTAATTTTCGATAAGTGTTTCTTCATCGCTATTTCCTCCAGTTAGTGAAGCAATTTTATGGTCTATTTCAACAAGTTCATTACTATCAATTACATATTTAATTGTAGGATTAATATTTATATCGATATATTGGTATTCCTTTGTTGAAGAAAAGGATACGATATTATAACTTTTTAAAATTTGGAGCTCATCCTTAATATCAATTTCTTTAACATTCGCATTTTTAAAATAATTAATGCTCGCAAGCTCGTTACATAATTCAAAAAAAGAAATTGATACAGTTGCATACATTGAAAGAGAAATATTTTGCTTTTTCGTCAAATAGGTTTTATATAAAATTAAAAAGATTAAAGTTCCAAGTTTTGAGAACTTTAACTTCTTAGCAATATTGTTTTTGATATAGATAACTTGATCGACTTGAGCGTTGATTAACTCTACTCCCATTAAATCAAAATAAGCTTCTAAAACATCAAAATTCTTAATCATAAAATTATAATCATCTAGCGAATAAAGACTATAAACATAAAAATTTTTTTGTAAAAGTAAATTAACAATCACTTTAAATTTATCTTGTTCTCGCTCATTAAATAATTTATATCCTTCATAAAATCTATTACAATAATCCATTTTATCCATGTTTATTTTCTCCTTTACTTCATGTAATTTTTACATTTTTGATATGTTTTCTAGATTTCATTTTAACCAAACAACGATAACAATTTGTAAATTAAATGTTTGACCACTATAAGTTTTATTATCAGTTATTCAAAATTTTCGAGTAACTGAATTTTCATTTAATTATTATTTCTTTTTTCTTCTTATTTCCATATCATTAAACTTAACACCAACCCTTACCATCTTTTCATCTAGAATAAAAAAACTATATTTTGAATCACTTGATGTTGAGTAGGTAAGCATCAATATAATTTTCACTAAATCTCGATAATCATTGATCTCAAGTTCCGATACTTTGATTGATTTTTTATTCTCCACTAATTGATTAGCTTGATGCAATATTTCTTCATAAGAATACTCTTTATTTATTAACATATTCCTTTCAAATTCTTCTTTTAAATTTTTAGGTATTTCTAAAGTTTCAATAATTTGTTGGTATTGACTTCTATATGCTTCTTTTCTTGGTTGAGAAAGAGATTCGCAAGTTAACGGAATGCATTGAGTTAAATATGGAGTAATTTCAACATCATCATTTTTTACAATTTCTTCTAGGACTCGATTAATGATGCCTTCTAATGAATCGGAGCGATTTATTTGAAAGTTAATTTTTGATAATAAAACATTTAAATATGCATTATTCTTTTTATCAATTTGTAAAATGGTATTTTTGATGCCATCAAATAAATCGATTGATTCTTCCATTAATGAAATCACATAAGCGTTTGCTTTTTCAAAAGAATTATATCTTTTATCGTTAGCATCAATTTTACTTTCCTTCATTTTTAATAGGTAAGCATCATCATCTTTAATAGTTTTCAAATCTCTTAAAATGCTTTTCCTATGACGAACATATGTTTCATTTACTTTTAGGTTATAATATCCCTTTTCGAAAAAAGTTTTTTGATATTTTGCGATTAATTCTTCTTTTAAAGTTTCAAAGTCATTTTCTCGAGCTTTAATGATACTTTCATAATAAGTGTAGATGTTTGATCTAAGTCTTTTCAATTCAATTGACATTCTTTTAATATCACTATGAATCAATTCCATTATTTCTAATAAATCTTTATTTGGATCTAAATTATCAAGTTTATTTCTAATTGAAGTAACAATTCCACTATAGGGAATACTTTCATTATTTTGGATGCCAATTAAGCTTTCGATAATCCTTCTTGGTGCATCATAAAAATTAACTTGATATTCAAAGTTCTCCTGTTGTTCTTCAAATATCCATCCATCATTTTTTAATCGATTATAAATAATATTGGCACGTGATTTAGTATCGGATGAAAGATCATCGTCCCAAGCGTATAAAACTTTACGCAATAATATTTGATTTATTTTTTCTTTAACATTGCCTTTTGTATTTTCATTTTTATCAGTTAATTCATCAATATATGTGTACAATTCAATAATAATACTTGCATAAATAGATTGATTTGGGCAATTTAAAATACTAAATAGTCTAGGATTAACCGCGCTAAATAGTTCCATAAGTCAGTGCTCCGTTTCTTCGTGTATCAATTATAACATATAATAAACATAATAAAAATACTCGAGTTTAACAGTTGTTATGCTAAAAAGCCGATTACATCCATAATTGAGTACATAAACAGTCTAATTTATGGCTTATAAACATTGACATTAAATATTTATCGAAATCTTGTTTTGTATATTCTGCATATGGAACATCAGCATTATCATCTGAAACCACCGCTTACCTTCCTACCATATATTTTCTATAACAATATTTCTAATTTATCTTCTGCAAGAAATATCACAGCCACATTGAGTAAAGTTCAAGAAAAGATACATCACACAACAGTTGGCTCATATATGCAGTATCTTTGTAATGCCTTTGCTTTCTATAAAGTTCGTAGATACGATATTAAGGGTAAAAAATATATCTTTCTACCAATGATAAATATTATTTAAGCGACCATACATTTCGCTATACAAAACTTGGCACTAAAAACCTTGATAGAGGCAGAATACTTGAATAGAGTTGCTCCGTAGAGGGTATGATGTGTATGTCGGTGTTTTATATAAGAAAGAAATAGATTTTGTGGCGATTAAACATAACGAAAAAATCTATATTCAAGTTTCGGATAACATCACCGAAGAAAAAACACTTGAAAGAGAAGTATCACCACTTCTCAAAATTAACGATGCTTATCCTAAGATGATAATTTCAAGAACACGAGATTCTGAGTATCAATATGATGGTGTCAGAATTATTGAAATTGCAGATTGGTTGCTCGATAAATAGCTGTGACAAAAAACAAAAAAATTTTAATTTTGGCTAATAAGGAGTATATAAAAAATACGACCTAGATGAATTTATAAAATTCGATTATAATGGAGAAACGCTATATTGCCGTATAACAATAACAATGAACCTACATACTGTGCGTAGTATCGAAAAAATGAGTAGATTTGCAAATCTTTATGATAACGATAACCCCCCCCCAATTATTATCGAATTGGTAGAGTATGGAATATTCCTTTGCACCAAAATTTAGAGATCAGAAGCAGTCATTTAGAAGCTATTTTAGATTTCTTTTTATTTTTGTTAAAAATCATTCTCTTTGAAACTGTTTGATTAAAATAGACTCCAGAAAGGGTGACTCATTAGTTTTTTAATCTACTGTGTTTTTTCGTTCGGATTTTTTATACTTTTAATCCTAATGATATAAAGATTTTTATTAAAAACAGTTAAAACGCTCGAAAAATCGGGCATTTTTTGTCATAATAAATATATGAGAAAAGAAGTAAATGGCCAAGAATTAAGCAAAGAAGAATTAATAAAGTTACTCTTAAAAAAGAGAAACATATGAAGCCAAAATTTCCATAAGCATTAATAAATCTTCTGATGCTTTCGACCATTATATTTAATTTAGTATTTTTATAAAAACATTGTCATATAAATCGGTATACAAAGTAATTCGCCGTCTTTTCTTAAATCCTTAGTATACACTAAATATCTTTGTCCTGTTTTACCTGAAAACTTATTTATAAACGCATCAATAGATGCATGAGTTTTATATCCTGAAGACTTTACTTCAATAGGACATATCTTGTTCCTTTTTGCAATTAAGAAATCGACTTCATAGTTATGACTTGAATTCTCTTTAGGGAATGTATAGTAAAACAATTTATTACCTGTTGCATACAGCATTTGCGCAACCATATTTTCATATAGGTATCCCAAATCAGTATCAAGTTTGTTACTCAAAAGTTTCTCATAGATAACATTCTCTGTAAAATTCTTATCCATAAACGCAAGTGTCGTGAATAATCCCGTATCTCCCACGAACATTTTATATCTACCGATATCTTCGTGTAATGACATTCCTGCACTAGGGTCATTTGCATGATAAGCAATCGTAACCGTCAAGGAATCTTTCATATCCGCAACAATTCCTAGCACTCGATCAGGTTTTTCATTAGCAATAACACTTGACACTTGGTATCTTGATGCACTTTTGGCAAGTTCTGACGGGATTGCCGAAAACATCAATGATGCTCTTCCTGTTGTATCTATTTTTCTAAAATCATCTTGATATAGTTCTAATATGGAACGTTTTACCTGATCCACTTTGCTGAAATTATTTGTATCTATATATTCGTTTACTGCCTGAGGCATTCCTCCAACCAACATATATAGCCTAAAATCACGCATCATTCTTCGATTAATATCATCACCTAATGATACTCTATTTTCAAAAGCAGTTCTAAGCATAGGAATTGTAGTTTTATCCCCTAACGCCCAACGAAACTCCTCATAATCCATAGGCACCATTTCAATTCTTGTTTCTTCACTTGGAATAACAATTTTTTCAACATTCTTTTTTATAGATAATAGTGAGCCAGTCTCAATATAATCGTATCTTCCATCTTTTACTAAATGTTTAATCGCTTGCCTAGCGAGAGGTTCTCTTTGAACTTCATCAAAAATAATAACTGATTTTCTTTCTTCTAAATTCACATGATAAATGAGTTGAAGACGTAAGAATAAATAATTTAAATTCGACAAATCTTTAAATAAATCATGTACTTCCTTAGATGCAATAGAAAAATCTATAAGAATATAACTTGAATATTCTTTTTGAGCAAATTCTTCTGCTATTGTAGATTTACCGACACGTCTCGCACCTTTAATCAAAAGAGCGGTTTTTCCATCAAAATCCCTCTTCCAATCTAACATCTTTTGATATATTTTACGTTCAAAAATTCTTTCAGCCATATTAAACCTCCATTTTTGATACCATTATATCATGCATCGCCGAAAATTTCAAATTTTATACTATTTAATTTGCCGAAAATTTCAAATTGTTTTTGTCGCAAAATGCCGAAATTTTCAATTTGTGTATTTTTTTAAATTCCATCAGGTATAATATCGTCAATAAAAACTTTTGATTTTGGTTTTGAGATACCTTTGTTTGGGGCATTCCCATAAATCTAAAAATCGTTTGAACTCCAATTTTTACACACGAAACCCCAGCCCGATGTCCCCTTAAAATAGGTGTAGAGATTTGACCTCCCCTACCCCCTATATACGGTTTTATTCTCACTCATTGCAACCTTTTCAGCATTTTGTGAGAATAATTCGTAGGAACATGTTTCGATTGTGTTTCCTCGTTCAAAAGGATAACAGTCTTGTCACTTGGTTCAAGAAGAAAGCAGATATGCTTGAGCCAACTGATCAAATTATTATCAAGTTATGCTCCGTGTATTAATCTTTTTTGAAGTGTTTCAACTAAATGCGAATTCGTAATGAGTATCAAGCTTCTTGTTTCATGTAAAAACATCATAATCTTATAGGCTTGTTCTAATTCTTCCTCTGTTGGTGTCATATAAAATAGTTCATCTCCAATAACTAAATCTGCATTTAATATGTAATTCCATATTTTCTTTTTTAATTTTTGTTCTTCTAGCAAATCATCGAACTTTATGTAAATAACTCTAGCACCTTTTTCAACAGCCTCATTTCCTATTGTTACCGCAAGTGATGTTTTACCTGTAGAACAATCTCCAACGATAAAGCTGTTTTCTAGCTGAGGCAAAATCAAATAAACTTAGTTTATCTAATTGCCATTTTAATCCTTCTGTGATTCTAGTCTTGTCAAATACCTTTTCAGGAAGTCTTGCCTGTTTTCTTATATCTTTAAGTTTATTAGCATTTCTAATATTGACTTCTTGTAAAAGAATACTATAGATGTAATCTTTATTAGAAAGTTTTTCATCATTTAAATCAATTTCACCATTAGCGATATTCTGTAAATTAAGAATTCTAGCTGATTGTTGTATTTCTTTAGCTTCTGCCATTTCCTTTTAACTCCTTTTCTATTTCTAATGCTCTATCTTTATAATGTCTAATAGTATGTATGCTTGGTTTAGCAATATCTATTCCCATATCCATTACTAGCCAAGAACTTAATTCAATTACTGTACATACTTCAATGCTTAGACAATACTTTAGACCTTCAACTATCTTTTTATCACTATAGTACTTTCGCATTCTATCTAGTTTTCTACATTGTGGATATACATACCTTGATTTTTGTTCTCTCATTCTTTTGATAAACCTAATCGCATCATTGCATAGCACTTCGTTCAGTTACTGATTTTCCTGTACTTGACCACCCATAAAAAAATGAATAGGAACCGCCTATAGTTTTTTTTGTGGTTTATCTCTTGCTTTCTTTTTAAATATTCCCATGTGGTTTCCTCCTTTGAATTTTGACATAATAAAAGCACCTACCTTTTCGATAGATGCTCACATTCACGCTTGATTTCCCTTATTTTAATAATTGTTTTAAGGGGAAACTTTAAAATTAAGGGTATTCTATTTTAATTTAAAATAACAAATGGATTTGCCATTGCCTTCACGTTTTAGCTCTCCATATTCCACTAATTTACGCAATGCACCTTCGACTGAACTAATGCTAAGTGAAGGACAAAGTTCGATAATATCTTGTTTTTTAAATCTTCCAATTTTATTCATTGATGCACGTCTTACAATTTCAATAGCAGGAAGTTTAGTTTCTACAAGTGCAAAACGTTCTTCAAAATCTTTATATGCAGAAAGAATTGTGCCTAGTAGATATTTAATAAAAGACGTTACATCTTCCGTTCCTTCATGCCATCCACATTGTGCTTGACCAAGAGCATCATAGTACAAGTCTTTATTTTTTGCTATCTTGGCTTCTAATGAAATATACTTACCCACATAAAAACCATTATGGTATAAAAGTAAAGTAGTAAGTAATCTACTCATTCTTCCATTTCCATCATTAAATGGATGGATACAAAGAAAGTCATGAATAAATGTTGGAATAACAATCAATGGTTCTACTTCCATATTTCCTATCACTCGATTATATTCATCACAAATTGATTGCAGTGCTGTTGGTGTTTCAAATGCATCTAGCGGAGTAAAAATTGTTTCCACTCTACCATCGGGATATGTGGCACTTATATAATTCTGCACACTCTTAGTCTTTCCGGCACTTGGATTTCGCATATAACTATAAAGAACCTTGTGTAGTTGAAGAATATAATTTGGCGTTATTGGAACTGCATCAAAACTTTCATGGATAATACCAAGCACGTCACGATACCCTGCAATTTCCTGTTCATCTCTATTTTTTGGTGTCGTTTTGTCTGCCATAAGTTGTTTTATTCTAGTATTAGTTGTTCTAATACCCTCGATAGCATTAGATGATTCAGTACTTTGCACTTTTGCTATTTCAACAAGTTTTTCTAGTTCTTCAGGACGTTGTTTTAAATACAATTCTTGTTTTCCTGCTTCTTTATAAATAGCAGCAATTAGACCAAGTATTTCGCTATCCCATTTTTGTTCCCTGATTTTTGAGTAATTAAATGTTCTCATTTCACTACCTCCTTTTTCCCTTAAATTATATCATAAAATAAGGCAAAAATCAATATTTTAACATCAGTTCCCCTTAATATTATTCTACAAATAAGGGAATTTATACATTTGATTTCATTTACTGCATATGTTCTCTGATTTTACATGCAATAAAACTATAGAGCTGTGCATTAAATAATTAAAAGACCTCTTGAATCGTAAACCGACTCAGAAGTCCAACCTTTGTTTCTTTTAAAAACTCTTCAAATTCCTTAACGAAGATAACATCATCTAAATTTTCTGATACTACCATTGTTTTATCCTGGTCATAAACAATCATTTGAGATCTTCCACCAAAATATTTAAATGCATAAATATGACTTTCAATTGTCTTTCTAGCATCAAATAGTTCGACTGAAAAATAAGCAAACTTCATTTTGCTATACGATAAAATCATAGAAAAGAAATAAATTCTAATATTTCTTCCATACATTGTCTTCATCACATACTGACCAAAATCAACTTGACCTTCATAACCTGGTTCTGTTTCTTCTCTCATAGAATACTTTCTGGCAGGTTTTAATGATCCGGCTTCTTCTCTAACCTTTTTCAAATACCTATAAAATGTAGCAGCAAGAATATCAAAGTCACTAAAGTCATCCTTGATTCTTTTGGAAACTTGTAAAAGAAATCTTCATCTCTATCCCACCAGTTCCATATGGTTTTATAAGATAAATTAAGTTTTTCTGATACCTTTAGCTTTGAAACACCTAGCTTCTTAAATTCTTGTAATTTTTTAAATTGTTTGATTCCAAGCATTTTTTCTACCTCCTTCTTTATTTTGAAATATTATAAATGCATCACTAATAACTAATGATGCAAGCAAATACTTTCATAAATCACCATCTCCTTAAAATGAAAAAGCGGCAGTTGAATTAACAACTACCGCTTTTGTTACATCTTTTAAAAACATCTATTCTATTCTTCGTATATTCTAATCATCCTATATCACTACTTTTTTCAATTTTCAATATTACACTTATGAAAAAAACATATGTATAGTTAAAAAAACATACTTTACTTTATTTTGAGTGCAACATTTTTATCCTTTGTTTTAAAATATTCGCATCATTGTCATAGTTTTGAATTTGAAAAGAAGCAACTATTTTCTTTTCTGTTTCCGGAGTCCAATAAATTGTTAGATTTTTTTTAGCTCTAGTAATTGCAGTATAAAATACATTATGAGTAATGTTTTCTTCAACTTCGTTTGAAATTAACACTTTTACTGAATCATATTCTAATCCTTGTGCCTTATGAATAGAAAGTGCATATGCTATTTGGAATGGTACTGATGAATTGTATCCTGTGTCTTTATCATAAACATCTTCAGAAAACTTATTAAATTCAAATCTAACAATGGATTCGTTATCAACTATTGACAATAGTTCAACACCACAGTATTTACATAATACAGGGTTAAGCACTTTATTTATCCGAATAGTAAATAAAAAGCCATTAGAAATATCTTCAATTTTCTCAATTACACCTTTAAGATTATTATAAAAAACATCTTTATATTTTATGCAATCATTGAAAATTATCGGATCTCCTTCTTTAAATGTATACTGTTTCCATCTATGCACCTTATTTTTATTTGCGTTTTGTAAAACTTTATTTAAATTATTGATTCCATATAAACCATCATAATTCAAACATAAAATTATTTCATCAGGATAATTTTTCATAAAAATACTATCATCAAATTCATGTGATATTTCATTCATAGAAAGTTTTTCTTGAATATTAGCGCCTATATTCCTAACTTCTTTCCAAAAATCTAATAATGTTTCACTTTCTGTTCTAAACTGCGATTTTAAATCTACAAAACATCTTTCAGGCAAAAATTTTCTTAAAATTGCAAACCAATTACCAAAGGTAATTGATTGAATTTGAAATATATCACCTAATAGAACCACAAATTTAGGCTTCGTTTGATTAAATATTTTAAAGGCATCTTTTGTGCATATTGTCGAACATTCATCGATTATCAATAAATCAATATTAGAGTTTGAACCATATTCTTTTAAATACTTTGTAATGGTCATATATTGAGCAGTATTATCCTCGAATTTTCTTCTCATGTTATCCACAGCTGGATTTGTAGATGCAATACAGACCTTACTCATATCTTTTAGTACTTTTAAAACATAATTTGCAAAATACGATTTACCTGTTCCTGCCGCACCATATATTGCGAAAATACTTCCTTTTTCAAAAAGCGATTTAAGAGCGTATTCTTTATCTTTGTCGCTAAAAACTAATTCTAATTCAGATATTCTTGATTCGCAATATTCTTTATAACAAGGAAAATTGATTACATCAACATATCCATTAATATAGTTTAATACGTTAATAGTATCCAATTCATTTTCAGACAAGTAAGTATAATTCCCAAATTGAAGTATTCTTCTATAAAAAAGAGATTCTTTTTGAAATTGTGAATTATAATGCTTAATTGTGTCTTTTAAGTCCATATTACTAATTTTTTCATTTGGAATATAAATACAAGAAGACTCGTTTGAAAGGTTAATCACTGTTCGAGCCATTATCTCAGTAGCATGTTCTTTATAATCAAACAATTCTATTAAATCCCTAAATGACGGATTATGCCCCAATAATCCAGATGAAAAAGGCGACTTTTCAAATGCATAAACCCCTTTCTTTAAATTTATATTATTTAAAGAATCGTCTTCATTATGAGAGATTTGTCTTCTTAAAATATCATTGTTCATAGAATACAATAAATATAGAAGTGTCTTATATCCTGTTTGCTTACTCTTAATAATTCTTCTGGATTGATCAATCGTTTTGGAAATAATTGTCTCTTTATTCATGAAGACATAATTATAAAAAGATTTATAATCATCATTATTAAATTTAATAATATCCACAAGGCTTAATTTATTAGCTTTTATATAATCCATCAGTCTATAATAATCACCAGATTTACTTGTATATGATGTAGAAACCCTAACTATGTTGCTAAGTTTCTCAATTTCACACGGTCTAATAGCAATTGTAAATCCAGTAATTACAACATAGGAAATCTGTTGATTAAAAAAAGTTATCTCTTTTAGTACATAATTTGCCTGAATTGCATAATTTGTAGGAATATCTAACAAAGAAAATGCGATAAATCTATCAAATTTGCTATTATTATCAAGTGCATTAGTAAATGCGTATTCATAAAATAAGACATTTTCGATATATATCAATTTCTTCTTTTGAATATAATACGTCCCTTTATCCCCTGAATCTTCAAATAAATCTTTCTTGCTTAAAATTTTAATTATTTCTTTATAATATCTTTGAAATGAATCATCCAAATCGAAAGGAAATAATGAAAGATTAGCTAATACTTCAATATTGTATTGCCTATATAAAAAATCTTTAACCTCAAAAAGTTTAGAAACGTATTTTAACCCTAATCGCTCTGCATATTCTCCAATAAAATCCTGATGTCCGACAGAGGCATTTAAATTTTCATAGAATTTTGACAAAAAATTTAAATTACTATTTGATTTACAATATTTATTTGCCTTATCAATTTCCACATATCTTGACTCATATGATTTATTTTCAATCATCTTAACAACAAAACATTCAATAGCACTAATAAAATTTCTTAACCCATCGAGCAATGATTCTGTGAGTTCTACTCTATCTTCTGACGAGCAAAAAATTTGATCAACTTTATCACTATACTTTTTTATTTCTTTTTTCCAATATTCTAAATCTCTATGTTCAATCATATAAATTTACCTTTTATCCTTTAATTTGTAGTGTCATTTATCTCATTATATAAGTTTAAAAGCATCTTTTGTAGAAGAGTTAAATTTTAAGCACTATATTTTTAAAAATCTTCTGCTTGTTCTATATTTTTTCGTACGCTTCAGCGTTCCATTTAGGTGGATAACCATTTTCATAAAAAACAATTAAATCCATATTTAACTGACTAGCTACTAAAATTGCTAGTTCTTAACCATTATATAATATTAATTATAATGATTTCTAACCTTTTTTTCGTTACAATGCAATAATAACAAAACCTTGCCAAATCTTTTCTCATTTTATAATCTTTTAGATTTTTGAAGAAATTCCATGGTTTTCTTATATTTTATCATTTTTTATTATTTTTACTATCATTTTGAATAGATAAATGACGATAATTGTTATTATGAGAAGATTGGTAATTACTTACCAGTAAAAAACTAGATGTTAACTTTTTGATATTCACGAAAATACATATGTGAGTTTTGGAAAAAGGATTAATATTATTAATTGTGAGTTAATTGACCATACTAGTTCAAACTTAATATATTACCAATTTCACTTACAATAATCTATTTTAGTATTGATATAACCAATGAAACTATTTCCATAAGTAACGATAAAAGACTTATTACCAGTTCAATAATATTTACAAATTTTTTATTTGATTTTTTTACCGTCTTTTTATAAAATAACATCCTCTTTTCTTTAAACTCAAAATTATATTTATTTCCCTTGCCACATACTTGGCAACGTGAGTGCTTTGCTTTTTCCTGCAATTCGTCCCAATGGTATAGTTGGCGAAGATACTTGAATTCATCTTCGTTTACATAGAGTGTTTGTCCTGCAACCTTCCATGTGTACTTTCTTTCAGCTGAAGGCTGGTTGTACACGGATTGGTCGGCATTAAACTTAAATATTGTAGTTGTTTTAGAAGTTACTACTACTTCGATTTGATTGTCCTTTTTTGTCATAATTACCTTTCTTGAAGGAAAGGAAACCATGATGAAAGCACCAAGCTTGAATGATCTTTGCCTCGTCAGGTTTCTTACCTTCGAGCTAGGCAATCTGAACGATTCATTGTCTGCTTGTTTTTAATTTTTTTTGTTCGCCTTACGAGTCGTTCACATCTAGAATCTCGTTTGACTTCCCGCTTTGAAATTTCGAACTTTCAGAGTGAGCATTTTTTCTATCAAACTTCGCAATCTCGCAGTTTTTTCTTGCGTTTGTATTGTTTTATTGCTAGAAATGTGATAGAATACAGTTAAGAATTTCGAGTGTTTTTTGCACCAGAATAAATAACTACTAATATTGTACTTATTTTCAAAATTTGGCGGTAAACACGAAATTATCATGAAATTAGCAAGGGGTGAGATATTTGCTTAACATAGGATCTTTTTTAACGATAACTTACGATCATAGAGCTGTTACTAAATATGAACAATACGAGTTTGGCATAGATTTTTTTACTAATTTAAGTAAAATTATGCCTTATCCAGAAAGGCCTTATATTAACAACCTTTTTAACGGAGTAAGAGATTTGACTAAAGAAGTTAAAGATGAACTTATTTCAGATGCTAATGGAAAGAAAAAATGTAAAGAGTTTGTTATGAATTGGCTTATAAAGCAACTTCAAACTGCAACCATATTTGATATGCTTGATAAGTTCATGAGCATAGTAAATGCAGATGATTCAATATCAGAGAAACAAAAAAAGTCTCTAGAGAAAAACTACATCTCTAAAGACTATGGTAAATTTTTGAGCGATCTACTTATCTATGCAATTTCCAAACCAAATATTCAATATAAAACTTCTATTCCATTAGATGAATTAGAGTTTGTTACCGATTGTAATCAAATGTGTTCTTTATGCGGTGAACCTTTAAGACTATACAAAGCAAAGAAAACAATGTACAGGTATTCTATTATACAAATTTTTCCAGAAGGTTTATCTGCAGAAAATGAAGTAGAGTTCAATTCTATAAAAAGACGCCCTACTAAATTGAATCATAAAAATAACAAGATATGTGTTTGTGACACGTGTGGAGATAATTATGCTGCCTCTCCTATTGCTGAAACATATAGAAAACTATGTGATAGAAAAGATGCCCAATTAAGGCAAAACGATACAGTAGCAACGATGCATACATCCGAACTCGATGAAAAGGTTTCTCATGTTCTAGGAAAGCTAAATCATCTTGATTTTGATGATAACGAATATAAAGACCTAAGAACTATACCTTTGACTATAAAAGAAAAAATAGCAAATAATGAAAATCTTCGAAAAAAGATTAATGATTATGCCTATGCTTATTACCATTATGTAAGAAGACAATTATCTGAATTAGATGATGCAGGATTTAATTTTAAGATAATTGCAAATCAATTTCAAAACTTTTATTTTAAACTAGAAATGACAGGCACTAAAAGTCAAGAAACTATTTATTATGATATCGTTGAATGGATAATTCACAAATTTTCTCTTTCAAACGATTATAGAACTGCTTGTGAAATAGTTGTAGCATTTTTCGTGCAGAATTGTGAGGTATTCCATGCGATATCCAAATAAAGTAACACCATACAAAGATAGCACTATATCAAAGTTGCCTATTCTTCTTAAACTATTAAACGATTCTGATTACACTGTTCTTTCACTATTTGAAAAAGTAAAAACAAAAATGACAATAAAGGAATATGAAGATTCATTGGATTGTTTATTTCTTTTGGAAAAAATAACACTTAATGAGGAGGTAATACACTATGTTGATAGAGATATATTGCGATAAATTTAGAACATACAATAAAATTCCTAGAGGTCGTATTACATTTACTAATGGATTAAATGTTGTTGAAGGTGATGATGTTGGAACTAACTCAATTGGTAAATCAACATTCTTAATGTGTATTGACTTTGCCTTTGGTGGAAATGACTATATTGAAAAGTTAGAAGATGTTAAAAAGAATGTTGGAGAGCATGAAATTTGTTTTACATTCAAATTTGATAAGAACTACTACTTCTGTAGAAAAACAAATGAGCCAGAGTTCGTTTATATTTGTGATGAAAACTACAACAAAGCCGATAGAAAAATTGATGTTGATAAATTCACCGCTTGGCTTAAAGAACAATATCAAATTCCTATTCTAGATCTTACGTTTAGAAAACTTGTGAGCAGGTTCTTTAGAATTTACAATAGAGAAAACTTGAATGAACTTCTACCTCTTCGTGCCTTTGACAATGAAACTGAAAAAGCATCAATCGTTGAATTAATTAAGCTTTTCAGACTTTATGGTCCGATTGAAGATATTGCCAGAAAAAATGAGATCGCTGCTGAAAAAAAAGAAACCTTTAAAAAAGCACAAACTCATAAGTTCATACCTTCAATAACAAAAACAATCTACAAAGAAAATAAACAGAAAATTGAAGACCTGAAATTACAAGCGGAGGACCTTGCAAATCGTAGTGAACGCGGAATACTTGAAATTAATTCAGAAAAAGCTGAAAGAATAGCTCAACTTAAAGATCAAATAACTGATTTAAAAAGAACTAGAGCTAGATACTTTAATCAGTTGAAAGCATATGAACGTGATAGCAAATATGAGATATCAAGCTTTGAAAAAGACTTTGCGGGACTTAGTGATTTTTTTGAAAATGTTAATCTTGAAAAAATTGCCGAATTAGAGAATTTTCACAAGCAAATGAAAACCATTCTTCAAAACGAATTGAAAGTTGCAATCAACGAAATATGGGTTAATATTCGTATGGTGAATGATGCTATTAAGGAACTTGAAAATTCATTAGCTGAACTACAATGCACCACTAATGTTTCAAAGGTTGTGCTTAATTCTTATGCGACAATAATGAAACAAATTGAAGAATTAGAGCGTATCAACAAATATCATGAAGAAAAAGGACAAATAGATGATGAAGCGAAAAAAACATCTGAATCACTTGATGAAATAACAACGCTACAAATTTTCCAACTTCAAGGCAAGATTAACGCTGAAATGGCTATTCTTAACCATGACTACTACGAGGATGAAACATACTCACCTGTTCTTGAAGCAAAACCAAAAACATATCATTTCTTTACACCAGATGACATTGGTACAGGATGTAGATATAAGGGTATGCTCACCTTAGATTTGGCAATACTATCAATAACGGATTTACCTGTGTTAATTCACGATTCTGTTATTGTACGGCCAAATGTCTTACAAGAGAGTTGAAAATACTATGAAGCTCTATAAAACATTTACAAAACAAATATTCATAGCAGTTGACAAAACAACCAACCTTAATGACGAGGCTAGAAAAATTATAACAGATAACAGAGTGCTTCTTCTTGCTCCTAATGGAAACGAGTTATTCGGTTGGTACTGGGGTAAACCAAAGGAGAGTAAATAATGGTTAGTTATAATAAATTATGGAAATTGCTCATCGATAAAGGTATGACTAAAAAACAACTTGCAGATTCTGCCAAATTAAGTTCTTCTACAATGTCAAAACTAAAAAAAGGACAAAATATTACCACAGATGTTTTATGCAGAATTTGTAATGTTTTAGAATGTGATTTTAAAGATATTATGGAATATTTACCTAGATAAACGAAAAGTGCTCCCTACTACCTATTAAGTAGCAAGGAGCAAGGAGCACTTTTTTTAGGTTCTGTAGAATCTAATGGGGTTTAAAAAAAAAGAGGAAAAGAGGACCCCAGGAAATTCCACATCTTTTAAAAATAAAAAATCCTCTTTATAATTTAAATGTTGGAACCATTGTAAGGAAGATAGAATCATGATGGATTCTAGAGACCTATGGTGTTGTTCTTACGAATGCTATGGCTGAATCGAATAATAATTATATTCAAACTCTTATTAACATTGGTTATGGATACAGCAATTTTCATCGTCTTAGAAAAAGAATTTTGTATATGAGCAGTTATAAAAATAGCAATCGGATTTAACTCCGATTGCTATTCCTTGACCCCATCAGATTCTACGTGTTCTTATTCTTCTCGACCCCATAAAACCCCATTAGATTCTACAGAACCGAAAAAAGACGACCCACTTAGATCGCCTTTAATTCTTATTGTTTGATTTCCTGTTTTATTCTGACATTAGTTCTGCGCTCATTGTAAAGTTAGATAAATCAACTATTGCCTTATATGTGGTGTCATCTACTTTGGAGATATCATATCATTTCTCCGATGCCATTTTAATTATTTTCAATTTATTATTTTACAGACCACTCAACCGTTATTATTTCGAAAATATTGTCCGCCTTCTCAAATCTAACATATGTCATGTAGAAATAGCAATCTAATTTAATATAGGTTGTATAGTCGTCACCTTCGAATACAGAAACACATGAGTAATTTCCTTTATTGGATTTTTGCCACGCCACTTCAGCCGGCATAATATCGAAGCCTTCTTGAGACAAAATAAAAGTCTCCTCCACCTCGGGGCAAGACCCCCCACGTCGTCAACATTCTCTCCATCGACTTTTAATGTTTCTAATTTCCATTCGCCTTCAACAAGACTGCTGCTTATCAGCATAATTTTTTGTAGTTCTTGATGAATAAGGGTGTCAGTCACCTCGACATGATTCCAAGGCGCATCTTCTTTTGCGGCGAAATCCGCTTTAACTTGGTCTTGGGTTATTTCAGCCCAAGTTTCCTCTCCCGGTTCATTGCTCGTGTCTGTTGTGCTAGTTTTAGAACCACATGCAACCAAGCTGAAAGCCATCATCATGCTAAATAATCCAATCATTATTTTTTTCATCATAAATTCCTCTCTTTCCTAAATTTATATACCTATTTTATCCCCCCCC
>DBGCPK010000009.1:0-31118 GCA_048359995.1 Bacilli bacterium | reverse complement strand
AAAGATTGTATGGAAAAACATTGTTAATCTAAAACGAAAAAGCAACAAAGAGAAGTGAAATAAAAAAGTAAAGCAAAGAAAAAACGGAAGAAATTGAAAGAAGAACCAAATGATAAGATAAAAGAGTCCTTTTGCAACACTTGATCCCATTTTATCGTTCTTCCTTATTATTCATATTGCAACACCTTTGTTCTACGTTTGTTGCTTTTACTTTTTCAAGTAACAAATCAAAATAGAAGCTCTCAAGTAGGGTTTCTTTTTTTGCGTTTTTACGAACTTTGTAATATAATATTTGCAAGTTGTAATTAGCAACATAAAGATAAACAGTAATTTGGCGGAGGAAAAAATGAACAATAAAAGAAAGTCGTACATTTCGAGCTGCGAAATTTCATTGGTAGAAAGCGTTAATATTGGCGGCTATCAGCAGAAAATCGCTATTGAAGGTAAATCAAAAAGTTTGCCTATAGTTATTTGTTTACATGGTGGACCAGGTTCTCCTATACCTTTTTCGGTTGGTTGCAGAGGACTTTTTCCTGATATTACCGACCGTCTTACAATGGTTTATTGGGATCAACTGGGGTGCGGCATAAACAACTATAAAATTGACGACGGTTTTACTATTAGCCATTTTGTAAAAATGACGATTGATCTAATTAAGGATATTCGGGTACGTTTTCCTAATAACAAGTTGTATCTGTTTGGAATGTCTTGGGGAAGCATACTTGCGTTGCACTCTGCATTGCAGGTGCCTGATTTGATAGACGGAGTAGTGACTTGTGGTCAAGTTATTACTGCCCCAATGCTTTCAGAAAGTGCTTTTGATGCTATTGAAATGTCGTCAGCGCCTGAGAAAAAGAAAAGTTTTGCCAGAGACTTGCGCTCGCGAAGGACAAACTTATCGTTAAAAGATATGATGGAGCTTTCTAAGATTATCAGAAAATATACTGATGGTTATAACAATCACTCTTCAAAATCTGCTCCTGTTGGTGATATTATCAAAGGACTATTGTTGAGTCCTGATTATCGATTCAAAGACTTTGTTGCTATCGTTAAAAATGGATATATGAAAAACGAGAGCTTGATGCAAGAAATGGCAACCTCAGATTTAAGTGAACTTTTTACAAGGATAACTATTCCATATCATATCTTTCAAGGCGAAACAGATATTGTAACCAGTACGAAAGATGTTTTGTGGTTGGTGGACGGATTAAATAATAAAAATATTTCCTGTACGGTGTTGCACAATGCAGGACACTTTCCCTCAGAAGAGGGTGTGAACCAAATTTTTGAAAAGATATGTAATTTGGCGTATTCTTCTATAAGAGAAAGATAAATTTCAATTTATAGGGGTGTGCATTTTCTTTCAAGGGTGTGCAAAAATACTCTAAGGGTGTGCAATTTTAGTTTAGGGGTGTGCATTTGTATTAAAATATATCGTCCTTGCCATATAGAAAGCTTAGGTATTGATACGCAGAAATTGTGCCGTCAATGCCTTTTTTCTACGTCAAAATGGTCTGAAACTCATAAATTTGGCATTATTTGTAGATAAAGCAATAGTGCATCGTAATGTCAACTTTAACAATGGAACAAATATCAAAATAGAAGCTCTCAAGTAGGCTTCTTTTTTGCGCTTTTACGAATTATGTAGTATAATACTTGCGAGTTGCAATTTGCAACAGAAGATAAACAGTAATTTAGAGGAGAATTAAAAATGATTTTATCGGTACCCCTTGTTGTAAGAAGACGTATTATAAACAAGTTGTTGGAGAAAAATGCAATTTCCTGTGAAAATGCTATTACGTTGGAGGCTGTGGGAATCGAGAATCCAAATAATTTTCAAGCAGTCATCTCGCGTTTGATTGAACAAGGCGTTTTACATCAACTTGACGGTAGATATTATTTGGATACGACAAAGCTATAAATTTCAATTTAATAGAGAATAAAGTGATACTGACATATAAATTTATAATCGAAATCGAGAGGATATATGGCAAAAAGACTAACGGACGAATACATACAACAACTCATTCACCGTGGCGAAGTAGGTGATTTCTTAGCGTGGCTCGAACTCGGCGAACGCTATTTCGATGGGAAAGGTGTCGGCATTGATTATGATAAAGCCGAACGTTATTTTTTGCTCGCCGAAAAAGCGGGTGTCCATTGCGAAAACGATTTAGGCTGTATTTATCTCTCAAAGGACAATCCCGAAGATTTTATAAAGGCGTTCGAATATTTTAAACGGTCGGTCGAAGACGATAATAAAATGGCTTGGTTTTATCTCGGATATTGCTACGAAAACGGATTCGGTGTAAAAGCAGATGTAGATAAAGCCGTAGCGCATTACAAAAAAGCCGTTGAATACAATATACCGCTTGCAATGCTGAATTGCGGCAATATTTTACTCAATAGCGGTAAAATCGAAGAAGCGATTGAAATTTTTGAAAAAGCAGTACCTCTCGGAGAATCGAGGGCGGCTTACAATCTCGGCTTTATTTACGAATTTGAATATGATTTTGTTGACGGAGAAAAAAGTTTATATTGGTATAAAAAAGCCATAGAGTTAGGCGATATAAGCGCAAATTATGATGTTGCCACCCTCTACTCTCGCGGCGAAATTATAGAAAAAGACGTTCAAAAGGCTTTTCAATATTATAAGTTAGGCGCAGATAAAGGCAATGCGGATTGCATAACGAGCCTTGCGATTTGCTTTCATAAGGGTGAAGGTACCGCGCAATCATATGAAAAGGCGTTTGACTTATTTAAGAAAGCGGCAAAGATAGATAATGGCGTTGCGCAGGCTTATCTCGGTGAATACTATGAAAAAGGCTACGTTCGAAAAGACCGTAAGAGAGCATTTTATTGGTATAAGCAGGCAGCATTAAACGGGCATCCCGACGCGCAATATAATTTGGGCGTATGTTATGAACAAGGCAACGGTGTTGAAAAAGATTTGGAACAAGCCTTTGCGTGGTATAGCGAAGCGGCGGAAAACGGTTGCGACGAAGCGCAGTTCGATTTAGCCGAAGCCTACGATAATGGAAGATTCTTTAAGCAGAACAATGAAAAAGCGTTTCATTGGTATTCCGTCGCCGCGGAAAACGGACACGCAATGGCAATGCACAATCTTGGATGTTGTTTTTTCAACGGACAGGGAACGGAAAAAGATGTTCAAAAAGCCCGCGAATGGTGGGAAAGTTCGATTAAAAACGGCTGCAAAGACTCCTTTTTAAGTCTTGGAAATATTTATTATTATGGTATAGGAACTGAGCCCGATTACGAAAAAGGAATTGCTTATTTTAAACAAGCAGCCGAATGCGGCGACGCAAACGCATACAACAATCTCGGCATTGCATATCAAGACGAAAAATTTTTACCGACCGACAATACGCTTGCAGTGGAATATTACCGCAAGGCAATTGAGAAAGGCTCGTTTCAGGGTTGCTATAATTTGGCAAGGTGTTACGAAGTTGGACTCGGCATGGAACGCAATTTGGAAGAATCTGCAAAGTTATATATAAGAGCGATTGAAGGCGGGATAAAAGAAGCGCTTGCGGGACTTGTCCGCGTCGTAAGGATGCACGAAGAAGAAAAGAAAAAAATTTAGGTAAATACTAAATTCGATTGAATTACAATTTATGAGGAAATCTGTATGAAGAGGGAATGTCGAACATGGCAGCGTGAAATAACCGGTTATGATGGGAACATTACTTTATACGGTGTCAATATATTCGATTATGAGTGGCAAAACACCTGCAAATTCGTAAAAGTTCGTGACCCTTTATATGGTAAGAATATAAATTTCTTATCTATACGGTTATTATTAACGGGTGGAGCAAGAATTTGTCGCCAGTGAATTTAGCAACTGCGTTTGGGGATTTTATATCTTGAAGTATTGAATTATGTAAATTACAATTTGTAGGGGTGTGCATTTGTATTAAAATATATCGCTCGTGCCAGTAAGGGCGAATCCGAACCCTTTTCGGTTCGTTTGATACGACTGACCTTTGAGTAATGGAATTTCCAAAAATATGCCTTTATGAATAGAAACTTTTGGGTTCAATTGAAGCACTTACGGCCGGACTAAATCGAATCATTAACTCAATTTTTTCTTGCAAAAACTTTTTTTGCCGCATTTTAGGGCATTTCAATTTTCTTTTCGTACAAGTATGAAAACCGAAAACAAACGCTTTCATCGACGGTACAAATTTTTCGCCGCAAACGGGACATTCATAAACGCCTGCGTCCAAAGTTAAAACGCAACAGACGCCTATGCCGAGAACGACGACGATAAAAGAAATGACTATACAAGCTATTCTTAACCCGACGGGAGCGGCGAGCAAGCTGCTCAAAAGTACTATTGAAAGTCCCGCAAGGATTGTGATAACGGCCACGACAAAAGAAATTGCCAAACGCTTTTTTGTCTCTTTTCGTTTTTTCATTAAATCTGTAACGATATAATCCTCCGCATTTTCTTTGTAATGTTCATCGTCCAATCGTTCGCCCGAGAGCAATTCATTTATACTCACTTTATAAAATTTACTTAAAATTTGCAACATTTCGATAGGCGGCAAATAGTTGCCGTTTTCCCATCGCGATATTGTCTTATTCGTAACGCCGATTCGTTCGCCCAATTCGTCTTGCGTAAGATTTTTTTCTTTTCGGAGTTCGGCTAAAAACAAGCCGATTTTTTGCATATCCATCGTCAATCCTCCTTTTTCTACTTCTATTATAGCGCTGAAAGGGAAAGAAATATTGCCCATAAACAGCGAATTTGCAAATATTATAGACTTTTTACGGCTACAAAAGCAGGATAATCATCTTTGAATTTGCACGTTGCGAAGAAGGTTAAATCGAAGATTATGACGAATAAGATTAGAGGATTTATTGCTTTTATTTGCATTTGCTAATATAATAATTTTGCTATTTTTAATTTATAAAATACCGTGCAAGGAGGCGATCTGTATATGAATGCTGATTTTAAAATAAACGGGATTCGGATCGAGACAAAAAGATTGCTGTTAAGATCATTTAAGAATTCTGATTTAGATGATTTTAATGCATATGCATCTGTTGAGGGCGTAGGAGAAATGGCCGGATGGAAACATCATGAAAGCAAAGAAGAAAGCAGAGCCGTTTTAAATTCATTCATCGATCGGGATAAAACGTTTGCGATTGTTTTAAAGGAAAGCGGCAAAGTTATAGGTTCTCTCGGAATTGAAGAATACGGTATGGATGATGCACTTACAGAATTTGCTGATTACAAAGGCAGAGAAATAGGCTATGTTTTAGACAAAACTTACTGGGGTAAAGGATTAATGCCCGAAGCGGTAAAAGCCGTTATTGATTATTTGTTTAACGGCATTCATTTAGATTTCTTGCTCTGTGGATACTTTACCTTTAATAATCAGTCAAAAAGAGTGCAAGAAAAATGCGGATTTAAACCATACAGAAGAATTATATCGGATACCAAGATGGGAACGAAAGAGGAAACGATACTCAATCTGCTGGTTAATCCGGATAAAAAGATAGCATTGAATTTTTCACATCCTGAAACGTTGATATACGAAGACGTGAGAGGCAAATAACATGGCGAGCAATTATTATAAATCATGCAAAGAATTGGATAGATGCTTAGAAATAGATAAATTATGGGAAAAAGACAAGAAGAAATGGTTTAAAGGATATCTGGTTATAGCCGAAGAAACTTCATATGCTTTGGCTGAATGCCAAGTGGGATACGCCTATTTTGAAGGCGTCGGTACCGATAAAGATATGGAGAAAGCACTATATTGGACAACTCGTTCTGCTGAACACGGAGATAGAGACGGACAATATAATTTGGCTTGGATATATGAAAAAGGTCTATGTGGGGAAATAGACTTAGAAAAAGCGAAGTATTGGTATAAAAAATCAGCGTTGCAGGATCACGATTTATCCATCGCGAAATGTAAAGAATATTCTATTCCATTATAGTCAAAATGATGAGGAAAATAGGCTTGTGCGCATTTGATATGACGGAATGCGGATTTTTTGGAAAACTTATACTCATGCTTTTAAGAAATCGAATGAAACATTCGTCGGTCTTTCTCAATCGAAAGCGGATGGTTTTTCGATATTTTAATTGAAAGTAACCGCAAAAAAATGCGGACTAAAAAATATTTACAAAATTAGCACTAAAAACTTGACAGTGCTAAAAAAAGAAGTAAAATAGTCTTAGCACTTAAACAAAAAGAGTGCCAAAAAGGAGAACTAGAAAATGATTAAACCTTTGTTTGATAACGTAGTCTTGAAGAAAGAAAAGAAGTGCGCGTCGACTTCGAGCGGAATCGTCCTATCCACGAAAGAAGAGGAATCCAAATATGCGATAGTCGTTGCGGTCGGAGACGGAAAACTGGCGGACGGAAAAAGCGTAGAGATGCCGGTTAAAGTAGGAGATAAAGTGTTTTTCAAGTCGTACAGCAGCGATACGATCGAAGAAAACGGAGAAGAATATCTGATCGTTTCTTTGTCCAATATCGTCGGAATCGTTGAATAATTATAGAAAAGAGGAGAAATTATGGCAAAAACAGTTAAATACGGAAAAGATGCCAGAACCAGCATGGTGAAAGGCGTCGACATTTTAGCGGACGCGGTGAAAGCGACTTTGGGACCGAAAGGAAGAAATGTCGTTCTCGACAAGGGCTATTCGTCCCCGTTGATCACCAATGACGGAGTTTCTATCGCCAAAGAAATCGAATTGGACGATCCTTATGAAAATATGGGGGCGAAGTTGGTTTACGAAGTTGCCAACAATACCAACGATGAAGCCGGTGACGGAACTACGACGGCGACGCTTTTGGCTCAGGTAATGATTCACAACGGACTTAAAGCCGTCGATAAAGGCGCAAATCCGGTTTTGATGAAAGAGGGTATTCAAGCGGCGAGCAAAAAGGCGGCCGAGACATTGTTGGAAATGAGCAAACCGATTCACGACAAGAAAGACATTGCCAGCGTCGCGACGATTTCTTCGAGTTCTTCGGAAATCGGCAACTTGATCGCGGATGCGATGGAGAAAGTCGGAAACGACGGAATTATCAATGTCGATGAATCCAAAAGTTTCGAGACAAAATTGGAACTGACGGACGGATTGCGTTATGAAAAGGGGTATATCTCTCCTTATATGCTTGACAACGAATCCAAATCATCGATAGAAATGGAGAATCCGTACATATTGGTCACCGATATGAAGATTCAGGCCATTCAGGATATCTTGCCGGTGCTGGAAAAGGTCGTCGAAGAACGAAGACCTTTGCTGATCATCGCCGACGATCTCGAAAACGAAGCCGTTTCAACCATTATTCTGAACAAATTGCGCGGTACTTTCAACGTGGTGGCTACCAAAGCGCCGGGTTTTGGCGATAACCGCGTGGAAGAATTGAAAGATATCGCCACTTTCGTCGGCGCGAATTTCTATTCCAAAGATCTGTCGATGCACTTGAAAGACATGACGACGGACGATTTAGGATCGGCGAAAAAGGTCATCGTCGAGAAGAATACGACGACGATCATCGAAGGCGTCGGAAGCAAAGAGGCTCTGAAAGAAAGAATTTCCGAAATCAAAGCCAAAATCGAATCGACGAAGGCGGAATATGAGAAGAAGAATCTGCAAAAGAGAGTAGCTGGATTGACTAACGGCGTGGCCCTGATCAAAGTGGGAGCGACGACTGAAACGGAACTGAAAGATAAAAAACTGAGATTGGAAGACGCGCTAAACGCGACCAAAGCCGCTTTGGCGGAAGGAATCGTTTCCGGCGGAGGCGCCGCCCTGGTTGAAGTATATAACAAGATCAAAGACGAGGTTTCCTCTTCGGTTCCGGACGTAGAAAAAGGAATCCGCGTCGTTCTGGATTCTTTAAGCGAACCGCTGTACCAGATCGCCGAGAACGCCGGTTATGACGGAAAGGATATCGTCGAGAAACAACTGAATGCGAAAGCGGGGATCGGTTTCGACGCGAAGAACGGCAATTGGGTGAATATGATGGAAGAAGGAATCGTTGATCCGACCAAAGTTACGCGAAGCGCGTTACTCAACGCCGCTTCGATCGCCGCGATGTTCATCACGACCGAATGCGCCGTCGCATCCGTAAAAGAGGAGAAAAAAGAGCCAAACAATCCGATGTACTAAAAGAAAATGGCGCGCCGAATAAAGACGCGCTTTTTTTGTGCAAAAAAGCAGAAAAAAAGTGTTGACATACTATGCAATGCACAATATTATGTAATAGGAGGGACCTATGAACGTACAATTGAAAAAAGGCTTGTTGGAAATCTGCGTTTTGGCGGTCGTTGAGCGGGAACCTTCTTACGGATATAAGATCATCAGCGATTTGAGTTCGGTCGTCGATCTGTCGGAGTCGACACTTTACCCGATTTTGCGGCGTTTGGAATCTTCGAACCAAATGAAAACCTTTACGATGGATCACAAGGGACGGCTCAGAAAGTATTATCAGATCACTGCGGAAGGAAGAAAGCGGATCAGGGAGTTCAAATACGAATGGGAAGAGATGGAAACGATTTATCGCTTTATCGCGGGAAAGGAATAATGTGAAAATGAGAAAGAAAGAATTTATCAATCGTTTGAGATATCGAATCCGAAAACTCGACAAAAAGGAGATCAACGATGTCATCGCATATTACAGCGAATTGATCGACGATCGCGTCGAGAACGGAGAAAAGGAACAGGAAGTCATCGCTTCCTTAGGATCGTTAGATGTGATCGTCGGCGATATTCTGGAAGAAAAAGGGATAAACCGGTCTTTCGAAGAACCGACGCAAAAGAAAAGAGGAAAAATGACGACGGGAAAGATTTGCCTGATCGTCCTCTTATTTCCCCTTTGGGTGGTACTCGGCGCGATACTCTTCGTTGCGCTTGTGGCGGTCGCGGGTTTGATTGTGGGAATCGGCGCGGCGACGGCAGGCATCTTCTTCGCGGGAGTTTTCTATGCAGTCGGTTCTTTCGTCCATATGAGCGTAAATTTTTATGCGGGATTGGTTCAGTTGGGACTGAGTTTGCTGCTCCTTTCGATCGGACTCGTTTTCGGGAAATACGTGTTGCGCCTCGTCGTATCCGGAGGAAAGGCGCTTTTTCGGGGGATAAAAAATTTATTCTGCCGAAGAGGAGGAAGAATTTATGAGTAAAACGGCGATTTCGGCGGTCTTGCTCGCCATCGCGGGAGGTGGTCTGACGATCGGAGGAATGAGTCAACTCGGTTTTGACGTCAAAGCCTTGTCGGGAACGACGCAATTCACAAAAAAATCGATGACTTATTCCGTAGAAGAAGTTCAAAGGTGGAAAATCGTCCTGCCGTACGGACAAGTGAAAATACTGACTTCGTCGGAACAGGAAGATATTGCCGTCGATGTCGAATCGAATGTCGACGAAAATTGGCAATTTTCGCTGGAAGACGCTTGCCTGAGCATACGCGGTCCGAGTTTTGAATCGGAATGGTGGAATATGTTCGGAAATTGGAACAGAAAGATGAATTTGACCGTTTTGATTCCGGAAGACTATGTCGTTTCCGACATCGATTTAGATGTTTCGGCGGGTACGATTGAAATCGACGGACTCTTGTTCGGAACGATTTCGACTTCCTTGAGCGCCGGAAATATCGTCATGTCCAACGTAACCGGCTCGAGTTTTCAGTCGAAGAATTCGGCAGGATCGACGAAAATAATCCGTTCGACTATCGGCGAACTCGACGTCGACATCTCTGCGGGTGAATTCGTTATGGATCAAATCGCCTTCGATCATCTGAATTTCGATATCTCCGCAGGCTCATTGAAAGCCGGCGTAATCGGTTCGCAAGAAGAATTTACGATCGATATCGACGTTTCGGCTGGCGACTGCAATTTGATCAATCGGATCGGAACGACGGATAAATCGATTCGTGGAGACATCTCCGCGGGAAACGCCCGTTTCGAGTTCACGGAATAATATCGATCCGCAGTCAAGGCTAAAAATTCGCCGCTATTGATAATCACAAAAAAAGCAGTTGTTGAACTGCTAACTGTAATCGTCGATATCGCGGTCTTTGAGATAATTATGGATGTATTTCGAAAATTCTTCTTTGGAAATATCCGGATTTCTCGCATACCAAAGCGCGATGTTGGTAAACGCACCCGAGTAGAACGAGCAGATGAAATCTTTCGGCGTAACCTGCGTTCCGTTCGGGAATAGGGAAAGAACCTGATAGATCATCTGATAAATAGAACGATTCAAAATCTGCGCGATGACATTTTGATCTTGGACGTTGAGAATCTTATAGATGCTCTCTCCGGTCAGATTCGTTCGATCGATGAAAGCGTCGATCAGGTAGTTAATCACGACGCTCCTCCTTTCGGTGGTGATTTCCTCTTTCATCTTCTGCACGAAAGAATCCTTGCTGTCTTCGATGATGCAGGAGAAAAGATCTTCTTTACTTCGATAGTAATTGTAAAATGTCGCGCGGTGCACTTTGGCTTCGTTGCAAATGTCAATGATCGAAATCTTCGAGTAAGGTATTCTTTCCAGCAGGGAAATGAATGCGGTCTTCAAGGATTTTTTTGTTCGAACAATCCGGATATCTTCGTTTTTTCTGATCATTTTTATCTCCTCGTTATATACTATTTTTCTCAACATTCCAATTATAATTAAACTTCTACACAATGTCAATAATGTAGAAAATAGTTTTTCTTTTGGGACCTCTTTTGGCTTCGAAACGGAAAAGGAAGTTTTCAAACGGGCATTCGCCTGCATTTATTCAGGAATAAATTGGCTATTTTTCGGAATTCGATTATAATAGAATTAGTTTAACTCGGGGGATAAAATATGGAATTGAGTTCGGTAGTGCATTATATGAACGAATCGTATGCTTTTAAACTGGCGGAACATCGTTATATGATACGCCTGAGAACGAAACGGGACGATATGAAGCAGGTAACGCTCTGCTATGTCGAAAAGTATTTGAGAGAAAGAAAGGTCAAGGACCATCCTCTGTTCCGTTTGCCGATGAAAAAAGTGGCTTCGACTTCGCTTTACGATTATTACGAAGCCGTCTTTTCCGATCAAATGGAATTCCTCTTCGGAACGATATCGATGATTGCCTGCCGTTATTACTTTCTTCTCGAAGACGGAAAGCGGTCTTTGTACTACGGAAATTACAAATTTTCGGAAAAGGAGCCATACGAATCGATCGAAATGTTCAATTTGGTGATTCATCAGGCCGATCGCACCTTTTTTTCGACTCCGGAATGGAGCAAAGGCGCGGTCATCTATCAGATTTTTCCCGAAAGGTTTGCCGCGAGCGACGATCGGATCTCTTCGAATTGGCATGAAGCGCCGATGGGCGGAAGAACGAGAACCAACGGGAGTCTGAAAGGAATCGCGCAGAAGATCGGATATTTGAAAGATTTAGGCGTAGACGCGATCTATCTCAATCCGATCTTTCGGGCAAACTCGTCGCACCGATATGACACGGTAGACTATATGGAAATCGATCCGACGCTTGGCAGCGAAGCGGACTTCAAAGAACTGGTGGATGCCTGTCATCGGGAGGGAATCCGCGTTTTGCTGGATTTGGTCTTCAACCATTCTTCCACGCAGTTTTTCGCCTTTCAGGATCTCTTGAAAAATCAGGAGAATTCGATTTATCGGGATTGGTATTTCGTCAAAGAATTTCCGGTTTCCATCGATTTTCCTCCGAAATATCTCGGCTTTTCTTTCGGACCGTATTTGCCGAAACTCAATACCGACAACCCGGAATGCAAAAATTACTTTCTGAACGTAACCCGCCATTATCTTCGCGATTTCAAGGTGGACGGCTATCGTCTGGACGTTGCCGACGAAGTCAGCCACCACTTCTGGCGGGAATTCCGTCGCACGGCGAAAAAAGAGAATCCCGATTGTCTGATTATGGGAGAAGTATGGTACGATTCCACGCCTTATCTCCGGGGCGACGAATTCGATTCGATCATGAATTATACGATCTATGACGGCATACGGAATTTCTTGATCGGAAAACTGACGCTCGACCAATTCGTCGACATCGTCGGACGGGAACGCGGAGAAACGCCGTTGAATTATTATCACAACAGCAATATTCTGATCGGATCGCACGACACCGATCGAATTTATCACTTTTTGGGACATGATCGGCAAAAATATTTGATCGCAATGAGCCTTCTCCTCTTTCTTCCGGGATCGCCGTTGATCTATTACGGAGACGAAATGATGATGGACGGAGGACAGGATCCGGACTGCCGCAGGGGTATGGTCTTCAAAGAGTGCGAAGAAAAGGAGATCGTCAAGAATCTGATCCGCATCAAGCATTTTCCGGCGATCCGGAAAGGGGAAGTAGCGGTGAGCAAAGAGTCGGAAACCGCATTGAAAATTTCCCGATTTGACGAAGAGGAAACGTATACGATGATCGTCGATTTCGGAAACGGCATCGAACTCGAAAAATTAAAAGGAAAGAAAAATCTCTTCGACGAATCGGAGTTTTCCGGATTTCTTCCACCGTATTGCGTATTGATATACCGGGAATAGCGAAAAGCAAAAGAAAAACCGCAGCGAAAGCCGCGGTTTTTTTTGGATACTTATCGGTTGTAGAATTCGACGATGTTGGATTCGACGATGTCTTTTGCCAATTCGTTCCGTTCCGGAAGACGAATGTATTTTCCGGTGAGTTTTTCTTTGTCCACTTCGACGTAAGCGACGTTTGCGGCCAGAGATTCGAGCGATTCTTTGATGACTTTCAAGTTTTTGCTCGATTCTTTCACGGAAATCACATCGCCAGGATGGCAGGTATAGGAAGGGATATCCACTTTCTTGCCGTTGACGAGAATGTGACCGTGATTGACGAGTTGTCTCGCAGCTCTGCGGGTTCTTCCGTAGCCTAAACGATAGACCAAGTTATCCAATCTCGATTCCAGCAATTGCATGAATGCCGTGCCGGTGACGACGCCTTTGACTTTTTTCGCTTCCAAGAACAGATTTTTGAACTGTCTTTCGGAAACGCCGTAGGTGAAACGCAATTTCTGCTTTTCGACCAACTGCTTGCCGTATTCGGACGGTTTCTTCTTGCGCGCGTTGCCGTGCTGACCAGGTCCGTAAGGGCGTTTGGCCAGTTCTTTTCCGGTTTCGAGAGTCGAATAACCTAAACGACGGGATTGTTTCCACGATGGTCCGGTGTATCTTGACATATTTTTCTCCTTTCTTTGTTTGCACAAAGCATAGAGTACAGGCTCCGTTTACTCGGGTGAATCGCTTTCGCCTTTCTTAGCGCGGTTACTTTCGGTTGCAATTCATCGGACAGGACGTGCCTATCTGCTAAGTACGCTCAAATATTTTAGAAGAAACGACGAGGGTTTGTCAATAAAATCTTCTGAAATCGGCAAGAAATTACAAGATGTGGCGTGAAAAAACAAACGCTTTGAATTTCAAAGATTTTCCGTTATACTGAATCTATGAAAAAGTGGATGAAAAAAACGATGATATTCGTACTCCTATGCGGGATTTTTCTGACTTTGTTCTTCCTGAAAAACGACCCGCGAATCGCCGACGCTTACGTTCGTTACGTTTCTACAAATTACGCGCGAATTGTCGGCGTTTTGTTTTCGTGGATTCCTTTTTCTTTTTACGAACTCTTTTTGTTTTCGCTTTTTCTTCTTTTATTGCTCTTTTTATGGCGGATAGCGAAAAGTCTTTTCACTAAAAAATGGAATCAGTCGCTCCGTTTTTTCATCGATCTCCTCTTGATCGCTTTCTTCTGTCTCGATTGGTATTTTGCCGTCGCTTCGATGAGTTATTGGAGAAGTCCCGTTCCCGTTCCTGCATATGAAAAAGAAGTGAGTCGTGAGTTTATCGACGCTTCGGTCGCGTATTATTTGGATGACTACAACCGCATCGCTTCCGGATTGACTTACGGGGAATCGGGGTTTGCGCGATCGCCTTATTCTTTCGAGGAACTGAATGAAAAGATCGAGGAATCGTATGCGAAACTCGATGATTCTTACTTCAATCCGCATACGGGACGGGTGAAAAAATTGCTCTTTTCTCCTTTGTTCTCGGAGATGCAGATTACGGGCGTGACTTTCGCGCCTCTTGGCGAAATTGCCGTCAATACCGACTGTCCTCCGTCGGAACTGCCTCATGTCATGGCGCACGAAATCGCCCACAGCAAAGGAGTTTATCGCGAAGACGACGCCAATCTGGTCGCCCTGTACGTGCTTCTGTCCAGCGACGACGATTATCTTCGCTACGCCGGCTATTACGCCGGATTCTCCTCGCTTCTGAGCATATACGCGTTGACCGATTACCAGTATTATGAAAGCACCTATCTGTCCTTGAACGAAGCGATACGCAAAGAATACGGGGCAGGAAACGATTTTTGGAGGAAACACGATATTTTGGCGAAATTCAGCGATTTTATCAATGATTTCTATTTAAGAATCAATGGAAGCGACAAGGGAACCGACGATTATATCGATTCTTCGGAACACGTCGATTCGGGGGAGACCGATTCTTCCGGCCGACCGATTTACGTCATCGAAGAGTACTCCCCGTACCAGAAATTGTTTTTCGCCCTCTACGACGAGCAAACAGGCGGATAAATCGATTTTATTGGCAAGTAAATATTCAATAATTGTTTCAATTATTGTATGATAAAAAGGTGGGTGAACTATATGAAATTTTTGAGCAGTCTATTTGACAATTATCTCTTTCTGATCAGTATGATCGCGATCATCATCGTCTTATTGATCGTCGGACTTTCTTTGATTTATCTCTTTGTGATCCGGCGAAGCCGTCAGAGAAAAGTAGTCAGAGAACTCGAAAAGCGTTACCGGAGGTTGCACACGCTTCTCGTGGAAGATATCGAGCAGTTTATCGCCCGACTGGATTACATCTCCAATCAGAATTTGGAATACATCCAATATCACGAGACTTACACGCAACGCTACCAAGAGATTCTTCAAGAAAACGACAGAAATTCCTACGTGGCCATCTCGGGTCTCAATACCACGATCGGAGAGAAAAAATACCACGGTATCGGCAATCTGATCAACTCGACCAAGACGATCGTCGTCGAATTCGATCGCAAGGTAATCGAACTGTACAACGAACTGAACAAACTCTTGCAGAAAGACGAGGAATTTCATCAAGAAGAGATCAAATTGCAGAGAATGTACCGCGAATTGAAAGAGAAGTGCAATATTCACGAAAACGAACTGAAAATCATCAAAGACTCTTTCGACCGCTTTTACGGCAAGATCGATCAGTTGTTTCTGGAATGCGAAGATTTTTCCTCCGCCGCGCGCTACGAGGAGGCCAACGAAAAACTTCCGATTATCGAAAAAGTCTTGACCGCGATGCTGGATTCTTTCGACAAGATTCCGGTTTTCTGCGTTCGCATCTCCAAAGTCATACCGAAAAAGATCGAGGAAGTGAAAATCCGTTACGATGAACTGGAAAAGCAGAATTATCCTCTGCATCATTTGAAAGTGATGTCGAAAATCGAGAATTACAAATTGATGCTGGAAGACTGTTACAAAAAAGTGGCCGGATTTAATTTCGACAAGGTGCAGGAAACTCTCGACGAGATCGACGAAGACATCATGAATATTTACAAGTCCTTCGACGACGAAGAGCAGGCGAAGAAATTCTTCGACGAAAACAGCGAGCAGATGTACAACGATACCTATGGTTTGGAAAAGCAGTTTATGAAGATCAAAAGGATGTTGCCGAATTATAAAGATGTCTATTTGATCAAAGATCACTATTTGGATAAAGTGGAGGAACTCGAAAACGACATCGACCGCGTTTCGCACATCAAGCGCGATCTCGACACCTTTATTCATTCGTCTACGAGACAGCCTTTTTCGATCATCGTCCTCAAAATGAAAGATATGGAAGAGGAGATGAAAAGAATTCAGGATATTATTCGCGATTTCAATCGTTATCTTCTTTCGTTGAAACAGGATTCGGAGGAGATTTACGCGAAGATCTGCGCATACTATCTCAAACTCAAAGACGCGCAGGGAGAAATTCGCGAAATCAACGTTCCGTCGTTTACCGACCGCATGAAGTTGCCTTTCGATCGGGCGTATACCTATTTAGAAGATATCGGGGATATCATCAAGGTTCAGCCGATCGACGTGCAAAGCGCTTCGGATACCTTGTCTTACGCCGAAGAACTGATCAAAAATCTTCTGAAAGAGGTAGAAGAAAACGCTTCCCAAAGAAAGTACGCCGAAGATTCGATCGTCTATGCCAATCAATATCGCCAAGGATTTCTCGATTGCAAATACGCCTTGAATAACGCGGGGACCTCCTTCTTCGAGGGAGATTTTACCCGAACGATCGACGAAACGGTCGTCATCATCAAAAAAATGCGTCCGGATGTCAAGTAGGCTGTTCAAATAGAGCATTTTTTCCGGAAAGCATATCCTAAATTACAGGAGGAGAAGAGAATGATTTATTTGGATCACGCGGCGACAAGTCCGCTGAACCGAGAAATTCTGGATACGTTCGTTCAGATCAATCAGCGCTATTTTGCCAATACTTCCTCCGCTCATAAATTAGGATTCGAAGTCGGTCAGTTGGAAAAACAAGCGCGGTTGCAGATCGCTAAACTGATGAATTTTTCCGAACAGGAAGTGATTTTTACCAGCGGGGCAACCGAGTCGAACAATCTGGCAATCAAGGGAATCGCGCTGAAATATCGGAATCGGGGCAAACACCTGATCACATCGTCGGGTGAACACGCTTCTGTGCTGAACAGTTTTAAGCGCTTGGAAGAAGATTACGGATTCCGCGTCACATACCTGCCTTTGAACGGACAGGGAAAAATCGACGTCGCCGATTTGGAAAAGGCGATCTGCGACGAGACGATTTTGGTTTCTTTAATGGGAGTCAACAACGAAGTCGGCTCTATCAACGAAATCGAAAAAATCGGAAAGATGTTGAAAGAATATCCGAAAATCTTTTTTCACGTCGATGCGACCCAGACGATCGGAAAAGTCGAAATCGATTACGAAAACGTCGATCTGATCAGTTTCAGCGCCCACAAGATCAACGGGTTCAAGGGTTCGGGAGTTCTGCTGAAAAGAAGCCGCGCCGATCTGCTTCCTTTGCTAAGCGGCGGCGGTCAGGAATTCACATATCGCTCGGGAACGACCAATTTCCCTTACGAAGTCTGTCTGGCGAAGGCGCTCAGAATTGCACTGGAAAACCAGAAAGATCGCTACGAATACGTAAAAAGGCTTTCGACGCTGTTGAAAGAACGGCTGAGTTTAATCGACGGGGTGGGTTTCAATTCACCCGAAGACGGAAGCCCGTATATCGTCAACTTTTTCGTAGGTAAAAAGGCGTCGGTCGTCAGCGAAGCCCTTTCCAATCGAGGAATTTACGTTTCCACCCAATCCGCTTGTTCGAGCAAAAAAGCGAGTCTGAGCCACGTGCTGAAAGCGATGGGCAAGAGCGATCGGATCAGCGAAAATTCGATTCGCGTATCGCTATCCTATCTGAACGACGAATCGGAGATCAAGGTATTTACGGAAACGTTAAAAGAAATATTGCAAAGCATCAAGTGAGGTAGAAAAATGGAATTAAAACGGCAATTTAAAAGAGAATTCAAAGAAGCATTGAAAAAAATCAAAGCGTATGACCATATCGTGGTCTTTCGTCATCAGAAACCGGATTTCGACGCATTCGGAACGCAACTGGGTCTGGCTTTTTGGATCAGGGAATCGTTTCCTGACAAAATCGTACATTACGTCGGAGAAGATCATTCCACGTTTACGGGACGACTCTATCCGAAAATGGAAAAAGTAGACGAATCCTTTTACGAGAAACCGTTTTTGGCGATTGTCGTCGATACGGGGAATAGCAGCCGGATCGACGATGAGCATTACAAGAAAGCGGAATATCTGATCAAATTCGATCATCACCCGAACAAAGAGCCTTACGGAAATATCAATATCGTCGCCAACGAATTGTCTTCCGCGAGCGAATTGGTCGCGACGTTCTGTTCGATCAACGAAAAGAAATATCCGCTTTCGTTGCTTTCGGCTAAGTATTTTTATTCCGGAATCGTGGGCGATTCCGGCCGTTTTCTGTTTCCGTCCGTGGACGGGGATACTTTGCGCACGGCCGCGAAATTGCTCGACATCGGGTTGAAACCGAGTTACGGCGTCTTCGATTTGATGTATGAAACCGATTTGAATTCGCTGAATTTCCAGAAATTTGTTTTGAATCATATGCAGATAACGGAAAAGGGAATCGCCTATTACGTGCTGACCGACCGAGATTTGAAAGAATTGAAGATTCACAGCGAAAACGGAAAGATGCACCTCTCTCTGATGAGCAACATCAAAGGAGTTCCGATTTGGTTCTGCATCACCGAATTAGCGGATAAAAAGGAATTTCGCGTATCGATCCGAAGCAAGAAAATCGACATCTCCGAAGTGGCCGAAAAGTATCGCGGAGGAGGTCACATCAACGCTTCGGGCGCTACGTTGACTTCGATGGACGAACTGGATTCTCTGATCAAAGATTTAGAGGCGCTGATCGAATGAAATACGGAAAATATCTCGATCGCCTTCCTACTTTGAAAGGAAAAATCATCATCGTAACCGGCGCTAACAGCGGTCTCGGGTTTCAGACGGCCGCGGGGATCTTGTACAAGGGCGCGCATCTAATCATGGCGTGCCGAAATCCGGAGAAAGGGGAAACGGCGAGAAAAGAACTGCTCGCTCGATTCCCTTCATCGGAAATCGATCTCATCGAATACGATCAGAGCCGCTTGGAAAGCATCGCTTCTTTTGCCGATGCGATCGAAAAGAATTACGATCGGATCGACGGAATTGTCTTCAACGCAGGCATCTATTTTCCGAAAAACCATTCTCGAACCAAAGACGGATTCGAATTGACTTTCGGAACGAACTATTTGGGAGTCTATCGGCTATGGAAAAAGCTGAATCCGATGTTGGAAAGATGTCGCGCGAAAGTCGTCGTCGTTTCTTCTCTGACGGCTTTTTTGAGCCGAAGAAATTTAAAAATGGAAGATGTCGATACGATGCGCCGAAATAAACTTTACGGTTACTCCAAGCGTTGTTTGAGTCGGTTATGTTTCGAAATGATGCAGAATGAAGGGCAAACCGAAGTGATCGTCGCTCATCCGGGTCTCTGCAAGACGAATATCATCTCGTCCGATCAAACTGGATTTCCGCGATGGTTTATTCGCGCCGGTCATGCTTTCCTGTATTTATTCACTCACAGCGCCGAAAAGGCGGCTTTGACCAATCTTTTGGCTTTGACCACCGAAGAGAAGAAAAAGATGATTCGCCCTCGCGGAATTTTCGCTCTTTCCGGATATCCTCAAATTGTTCCGATGCCGGCTTATTCCAAAAAAGCCATTGTCGAAGAGACGGAAGCCTACTTGAAGAGGAGGGAAAACCATGCTGGAAATTCATGACGTATCGATGCAATTCGGCGGAAGAACTCTCTTCAAAGAAGTCAACCTTTCGTTTCAAAAAGGCAACTGCTATGGGATTATCGGCGCGAATGGTGCGGGAAAGACGACTTTTCTGAAAATCCTGTCCAGTGAATTGGAACCGACGTCGGGAAGCGTTCTGCTGACCGACCGCGAGAGAATGTCTGTGCTGAGACAGAATCAGAACGCCTACGACGAATTCTCGCTGGTCGATACCGTGATACAGGGACATCGCCGTCTCGTCGAAGTGATCAGGGAACGCGAAGAGTTGTACGCCAAAAGCGATTTCGACGAAGCCGACGGACTTCGCGCGGGCGAACTGGAAAACGAATTCGCCGAACTCGACGGCTGGAATGCCGACAGCGAAGCGAGGAATCTCCTGTCTTCTTTGGGTATCGCCCCGCATCGCCACGATTGCCCGATGAAAGAAATCGAGCCGAAAGAAAAGGTAAAAGTACTTCTGGCGCAGGCGTTGTTCGGGAATCCCGATATCCTTTTACTCGATGAACCGACCAATAATCTGGATATGCTCGCTTCTCAATGGTTGGAGAATTTCCTTTACGGCTTTCCCAATACGGTCATCGTCGTTTCGCACGACCGCTACTTTCTGAATAAGGTCTGCACACGCATTCTCGACGTCGATTACGGCAGCATTCGCCTGTATATCGGAAATTACGCTTTTTGGTACGAGTCGAGTCAATTGATCCAAAGGCAGATGCGCGAGTCCAATGTGAAAAAGGAACAGAAAATCAAGGAATTGCAGGAGTTTATCGCTCGTTTTTCCGCGAATGCCAGCAAATCCAGACAGGCGACGAGCCGAAAAAAAGAATTGGAAAAAATCGAACTGGACGACCTTGTCCCGAGTTCCAGAGTCTATCCGTTCATCGATTTTCGGGCGGAAAGGGAAATCGGCAACGACGTACTCGACGTGAAAGACTTGTCTGCGAAAGGGTTCTTCTCGCATCTTGATTTCTCATTGAAAAAGAATCAGAAGGTCGCTTTTCTTGCGAAGAATTCACTCGCGGTGACTACGCTGTTTCGCATTCTCGCGGGCGAAGAATCTCCAAGCGGGGGAATTTTCAAATTCGGAATAACGGTAAAACCAAGCTATCTTCCCGCTGACAACTCGGCTTATTTCGAGTCGAACGAAGAGAATCTGATCTCTTGGTTGAGACCGTATTCCAAAGATCAAAACGAAACCTATCTTCGCGGTTGGCTGGGAAGAATGTTGTTCTCCAACGAAGAAGCGCTGAAAAAGGCGAAAGTCCTTTCCGGCGGCGAAAGAGTCCGCTGTATGCTCGCCAAATTGATGTTGGAAAGCCCGAATCTGATTTTGCTGGACGATCCGACCAATCATTTGGATTTGGAAACCGTTTCTTCGCTCAACAAGGCGATGATCAACTTCAAAGGGGTTATTCTCTTCACCAGCCACGATCACGAATTGATTCAATCGGTTGCCGACAGAATCCTCTTTCTTTCGGAAGATCATTGGATCGATTTCGACGGGACATACGACGAATTTATCGGAAAATACGGCAAAGAATTGTAACGAACGGTCGTTCATATAATGGAAATATGAACGAAGAAACGATCCGTCAAATTCGCAGATACCGCGCGCAGATTTTCTTTCTTGTCGCGTCGATCGTCGCCATTTTGATCAGCATTACCGTCATCAAGTTGCTGATCGAAATCGCCAAAGGGCGTACTACGTACCAGAATGAATACGGAAAGATCATTTTCCGCTCACGTCTCAGCGCGGTCATCATTCTGATCGGAATTATCTACTTTATCTTCGATGCCATCGAAACCTATAAACGCGAACAGACCAGTTCGAGTTTCATCTTCATGATTGCCACGCTTCTGGTACTGATCGCCGGAGCGCTGAGGGTAATCAACTTATTCAGTCCGGGAACGGAAGTTACCGGCGCGGAGGATATCGCATTTTAATGAAAGCCATTATCGTCAATTGTTATCAGAATTCCTATTACTTCTCGTCCTTGAAAGAGATGAGAAACCTTTTGCATACGCTGAACATCGAAGTCAAAGAGGAACTGGAATTCGAAGTCGTTTCCGTCCGAAGATCGACTTTCGTCTCTTCCGGACAGATCGGCCGCATCGGATTGGGTATTTTGTCGAAAAGTATCGATTTGGTCGTTTTCAATCATATGCTCAGTGCTTTGCAAGTGAGAAATCTGAAAGAGCAACTGAACGTCGAGGTTTGGGATCGCACGATGGTCATCATCCGAATTTTCGAAATGCGCGCGAAAACCAAAGAAGCCAAACTCGAAGTGGAGATCGCTTTGGCGAAACAGCAACTCGCCGAATTGACCGATCGCTCCTCCGGATACGATCAGATAACGTCGGGAAAAGGAAATAATCGCGGAAGCGGCGAAAAAAGCGGCGAAATCCGCAGATATCAGATCCGAAAGGAGATCGCGAAAAAAGAGAAAGAGCTGGAACGGATTCAGAAAAGAAGAATCCGCGAAGAGAACTTGCAACCCGCGATACCCTCCGTCGCGATCGTCGGATACACCAACGCGGGCAAATCGACATTGATGAACCGCTTTATCGCGCGAACAGAAAATGCGAAGAAAACGCCGGTTTTGGAGGAAAATCGGCTCTTTGCCACGTTGGACACGGCGACGCGTCTGATCAAAGGAAAAGGTCATCTTCCGTTTCTTCTTTCGGATACGGTCGGTTTTATCGATTCTCTTCCGGTTCATTTGGTGCGCTCGTTCGGTTCGACTTTCGAAAAGATCGCTTGCGCCGATTTGATTCTGGAAGTGATCGATTTTTCCGACGACTCTTTTCCGGAGCAGGAAGAATTGCTCGACCGCGTGGTCGGCAATTACGTAGGAGAAAAGAAAATCGTCCGCATTTACAACAAAATCGACCGCATCGATCCGCCTCTTCCGATGATGAAAGAAAACGAACTGTTGGTTTCGCTCAAAGACGACGCGTACGTCGATGCGATTTGGAATTTGATCGACCGATATCTCGGAGATCTTTACTTTGAAATCCCGCTGTTCATACCTTACGAAGACAGCAGGGTGTTCTATGAAATTATGGACACGCAGAGCGTCGTGGATTATCGTGAGGAAGAGACGGGTTTTCGTGGAAATTTCCGCATCGAAAAGAAGAATTTTTCCCGTTATAAAAAATATTTAAAGCGACCGTAAATATTCGCCGTAACGGAGATAGATCAAATCGCCCGCCTCGGCGATCGTGAGGTCGTCGGTGGCTAACAGCAAATGATGAAAAGGAAGCCGCTCCTCGGAAAAGGCGATCCGATCCGTCGCGATTCTTCTGGCGATATCTTCTTCTTTGTCCCTGCGATAACGCATTCTGTCGATTCGGGTTTTTTCTTCGGCAGTCAGCACGACGACAAAGAGGGAAGGGTCGTCGAGTTTCAGAAAATTTCCGACTCCTTCCGGTTCTAAAATCACCGCCTTATTCGGCGCGATTTCGCTTTTCAGACAACCGTAGCGATGATGATTGTACACAGCGGTTTCGACGAAAGACCCCTGCGCTTCGAGAGTAAGGAACGTTTTTTCGTCGAAAAAATGATAGTCGACGTGATCCGTTTCGTTGAGACGTTTTTCTCTAGTCGTGGAAGTGATCGCCTTTTGAATTCCGTATCGGGTGGACAGGTATTTGGCAATTTCGCTTTTGCCGCAAGCGCTGGGACCGCATAAAATAATCATTCGTTTTCACCTTTAACCATTGTAAATGAATTCAATCGGAGTGTAAATACAAAAAGGAGAAAAAGTCAGGGTGTATTTCTTGTTGAGCGATGCGGCGTTTTCGGTTAAAATAGGTGTGGGTGATGAAATGAAAGTTATCGTAGTCGGCGGCGGTCCAAGCGGAATTTTCAGCGCTATCGCCATACGGAAATTCCATCCGGATTTCGAAGTGTTGCTTTTGGAAAAAGACGCGGATATCGCTTCCCGCTTGAAAGTGGCCGGAAACGGAAGGTGCAATTTTACGCATCGGGAATTGAACAAAGAGGCATATTCCTCTCCTTTTGTTTTACCTTATCTGGTATATTCGAAGGAGATTTTGTCTTTCTTGGAAGAGAACGGATTCGGCTATTATTTCGACGAGGAAGGAAGAGGTTATCCCGTAAGCGAAAGCGCGCAGAGTTTGATTCGGACTTTGAAAGATCTTTTGGCTTTTTATCGCGTCGAAACGAGAACTTCCTGCGCGGTCGATTCGATTGAAATCGGGGAGAAACTCCGAATCAACGGAATCGAATGCGACCGGCTGATTCTGGCTGTCGGTGGGATTTCCGCGCAGAACGAACGCCTGAATTACAATCGAATCATCGATCAGATCGGCGTGAAAAGAACCGCGTTAAGCCCGTCCTTGACGCCGATAAGCACATCTTCTTTTCCACTTACGTGGGAGAACAAGAGAGTCAAATGTCAGGCGAGTCTCTATTATCGTAATGCGCTTTTGCATCGGGAACGCGGAGAAGTTCTGTTCAAGAAAAACGGACTCTCCGGTATCGTGATCTTCAATCTGTCGGCGATTCTTGCGAGAAAACACCTGACTCGGTACGATGATTATTCGATTTCGCTGAATCTTTTACCTGATTTTTCCGACGAGGAAGTGCGCCGGATGATTCGACGGAATCCGAAATTGGATCACATTTTCATTCCGCCTTTGGCCGAATATCTGACGAAATCTTCCGATCCGTTCGAATCGATCCGAAATCTGAAATTTTCCGTTCGCGGTCTCTACGATTTCGGACATTCGCAAGTTACTTCCGGAGGAGTGGATCTGAATCAACTTTGCGGCGATTTATCCTTGAAAAAAGAACCGCGAATTTACACTATCGGGGAAATGATCGATATCGACGGTCTTTCCGGAGGTTACAACATCGGACTTTGTCTCTGCGAAGGTTGGGCGGTCGGAAAGGAGATCAAATGAAAAAGACGGGTTGGATTCTCGCCGGTACTCTGCTTTTGACGGGGTGCAGATGGATCGGATTTTCCGAAAAGAAAGAATTCGATACGTCCATCGACGGCGATTTTGAAAATCAAATCGTGAAGATGGCGACGCTGAAAGGGCAAGATTCTTTCGAGGCTTATGCCAAAGCGGAAGAGTATTTAGACACACAATACGGAAAAATCGACGATCTGATGGAAAATCATTCCACATATCGGATCACTCTCGAAGATTATGATCGGACGGTAAAAGATACTTCGGAAATATATTGGAAGAATCACGATCGGCTGTTGAGTGAATTGAAAGAGGTATTGCAAAATGAAGAAAATTACGCCGTTTACGATAAACAGATCGACGCGGAGTATTATTTGAACCTCGATACAAACAGGCTTTTCCATTCGATGGAATACGGGAAAGAAGACGCGTCGATCCTGCAAGAGAAGATCGACGGGCTGACGAACGCGCTCGAAGAGGAAGCGCTGTCTTTTGAAGAATTCAAAGCCGCCTTTCTAAGTTTTTACGAGGATTTCAGGAATTTGAATTCTTCTTACGGACTCGTCTCTCTGTATCAAGATCTGTATGCGGACGAAAAATCGTATGTCGAAGACGGCGCTACAATCGGAGAGAATTATTACTCTTTTCAACATCAGTACCGAACTCTGCTCAAATCGATTTTGAAATCCACCTATCGGACGGATTTCGCCGAAGAGTTTTCTTTGAGTCAAAGCGAAATCGAAACGATTCTGTCCGTCGAAGAGGATTCCGAGGAAGTACTTGCTTTAAAAGAGAAAGAAGAGAAATTGATCGATCGCTTTTCTTATTATTACAACCTTTCCGATCCGGATTTCGATTATGAAAGCAATTATCTGGAACTTGTCGCCGTCCGTCGGGAAATCGCGGAAAAATCGAATTGTCGGAACTATTTGGAACTCGTATGGGAAGACACTTACGGACGGGATTATTCGATCGCGGAAGCAAACGCATTGACGGAAAACATTCTTTCCGATTCACGACTTTCGGATTTATATCTTTCCTACGGAATCCGAGGCTCTCTTGCCTATATCAGACTTATGAAAACCAGTATCAACGAATCGGATCTGTTCGCGATTCTGAAACGAACTTCGGAAATCTTTCCCGACGCGGGAGAGGCCGTCAGGGAATTGAGAACGTACGGCAATTACAACTTCGACCTGAGAAGCAACAAGTATTCCGGTTCTTACGTGAGCAATTTCAAAGACGAGGATTATTTCGTCTTTGTTTCCGGCCAGGGGGACTATTCGATGTTTCCTTCGGCCGTACACGAATTCGGCCATTATCTCGGATTGACGCGATACGATCGCAACCTTTCTTCCGGAAGCGAGAACCTGGATATTTGCGAGGTGCATTCGCAAGGCTTGGAATACATGATGATCAACGAATACGAATATCTGATCGGAAAAAGTTACGCCGAAGATTTGATGAATTATCAAATGTCCAATGCGCTGTGGACGCTTCTTTCGGGAAGTGCCGTCGCCGCTTTCGAGAATTACGTTTACACTTGCGAAGAAAGTGCTTTGACGGCGGCGAATTTGAGAGATCGGTTTTCGGAATATACGAGTTCTTTAAGCGGCGCGACTTTCTCTTTTACCGATGTTCCGCATATCTACCTGCAGCCCTGCTATTACATTTCCTATGTGACTTCGATTATGCCGAGTCTGGAATTGTACAGTCTCGATTACGAAGAAGCCAAAAACGCTTACCGAATTCTCATTCGTTACGGCGAAGAGAACGGATTCGGTTTCGTATTGGAACAAGCGGGACTTCCGTCTCCGTTCGAAGAAAGCACTTTGGCAAATATCGTCGAAAAACTCGAAAACGGAATATAAAAAAAATTCAGATTCACTCTGAATTTTTTTTCAACTTCCTTCCTCTTGACGATGAATTTTCGCTTCTGCCTTTTTCCGCTCGGCGGTATTGAGAATTTTCTTTCTCATTCGGATCGAATGCGGCGTGATCTCGACCAATTCGTCGGTGTTGATGTAATCGAGACATTGCTCCAAAGACATCTTTTTCGGGCTTTTCAGGACGACGGTAGTATCTTTCGACGAGGAGCGCTGGTTGGTCAGGTTCTTCTCTTTGACCGGAGAAACCGCCAAATCGCTGTCATAGCGGTTTTCCCCGACGATCATTCCTTCATAGACTTCCGTACCCGGTTCGATGAACATCACCCCGCGTTCTTCGATATGCTGAATCGCATAAGGGGTTGCCTGACCGGTGTCGGTGGAAACCAGAACCCCGATCTTCCTTTCTCCGACGCTGACTTTGAGAATCGGTCGGTATTCTTTGAAAGTATGGTTGCAGATGCCGTAACCTTTGGTCAAGGTCATAAAGTTCGTCATAAAACCCAACAAACCCCGCGACGGAACTACGTAAGAGAGTTTGACTTGTTCCTGATCGTATGTCATATGAAGAAGTTCAGCTCCCCGCGAACCCAAACTTTCCATAATCGAACCGACATATTCTTCCGGACAGTCGATTTGCACGTCCTCGTAAGGTTCGCATTTCATGCCGTCGATCTCCTTGACGATGACTTTGGGCTTGCTGACTTCCAGCTCAAAGCCTTCGCGCCGCATCGTTTCGATCAAAATCGACAAGTGGAGTTCTCCGCGCCCTGAGACGATCCACGTTTCGGAATTCGGAATCCGATCGACGCGCAACGAGACGTCGCGTTGCGTTTCTTTATAGAGGCGTTCTTCTATTTTTCGAGCCGTCAACAGTTTTCCGTCTTTACCCGAAAACGGGGAAGAGTTGGTTCCGAAAGTCATCTGCAACGTCGGTTCGTCGATTCTCAAAAGAGGTAACGGACGAGGGCAATGAAAATCGCAAATCGTTTCTCCGACATTTAAATCGGGCAAACCGGCAATACCGACGATATCTCCGGCGTCTGCTTCTTCGATTTCCAATCTTTTCAATCCGATGAAACCATAGAGTTTTTGAATCCGGAAATCCTTAAATGTTCCGTCCAGACGGCAGCACGTAACGGTTTCGTTCAACCTGATTTTCCCTTTTGCCACGCGGCCGATGCCGATCTTTCCGACATAGTCATTATAATCCAAAAGAGCGGGCTGAAATTGCAAAGGACTTTCGTTGTCCATATCCGGAGAAGGGATTTCGGAAAGAATCGTATCGAAAATCGGATTCATTCCCGATTCCTGATCTTCCGGATCCGGAGAATAGGAGGAAGTACCTTTCAACGCCGAACAATAGATCGTTTTAAAATCCAACAATTCATCGTCGGCGCCCAATTCGAGAAAAAGGTCGAGCACTTCGTCGACTACTCTTTTCGGATCGGCGTGAGGACGATCGATTTTATTGATGACCACGATCGGTTTCACTTTGGCTTCCAGCGCTTTCTTCAATACGAAACGGGTCTGCGGCATCGTTCCTTCCAAAGCGTCGACGACCAGAAGCACGCCGTCGACCATATGCATGATCCTCTCGACTTCGCCACCGAAATCGGCGTGTCCGGGCGTATCGAGAATGTTTATGCGTGCACCTCGATAATTGATCGCGGTGGTTTTAGCCAAGATGGTGATTCCTCTTTCCCTTTCGATTTCGTTGGAATCCATCATTCTTTCCTGCGTTTCTTCGTTGTCGCGAAAAGTTCCGGAGTCCTTTAAAAGTTGATCGACTAAGGTGGTTTTGCCGTGGTCGACGTGGGCGATGATGGCGATATTTCGAATCTGTTTCATAAAACCTCCTTATTTTCGTTCAAAAACGACCATAATAATATAGCACGGTTGTTTTTTCGGATAAATAAATTTTCTTAAAAAAGCAAAAATGCTATCTATAAGATAGCACTTATGCGTTTGCTTTGTCGATGTCGATGATCTTCGGAATCAGAATCGGATTTTTTCCCGTCTCTTTCCGTATATAGCGGATACACCGCTCGATGATCTTTTCTTCGATCTGTCCTGCGTGATCGTAATATCCCGTCAGATAGATTCTCACTTGATCGAGAAAGATATTCGTAATTTCTTTCAGTATGTTTTCGCTGTCTTTCAGAAAGACGAACCCGCGCATCTGAACGTCCGGTCCGCCGATGATTTCCTGTTTTTCCGAGGAAACGCAGATCCCCATAATGACGACGCCGTCGTTGGAAATCTTATTTCTTTCTTCGATGACGTTGTTGCCCACATTTCCGACATCGATGCCGTCGATAAAGACATCGCCGCAGGGAATCGTATGGGAGTAATCCAATTTCGCGATTTTATTCTCGATATTCAGTACCATTCCGTTGTCGAGAACGAAGACGTTGGAGTAGTTGTATTTGCTGAGGCTGATGGCAATTTTTCCGTTGGTCAGAAGGGATTTGAAATCGCCGCAGACAGGCATATAATATTTTGGTTGGAAGATGCTGATCATCGCTTTGATATCCTCTTCGCACGCATGCGCGGAATAGATTTCTTTCCGGCTCAACGAGATGACGCGAACGCCGGTTTTATAGATTTCATCGAGTGCCTTCGTTGCGACGATATCGGTTGCCGGAACGCTCGGCGCGGCAAAGATGAAGGTATCGTTCTTTTCGAATGAAATCGGCTTGTTATCCATAAGCCCGCTGGTAATGGTGACGATTTCGTTGAAAAGGTGTTCTCCGGTGTTCATGATGATGACGACGGTATTCGCGCTTTTGATGCGATGAATATTTTCGATCTGTTCGATTTTCGGGTGGGTCCCTTCGAGCAAATCGAATTCGTTAATCAGACCGACGACAGCGGTTTCATCGCTCTTTTTGCTGAAAATAACGATTTTATTCAGTTTTACGCAGAGTTTCAACACTTCGATGATGTTGATGTAGTTCTGGGAATAAAGGGAAATATAAATTCTGCCTTCTTGATCTTCAAAGTATTTGCTGATCTTATTGGTGATGCGGTAATTCGGAGAATTGTGACCGGCAATGTGCGCGTTCGTGGAATCGGACAGCACCAAAAGAACATCGTCGCGGGAATGCTTCAAAAGCGCGTTGGTGTCGAGTTTGAAGTTCGGATCGGAGATCGACCAGTCGAGAACGAAATCGGAAGTGTAGATGATCTGACCTTGATCGGTGTGAATCGAACAACCGAAACTGAACGGCATCGAGTGAGTAACTTGACAAAAACTGATCTTGTAGCCGTTGATTACTTTGCTGGAATTCGCTTGCACGAAATCGAAATCGAATCGTACTTTCAGCCCCAGCCCTTTTGCTGCGGCTTCAAGCATCCTCGCCGTAAATTTGCTCGTCAAAATTTTTGCCGGACATTCGTTGTATATATAAGGCAAGGCGAGCATTTTGTCGTCGTGGGCATGCGTGAGAATGTACGCGCGGATACGATCTTTATTGTTTTTCAGATAATCGAAATTCGGAATGATAAAATCCACGCCCGGAACGCGTTTGTCCGGATATTTTACGCCGCAGTCAAGTACGAAGATATCCTCATCGATTTCAACCACAAACAGATTTTTACCGCTCTCATCGAGACCGCCAAGAGCAAAACATTTTATTTTACTAGTCATACAATTATAACCTCTTCTTCACAAGCATTTTTATTTTATCCACTCTTCCGCTTTTTTTCAACGGAAAATTCGAAAAAAACGCAATTTGTTATTTTCGACCTTCGGGAAAGAGAAACGGACGAATTTCCCGAAAAATAATTTATTTCTTTACATTTATTCTATTCTCCTATAAAATTAGGAATGCTATGGCGGCTGTGGTGAAATGGTTAACACATCTGGCTGTGAACCAGACATTCGTCAGTTCGATTCTGATCAGCCGCCCCATTTTAGAGAGTAATCGGACTATAATCACAATATAGTCCGTTTTTTATACATTTATATTCTTTTACGCATACTGTGAACTTATGCGAAAACGTAAATTTTTAGTAGAAAGAGCGATTTTCGATGAAAAAATTTTATAGTTTCAAAGCGAAAATTTGATGCTATCTCGATTATGGGAGAGCCTATCTCCTATGAACTCACGAGGCTTAATAATCATATCCACGATCTGCCCAATTCAACAAATCTATGTCAGGAGGAAGAAGAGATAACATTTTTTTATATGCTTCTTTTGAGCGATTTAAAAAATCTTTTCTTACATTTGGATTCATATATCCATTACTATATATTTCACTTAGTTTTTTGCATTCATCAATTAAGTCTTCGGTCAAAAAACTCAATTCTTCAAGATCATAGTCTGTGTTGTATCCATTTTCGTCTGGATTTTCTGCATCATATATAACCCAAAAAGGACAATCGGTTCCATAATCAAACATAAATTTTAATATAAATCTTTTTTTCATAGTACTCTCCATAAATGTTAGTTCATTTGATTCATAAAACAAAATAATTTTATAACATTTATATTATTACACATTTATGGTAAAATTCGAATAAAAGTACTTGAAATATGGAATTCAGCTTTATTATGAAACGATTTAGTGAGCTCTAAGGATTCAGCAATCCATACAGTGAAAGGTAATAGGAGGTATCATGAAACCAAGATATCTTGAATTTACTTCCAAAGTGGAGTGGTATAGCGAATGTTAAATACGCAAAAATACCTTTTGATCAACTCGGAAAGTATACAGACGAATATTCTGAATATTACCCTGATTTAAATAATACATATATGTTTGGTACTTATGTGCA
>DBGCPK010000008.1:0-207519 GCA_048359995.1 Bacilli bacterium | reverse complement strand
ACTAAGGGACGGCGAACGATCCCATAAGCGTTAAAAAAAGGAATTTTTAAGAAAATGCGTGCAGAAGACGCGTTTTTCGAGAAAAACGCTTGCTCTTATTTCTCATCTTTGCTATGATAAACACGCTTACTTTAAACCCACTGGAGGTTTAAGGCGGAAGGAGATTAAGCTGATGAAAAACGGAATACATCCAAATTATTACCGTACGAAGGTTACTTGCGTAACTTGCGGCAATACCTTTGAAACCGGTTCGACCGTGAAAGAGATTCGGGTTGACACCTGTTCCAACTGCCATCCGTTCTATACCGGTAAACAGAGATTTACTCAGGCGGACGGTCGCGTTGATCGCTTCATGAAGAAATACGGAATGAAATAATGAGCAACCGTCATCGCGATGACGGTTTTTTCAAATCAAAGAGGAGAAAAATTATGGCAAAAAAATTTTACGTTACCACGCCGATCTATTATCCCAGTGCAAAATTGCACATCGGACACGCTTATTGTACGACTTTGTGCGATACGATCGCCCGCTATCACCGCCTGCGGGGAGAAGAAACGTATTTTCTGACCGGCACTGACGAACACGGAGAGAAAATTCAGAAAAACGCGGAAAAAGCGGGGAAAACGCCGCAACAATTCGTCGATGAAATCGTCGATGGAGTGAAGAAATTATGGACGAGTCTTCAAATCAGCAACGACGATTACATTCGGACGACGGAAGAAAGGCACATCGATGTCGTGCAAAAAATTTTCAGCCGTCTCTTGAATCAAGACGATATCTATTTGGGGGAATACGAAGGGTGGTATTGCACGCCGTGCGAATCATTCTGGACGGATACGCAAGTCGGCGAGGAGCATCTTTGCCCCGATTGCGGAAGACCGGTTCATAAAGACAAAGAAAAGGCGTATTTTTTCAGAACGAGCAAATATGCGGAGAGACTTTTGAAATTTTATTCGGATAATCCGAATTTCATCACTCCCGAATCCAGAAAGAACGAAATGATCAATAACTTCATCAAACCCGGGTTGGAAGATCTTTGCGTGTCCAGAACGACATTTTCCTGGGGGATTCCGGTTAAGGAAAATCCGGAGCACATCGTTTACGTCTGGTTGGACGCCTTAATCAATTACATCTCCGCTTTGGGATATTTATCCGAAGACGACGATAAGTTTCAGAAATTTTGGGGAGAAGATGCGGAAATCATTCATTTGGTCGGAAAAGAGATCACGCGTTTCCACGTCATTTATTGGCCGATTCTCTTGATGGCTTTGGGATTGAGGCTGCCTGATCGGGTTTTCGTTCACGGATTGCTGATGACCAAAGACGGGAAAATGAGCAAATCCAAGGGAAATGTAATCGCACCGGAACCGCTCATCGAAAGATACGGGTTAGATGCGGTGAGATACTATCTTGTCAGAGAGATCGTTTTCGGTTCGGACGGTCAATTCACTCCGGATCAATTTGTCGAGAGAATCAATACGGATTTGGCGAACGATTTCGGGAATTTATTGAGTCGCACCGTATCGATGATCGTCAAGTATTTTGACGGAACGATTCCGGAATACCAAGGGAATTTGAATTCCTTAGACGAAGAACTGGAAAAAACAGGGGAGAAAGCGATTCGGGATTATGTCGAAAAGATGGAAAGCCTTCAAATCACCGAAGCGGTCGAAACGGTGATGAACTACGTTTCCCGCGCGAACAAGTACATCGAAGAAAGCAAGCCGTGGGCTTTGGCGAAAGACGAAACAAAAGTGAATGAATTGAAATCGGCGATGAACCATCTGGCAAATGCGTTGAGGCAAAGCGCGATTATGCTGAGTCCGGTATTGCTGCATGCGACGGAAGAACTTTTCTCTCAATTAGGTATCGATAAAGAGTTGAGAACTTTCGATTCTTTGACGAAATTCGATGCGATGGGATCTCAAAAAGTCACGAAAGGAAATCCTTTGTTCCCTCGTCTGGACGTGCAATCCGAAACCGATTACGTCCGAACGCTGATTCAGGGAAATTGAGAAATTTTCGATTCATAGAAAAAATCGAGTAAAGCGCGAATAAAGGGAAAATCAAAAAAGGCACGGACAGAACCGCGCCTTTTTGGTAAACTGTTTTCGATCAAAATAAAACGTTTTGTATGTACAGGGAACTTTGAACTGAGTCCGACAAAAAATCAAGTCGCCTTTATTTTCGTCTACAAAGCGAAATTATTCGATTTCGATTCTTTTATTGAGGATGTAAATCGTCAGGAAATACAGACAGATCATTTCGATAAACGCCAAAATGAAAGACCATACCGAAAAGAGCGAAGCGGAAAGATCCGATATTTGGTCCGGTTGAATGGTTCTGAGATTGATCGCGACCAATTGATAATCGGCGTCGAGCGCGATTTGGATTTGAATCGGATCGAGAACTTCTTCGAAGATCGAAAGAACGATGCCAATGCCTATGTAGATAACGATTGCGATCAAAAGGCGCTTGTTTCTTGTGATTCCCGTATTCGCCGCGGCAAAGATAAACTGTATCAGAACCAATCCGGCAAGAACGTCGACTAAGGAATACAAGAAATAAAGAAAGGCGGAAAGCGGATTGCGCAACAGGACATCGAATTTCAATGATATTCCTCTCACCAATTCCGAGGCTACTTCCGGACTGATGATTATGGTGATCAGAAGAAACGATAAAGAAAGGCTGATCGCAAATCCCAGCATATAGATGAATAATGTGAGTATTTTGCTCAATATCAATTCATGAGCCGAAACGGGAATCGAATGAGTGAGATAACCTTGTTTTCCGTATACCGAAGTATTGCTGATCCGAAAGACGTAGATGATATAAAGGACTACGATTGCGACGAACGAACCGCCGAAAAGAATCGAGATAATCGTAAAAAGCGCGCCGTATCCGGTAGAAGCGGCAGCTCCGAGCAGCACTCCTAAGACGATAATGACTCCATAAAGAGAACAGAATTCCTTCCAAGTGTCTAAAAAATTGTGTTTTAAGAGTTTGCCGAACATTTGAAATCCTCCCTGAATAATTCGTCGATGGTCTTACCGGTTTCTTCTATCGTATCCCGGACTTTTCCGATTCGAACGATTTCTCCTTTTTTGATGAATAGAAAGTCGTCGAGTATCCTTTCGGCATCGGCGATCAAGTGCGTAGAGATTAAAATCGTCGCAGACTTGTTATAGTTTTGGAGAATCAAATCGAAAATGACGTCGCGCGCGGCCGGATCGACACCGGCAATCGGCTCATCGAAGATGTAAAGCAAAGCATTTCTGGATAAAGTCAAAATCAGTTGAAGTTTCTCGCGCGTTCCTTTGGATAAGGCTTTAAATCTCTTGTTCAAAGGAATGTCCAACTTTTGGAGCAATCTCAACGCTTTTTCTTTGTCGAAATCTTTGAAAAAATCTCCGTAATAGGATACGGCGTATTTTACGGTCCAAGTCGGTGAAATAAAGTCGGTATCCGGCAGATAGGAGATGATTTCTTTGGTTTTCGGTCCGATCTTCGAGCCGTTGATGGAGATGGAACCTTGATAGTTTTTGATCAATCCGGTAAGAATTTTGATAAGCGTCGTCTTTCCTGCGCCGTTTGGACCTAAAAGTCCGACAATTCTTCCGGAAGGAATTTCCAAATGAATTCCATTCAGGGCAATATTGCTTTTGCCGTAAGTTTTAGTCAGATTGTGTATATTGATTAAAGTTTCGTCCATATACGACTCCTTTGTATATCTTTATTCTATCGAAAACAAAAAGAAATATGAAATAAAATAATGAAAAAAACAGGATTTATTTTATAATGATTAAGAGAAAGAGTGAATTTATCGTATGTCGAAGAAACTGAGCAAAGAAATTGTCTTCAACGCAGTGTGCGAAAACCTTTCCTATGACGGAAAAGGATGCATCAAATACAATCATCACGTCGGATTTTTTCCGAATCTCTTGGAAGGAGAAGAGGGTGAATTCGTAATGACACATTACAATTCGAATCAGTTCTACGGATACACTCAAAAATTGACAAAACTCTCTCCGGATAGAGTAGCGCCGATTTGCCCTTATTTTTCTTCCTGCGGCGGTTGTTCGCTGCAACATATGCGCTATAAGGCGCAATTGAATTTCAAGAGAACTCAGGTAGAAGAGTGCTTGAAAAGAATCGGCGGTTTCAAGAATATTCAAGTGGATGAAACCGTGGGAATGGAGGAACCGTATTATTATCGGAATAAAGTTCAGATTCCTGTTCGAAAAGGGAAAAAGGGAGAAATTATCATGGGTTTTTTCCGAGAAAACTCACACGAAATCGTAAATATCGAAAACTGTTTTATCGAAAGCAAAGACGCCGATAGAATCGCAAAAACGATAAAGCGATTGATGACGGAAATGAGAATCGAACCTTATGATGAAAAGACTGGTAAAGGGACGATTAGGCATATTTTAATCCGAACCGGTTTTCATTTTTCAGAAATTATGGTGGTATTGGTATGCAATCAAGACGGCATTCTAAAAGAAGAGGAATTTGTTCACGAATTGATCCGATGCGAACCGAAAATCGTTACGATTATAAAGAATGTGAATGATAGAATTACAAATGTCATTCTCGGAGAAAAAGAGAAAGTATTGTACGGGAAGGGATATATTCGGGATACCTTATGCGGAATAGAATTTCATATTTCTGCGAAATCTTTTTATCAGATCAATCCTTCGCAAACCGAAAAATTATATTCAAAAGCTATCGAATATGCCGGATTAACGGGAACGGAGAAAGTTCTCGACGCTTACTGCGGAATTGGAACGATCGGATTGATCGCTTCAAAATATGCTCAGTCGATCGTCGGTGTGGAAATTGTCAAGGAAGCGATTGAAGATGCGACAAAGAATGCGGAAAGGAATTCAATCCGAAATATTTCGTTTTTCCAACAGGATGCAGGGAAATTCATAATAGAACAAACCGAAAGAGGGAAACGTTTCGATGTAGTGATTATGGATCCTCCGAGAAAAGGTTCGAATGAAGACTTTTTATCTTCGTTAATGAAAGCAAAGCCGGCAAGAATCGTCTATATTTCCTGCAATCCTTCGACTTTGGCCAGAGATTTAAAATATCTTTCTTCAGAGTATGAAATAAAGAAAGTAACTCCTTTTGATATGTTCGCGCAAACACACCATGTGGAGGTCGTATGTTTGATGTCAAGGGTGGAGAAACATTGTGCAGTAAAGAAAGGCGATAATACATGATTTTACTGACAGCTTTTAAAGGGAACAATAACTCGTCAAAGCTTTTGTTGGATAAAGTCAACGGTGGAAACATCACCAAAAAACTTTTGACAAACAGCTTTGAAGGTTGTGTACGAGAGCTCCTGCGATATATAAGTATATACAACCCGGAATATATCATTTCATTTGGACGAAAACCGCTTATCAATAAATTATATATTGAAATATCGGCTTGTTGTGATGACTTATGTATAAGTACAAATTTTGATATTTCTTTCTTGCAAAAGAGTTTGCAAGGTGCGGATTTATCTTTTGAGTATTCGGATAACGCCGGTAACTATCTGTGTAACCATGTTTATTATAAAGGATTAGAATTTCTTAAACAATCCAATTCAAAGGCAAAAATGATATTTATTCATGTCCCGGACATGAAACGATTTCAGAATATAGATGTAGTTGCTTCGTGGTTGAATGATTTTTGTGAGGTGTTAAGAAGAACGTAGGTCTGTTCCATCCTACGACCACAATGCTGAAAACAGCGGTGGATCAAGTCGGACGGAGTGAGAGGGAACATGACGTACTTCCTATCATCTCACACCATGTGGAGGTCGTATGTTTGATGTCAAGATCAGAATGATATATTGAAATTCAGGAGGTATGATATTCATGATTGATTTTTCTATTAATGAAATGCTTACTATGCAAAAGGAATTGCAGGAAAAGTATAGGAATAAGTGGGAAGCTATTACGCCAGAAGCAGGAAAACATAAGTTATTATGGATGATTGGTGAAATAGGGGAAGTTATAGATATTGTCAAGAAAAATGGTGATATAAAAGCAATTGAAGATGGTAATATAAGAAGAACTCTTGTAGAGGAAATGGCAGATGTTCTTATGTACTACAATGACATAATGTTGTGCTATGGAATAACAGCAGGAGAACTAAAAAGCATTTATAAAGAAAAACATGAAAAGAACATGAAACGCTGGTGATCATTGGAATTTTTAGGATGAACATACTTACGACCGCAATGCTGAAAACAGCGGTGGATTAAGTCGGACGGAGTGGGAGGATATTTGACGTACTTCTTATCCTCTCGTTTCATGTGGAAATTGTAGTTCTTTGTATTTCTCATAAATGTATTGACTGATTTGGTCATAATTTCCTTTTGATTTCGTTTTTGCTATCAAACTCTACATTCATTTCCAAAAAGCCTTTCGAAGACCTATGAATGTTAAAAAGGGGAGAGGATATCGTCATTAAAAATAAAGATATATTTCTTTGTGGTCGCATTTTAAAATAATATTGAGAAAGGCTAAAAAAAATATGCAGGAAAAATTATCAATATGGTCATCCTATTGGATCGATCTGTCACCGGAAGAAATGGTGTTGGAAATGGAAAAATGCGGTTTGCGTTATTCTGAATTATCGGACGAACACGGACTTATTCTCTTGCGAAGAGACGATGACGAAATAAAAACTGGAAAACTCTTTAAGCAATTTGCGGAAAAGCATGGCATTTCTTTTCCGCAGGGACATTTATGGTTGGGAATTCATCTTTGCGACGGAAAGGCAGAAACCATTCCTACTTTAAAAAAATGGATTAATCTCTTTGAAGCGATTGGAATAAAAAAAATGGTATTGCATTTGGATATTCTTTCCGAGAGAAAAGATCTTTCCGAACAAGAGAAAATGGATTTAAACGTAAAGACATTGGAACAATTAAAGGACTTTTTGAAAGATAAGGATATCACAATCTGCTTAGAAAATTTGTTTGACGTTTTCAGCGATATCGACAATTTGATCGCTGTCATCGAGCGGTTAAACGATCATCATTATGGAATTTGTCTTGATACCGGACATTTGAATTGCTTTGGAAATAAAGACCAAGAGTTATTCATAAACAAGGCCGGTTCTCTTCTTCAAGCTTTACACATTGCGGACAACGAAGGAAGTACCGATCAGCATCTGATGCCTTTTGGAAAAGGAACAGTCAATTTTAAAACGGTTTTTTCTGCTTTGAAAAAACAAGGATATGACGGACTCTATAATTATGAGATTCCCGGAGAGCGTTCGATTCCTTTAGAATTACGCGCGCTTAAAATCGAATATATCCGAAAAACATTTGCTTGGATGTGCGAAAATTGCAACGATAAAAAATAGATTTAATGTCTTTCGGGAGAATCGAAAGTTTCGCAGAAACGGCCGTGAAAACTCGGAACGATTCCGTTTGCGAGAAGATGACTTATATCGCTGTATCTTAAAAGGCGAAATTGTGCGATTCCCCGTTCCCTTTCTTCGGTGACAATCGTGGTAATTCCGGTAGGTTGACATTCAAATTGTTGACAAAGAACGACATAAGGAATATTTAATAAATGCGAAAGCAAGACGGACATCATGCCGAAATGGCAGAAGAAAATTAACGTTTTCTCATTGGAATGCACGGTGTCGTAACGTTTTCCCTTTCGAATATAACCATTTTGGGCGAGAATGCGGTCAAAAGAAGAGACCACCATTTCGTAATGAGTGCGAATATCAGATGATTTCATCCAAGGGTGATCGAGATAATTCTCGTTGAAAAGATCTTTTTCTTCATAAAAATATCGCGGTAAAAAATCCCAGTTTAGTTCTTCTTCTGAACTATAAGACACCTTTATTTTGTGAACAAATTCTTGCAACCAGTCCATTATTTTCAGCGAATGCTCCGGATGATATTTTAAGAAAGCGTCTGCGGTTAGTTTTGCGCGAGGCAAAGGGGAAGAGTAAACTTCGTCAAAATGGAGATTATGATAATACGCGCCAAGAGCGGCGGCTTCCAGAAATCCTTTTTCGGTAAGCGTATTTTTTTCGTAATCGGGTTCGGCATGACGAATAATCAAAATTTTCATAGAAAAGACTCCTTTCTTTTATTATAAACCTTGCAAATACAAGAAGATGATTAAAATAACTATTACTTTTAATGTTGATGAAAAGAATGAAATAAAAAAGGCTGCCAAGCAGCCGATGTGTGTTCAAAAAATTGTTATTTGAACTCGTAATGTTGTACAAGGTATATGTTGTACATTTATATTTTATTTCTTTACCTGCGAAATTGCAATCAGAAATCTTATTTACTTAAAGTTTTTTATCTTTTATAATATTTTCAGAAGGAGTAAATCTCTATGTATAATAAGGTATTATGTGGCCTTGATATAGGTACAAATTCAGTCGGATGGTGCTTAACCGACGAAAAAAATAAGATTATCAGGAAACAAGGAAAAGCGCTTTGGGGTGTTCGGATGTTTGATGAGGCTTCGGGGTGCGCAAAACGTCGGCAACACAGAAGTGATCGGCGAAGACTGAAAAGGAGAAAAGAAAGAATTGAGTTACTGCGGCTTTTAATGGCGGAAGAAATAAATAAAACGGATCCTACGTTTTTTATGCGGTTGGATCAGTCGTTTTTTCAAAAAGAAGATCGTACGGAACCCTTTGAATATACGTTGTTTAATGATAAGAATTATACTGATTCGGATTATTATAAAGAATATCCGACAATTTATCATTTGAGGAAGCATCTTTTGGAAAGCCATTCGAAAGAAGATATCCGACTGATTTATCTGGCTTTGCATCATATGATAAAGTATCGGGGAAACTTTTTAAATGGTGAAGAAAGATTTCAACCGATGAATCCGAAGGAAGCAGATGAATATTTTGATGAATTGGAAAAGAGTTTATCGAGTGTGTTGGATGGAGAGACGATACATTACACATCCGATACTTTTCGTCAATTACAAAGCGTTTTTCAGAAAACACACGGAATTACGGCTTTAAAAGAAGAATTTGGGAAAATATTAAATCCGAATAACAACCGATATATTAAAGAAGTGATTATTCCTCTATTGTCGGGAGGAAACGTCAGTATAAAAAAATTACATTTCGATCGGGGTGAAGACTTAGAATTTAAAAATATTTGCGTTAAAGACGAAGCGTTTGATTCAAATATCGAGACCCTTTTATCTGCAAACGAAGAAAAAGAGGAATGGATAAACGGCTTTTTGTGCTGTAAAAAGATTTATCAGTTCTTCCTTTTAGGTAAATTATTGGGAAATCGTAAATATCTTTCCGATGCGATGGTAGAAAGGTATAATCAACATCATCGGCAATTACGCGATTTCAAGGAGTACATTAAAAAGAATCACAAAGAAAAGTATTCTTTGATTTTTCGGAAACAAAAAGAAGACATAAATAATTATGCGAAATATATCGGTTCCAATCTAACAAAAAATCATAAGGATAGCAATGCTCACTGCAAAGCAGAAGACTTTTACAAATTTCTCAAAGATAAATTGGAGTTAAAGGGATCGAAAATCGATGAAAGAAGTTTAGATGATTACGAGAAGCAGATTCTGAGTTTAATGGAGGATAACGAATTTCTTCCGCGCTTGAATTCCACGGATAACGGAGTTTTCCCATACCAATTGAATTTGATGGAAATGGAAGAAATGCTAAACAGGCAGTCCGAACATTATCCGTTTTTTTCCAGAGAAGTGGAAGACGGAATGACAGTCAAAGACTGCATCGTATCGATTTTAAAGTATAAAATTCCTTACTTCGTGGGACCTCTGATTTCTCCGAAAGAAGGAAATGAGCGATCAAAGTTTTCCTGGATTAAAAGAACGGAAGAAAAAATATACCCATGGAATTTTCAAAAAGTGGTCGATGTGGATGAGACAGCAAAAAACTTTATCAACAAAATGCTCAACAAATGCACTTACTTGCCGTCTAATTATTGTTTGCCGAAGAATTCGTTGCTTTTTTCCTATTTTAATGTCTTACAGGTTTTGAATAAAACTTTCGTTAATGGGGATTATATTTCGAAAGATTTGAAAAGAGATTTGATCGAGGAACTATTTAAAAGGAAGCGCAAGGTTACCAAAAAATCATTGATTGACTTTATCCATTCGAAAAAAGGAGAAAATGCAACAATTACGACATCTACCGGCAAAGACTTAGAGGAATTGAATTGCTCGTTGGCGTCGTTTAACGATTTCAAAAAGATTTTCGGGACAGAAGAATATGTTTTGTCCCATTTTGAACAGATTGAGGATATTATCCGGGATATCGTAATTTTTGAAGATAAATCGATTTTAGAAAAGAGATTAAAAGAAAACTATAGCATTCGGGACAGGAATATTATCAAGCAAATCAAGGGACTGAATTATTCCAAATTTGCCAATATTTCAAAAGAACTCTTGACGGATTTGACTTATTATGACGAATCCGCAGAGAGAAACTTTTCCATCATCGAATTGATGGAATTGACGAATCAAAATCTTCAAGAGATTCTTTTTGATGAGGCTTATGGTTTTCAAAAGAAAATTGCGGAGTACAACCAAAAGAATTCTGCGATAGGAGATATCGAAACAATTGAAGAATACGTCAAAGAGATGGGAATGGTTTCGCCGGGAATGAAACGTCCTTTGATTCAAGCATATAAAATCTGTGAAGAATTGGAGAAAATTATAGGTCAGCCGATCGATGAATACTATGTGGAATGCACCCGCACAAACAGAGCAGAAAAAAAGAGAACGTCGTCTAGATACCAAAAAATGGAAACGCTCTATAATGAAGCAATTCAAACGGCAAGAGAGGATCAGGAATTAAAATCCGTATACCAAAAATTAAAAAATGCAGATCCAAATAAGTTTCAAAGCGATAAATACTATTTATACTTTTCTCAGATGGGAAAGTGTCTGTATTCTGGCGAAGCGATCGAAATTGAAGATTTATGGGATACAAGCAAGTATGACATCGACCATATCATTCCTCAATCGATGGTTAAAGACGATTCGCTGGATAATCGGGTGCTCGTAAAACAATCTTTAAATAGAACAGATAAAAGTGATCAGTATCCGATTCCTCAATCGATGCTGTTTAACGGCAATTACAAAGAGGCATATCAGTTTTATAAAACATTGAAAGATCGTAAATTGATAAGCGAGGAGAAATATCATCGATTAACTCGACATGAGGAATTGTCCGAAAAAGAATTGTCTGCCTTTGTGAACCGGCAACTGGTCAGCACCAATCAAGCGGTAAAAGGCTTTATCAGTGCGATTAAATATTTTAAAACGACAGATGATTTCAAACCGAAAATCGTGTATTCGAAGAGCGAAAACATAAGCGATTTCAGGAAACAATTCGATATTGTCAAATGCAGAAGCGCAAATAATTTTCACCACGCGCATGATGCTTATCTGAACATTGTTGTCGGAAGAGTGATCGACAATTATTTTGCTCCATATGGTCAGAATAAATACACATTGCAAAGGATGCATGCGAACGGATTAACGACAAATCCGAACAAGATTTTTATTCAGAATAAATTTAATACAAAGCAGAATATAATGGATGGAGAGGGAAATTTGATTTGGGATTACGATCTGTCTGTTCAGAAAGTGAAGAGAACAATAGAAAACCGTTTCGATATTCTGACTACGACCAGAGCGTATTATGGTAACGAGTTATTAAGTAAAGTAACGATCTATCCGAAAGGCAAAGGAAATATTCCGACAAAAAAGAATCGGATTACAGAAAGATACGGGGGATATAAGGAGGTTTCCTTTGGCTCCTATGCTTTAATTAAAGTCAAGAACAAATACATTTTAGAGGCTATTCCTACAATGTTGAAAGAACGCAAAGAAGAGTATTTAAACAGGGAATATGGCGAATATGAGTTGATATTGGATAATTTGAAGAAAAATACGATTATCGAATCGGGCGAAAAGAAATTTGCAATAACCGGGAAGACTGGCGATCAATATGTGCTTTTGAATCAAAAGGAACGGATATTTTCTTCAAAACAGATGAAAATTTTAAAGAAAATCGATAAACTTTTTGAAAAATTAAGCAGAAAGATTAGAGTTACGGGAAAAGAAACGATCGATAAGTTGAAAGAATGTGGGATTGATGCGGATGAACTCGGAATTTTGATTGCGCCGGCGGCTAATAGAAATACGAAAGAAATCCGACTCACAAGCGAAGAAATCGATGAAATGTTTGAAGCTTTCATAAATATATTGAATAAATCAATTTACGGGTTTTCAATTTGTAAAAAAATTGCTAGTGAATTAGGCAACAACAGAGAAAAATTTCATTCTTTGCCTATCTTTGAAAGAGTTTACCTAATTTTCAATTTGAACGGCTTATTAAAATGCAATGAAAGAAAGACCGCGGATTTGAAAGCGATCGATTTGTCGAAGAATTGTGGAGTGTTACAATGTTCTAAAACACTTTCCAATTGCAAGATTATTTTCGACTCGACTACAGGTTTTTATCGGAAAGTTGCTTTTGAAATTAAATGATATGGCTTTTCGAACAATCGTTGTTAAGAGCAGATGCAAATTGGAATATTCTTTGAATTATTTGATTTGCCGTGGAGAAGAAGAAAAAAGAGTTCTTTTGGATGAAATTGAAATTTTGATTATTCAAAATACGGGTGTATCTTTGACTTGCGCACTTCTTTCTGCTTTAATCGAAAAGAAAGTAAAGGTTATCTTCTGTGACACTCAGTCTAACCCGCAATTCGAATTAACGCCCTACTATAATCATTATGGTTCATATAAAAAAATTAATCAGCAAATTCATTTTTCCGATAAAATAAAAGACGAATTATGGACACGTATTGTTTATGAGAAAATAAAAAACGAATATCGTCTTCTTGTCAGATTAAATCGCGTTAATAGTAAAAAACTGGAAATTTATCTCAGTGAGATAGAAATCGGAGATATAACGAATAGAGAGGGTCATGCAGCAAAAGTGTATTTTAATTCTTTATTTGGAAATTCTTTTTCCAGAGACGATTTATCTAACTCGATTAATAAGTATTTGAATTATGGCTATTCGATCATCGTGTCCGCAATCAATCGTGAAATAAAAATGGCAGGATACTTGACAGAGTTGGGGATACATCACAAAGGAGAAACCAATTCGTTTAATTTGACGTATGATTTATTCGAACCATTAAGAACATATGTCGATTCTTTTGTCGCAAAAGGTGATATAAACGACGAAAACTTTAAGGATTTTTATATCAAACTTCTATCATCGCAAGTGCGATTTAAAAATAGTGTTGTGTTTTTGGACAATGCGTTGCATTTATATATACAATCCATGTTTTCTGTGTTAAATAATAATACAATCGAGGATGCTACTTTTATAGAATATGAGCTATAGATTTATGCGTGCTATTTTGTTTTTTGATCTTCCAGTTGAAAAGGTTTCCCAACAAAGGGCCTATCGCAAGTTTATAAAAAATATCAAAAAAATGGGGGTTTTACATGTTGCAAAAATCAGTTTATGTGAAAATGGGAATCGATATTCAAGCTATTCGGTTGACGCTTGAAAAAATTAAAAGAAATTGTCCTGATGAAGGGGAAATTTCTGTTTTAACTATTACGGAAAAGCAGTTTTCCGGTATTGAATTGCTATTGGGAGAAAGCAAGACGGATGTTATAAACAGCGATGAAAGGGTAATAGAATTATGAGCAAGACTTTTAAAATAAAAGGGATTGAAAAGGAATTTTGCATTAAGGCGGGAGAGATTTATAATATCAATATAGAAAATTCAAATTTCTACTACCGATTACTCAACGATTTGATAAATAAAAACGATGAAACTTTTATTTTTAGCGTCGATCATGAAATTTTTCCATTTGATAAAAATTGTTTAATCATCAACGATTTATTTAATATTGATCTAAATAATAAAAGAATATTAACAAGTTTATACAAAAGAATCTCAGAGCATTTTCTTACAAATGAAGATAACCGAACCTTATTGGAAATTAACGAAAAAACGATGACCCTATTGAAAAAATATCAATGGATTTAAATCTTCCGGTCGATTATGAGACAGAACTTGATATGATAAAATTACTGAATTTATATAAATTTTGCTTTAAAGACGAATTTAATACTCCCATAGAGAAAGTAGTTTCATATTAAAAGCAAATTTAGAAGTTTCAAAATTTACTTTTGTAATCGCAATAAATACTTTGCCGTTATTTAATATAGCAGAAATGGAACTTTTGTCTCGCGAATTAGCGACCTGGATTTATCTTTAATAAACATTTCTTTCATCCAAAAATCATTTTCTAAAATAGTACAATCTATTACAATCGATGATGATTTATGTGAATTTTAGTGTATAATTATGTTGCTTTGTTTGGCGGAAATTTCGTATGATTTCTGTATGCTTCACATCTCAGTTTGAAGTTTGAGGTTTGAGAGTAATGTTGAACAAGGTATAACTCTTACGACAAGGGATTTTTAATTGAGGGAGAAAAAGTTTGAGAGTAATATTGAACAAGGTATAACTCTTACCCAAAACGGCGTTTTTAATCGCGTCTGCATGTTTGAGAGTAATGTTGAACAAGGTATAACTCTTACCAGGCAAAAATCGAGCAACGGATCTTCGGAGTTTGAGAGTAATGTTGAACAAGGTATAACTCTTACGATTTTCGCTTTCGCCGATCAATTCGAGAGTTTGAGAGTAATGTTGAACAAGGTATAACTCTTACTCGCTGACGTGTAACACACCTTCCGCGTCGAGTTTGAGAGTAATGTTGAACAAGGTATAACTCTTACTCGACTTTGACGGACAGCGCTATCATCAGAGTTTGAGAGTAATGTTGAACAAGGTATAACTCTTACAAATTCGATTGTGACTTCTTCCCCTGTCACGTTTGAGAGTAATGTTGAACAAGGTATAACTCTTACACCGGAATGGTATTTTATTCTTGCGACTTGGTTTGAGAGTAATGTTGAACAAGGTATAACTCTTACGGGGCAAAAATAATGACCCCCGCGACAACTGTTTGAGAGTAATGTTGAACAAGGTATAACTCTTACGGCATTTATCTTTTATTCCCAACAAAAGTAGTTTGAGAGTAATGTTGAACAAAAATTCTTGGTCAATGGAGGAAATTTTTAATATTTTCACTTTTATTTATGGATAATAAGCAAACGTTAAAATCGGAAAAATAGTTTATAAAACCAGCTGTATCTTTTTGATAAATCGTTGTACAATAAAAATTAGGTGGGAAACTGATGAAGAGAAACAAAAAGATTGCAAACTCACTTTTTTGCATATCGATCGCAATCTATGCGGTTACAACAATTTATTTTCTTTTTGTCTATATGCAAAACTATTTGGAAGGTTGCAATAAAGTAGGAGAAAGCAACGCATGGACGGGATTGATGATCGTAGTTACATTTTACTTGATTGTCGGCACTCTCTCTTATTCGATTTGCTTTCTCTTAAATTTGATCGCTCTTATCGCAGCGAATGTCCGAAAAGGCAAACAAAAGTTTTATGGAATTCGCTATATTGTAATGGGGCTAATAGGTTTTGCGACCGAAATTATCATCTATTTGATTACTATTCTTTGCGTTGTTCGGTAAACGAATAAGCGTTAAAACCATAACAGATGGACCGGCAAGGCAGAGGAACTATTTCTGTCTATCGATTAAAAAAAGAAGCGTAATCGTGATATAATCAAAGAGGGGTGGAAATATGGCAAAAGTTTTAATAATCAACGGTAGCCCTCATTTAAGAGGGTGTACGGCGCGCGCTTTACAAGAAATAGAAAAGATATTGAATCAAGAAGGAATTGAAGCCGAAACCATTCACGTGGGAGCTCAATCCATTCGCGGTTGTATTGCTTGTAAATCCTGCTATCTCAGCGGGAAGTGCGTATTTGACGACTTAGTCAATGAAACGGCACCGAAATTCGAAAATGCCGCCGGAATAATTATCGGATCGCCGGTTTATTATGCCTCGGCAAATGGGACGCTGGTGTCTTTTCTCGATCGATTGTTTTACAGTACGCATTTCAATAAAGCGTTTAAAGTCGGCGCGGTAGTTGTTTCGGCAAGACGAGGCGGCAATAGCGCGACATTCGATGAATTGAATAAATATTTTACTATCAATCAAATGATGGTGGTTTCCAGTCAATATTGGAATCAAGTTCACGGAAATACGCCGGAAGAAGTGGAAAAAGATCTCGAAGGTTTGCAAACAATGCGAACTTTGGGAAGAAATATGGCATTCTTGATCAAGGCGATCGATTTGGGCAGAGAAAAATATGGTTTTCCGGAAAAAGAAAAGAAAATATCAACGAATTTTATCCGTTGAAAAAATATTTGGGAATTTTTCTCGAATTCGACGACTAATTTAGATGAAGGGAAGTTTTTGCAAAACTGAAATTTTATTTGATTTGCCCTATGACTTCGGTTATAGTAATGATGAGTGTGAAGGCTCATTTAACTCTCTGCTACCGAGAGGTAGCCAGAAAAGACCATAGGGAGGTGTAAGCATGAGAAAATACGAAATTATGTATATCCTGAAGGCCGATCTTGACGATGCGAATCGGAACGAACTGATTGGCAAACTCAACAACATTCTTGCAGTCGACGGAGGAACTATCGACAATGTCAACGAATGGGGATTAAGAGATTTGGCTTATGAGATCAAAAAAGAAATCAAGGGATATTATGTCGTTGTAGATGCGACGGTTGCCAATGTCGGTGTAATCAATGAATTCAACCGGATTGCCAAAATCAACACGAACGTAATTCGCCACTTAGTTATTGCAAAATAACCTTCGAACGGAGGAAAAAGAAAATGATTAATCGTGTAGTTTTAGTCGGTCGTTTGACCAGAGATTCGGAATTGAGAAGAACCCCGAGCGGAGCATCAGTTGCCTCCTTCACAATTGCAGTTGATAACCGTGTAAAGGGACCAAACGGAGAGAAGAGTGCTTCGTTTATTCCGTGTACTGTATGGAATCAGCAAGCGGAAAATGTGAATCGATTTACGCATAAAGGCTCGTTGGTCGGTGTAGAAGGCAGACTGAATCAGCGCACCTACGATTCGAAAGACGGGCGTCGAGTAAGCGTGATCGAAGTAATTTGCGATTCCGTTCAATTTCTCGAAAAGAGAGAAGATAGCGGAACGCCGCAGGTTGTTGAGCCGAGCGGCAACGATTTCGGATATCAATCCGATCCATCACCTGTTGAATCGACTCATCCTGAGAATAAAAACGTGTCTTCTATCGATGTTACCGATGACGATTTGCCTTTTTAGGCAAACAGTGTTTCCTTCGAGGAAATAGAAAGGATAAAAAATGGGATTTAAAAAAGTAAGACCTAGAAAAAAGGTATGTATTTTCTGCAAAAACAAGAATCAAGCCATTGATTATAAGGATGTGGAATTGCTGAAAAAGTTTATCTCTCCGAACGGAAAGATATCCCCTCGGCGCGTAACCGGAACCTGCGCCAAACACCAAAGATCGGTGGAGCAGGCGATTAAAAATGCGCGTTTTATGGCATTGCTTCCATACGTCGCGGACTAAACAAATGGATCATCGCGGGTCGCTTCGCGGTGATTTTTTTTGCCGAAAAATCTCTTTAAATTCTTTGTTTCGGACGACATATCCAAAGTTTTTCGGCACTTCGAAAAAAGATTTACTATATATTAATTAAAATATATAGTATAATAAACGATAAAGAGGTGAGCCGAATGCAAAAATTACTCAAAAATTCGATGGTATTCGCCTTTTGGCTGTTCTTTTTTCAATTGGCCGCGGTTACTTCGATTTTTATCTTGTTTATGATCGAGAAGAGCGATCTCTTATTTCAGATCCTCACAGGCGTTTTATGCGCTTCTCTGTTTATCGATTTATGCTTTATTTGGATCGTACTCGCCAAGATTTCCAAATCGAAACTGAAAAACGATGTTGCGACAGTTGAAATCATCGGCGACGACATTCAGGACGTTTATAGTTTTGCGCAGATTGGCTTGGTTTTGATCGACGATAAAGACGATGTCATCTGGGTCAATGATTGGTTCAGCGACGAGCAAATCAATATCGTCGATACGAACATTTTCGTGTGGAAAGAAGAACTGAAAAAATTAAAAAACGGAGAAGATCTGGTAAAAGTGCAACACAACAATCGCATTTACGAAGTCAAATTTTTGAAAGATGCGAATCTGTTTATTTTCAAAGACATTACCGAATTTAACGCGATAACTCTCTTTTCGAAAGCGCATGCTCCGGCGATCGGCATTATCTCTATCGACAATTATCAAGATATCGTCGCGCTGGTGGATGATGTCAAGGCAAATGAAATGCTCTCGTTGATTCAAAAGAGCATTATCGGTTATGCGAAAAAATATAATGTGTTCATAAAAAAATATCGCGCAGATAGTTATTTGATGATAGCCAATTACGAGCAGTACGAAAAGATGCTGGACGATCATTTTTCCATTTTGAATGAAGTTCGGGAAGAAAACATCGGGGAAGATTACGAATTGACGCTTTCGATCGGATTTGCATTGGGAATCGACGATATGGTCAAACTCAACGATCAGGCAACCTCGGCTTTGGACGTCGCTTTATCTCGAGGCGGAGATCAGGTTGTCATCTCGCCTTACGGAGAAAATTTGATTTTCATCGGAGGAAAAACGGAAGCGAAAGTAAAGCGGAACAGGGTGAAAATACGGGTGTTGTCCCGTTCGATAGAAACGTTGATCAAAGATTCGTCCAATGTTTTGATTATGGGACACAAGGATATGGATATGGACGCGCTTGGATCCGCGTTGGGGTTGTATTTCTTCGTTCAGGAGTGCGGAAAAGACGTCAAGATCGTCTATGATGAGAAACTGGTCGAAGATAAAGCAAGGAAAGCTTTCAAGAAGTCTTTTACCGGCCCGGAAATCAAGAAGATGACGATTTCTTCCAAGGCTGCTTTGGAAGAACAGAAATATACGACATTGCTCATTCTCACCGATGTTCATCGTCCGTCTATCACGATGAATCCGAAGATCGTCGAATCGGCGGTCAAAGTCGCTATCGTAGATCACCACAGACGCGGAGAAGAATTTGTAGAAAAACCGGCGTTTTCGCATATCGAGCCTTCTGCTTCCAGCGCTTCGGAGTTGGTCGCCGAACTGATTCGATACAACGAGAAGCGAATGATCATACCGCCTCGTATAGCGACGATGATGTTAAGCGGAATTCTGCTCGACACGAATTACTACCGAAATAAAACCGGACCGAGAACTTACGATGCGTCGTTGATTCTTAAAGAATTCGGAGCCGATAATCCGACGGCGGATTCCTTCCTGAAAGAGGAATTCGAGGAATACGCTTTGAAAATGAAAATTATGGCGACGGCCAAAACGCCGTATTTCGGCATCATCGTCTGTCAAGCCGACGATGAAGATATCATCGAGCGATCGACGCTGGCCATCTGCGCGCAGGAGGCTTTGCAGATCAAAGGAATAAACGCTTGCTTTGTCGTCGGGCGCATCGAACAGAAGAAAGTCGGGATTTCCGCGCGTAGTGACGGAAGCATCAACGTTCAACTGCTGATGGAAAAGATCGGCGGAGGCGGTCATTTCGCAAGCGCGGCAACGCAATTCGACAACAAGAACATCAAAGACGTGTATGAAATACTGCTGAAAACGTTTGATCTTTATTTAAACGACGCGAGAGCATCTTAGGAGGTAGAAAAGATGAAAATCATTTTATTGCAAGACGTAAAGTCGGTCGGCAAAAAAAATCAGGTTGTCGAAGTCTCCGACGGATACGCACAGAATTATTTGATTCCGCGACGCTTGGCGGTGAAATCGACTGCGGCGGGATTGGAAGTCAGAGATCGACAGATCCAAAACGAGAAAGAAGAATGGGATAAAAAGAAAGCGCAAGCGGAAGAAACGGCCGAAAAAATCAAAGAGATCGTTCTCGAATTCACGGCGCCGTCGAGCAAAGACGGAAGAATGATGGGGACGATATCCCAAAAACAGGTCGTCGAGATGCTGAAAGAAAAATATCAAATCAATGTCGACAAAAGAAAATTCATCGACAAATATACGATCAACGCTTTCGGATACACCAATCTGAAGATCGAATTGTTCAAAGACGTTTTTGCGACGATCAGAGTTCATGTAAGCGAAAAGTAAACGGGAAGTTTTATGGCGGAAATCGAATTTTACAACAATACATACGAGGCGGAAAAAGCGGTTCTCGGCGCGATGCTTTGCGCTAAAAATCTCAGAGACGAGATCTCTTCCACGCTGGAAGCCAAAGATTTCGTACACGTGCAACACCAGTTGATCTTTCAGGCTGTTTCCGATTTGGTGACGTTGGGATACGAAGTCGACATCCCCGTGGTCGTTACTCAACTCGATACGACGATGAAAGTACTCGATAAAATCGGAGGTGTCGAATACCTGTACGATTTGGTAGATTCCTATATCGGGGAAAGCAATGCGTATTATCACGTCAGAATCATTAAGGATGCTTCACTGGCACGACGGTTGATTGCGACGATGCAGGGGTGCATCGAAGGATTGAAAAAAGAGAAAATTCAAGACGTGTCTCAGTATATCGCTGAATGCGAAAACAAAGTTCTTGCCGTTACTCAAGCTCGAAGGGTCGCAGAGTTTGTAACGGCGCAAGAAGTCGTCAATCAGGTAACCTATAAACTGAAAATCGAAAAGAGCGTGGAGAAAAGCAATAAATATTGCATCGGTATTACCACCGGATTCGATAGTCTCGACAGATACACGCAAGGTTGGCAAAAGGGAAATTTTATCATTTTGGCTGCGCGACCGAGTGTGGGCAAGACCGCGCTGGCGATCAATTTGATTTACAATGCCGCCAATTCAACCGGACGTCCCGTTGCTTTCTTTTCGTTGGAAATGGACGCGGAATCGATATGCCGAAGGTTGATTTCTTCTGTTGCGGGAATTAATTCTACTTTTTTATCTTCGGGAAATCTTCAACCTGACGATTGGCTCGCTTTGGACGTGGCGAGTACAAGATTGAAAAAAACGCAAATTTTTATCGACGATACCGCGTCAATCAGGTTGAACGATATCCGGACAAAAGCAAAAAAATTAAAAGCGTCTCATCCCGATCTTGCGGCGATTTTTATCGACTATCTCGGACTGATTACGACAAATGCCAAATTGGGAGAAGTGTCAAGGGCGATCGAAGTCGGGGAAATTTCCCGATCGATCAAGGCTTTGGCTCGGGAACTCGATCTTCCGATTATCTGTTTGAGCCAGTTGTCTCGCGCTAACGAAAAAAGCGCACGGCAACCGATTCTTTCGGATTTAAGGGATTCCGGTTCGATCGAACAGGATGCGGATCAGGTTCTTTTCATTCACAGGGACGATTATCAGAAACCGGAAAAACAACAGGAAGAAGCCAAAAAAACCGAAAATGCGGACAGCGACGGCGCTTACGACGTCGCCAAGACGACGAAGATCATCATTGCAAAAAATCGAAATGGAAAGACGGGAACGATCGAATTGCAATTTTTGATGAATATCGGAAAATTTATCGAAGTAGGCGGAGAAAACAAATGAAATTTTTTGTTTTTGAATCGGGATCGAAAGGAAATTGCGCTTTGATCGAATCGGAGGGTAGGTATCTTCTCATCGATGCGGGCATTTCCAAAAGAAAATTGAAAGCGAAAATGGAAGATATCGGAAAAAAAGTGGAAGATATCGGATATGTGCTGATTACGCACAATCACAGCGATCACATATCCGGAATCGAAGCGTTTCCCAAAGAGATCATCTATGCGACTTATGCGACTTTTCCGGATATACCCTTGTCAAATCAGTTGATTCCCTATCAAAGTTATCTGATCAACGGATTCGATGTTGTCGTTATTCCGACTTCGCACGATACGGACGGCTCGGTAGGGTTTTCGATCGGAGACGGAAAAGAAAAGTTGGTTTACATTACGGACACCGGTTACCTTTATGAAAAATCCGTCGAAATGATCGGGAATGCCGATTACTATATCTTCGAATCCAATCACAATGTCAAAGCGTTGATCGAAAGCGATCGGCCGCAGTCGCTGAAAAAGCGGATTATGGGCGATTATGGTCATCTTTCCAACGAAGACAGTGCGAATTATTTGTGCGATGTGATCGGAGAGAAGACAAAAGAGATCGTACTGGCTCACCTGTCGGAAGAAGTCAATAGTCCGGAACTCGCTTTGGCGGATTTGATGAAAGTTTTTAAAAAACGCGGTGTGGATTTTGACCGCTATCGAATCCGATGCGCCAGTCAAAAAGAGACAGTTTCGGGCGGAGAGGATTTGATTCGGATATGATTCGCATCAAAATTCTCGCCGTAGGGAAAATCAAAGAGAGTTTTCATCGGGAGGAGATTGGCGAATACGTCAAAAGGCTGAGCCGATATTGCAAACTCTCCGTTACGGAAATCGAGGAAGAGAAAATCCGAGATACAAGCGAAGCGTCTGTTTTGCAGGCGTTGGATAGAGAAGGGGAAAGCTTGTTAAATCAGATTAAAGAGGAAGATTTTGTCGTTCTTCTCGATTTGCGCGGAAAGGAAATGTCCAGCGAGGAATTTGCAGGAAAGGTGGAAGAATTGGCGAATCGGGGAAAAAGCCTCGTCTTCGTCATCGGTTCTTCCTACGGATTGTCCGATATCCTTCGTAAGCGGAGCGACTTATCGCTGAGTCTTTCGAAAATGACTTTTACTCATCAGTTGACGCGGGTGTTGATTCTGGAACAGATTTATCGGAGTTTTAAGATCATCTGCCGCGAAACATATCATAAATAGGGAAGAGAGCGTATGGAACAGACAAAAGGATTCAAAGATAACAAATACTATCGGAAGATCGTCGCTTCAACGCCTTATCGCGCGCTCGTCCGCTTTTTGAATCGCGGCAATGTCCGATTCGTTCTTTTCCTGTACTTGATCAGTTGTTTTCTGTTCGGCATAACGTTGATCAATAATTCCTTTACGATTCCGGTTAACGGCGATTTTGTCTTGCAGGAGATCCCTTTTTATTTCAACGGTTTTGACGACTGGTGGAGTTATTTGACTTCGGGGAAATTCGTTTTATGGGACGAAAATACCAATCTTGGGGTCAACAATATCGGCTCGAATAGTTTTTACTATCTTTTAGATATTTTCTTTCTTCCTACGCTTTTGGTTCCGCGTTCTTTGGTTCCGCAGATGCAGGCTTTCTTGATAATGAGCAAGATGGTTCTCTCGGGATATATCATGAAAAAATTGTTGGAACTCTTTAAAGTTCGGATCGAAACCGCCGAAATGATCGGCGTAGCTTACGCTTTTTCCGGATGGTCTCTGTACTACCTTTGGTTCAATCATTTTCTGGAAATTACGATTCTTTTGCCGTTGGTGATGTACGGAATCGAAGTTCTTCTGAGAACGCGGAAACCCGCAAAGTTGATCCTCTCTCTATTCCTTTCGGCGATGACGAATTATTTCTTCTTCATTATGATCTGTTTCTGCACGGTGATGTACGCGGTTTTCCGATATTTTCAATTGTGGTCGGGTTACAGCAAAAAAGAAAGAGGAGAGATAATCGGACTTGGAATCGCCGCGTATGCGGTGGGAATCGTTTTATCCCTCATCGTTCTTCTTCCTGCATTTTCGGTGGCATTGAATTCTTCGCGAGCTTCTTCGTCTTCTTATACAGAAGTTGTCAAAGACAGCGTACGGGCCGTATTTACCGCGTTGAAAAACGGAGAAATCGCAATGGCTCTGCACAACGTAAAGGCGCTGATATCCAATCTGTTTTATTTTACCAGAGGAAGCAGTTCCAGTACGTCGATCATCAGCAATATCGCCCGCGTTTACCTCTATCCTTTGGTAAGTTTCTTTTATCCGACGGTTTCTTGCAACGATCATATCATCATCAATAATACCGGCTACGACAACGCTTTGAGTTCGTTGTTTCTATACACGCCGGTAATGCTGATGATGATTCCTTCGGTGATGCAGAGTTTCCGTCAGAAAAGGATTTCTCACGTTGTCGGAACGATCGGAATTTTGGTCTTGATTTTCACGCCTTTCGCTTATTATTGCTTTTCCGGATTTACCAATATTGCCTACGGAAGGTGGCAATTGTTTCCTGTTGTCTGCATGTTCCTCTATGCCGGAATCAGTTTTGACCGTCGGGATAAGATGAAAGCATGGTTCTTGGACATCTCTTTCCTCGTCTGCTTGGGAATGGAGATTCTTCTTCTTTATCTTTGCAAAAAATTGCAGGGAACGAGTTCGGTGCAAGATATGGACGTCGACGCAACCAACGTGGTCTACGCGCAGATGGCTTATTTGGTCATCCTGTTCGCTTATATGCGATGGAAATTCAAAAACAGGGAACTCGCCGGAACATTGAAATGGGTGATTGCGATCGAAGCGGTCGTTTCTTGCAATCTTCTTCTCGGATTTTCGATCAATCTTGGCGGAGACGAATTGTATGTCGGATTTTTCGGAACTTCTTCTTACGACGATCTTTACGGAGGAAGGGAAAGTTTGAAAAGCGAGCAGAAACTTCTTGAACAGATCAAAAAGAATGACGAGTCGTACTATCGCGTTTACAATACTTCGCTTTCGCGGAACAGCAACAATTTGGGAATGGTGGAAAATTACAACGGACTCGGCTCTTTTCACTCCATTTATGGTTATGAACTCAATGATTTTCTGCAATGGACGCACTTTACTTACGATTGCGGAAACGGAAGTTGGTCGATGGGAGATCACGAAAAGAAGATCAATCTGGAAAACTTTCTCAACGTGAAATATTACATTATGAACGAAGATGACTCCAACGTCCCTTTCGGATTGACGAAAATATTCGAAGAAAACGGAAAGGTAGTTTATCGGAACGACAACTACATTTCGTTGGGATTCAATTTCGATTCGATCGTCAGCGCCGATTACGTTTCCGGATTGATGCAAAGCACCTATTATAATAATTATTACCTCAGCGGAACTTATACGGGATACGTACCGAAGTTGGAATATTTGCTCACCGATCGCGCGATTCTCTATGAAGAGGACGCTTTGAGGATTATCGAACAATATCCGGATCTGACATACAGCGAAGATATCGACTTTTCCGCATATTTTAAGGGAATCATCTATACGCGGACGATTTCCAACAATGAGGCAACGATCCGCGCGGCAAAATGGGACGACGGACCCGGCGGCAGCGGTGCATTTCTCAACGAATGGGATGAATATGAAGGATACACCACCAGCAAAGCGACTGCTTTGAAATGGAATTCGGAGTTGATCGTCAATCTGACATCTCCTTTGGCGCCGGACGCATCTTCTCGCGGAGGCGCGTACATCACCTTGACCGAACGAATGGGAGAAAACCTGATCATTACGCTGTACGATCGGGAAGGAAACGAAATTTGTTCCGATCGGCATATGACGCATTACTACGACAAATCCGGCGATAAAAAATATGAACGCGGTTTTTACGTCGATCGTCCGGTTTATAAGATCGTCATCACTGTCAAGGATACGTTTAAATCGACCGCGGTTTTGGCTAAACCAAACGCGACGTATCAATATTACGACAGTTATATCGAATCGATAGGAAAGCAGAAGCAGAGCGAATTCACCAATGTGACTCGGGATACGAATCGTTACACGTTCGAAAGCAGTCAAACTGAAAACAAAGTTTCGGTGCTGACGATTCCTTACGATACCGGTTGGACGTTGACGAGAATCGACGAGGAAGGGAACGAAAAAGAGATCGAGATTTTCAAAGGACAGGGTGGATTTATCTCGTTTATCAACGAGAAAGGAAATTATCGCTATCGGCTGGACTATCTTACCCCGTATCTCTACGAAGGCTGTCTCGGATTTATCGTCGGAAGTATGATCTTCGCGGGCATTTATTACTCCCTCCACATCGTACGCGACGATAAAGAGTTCATCGAACTGTCGACGAGAGGAATGATAAAGAATTAAAGGGTTTCCAAGATAATCATCAGACAAAAACCGAGAATGAAGGACCACACTCCGTAAAGGGGCTGTCCTTCTTTTTTTGAACCGGGAATTAACTCGTCGATGGTAATGTAAATCATCGCTCCGCCGGCAAAAGAGAGCAACCATGGCAACAGAAAGTCGATGTTAACGGAGAGAAACAAACCGATTAAACCGAAAATCGGTTCGACGATTCCCGAAAGCGTTCCGAGAAGAAAAGATTTTCCTTTCGACAAACCGGATTCGTAAAGCGTCAATGAAACGGCCAGCGATTCGGGGATGTTCTGCAAAGCAATGCCGATCGTCAAACTGATCGCGCCGACGAGGTATGCTGGATCGGAGGAACAAAGGCTCAGGGAATAACTAAGTCCGATAGCTAATCCTTCCGGAATGTTGTGCGTAGTAACGGCGGTAAAAAACTTGACATTGCCTTTCTTTTTTCCGGAACGCGATAATCCGATATCCAGAAAAAACAGAAAAAAAGATCCGAGAAGTATTCCGGACACGACGGGTAAAAAAGATATGCGGTATTGAGATGCGCCGCTTTCGATTGCCGGAATAATCAATCCGAAAATCGAAGCGCTGAACATAATTCCGGAAGTAAATCCGAAAATCATATTGGATACGCGTTCCTTTAAATTTCTTTTCAGGAGAAAAACCATTGCCGATCCCGACGCGGTGGCCAAGAAGATCGCGGTTAAAGAAAGGAAAGCCAGTTGATAGACGTTCATTTGCACACCTCCACAGTATAATATGTCGGAGATAAAAAGGTGCGATTATTTGCCGGGAAAGTGCAAAAGTTTTTCGGTATTTAAAGGAAAGTGCCTGTTCCGCGAAATATTCCGCGCTTTCATTTCGGAAATATATTTTAAAAATTTTGATAGGATATCATTTGACTTTCAACAACTTCTCTAATTCTTTTAATAATTTTAATTTCATGATCTCCGATTCTTCCTGGGAAAGACGTTTGTCATCGCCATACATCTTTGTAATGCGTAAATATGGGCACTCATAAGTAGGTTTTTTGTGCCATTTCGCTAAAATCACATAATTTAACTAATAAACGAGAAAAAAATCACATAATTTTAAATTTTGCTTAAAGATCTCAAACACTAAGAGTATAATTATATGCAAAGGAGTGTTTAAATGGAAAGATTGATTTTAAACGATTTACTCAAATGGAAAAATGCTAAAAGAAGGAAACCACTTATTTTGCGCGGGGCAAGACAGGTCGGCAAAACTTGGTTATTGCAGGAATTTGGAAAGCGATATTTTTCAGATTTTCTTTATGTCAACTTCGAACGTCAACAGGAATATAAACAGTTTTTCCAAACGACGAAAGACGTGCATCGAATTATGCAAAATCTTTCTATGGCAAGCGGAAAGAAAATAACAACCGACACCCTTATTATCTTCGACGAAATACAGTCGTGCGAAGAAGCATTGAATACACTCAAATATTTCTGCGAGAATGCACCCGAATATTACGTCGCAAGCGCAGGCTCGTTGTTAGGATTAAAATTATCGCAAGGCTTTCCCGTAGGCAAAGTGGATTTTCTCGAAATGGGTTCTTTAACCTTTGAAGAATTTCTGCTTGCAAATGGTGATGGTAATTTGTATGAATATCTGAACAGCATTGAGAATATCGAAGCGATCCCCGAAGCGTTTTTCAATCCGCTAATAGAAAAACTTAAAATGTATTTCGTAACTGGCGGTATGCCGGAAGCCGTGCTTGTGTGGACGGAAGACAGAGATATTGCGGCTGCCGACGATATTTTGGCGGATATTCTTCTCTCTTACGAAAGCGACTTTGGCAAACACGCGGAAAAGTTTGACGTTCAGAAAATTCAACTCATTTGGGATTCCCTTCCCTCACAACTTGCCAAAGAAAATAAAAAATTTTTGTACAGAGCGGTAAAAGAAGGCGCGCGTGCGCGTGAATACGAAAATGCAGTAAATTGGTTAAATAGTGCCGATGTCGTAAGAAAAGTGTATCGAATTTCAAAGCCCGGACTTCCGCTTTCCGCTTACGACGATCTGACAGCGTTCAAAATTTATATGGGCGACGTGGGCTTGCTTCGCAAACATTCGCATCTGGCGACTTCGGCTTTTACCGAAAATAACAGACTGTTTACCGAATTTAAGGGCGCGCTTACCGAAAATTACGTTTTGCAAAGCATTGCCCGTATGTTTGAGGGCAAGCCGAGATATTGGGCAAACGGACAATACGAAGTGGATTTTATTATACAGCGCGAAAACAATGTGATCCCCGTAGAAGTAAAAGCGGGTGAAAACATAAAGGGGACGAGCATAAAGAACTACTATAAACTTTATCAGACCGAAACGCCACTTATCGTCCGCCTATCCTTGCGAAATCTTTCGTTGGACAGAAATATATTAAATGTGCCGCTGTTCTTGGCGGATAAGTTGGATAAACTAATAAAAATTGCCTTTAATAAGCAAATGTAAACTCCCAATAGGCGCAAAGGAGGACTTTTATGGAACTGTCTGATAAGATAAGAATTTTAAGAAAATCACGCGGCTATTCACAAGAGAGCTTGGGTTATAATCTTTCGCGTGTAAGTAAAGACGGAATAAGCAGACAATCCGTTTCCGATTGAGAGAACGGAAAGTCCGAACCAAAACTTGATAATATTAGGGATTTGGCAAGCGTTCTTGACGTGTCGTTTGATGCTTTACTCGATGAATCGCTTGACTTGAACGACTCAAAAGTTTTGGCATCGGTATTAAAACATTTGAATCCCGAAATCAAGCAAATCGTCATCAATAAATTTAAGGTATAACCCTTGAAATGCTGATGATCGCCTAATACAACGTATCCGGTTGACAATTCTTTGACAAAATACGGATTCGTTCCATTTTCGATCATTTTGATTCTTTCGCAAATAAGACACATTCACAAATCCCCCTTGAATTTCGGTTAATGAAATTTTTATGTAAATTTTCAAAAAACTTTTCGGGATCAAAAATCATTTTTATTTAATTTCATCGCCAGCGGATAAACGCGGTTTTTTCTAAGCGAATAGGTTTCGCTGATCTTCTTTACGGCATCGCTGACGCGCATTCCCGCTTCGATCTCCTGTCTCAGAAGAGAGAGAATATCTTCGTCTGTAAGGGTAGGAGAATTCGTGTTTCCCTCGATGACGATCACCATCTCTCCCTTTATGGAGGAAAAATCGAAATCGGCAAATTCGCTTAAAAAACCGCGAAGATATTCTTCGTAGATTTTGGTGATTTCGCGGGCGATGCAAACTTTTCTTTCTCCGAGTACTTGAAGAAGATTTTTCATCGTCAGGGCAATGCGATGCGGCGCTTCATAAAAGATCATCGTCTCCGATTTGTCCTTTAATCGTTCGATTTCCCGAATTCTTTCGCTTTCGTTCCCGGGAAGAAATCCGTGAAAATAAAAATGATCGGCGCATAATCCCGAGCCGATCAAGGCGGGAATCAACGCGTTGGCGCCGTTGACGACGGAAACGGCAATATCGTTTTCGATGCAATGGCGAATGAGAATTGCACCGGGATCGGAGATCCCCGGGTAACCCGCGTCGCTGGTCAAGGCCGCTTTTTTGTTTTGTTTCAACATCGATATGATTTTTTCGCTTGCCTCCTGTTCGTTGTGCTGATGACAGGAGAGAAACGGTTTTTCGATGCCGAATTGTTTCAACAAAAGCGATGTCGTTCGGGTATCTTCGCTGCAAATGAAGTCGACGCTTTTCAAAACCTCGACGGCGCGAGGAGAAAGTTCGGAAAGGTTGCCGATCGGCGTAGCGACGACGAAGAGAACGGCCTCCTCGAAGTTTGATCGGATTCGCTGCATCAGTTTTCCTTGCCTCCGCTTAAAGGCGTATCCTTGCTGACAACCGAATCTTTGATGGCGTCGTAATCGACATTCACCGCGCTGTTTTTATTTTCGAGACGGACGACGCGGGTGATGACGTTGATCGACGCAATGCGGTAAATCAAGCCGTCATAGGAAACTTTCGTCCCGACTCTCGGAAGATCTTTTTGAAGGTCGGTATACGTGTCGTTTTCGTATTTGAGACAACACATCAGTTTGCCGCATTGTCCGGAAAGTTTCGGAATATTCAAAGCGAGCATTTGATTTTTGGCCATTGTGATGGTAATGCCGTCGAATTCGTTGAGAAAGGTGGCGCAGCAAAGTTGAAGACCGCAGACGCCGATTCCGCCGATCATTTTGGCTTTATCGCGCGAACCGATCTGGCGAAGTTCGATTCGACAATGAAACTGAGCGGCAAGTTCTTTCAACAGTTCGCGAAAATCGACGCGGGATTCCGCCAAATAGTAGATGATGACTTTGGTGCAGTCGAACATATATTCGGCGGCGATGACTTTCATGTCGAGGTTCAAGCGGTCGGCTTTTTCCTGCGCGATGCGGATGGCCTGTTCTCCTTTTAACAGATTCTGCCGATGAATACGGTAATCGGTGTCGTCCCCCTTGCGAAGAACGGGCGGATATTCCTCATCGGAAAGCGTCGTCTTTTCGATCGGATCCGAAGCGACTTTTCCGATTTCGATTCCTCTCGTCGTTTCGCATATGACCAAATCCCCTTTCTTGTAATCTTCGTTTCCAATGCGAAAATAAAAGGTTTTTCCCATCGAAAGCAGGGTAACCGCCAATAATTTGATTTCTTTATTTCCCATCGGTAATACCTCCTTTGACTATCGAAATAAAAAGATGTTCCAATAAAAGACTAATCGAAACGTTTGATTCAATTTTACCACGCGCAAGCATAATTTCCGAATAGATTTTATCGACGGAACCGATATTTTCCGCCAATCGGCTCAAAATTCCGGAATAAATTTCCAAAGTGACCTTCTGTCCGTTTCGAATGTAGAGAATATCTTTGAAAGCCAACGAGAGAAGATCGATGAAAAGGCGTGCCTGTTCTTTCGTTTTGATTCTCGAAATCAACTCGTTTTGCGCGTAAAACAAACCCTTATAAAGCGATTCGTCGAGCGCGTCGAGCGCGTCGGACAAGCATTCTTTGGCAACCTTATACGTTTCGTCTTCCAGCGTATGGAGAATGGTTTCGGAATGATTGTAAAGCGAAGAAAGTATCTGAGCATCGTCGATAGAAATCCCTTTTTCCGTCAGTTCTTTGAGCAAAGTCTCTTTCTCGGCAGGAAGGAGATTGAGAATCTGGCATCGAGAGAGGATCGTCGGCAAAAGTCGCGATTCATTCCGCGTGGTGATGAATGCGTACACATTCTCGTAGGGTTCTTCCAGCGTTTTCAGCAAAGCGTTCAGCGTTTCTTTGTTGGAATTCTCCAAACAGTGAATGATGTAAATCTTTTTCCCGCTTCGTTCCATGCAGGAGGAAGACAAAAAAACCTGCAATTCTTCGATATCGGAAACTTTTAACGTCCGCTTTTCTCCGTCCAAAAGCATAAAGTCGGAGTAATTTCCTTCTTCGAAGCGAAGGCAGTTCGGACAGGAAGAACAAGCCAAAGGAGTCGCATTTTCGCAAATCAGCGATTTAGCCAAAAATGTTGCCGTTTCCAGTACCGGCGCGCCTTCGTTTCCTTTGATCAAATAGGTCTGAGCGATTCGTTCGTTCTTTACGACGTTGGAAAAGATTCGGAAGACGAGAGGCTGCTGTTTTTCCAGATACGCTTTGAAATTCATTTCATCGCCTCAGCATTTCCGTGATCTTTTCGAAAACGACGGAGGATACTTCCTCCAAAGGGAGGGAAGCGTCTACCACAAAGTAACGGTCGGGAAACCGACGGCTCAACTCCAAATAACCGTTTCTGACTTGTTTGTGAAAAGAAATCTTTTCCATGTCGAGACGGTTGACTTCGCGGTTTTTGTTTTTGTTGATTCTTTCCAATCCAAGCAGAGGATCGATGTCGAACAGCACGGTCAAATCGGGAAAAGTTCCTTCCGTCGCATAGGAATTGACTTCGAGAATCTGTTCTACGCCCAAACCTCGTGCGATGCCTTGATAGGCCAAAGACGAATCCAGATAACGGTCGCAGAATACGATCTTTCCTTCTTTTAGACTCGGCCATATTTTTTCGATTAAGTGCTGTCTCCGGCTTGCCGCGTACAGCAGGGCTTCGGTGCGGGAATCCATTTCGGTGTTTTTCGGATCGAGTATCACGTTCCGTATTTGTTCTCCGATCTCGGTGCCTCCCGGTTCGCGAGTCGTCACGACGGAATAACCGACATTTTCGAGTTTCTCTTTGACAATCCGCATAGCCGAAGTTTTTCCGCTTCCTTCGGGACCTTCGATAGTTACGAATAACGACATAATTCTATTCCTCTTTTTCACTTTCTTTTTTCAACACGTTTCTTCCTTCGAGCGCGCGGCTCAACGTCAATTCGTCGGCATAATCGAGTTGCGCGCCCATCGGCAACCCGTAAGCCAGACGAGAGACCGTAACGGGATAGGAAGACAGGATTTTGGACAGAAAAAGTGCGGTGGTTTCTCCTTCGATCGTCGGATCGGTCGCCAAAATGACCTCGCGGAGGGTTCCCTGCTCGACCCTTTTCAGCAGGCTGTCGATGTGAATATCCTGTATTCCGATTCCTTTGGAAGGATTCAGCGAACCGTTGAGGATGTGATATAAACCGTGATAAGATCTCAGTTTTTCGAAGGCAAGGGCATCTTTGAAATAACTGACGACAACCAGCAAATGTTCGTCGCGGTCGACGTCGGAACAGAAAGGGCAGATATGATTTTCGGCATAAGAATGGCAGATCGGGCAGGTGCTGATGCTTTTTACTCCGGCGAAAGCCTCGATCATTTCACCGATCGTCTCTTCTTTCATTTCCAAAATCTGATAGGCCATTCTTTCGGCAGACTTGACGCCGACGCCGGGAAGTTTTCTCAAACTGTTGATCAATTTGGTGATCGTTTCGAATTGTTCCATATCAGAAAGGCATTCTCATTCCGTTTGTCATCTTTGCTTGAATTTTTTCGTTTTCTGCGTCGATCAACTCGTTGGCTTCGTTGACGGCAAGACGGATCATATCTTCGAGCATTTCCTTTTCTTCCGGATCGATCGCGTCCGGATCGATGGTGATTTTCTCGATTTTGCGGTTTCCGTAGACGGAAAGATGAACCGCGCCTCCGGAAGAATCCAGTTCAAAAAGTTTTTCATTCAGTTCTTTTTGGGCTTTCGCCATTTCTTTCTGCATTTTTTGCGCCTGTTGCATCAGTAAATTGATATTCATCGTCTTCCTCCTAATAGCGTATGTCGACCGGATAGATCTCCGGAAGTTTGTTGGCTTGTCTCAAATTTGAGAATTTTTGTACTCTCTCGATACTTTCCTGTACGGTAAGCACCAGCACCAGATAGTCTTTTCCGGTGATTCGCCGAATCAGTTGAGAAAATCCCTTTTGATTTTCCTTAATCCGTATTAAATTGGCCACGGAAGCGAAGTTCGTTTCCAAAACCATAATATTTCGGCTGATAATGCGCGGCGAGCATTTTTTCAATGCGTTCGCGTATTTTCCGATTTCGCCGTCGTCGAGCCATTCGTCGAGGTTTTTCCATTTTTCCAATACTTCGTTTTTTTCGCTCTTGTTTCCTTGCATCATCAAGTTGATCGTGTCTTCTTCGCTTAAATAATAGGATTCACCCTGTTCTTTCGGCGAATCGACATCGAATTTTTGCTTTTTGGCAGGCGGATCGGCGGTTTTTTCCGCGGTTTTCCGCTCATGGGATTTTGCCGGAACTTCTTTTTCGACTTTCTCTTCTTTGACGACGGCTTTTTCTTCTTTCGGGATTTCGTTTCTCTCCTTGTCCGAAACGCAGTAAGAAGCGAGTTTGATCAGGCTGACTTCGAAGAGAGACTGAGGATTGCCGGCAAAACGGAATTGCGCGGAAGTTTCAACGAGAACGTCGAGAATTCTGTCGAGGTGATCCCGGCTGATTTGAAATCCCTGCGCGACCGATTCGTCGACGACCTTTAAAATCGAAGCGTCCTTAGTCGTTTGATAGATCAACAGGTCTTTGGCGATTTCGATCAAGTCGGAAGTCAATCGGCGAATGTCGACACCGCGGCCGATTAAATCGTTGAGTTTTTCCGAACAATGCAGAATATCGCCCGATTCGATAAAGCGAAGAAGTTCGATTCGATCGTCGAAGGAAGAGAGGGAAAAGAGTTCCTGAACCTCGTCGGTCTGAATTCGGCCGCCGCAGTAAGCGATAGCCTGATCCAGAAGAGACAGGGAATCTCTGACGCCTCCGTCGGAAAGCGAAACGATCAATTTCAACGCGTTTTCCTCGTAAGAAATCTTTTCTTGTTCCAAAACGCGCTTTAAATTGGCAAGAATATCGTTATCTCCGACTTTGGAAAAATCGTATCTCTGAACGCGGGAAAGGATCGTCGGCATCAGTTTAAAAGGTTCGGTAGTTGCCAAAATGAAGACGACGTTGGACGGCGGTTCCTCTAAGGTTTTCAAAAGCGCATTGAACGCCTCCGATGTCATCATGTGCACTTCATCGATGATGTATACTTTGTATTGCCCTCGAATAGGCGCATATTTCACTTTGTTGATCAACTCGCGGATATCGTCGATTCCCCGATTGCTTGCCGCGTCGATTTCGATAACGTCGGGGTGAGTTCCTTCGCCGATGGAAAGGCAATTCGCGCATCGGTTGCATTGATGACCGAATCCCTCTTGGCAGTTCAGGGCTTTGGCGAACAGGCGGGCCATCGACGTCTTGCCCGTTCCTCTCGGGCCGCAGAAAAGATATGCGTGCGCGATCTTGTTTTCCTTGATCGCGTTGGACAGCGTTTTCACGATATGTTTTTGCCCGTACACTTCGTCGAAAGTGCTGGGACGATAGGTCCTGTAAAGCGCTTTATAAGACATTTGAATCACCACTTTCCATTATAAACGGAAAGAGGAGTTTTTTAAACTCTCAAAATGAGTTTTTGAAGGAAATCTCCCGACGGAAAAGCGAATCAGGAGTTGAAGAACATCACGCTGATCCGAAATTCTTCTTCCAAAGAACCGGCGTGATGCGCTTTTAAATCGTCTTTTTGAAATGAAAAACCATATTCGGAAACGGAAGTGGCCATAAAATCGCCGAGAAAATCTTCAAAAAGAGGATGGTTGTCTCCGAAACCGAAAATCTTTTCCTTGACGATCTCTTCTTTGGATTTCAAGATAAAATAATCTCCGTAGTATTTTCGGAAGAGATCCGGAAAGAGGTCGATGCAGTTCTCTTTGACGTGAAAGAAAGCAGACCGCGAATCCAAAGAAGGAATCGATTTCAGACAGGAGGCGAAATCCTCATGTTCGAAGATATCGAAGCATTTTCCGTCCACAAGAGAATGATCCGCCAAAACGATGACCAGATTGTCGGGATGGGATTTGACTAACGATTGTACTTTTCGGTTGATTCGCCGGATATTTTCCCGTACGGCGAAGTGTTCGGTTCCGAATCGGTGGATGAGGGAGTCCGGTTCCGGCCAATAGCAGTAATAGAAGTGCGGATTCGGGTTGCTCATCCATCGATCGGCACGGGCAAAAAAATCATCGAAGTCTTTCGCTCCGTCCTTGCGAATGGAAGAAGGATAGAGGGAATCGCAATCCAGCGAACTGTTTTCCCGAATATAATCGACGATAGAAACGTAAGGACAATACGTTTCCGACAAGAGAGGCCCTTTGACTCTGACGCGCGATAAAGGCTCGACATTCGTAAAAGTTTCGACGATGATGTCCTGCGCTTTAAAATATTGCTGCCAGCCCAGATAACCGTTTTGATTGGGATATTGCGCGGAAAGCAAGGCGTTTGTCGCCGCGACGGTAGTCGGAGGAAAAACCGAAGAAGTTTCGAAAGAGATGTGTTTTCGAAGAAAGTCGTCCCTGTTCAAGTGCTTGGAGATCATCGAAGTTCCCATTCCGTCAAACAGCATCAAAACCACTTTGTCGTACTTCTTTTTGTTTAGAATTTCGTCTAATCGCAAATTGGTTTCGTTCCGAGTCGTTCCTGTAAAATACTTTAACAGCGAATTGGACAAGGTAACCAAATTGTTTTTTTCGTCGAATCGATAAAGTTTCATATCAAACTCCTTTCCGATAAATCACATAGCCGTCATAGGACGTTTCCAAGATCCGTCCATCTTCGTCGAGTACGCTGAGGGAAAAGCACAATTCGAATCCGTCATCGGGTTCGATCAGCATTTGCCCGTTTTCGTCGTAATAATAACCATAGAAGTCGTAAGAAAAGCGATATCCCCGATAGTTTGTAATGAGTTCGATATTTCCGGTGATTTCCTTTCCGAACCAATACTCAACCAACGCGTTCAACGCCTCCGAAGCGCTGAAAGCATCTTCGGAAAACGCGTGCGTTCCAAGCGTCGAATAATCTGCGTCAAAGGAAACTTTCCATTGACTGTCGATGAATTCGTAGGATGAAACGACTCCCGCTTTCCGAATCAGATTATGAAGTTCCGAAGCGGAAGAGATTCCGTCGATCGCGAATTCGTCATTGGAAGAATAGGAGGCGCCGATCGTTCCGAAAACGTCGAGCAAAGTCCCGTTTTTATAGAGCGCCACCGAAGATTTAGCGCCTAAATAAACCGGAGAAATCCAATCGGCTTTCAGTTTTAGTTTTTCGGATGCGTATTGGTTGACGATGACATAGGCGGTATGCGGATCGAGAGTTCCTTGAAGGAGGATACGATAGTCTTCGCTTTTGATCGAATCCGATCCGTTGCCGTACAATTCGAGAATGTAATCCGATAAGGAGATCGACACGTCCGTCGGATTATAAAGTTCGATCGCTTTGTCGTTATTGTTTCCGTCGGGATTCCGGTCTTTGTCGTAGCCGATATTGAATACTTCGGAGATGAACAGATCTGTTTTTTTCGCATTTGACAGAGTAGGAATATCTTGTATTTTCGATAAAAACGACGAAATATCGTACAAGAAAATGCTGTCGTCGTCCATATTTTCGATCGCGGCGATCTCTTCATCGTATATCTTCTGAATTATGCGGTTTCCGTTATGGCCGTAAAGCGTCAAATCGAGCGAGGAGAAAATCCGGTTTAGATTTTCAATCGCTTCCAGTCTCGCATTTTCGGGATCGACGGTCTCCGAAAAGAAGGAAGATTCCGCATTTTCGGAAAGCGGGAAATCCGATTCGTAAAAGAGACTCGAGCCCGAGGAAGAACCCGCTTGTTTCGGCGCACAGGAAACGGCGGTTAAAAGGAAGAACAAAGAAATCAATAGCCTTTTGCGATTGCGTTTTTTCATAAAAAGTCCCCGAAGAAAGTATATCATCTACGCTATCGAAAAGCAAAGGACGGATTTGTAAACTATTCGTTTGCCGGCGTTTTTCCGAATCATCCACCGATTGATCATTCGGATTTCCTATGGTTTTTCGTCTTTGAATATACTTGTCCGATACAACGATACATCATTCGAAAGAAAGATCCGAACGCATTGAAACGGAATCGCGTTTCTTCGATCGGAAAAGCATTTGTATTCCTTTTTAAATAAAATTTTGTTATGATTGAAAAGGCTGAGACAAGGAGAAGCGTTTATGGCGGATAAAATGATTGAAAGATTGGAAGCGATGAGTAAAAGAATCGACGACATCGATCGTCTTCTTTGCGATGAAAATATCGTTTCCGACGTCGCTAAATTGACGGATTTGAACAAGGAGAGAGCCTCTTTAATCGAACCGGTGGAAGAATATTTACAGTATAAAAAATGGATGCAGGATTTGAGAGACGCGGAGATTATGGTAAACGAACCGGACGAAGAGATCAGCGCTTTTGCCAAGGAGAGCATCAAAGAACTAAACGAAAAGACGGAGACGCTTTACGAAAAGATGAAAATCATGCTTCTTCCGAAAGATCCCGACGACGATAAGGATATCGTTTGCGAAATCAAGGGAGCGGCCGGCGGAGACGAAGCGAATATCTTTGCCGGAGACCTGTTCCGAATGTATACCCGTTACGCGGAGAATCAAGGGTGGAGAATTCAAATCGTCGACGAATCTCCGTCCAACGCCGGAGGTTTCAGCAATATCTCTTTCATCGTCAGGGGAAAGAACGTCTATTCCAAGCTGAAATTCGAATCCGGTGCGCATCGCGTTCAACGGATTCCCTCTACCGAAGCCAACGGAAGAATTCACACTTCTACCGCGACGGTATTGGTGATGCCGGAAGCGGAATCGGTCGACGTGGAAATCAATCCCGCCGATTTGAAAATCGACACCTATCGTTCAAGTGGCGCGGGGGGACAGAATGTCAACAAGACGGAGTCTGCGGTCCGGATCACGCATATTCCGACCGGAATCGTCGTCGCCTGTCAGGTGGAGAGAAGCCAGATACAGAATCGGGAAATCGCGATGAATCTTCTGAAAACCCGAATACTCGCCCTGAAACAACAGGAGCAGGACGAAAAAATCGGCAACGAGCGGAAATTGAAAGTGGGCACAGGAGAGAGAAGCGAAAAAATCCGAACGTACAACTATCCTCAGAACAGGGTGACCGATCACCGGATTTCGTTTACTTTGCAAAAACTGGATCGGGTGATGGAAGGAGATTTGGAAGAAATCATCGAAGCGCTGGTCAATGCCGACCAACAAGACAAAATGGAACGGGAAGCCGAAAAATATGGCGATTAGACCTTTAAAAGATCTTCTTTCCGATGCTTTGACAAAGAATTCGGGCGATGCATATCGTCAGGATATCTACTATCTTGCGGAAAGAACTTTCGGTCTGACGTTCGAAGATATCTTTTTGAAAAGAGAGGAGTCTGTGGAGGATTCTCTTTTTTTGAATCGCCTGAATCGTTACCAACAAGGCGAACCGTTGTACTATATTTTAGGAAGCGCGCCTTTCTTTAAAAGGGATTTTCTGGTGGACAAACGCGTGTTGATACCGAGAAACGAGACCGAAGAATTGGTGTCGGAAGTCATAGAAACGATTGGGAAATCCGGACTGAGACAACCGAAAATCATCGACGTCGGTACCGGCAGCGGTTGCATCGCGATTACGATGAGCCTTGAAATTTCCGACGCTTATGTCGAGGGAGTAGATATTTCTTCGGACGCTTTGACGTTGGCAAAAGAAAATAACGAAAGGCTTGGAGGAAACGTTTCCTTTTATCAATCGGATTGCTTGGAGGAGGCGATTAGAAACAAGAAAAAATTCGATGTTCTGGTTTCGAATCCTCCTTATATCGATCCGAATGCTTTTGTCGATAAATCCGTGTTGGATTTCGAACCGAAACTCGCGCTTTTCGCGGAAGAACGCGGTCTGGCGGTTTATCGGAAGATCTTTTCGCAAATGCCTGAGGTGATGAACGAAAAGGCGTTGGCTTTTTTTGAAATATCTCCGGAACAGGAGACGGCATTAAGCGAAATGATAAAAAAAGAACTTCTCGATTACGAATACCGATTCAAACGGGATATCAACGGACATAAAAGGTTTCTATTGTTAAAAAAGTGCCTATAAATGTCGAAAAAACTCTTTCGATGTCATATTTTGCTCAATTTGACATTGAAATTTCAAAATGAATATGCAAATTACCGAATTTTAAAAAAAACATCATTGATTTTCACACGCTGATTCGTTATAATCCATTATAACGAGGAGAAAGTTATGAGTTATCCTTCTTTATTTGTACTTTTCGTTCAATCGGATCCGGAGAGTTTTAATAAAATTTATGAAACTCGCTTTTATTCGGAAGCGACGACTCATTTTGATTTTTCCATTCATTCTTTTCCTGCTTTTTTCTTTCAACACAATGAAATCAATGTTTTGCTGACGCAACTTCGGAAGTACGATCGAAAAATCAATGAAATTTTCGATTATCTTCCCGGCGTTGTCAAGGATCAGTACATCAAAAAATCGCTGATTGACGAGATTCAATTTACTAACGAAATCGAAGGAGTTTTGTCGACCCGAAAAGATATTTTTAATATTTTGGAAGATATCGAAAAAAACGGCAAAGAAAAGCGGCGATTGGAAGGAATTGTCAAGAAATATCAGCTCCTGATGGATAAAAAGAATTTAAAATTTACTTCGTCCGAAGATGTGAGAAATTTATATGATGAAATGCTGTATCACGAAATTGAAGCGGATGATCCGAAGAAGTTGCCGGATGGTCGTATCTTCCGATCGGGTGCGGTTTATGTGACGAGATCGGACGAAAAAATTATTCACGAAGGCGTTTTTCCGGAATCAAACATCATTGAGATGATGAATCGGGCATTGAATGTCTTGAATGACCAGAATATGGATCTCTACATTCGGGTTGCGGTTTTTCACTATTTATTTGCTTATATTCATCCTTTCTACGACGGAAATGGAAGAACGGCTCGGTTTATATCCAGTTATAGTTTATTGGAAGAATGTACGCCGATTCTCGCTTATCGGTTGAGCATGACGATCAAAGAGAATTTATCGCAATATCTCGAAGCGTTCAAACGTACCAACGATGCAAGAAACCGCGGGGATCTATCTACTTTCGTTTACGAATTTCTGGACATCATCTTGACGGCATATCAGAAAACAGAACTGTATGCTTTGGAAAAAAAGCAACTTCTCGAAGAATACAGGAAAAAAATGGATGTTATCAATCTGACGGCAAAGGAAAAGTCCGCGCTTTTTGTTCTTATTCAATGCGCTTTGTTTCACGGGTACGGAATGTCTTGCACCGAATTGGGGGAAATCATTCATTTCGGAAAAACTAAATGCAGAGAAACGCTGGATCAGTTAGTTAAAAAAGGTTGGATTGAAAAAAAATTCATCGGAAAATGGATTTATTATTCCGCAATTCTTGAAAAAATAGATCGCTTATAAGAAGATTCGCAAATAAAGAATAAATTCCGAATATCCGCGCACAATTTTAGTGAAAGGATGAGAATTTTATGAATTTTAAATTTTTGACGACTTTATTGTCGGGTGGTTTTCTTTTGGCTTCGGCGATCGGTGAAAGCGGTACGACTTTCAAGTATCTTTATCAGATCAAAGCCAATTCGTACAGCCCGAAAGACTCGTTGGCGATCTATTACTACAAAGAAAAACTGATCGACAAGTACGAGGAGATCGCTTTTTCGCTGAAAGAAGAATACGTTTCGGAGGCGATTCGGGTGAATATCAGCCAATTTCGGTTCGACGATCAATGCGTTCCGTCGTATCAAAACGGAGTCATTATGCTGACTTTGGGAGAAGGAAAAGGCGGACTGGTGGAAGGGCGGTTGCGGTATAATTCGTGCGATAACGGCGTCATTCGGGAAAAGGTCTTTATCTTCGACATTTTTAAATAGTATGCGAGAAGAAATCGTGCTATAATTTTCTTCGTAAGAAGGGATAGTTATGGAAACCAAAATCGTCGGTTTTTCTTCGGAAGAACTCATCGTTACGATACGAAAAGGGAAGGTAGTCGCTTTTCCCACGGAGACGGTTTACGGTCTCGGAGTCGTCGCGAATTCTCGACGAGCTTTCGAGAGTTTGATCGAGGTCAAAAAGAGAAGACCGGACAAGCCGTTCACTTTGATGCTTTCTTCGCCGGAAGAGATCGGGGAATACGCGGTTGTCGACGAAAAGGCGCGGAGAATCATCGACGGTTTTATGCCGGGAGAAATCACCTTGTTGCTTCCTCCGAAAAGCGGAATCGCTCCGTGGATTCGCCTCGATTCGCCGTATATCGGCGTCCGCGTCAGCGGAAGCGAAGAGGTTTCCGCGATGATCGCGCGCGTCGGAACGCCGATGCTTGTTACCAGCGCGAACGTTTCCGGAGAAAAAACCTGCGCGGATTTTGAAAGCACAAGCGAGGTTTTTTCGGGAAAAATCCCGATTATCGTCAAAGGAGAAACCGCGTCGCGTTTGCCTTCGACGATTGTCATCGTAGACGATAAATTGACTTTGGTCAGACAGGGAACGATCTCTTTTGAAGAGATCAAAAAGACATGGAGGAAAAATTGATATGAGAATTGCACTTGGATCGGATCACGGAGGATATCTTTATAAAAAGGAATTGTGCGCTTTTCTAAAGGAAAAAGGGTACGAAGTCATCGATTGCGGAACAGATTCGACGGATTCCTGCGATTATCCGGATTTCGCTTACGCGGCGGCTTCCCTTATCAAAGACGGAAAAGCGGACAGAGGAATCGTCGTTTGCACTTCCGGAGAGGGAGTTGCGATTGCCGCGAATAAGGTAAAGGGGATCCGCTGCGGACTCTGTTACAACGATGAAGTCAGCTATCTGATCCGTCGGCATAACGATTGCAATATGGTGGCTTTTTCCGCGAAATTCTTTCCGCTTGAAGACGTTAAAAGATGGACGACGAACTTTTTGGAAACGGAGTTCGAAGGCGGAAGACATATCCGTCGCGTCAATAAAATCGAAAGATAAAAGCGCGTAGAAGCGGAGACTCGCTGTCGGAAGCGAGTTTTTTTCTTTTTGCGCGGCGAAAAATTTCTGAGAGACGGAGTTTTTTTCTGCCTTTTTTTATTTTTTTGTATAAAAAATCCGTTTCTGCGAAAGATGATTATTGAGGTGAAAAAGAAAATGAAAAAGCAAGAAAAAGTGAAATCGTGGCCGGTTGAAGCAAAGGCCGGATTGGCGTTGGTAATTACTTCGGCAGTGATCGTAGGAGGGGCGTTGATTCTCGGAAGCAGTTTTAACTCTCAACACGTCGATTCGAACGTCGGCAATCTGACTTCGTCTTACGGAGGAAACGAGATTTCTCAAAGCGAAGCGAACAGCGAAGTAACCAAGATCGAAACGTTGGCGAAACCATTCACGGTCGAAGCGAAGTGCGAAAGGTATTTCTACGATATGGACGACGATTCTTCGATACGCGTGAAAGCGATCGTTCCTGTTCCGAACAAAGAATCCGCTTATATGAAAAGCGTCGGCGCAGACTACGTTTATAACGGCAATGTGTTCGATATTACCGCTTCCACGTCCGGCGTCGTGACCGAAAAAGTCAGCGATTCCATCTACGGGAATATGATTGTCATCAAACACGATTCCGGCATTGAGACGATTTACGCTTCGTTGGGAACCGTACTGGTCAGCGAGGGAGATTCCGTCGAGCAGGGACAGGTGATCGCCAAATCGGGTGAATCGCTGTATACTTCCGGCTTGGGTTCGTGTCTGCACTTCGAAATTTTGAAGAGCAACACCTATCTCAATCCTGAAAAATCGTACACCGTCGAAGTCGCTAAATTATAATCGTCGGCAATCGTTAAACGGGAAAATATTCATCGTACTCGGTGAATATTTTTTTTGGGAATTTTGAAAAGTTTTGCCAATAGATAGATGAGGTCAAAGAAAATGATGGCGTGCAAAAAGTGCGGAAACCGAAATCCGGAATATTTCGGGATTAGGAAAAACGGAGAACGCTATTGCCGTCTTTGCCTTAGTTTCAACGGAGAGGCGGCGTCGGTGAATCCGGATTTGAAAGAGAGAAAAGCGGAGGTTGTTCTTTCTTATTCGCTGAGCGGCGAGCAAAAAGAAATCAGCGCGCGTTTGCTGAAATCCTATCGGGAAAACCGCGATTCCCTGATTTATGCCGTTTGCGGTGCGGGCAAGACCGAATTGGTTTACGCGACGATGGCGTACGCTTTGTCAAAGGGGCGACAAGTCGGCTTCACCGTTCCCCGAAGAGATGTGGTCATCGAACTGGCGGAAAGAATCAAAGAGGCGTTCCCCTCTTTCAAGGTAGTTTCCGTCTATAAAGATCATACCGACGAATTGGTCGGCGACATCGTCGTTCTGACGACGCATCAATTGTATCGTTACGAAAATTATTTCGACCTTTTGATCATCGACGAAGCGGACGCGTTTCCCTTTCGGAATCAGCCTGTTCTCCACGCCTTTTTTCATCTTTCCGTGAAAGGAAACTACATCATGATGAGCGCGACGCCGAGCCGGGAAATGAAAGATGAGATTCGCGATCGAAACGGAACTTATCTGACCTTGATGAGGCGGTATCATCACCACCCGTTGATCGTTCCCAAAGCGATCGTATTTCCGTTTTTTTCGGAAGCGCTTGTCTTATTCGAACTTTTGAAATTTCAAAGAAAGCATTTGCCGACGTTGGTTTTTACTCCGACGATCGACGAGTGCGAACGACTTTTTCGGATTGTCGGAAAAATGATTCGAAGAGGAAATTTCGTTCATTCCGAAAGGGCGAATCGAAGCGAAATCATCGCCGGATTTAAGCGAGGAGAGTACGACTTTTTGGTGACGACGTCGGTTTTGGAAAGAGGAGTCACTTTAAAAAATCTTCAAGTGATCGTCTTTCATGCCGACAGCGAAATCTACGACGACAGGACTTTGATTCAGATTTCGGGTCGGGTAGGAAGAAAGATCGACGCTTGGAGCGGAGAAGCGATTTTTCTCTGCAATCGGAAGACCGCCGAAATCCGCGATTCCATCAAGGAAATAGAGGAGGCGAACAGGTCGTTATGCGCCGATGCAAAATCTGCATGAACCCGTTGCACAGCTTTTTTTCGGGCGAAAAAATCTGCGCTTCCTGCTTTCGCTCTCTGGAAGTGATCTTCGAGAAGAAAAGAATCGGGTCCGTCTTAGGTCTGATTCTCTACGCCTATAACGATTTTTTCAGAAACCTGCTGTATCTTTTCAAAGGGTGCGCGGATTACGAATTGAAAGAAGTGTTTTTGTCGAGATTCAAAGCGGAATTAAAGATTCGCTTTGCCGGTTACGCGATAATTCCCGCGCCCTCGAACGAAAAGGAAGATCGAGAAAGAGGGTTTAATCACGTCGTCGAAATCGCAAATTGCCTGAATTTGCCGATTTTACCTTTGATCTACAAGAATAAACCATTTAAGCAGAGCGAACGAAGTTTGCGCGAACGCGCGGAAGCGGTCAACGATCTGTCCATAAGAAACGGAAACCGAGTCGAAGGGAAAAAAGTCCTTCTCTTCGACGATGTTCTGACGACAGGAGAGACGATGAAAGCGATGATCGGACTTGTCCGACCGTTTCACCCGAAAAAGATCGGATTTCTGGCGATTGCGGCGAAAAAAGAATGATTCTGCCGCATCGTGGACATCGGTGGTCGTATCGGTCGAAAGGAGGGGGATTTTGATGAACGATTTTTATACAAAAACGCGGTAAAGAAATCGATAATGAAGGTGTAGTAAATTTTTGAAAGGTGGTAAAAAGCATGACAGGAAAAGTAAAATGGTTCGATGCCGAAAAAGGATTCGGCTTCATCAACCGCGGCGAAGGAGAGGACATTTTCGTCCACTACTCGCAGATTCAGGAAGAGGGTTACCGCTCCCTGGAAGAAGGACAAGAAGTCAGATTTGAACTCGCACAGACCAGTCGTGGATTGCAGGCTCGCAACGTCGTCAAGATCGGCGCCTGAATTCGCTTAATATCCCCTTTGGAAAAGGGGATTTTTTAATTAAATACCCGAATAGTATTTGATATAAAATCTTCCGACCTGTATAATTGAAATGATACCTTATGAAATGGAGGATTTATGAGTAATTTTATTGATCGGCTTTTACGGGTGGACGAAAGAGCGTTGAAAAAAATCGAAAAAAGAGCCAATTTGGTTCTCGATTACGAAGAAGAAATGAGCAAACTGACGGACGACGAACTGAAACAAAAGACGAATTACTTCAAAAGTCAGTTGAGCGAGGGAAAGACGTTGGACGACATTCTTCCGGAGGCTTTCGCTGTCTGCCGCGAGGCTTGCCGGAGAGTCAGAGGGGAATTCCCTTATAAAGTTCAAGTAATGGGCGCGATCATTCTTCACGAGGGCGATGTCGCCGAAATGAAAACCGGCGAAGGTAAAACCCTGACGGCAACTATGGCTGTCTATTTGAACGCGTTGGAAGGAAAGGGAGTTCACGTAGTCACGGTCAACGAATATCTGGCGGCTCGGGATTGCGAAAGCATGGGAAAGATTTATTCTTTTCTCGGTTTGACCTGCGACGTCAATTTGAGAGAAAAAGACACAGAAGGAAAACAGGCGGCGTACAATGCCGACATCACGTATACGACCAATTCGGAACTGGGGTTTGACTATCTTCGCGACAATATGGCGCAGGCGAAAGAAAAACGCGTTTTGCGCGGGCTCAATTTCGCCATCGTCGACGAGGCCGATTCGATTTTAATCGACGAATCGCGGACGCCGTTGATCATTTCCGGAGGCGAACGCGCGCCGGCCAATACCTATATTTTCGCCGATCGTTTCGTCAAATCGCTGAAAAAAGAGCGGGATTTCACGATCGATCTGAAAACCAAAGCGTGCAATTTGACCGATTCCGGAGTCGACGCTTGCGAAAAGGCGTTCGGCGTTGCCAATCTTTACGCGCCGGAGTACAACGATTTGGTTCACCGGATTCATCAGGCGCTGAAAGCCAATTTCATCATGAAGAGGAACGTCGAATATATGGTCGCCGACGGGGAAATTCACTTAATCGATCAGTTCACCGGTCGAATTATGAAAGGAAGAGAGTATTCCGATGGCCTGCAACAAGCCATTCAGGCGAAAGAAAACGTCAAAATCAAATCGGAGACGGTGACGATGGCGACGATTACCTATCAGAATTTCTTCCGTATCTACAATAAAGTGGCCGGAATGACCGGTACGGCGAAGACCGAAGAAGAAGAATTCGAGAAGATTTACAATATGCACGTGACGCCGGTTCCTACCAATAAACCGGTTATTCGAATCGACGATACGGATCTGGTTTACGGCAATTCGGGGGCAAAGTATAAAGCGCTGATCGAGGAAATCAAAAAAAGGCACGCCCTTGGGCAGCCGATATTGGTCGGCACACCTTCGGTGGAAGCGTCGGAAATCGTCGACGGCCTGCTCAATAAAGAGGGGCTGCCTCACGAAGTGCTGAACGCCAAAAACCACGAAAGAGAAGCCCACATCATCGAACAGGCGGGGCAGATGAATGCGATCACCATCGCGACGAATATGGCGGGAAGAGGTACCGATATCAAACTCGGAAAAGGCGTGGTCGACATCACCGATCCGACAGGGGAAGTCAAATGTCCTGCCGGTTTAGCGGTGCTGGGGACGGAAAGGCACGAGTCGCGCCGTATCGACAATCAGCTGCGAGGACGTTCCGGACGTCAGGGAGATCCGGGATATTCCCGTTTCTTCGTCTCGATCGACGACGAACTCTTGATCCGTTTCGCACCGGATTATCTGAAAGGTCTTTTCGAAAAGATGGGCGATACTCCGATCGAAAACAAGATGGTAACCAAAGCGATCACTACGGCTCAGAAAAAGATCGAAGGGCAGAACTTCGACACCCGAAAATCGTTGCTCGATTACGACGACGTGCTGAGGCAGCAGAGAGAAACGATGTATAACCAAAGAGATACGATTCTGTACGCCGACGAAATTTACGACAACATCTATCAGTATTTCAAGAATGCGGGAAAAGATATCGTCAATCAATCGATCGATCGCGGGGACGCCAGAAACGCGTATCTCAACGCCGATCTTTTGAAAAGAAATCTCGAACCGAAATATTTGCCGGAAGGAAGTTTCGACGCGGCAGGCTACGAAGATGCGCCGATCGACGAAGTCGGAGACGAAATCGGGGATATTCTTTTCGCGGTTTACAACAAGAAGCGGAAGAATTGGCCTGAAAATGTACCAAACGAGATCGAAAAGATGGTCGCGCTTCGTTGCGTGGACAGAAACTGGACCACGCACATCGATTCGATGGCGAAATTGAGAGAAGGAATCGGCTTGCGCGGATACGCCAATCACGACCCGTTGAAAGAATACGTGGACGAAGGATGGGATATGTTTAACGAGATGATCACCAAAATATCCAACGAAGTAGTGCTGAATCTTCTGAAAATCGAAATCCGGATGAAAACACCGGAAGAGATCGAAGCCGAACGCGCGGCGCGGAATGCCCCGAAAGGCGAAGAACAGGGAAAAGGAGAGGTAAAATGAACGAATTGTTTGAAATCAAAAACCGAATCGTCCGATTGCAGGGGAGAATCAAGGAAGTAGGCGATTCACTTTGACCTCGCTTCGACGGAAGCGAAAATCGCCGAAAACGAACAAATCATCAACGGAGACGGCTTTTGGGACGATCCTAAATGCGCGGTCTCTTTGGTCAACGAAAATAACGCTTTGAAAAGCAAAGTCGAGAATTTTCGAAAACTCGGAGATCAAATCGCCGAATCGGAACAGATTTTTTGGATGCTGAAAGAGGAAGAGGACGAAGAAATTCTTCAAAGCCTGCTGATTTCCTTGACCGATTCGGAGAAGAAGATGGACGATTTCGAGATCGAAGTCCTGCTTTCCGGCGAATTCGACAACGCAAACGCGATCGTGGAGATTCATCCGGGAGCCGGCGGAACGGAGTCGCAGGATTGGGCGCAGATGCTCTTCGAAATGTACATCCGTTATTGTGAAACCCACGGATTGAAAGCGGAAACGTACGACTATCAGGCCGCGCCGGACGCCGGAATCAAATCGGCGACATTTTTGGTAAAGGGAAAATACAGTTACGGACATCTGAAATCGGAGAACGGCGTTCACCGTTTGGTGAGGATTTCGCCTTTCGACTCTTCGGGACGGAGACATACTTCGTTTGCCAGCGTGGAAGTAATTCCGCAGATCGACGAAAACGTGGAGATACGCGTCGAAGAAAAGGACTTGAAAATCGACACATACCGCTCCAGCGGCGCGGGCGGACAAAATGTCAATAAGACCGAGTCGGCGGTGCGGATAACGCACATTCCGACAGGAATCGTGGTTACCTGCCAAAACGAGCGGAGTCAGATCCAAAACAGGGAAATCGCGATGAATGTGCTAAAATCGAGGCTTTATCTCTTGGAAATGCAGAAAAAACAGGAAGAAATGGCGAAACTGAAAGGAGAACAGAAGAATATCGAATGGGGATCTCAGATCCGTTCATACGTACTCTGCCCTTATAAGTTGGTGAAAGATCACCGTTCGGATTACGAAACGGGCGACGTCGACGGAGTTTTGGACGGCAAGATCGACGGGTTGATCAACGCCTATCTCAAATGGGAGGTTCGGAAATGATCCGATTCAAGAAGCGATCGAAAAAAGAATGGCAGATGACGATTCGAAATCTTTTGCTCGTCGTCGCCGGTTCTTTTGTGCTGGGATTCGGCGTCGGAGTTTTCATTTTACCCTATGATCTGATCACCGGAGGCGTATCCGCATTGGCGATCATATTCAAACGGATAATCCCTTTGGAAATGATTTCGGTGGAGACGTATACCGCGATTTTTACGTGGCTGTTGTTCTTTATCGGCCTCATCATTTTGGGAAAGGAATTTGCCTTGAAAACGCTGGTCAGTTCGATCATCTATCCGATCGCGGTGTATTTTTCTTCTCTTTTGGTAAATCCCGACGTTTTGAACGGATTCTTTTATATGCAAGGATACGAATATCAGGAGATCAGTCTTCTTTTGGCGACGATTTTCGGCGGCGCTTTTTCAGGCGCGGGTTGCGCGTTGACCTTTTTGGGCGGCGGTTCGACCGGCGGCGTGGACATTTTCGCCTTTACCATCTGCAAGTATTTCAAAAAACTGAAAAGTTCGCGCGTGATTTTTGTCGTCGACGCGACGTTGGTGATACTCGGAATGTTCATACTCAACGATTTGGTTCTTTCCCTTTTAGGCATCGTTTCGGCGTTTTTCTGCGCTTTGGTGATCGACCATCTCTTTTTGGGAGAATCCAAGGCTTTTATTGCGCAGATCATCACGGACAAATACGAAGAGATCAATCTCGCGGTTCGGGAAAAAATCGATCGGACGACGACGATTTTCGAAGTGACCGGCGGATTTTCGGGCGAAAAGAAGAAAATGGTGATGGTTTCCTTTACGATGAGCCAATACAGCGCTTTGACCAATATGATCGCGCTGATAGATAAAGACGCGTTTATCACGATTCACCGCGCCCATGAAATCAACGGGAACGGGTTTACGATGAACAAGGACGGATAAAAAATGGATACGCTGCTCATCGTTTTGTCCGTCGTCGCGGGAATCTCTCTCGTTCTTCTGATCCTTCTGAAAATCACGGACAAATACCGGAAAAAGAAGTTGAAAGAATTGGTGGAAGAAAGCGAAAGATATTTTCGAAATCTCGAATTAAAAGACGGAAAATATCTGGAATATTTCGAAGAACACGGGGCGACAATCGACTTTTCTTGGAAAGGAAAAGGAGAAAGAGATCCTCTTTCGGGCGTGGAAGTCAAAAAGCATTACCGCTTTTACAAAGACCGCCTGCTCTACGTTTTCAACGATAATCTCGGAGTCAAACCGGAACGGGTTCAGATCGAAAATAAAACCTATTTTGCGGTCAATAATAAGATTAACCGAATCGAAATACTGGCCTCTTTCGAGGGAAAGAGCCACATTTTGGCAAAGTATTCGGTGGAAAAGACGGAGCGCGGTTGGACGCTTGTCATCGACGAGAAGGAGGAGACGGAACATGAAAAAGAATAAACTCGGATTGCTCTTATTGACGGGACTGACAATTTGTTTGAGCAGTTGCCGCATGATCGGGTTTACCGAGCAGAGCAAAACGGAACAGGGATACGTCGACTTCATCTGCTCGTACTTGAAAGAACATTATTACATCGAAGTGGACGAAAGGGAACTTCTCGACGGTATGCTCTACGGATTGACCGACGCTTTCGAAGATCCATTTACCTACTACACCTCGATGGCCAACGGCGAAACCCAAGACTATTCTTCCAGCGGCGTCGGGTTGGGATTTTCCAGAACGCTCTATTACGGGGAAGCGTTGGTTGCGCAGGTGATGAAGAATTCTCCGGCGGAAAAAGCGGGACTGAAAGAGGAAGATATACTCTATAAGGTTCGCAATCTCGATCGGAACGACGCGGAATTTTATGTGCTGAAAGAGCATTCTTACAATGATTGGGGCAACGTCCTGACGGGAGAAGAAGGCTCTTCGATCGAACTCTACGTCAAGAGAAAAGACGCTTCGGGCGTCTATCGGGAAATCGCCGAACCGATCGTCGTCACGCGAGGCTCTTACAACATCGACAAAGCGCGATTGTTGAGCCTGACCGATACGGACGGATACAGCGAAGCGTACGTGGAAATTACTTCGTTCTTGGGCGATGAAAGTTCCGGAGAAACGACACCGCAGGGGGAGTTGAAGGAAATTTTCGACAATCAGATCTTCAATCAGGGCGTCGATCGGCTGGATCATCTGATTATCGATTTGAGAGGTAACGGAGGGGGATATGTGAACAATTGCGTGGAAGCCTTGGGTCTTTTCATTCCTCTGAACGAAGTTACGGCTTATTATCTTTACTCCGACGGAACGTATACGGCTTTGAAGAATACGACGATGAAAGTTCAATATACGGATCGAATCGGTCAAATCACCCTTTTGATCGACAACGGCACCGCCAGCGCGGGAGAATCCTTTGCCTTGGGATTGAGAGACAGCCCTTATACCGAAAGCAAAGTGAAAATCGCCGGACAGGTCAGCTACGGCAAGGGAATCGCTCAATCGTTTCTCTCTTTGTTCAACGACGGATCGCTGATCCGTTTCACTTTTGCCAAGGTTTGTTCCCCGACGAAAAACTGCATCAACAAGCGGGGAATTGTTCCCGATCTCTTCTTGGGGGAAGAATATATTCCGTATGAAACGTACCGACGATATATTACGGGAGTGGAAGACAACTCCGCGCTTTCCGAAGACGACGCCGCGGTGATCGTCGGTCGAATCAACGCGTTAACAGGAAAAAATTTTACCGACCTTTCGGAAGCGGTCGGAGAATATCGGAAAATCGAGGGTTTGGGAGAAGAAACCCTTTACGACGTCGCTTTCGCGGATTATCTGGCCGACAAAGTCTACGATAAAATCATCTATTCTTACGGAGCGAGTATCTATACCGGATATGTCGAAGCGCGGCAAAATAACGATTACCTGACGTCTTCGCAGCGTATCTTTATCAAAAATCAAATCAACTATCTTTTGGGATCGGAATACGATACTTTCGATCTGGCGATTCGGGCTTTTCAGGAGAAATACGCGATCGTCAACGATCAGGGAATCTACGATAAAACCACCGCGGACCTGTTGCAGGGGCTTCTCGCGGATCTCCACTATTCGATCTACAAGGATGAAGTCGTCGCACAGGTGAAAAAAGCGTATGGATCAGAGAAAGTTTAAACTCGTCGCTCCTTTCTCGCCGACGGGAGATCAACCCGAAGCCATCGAAGAATTGGTGGAAGGAATCCGCGAGGGGAAAAAATATCAGGTCCTTCTCGGCGCGACGGGAACCGGAAAGACGTTTACCATCGGCAACGTGATCGAAAGAATCAACAAACCGACTTTGATTCTGGTGCATAACAAGACTCTGGCGGGGCAACTCTATTCGGAATTCAAAGAATTATTTCCGGAAAACCGCGTCGAATATTTCGTATCCAATTTCGATTTCTATCAGCCGGAAGCCTATCTTCCTTCTACGGACACCTATATCGAAAAAAACGCGCAGATGAACGACGAAATCGAAATAATGCGTTGCTCGGCGATCAACTCGGTGCTGGAAAGATCGGATACGATCGTCATCGCGTCGGTAGCTTCGATTTACGGCTTATCCGATCCGGACGAATATCGGAATTTGGTTTTCGTCGTACGCGTGGGAGACGAAATCGACCGAAAACCTTTTGTCAACCGCCTGATCGCCAGCCAGTATACGCGGAATAATATGACGTTGGAATCCGGCGATTTTCGTTTGAGAGGCGACGTTATCGAACTCATCGTTCCGTCTAACAAAGACCATATCGTCCGCATTGCGATGGACGAATGGGATCGAGTGGAAAAGATCGAGGAAATCGACGCTTTGACGGGAGAATGGATTCACTCTTACGAAGAAATCCCGATTTATCCGGCGCACGAATACGCTTCCGGAACCGAACGGTTGAAAAAAGCGGTCGAATCGATTCGGAAAGAAATGGTGGAACGGCTGAATTATTTTCACGAGAACGGAAAATTGCTGGAAGAGCAACGCCTCGAACAAAGAACCAAATACGATATGGAGCAACTTCTGGAATTCGGCTTCTGCTCGGGGATCGAAAATTACGCCAGACACATCGACGGGCGCGCGCCGGGATCGACGCCGTACACCCTTTTCGATTACTTTCCGGAGGATTATCTCTTGGTCGTCGACGAATCTCACGTCACTTTTCCTCAGGTCAGAGGAATGTATAACGGCGATCGTTCGAGAAAAGAAGTCTTGGTGGAATACGGCTTTCGCCTTCCTTCCGCGCTAGATAACCGTCCCTTGAATTTCGAAGAATTCGAGAAGAAAATCCACCAGGTGATCTGCACTTCCGCGACTCCCGGAGATTACGAACTCGAAAAAACGGGTCAATGTTATGTGCAGCAGATTATCCGTCCGACCGGTCTTGTCGATCCTTTGATCGACGTGAAGAACGTGTTGAATCCGGTCGTCGATCTGGTCGAAGAAATCGATCTGGTTTTATCGCGGAACGAGAGGGTGATGGTCGTCACGCTGACGATCAAGGACGCGGAAAATCTGACGGCTTTTCTCAAAGAAAAAGGCTATAAGGTCACCTATCTTCACACCGATACCAAGACGTTGGAAAGAACGGAGATCATCTATAATTTGAGAAAAGGAAAATACGAAATTCTGGTCGGAATCAATCTTTTGAGAGAGGGATTGGATATTCCGGAGGTCAGTCTGATCGCTATTTTGGACGCGGATAAAGAGGGCTTTCTCAGAAGCGAACGTTCGCTGATTCAGATCGTCGGTCGAGCGGCGCGGAATGTACACGGACGGGTAGTGATGTATGCGAACAGGATTACGGATTCGATGAGCAAAGCGATTTCGGAAACCGAACGAAGAAGGGCGATTCAGAAACAATACAATCTGGAACACGGAATTACGCCGAAGACGATCATCAAGGAAATCCGCGAACCGTTGAAGATCAGAGATCGTTCCGCGGGCGTTCAGCATAAAGGAAAAATGACGCGGAGCGAACGCGAATCGTATATGAAAGAAGTCGAAAAAGAGATGAGAAAGGCGGCGCGCGAACTGGATTTCGAAAAAGCCGCGAATCTTCGGGACATTCTCTTCGAACTGAAAGGAGAATAGATGGAAAGGCAAATTCACGTTCTTCGCACGGACATAAGCAAAGCGATTTCCTTTACCGTTTTCGGAGATCGAGGGAAAGTTCTCCGCCGCGGAAAGATCAAAACCGGAGGAAAACCCTATCGTCAGGGCGAAGAACATCTTTGGAGATACGACGACGAAATCGAAAAAAAAGTCGTTTTCAAATATCGCAAAATCGTTTCGAAACCGATCCCTTTGTGCGCATATCTTCCCGATTTGAAGATACGGATCGGAAAAGGCGCGCTTTTCGTCGATTTTTACGTTCACGGCCTGAAAAAGACGGGGAAGATGGATACTCTGACCCTAAAAAGCAAAGAATTCCGTTACAGAGGCGGGAAGATCGATTTTTACGTTTACGCGCAGAAGAAAAACAAAAATCGGAAATACAAACTGATTCTGGCTTTCGACGGACAGAATCTCTTTTCCAAAAGAGGCGTGGGAAATTATACGGATAAGAACGACCCTTACGGTTCTTGGCAGATCGATCAGATTTTGAGCCGGATCGAAAAAGAAAAAGAAACGCCCTATTTAGTCGTGGCGATGGACAACGCGAATCCGAATCGGGACAGGGATTTGACCATGTCTGAAAACTTCGGAAAGATCAATCGCGAATATACCGATAATAAGCGGTTTTTTCACGGAAAACTCGAATTGATCGGAGAAAAAATCGTTCAAGATCTGTTTCCGTATTTGAAAGAAAACTACGAGATCGATTGGGACGATGTCGGCGTGATCGGCGCTTCCAGCGGAGGGTTAGCCGCCTACTATATGGGGACGAAATATAAAGAGATGTTCTCTTACGTTTTCGCATTTTCTCCGGCTTTGCTGCTCTTTCGAAAAGAAGATCTCGATTCGCTGATCGAAAACGAAGGAGAATATCCCTACGTCTTTTTTTCGGGTGGATCCGAATCTTTATTGGAAGACGCGATTACCGGTTATGTAAAAAGCATTTATCCCCTTATCGTTTCCCGAATCGGAAGCGCTACTTTGCATATCGAAGAGGAGTACGAGCACAACGAAATCGCTTGGCGCTATGTTTTTGCTTCCGCGATGTCGGATTACTTCGCGCAGAAATCGCGGAATTCCATCAATTCTTCGAACGAGTCGGTCTTGAAATAAAAAGACTCGTTTCCCATCGCGCCGGAAAGAATCTCGGGCATCCATTCGTACATCACGATTTGACTGCCGTATTTTTCGAAAATATCTTCCCGCGTATGCTGATATCGGTTCTGTATTCTTCGCCCGTAGTAACCGCAGAAGTAATGAGGAAGATTCAGATTTTCTTCGGTTTTATCGTTGACCATGACTTCCGCCCAAATGCGGTATGTCGACACGCTGTTGGCGAAATTGATCATATCGGGGGTATAACCTCCCGGGCAGCGCATATTCACTTCGAGGCCGATCAGTTCGCCTTTCTTTCCCAATCCTTCCTTATCTCTTTTCAACCGAAAGAATTCGAGATGAAAGTAACGATTTCGCGCTTCGAAGCTTTTCAACGTTTTTCTCCCCGCTTCTTCCAAATCTTTCGGACAGGTGTTATTGGAATAATAGAAAACGTCGCTCAGTTTGTTGACGAGTTCCATAATCGGAGTCGGAAAGACCTCGTTGGAAAAGAAAACCGGTTCGCATTTTCGGTTGGAAATTCCGTCGAAACTGATCAGATCTCCGTCGACATACTCTTCCATGATATAAGGAATCCTCGGGAAATTTTTTTCGTAGAAATTGCGCAATTCCTCATCGTTGTTGATTTTAAACGTGTGATAAGCGCCGACGCCGTTGTCCGGCTTGACGATCACCGGATAACCGACCTCTTCGATAAAATCCCGCGCTTTTTCCAAAGTGGTCGGAATGTGGTATCGAGCGACTTTGATTCCGGCTTTTCGATAATACCGTTTCATCGCCTCTTTCGACTTGAACATTCGGATTTCTTCGCTCTTTTTTCCCGTAAGAACGTTAAAATCGCTTCTCAAACGCGCGTCGCTTTCGAGCCAATACTCGTTGTTCGATTCGATGTAGTCGATTTTGCCGTAGCGAAAGGCAAAATAAGCCGTCGCCCGATAAACTTCCTCGTAGTTTTCCAGAGAACGGACTTGGTAATAATCGGATAAACTTTCTTTCAAATCGCCGCTTAAATCGTCGTAACGATCTTCGCCGATTCCCAATACCGTAACCCCCAAATTCTTCAATTCCCGACAAAACCGATAGTAAGTCTTAGGAAAATTCGGGGAAATAAAGATAAAATTCATATGATAAACTCCTTTAACCTTCTCTTATTCTAAAATTATTCTCGGCAGAATCAAAGAAATGTTACGGACAATTTTATGAAATCGTTTTCTTTCCGAATCGACGGCTTTGAGGATCGATGCGCTTTCGAACGTTGAACAAAAAGCGTATCATTTAAAAAAAGCCCCTTTCGGGGCGTAAGCAAAATGTCGGATTTATCGAATGCAATTGTCGATATTCGGCGCGCATACCAAGGCCAGAGATCCCGGACCGATATGGCAGGATACGCTTAACGAAAGCGGATCGACGAAGACGATTTTCAAGTTCGGAAAGGCCTCCTGAACCTGTTTCTTGAAATCGACGGCATTGTCGTAATTTTCCGTATGCGCGATCGCCAAAATCATCTTTCCCTGATCGTAAAGATCTTCATAGACGGTTTCCAGATCCTTTTTGACAGCCTGAATCATCTTGATTCTGGCAACGCGGATCGACAGCACCTTGCAATACGAATCGAGTTTTTCTCCGTGAATCTGCAACACGGGTTTGATATTGAGCAAAGTTCCCAGTGCCGCGGCGGCAGGAGTGATTCTTCCTCCCTTTTTCAGGTATTCCAACGTATCCACCATAATGTAGATGCTGGAATCCATCTTGCTTTTCATCAAATAATCGACGACTTCCCGCGCGCTTTTTCCTTGATCGATCAGATATTGCGCCTCGTAGCAACTCGATTTTTGGGTGACGGAAATCCGTTGATTGTCGACGACGTGAACCTTTCCGAGATATTTTTCATTCTGCGCCAATCGTTGGGCGCTTTCGCAAGTCGCGGACAGACCGCTGGACATCGGAATGAAGATGATCTCGTCATATTCTTTCAGCAGTCGATCCCAAGTGTCCGTCAAAGCGAACGCCGAGGGTTGCGAGGTGGAGATATTCGCCTTACCTTTTAACTTTTCATAAAACTGTTCCTGCGAAAGGGATATTTCTTCCAAAAATTCTTCTCCGTTGATGATAAAGGGCATCGGAACGACGTGAATTCCGTGTTTTTTGCCCTCTTCGAGGGTAATTCCGGAATTGCTGTCGGTTAATATTGCAACTTTGCTCATAGAATGTTTAAACTCCGTTTCTCGTTGAATAGTATCACAAAGAAGAAAGGATTGCAACTTATTCGAGCAATCCGATCGCTGTGCGTACGGGGAGAATTTATTTTTGCCGATTAAGAAAAAGAATTCGCTGTTCGAATTGTGCACTTTGTTGGAATGCGTTCGGTGTCTGGTAAAGAAATTCTGAGCGAAGAGAATGAAAAACGATTTTGTCGAGCTTTATTATTTTCTTTTATAATGACGGATTGTAAATCCTTCTCTTTGTTCTTCGGAAAAGAGTTCAAAGAGATGCGCGTATTCCGGGAAATAAGTGTCGCCGGTATAATCCCCTTCGATCAAGGAGACGATCAGTTCTTCGCAATAGGGAAGAAACAGGGCGTAAATCGAAGCGCCGCCGCAGACGTAGACCGTTTCTTCGGATTTCTCGTAACGATTCAGCAGTCGGCGATAATCGGTGCAGATTTCCGCGCCTTGCGCGTCGAAGTTTTCGTCGTAGCAGAGAACGATCGTTTTTCTACCCGGAAGAGGTTTCCCGATCGATTCGAACGTTTTGCTCCCCATTATTAAAGTGTGTCCCATCGTGGTTTCCTTATAATGACGGAGGTCTTCCTTGATATGCCAAGGGATTTGATTTTTGCCGCCGATCAGGCGGTTTTTATCGTGAGCGACGATGATTTTCAACATAGTTATACCGATACCTTTCCTTCAATTTTCGGATACGGATCGTATCCGACGACCTCGAAATCTTCATATTTGAAATCCAGAATGGAATTCACTTTTCTTTTGATCGTCAAACGCGGAAGAGGTCGCGGTTTTCTTTCAAGTTGCGTCCGAATTTGATCGATGTGATTGGTGTAAATGTGGACGTCGCCGAACGTATGTACGAATTCTCCCGGTTCCAACGAGCAAACTTCCGACATCATCATGAGTAGAGTTGCATAGGAAGCGATGTTAAAAGGAACGCCTAAAAAGAGATCGGCGCTTCGCTGATAAAGTTGGCAGGAAAGTTTTTTTCCGTCTCCGGAGACATAAAACTGCACGAAAGCGTGGCAAGGCGGCAAAGCCATTTCGGAAATTTGGGCCGGATTCCACGCGCAGATGATATGCCTTCGGGAAAAAGGATTTTCCTTGATGGATTTTTCGACTTCGAGAAGTTGGTCTATCCCGAAGAAATCCCTCCATTGTTTTCCGTAAACCGGACCTAATTCCCCGTACCGAAGGGCAAAGGCTTCGTCGCTTTTGATTTTTTCGACGAATTCGTCGATTGTTTCCCCGCGGTAATCTTCCGATTTTTTATAGGATTCGTAAGGCCATTCGTTCCAAATCCGAATGTTCTGCAACACCAAAGGCCGTATGTTCGTACTTCCCGAAATGAACCACAGTAATTCGCCTAATACGGCTTTGTAATACACCTTTTTCGTGGTCAACAGGGGAAATCCTTCGGAAAGGTCAAACCGAAGTTGATAACCGAAAGTGGAAATCGTTCCGGTTCCCGTCCGATCTTCTTTTAGTGTTCCCTTGTCGAGAACGTATTGACATAAGTCTAAGTAATTCTGCATTTTCGTTGCTCCGTTTTCAGTTTTCTATTGTAACCGATCGCGGAAAAAAAGAAAATAAATGTCTGTAAGTTTGAACAAATGATTCGTTCGAATTGTTTTGGAAACGAAAAAAGCGTATATTGGATTCGCAAAAAGGAGGAAAGAAGATGGAATATCCGATCATTTCGCTCGGTCGGCATCCGGAGCGGATCGAAGAGGCTGCCCTATGGTTTCAATCGAAGTGGGGAATTTCCGAGGAAATCTACGAAGAAAGCATGAGGAAAAGCGTCGGAAAAAACGCTGTTCCTCAATGGTATATCGTCCTCGATCGGGATAAAATCGTCGCGGGAATCGGGGCCATCGAAAACGACTTTCACGTCCGTAAGGATTTGACTCCGAACGTCTGCGCCGTCTATGTCGAAGAAGCATACCGAAAACGGGGAATTGCCGGTAAAATGCTGGATTTCGTGGTAAAAGATATGGAGAAGAGAGGAATCCGCACGCTGTATTTACTTACCGACCACACCTCCTTTTACGAAAGATACGGCTGGGAATTCCTGACGATGGCGGAAAGCGAGGACGGCAGCGAAATTTCGAGGCTGTACGTGCATCGTTGCAAAGCAAAATAAAAACCGAGAGGAAACGAGTCGTCTCGGTTTTTTGCTGCTTCTTAATCTTATTTCAGCAAATCTTTGTTGACTTGATACAACCCGATTCCGCCGTCTTTGGCATAGAGATCGTATTGTTCGAGAAGATCTTTCGCCGTCTTTTCTTCCTCAATCTGCTCGTTTACGTACCAAGAAAGGAAATGTTTGGTCGCGGTATCGCCGACTTTTTCCGCGCAATCGTATAGATTGTGAATCAAAGAAGTAACGTACTTTTCGTGAGTATTCTGCAATACCAAAGGTTCTCTTAAATCCTTGAAATCGTTATCCGGCGCGGCGATGGTTTTCAGTTTGAACGGCACGTCGTTGTCGTGCAGATATTCGGCAAATTTTTCGGCGTGTTCGATTTCTTCGCGCGCCTGATCTTCGAATCTCTTGTGAAATCCGTCGAGACCTTTCGAACGATAATATTCGGCGACTTCATAATAAAGATACGCAGAATAAAGTTCTTTGTTGATTTGATCTTCCATCAAGTCGATGAGTTTTTTATCCATAGTTTTTCTCCTCCGCATATAGGAATAATTCCTGTTGCACTCCCATTATACACTTTGGATTTTCTCTTGTTAAGATTTTTAAGAAAGGTTTTTAACTGAAAGACGGATGGATTTTGAAATCGAATCGCTTTTTTGATTCGCGCGAAGTTCGATTGCAAACGCAAGGAAAGTTTATCGCGACCGCGAGGGATTTTGAAGAAAGAGCCATTCTATTTTAAAGCGGATATGGTATAATAAATCAAATGCGGAGTGAGAAGATGAGGTTAAAAGAAGCAATCGGCAAGTATGTGCATTCGGATTTCATCGGAAGAGTCAGAATCCGAACGCTGTTTTTCTTTATCTGCGGGCTGATCGCGGTAGTTTTTAAATGCATCGTCGGCTTTTATATCCATTCGGTCATCTGGATTTATTCGGCTCTTTACGGATTATGCATCGTGACGTGCAAAGACATTTATCTGAAAAGCAAAGAAGAGAACAAAGAAAAAGCGTTTTTCGACATTGCCGTCATTCTTTTCTTATCGGCGTTTCTCTTTCTGGTCTGCGTCGTTGTCAAAAGCGATTTGGTCGAACGGGTTAACCGATATCCGGCTCGTCTGGCGTTCCTGTTCAATATAACGGTATTCGCGATGTTTATCGCCTCTGTCGTCGGGGTGAGAAAAGCCCATAAAAGGCGGGATGTTTCCCTTCTCGCGCTTCGCTTTACCAACGTCTCTTCGGCATTGATGCATTCGGTGTTGATCGAAGAAATGTTTTTAAGCGCTTCGAATCTCGAAGACGTCGAAATCATTCGAATCAATACCTTTTTCGGCATTTCGGTCGGCATCGTCATTTTGGTCATCGCGTCGGCGATGTTGGCGATGTATTGGAAAAGAATTCGGAAGAAAGAAAAAACGGGCGAAGACGGCGGGAGAGAAAAGACGAAAAAACGGGAAGATCAAAAAGACGGTGAATCCATTCAAAAACGTAAAGAATATGCGGAAATAGAGAAATCAGAGTGAAGCCTTGAAATTAAAAATAGAGAACAAACGATAAAAAAACCAATATAATATATCGTCTACGGATTCCTTAACTCCGAACAATTTTAAAAGACCGGCGGGATATCTCCGCTTTTTTCGTATTGACAGAAAAGGAGGGTCGGAGTATAATGAAAACGGTTGTTGCGCAACAAATGTTTTTTAGGAGGGAGAAAGATGCCGCCGAAATGCAAATTCAGCCGTCAGGAGATTATCGACTGCGCTTTTGAAATCGCGAGAACCGAAGGATTCGAATTTCTGACCGCGCGTTATCTGGCGGGAAAGATGAATAGTTCTTCGCGGGTAATCTTCACGTGGTTTGACGGTATGGACGAACTGAAAAAGGAGGTTTTGATCCGCGCCGGAAAGGAATACAGGAAATACATCGAAGAGGGGTTGAAAGAACCTCTGCCTTTCAAAGGAGCCGGATTGAAATACATCGAGTTTGCCCGAAAAGAGAGCAAGTTGTTTCATCTGCTTTTTATGGGAGAAAATCGGGAAAAAGAAAGCAATTTGGAACTCGAACCGGGATATCGGACGTTTGTTCGCATTATCGCGGAATCGAATCGCATTTCGGAAGAAGCCGCGTTGAAACTCTATCTTCATCTTTGGGTATATACTCACGGCATCGCCGTGATGTGCGCGGAGCATACGAATCCGTTTAAAGAAGAGGATATCTCGAAGATGCTCAGCGAAGTGTTTTTATCTCTTTTGGAAGAATATAAAAGCGGAAAGGAAACGATATGAACAACATCATCGAAATCAGCCATTTGAGCAAATCGTTCAAAGAAATTCAGGCGGTGAACGATATCTCTTTTCGGGTAAAGGAGGGAGAATTGTTCGCTTTTCTCGGAATAAACGGCGCGGGAAAGTCGACGACGATTTCCATCATTTCGGGACTTTTGGAAAAAGATCGGGGGAAGGTGATCGTCGACGGTTTCGATTTGGATCGCGACTCCGTTTCGTTTAAAAGTTCGATCGGCGTGGTCTATCAACATTCTCTGTTGGATAAAAAACTGACGGTGAGGGAAAATTTGGAGGTTCGCGCTTCTCTGTACGGAATGGCGAGAAAAGAATTTGAAACCCGGCTGAACGATCTGGCGAATCGGCTGGATTTCCGGAATTTGCTTTCGCGACCTTTGGGAAAGCTTTCCGGAGGGCAGAGAAGAAAGATCGATATCGCTCGCGCATTGATCCATCAGCCGAAGATACTCATCTTGGACGAACCGACCACCGGACTGGATCCGAAGACGCGAAAACAAGTCTGGGAAGTGATTTTCAATCTGAGGCGGGAGAAGAATCTCAGCGTTCTTTTGACCACGCACTACATGGAAGAGGCCGGCGAAGCGGATTACGTCGTGATCATCGACAGCGGAAAAATCTGCGCGGAGGGAACGCCTTTGGAATTGAAAAATCGTTATGCCGGCGATTTCATCACGCTGTACGGCGCGGAAGAATCTTCGCTGTTGCCGTTGGGCTGCCGTTACGAAAAAATTTCAGGCGGATATCGCGTCGAAGTCAAGAATACCGCGCAGGCGACGGAAATGATTCTCGCCCATCCGGAATTATTCGACGATTACGAAATCGTCAAGGGAAAAATGGACGACGTTTTTCTTTCCGCGACCGGAAAGAGACTGAACGAGGAGAACGCAAAATGAATGCTTTGCTGGTTTTGGTAAAAAGAAATGTACGCTTATTCTTGAAAGATAAAGGGGTATTCTTTACCTCTTTGATTACGCCTTTTATCCTATTGCTGTTATATGTCACGTTTTTGGGAAAAGTTTATCGGACGAGTTTTGTCTCCGGATTACCGGAAGGTATCGAAATATCGGAAAAACTGATCGACGGATTTGTCGGCGGTCAGTTGAGCGCATCGATTCTCTCGGTCAGTTGCATTACGGTGGCTTTCTGCTCCAATATGATTATGGTCTCGGATAAGGCGAACGAGACGATCAAGGATCTGACGATCGCGCCGGTGAAAAAATCCACGCTGGCGTTGAGTTATTACATTGCGACTTTTCTGAATACGTTTATGGTGTGTATCGTGGGAATGATCGGTTCGATGATCTATTTGGGGATTGCCGGATGGTATCTCGGATTTACCGACGTGCTTTTGATCTTTCTCGACGTTCTCCTGATGACGTTATTCGGAACGGCCTGTTCCTCTTTGATCAACTACTTTCTTTCTTCGCAAGGGCAGATCTCGGCGGTGGGGACGATCGTCAGTTCCTGTTACGGATTTATCAGCGGCGCGTATATGCCTCTTTCTTCTTATGCTTCCGGATTGTCGACGTTCCTGAAATTTCTTCCCGGAACGTACGGAACTTTCCTGTTCAGAAATCACTATATGAATTCCGCGATCGCCGAATTGCAGAATCAGACTTCGATGCCTGCGGAAACGATTTCCGAATTGAAACAGGCGTTCGACGTGGAATTGGTTCTTTTTGACAGAAACGTATCTGTCGGCGTGATGTATCTGGTGGTGGTGGTCTCCATCGCCGTGTTTATCGGCGCGTATATTTTGGTCAACGCGTTGTATCGGAAAAAGAAGTGAGGGTTTTCGTCGAAAACCCTCACTTTTTTGAGTTCTGATTCTGCTTTTTCAGATATCGCTTGAATTGATCGACATCGAAGTGAAATTCGTAGAGAATCTCTTCTTCCAGAGGTCCCATCTGAATGTAGTCGTAGAACTCGTTTTCCTTTCCTTGATTGAAATCTTCTTTTTCCTGTTCGATAAAGTTTTTATCTTTCATACGATCACCGAAAATATTTTGTGATCGGAATCTTCGATTTTTTTGGCATATATTGGAACTTTTTTTCGATCATCATTCGGCGGCGATCTTTTCGCTTTTTTTACGCGAAAACAGAAAGTCAAATGGAATGCGTACGAACGGAATCGGCGCGCATAAAATTAGGTATGTCATATTTTTGTTTTGATTTGCGGAAAAATAAAATAGAATAAAAGAGAGCGAGGGAAAAATATGGAAAATTTGAAATTGCAGGATGAAGAGATCTTTCGGGCGATCGCCGATGAAAAAATGCGTCAGGAGGATCATTTGGAACTGATCGCTTCGGAGAATTACGTTTCGAAAGCGGTATTGGAAGCGCAGGGGAGCATTCTGACCAATAAATACGCGGAAGGATATCCGGGGAAAAGATACTACGGGGGTTGCCAGTACGTCGATATCGTGGAGAATTTGGCGAAAGAGCGGCTGAAAAAATTGTTTCACGTCGACTATGTCAACGTCCAGCCTCATTCGGGTTCGCAAGCCAATATGGCGGCTTACAGAGCCCTGTTGAACAACGGAGATCGAATACTGGGAATGGCTCTCGATCACGGAGGGCATCTCACGCACGGATATCGGCTGTCCTTTTCGGGGCAGGACTACGTCAGTTATTTTTACGGCGTTTCGAAAGAGAGCGAAACGATCGATTATGACGAAGTGGAGCGAAAAGCGGAGGAAGTGCGTCCGCGCCTGATCGTCGCGGGCGCTTCGGCTTATCCGCGGACGATCGATTTCCGCAGGTTTCGGGAAATCGCGGATAAGGTCGGCGCTTATCTGATGGTGGATATGGCGCATATCGCCGGACTTGTCGCGGCGGGATTGCATCCGAATCCTTGCGGATATGCCGACGTGGTTACTTCGACGACGCATAAGACTCTGCGCGGTCCGCGCGGAGGAATTATCTTTACGAAAGATGCCGCGATTGCCGAAAAGATCGACAAAAGCGTATTTCCGGGAGTTCAAGGAGGACCTTTGATGCACGTGATCGCCGCGAAAGCGGTGGCCTTTCGGGAGGCGTTGAGCGAAGATTTTGTCACTTATCAGAAACAGGTAATTCGGAACGCGCGAGCTTTGAGCGAGGAATTCATACGAAGGGGATACCCCGTCGTTTCCGGCGGAACGGATAACCACCTTCTTTTGGTCGACGTCAGGAATTCGCGCCAAATCAACGGCCGCGATTGCGAAAGATTGCTCGATTCGATTCACGTCACCGTCAACAAGAATACGATTCCCGACGATAAGGAAAAGCCGATGCTGGCTTCGGGAATCCGTCTGGGATCGCCCGCTTTGACGACGAGAGGAATGAAAGAAAGAGAGATGAAAGAGATCGTCCGCATCATCGACGAAGCCTTGAAAGAAAGAGACAATCCGGAAGCAAAAGAACGGCTGAAAGGCGAAGTCATCGCTTTATGCCGGAAATTTCCTTTGGAAGTTTGACTTGAATTTGGCAAATCAGTCGAAAAAAAGATTTTTTTGTTCAATTTGAAAATGGATAGTAGCATTTGAAGTTCAATGCCGTTATAATAGAGTCCGGTATCCAAATACCGGATTTTTTTAATTTAATTTATAAATTTAAATTTATAAACTTTCGGAAGAAAGGAGATGACCGAATGAAAAAAAGAGAAAAAATTCTGACTGTCCTCTTGCTCGGAACGCTTCCTTTGGTTTCCTGCGGAGGAAATCGGAAGCAAACCGTTCAGGCACGCGCGGTCTTTTATCTCGAAGGCGGTCAATGTCAGAATGCCGCGAACGATCGGGTTACTTACGTTTATTCTCTGAATGACGAGGAATCGCAGACGTATATCGCCGATCCGAACGTCTTGTCGGAAAAGGATATCACGAAAACCGGTTATTCGATCGAGGGGTGGTATCAGACCAAAACCGTCGACGGCGACGAGATCACTTACGGAGATCGTTGGGAATTCGACGTGGATAAAATCGGTATCGACGGCGTTACCCTTTACGCCAAATGGGTCAAGGACATCGTCTATACGTACGATATCTGCTATAAGGATGAACAGGGAAATGTCTCGGTAGTCTATTCTTACACCGTCAACGAAGGCGATGAATTCAAGGATCTGCTCAAAAAGGTGAATACGCTGAAAGGGCATACGGCTCTTCCGGGTTTCTACGATGAAGACGATCAACCGTGGGACGAATCGTTCAAACACCCGGGAGGAGAGACCGACACGTCGGTGAAGGTATTTGCCCACTACATCGAAGGGGAATACACTTTGGTTTCTTCCGCGAGCGAACTTCTGAGCAGCCGAAGCAAGCCGATTTACCTGATGAACGATATCGATATGGAAGGGCAGACGCTTTATTTCGGCGATTACGGCGAGGAATTTCAGGGGAACGGGCATACGATTTCCAATTTCGAAATCGGCTTCGACTCTTCCAATCTGACAATGGATCTTTCCGGAAGCGGAGACGGAACTTTCTCTTGTGCTTATGCCGGATTGTTCCGAAAACTGACCGACGCGAAGATCGAAAACGTCCGTTTCGAGAATTGCACGTTGAACGTCGATACGAATTATTCGAAAATCAAAACGCTGATCGTCAGTCCGTTTGCGTCGCAGATGATTCGTTCTTCGATTTCGGGAGTAACGTTCTCCTGCAATCTGAGCGTCAGCGAAAAAACGTTGAATTTCGTCAATAACCGAAATGTGATTTACGATAAAATCGCGGATCGGTTCAGTTACATCGTCGATGAAGATTCATCGATTTCGGCGGATTCTCAGATCCGTGTAGAAGAGACAATTCTGTAATCAATCAAAAGGAGGAAAAAATGAAAAAGAAATTATTGACTTTCAGTGTCGCGGCGATTTCGTCTTTGGCGTTGGCCGGCTGCGGCAATAAAAACAAAGGCGATTACGACAACGACGTCGATCCTGTGATTTTTTCGACGCAGGAAGTCGACGGAGTTTTCAATCCGTTTTTCTCGACGACGGCTACGGACGGCAACGTTACCGGCTTGACGCAACTCAGCATGCTGAGCAACGACAAAGACGGAAAACCGGTTTGCGGAGACGACGAGGCGACCGTTGTCAAGGATTACGAAACGCGCACGGAAGGAAGCGGGGAAGAGGCGACGACGACATATCGTTTCGTCTTGAAAAACAACGTCAAATTTTCCAACGGATCGCCTTTGACGATCAAAGACGTTCTGTTCAATCTCTACGTTTACCTCGATCCTGCTTACAGCGGTTCGAGCACGATCTATTCGACCGACATCGTCGGTTTGCAGGAATACAGAACGCAGGAAGCCGACGAAAAAGAGCAGGACGCGTTCAAAACGCAGTTCGAAGTCGCGGCCAGAGCGCGGATCGACGCGTTGATCGAAGCCTCGAACGAAATTCTGGATGTCGACCCGTATCTGACGATCGGCGAATTCGAAAACAAACTGAAAACGATGTCTTCGTCGCAATCTTCGGTTTATAAAAATGTCAGCGGCGACTTTGCCAAAGCCAAGGAGTTCTTCGAGAAGGAACTCAACAGCGATTATTCGAACTCGGTGGATACCTACGAAGATATCAAATTCTTCAAAGAAGACGGAACGCAGAGTTCGCACTCCCTGAACAGCGACGTCGAAGCGTTCCTCTACAACGAAGGGTATATCACCTATAACAAGAAGACGGACGAGTTGACCTATTCTTTGGGAAGCGCTTCGGCCTCCTATACCAAAGAGCAGGCGATCAGCGCGATTCTCAACGCCAAACTTCCCGGAGATATCGAGGAAATTCTGACTTATTGGGTGACCGCGACCGACTTGAACGATTACCTCGTCGCGACTTTGATGGAAGAGCATTTCGCAGGGCTCACCGAAAAGAGTTTCCCGAACATTTCGGGCATTCAGTTCGCCAACCGAACTACTTCGGTAAAAGTCAACGGCGTTTCCTACGACGTTCCGACTTACGACAGCACGGGCGCGGTAACTTCCGGAAACGAGGTTTTGTCGATTACCATTCACAAGGTGGATCCGAAAGCGATCTGGAACTTTGCTTTTTCGGTTGCACCGATGTACTATTATTCCGATCAAGAGCATATCGACGCGTTCGATTACGAGCAGAACTTCGGCGTCGAATACATGTCTCGAACCTTTATGGACAACGTCGTGAATGCGGCGGATAAAGTCGGCGTACCTGTCGGCGCAGGTCCATACATGGCCGCGAAATCTTCCGGAGGTACGGAAAACGTAACCGCGGGAACTTTCAAGGACAAGGGAGTTATCTACTATGAGAGCAATCCGAATTATGTGATGGGCGAGCCGAAGATCAAGCATCTCCGTTATCAGGTCGTCTCGCAGAATCGAATGACCGACGCGCTGTATAACAAGGAGATCGACTTTGCCGAGCCGAACGCCAAACCGGAAACCATAGCGGAACTCGAAAAGCGGAAGAGTCAGGGAATCGGCTATAAGGATATCACGACTTTGGGATACGGATATATCGGCGTCAACGCCGGAAAAGTACCGGATATCAAAGTGCGTCAAGCGATCATGCACTCGATCGACACGCAATTGTGTATCGACTACTATCGGAATACCGCGGAAGCGATCTACCGACCGATGTCGAAAGAGAGTTGGGCATATCCGGATGGTTGCACGAGTTACTATCCGACGATTTCATCGGCGGTTCCGACCGATCTGAGCGTCGTCAATCCGGATTACCGCGATTTTATCGAAAGCAACGGAATTGCCGCGGGAACCAAAATGGACGAGAGCAAACAGATCGAATTCATTACCGGTCTTGTCGAAAGCGCGGGATATGTCAAAAACAGCAACGGAATCTATCAAAAGGGAACGCATCAGTTGAAATACACGTTTACCATCGCCGGCGAAGAAACCGATCATCCGGCTTTCAACGCTCTGTATAAATCGGGCGAATTGCTGAACAAATGCGGTTTCCAGATCATCGTCACGACCGACGCGAACGCGTTGAAAAAACTGAGTTCCGGCGCGTTGACGGTTTGGGCGGCCGCTTGGGGAAGCACGATCGATCCGGATATGTATCAGGTCTATCATAAAGATTCGAAAGCGACTTCGGTCTTGAACTGGGGATATAAACAGATTTTGGCCAACAACGGCGGAAAATACGATACCGAACTGGAAATCGTGGAAAGATTGTCGGAACTGATCGAAGCGGGAAGAGAAACCGATGTGCAAAGCGAAAGAGAGACGATTTACAAAGAAGCGCTCGACGTCGTGATGGAACTGGCGGTCGAACTTCCGACTTACCAGAGAAAAGATCTGTTCGCTTACAATACGAATAAAATCGACGTCAATTCGTTTAACAGCGAACTTTCCGCTTTCAGCGGACTGACCAATGAAATTTGGAATCTCAGCCTGAAAGAACGATAGAAAGAAAGGACAAGACAGGGGGCATCGCCCCCTTTTGGGGAATTTATGTTCAAATATATTATTAAACGATTGCTGATTTCCGTTCTTGTGCTTTTCGGCGTTTCGCTTATCATCTATACGCTGGTCAGAATGATGCCGACAGACTATATCGACAACCGGTACAAAGAGCAGTTGGCCATAGGGACGATCACGCAGGAACAGATCGACGCGTTCAAAGCGATGTACGGAATCAGCGACAACTCTTTTTCCGGAATCGTTTCGGGCTATTTCAAATGGCTGGGAAATCTCTGTATGGGCAATCTCGGGAATTCATTTAAATACCAAAGACCGGTTGCGACCGTCATCACCGAAAATATGTGGGTGTCTTTCGCCATCGCTTTGATTGCGACGATCTTGCAGTTTTTGATCGCGATCCCTCTCGGGGTATCCAGCGCGACGCATCAGTATTCGATTCGGGATTATACCGTAACCGTCCTGACGATGATCGGAATTTCGCTGCCGACTTATTTCTTCGGCGCGATCGTCATCAAGATTTTTTCCGTCGATCTAGGCTGGTTTCCGTCGAACGGCCTTATTTCGGCAGGGGCGACTTATCCGAATACCTTTGCCGGATTTATGTCGAAACTGGGCGATATGGCGCATCACTTGGTCTTGCCGATTTTCGTCTCGGTTCTTCTTTCGATCGGAGGTTTGATGCGATATACGCGAACGAATACGTTGGAAGTTCTCAACGCGGACTATATCCGCACGGCGCGGGCGAAGGGCCTTTCGGAGCGGAAGGTCATCTACACGCACGCGTTCCGGAATACGATGATCCCGCTTGTCACCTTGCTCGCCGGTATCCTTCCGTCTCTTTTCGGGGGTATGATGATCACCGAACAGGTGTTCGGCATCGACGGAATCGGGCGACTGGCCTATAACGCGTTGAAAGAAGCCGATATCCCGTTTGTCATGGGATACAATATGTTTTTAGCGGTTCTGACCGTGATCGGAACGTTGTTTTCCGATATCATGTACTCGGTAGTCGATCCGCGCGTAAAACTCGGAAAGTAGGTGGAACGATGGAAGAAAAGAAAAAAAATTCTGCCGAAAAGAGTTCCGGCAAAACGAGAAAGACTTCCGGAAATCCGGATAAGAAGGTAAAATTGAAATTCGTCGAAAGAGAAGCGGAGAAATCGGAAAGCGAAATCGTTCCGATTGACGCTCCGATCGACGGGAACAGTCGGAATGTCAATTATTTTGAGGTTGACAAAACCGTCTCTTCGGTCAAAACGGATATCTCCGATGTCGGAGAAGAAAAAAAGGAAGAACCGAAGGAAACGTATAAAGAGATGAGCCCGACTCGTCTGGTTCTCAGAAGGTTTTTCCGTTCGAAACTGTCGATCGTCGGCTTGGTTTTGATCGTGTTTTTGTTCGTATTCTCGTTCTTGGGACCGACGATGTATAACAACCATACCCGCGAGATGTGGGGATTCGGCTGGAACGAAACCGAAGTCGATCGAAACGAAACGACGGAGATCTACACGAATACCTACACCTATGTCGATCCGGACGGCGTCGAGATGGAGATCGTTCAGGAAATCGAAATCGTCAAGACGATCAACGACAAAGCCGATCCGACTCTCTTGCATCCGTTGGGAACGGATCAATTCGGCATGGACGTATTCGCGAGGCTGATGTACGGCGGTCGGATTTCCTTGATGATCGGATTTATCGTCGTCATATTGGAAACGGTATTGGGCGTCATCATCGGAGGAATCTCCGGATTTTTCGGAAAATGGGTCGATCAGATCATCATGAGAATCGTCGACATTTTCAACTGCATACCGACTTTGCCTATTCTTTTGATCGCTTCGGCGGTTCTGGATGCTTGGGAGGTATCCGGTTCTTTGAGGATTTATTATCTGATGGTGATCATCACGATTTTCGGTTGGAGCGGTACGGCCAGAATGGTACGAGGGCAGATTTTGAGCCTGAGAGAGCAGGAGTATATTACCGCGACCGAAGTGATGGGATTGCCGACATGGCGAAAGATTTTCAAACATCTGATTCCCAACGTTATGCCTCAGTTGATCGTCTCGATGACTTTGGGGTTGGGAAGCGTCATTCTTTACGAGTCGACTTTATCCTATTTGGGCTTGGGCGTTCAAGTTCCGTATGCCGCATGGGGAACGATGATCGCCACGAGCAACGATCCGGTGGTCTTGTCTTATCATTTGAATATGTGGTTGCCGGCGGGATTTATGATCGTTCTTGCCGTTCTGGGCTTCAATTTTGTCGGAGACGGACTTCGCGATGCGATGGATCCGAAAGCGAAAAAGTAGGTGAATGCGATGAATTGGAAAAGAAAAAAGAAAAACAGCAGCTATTTGACCTTGAAAGAGAGCCGGAAGATCATCCGATACAACGTCAGGCAGATGAGGTATTATGAAAATCTGAAAAAGAAAAGAGTCGACGAAAGCGTCTACGTTACGACGATGAAAGACGAGGGAAATATCGTGGAAATCGAAGATTTGCACACTTGCTTTTTCACCGACAACGGAACCGTGCAGTCGGTCAACGGAGTTTCTTTCGATATTCCGAAGAACAAGATCGTCGGCGTCGTCGGCGAATCCGGTTGCGGGAAAAGCGTCACTTCTCTGTCGATCATGCAATTGGTGCAGGCACCGCAAGGACAGGTTGTCGGCGGCTCTATACGTTTTAACAGCGACGATCTCGGCGTAGACGCGTCAGGAAGAAAAAAGGCGTACGACGTGGCGAAAATGCCGACGAAAGAGATGTACAAAATTCGTGGAAAAGACATCACGATGATTTTTCAGGAACCGATGACGAGCCTGAATCCGGTTTTCACCGTCGGATATCAATTGGACGAAGTGATGTTTATTCATTATCCGGAAAAGAACAAGAGCGAAGCCAAAGCGCACAGCATCGAAATGCTGAAACAGGTCGGCATCTCGATGCCGGAAAGGGTCTACGATTCCTATCCTCACGAACTCAGCGGCGGTATGCGCCAGCGGGTGATGATCGCGATGGCTCTCGCGGGAAGTCCGAAACTGATCATCGCCGACGAACCGACGACGGCATTGGACGTCACCATTCAGGCGCAGATTCTGGAATTGCTGAAAGATATTCAGAAACGAACGCAGTGCGCGATTATGCTGATTACTCACGATTTGGGCGTTATCGCCGAAATGGCGGACGAAGTCGTCGTGATGTACGCCGGAAAAGTGATCGAAAAAGGAACGGTGAGAGAGATCTTCCATCACCCGATGCACCCGTATACGATCGGGTTACAAAAGAGCAAACCTTTAATTACTTCCGACACCGACGAACCTCTGTATTCGATTCCGGGACAGGTTCCGAATCCGATCAATATGCCGGATCATTGCTTCTTCAAGGGAAGATGCGAAAGATGCTGCCCGAAGTGCGAAGGGACGTACCCGAAGGAAATTCGGGTTTCGCCGACGCACGTGGTTTCCTGCTATCTTTATGAAAAGGAGGGAGAGTAAATGGATCAAGAAAAAGTCGATTTGAGAATCGAAGAAAACGATGCTTTCGATCTGAATCTGCCTCCGAATCCCAATTATCTATTGGAAGTCCGGCACTTGAAAAAGTATTTTCCTTTGGAAGTGAACGCTTTCGGGAAACCGAAAGCCTATCTTCGCGCGGTCGATGACATTTCCTTCGGTTTGGAAAAGGGAAAGACGATCGGCATCGTCGGCGAATCCGGCTGCGGAAAGACGACGTTGGGAAGAACGATTCTCCGCCTTTACGACATCACCGGAGGAAAAGTGTTTTTCGAGGGAAAAGACCTCAGCCAAATGAACGCGAAAGAACTGAGAAAAAAGCGGGTAGATATGCAATTGATTTTTCAGGACCCGTATTCTTCTCTGCCGCCTCGTATGACGATCGGATCGATTCTTTCCGAAGCGGTCAAAGTTCACCGCATCGTTCCTCGCGAAAAGATCAGCGAACACGTGCACGATATCATGCGCAAATGCGGCTTGCAGGAGCAGTATTACGATCGTTATCCGCATGAATTTTCCGGCGGTCAGCGCCAGAGAATCTGCATTGCCCGCGCTCTGGCGGTCAATCCGAAACTCGTCATCTGCGACGAACCGGTCAGCGCGCTGGACGTCTCCATTCAGGCACAGATCATCAATCTTTTGAAAAAACTGCAAAACGAGATGGGGCTTACCTATGTCTTCATTTCTCACGATCTTTCGGTGGTCAAGTACATCACCGATCAGATCGCCGTGATGTATTTGGGAAATATGATGGAAATCGGAAAGACCAAAGAAATCTTCAAAAATCCTCTTCACCCTTATACGCAGGCGCTATTTTCGGCTGTCCCGATTCCGAATCCGGACGAAAAAATGAATCGGATCATCCTTTCCGGAGACATTCCTTCTCCGGCGAATCCGCCTTCGGGGTGCAAGTTCCATACGCGTTGCGCGAAGTGCATGGAAGTGTGCAAGGTTGAAAATCCGCGCTTCATTCACTACGGGGAAGATCATTACGTATCCTGCCATTTGTACGATGAGTATATGCTTGCCAAGAACAAAGAGTTAGAAAAGCAGGCGACGGAAAGTATAGAAAATCGGGTTCTTCATTCGGAAGAAAGAGAACAAGAAAAAGCGGAGAAACCGCAGAAGAAAGCGGTCGAAAGGATCAAAAGGGCGCTGAAAAAGAAAGATGGGCAAGAAGAAAAAAGATGAATATGTCGATGACGGCCATACCATTTACAACATGGACATCGACGGGTTCAGATGGCACGATCGGAAAGTAAAAAAAGAGAATAAGGCGGAAGTATCCAAAAAGGAACGTCGAGCGATGATTCGCGCGGCATATAAATCTTATCTTCCTTCTATCTTGATTGTTCTTGCCGGCTTTTCTTTGGCGGCCGTTCTCATCTATTTTTGGTTGAGATGATCTTTCGCGACGGCTCGAAAAGCATTTGTTGCATCTTTAATGACGGCGAGAATCGATCGTTTTCGCGGACTTTTTTCGCGAACATCGCCGCCCGATTGGAGAAAAGAAAAAAGATAAAATTCAAAAAGTGTAACTTAAAATCGTCAAAAAGGCGGAATTTCGTTGACAAAAAAGGCGGCGAATCGCTAAAAGAGGATAATATTTGACAAAGATTTACACAAAATATAAAATGTAGTAAGTGATTACTTTTGGAGGTATATGGAAACGAAAAATCAAGTATTTGAAAGCACGATCGACGATGTGGCGGAAAATTCATTGTTCCGTCTGAACACCGTCGCTATCGCAAAAAACTCGGGGTGCAGCGAGGCATTTCTGTTCAAGACCTTCAAAACAAAACGGAATTTGCTTTTGGAAACTTACTTTTACATTCTCGAAGCGATGAATCGATCAATTGAAATCGAATCCGACTTTCAAATTCGTTCGATCCATGATTTTTATTTGTTTTTGCAAAAATTGTGGAAAGAAATCGTGAATTTTTACATCGAAAATCCGGAATATGCCTTATTTTTCGGAGATTTTCGTTTAAGCGGACTGTATAATCGTGAAATTCTTTCTTATGAAATTCTTCTTCGCGAGGATATCGTCTCGCAGTTGTCCAAAGCCGCGCGGAAATTAAAAGTTTACCGCGCTTTTTCCAAGGACGTTTTCTGGTCGTATTTTATCGATTCGACGGTTTGTTTCGTCAAGCGCATCATCGACGAAGTGGATATCGCGGAATCGGAAGAGGAACTTAACGAGAAATTCGACATACTTTTTCGGGGAATGTTCGAAGCGATCGAACAGAATCGGAAAAATTGATTTTATTTCTGCATCTTTTTTCTTATTTCTTTGTCTTATTAAGCGAAAATATTTTCAAGGATTGCTATGCTGAAGAGAAGCGACATTTTTATTTTTATTCACGGCAGTGACGAAAGTGCCGAAAAAGCATTTCGATTGATTTACGAAGAATATTCGAAATTGATTCGTTTTGTCGCTGGAAAATATCTCGAAGGTGAAGCCGATGTCGAAGACGTTGCCATCGATTCTTTCGTAGCTCTTTACGAGGCCCGAAGAAATGTGAAAGATGTCAAGTATTATCTGGTTACGACCTGTAAAAACAAGGCTCTCAATTTGTTGAAAAAGCAAAAAAGAGAAATTTACATGGAATCGGAAAACTTCGAAAATTACGCGTTCGGAAGCCGAGAATATTCTGAAATCGTCGGACAAATCTATGCGATTGCCGGAAAAACGGACGGAGATATCGTCATCGGACACGTCGTCGAAGGATATTCCTTAAAGGAATTGGCGCTTCGTTACGGGATTTCTCTCAGCGCGATCAAAAGTCGTTATCGTCGATGCATGGCGAGACTGAGTTCGGAATTGGAGAAGAGAGTATGAAAAAAAAGGAAAGAAAACTCATCGAATTCATCGGGAAAGAAATGCCCGAAAAAGAGATGTATTCGCGTATCGAAAGTCGGATAGAGATAAAACCGAAACGGCGCAATAAAAAGAAGTGGATCGTTTTATCTTCCTCGTTGACGGGAATCGCCGCGGTCGGCGCGGTCGTGGCTTTGGTGTTGATTCAACCTTTCGGGAGATTGGCGAAAAGCAATTCGTTGGACGAAATGGGCTACGGACCTACCGGAGACAGCAAAACCGATGTCGCAGCGGGAAGCTACGGGTACGACGATATCGAAATCGACGAAACGGGAAACGGGACCGGCAATTATTCTAAGACGTTGACGGCGACGGAATGGAACGATTTATCCAATTACTCTTCTTGGCTGGATTTATTGAACGGAAAAATGTACGATCAAAATCAGAATTTGATCACGGAATTCGCAGATTTGTACGCTTCCGTGCACCAGCAGGATCGTTTTCCGTCTACGAAAAATAAAATCGAAGTCGAACTTCGAGACGAAAACGGAAGAGCATATCCTATGGCTTCCGTCGGCCTGTACGATCAAACGGGCGCGGAACTCTATCATTCGATCAGCGACGTAAAGGGGAAGAGTTATCTTTATACCGAAACCGAAACGGCTTTAGAGGGATTGAAACTCGAAGTCGTATGCGGGGATATTTCTTATTTCTATTCCGTTGAAGAACGTTCGGCGGTTTACGTGCTTCCTGTTGAAAGTCCTTCGGTACAGAAAATCGACGTCGCTTTTCTGATCGATACCACCGGATCGATGGGCGACGAATTGAATTATATCGGCAACGAATTGGACGGCATTATCCGCGAAATCGTCGGCGAAGAGTCCAATTGCTCGCTGAACATCGGTTTGGGATTCTATCGCGATCGTGAGGACAGTTACGTAACGCGGACATTCGATTTCTCTTCCGATTACGAGCAGGTCATCGCCGATATCAAGAACGAGAGCGCTTCAGGGGGAGGCGACTATCCGGAGGCGGTCGATCAAGGATTGAAAAGCATCGGCGAATTATCTTGGAGAGCGGATTCCGTCAAAATGGCGTTTCATATCTTCGATGCCCCGGGTCATTCGATCTATTATTCGGATATCTATCAGCACTATGTCGACTTTGCAAGCGCGGGAATCCGGTATATCCCGTGCGCTGCCAGCGGGCTGAACAAGGTCGGCGAATTGATCGCCAGAGAGGGCGCGATTTTGACCGGAGGAACATACGTCTCTTTGACAGACGATTCGGGTATCGGAAACTCTCATCAGGAGATTACGACGCCGAGCGAAACCGAAGTGGAATACTTTAACGATTTGATAGTTCGTTTGATCAAGCAGTATTCCGGTCGGATAGAGGCTGAATCTTCATCTATCGACGAAAGATAAAGGCTATCTCAGCTTAAAGAAACGGTCGCTTTAATGCGAAAAAGGATATTCCTTCCGACAGAGGAATAAATGAGGGCGGAAACGTCCTCTTTTTTTTCCGCAATGCCGTTGACAAAAGAGAGATGCTCTATTAAAATAAAAATAGGAATTATTCCTAAAAAGGAGAAAAGATGACGAAGAAGAAAGCGGCTATTCTCGAATGCGTCCGAAAATCAGACCGCCACCTTACGGCGGAAGAGATCCTTTTCGAGGTCAGGAAGAAGATCCCTTCGGTTTCGCTCAGCACGGTTTATCGCAATTTGGGGCAATTAACAGAAGAAAATCGGATCGGTCGCGTCGAAATCGACGAACGAAAATGCGTTTACGATCGGTCGATCTTGCCGCACGCTCATGCGGTCAACGTGAAAAGCGGAGAGATTTCCGACGTATTTTCCGATAAATTGAACGCGGTCATTCAAGAGATCGTCGATAAAAAGGTCGTTTCTTATCAACTCGTCATTCAGTACGAGGAAAGGGAATAATTCGAGCCAAAACAAAGAGGAGGAAAACAATGGCAAAATATCGTTGCAAAGTATGCGGACAGGTGTTCGAGGTTCCGGACGGAGTGGAACCGGTTTGCCCGGTCTGCAAGGCTAAGGGAGACAAACTCGTTCCTTATGTCGAAGAGGAGTTGTCTTGGCCGGCTGAACACGCATTAGGTATCGCGGAGGGCGTCGATCCGGAGATTTACGAAGGTCTGAAATCGCATTTCAACGGCGAATGCAGTGAAGTCGGAATGTATCTGGCAATGTCCAGACAAGCATTGCGCGAAGGATATCCGGAAATTGCGGTCGTTTTGGAGAAGATCGCTTTCGAAGAGGCGGAACATGCTGCGAGATTCGAGGAAATGCTCGGGGATTTGATCTCCGGTTCGACGAAAGAAAATTTGGAAAAAATGCTTTCCGGCGAAAACGGAGCCTGTCATGGAAAGATGGCTATTGCCAAAAAAGCGAAAGAATTGAATCTGGACGCCATTCACGATTCGGTTCACGAGATGGCGCGGGACGAAGCGCGTCACGGGAAAGCTTTGGAAGCCCTGTTAAATCGTTATTTCAAATAATTTTGAGGAAAAGAGCCTTCTTCGGAAGGCTTTTTATCTGCAAAGAATTTTCGCTTCGAAGATTTTGAAAACTTTTCGCAAATCGTTTTTTTTAATTTTGTACCATTTATAATATAAATATATCACCAAGGAGGAAAGACGATGCATCATCAGGCACAAAAGAAAGTCGCGGTCGATAAAGTATTATGAAGAAATCGGTCACTATCGGCATCTTATTCGCGATTTTAGCGGCGGCTTTATATGCGATCAATTCTCCGTTGTCAAAGATTTTGCTCGATTACATGCCTCCGACTTTAATGGCGGGTTTTTTATATATCGGAGCAGGGACGGGCATGATTGTCATTGCTTTGTTCCGTAAAATGAGAAGAAGCGGGAAAAAAGAAGCGAAACTGACCGGCAGAGAAGTCCCTTTTACGATAGCGATGATTCTTCTCGATATTGCCGCGCCTGTTTGCCTGCTGCTCGGTCTGAAAACGACAACGGCCGCTGAAGCATCGCTGTTAAACAATTTTGAAATCGTTGCGACGGCGATGATAGCGAGGCTCGTCTTCAATGAAAAAATCAGCGCTCGCCTTTGGACGGGAATCGTATTCATCACTTTATCCTGTTGGTTGCTGTCTTGCGAAGATCTATCGAGTTTGCGATTTTCTTACGGCTCGCTGTGGATTTTACTCGCTTGCATTTTTTGGGGATTCGAGAATAATTGCACGAGAAAAATATCGTCCAAAGACCCTTTGCAAATCGTTTTGTTGAAAGGGATTTTTTCGGGACTCGGTTCTATTGCAATCGGCTTGTGTTTGGGAGAAAGAATAACGATTCTTTGGAGCGTCTTTGCCGTTTTGATCGTGGGTTTTATCGCTTACGGATTGAGCATTTTTTTCTATGTCTACGCGCAGAGATTGCTCGGCGCGGCAAAGACGAGCGCGTTTTATGGGTTCGCGCCGTTTATAGGCACTCTATTATCGCTTGTGATTTTCCGCGAAATGCCGCATTATACTTACTTTGCGGCGCTTGCGTTGATGATAGTCGGAGCAATTCTTTCATCGGAGATACCTTTGAAAACATAGCAAAATCTTTTTGATAGATCGCGCGAAATTTTCTACTTCGATTCGGTAGACGCGCTTGATAATGGGAAAGTCAATCGCAAGTTTATGCGCGTTCGGATATGGCGAATATCAGGAAAACATTTGAAGAGAGAGTGAAAAGGGGATAAACTGATTTACAGGGAAGCTATCTTTCCGATAAAGGCATAAAATCGGCAAAAGGATTGTTTCCTCGCTTTAAACCATTCGAAAAGAGCGCGAAAGCGAAGCCCTGCATCGATGTCAAGTAAGGCGTTGCAAAGGAGAAAACGATGTCGGTAAAGTACAGAATAATGAAGAAAATCGTCTCATCAATCCATGTTCGGAAGATAATGGCTCAGCCTTATGAGAAGTTGCGGAAGACATTCAAAACGGAAAAAGCGCGACCGAATATCCCGAAACTTTCCGATCCGGAACTCGATTTTTCCGTATTTAAGGTGAACGATTCTCCCGTGCTTTGCGTGAGGCACAAGATTCAGGCAAAAGGAGTCTGCGTTTTCGTATCAGGCGGAGGCATGCTCAAATATCCAAAGCCTTCTCAGGCTAGGGAAATGATCGTTTATGCTCATAAACTCGGACGCGATATGATATTGCCTTATTATCCGCTTTGCTGCGGTCACGATTTATTTGACGTTTACGATATGCTGTACGAGTTATACAAAGAACTTTTGAAGGAATATTCGGCAGAGGAGATCGCTTTTCTCGGAGGTTCTTCCGGCGGAAATCACACCCTCGGTTTAATCTCTCATATCAACGCCAAAGGGGAGGGACTTCCGATGCCGGGAAAAGTATACGTGTCTTCTCCCGGAACGATGCTTTTCGGCGACGAGGAATTGCAGAAAGCAGAGCAATTGGATAAAACCGACCTCATCATGAGCAGAAAAGCGCTGGAAACGATTTTCGACGGTATGTCCGGAGGCAAGGAAGTGCCGGAATATATGCGCTATCTTCAAAAGGGCGATTATAACGGACTTAAAGAGATCTACCTGTGCTTCGGAGGGGACGAACTATTTTCCGCTGCGGCGGTCTCTTTGAAAACGCGGTTGGAAGAATGCGGCGTAAAAACGACGATGGAAATAGGAGAAGGTTTGTATCATTGCTATTCCGTCATGCCTTTTGTTTCCGAAGCGAAACAAGGTTATGAGAACATGATCAACTATCTGAAAATATCCTGATCGGGGAAACTTTCAAATTCATGAATAAGGGGCGCAGTAACCCTTTCGGCGGTCAAGGGCAAAGATCGTGCGCTTTTTGATCGCGTCTATGACATAGGCGGAAGGGGTTTTCAAAATCGGATAGTCGAGGCGGAAATTGCGATGATTTACCGTCGGTTTTCCTCGCGTTCATCGGAAAAATCGGCGTTCGGGATTTTATCGGAACAGTGGCGAAACTCGGGCAAAAAGAGAAACGGAATTCCTTTATTTTCTATCGGTTCGCGGAATTAGATGATATAATATCCCAATGGAGGATACGAATATGGAAGTGAAGATTTACAACAGTCTGACCAATCGGAAAGAAACGTTCAAGCCGATTAAGGAAAACGAAGTAACTTGTTACGTATGCGGTCCGACGGTTTATAATTACGTTCACATCGGCAATATGCGTCCGGTGGTGACGTTCGATTTGTTGAGGCGACTCTTGATCCGTCTCGGATACAAAGTGACGTTTATTTCCAATTTCACCGACATCGACGATAAAATTATTCGTCAAGCCAAAGTCGAGGGAATTTCGGAAAAGGAAGTGGCCGAAAAATACATCCGCGCGTTTGAAAACGATCGGGAAAACATTCATTCGCTGAAACCGGATTATCAGCCGAGAGTGACGGAAACGATGAACGAAATCATCGCATTCATCGCGGGGCTGATGGAGAAAGGATACGCCTACGAAACGGACGGCGACGTCTTCTTTCGGGTGGGAAAAATCGAGGATTACGGCTGTCTTTCGAATATGAAAAAAGAAGACCTTCTCGTCGGCGCGAGGATCGATGAAAATTCTTCCAAAGAATCCCCGTTGGATTTTGCTCTTTGGAAAAAAACTTCGGAGGGGATCCGTTTCGATTCGCCGTGGTCGAAAGGAAGACCCGGCTGGCACAGCGAATGCGTGGTGATGATCAACCAATTGGTTCCGGGAGGAAGAATCGACATTCACGGAGGCGGATTCGATCTGAAATTTCCGCATCACGAAAACGAAATTGCGCAGGAAGAAGCGATGTATCACCATAAAATCGCCAATTATTGGATGCACAACGGCTTTATCAATATCGACAATGTCAAGATGAGCAAATCGTTGGGCAATGTCAAACGCGCGGTTGATTTGCTGGAAGCTTACGGCGGCAATGCGGTTCGCTTCGTTCTCATCAATTCTTATTACCGCACTCCGGTCAATTTCAGCGACGATCTTCTGTCTTCGGCGGAAAAGGAAGTCGAGAAAATCTCCAAAACCTATCGGAGCCTTTCCGTAAAATTGCAACTGGAAAACGAGAATATCGCGAGTTTCGGGGGCGAACTTAAAAATCGGGAGTTCTTGCAAGCGCTGTGCGACGATTTGAATACGCCGAACGCTTTGAGCGAACTCTATCGGATCGTCAAGGAAAGCAACGTCATTTTGCGGCGGCCCGACGCGGATAAAGAAGAGATGCGTTCGCTTTATTTTACCTTGAAAGATATGCTCGACGTTCTCGGATTGGTTTTCGAAGAACCGACGTTGAGCGAAGAAGACAGAGAGATGTATCGTCAATACAACGAAGCCAAAAGAGAGAAAGATTATGCCAGATCGGACGAACTCAGAAAGAAACTCATCGAAAGAGGGATTTTGTAAGATGAATCTGATCTACGGAAAAAACACGGTCGCGAATGCTTTGGCGCACAACGACGGGGTAAAAAGGATTTGGATGGGATCGTCTTTCAAGGACGATCGGATCTTTCGGTTGCTGAAAGAAAAACAGATTCCCTCTCGGACGATATCTTCGGAAGAACTTTATCGTTTGGTCGGTCGCGTGGTTCATCAGGGAATCGTCGCGGAAATCAAAGAATACGCGTATTTATCTCTCGACGAAATCATCGAAAAGAACAAGGACGACGAATCCGCGCTTCTGGTCTTATTGGACGGAATCGAAGATCCGCATAATCTGGGGGCGATTCTAAGAAGCGTCGATGCTTTCGGCGGAAACGGCATCATCATCGGTGCGAATCGGCAGGTCGGAATTACTTCGACGGTAGCCAAAGTCAGCACCGGCGCGATCGAATACGTGGACGTTTGCCAGACGGTCAACCTTCATCAAGCGGTGCTTCGGCTCAAAGAGGCGGGATATTGGGTTGTCGCCGCCGACGGAGAAGCGAAAATCGATTACCGAGAAGTCGATTATCGTTCGAAGATCGCGCTGATCGTAGGCTCTGAGGGAAAAGGCATTAGGCCGTTATTGCTGAAAAACAGCGACTATATTGTCCGCATTCCGATGGTCGGCCACGTCAATTCCTTGAATGCGTCGGTCGCCTGCGCCGTTTTTCTTTCTCAGATTTTCAGCCGGAGGAATCCGTTGAAATGATCGAAGAATACGTCAGTGACGACGAATTGATGTATTTGATACGGCAAAATAACGAAGAAGCGAAAAGGCTTCTTTTTTTTCGGTATAAGAAAAAAATGGGATTGATTCTGAAAAAAACCGATGCGGTATGGACGCGGAAATTGGACAAAGAGACGTTGGAAAGCATCTATTTGGAAAGCGTTCACGCGGCAATAGAGAGTTTCGACGGAAAAAAAGGATATTTTTTCGGCCTGGTCAGAGAAGTGTTCGCCTGCGCTTTGGTGGAACATTATCGAAGAAATGTATACAAGCACCGCATTGAAAACCCTCATTTCGAATTGAACGAAGAGGTTCTTTCGCAGACGGTTTTAGAAGACAGCCGAACGGATTCCGCTTTGAAAATCGACATTGCGCTACTTCTCGACGAACTTCAAAGAAAGAGCGAAATCGAATACAAAGTGCTGTGGTTCTGGATGCGGGGATATCGTTACGAAGAGATCTCTTCGATGATGAAAATCACGCAGAAAAGGGTGTACTACCTGTTGAATAAGTCGCTGAAATGGTGTCGGGAAAAATGGACGAAATCATAGAATTGCTTTTAAAACGAAAAGGAGAAAACGCCTGTGATGAGAGACTCCTTTTACGAGAACGGCGATTGTTTTTGGACAAACGGGAATGAGTTGTGTATAATAGCTTTATAGGAGTTGTCGCGGTATGAAAGAAGAAAAATTGACCGTTCGCGAGTTTCTGATCTTCGTCGGACGAAAAAAGATATGGAACGTCCTTCTTGTGATCGTCGTGTTTTTGCTCGGCTTTTTCGGATTGAAGATTTATTCCGATTCGAAAGCGTACTATCAAGGGAGTTTTATGCTCTATTGGGATAGTATCGAAAGCAATACCTATCTCAACGGAAGTCGGTTCAATTACAAAGATATGATCAGCTTGAATCGGCTGAACGAAGTCGTCTCGGATAATCCGGATTCTTTTTCGTCGATCAATGCCGAGAAGATGTACAATCGGGACGGAATCCGCATATATTTCACCAAAATCTATTACGACGAAAATAACAAAGATCTCGGGAATACTGCCTATTACACGATCGTGACGGACGCGTCTTATTACAAATCGATCTCTCAAGCGCGGAAATTCATCGAAAGTTTGATCGAAAAAGAGTTGGACGTATCTCGGGAGATCGCGAAAAATCAGGAAATCGTCAATTCGCTCGATTGGATTTCTTCGACCAGCGAGTACGAGGAATTGTTCAACGCCGTGGAATTGCAGATCGCGCGTTTGGGAACCGCGGTCGCTAATCTGATCACTTCCAAATCGCAGAACTATGTCTACGACGCGGAAAATCAGAAGACACTGGGCGCTTTGCAGGACGAAATCGAATATCTGGTGTATTCCTATTGGAATCAGGATCTGAAAAATCAATATCTGAGTTCGCGATACGTGAGAAATGTCGAATCGTATCAGGAAAAATTTCAAGCGAGCCTGAATACCATCAACCTGAGCATTCAGGAAAAGGAATTGTTCGTCAGCAAATTGGAAGAGAAGATGAGCAGTCTGCAAGGCAATTATACTACGGACGCCTATATCGATCAGATCGCGCCGGTTTTAGAGGAAATCAGCGCTTTGGAAACAAGAAAAAGTTACATCGAAGCGTGCCTGACGAATCCGGTTTTCGATGAGGGGTATAATGCGAAGACGGAAGAGTTGATGACGTCGTTAAATTCGATGACGGACACGATCGAAAAAATAAATCGTCAAGTATACGAAGAAAATATCGCCGTCGTTTACGGACGTTCGAGCGTACTGTACGGCACAAGACCTTACTCGACGTTGAAAACGCTGGCTATCGCCTTGATCGCATCTTTGGTCGTCACGCTGGCATTCGATTGCTGTTATTATGCTTTCCTCGATCCGGAGAAGAGAAAATTGCTTCTCTTGCCGAAAGCGCCGAAAAAAAAGAGCGGTGATCTTCCGAAAGAGAAGTAAGAACCGCTTCTCTGTTATATCTTTTTAGAGATTTACCATATGATGAGCAAATGGGTAAAATCTTTTGTCGATTTCGCAAATTTTTGAAGAATTATGTAAAAATGTTCAGTGGGCTTCTCTAACTACAACTTAGAAATTCCTTGAAATTTTCAAAAACGTTTCATTCGGAAAAGCAAATGATGTTCGGTACGATATCCACCTATGGATAAGGCATTTGATATAAAAAGAAAAACCTCGGAATTGCCGAAGTTACAGGCTTTACGCGAAAGAAACTTCTCTTATAATTTCCCCTACCGTTTTGACGAATGGGCTTGCTATGGCTTTCCCTTATGCACGACTGATCGCCGATATATTCCAATACATCAAATAAGCTTTTCGCGAAAAACCTAATTCCAGAAGAAAGTATACGGAACCGCGCCCGTCCATTCCGGACGGAACAGGTTGATGACGAAAAAGGCCGCTACCGCAATGGCAAAGGTAATGTATCGGCAACGTTTTTCCGTATTTTCGCTTTCTTCTTTGATTTGTTCGAGCATATTCGGAACATAGGCGATGAAATAGATTCCCAGAATCGGAGAAAGCCGGTTGAAAATGTTGATTCGGACGATGAACGAAAGAAAGATCAGGTAGACGATCATCGTCAAAGAGTAGAAATTCGTTTCTTCCGAAAGCGCATTTTCTTCGGATTTCTGAAAAGATCGGTTTGCCAAAATCAAAAGGACGACGATAAAAAAGTTCATCATAAATTCCAGCAACGAACCGAAAAGGTTGCCGGAAGCGTATATCGAATCCTTGTAGGAACTGTATTTCGGAAAGATAAAAATCAGCAAATCGAAAACCTGATTGAGCAGAGCAAAGACGATTATGCCTGCGACGGCGAGGCTGATCACGCTCTTTTTATTGAAACGGATCGCTTTCAGCGCGATCAGTCCGACAGCCAGCAAGGCGGAAACATGAAATTGCGAAGCGATCAAAATGACGATCAAATAAGAGAAATATTTTTTCTCGCGGAGAAGATCATATCCCAATAGCAAGACGGCGATCGCCATCGCTTGACGCATGATGTTCATATAATTGAAAAAAAGATTCATGAAGATGTACAGCATCAATGACTGAAAGGAATTTTTCGAATTATTCCTGATAAATCGATAAACGGAAAAGTTGATGAAAATCGAAGTGAAGATGATCAGAGACTGCCCGTTTTCAAACAAAAGGTACAGGATTTTGCATAACAGCGTAAATCCGAATTCGAAGCGGAAAGAGCCGAGAGAAGGGCTTTCGCCGATGCGATAGAACGCGTCGTAAAACTGGCGGGTGTCGACGCCGACGTCCGGACTTCGCAATGCGGCGATCAGACTTATCAAAACGAAAGAGAGAAGCAGCGCTTTTTCTTCTTTCATCGTTCGGAAAAACAGAACTACGGCGATAATCAAAAGCAGATAGATGATCATTATCGATTTCCTTTCCGTTCGGTACTTCTCAATTTTTTCTCGTAAAATCTCTTTCGAATGAAATTCGGACTCAATGAGACGATCATGCGCGGGAAATACGTTTTCAGGTATTCCTTTTTCGTAAAATATCCCTCTTTTTTTGCTAAAAAGAAGAATCGACGAATATGCTTTACGTAGCGGATTCCTCCTCTTCTCTCGTAAAAATCGGGACTGACGCGCATATAAACCAGATTATCCTGAATGTTATAGCAGCGCGCGCCTCTTTTCAGCATACGTATCCAAAGATAGTAGTCTTCGAAGTACAGCGCGGTTTGATAGGATCCGGCCTCGATGACCTTTTCCTTTCTGAACATGACAGACGGATGAATAAACGGATTTCGCTTTTTGGAGAAACGAAGGATTTCTTCCTGCGTTTCCGGCATATTCCGGTAAGAGACCGGATTCTCCGGCGCTTCGACGAACTCGGCGGTATTGCTTCCGATCAGGTCGTACTTTCCTGTTTCCATCAAAGCAATCTGCTTTTCGAAGCGGTCGGGAGAAGAAAGGTCGTCGCTGTCCATGCGCGCGACGAACTCGCAGGTACAGAAGCGTAGGCCGTAGTCCAGCGCGTAACCCAATCCTCGATTTTCTTCATAACCGATGATCTTGACGATCGGATCGGAAGAGAAGGAAGACAGCGTTTTTTCGAGTTCTTCGGTCAAAATCCCGTCTTTGACGATGACGATTTCTTTCGGAAGCGCGGTATTGCCGAAAAGGCTTTCCAAAGCCGCTTTGAGATACTGCGGATTTTCTTTGGAATATACGCTCATCAATACGCTGAAAGCAAGATGTTTCATACCTCTCCTCCGTTTTTATTATTATACACGATAAATAAAAGGTTGGATATATTTTCGTCAAAGAAGTGGTCTGGGAAAGGATTTCGAAAAGAGATTTCTTCCGTTTTTAAAGGCGCGTTGAACTTCCTGCCGATGCTCCGAGAGAATGGATAATCGAAAAAATGGCAATAGTAGGTGTGAGAATTGCAGGGGAAAGGAGCGCGTTTCTATCTTCGCGAGCAAAAGAAATTTCGGTGACGGAAAGGGAAAATCTTGCGTTCTTATAGGAGAATCCGTTCATCTGTTTGAAAAAGGCGGATAGGTGTGCTATTCTAAAAAAAGAAAAAGGGCAGTTGACATGGAAAAAGTAAGAATTCTGATGGTAATCGGCAAACTGGAATATTGCAACGGGGTAACCGCGTATTGCATGAATTATTACCGAAAAATCGATCATCGGCGTTTCGCGATCGATTTCGCGATTCATCAGGAATTAGGCGCGGAAGATTTCGCAAAAGATTACTACGATGAAATTCTCGGACATGGCGATCGTGTGTTTTCGTTCGGGGATTACGGAATGAAATCGATGGCGTCGTTAAAAAAAAGAGCGGAAGCGCTTTTCGATGAAAGACATTACGATATCGTACACGTTCACGTCTTGAATGTGGCGTATTTTTACTTGAAACCGGCAAAGAAAAAGGGAATTCCTGTCCGAATCGTCCATTCTCACGCGACAAAGAATTCCGACAATCGGATCAAACGCATACGAAATCATTTTCTGAAAGAGATGGGACTTCGTTACTGCACGAATCGGATCGCCTGCTCTCGTTTAGCAGGAGATTATCTCTTCGGTCAAAGGGAATATGCCGTGATCAACAATGCAATCGAATACCGCAAATATTCCTTCGATCCGGAGAGTCGGATTAAGGTGCGGGAAAAATCGGGAATTTCGGATCGAACTCTTTTCATCGGATTCGTCGGTCGATTTGCCAAACAGAAAAACATTCGGTTTATTTTGGATATTTTGAATAGATTGAATCGGGACGAGTTCGATTTCAAAGCCGTTTTGATCGGGAACGGCCCTTTGAAAGAAGAAATCGAACGATTTATCGTTCAGCATCACCTAAATGATCGGATCGTGCTGATGGAATCTTGTCCCGACGTTCACCGATACTATTCGGCAATGGACGTCATGGTCATGCCGAGTTTTTTCGAGGGATTGCCGGTTACCGGAGTCGAGGCGCAATATGCGGACTTGAAATGCTTGTTTTCCGATAAAATCACTCGCGAGGTCGATTTCGGAAAATCGGTGTTTCTTCCGATCGTCAATGCGGAAGTTTGGGTGGAAGAAATCAAAAAAATCGCGCCATATCCGCGCTTTGAAGTCGTCAACGATTCCTTTGATATCGATTCTCAGGTTTCCGTTTTGGAAGATTATTACGCGGGAAGCCTGAATAAAGGAGTTGAAAAATGAAAGGAATTATTTTGGCGGGAGGCTCGGGTACTCGCCTTTACCCTCTGACATTAGCGACGAGCAAGCAATTACTTCCGATATACGATAAGCCGATGATTTATTATCCTTTAAGCGTGTTGATGATGGCGGAAATTCGGGATATTCTGATTATTTCGACAGCGGAAGATCTCTCGAGAATGGAGAAACTATTGGGGGACGGACGTAAATTCGGTCTTCGTTTTACATACTGTATTCAACCTTCGCCCGATGGATTAGCTCAGGCCTTTTTGTTGGGAGAAGATTTTATCGGTGACGATTCCTGCGCAATGGTTCTCGGCGATAATATTTTTCATGGCGCGGGGCTAATTCAGCATTTGAAAAATTCAAATCATCGTGCAGAAGAAGGAATCGCCACGATTTACGGATATTATGTCAAAAGCCCCGAACGATTTGGAATTGTTGAAATGGATGAGAACAATAACGCCGTTTCCATCGAAGAGAAACCGGAAAAGCCGAAATCGAACTATTGTGTGACCGGACTCTACTTTTATCCTCCGGGAGTTTGTCAAAAAGCGAAAATGCTCAAACCGAGCAAACGAGGAGAATTGGAAATCACCGATTTAAACAATCTGTATTTGAAAGAGAAAAAACTGCATGTGACGACTTTGGGAAGAGGATATGCGTGGCTTGATTGCGGAACACACGAATCGCTTTTCTTTGCGTCGGAATATGTGCGCCTTTTGGAAGAAAGACAGGGAATCAAAGTTTGCTGTCCGGAAGAAATCGCTTATAAAAACGGATGGATTTCCAAAGCAACTTTGGTGGAACAAGGAGTTTTGATGCAAAATAACGCTTACGGGAAACATCTTTTGAATGTTGCGGAAAACCGCATCAAATATTAGGAGGAATGTCATGAAATTCAACGAAACGGAGATAAAAGGGGTGTATGTGATAGAACCGGTAGTCTTTCATGATTGCCGCGGCTATTTTATGGAAACTTACAATGAAAACGAATTCAAAATGAACGGACTAGATTACGCTTTTGTTCAAGATAACCAGTCAAAATCGGTAAGAGGGGTTCTAAGGGGGCTCCATTTTCAGAAAAAATTTCCTCAGGCAAAATTGGTAAGAGTTCTCCAAGGTGAAGTTTTTGATGTCGCGGTCGATTTGAGGAAAAACAGCCCGACATACGGAAAGTGGACAGGAATCGTTCTTTCGGAAAAAAACCGGAAAATGTTTTTGGTTCCAAGAGGGTTTGCCCACGGATTTCTTGTTTTAAGCGATCAGGCGGTATTTTCCTATAAATGCGATGACTTCTATCATCCTGATGATGAAGGCGGAATTCTCTATAACGATCCGGATATCGCGGTATCGTGGCCGTTGGACGGGGAAATTCCGATTTTGTCGGAAAAAGACAAGAAAAATCCGACGTTGAGAGAAAGTCGGATGGAGTTTTGAACTATGGCAGGTTTTTTCAAAAAGAAAAAATCGGAAACACAAGACTTGAGAATTCTGGTAACCGGAATAAGAGGGCAACTGGGATTCGATTGCTTGAAAGAACTTCGGGAACGAGGATTCCAAAATGTGCGGGGTGTCGATAAGGAAGAACTGGATATCACCGACGCGAAAAGCGCGGAGAAACTGATCGTTTCCTATCGTCCCGACATCGTCTTGCATAATGCCGCCTATACGGCGGTGGACAAAGCGGAAACGCATATGAGCGAATGTTACGAAGTCAACACTTTGGGAACTCGCTATATTGCGACTGCTTGCCAGAAAGTGAAAGCCAAACTGATGTATATTTCTACCGACTATGTTTTCGAGGGAAAAGGAACGAAATTCTATGAGACCGACGATCCGTTGAAAGGATTGAGCGTTTACGGAAAAACCAAAGCGTGGGGAGAAAAGCAGGTGATGGATCATTGCTCTCGGTATTTCATTATCCGCGTGAGTTGGGTCTTCGGCATCAATGGAAACAACTTCGTCAAAACGATGCTCCGTCTCGCCGACAGCGGAAAAAGGGAGATCAGCGTCGTCTCGGATCAAGTAGGATCACCGACGTATACCCGCGATTTAAGCAAACTGATGTGCGACATGATGCTTACCGATAAATACGGAATCTACCACGCCACGAACGAGGGAATCACCTCTTGGGCGGGATTCGCGGAAGCGATTTTCCGTATGGCAAAACGAAACGTGTATGTTCATCCGGTTTCCACCGAAGAATACGCTTTGATGGTGCCGAAACAGGCGCCACGTCCGTTGAATTCGAGATTGGATAAAAAATCATTGGATAAAAACGGATTTCAACGCTTGCCTACATGGCAGAACGCACTGGAAAGGTTTCTGAAAGAATATGAAATACATACTTCTGGTGTCATTGAAGAATAGATTTACTTTCGGATATATTCGCGAAGAAAATGCGGAAGTTCAGACGGTGTATCGGAAAGATCGCGTCGGAAAGCCGATGAGGATTTTCCGGAAAATCCTCTATTTTTCCTGCCTTAAACTGGGGGGCTGGCTCTACGGAGATTGGGTGAAGAAAATCCGCGATCCGGAATATCAGATCATCGTTTTTGACGAATGCAAACCGAATTTCCGTTTGAGAAGAGTGCTGAAAAGCGCATCTCGTCGCCCGATCATCTACTATTGGAATCCGATTCGATCGGAAGAAAAGAGATTTCTGGACGGGCAGAAAAAGGTTTTTGATCTTTGGACGTTTGACCGGCAGGACGCGGAAAAATACGGAATCGGATACAATCATCAATTTGTGCCGTATCTAAAATTGGAAAGAGCGAATCGATACGATGTGTCTTTTATCGGCGTTGATAAGGGAAGATATGCGGAGAACCGACGGATTTTCGACTTGCTGAAAGCGAATTTTCGTTGTTTTTTCTACATCGTCGGCAACGGATACGGCGATATCTTTCACCATGAAGAAATGCCTTATTATGAATATCTGAGTTACGAAGCGGAGTCTTCCTGCATACTCGACGTCGTTCAGAAAGATCAGACGGGCTGGACGCTTAGAGTGATCGAATCGCTGATCAATCAGAAAAAACTCTTGTCGAATAATCCGGAAATTTTGCACGCGGACTTTTACCGACCGGAAAATGTCTTCGTTTTCGATGAAAAAACGACGATAGGGGAGATAAAATCGTTTCTTTCCAAACCATTCATCCCTTATAATGAAAAGGTAATCGAAGAATATCTGGTCGGTTCTTGGATTCGTCGTTTTGGGAGGGAGAAATAAGATGGCTACATTTTTAATCACAGGCGGCGCGGGATTCATCGGTGGAAATTATCTACACGAGATGGTAAAAAGATATCCGAACGATCGCTTTGTTTGTATCGACGCTTTGACTTATGCGGGAAATATGGAAACGCTGGAACCGATTTTGAAAAACGAGAATTTCCGTTTTGTACACGAGAATATATGCAATCGGGAGAAAGTGGAAGGATTATTCGAAGAAGAACGATTCGATTACGTTGTCAATTTTGCCGCGGAAACTCACGTCGACCGAAGTATCGTCGATCCGGGCGTGTTTCTGAAAACCAACATTTTGGGAACGCAAGTCTTAATGGACGCCTGTCGGAAATATCCTGTGAAGAGATATCATCAGGTCAGCACGGATGAAGTTTACGGCGATCTTCCTTTGGAAAGGAAAGATCTTCTGTTTCGGGAGACGATGCCTTTAAAAGCGTCCAGCCCTTATTCGGCTTCCAAAGCCGGCGCGGATCTTCTTGTGCTTTCCTATTACCGTACATTCGGATTGCCGGTAAGCATCTCGCGATGTTCAAACAATTACGGGCCGTATCAGTTTCCGGAAAAGATGATTCCGTTGATGATCGAAAAAGCGTTGAGAGGAGAACAACTTCCTGTTTACGGCAAAGGAGAAAACGTCAGGGACTGGTTGCACGTCAAGGATCACTGCACGGCGATCGATTTGATCGTGCGAAACGGAAGAGAAGGCGAAATCTACAATATCGGAGGGCATAACGAAAAAACCAATCTGGAAGTGGTGAAGACGATTTTGAAGGCGCTTGGAAGAGACGAAAGTTTGATTTCTTTTGTTTCGGATAGACCGGGACACGATCTGAGGTATGCGATCGATCCGAGCAAGATCGAAAGGGAACTGGGCTGGAAACCGGAATATCGTTTCGAAACGGGAATACGGGAGACAATTCAGTGGAATCTCGATAATCGGAATTGGTTGAATCATGTCGAATCCGGCGAATATCTCCGGTGGATGGAAAAGCAATATGAAAGAAGAAACTGAGATCGCTCATACGGAAAACAGGGAAGAAGGAAAGACAATTCGCGATATTCTCCGCGTAGCGGTCAGCAATCTTTTCACGATTCTTTCGGGAGTGCTGGTCGGTTTCCTGATCCCGAAGATGATGGGACAAAGCGATTACGGCTATTACAAGATCTTCACTTTGTATTTGGGATACGTCGGTTTGTTTCATTTCGGCTTTTGCGACGGCATTTATCTTCTGTTCGGAGGAAAGAAATACGAGGAATTGGATAAAAGGAAATTTCGGTGCTATTCGCGTTTTCTGCTGTTTTTTCAATGCGCGATTTCTTTGATCATCACTTCGATCGCGCTTTGCTTCGTTCGATATGACTACGGCTTTATCTTTCTTTTTATCAGCCTTTCGCTTCTTTCGAGCAATATCATCACCTATTATCAATTTATTTCGCAGATTACGGGACGATTTAAAGAATTGTCTCTGGTCAACTTGGTCAAATCGATGCTGACCGTCGTGACCATTGCCGTTTTATACGGACTTTACTACGCGGAAATCATCACTTTTCTGAAATATCAGATCTACGTGGTAATCACCTCTTTGATTCTTCTGCTCATCGCCCTGTGGTATGTTTTCGCCTATCGGGAAATCACGTTCGGCGGGGCGGATTCGTTTCGAAGCGAAAAAAAGATGCTGAGAACCTTTTTTATCGTCGGAATCCCCCTGATGCTTTCCAATTTCGTTTCGAATATGATTCTGCAACTGGATCGCCAATTCGTGTCGATTCTCTACGAAAGCGCGGATTATGCGGTCTACGCTTTCGCTTACAATATGCTGGGATTGGTCACCGTCGCGATATCGGCAATCGCCACCGTGCTTTATCCGACGTTGAAGAGATTCGACGATAACCGTCTGAAAGCGAATTATCCTCCTTTGATTTCGTTGCTTTCCGTAATCACCGGATTTTGTTTGCTCGTCTACTTCCCTTTGGTGCTTTTCGTGAATTATTTTTTGCCGTCTTACGCGGATTCATTGGTCATTTTCCGAATCATTCTTCCGGGAATTATGGTTTCCACGAACGTTTCGGTGGTCATCTTCAATTATTACAATGCGTTGCGAAAGTCGAACCGCTTCTTTTCGATCAGCATCGGAATTCTCGTTTTATCGGTGGTCGCGAATGCCGTCGCTTGGGCGGTTTTCAAAAATTACTATGCGATTTCCGCGGCTTCGGTCGTCGTCTTGTTTATCTGGTACGCGGTTTCCGATTTCTGCTTGGTTCGAAGAAAGGGAATTCGCTTTTCGTGGAAAAACTATGCTTATCCTTTGATCCTTATGGTCGGATTCTATCTTGCGACGATCGTTGAAAACGCAGGCATCTCTTTCGCAATCTATTTTCTGCTTTATATCGTCGTAACGCCGATCTTTTTCGGTCAGTTGATCGGTCGCTTTTTAAAAAAACTGAGGAAAGGTTAGAGAATATCGCCGATGAAGAGATGACGAGGAACGGGAAGACGTTTTTTTTCGAAAACGTTGGTCCGAGTGACGATTGACAAGCGGAATGGAAAGAAATAGAATATATCGAAAGAAAGTTGCGAAAAATCCGAATTTATCGAAAGCGAAAAGAGAATTGCGGAGAAACATCTGAAATTTTCACGGATATTTCGGAATACGGAACAGAGAAAGGCGGACAACAACATGATTACGGATAGTTACGATACCAATAAAAAAGCGATTATTCAACCGGTTTATCGGAAAGATCGCGCGGAAGTAGAGGCTTGCATCGTTACGTTTTCCCATATCGTCGAAAAATATGCGCTTGATCATTATCCTTGCAGAACGATCGGAAAAATCGAGTCCGTTACGGGAACCACGCCGATTTATCAGATCGAATGGCAGGGCAAAAAATTTGCTTTTTTCAAGACGTATATCGGTGCGCCGGCAACCGTCGGACTGATAGAAGAAGCCTTGACAGAAATCCACACAAATCGGTTCGTCGTTTTCGGCGGCTGCGGTTGTCTGGACAGAGAAATCGTCCACGGAAAAGTGATGATTCCGACGGAGGCTTACCGTGACGAAGGGACTTCTTATCATTATGCGCCCGGGTCCGATTATATTTCGATCAAAAATGCGGAAGTCGTCGCGGATTTTATGGAAAAATTGGGGCTTCCTTTTGTGATGGGGAAGACGTGGACGACCGACGCTTTTTATCGTGAAACGACGGCGAATTTTAAAAAAAGGAAAGCGGAAGGTTGCCTTTCCGTCGAAATGGAGTGTTCCGCGGTTCAGGCGGTATGCGATTTTCGGAATGTGGAAGCGTACTTCTTTTTTACCAGCGGAGATTTGCTCGATGCGCCGGAATGGGATTCGCGCAAGAAGAAAGACGATTTAAGCGGCACGCAACACGATTACAGGCACTTTGAAATCGCGTTGAGATTAGCCGATTTTATTGTTCGGCGGAAAGGAACAAACTGCGGTTAGCAACTTCCATATTTATAAGGGACAAAATCAAATTGGAACTGCTGTTATATGTATCTTGAAATAATCAAGGTAAAGTTTGAATTTGTCTTGTGCCGTAAGGCAAGTGTCGCGCAAAGAGCCGCGCTCATTATCCAACTTTGTTTTTTCTTTGATAAAGGGGATTACGGCGTCAACAACTTTTTTTCGATAACGGCAAAAATAACGCTAATTTAAAGGTTTGATTATCACTTTTTTGCCGATAATATGATACAATTATCAACGAGGTTCTATTGTATGAAATATCTATCGGTAACGGAAATAGCAAAGAAATGGAATATATCCGAGCGAAGCGTTCGGAATTATTGTGCTATGGGGAAAGTTGACGGCGCATTTTTAACGGGCAAAACTTGGAACGTTCCCGAAGACGCGCAAAAGCCCGACAGAGCAAATAAAAAAGTTGAATTGCCTACCACCTTGTTGGAAGTTCTGACCGCAGAAAAAAAGGCGAAAATTTCGGGCGGCATTTATCATAAGGTACAAATCGAATTAACATATAATTCCAACCATATCGAAGGCAGTCGCCTAACCCACGACCAAACGCGCTATATATTTGAAACGAACACAATCGGCATCGATTGCGGTGCGGTAAAGGTGGATGACATTGTAGAAACGGCTAATCACTTTAAGTGTATCGATCTTATTATAGAGAACGCAAAAAAAGCGATTAAGGAAACGTTTATAAAGGAATTACACCGCACGTTAAAAAATGGGACGACGGACGCACGGCAAGACTGGTTCGCCGTAGGCGATTACAAGAGGTTGCCCAACACCGTAGGCGATATGTTCACGGCGCAGCCCGAAGAAGTTGCCGACAAAATGAAAGAACTGCTTTGTGAGTACAACGCAAACAAAGAAAAAACTTTTGACGACTTGTTGGATTTTCATTATAAGTTCGAGTGTATCCACCCGTTTCAAGACGGCAACGGCAGAATCGGCAGATTACTTTTATTTAAAGAGTGCTTAAAGTACAATATCGTACCATTCATAATCGACGAAGAATTAAAACTATTCTACTATCGCGGCTTAAAAGAATGGAACAACGAGCGCGGCTATTTGCGCGATACTTGCCTTACGGCGCAAGATAAATTCAAACTTTACCTTGATTATTTCAAGATACCCATATAAAAACGCGGAATAAACGCATCTAAATAAAAATGGCATCGAAAGGTGAAAAAAAGACGGTCGGACTGTTTCCGATTCCAACCGCCGAAGTTTTACAAATTGCAATTTATGCACTAACCAAGCCGTCAAATAGCCATTGCGTTACCTTGTCAATAGAACGTTGATTGCAGCAAGAGATATTATCATTTTTGCCAAGGTGCATAGTTGAAATAATGTCTAACGACATAAAACGTTTCTGGTCGTCGACTGTCGGTTGCTTGTTTTCTCTCCGCAAATTACCTAGATAGATGAAAAATTCCGTATCGGCGCTATTTAGCGTGCAAACCGAAATATTGGGTATATTTTTTTCGTCGAATCTGTCGTCATCACCATTAGGTAAAAAGTCCACAAGGGTTATTGCGTGCATATTTAACATTTTTTTATCCATAGTGCCGTAAAATGCACGATTGCCGACGTTCCCCTTATGCGATACCACCACCGTTTCGCCATGACCGCACATATCAAGGTTTATCATAGCGGAAACGTTTTCTTTTCCGACAATATTTAAATATGCTTCGCTACCGTGGTCGATATATTCTTCTCTGTCGAAAAATACAAAGTCAATGCTATGTTTTACATTTTTCAATTGCTCAATTAAATGCAGAAGAACGCTGCACCCGCTTGCGTTATCGTTTGAACCCGTGCTGCCTTCCACACTATCATAGTGTGCGCCGATGACAAGTCGACTAACGGAAGGATTACAAGAAACGACAATATTCTCTACGTCGTGCTCACCTACACAAGCCTTCTGCAACTCGAACTTCACTCCGATTTCGGTAAGAATATCAATAATCGCCTGCCTTCTTTCCAACTGATTTGTCTTTGCTATTCTTTCTACGTATTTCATATAACACTCCGTCAATTTGCTGTAATTATTATTTCACACCAAATGCCGATATTCAAGCGCAACACCGTAATGTAAAATAGGATTGTAAAGAGATAGAAAAAAAGTAAGGAATTATTTGAAAATCTGTTTCTTACAGCCTTTATAATCGTCGTATTAAAAGAGGTAAAAGTTGTTTGCTATTGCTTCGTGTTTCTCCTTAAACAGGTGATTTCATACTATATCTTGTGCTTTATAGCAAACACTCTTTCCGTATGCAGTAGTCTGCTCTTCCTTTGATTTCTTTCGGCTCTGTTCCCTGTTCGGGACTTTGACAGGAGGTGAGGAGACGGCGATTCCCGTCAGGAACAGGGCGAGAAACCTCTCGAAAGTATAATCGAAGAAAAAATTATCGAATATCGAACCTAAAAGAAGGGCGAGAATTCCCAAATAGCAGATTTTCGCGCAGGCGGTTCGGTTTTTAAAGGTTTGATCCGTGGCGTAGACGAAGAAAAAGAGCCAACCGAAAAGGCCGACGATTCCGCAGGAAGCCAAAAGTTGAACGGCGATGTTGTGATACTTAAAAGCAGGCGCAAAAGAATTCGGCGGAATCGACGAAGTATCCGGATTGCATTTGAACCAACCGACTCCGAAGATCGGATTGCTTAGAAAGTGCCCGATTCCTTGTCGATACAACTCTTCCCGACCGTTGAGACCGAATCCGCTTTCGAGGAGGACGGTCAGAAGTTTTTGAATTTCGTCGCAGAAAAGAGCGACGAGGAGAACGATGAGAGCGAGAGAGGTGAGGAGAACGTCGAATACGAGCGGTTTTCTTGGATGAGCCGATTTGATCAAGACGATAAAGGCACCCGTTAAAAGGATTGCCATCAAAAGGATTCCGTTTCGGCTCAGCGTGAGGAGAATGCCCGCACAAGCATAGAGAAGACCGAAAGCGTAAATTAACCGCGTATTTCGCGACGATTCCTTAATGGCCGCATAGGATAAAAACGGCACACAGATGCATAGCAATCCTGCAAAGTTGTTGTGGATTCCCCAGCCGTTTCGGATATCGAATTTGTAAATGATTCCGTCGCGGATAATCCGATTGTCGAAATAGATGAAAATCACTTCCGAAACGATGGTAAAGGCGACGGCAAGAAGAAGAGCGGATATTTCTTTCAACGGATCTCCCGTTAAAAAAGCGGTGTCGGAAAAATAGATGAAAATCCCCAAAATCATCGCGGCGTTGGAAAGAGAGAAGAGCAGGTTGTCGAACGTGTAACCGCTGCTGCCGATTCCGCCGGTCAGATATGCAATCGAAAGAGGGATCAAAGACGGGAGAAGAAAGCGGCTTTTCGAAAAAAAACGCTTGTATTGACGGAAAAGTATCCCGTTCAAAATTGCAGCGAGCGCAAGTGCGGCGATTAAAATTCCGAAATAGACGACGACCTCTTGCCGGTCGTAGATATTCGGACGATCGGGGTATTTGTTGTAAGAAAGTCCGTTTGGATACGACATTCCCATTTGATAGAGCAAAACGATGCAGAGCAACGGTTTCGTGTCTGGATCCGTGAGAAGCGTAACGATTCCCAAAAGAGCGACGAGGGTATAACAAATCAATTCTAAGGCAAAAAAATCGCTGACGATCATCGTCAAAGCGACGACAAAAGGAAAGTATCGCGATTGAAAAAACGATCTGATTCGCGTAATGCCTTCGCAACGGTTCAATAAGTTTTGATATCGGGTTTGTAAATTTTCCATTCCGTTATCCTCAACGTGATTCGATTATACGACGATCGTCAAAATTCCATCAGATTTTTTCCGATAATCCGCGTGTTTTCGATCTCTCTTTCGAAATTGGCGTAAACGTCGTTGACACTGGTGATTTTATGTACGGAAAGAACTAGCGGTTTCAGATCTTCCCGAACGTCTTCTCGATTTAAAAGAGCGGCGACCTGCCTGAAATCCTCCGGACTGCTTCGGGTAACGCCCTTTAAGGAGAGGCCTTTTTCCAGTATTTTTCGGGTGTTGACGGCGATGTTATCCTCCGCGACTCCCATTAAAATCAAGTCCGCGCCGATTGCCGCCAGATCGATCATCTGGTTGATCGCGAAAGCGGAAGCGTTTCCTCCGACGCATTCCAGAAGAGTATCGAATTTTTCGCCGCGATAATCCGCGTATTTCGTCGTTTCGGCTTCTTTGAACATCTTCATTTTTTCGCCGTCCATGCCGAAAAGAGTGACGTCGAGACGATATTTCCTCACGAGGAGGATATAGACCATATAGCCCATAATTCCGTCGCCGAACAGCGCGACGCGTCGGACTTTGCCGAGATGAATTCTCCGACAGGCGGCGTGAGAAACGCTGAGAAGTTCGCTGAAAACGGCGATCGCATCTTCGATTGAATCGTCGTACTTGACGAGTTGATCCGGTCGGCAGGAGTAAATTTCCCGCATAAAACCGTCGCAGGTCGATGAACGGAACTGCGCGTAAGGACAATAGTTTTCCCCGAATTCCTCTTCTTTGCAACGCGTGAAAGGGCAGGTCAGACAGCGATTCGGATCGATCGAATTGGGAATCAAAATGACCCTGTCTCCCTTTTTATACGTTCCGGTCGGATCTTTGATGACATGACCGACCGCTTCATGAATCGGAGCGAGAGGGTATTTTCTTTCGAGAACGTGCTGATCTCTTTTACCCAAATAGTAACGGATATCGGCTTTGCAGATCGCCATCTTGTCGACGTGTACCAAAACGCTTTTTTCATCGTATTCCAAGTGTTCGACAAACTCTTCGATTACCTGAGGAGAGGTGACTTTATAGACCGGAAGAAACATATCAAATGACCTCGGTTTTTCCGATTTTGAGCAAGGCTTTGAGCATCATCAGATCGTCGAAAGTCGTGATCTTGAAATTCAGTTTCGACCCGTTTACCAAATGAATCGGAACGCCCGTATTATATACCAACCGGCAGTCGTCGGTCGTTTCGGTGTTGTTGTTTTTTATCGCGTCTTCGTGGGCTTTGGAGATGATGCCGAATTTGAATGTCTGCGGCGTTTGCCCTTGATATTGTTCACTGCGCTTTTGAATTTCCACGATCGTCTCTCCGTCTATCGAGCGGATGATCGTATCGCTCGACGGAATCACGGTGTCGACCGCGCCGAATTTTCGACCGGAGGAGATGTTTTCGCTGATGATCGACTGGCTGATCAAAGGTCGTGCCGCGTCGTGAATCAAAACGAGATCGTCGTCCTGAATGCCGGATTCTTTCAGTTGTTTCAATCCGTTGTAAACCGAAATCCTTCGGGAAGAACCTCCCGAGACGACGTATTTGACTTTCGATAAGTCGTACTGCTTGCACCATATTTTCACCTGATCAATGTAGGATTCGTTGGTAACCACCAGAATTCCGTCGATCTGATCGTGCATTTCAAACGCTTCGATCGTATGAACGATCAAAGGTTTGCTGTAAATTTCCAAAAATTGTTTCGGTTTGCTGGTATTGCCCATTCGGGTACCCGAACCGGCGGCAAGAATCAGTGCAATGTTCATTTTTCCTCCTACAATCGATGCTCTCGCATATATTCTTCGTAACTTTGATTTAAAGATAATCCTTTGTCGTGGTGATGTCCTTGACGCTTTTCTTCCGGCGGAAGCGTCATATAGTCGCGGAACAGAAGGGTCAAATACGCGTGGTAGTCTTTCGGAAGAATCACTTCGATGCCTTCGAACGTTCCCTTGCTTCCTTCGAGGAAGATGTCTTTCGGCATCGCTTCTTTGCTCGGATTGGTTCCGAAATAATTGGCGATTAGAAAGGCCTTGTCATAATCGATTCGCGTCACTTTTCGATCTACCTTTCGGTTGCGGTATTTTCCGACGTTGAGGAAGAAGAACAGGTAAGCGATCAGATTCAACGGGATATCTTTCCACAGCGTTTCTTTTCGAATTTTCCTTTTCAGAGACGGAAGATACATCAGATAGACCTGATGCCACGTGTAACGGATTTTTCTCCTGAATTTCGAATAAACTTCGTCGCGCTCGCTGATTCCGTCCAACGGAAAAACGTCGATCCAAACGCCGTGGTTGATTTGATGACAGGCAAAGTAGTTTTCGATGAACGTCGTCGAACTATCCCTTATTTTCGCATAGTTGTAAATGTAATTCGGATCGCTTCGGTACGTTTGAATAAAATAAGGTGATTTCATCTGATCCTGCAAAGAGATGAAACGATCGTAATCTTTTCTCGGCATCGCCACGTCGATATCGTCGTCCCAAGGAATAAAGCCCTGATGACGGACGGCGCCGAGACAAGTGCCTCCGACGAGGTAATATTGAAGATTGTGGATCGTGCAGATGCGGATAAATTCTTTTAAAATTTCCAATTGGCATTTTTGCAAATCGTTCATTGTTTTCACCTGTCTTTGCTTATTTTATCATATTTTTTTGCCGATGATAACATTTTAAGAGAGATATGAAGAATAAATCCTTTTTGTTTTCCGTTCGGGAATCGGAAGAATCTCCGCTTCGTGTTGAAAAATTTGCGATGAAAAGAGAATGATTCGATTTATCGTTTTTTCGAGGCGATTTTTTGAGAATTGCGAAAAAATCATATATAATGAAAGAGCAAACGAAGCGATTTTTCAATTTTTTCCAATAAAAAAACGGATTGCATCGTATTGATAGTGAAAGGACATCAGAATGACGACGGCATGGATCAGCGAAATGCAACGAGGCAATATGTCTCATTTCGACTCCTTTTATCAGGAAACGCGTAAGGCGGTTTTCTACAATATCTTTTCCTATGTACGGGATTATGCGCTTAGCGAAGACGTGTTGCAGGAGACTTACGTCCGCTTTTTGGAAAAAATCGCCGAACTGGACGAGAAGAAGAACGTTCTGGGATATCTCTTCGTCATTTCGCGGAATATCGCGTTAGACGAAATCAAGAAAAGAAAAAAAGAGGCGGATTGGGAAAGCGTCGAAAACGATCGCGAATATGCAACCGAAGACAGCAGGATCGAATTCGACGTCTTCGAAAAGTGCAAAAGCATTCTGAATGAAAAGGAATTTGAAATCGTAATACTTCATGTCGTCAATTCGATGACGCATAAAGAAATCGCCCGATTGAAAAAGAAACCATTGGGCACGATTACGTGGGCATACAATCGTGCGATTAAAAAATTGAAGAAAGGATGGGAAGAACGGTGAAAAGCGAAGATAAATGGATTTCCGACCTCAAAGAAGCTTCGGAAAAATACGAAATCCGGACGACCTCTCAGGATATTCTGAATACCTATTACCGGAGACAAGAACAACCGAAAAAGCACAAAAAATCTCCATGGCGGGTGTTACTTCCCCTTTGCGCTTCCTGTTGCGCCTGCGCAGTCTCTATGATGATCGTGATGAATGCTTTGTCCCGTCCGTCGAATCAGCCGAAAGTGATTCACCCTCAGGAAGACGTTCGCGGAGGAACGCGAAGTCAGACGGCATTTCAGATTTTCTCTTCTTTGGATCTCGTCGAGAATTTTTCTTCTCCTGTGAAGATGCTACGTTCTTATCAAATCACCGATTCGTATTTTAAAGAAGTATGCCAAACCTTCGACGCCTCGTACTCCACCTTGAATCAGTTGCTGACCGACGGCATCGACGTCGAAAATCAGATCGAAGAAGGGCATTTTCAAGGAAATCACGGGAATTACAAATACCGAATGACGATTTACAATTCCGATCGGGAATATTGCTTTTTGAACGACATTTCGTTTGAAGATGAAGATGACGACGAGATCGAAGTCGAGTACAAAGGAGAAATATATTTCGGGAAAGACGATTCTTGGAATGTCACTTTGCACCGCGAGCAGGAAACGGACGATGACGAAACCGAAATCGAGATGGAAATCGAACTTTCCGACGAACGAAAAATCATCATCGAACAGGAGATCGAAAACGATCAGCGGGAATACGTTTATTCCTGTTATCGCAGGGAAGAATTGCTTTACGAAGAAAAAATCGCGATAGAAAAAGGCAAGGACAGATTTTCGAAATGCGAGATGGAAATTCTGAAAAACGACCGCGAATATCAATTTAAAAACGTTACCAAAGAAGAAGATGAAACCGTCGTTTCGTCGTATCATTACCTCGATTTCAAGGGGACGCTTTCCTTGGTTATCGAAGAGGATTCCCGCGTGTATACGGATTCGGACACGGGTATCGAAATCATATTGTAAAAAGAGTCGCTTTTTTCGAAAAAGGAAGAACGCGGGGCGGATAGATGTTTTCGCGCGGTCGGGACTCGAAAGAAACAATTTTGCGGGTTTGTCGAAAAGTCGATTTTTCGAAATAAAAAAATAAAAAAATTCCAATAAAATCCAATTCTTCGACGTATTTAAGGCAGAAAGGAAAAAAGATAAATGAAAAAATTATTGGTTATTGCCGGAGGAATCGGAATATCGTTGTCGTTATTCTCCTGCGGAAAAATTCAAAAAGATCAAAACGGAACGGAGGCGATCGTCAATCGGAACGCGGATACCTTGGCGTATCAAAGCGCGACTTCGCTCAGTTTGATTTTCAATCATCGGAACGACGGAAGAAAAATGAAAATCAGCGAAAGTACGAAATCGAGCATCGAGGAAATGCTGCCTTCGGTCGATTTGATTTTGAAAAACGACGCGGATTTCTCCAACGAAATGGTAGAATCCGATCGGGAAGAATACGATTACAAACAGGAGATTTCGTTCAAGGATCTGACCGATTCGCTTTCAAAATACACTCTGTATTACAATATCGTAAAGACGAAAGAAAAGGCAGACGAGGACGAAACGGAGACCGAAGCCAAACTTTCCGGAGTTGCCGTCGCCGGCGAAACGGAATTCGATTTTGTCGGATCGGTTGAAAAAGAAACGGAGACCGACGAAGAGGAAGAAGAGATGCAATTGAAGATCTTCACGGAAAAGGGAAATACGCGGTCTTACATCAAAGTCAAGCAGGAGATTTCCAGAGAAACGGATGAGTATGAAGAGGAATTCGCCTATGAAATCGTGGAAAACTCGGTGACAACTTACGCTTTTTCCTTCGAAAAAGAGAGTGAAAACGAGAAAGTCGAAAACGAAATCAAAGTGAAACTGGACGGGGTCAAGTATAAATTCGAAACGTTTACGGAAAACGGCGAGGAGTTTATCGAAGTAAAGGTAAGCGGCGAGGAAAGCGAAAAACTTTTGTTTAAGAAAGTTTTGACGGAAACGGAAGAAACTATCGCGGTGACATTCGAAGAAGTCGTCGACAACAAAGAGATTTAACCGAAAAAAACGGGGAATATTCCGGAAAAGTTTATTCTTCGTTTTTTTTTGTACTTGAAAGAGATCGGATATGCGAATCGGATCGGACAGGTAGCTTTATGTTTGAAATTAAAAAATTGATATGCTATTCTAAAAGAAGTTATGAAACGGTGAATGGTTTGACGGCTTTGAAAGCGAGAAAATCATAGGAGGAGTAAATGGGAATGAAAAAATATGATTATTTGGTGGTTGGAGCCGGACTTTACGGCGCGACTTTCGCTCATGAAGCGAGGAAAAACGGAAAAACTTGTCTTGTCATCGAAAAAAGAAGTCATATCGGCGGAAATATCTATACGGAAAACGTCGATGGAATTAATGTCCATGTTTATGGTGCGCATATTTTTCACACATCGGATTCCGCGATATGGAATTACGTTAACGCCTTGATTCCTTTTAAACCTTTCGTCAATTCTCCGATAGCCAATTACAAAGGAAAGATATACAATCTGCCGTTCAATATGAATACTTTCTATGCCCTATGGGGAGTCACAACACCCGAACAGGCTTTGAAAAAAATCGAAGAGACGCGGATTTTTTACAGCGAACCGAAGAATCTGGAAGAGCAAGCCTTAACGCTCGCGGGCAAAGATATCTACGAAAAACTGATCAAAGGGTATACGGAAAAACAATGGGGTCGGGATTGCAAGGATCTTCCGAGTTTCATCATTCGACGCGTTCCTCTCCGCATGACCTACGATAACAATTATTTTGACGATGTCTATCAAGGAATTCCTATCGGAGGGTATACGAAATGGATCGAAAATTTTCTGGAAGGAACAGAAGTGCGCCTGAATGTCAATTATTTGGATCACAGAGAAGAATTCAATGCGCTTGCGGATAAAATCGTTTATACTGGACCGATTGACGAGTTTTATGGTTATTCTTTTGGAAAATTGGAATATCGTACGGTTGAGTTTAAAACGGAACGATATGAAATCGAATCGTATCAGGGAAACGCGGTCGTAAACTATACCGATCGGGAGACGCCATGGACGAGAATCATAGAGCATAAACATTTCGAAGGCAGTCGGACGGGATTTACGCTTATTTCCAAAGAGTTCTCTACGGCATGGGATGAAACGAAAGAGCCTTATTACCCTGTCAACGACGAAAAAAACATGGCTTTGCTTAACCGATACATCGATCGGTCCAAACAAGATCGGAACGTGCTTTTCGGCGGTCGCCTGGGACAATATCGGTATTACAATATGGATCAAATCATCAAGACTTGTTTGGAAGATTGCCGGAAAGAATTCCGTAAATAAAACTCCGACGAAATGACTTTCTGGAATTCTTATTTCGAAAGCCGGTAATTTTTCGGTTTTGACTTTTTTTCACTTTTTTAACCTCAGTAGAACATTTTTAAGTTGATTATAGTACCTTTTTTTGTTATAAGTAAATTGCTAATAGATAGTGTATAATTTAATATATGTCTATTATTAGTTTCATTGCTCTGTCGGAAGGCGGAGTATGAACGGAGTGGGATTTAGTTAAATGTAATCGATTCTTTTTGGAAAAAGCGTGAATTACTTTCATCGTTTTCGTTCCGTAAAAATCAACTTACAAAAACGGGCCCCTCAGTCAAATCGGATTTAGGAGGAAATATAAACACTCTCTATTTAGGCATCAGCGTCTTTTTAGAAGTAAATATCTATGAACGAAGAAATGATCACGGAAAAATACGGCTCGATTGCAGTCGCGGAACCTGAGCAAAAAGAACAAGTTGAAATAAAAATAGGCGGAGGAGCTTTTTATCGTTTCGTCAAACGGGCATTCGATATCCTCTCTTCCGGATTATTTTTGTTATGCTTCGGTTGGTTGATTTTATTGTTGATGTTCATCAAGTATGTAGAAGATTTCGGCGCGAAAAGTTATGAACTTGAAATCACGGAAGCGATCGATGGAAATTATTTTTCAAAAAACGGGAAACGATATAATTGCAAACTGAAGAAAAATCCGACCGGTCGGAAGGATCCGACGATTCATGGACCGATTTATACCAGTGACCGGTGCGGAAAAGACGGAAAGATATTCAAGCTACACAAAATTCGCTCGATGTGTCCCGGAGCGGAAGCGATGCGGCGTCAATTGATAAAATGTGGAATCAACGAAATGGACGGCCCCGCTTTCAAACTCGCGGATGATCCGAGAATTACCCGATTCGGAAAATTTTTGCGAAAGACTTCGCTGGACGAACTTCCGCAGATATGGGATGTTTTTTGCGGAAAGATGAGCGTCGTCGGACCTCGACCTCCCATTCCGAACGAAGTGTTTTTATACGATTCCTATCAAAGACATCGTTTGGATGTCAAAGGCGGACTGATCTGCACATGGCAGATTCATAAAAACAGAAACGATATGCCTTTTGACGAATGGGTCAAAATGGACATTGAGTACATTGAGCATCGAAGTTTGAGGCTGGATTTCAAACTTTTGATGAAAGCGATCGGGTTTGTTCTGACGGATCACACCGGAGAATGATCGTGAAGAAAAGGAGAAGATCACTATGAAAGTTGTTATTTTGGCGGGAGGATTGGGAACAAGAATCTCGGAAGAGTCGCACTTGAAACCGAAACCGATGGTTGAAATCGGCAAATATCCGATATTGGTGCACATTATGCGGATTTATGCCACGCAGGGGTTCAACGAATTTGTCATCTGCGCAGGTTACAAACAAGCTATCATCAAGGAGTATTTCGCTCATTTCGACATGTATACGAATGATATCGTGTTTGATTTCGAAACGGGCGAAAGACACGTTTTGAAAGCGCCGAAATTCAATTGGAAAGTGACTGTCGCGGATACCGGATTACATACACAGACAGGTGGACGTTTGGATCGCGCGCGATCGTATATCGGTGAAGACGCGTTTCTTTTGACTTACGGTGACGCCGTCGGTGACATCGACATCAACGCAGTGATCGCGTGTCACAGAAAATCGGGGAAACTTGCCACTATATGCGTCTACAATTTTGGTCAAAGCAAAGGCGTGGTGGATATCGGTGAAGATGGTACGGTCAAATCATTCCGCGAAAAATCCGAACTGGACGGCGACGTGATCAATATCGGATTTATGGTCATCGAACCGCAGGTTTTGGAGATGTGTCGCGGAAAAGATACGGTTCTTGAAAAAGACGTTCTTCAAAAACTGGCGGAACAAGGTCAGTTGAATTCATACGTTCATCGGGGATTCTGGCAGTGTATGGATACAATGCGGGAAAAAGAAAAATTGGAAAAATTGGATGCGACCGGAAAAGCACCTTGGAAGGTATGGGAAAGATAAATGCTGAATCTGGATTTTTATAAAAACAAGACAGTGCTTGTGACGGGACATACCGGATTTAAAGGAACCTGGCTCTCTAAAATGCTTTTGAGCGCGGGGGCGAAAGTGGTCGGATATGCCTTGAATCCTCCGACGGATCCGAATCTTTTTGCTTTATCCGGCATCGAGAACCAAATGATCTCCATTATCGGAGATATCCGCGATTTTCATGCGCTGAACGAAGTTTTCGATCGTTATCAGCCCGAATGCGTGTTTCATCTCGCGGCACAGCCATTGGTCAGAGATTCCTACAAGATGCCTAAATACACGTACGAAACCAACGTGCTCGGTACGGTCAACATTCTCGAATGCGTGAGGATTCATCCATGCGTGAAAAGTTTTCTGAATGTAACGACGGATAAGGTTTATCGGAATGACGATCTTCCGGATCACCCTTTCGGCGAAGACGAACCTTTGGACGGATATGATCCTTATTCGAATTCCAAGTCTTGCTCGGAATTGGTTACCCATAGTTATCGTAAATCCTTCTTTCAGGATGGAAGATGCGCGATATCGACGGCGCGAGCGGGCAATGTGATCGGAGGCGGAGATTTTGCGACGGATCGTATCATTCCCGACTGCATCCGAGCGGTCGAGCAATCTAAGCCGATCATCGTGCGCAACCCGTATTCCACAAGACCTTATCAGCATGTATTGGAACCGCTGTATATTTATTTGGAAATCGTCGAAAAGCAATACGCTGAGAGAAAATACGAAGGGTATTACAATGTGGGACCGGATGACTGCGATTGCGTAAACACCGGTGATTTGGCGACGATGTTCTGTCAATATTGGGGAAAAGGATCTTCGTGGATCAATCTCCATGACGGCGGACCTCATGAAGCGGCGTTTTTAAAACTGAACAATCAAAAAATTAAAGATGTCTTCGGGTGGGTTCCTCGTTGGCATATCGGCGAATGCATGGAAAAGATCGTCGAGTGGACGAAAGTGTATTTTGAATGCCCAAACCGGATTCCCGAAGAGATGGAAAGGGAAATCGACGAATTTTTAGACAAATTATGCAGAAAGAGTTGAATGTGAAAATGAAAAAGGCAATTGTTACGGGTGCCAACGGGTTTATCGGTAAAACGTTGGTGCGGCTTCTTTTAGAAAAGAATTACTTTGTAGTGGCGCTGGATATTCGTTTCGATGACGAACTGGTAAATTCCGGGAATGTCCGATGCGTTAACGTATCCGATCAGGAAACGCTGTCGTTGAAAGACGCGATCGGAGCGGGAGAATTCGAGTGCTTCTTTCATCTTGCTTGGACAGGGACTTCCGGTCCTCTCCGCGCGGATTACCATACGCAATTGAACAATGTACGAACGTCTTGCGATTACGTCGTGCTTTGCCGGGAGTTAGGATGCAGACGAATGATATACGCCTCTTCCATCAATGAAATGGAAACTTATGAGTATCTGCAATCGGACGGGATTGAACCTACGGGAGGGTACATTTACGGAACAGGCAAACTGGCAGCGCATTTAATGGGGGAAACTGTCGCTAAAATCAATCAGGTCGAATTCATACCGGTGATCATAACCAATATTTACGGCGTCGGCGAGAAGTCGTCCAGAATGATCTATACCTCCATCAAAAAGATGATCAATAAAGAGCGCTGCTCGTTTACTTCCGGATATCAGATGTACGATTTTATCTATTTGACCGATGCGATTCACGCGATGATTGCCATTGCCGAAAAGGGAAAGGCTTTCAACCGGTATTATATCGGTTCCGGAAATCCAAGACCATTAAGGGAATTCCTTTTAGAGATGAGAGATATTGTGGATCCGACGGCCGAGATCGGGTTGGGAGATCTGCCGTTTAGAGGAAAAGATATCGATTACGCCCAGTTTGATTTGAAAAAAGTCGAGAAAGACACCGGATATAAAAACCGGATTTCATTTTCTAATGGAATCAGGATGACAGCCGATTATATCAGAAAAAAGGGGGAATGAGAAATGCAAAAATGGAATTTCGAGCGATTAGAGTTGGATGGCGCCTATAAAATAACGCCGTTTTTCGCGGAAGATAATCGTGGTGGTTTTTTGAAAGATTACTCCAAAGAAATCTTCGAAAACAATGGGATTAACCACGATTTGGCGGAAGTTTTCTACACGATTTCGAAAAAAGGCGTCATTCGTGCGATGCATTTCCAAAGAGTGAAGCAACAGGCCAAACTTGTCCGTTGCGTTTCGGGGAAAGTCTTTGACGTCATTCTCGATTTAAGAAAGGATTCGCCTACTTTTATGAAATGGCAAGGATTCTATTTAACCGGAGAAAATCGAGTGGAAATTCTCATTCCGGAAGGATTCGGTCATGGATACCTTGTCCTTGAAGATTCCGTCGTATCGTACAAATGCGGCGAAAAGTTTTATGGTGAATACGATGACGGTATCCGTTATGATGACCCGAATATGGCGATTGACTGGCCGTACGAAGAAATCGGCGGAAAAGAGAAAATCATTCTTTCGTCAAAAGACGAAAATCTACCTTCGTGGAGAGAATTTATGGATCGCTACGATGATTTTTTAGGTGAATGACGATGTCCGGTACACAGAAAGCACTCGTTTCGGTCATCATGTCGGTCTACAATACGGAAAAGTTTCTGCCCGTATCCATTCAAAGCGTATTGGATCAGACCTATGAAAATCTCGAATTCATCATCGTTAACAACGGATCGGATGATCATTCGTCGGAACAGATCAAAGCGTTTATGGAAAAGGATCCCCGGATCGTTTTGATCGACAACAAAGAAAATCGTTTTTTGGCGGAAGCAAGAAATCAAGCGCTGGATATCTGCAAGGGAAAATACGTTTATATCGTCGATTCAGACGATTCCGTTGAACCCGATGCAGTTCGGTTTAGCATAGAGATCGCGGAAAAAAACGATCTTGATCTTGTCGTTTTCGGTTGGTCTATGGAGTATGTACTTGAAAATCAGCATCTTTCGCTTCCGGTTTGCCCAGAGGAAAGGGTGTTTTTGAACAAGGAAGATTTCAGGCACAATGCCGCGCGATATCTAAATCAGTCCATACTGACCGTGCCTTGGAACAAACTTTACAAAAGGGAGATCATCGAAAATAATCATATCCGGTACAGGGTAACCAAACTGGAAGACCATCATTTCAACATGGATTATATTAAGGACATCGAAAAGGTAGCGTTTGTTCCGAATCCGTTGTACCACTATTTCCGTTCGCGTTCGTCGAGCGAAGTGAATTCGGTTTACCATTTTCACTTATTTCAGAAGAAGAAAGAACATTATTTGCACACGAAAGAAATCTTTACGTATTGGCAACTGAAAGACGACGCTTCGTGGGTCACGCTCTATACTTTTTTTGCCGAAAGAATCGTTCAATGCGTACAGGAAATCGTCGCAAACGAGAGTTATTCCAAAAAGGGAAAGAAAAAGTTGATCGCAGAGATTTTGGAAGACACCGATGCTCGCGAGGCCATCAAAAAAGCGCGACCGGACGGATTAATGAAAATCATGGTGCTGCCTTTGAAATGGAACTGGAAGTTTTTATGCATCGCCGAAGCAAAGTTCATCAACCGGTATCGTGAACGGAACCGGGCGAAATACGTTCGGATTCAGGCGAAACAGGTCAACAAAGCAAAGGAAAAAACGTTATGAAAGTACTGATTGTAAACAAGTTTTTACATACTGTCGGCGGTTCGGAAACCTATTGCTTTGCTTTGGAAAAGGTTTTAAAGAAAAACGGGCATGAAGTAGTTTGGTTTTCCATGGCTGATGAAAGAAACGAAAAAAGAAATGGGGAGAAGTTTTTCGTCAAAAACATTGATTACAGAACCCGAAATCCGTTTAAGAAAATGAAGTATGCGGCGAAATATCTCTATTCTTTCGAGGCCAAAAGAAAAATCGCCAGGCTGATCGATTCCGAAAAACCGGATATCGTGCATTTCAATCTAGTTCATCATCAATTGACTTTGTCGATTGTCCCGGTCATCCGGAAAAGAAAGATTCCGATCGTTTGGACATTGCACGACTTGATCGGAATTTGTCCGAATTATATGATGCTGAATCACGGAAAGATTTGCAATGATTGCCCTTTGCACGGAAATTTTCGCCCTTGCGTGAAAAACGCTTGTGTGCAAGAATCGAGATTAAAAAGCCTTTTGGCCTATGTCGAAGCAACCAATTACAAACGGATGAAGGTTTACGACAAGATCGACGCGTACATCGTTCCTTCTCGTTTCTATTTGGACAAATACGGGGAAAGCCGTTTTACGGAAAAAACGATGATTCACATCCCGAATCTTCTTGACCCGGATACGGAATACGGCTGTTCCGACGAGCGGTCGGGTTATGTTCTGTATTTCGGGAGGCTTTCCAAAGAAAAGGGAATCAAGACCTTGATCAAAGCATGCGTGAAAGAAAACAAAGAGTTATGGATCGCGGGGAAAGGCGCGCTGGAAAAAGAGATTCGGTCAGCTTTCAAAGAGGAAATTGAGAAAGGAAACGTCCGGCTTTTGGGATTTAAAAAGGGAGAAGAATTGAAGGATCTGATCAAAAAAGCCAAATGCGTCGTTTTACCTTCGGAATGGTATGAGAATGGTCCTTATGCGATCATGGAGGCCATGTCCGAAGGAACTCCCGTCATCGTGTCGAATCAAGGGGGGCTTCCCGAAATGGTGGAAGATGAAATTAACGGCAAGATCTTTCAATACGGAAACGAGGATCATCTTGCGCAGGCGATTCGTTGGATTTTCGGATTATCCGAGGAAAAATACAGGGATATGTGTCAAAATGCCAGTCGGTTGGCTCGGGAAAAATTTGATGCGAATCGGTATTATCTGCGGTTGATCGCCCTTTATGAGGAGTTGGTGAAATGTTAGTTTCGGTTGTAACCCCTGTTTATAACAGAGCGTATGTGATCGCGGAATTGTATCATTCCTTAAAAGCGCAGACGAACGACGATTTCGAATGGATTTTGGTTGACGACGGGAGTACCGACGCGTTGGAAGATGTCGTTCGGGATTTCACGGATATTTCGCTTACCTTGATCAAACAGAAGAATTCGGGAAAACATATCGCGGTGAATCGCGGCGTAAATGCCGCCAAAGGAAAGTATGTTTTTATCGTCGATTCGGACGATACTTTGACGCCCGATGCGATCGAAACGATTTACGAATACGATCAAAAGTATGCAAACGAATTGGATAGCCGTCGGATTGCCGGGTTTTCGTTTTTACGATCTTTCAAAGATGGTCAGATCAACGGAAAGAGACCGGATTGCGAACATATCTCCGATTACATTGAAGAGAGAATCAACAAGAACGACGGCTTGGGAGATAAAGCGGAAGTTTTTCTTCGCGACGTATTGATTCAGTATCCGTTTCCATCGTTTGGAAACGAAAAGTTTTTGATGGAAAGTTACATCTGGATAAAGATGTCCGATCGATACCAAATGGTGTATACGAATAAATGCGTTTACATCGGAAATTACTTGAACGACGGGTTGACTCAAAATATTTTGGAAACGAAAGCTCGAAATCCGATTGGAGTCTATGAGACATTTAATCTATATATCGACCGGCGGTTTACGTGCTATAACCGGCTGAAAGGATGCATTTACTATTACTGCTATTCGAAATTGGCCGGAAGGACGTGGAAAGAAATGATGGAGGGTTGCAACAGCAAGAAGTATTTTCGGTTAAATATCGTGCCTTCGATGGTATATTATGCATTTTGCTTTAAGAAAAGGAGGCGGAAGTCATGAAAAAGATTGCTTTTTTGGTTTCAAAATTGGGGAGCGGCGGTGCCGAGAGAGTTATCTCGGTTCTAGCTACTTATTTCGCAAAAAAAGAATACGACGTTACGCTGTTTGTCTTTTCAGAGGAGGCTAAGTACGCCATCGACGAGAGAATCAAGGTCGTAAAGTTGAGCGGAAATGCATCGAAGTTGAAAAAAGTGACAGGTCGGTGCAAACAAGCGCACGGTTTTATGAAAGAAAATCAGATTACCGCGATCATCACTTTTGAGTTATACTATGCTCTCGTCTTATCGAGATACAAAGACATTCAAGTCATCACTTCCTGCCGGAATTATCCGAAATCGGAGTTTAAATCCCCGATAGGAAGAATGATTCAATACTGGACTTTCCTGCGGGCGTCGCACGTTGTTTTTCAGACCGAGGAACAGAAAAAACTGTTCGGGCGTGTCCGTCGCTGTTCAATCATTCCCAACCCTGTTAACGATGAAGTTTTCCGTATTCACAGAACGGCAACCGAGAAAAAAATCGTCACCATTTCTCGCTTGGAAGAGCAAAAAAATATACGGCTTCTTTTAGATGCAATGATCGATTTTCACGAAAGATACGAAGACTATATTCTGGAAATTTACGGCGACGGGCAACTACTACAAACGTATCTTCGATATACGGAAGAAAAAAAGGCTTCGAACTACATCTTTTTTAAAGGATTTTGTCCGAATGCGTTATCCCGCATCGCGAATGCTTCTGCTTTCGTGCTGACTTCTGATTTTGAAGGGATGCCGAATGCTTTGATGGAAGCGTTGTCCATCGGCATTTATTCTGTTGCTACGGATAGTTACGGCGGCGGAACAAAATCCTTGATTCAAGACGGATATAATGGTAAATTAATACCGATGAACGATCGAAAAGCGTTGGTCGATTCTCTTTTTCTGTTAGAAACCGATTCGGAAGCAGTGAAAGAAATGGAAGAAAACGCCCGTAAAGAAAGAGAAAAATATTCTTCGGAGAATATCGGCGTTCTATGGGAGAAGTTGATTGCATGAGTTTACGTTTCACCATCTGTATTCCCGTCAGAAATTCTTTAAAAACGCTCCCGCGTTGCTTGGAGTCTATCCGTTCGCAGAATTTTTTCGATTATGAAATCGTTATAGTCGATAATGGGTCGGATGAGGAAACGATTTGTTATTTACAAGCTATCGAAGATGATCGGATTCATGTCATCTATCAGGAAAACGAAGGATTGTATTTATCTCGGAAAAAGGCCATGGAAACGGCGAAAGGAGATTATCTGTTCTTTTTGGATTCGGACGATTATCTCGAACAAGGGATACTCGCGAAGCTGAGCGCGGTTGTCGATCAGACGCAAGCGGACGTACTTCTTTTGACTACATCCCTGATTGGACAAAGCATGGAGAAGCAAATCCGATATCCCTTTGTTCCGAACGTCAAAATGGAATTAAAGCAAGAGATGATACAGGATTTCCTATCGGAACCACTTTTCAATAATCTCTGGAATAAAGTCATCAAACGAGGCGTACTAACCGGAAAACATACGTATCATCTCACTTGCGTGGAAGGAATGCTGTATCTTCTCGAACTTCTCGAGAAGCACTTTTCTTTTGTCAATTGCGCCGATTTGCATTATCTTTATTCTGTCAATGATGGCAGCGCCATTCGGGCATATAATAAAAACTTTTCCAATGAATTCGAAATCGTGATGGACGAATATCTGAAATTTGTGCAAAAACTCCAGAGACCGGATCTGAAAGAAGAGAAAGCCGCGTCGTTTTATTTTATGCTTTTCACACATATCTGTTCGATAGGATACGGATTTAACGGGAAAGAGTCATACCGAAAGATGAAAACATTGCGGAAATCATCCGGTGTCCGAAAACTGTATGCGTCTTTTAAAATGAAGGGATTATCCCGCAGTCGGCGAGGAGTGTTGATCCTCTTCAAGGCAAAGTTTTTCCGGTGCATACATTTGATTTGCAAATTGAAAAAAAGGGGAAGAGTATGAGAATTAGATCCAAGAACGTTTTGTATTTTTCCATCTATCTGTATTTGGTTTCGGTATTTTGCTTTTCTACGGGTACGGGAATCCAACATTATTTTTCCATTGCGGCCTTTGCCTTCATGTGCGGTTCATTTTTAATTTATGGCATCATCTTTCCGGAGAGAATTCGGGTTTCAAAACCGTATTTTGTTTTTAGTTGCTTGTTTTGGATGATGAATTTTTTCTCAATCATGTGGAGTTCGTACCGCGATGTATTTTACCAATCCAATCTGATCAACGATATCATACAAATTCTGCCGTTGATCTTGATTGTGACGAATTTATCAACCAATAAAAAGGAAATCGAAACGTTGATGAAGATTTATCTTTTGGCGGTTTTTACGATGATTGTCGTGATTGTCGCACAGACACCGCCGAACGATTATCTTGATGGCGTTAGAATCGGAACCGTAACCGGGTTGTGGGTAACGCAATTGGGAAGATTTTATGTCTTTGCACTGATTTTTCTTCTTTACTTTGCGAAAGAGTGCAAAAAAAGGAAAAATCGGATTCTATGCATTCTTTCCATGATCGTCGTTTCGGTTTTCCTTCTTTTGACTCAGGCGAAAGGTGCAGTTATCAGTATTTTACTTTTTTTGGTGTTATTTGAAATTCTCCTGGAAAAAGACAAACGGAAAGCGCTGAGAAATCTCGTAACGTTAGCCGCGGTTGGAGTTGTCGTCTTTTTGATTCTGAGCAATAGTTCGTATTTTATAGATAATTTCTTCTCTCGTTTTCTTGAATTGTTCGACTTCTTCTCGAAATCCGAAGATATCGTGAGTGTGACGGATATGGGAAGCACCGCCACGCGATTCGAATTGATGGGCTTCGGGTTCCAGCTTTTTACGGAAAGTCCTTTGATCGGACAGGGGTACAATGCTGTGTACGGATATACGGATTCAATCCAGTATGTCATCTCCACTTATTCGCATTGCAATTACACTGAAATCTTAGCGTCAACGGGATTGATCGGACTTTCGATCTATTTAATGCCGTTGCTCTTGAATTTAAAACGCTTTCCGGAAAGAGGAAAATCTTCCTTGACCCGTCTAAGTTTATCGATTACGTTGCTTGTTTTGATAACCGATATTTACGGCATTACATACAGCGACATCGGAACGCTGTTCGCGTTGTCGATATCTTCCGGTTATTTATTACAAAGGAGGAGAAAAACAAATGAATTATGCAGTCATCGTTGTCACGTGCAATAGGGTTAAACTTTTAGAGGAATGCGTTAACGCGATTCTTTCTCAGTCAAAACCTGTCAATCAGGTGATTATCGTCGATAATGACAGCAAGGACGGAACGGAGGCCTACCTTGCAACCATTGACGACAAAAGGTTCAAAGTGATCCGTTCACCGTCGAATCTGGGAGGCGCCGGCGGATTTGCGTTGGCTATGTCGGCAGTCGATTTGGATGACAACGACTTTGTCTTGATCATCGATGATGACGCGATTATTCAGAAAGAATTCGTAAGTGAAATCGAAAAGAAGATGAGTTCAGACATTCTCGCTTATTCCGGAACCGTCATGGAAGAGGGGAAACCGGCCGTTTTTCACCGAAAAAGAATAACTCGAAAAAATATACTGGGAGATGCCGTTTCGCCTGAGGAATACGAAAAAGATACGTTTCTTTACGATATCGGAAGTTTTTGCGGCCTTTTCGTCGCAACATCCTTAATCAGGCAAGTCGGTTTGCCGAAGAGCGAGTTCTTCATTTGGCACGACGATACGGAATATTGTCTTCGGTTTCACCCATTGACCGAGATTCTGAATGTGAATCGTTCGATTTTGGTTCATAAGAGATTGCCTTCGCAATCCTCCGTCGACAATTGGAGGAATTTCTACGGAACGCGGAATCAGTTGTGGTTGCTGAAAAAATACCGGTACAGACAGTATTTGAAAGAGCGGATAAAGTTAAGAATCAGATTTGGCAAAATGAGCGAAAAGACGAAAAAAATGTATAAGGAAGCTATCTACGCTCAAAAAAAGAATCAGTTCGGAGTGAATCCGAAGTATTTATTTTAATGTTATTTTGAAAGAGTGGAAATTCTTACTTTTGTTTAGATTAAAAGTGAATTTCAATCTTTTTCAAATAATTTGATTTATAAGAAATGGAAAGGTATAATTTTTAGAGGCAAGAAATGATCGCACGGTTTAAAGGAGTATTCTATGGCTTCACGCAGTGAAAATGTCGCACGCAATTCGATGGTTGGCTTGATGATGAAGCTGATCAACCTTTTGCTTACTTTTCTTGTACGCACGATATTCATATCTATTTTAGGTAAAGAGTATTTGGGCATTAATGGTCTCTTTACCAATATTCTTTCGATTCTTTCGTTTGCAGAATTGGGAATTGGCAATGCAATTGTATTTGCAATGTATAAACCTTTAGCAGAAAAAAGAATGGATAAAGTGAATGCGCTGATGAAGTTTTATCATAAGTGTTATTGCGTTATAGGATTAGTTATTATCGCGGCAGGATTACTGATTACTCCCTTTATCGACAAACTGATTAAAGATTACACGCTGGATTTAAATATTTATTTGCTTTTTGTTTTATATCTTATTAATACATCGATCACATATTTTTTCTCATCTAGAACTTCGTTTCTTTCTGCCATTCAGCAGCAATATAAGGTCGATATTTATCATCAGGTGATCAAAGCGGTGAAAGAAATCTGCATGGGAATCGTCCTTTTCATCACGCATAATTTTATTCTGTATCTATTAGTTAATATTATTCTCGAAGGCGCTTTTTCTTTTTTTGTCTATGTGCGCATTGGGAAACAGCATAGTTTTTTAAAAGAAAAAACGGAATATAAACTATCGAAAGAAGAATATAAATCGATTGGAAAAAATGTATATGCTCTGCTTTTATATAAAATTGCGACAACTATTTTGGGCGGGACGGATAATATTATCATTTCGTCTTTCGTAGGCTTGGAAGCGGTAGGGATTTTATCGAACTATACTTTGGTAGTAACGAATGTGACGAGTTTTACGCAGATCATTGGGAATGCCACTACCGCTAGTATAGGCGATTTGAATACAACGGAAGATACAAAGAAAAAAGAAACGATTTTTAACAGCCTTTTATTGGTTTCTTTTTGGATTTATGGGTGGGTTGCGATCGGAATGATGCTGTTTTTTAATCCGTTTTTGAAATTATGGATTGGCGCGGAATACACATTTAATATAGAAATCGTTTTTGCCATTTGTTTCAATTTTTATGTCGGAGGTATGCAGACTGCAGGATATACGTTTCGAATTACAAATGGCTATTTCTCCAATAGTCGGTATTTTCCGATTTTAAATGTAATTTTAAATTTGGGATTGTCGCTGATTTTAGTCCAGTTTATCGGGGTTTTCGGCGTTTTGATTGCTACGCCGATTTCCAGATTACTGACTACAACTATTGTCGATCCTTATTATGTCTATAAACTTTCTTTTCATAAATCGCCTCGCTCCTTTTATATAAAATATTTGCTGTTTTTATTGTTAGAAGCAGGAACATTATTGATCAATTATTTTGCTTTGAAATATATTTCGGATAGCAATTTCTTATGGCTGATTTTAAAGATTATTTTGTGCTCGATAATTACGAATGTCATTTTTTACCTTGCATTGCACAAGGATTCAAGTTTTATTTATATAAAAGAGAGCGTAAAAAAACTCATATGTCGCGTGACGATGAAAATAAGGAGATTGAAACATGGAGAAAAGTAAAACGAGATTGCTGACAGAAGAGGAATTGTCGATTCTTCAGAATGAAGAGCGTCTGATTTTAAAAGAAATCGATAGAATCTGTCGCACGCACGATATCCAATATTACATTGTCGGAGGTACACTGCTTGGCGCAGTTAGGCATGGCGGGTTTATTCCGTGGGATGATGACATCGATATCGCAATGTATCGTCGGGACTACAAACGATTTAAAAAAATATGCAAATCGGAATTGGACGCTCACTTTTTTCTTCAAGATACCCACACGGATCCGGGCTATAATCAATTGATGCCGAAAATAAGAAAGAATGGAACTTTATTAGAAAGTTCTCAGACAGTAGGAGTGAAAATGCACAAGGGCGTTTTTGTTGATATATTTATGTTGGATTATGTTAAAAAGCCGACAAAAATTGTCAAGATCAAACATGATGTATATTGGAAATTATTGAATTTGTATATGAGAAAGCAAAGTCATAATATTGAATCTGCCATTAAGCGCAAAATCGTGGATTTAATCCCAGCCAAATGGATTGTTATGGTAAGCAGTTTTGTTGTTTCCGGAAAAAAAAGGAGAAACTTTACAGTAAATTACACAAGTAGATACGGCGTGCAAAACCAAACTTTTCCTTCGGATTACTATGGGCGTGGGGTGGAAATTCAATTTGATGGTATGACCGTTATCGCTCCTTGCCAATATCGAAAGATTTTGGAAAAAATTTATGGGAATTTTATGGTTTTGCCACCGGAGGAAAAAAGAGGAATACATCATAAAATCTGTGATTTTAGGATTGATGAATAAGATATGAAATCAGTAAAAGGGAGAAAATTATGGAAAAAAAATATAAAATAGGATATACTACGGGCGTTTTCGATATGTTTCACATCGGTCATTTAAACCTTTTGAGGCGTGCCAAAGAACAGTGCGAGTATTTAATCGTAGGTGTCAGCACAGATCAATTGGTTATGGAATACAAAAAGAAAAAACCGATTATTTGTTTTGAAGAAAGAATTGAAATCGTATCCGCGATTAAGGTTGTCGATCAAGTGGTTCCGCAATTGAGTATGAATAAGGTAGATGCGTGGAAAAAATACCATTTTGATGCTTTGTTTCATGGGTCGGATTGGAAAAATAGCGATATGTATAATAAAATCATTGAAGAATTTGAACAAATTGGCGTTGATGTTGTTTTTTTGCCACACACAGAGGGAGTGTCGTCCACATTATTAGCGGAAGTGCTTCATAAAATTCAAAGCGAGTAAACGGGCGCAAGAAGACGGCAAGGAAATCGGAGGGATTTATGGTTACAAACAATGTAGAATTGAAAGGAAAGACCATTTTGGTCACCGGCGCGGCGGGATTCATCGGAGCGAATCTGGTTCTGCGCCTTTTGAGAGAATTTGAAGACACGCGGATTGTCGGATTGGATAATTTAAACGATTATTACGACGTGTCGATCAAACATTGGCGTTTGAAGGAAATCGAAAGGCAATCCGGGGGAAATCGATGGGTTTTCATTCGGGGTGATCTTGCCGATCAAAGTTTGATCAAACAAATATTTAAGACATATGCGCCTGAGGTTGTTGTCAATCTCGCTGCGCAGGCGGGCGTTCGCTATTCGATCACGAATCCAGATTCCTATGTTGCTTCTAATCTCGTCGGCTTCTATCATATTTTGGAAGCGTGCCGGCATCATGGAGTAGAGCATCTCGTTTACGCTTCTTCTTCCAGCGTCTACGGGGCAAACAAGAAAGTACCATATAGTACCGAAGATAAGGTCGACAATCCGGTTTCGCTTTATGCGGCTACCAAAAAGTCGAATGAATTGATGGCGCACGCGTATTCCAAACTTTTTAACATTCCGACTACGGGACTTCGTTTTTTCACGGTTTACGGACCGGCGGGACGCCCGGATATGGCTTATTTCGGTTTCACGGATAAACTGGTAAAAGGAAAAAACATCGAGATTTTCAACTATGGACACTGCAAACGCGATTTCACCTATATCGACGATATTGTCGAAGGCGTTGTCCGAGTTATGCAACACGCACCTGAAAAGAAAAACGGCGAAGATGAATTGCCTGTTCCGCCTTACAAGATTTATAACATCGGAAATTCCAATCCGGAAAATCTGCTGGATTTCGTGCAAATCTTACAGGAAGAATTGATTCGGGCGAAAGTATTGCCGGAGGACTACGATTTTGAATCGCACAAAAAATTGGTTCCGATGCAACCCGGAGACGTTCCAGTAACTTATGCGGATACAGGACCGCTGGAAGATGATTTTGGTTTCAGACCGAATACAAGCCTGCGGGAAGGGTTGAGAAGATTTGCAAAGTGGTACTTTGAATTTTATCGGCAAAAAGGAGGAGAACGTGAAGATTTATGATAGTATAAAGCGCCGGTTGAATCCAATCCGATATTGGAAACAAAAGGGATTGGTTATCGGTGATTTCTGTGAAGTTTACGCCAGCGCAAACTTCGGATCGGAACCTTATCTTGTCCGAATCGGAGATCACGTGCGGGTGAACGCAGGCGTGAATTTCATTACCCACGATGGCGGAGTATGGGTTTTACGGTATTTGCGGGACGACTTCAAGGATATCGATTTGTTCGGAAAAATTTGTGTCGGATCCAATGTTCATATTGGCACAAACGCCATAATCATGCCGGGGGTTACAATCGGTAACAATTGCATTATTGGTTGTGGTGCGATCGTTACCCACGATATTCCCGACGATTCTATCGCAGTGGGCGTTCCGGCTAGAGTGATTGAAAACGTGGAAGAGTATTGTCAAAAGCATGAGGATGCGTTTTTACACACCAAAGCTATGAATGCCGAGGATAAACGAAAGTATTTGGAGTCCTTTTATTCGTCCAAATAGTTTCACTCACTTGTAAGCAAAGGTAAAATAACAGGAGGTAAATATGAAAATTGCAGTAGCTGGCGCGGGATATGTAGGATTGAGCATCGCAACCTTGTTGTCCCAGCATCATTCGGTAAAAATCGTGGATGTTGTTCCGGAGAAAGTAGAGAAGGTCAATCAAAGGATAAGTCCTATTCAGGATGAGTATATCGAAAAGTTTTTCGCAGAAAAGGAACTCGATCTATTGGCGACGCTTGACGGAAGAGAAGCGTATAGAGATGCGGAATTTGTCGTGATCGCCGCGCCTACCAATTACGATTCCAAAAAGAACTTTTTCGATACCAGTTGTGTGGAACAGGTCATTGAATTGGTTTTGGAAGTCAACCCTTCTGCCGTTATGATCATCAAGTCCACGATTCCCGTCGGATACACAGAAAGCGTCAGAAAAAAGTATCATACAAATCGTATCTTGTTTTCGCCTGAATTTTTAAGAGAAAGCAAGGCGTTGGAAGATAATCTGTGGCCGTCGAGGATCATCGTGGGTACGGATGAAGAAACCAAAGAAAAAGCGGAAATATTTGCCGGGTTGTTGCAAGAAGGAGCCGTTAAAAACCCGATTGATACGCTTTTTATGGGGATTACAGAAGCGGAAGCGGTAAAACTTTTTGCCAATACGTATCTGGCGCTTCGCGTTTCCTATTTCAATGAACTCGATACTTATGCCGAAAGCAAGGGGCTGGATACCAAATCAATCATCGACGGCGTATGCCTCGATCCGAGAATCGGAAAGCATTATAACAATCCTTCGTTCGGCTATGGTGGGTACTGTCTTCCGAAAGATACGAAACAATTGCTAGCCAATTACAAAGACGTTCCGGAGAACTTGATCGAGGCCATCGTAGAGTCTAATAGAACAAGAAAGGATTTTATCGCAGACCGCGTCTTAGAAATCGCGGGTGCTTATGGGGCCAACAGTTCCTGGGATAAAACGAAAGAAAAAGAAGTTATCATCGGCGTCTATCGGTTAACGATGAAGTCCAATTCGGATAATTTTCGCCAAAGTTCTATTCAAGGAGTAATGAAGCGCATTAAAGCAAAAGGAGCAACCGTGATTATTTACGAGCCGACTCTAGAAAACGGAGAAAAGTTTTTCGGGTCAATGGTAGTGAACGATTTGAATGAATTCAAGGCGAAGAGCGAAGCGATTCTCGCCAACCGATATGATTCTTGCTTAGATGATGTGCAAGAAAAAGTTTACACGAGAGATCTATATCGGAGAGATTAAGTCCGGAAATTCATATTGTCGCGTAAGAGGGTTTAAGGCAATAAACCCTCTTTATTTTTTCGAATACAATAAGGCTTTGGAGGAAAAAGGTTAATTATACAAAAGCGCGGGAATTATATTGTTAAATAAACTTTTTATTTGTTCTCGCCGTTTTTGATTAGATCGATGATTTTTACTTTCTTCGCGGAGTCCAATTGACGATATCGAACGATCAAATCGTTTTCCTCTTTGGATAGATAGACGGGTATTTTACCGAAATTTTTGTCGAAAAGATCGTAACAGCAGGTATCGAGTACATTGCAGAGTTTGCTTAAAACAGAAGGCATGGGAGTATGCTTTCCGGAAAAGATAGCGGTGATTTCCTCTAAGGAAATCCGCGACTTTTTAGCGATAAATTCCAAAGAAAGACCTTGTTCGAGGCGGAGATAGTCGAGTTTTTCCGTAACTGAAAGTGTCTTTTCCATTTTGCATTCGTCCCTTTGATAATTCCATTATACTTTCGAAAAGGTTCATTTTAAAGATAATTGGATTTTTTTTTGCTCAAATAGTGCTTTTTTGATGAAAATTATCCTTTTTGCGGAATATTAAGTGTTGATTTATCTTATGGAATTGTCTATACTTTTTTTAACGGAGGTTACAATAATATATTGTAAACTCGATGAATGAGGTAATTATGGAAGAAGAAATTCAGGAAAACGGATTAACCTTACTCGACATATTCCGTATGTTGAAAAGAAGGTTAATCGGAATTTTAATTTGCACTTTCGTCGGAATTCTGGCCGGCATCGGCTATCTGGCTCTGTTCAGTTCGACGACATACAGCGCAAGCAGTAGCATTTACGTATTTTACAACGGAAGCAATTCGTCTACGGCCGATGTCAACTACGGTCGTTTGGCTCCAAAAACGTTTTGCGACGCGCTGAACGGAGACGTCAACATTTGGAATCTGATCAAACAAAAAGCGGAAGAGAACAATTTGACTTCCGAAAACCCGATCATCGTGCCGAGTTACGGTCGAATCGGAAATTCGATCAAAGCGACGTATGACAGCAATCTTCAATCGCTGCAATTCAAAGTGCGGTATAGTTCGGAAGATCGGAGTTTGGTCGTTCCGATGCTCAACGCGACGTTGAGCGTATTGGAAGATTTGACCGAAACAGAGGAAGGCGGAGAGAAAAACGTCTTCAATTCTTTCACGATCTCGATCTTAGATCAGGTCAGCGATTACAGCGTTTACTCGACTTCGACGTCGAAATCAAAAGTGCTTCTCGTGGCGACGGCGATGGGAATTGTCGTCGGACTGGCGTACGCGCTGATCGCGGAGCTGACTTCGCAGAATATCAACAGCAAGAAAGATTTGGAAGAAGTCTCTCAATTGAATATTATCGGAACAATCCCTTATTATGCGGAGAATTCGTCGGAAGGAGAAAGGAAATAAGTCTATGAAATCAAGAACAAAAGACGTAAAAAAATGCCTGATCTACGACGATACGGCATCAGTCATGTCGGAAGCGTTTCAAAGAATTCAGGTCAATCTAGATTTCGCTTCGGTCGATGAGAAGTACAAGGTCATCTCCTGCGCGTCCGCATCGGCAAACGAAGGGAAGACGACTGTCTTAATCAATTTGGCCAACGTGTACGCCTTGAAGGGCTTTAAAGTCTTGATCGTCGATCTCGACCTTCGCGCGTCGGTGGTTCATCGTTATTTCGGAATTCCAAACGATAAGGGAATCGTCGATTATCTGGTGGATAAAGCAACCAAAGAAGAAGTTGTGGTTCGGGGAGTCAGGGAAAATCTCGACGTGATCACGAGAGGAACCCGGACGCCGTTCCCGACGAAGGTACTCGAATCGCAGAAACTCGACGATTTCTTGAAAGAACTCAGAGAGGAGTACGATTACATTTTTATCGATTGTACGCCGATTCTGCTTTTCCCTGATCCGATAATCGTTTCGAAATTCGTCGACGCATTCATTTTCGTGGCTTCCGTCAAGACTTCCAAGAAGAACGAAGTCAAGGATGCGATGAAGATCATCCGCGCCAACGGATTGAATGTCGTCGGCTCGGTCATCAACAAAGTTCCGGTCAAAAAAAGAGACCGATATTACTATTATCAAAACGGATACGGGAAGTAATCGGGCAGGAAGATGATCGACATACACACGCACATTCTGCCGAATTTCGACGACGGTTCTTCTTCGGACGAAATGTCCTTGCAGATGCTGAACGACGAAATTGAACAAGGAGTGAACGAAGTCATTTTGACGCCTCATTCTTTCTCGCGGAATTGCAAGTGCGTCGATAAAGAGGACATATTGCGGAGATTCAAAGAATTTCGACATAAGGTCGGCGATCTACCGATTAAACTCAGCCTCGGTGAGGAAATCTTGTTTTCGGAAACGGATTTTCTGAAATATTTCCGCGAAAACCGTTTTTTGAAACTGGGAGAGAGTCGCTTTTATTTGGTTGAATTCAATATGAAAGAAGACGACTGCGACATCGAGAATTCGGTTTACAACTTGATTTCTTCCGGATATCCCGTCATTCTGGCCCATCCGGAAAGATATCTCTATATGACGATGGAGTTGATGGATCGCCTGAGAGCGGTCGGCTGCCGTTTTCAGTTGAATGCCGATTCTTTTCTCGGACACAACGGAAAGCGAATTCGAAAACTGACAAAGTCGATGATTAAAGCGGGCTATTGCGATTTCATCGGCAGTGATTGCCATAACCTTACTATGCGGAAACCGAATCTGAAAGAAGGATACGATTATCTGAAAAAAATGTATAAAATCGATCGCAATAACGAAAATTTATATAGTATGTGATTTTTTTTAAAACTTTTAGGGGTTTTGATTGTCTTATTTATTATAATGATTTGGTATGAGAAGCGCTCCGGAAGCGGAATAATAAAATTGGACTGCCGGAAAGTTCGAGTACGGGAGGTATAAATGGAAGATTTATCGACGATTGAAATACAGGTTTTGTCCAAAAACTATATTACGAAAATGAAAAACCGAAAGAGCAAGGGTTATTTTTTCTTCAAACGCTTTTTTGCCGTCGTTTTTTCTTTTTTGCTGATTATCGTCTCATCTCCGACTATCGTTCTTTTTGCGATTTTGGTCAAATGCACTTCGAAGGGACCGGTGCTGTTCAAAGATATCCGCATCGGCAAAAACGGGAAGCATATCAAAGTTTACAAATTCCGTTCGATGTACAGCGACGCGGAAACAAACCCTCAGAAGTATTTGAACCGAGAACAGATGGAAATGTGGCAAAAAGAGCGAAAAGTAGAAAACGATCCCCGCATCACTCGCATCGGCAATTTCATGCGAAAAACTTCCATCGACGAATTGCCGCAGTTGTTCAACATTCTTTTCGGTCAATTGGCTTTTGTCGGACCTCGTCCGATTACGACGAAAGAATACGGAAACTATTCGATTGAAGAGATTCAACTTCTGACTTCGACTCGCCCCGGCCTAACCGGATATTGGCAGGTTTACGGGAGAAGCAACGTGACGTACAGCACGGGACAAAGGCAGAAAATGGATATGGAATATTTCGAAAAGAGATCGTTGGGATTCGATTTAAAACTGATCTTGCTGACGATTCCCGCGGTTTTGAAGGGGCGCGGCGCAGAATAAGGATTTATCGTTCGCTCGACAGATAAGTCCTTTTTATTCTCGGAGAAAGCAAAGTGACGATTTGATAGATCGATTCGCCGTAAAAATCGGCAAGATCGAAGATGTCGACGTTGTCGGAGATCAATTCGATTTTCCGATTTTCTTCGATGTATTTTTTGGAAAACAGCATCATCAGATCCATACAGGTTTCGCCGATCTGACTGAGGTAAGCATCGTGAAAACCGATGGTTTTTCTCTCTTTGATCCAACCGTCCGCGTAACCTAAAGGAATCGTACACAGGTAACCGTCTTCCTTGACGATTCCGAAATTGTGATAGCCGATTTCTTCCCCTTTTATCACCTTTTTTACGCGGTAAACCGGCGCTTTGAGGGAAAGAATCGGTTTCAGGGGAATTTCACGATGCTTCATCAATCCGTACAAGGCCAGACCGACGCGGTAATGGGTGGAAACGCCGTCCGGAATCAGATAATTCGATGAACCGACGTGAATTTGAAGATTCTCGATTTCCGAAAAAGGAGCCAACATTTTCTTAAAAAGATACATTTGGCTTTGATAACTTTTTTCGGAAGCGATGTGCGTGTACACTCCGCGGACCGACAGTCTTGATTTTTCGATGAGTTGCAGGCATTCCTTTTCCTGTGAAAGGTAAATTCCCAAGCGATTCAGTCCGGTTTCCAATTTCAGGTGAATCGGAAAAGGCAAATTCGTTTCGATGAGTTGTTTCAGATAAGAGAAAGAATTGACGCAAGGAGTGATTTTCAAGGAAAACATCGTCCGAAAATCGTCGCAGGGTTCCAAAAGAAGAATTGAGATGTTCTGAAATTGTTTTCGCAACAATATCGCCTCTTCCATCGTGGCCACCAAAAAGGAATGGACTCCGAGACGATTCATCGCCGAAACGATCGGAATCAGACCATGACCGTAAGCGTTGGATTTGACTACGGCGATCAGCGGTTTTCGGATATAGTTTTCGATGGCGACGTAGTTCTCTTCCAGCCTCTTTAAATCGATTTCGATTTCGCAACGCATTTTATCACCGTTTAAAGATATGCAGGGTCAAAAAGAAACAGAAGACGGAAGATAAAAAAACCGCCGTAGAGGCGGCGGACATCCGTTAGTCTTCGGATTTCAATAATTTTAAACGACCTAACAGGCGAAGAAATTTTTCTTCTACCAGCGCTTCGTCCTCCCCTTCGATTTGAATGGTGAATTCGTCTTGATCGCGGATGACTAAGGACATCATATTCATAATGGATTTTAAATCGGCGGTATTCCCGTTGCAGATTAAAAGCAGATTGCATTTGACGGCGCGATTGGCTTCGGCGACTAACTCGGCGGAAATACGGCTGGTCAGTCCGACTTTGTTGTTCACTTTTCCCGATAGAATTTTCATAGTAAATCCCTCCCGTCTATTCTATTTTACTGAATTCAAAAAGAGAAATCAATATGATATTTTTTTTGAGTTCTTTCGCCTTCGGACGAAAGAGGATTTTACCTTTTCGCATCGTTAAGGGTGGAAAACGTTGTTCCGAAGTTTTGCTCCTTGTCCGTTTTGACGGATTGCATTTTATTCCGCCGATGATATAATAAAAAATAGATTAGGAGAAAAGAAATGAATCTGAAAAAAGTAAAAAAAGCAATTATACCGGCTGCGGGTCTGGGGACTCGTTTTTTACCGGCGACAAAGGCGATTCCGAAAGAAATGCTTCCGATAGTCGATATTCCGACAATTCAATATATCGTTCAGGAAGCGTTGGATTCGGGAATCGAAGAGATTTTAATCATCGACAATCCGTATAAAGAATCGATTCACTGCCATTTCAGCGTCGACCGAAGGTTGGAAGATAAACTTACGGAAACGGGAAAAGGCGAGGAATGCGCTTTGATTCATCGAATCGGAACGATGGCGAAGATCTCTTATGTGAAACAGTTGGATCCGAAAGGGTTGGGACACGCGATCGGTTTGGGCAGAGAATTCGTCGGCAACGAGCCTTTTGCAATCCTTCTCGGCGACGATGTGGTCGTCAACCGGTCGGAAAAAGGCATTCCCGCGTTGAAACAGTTGATCGACGTTTACGATCGGACGGGATACAGCGTTTTGGGCGTACAAAGCGTCAGCCCCGAAGCGGTGCATAAATACGGCGTGGTCAAGCCGGTTAAGAAACTGAATGCGCGCTTGGTGGAAATCTGCGATTTTGTCGAAAAACCGAAGAAAGAGGAGGCTCCGTCGCGTTTCGCGGTTTTGGGAAGATATGTGCTGACACCGGAAATTTTCGACATTTTGGATCGTCAGGAAGCCGGAAAAGGCGGAGAGATTCAATTGACCGACGCGATCAAAAAACTTTTGGATAGCCAGAAAGTCTACGCTTACGATTTCGAAGGCACGCGTTACGACGTCGGCGACAAATTCGGATTCGTTAAAGCCACCATCGACTTTGCTTTGGATCGATCCGATCTTCGGGATCAAGTCGAGGAGTATATCCGATCTCTCAAATAGATTTCGATCGACGTTTCCGTTTTGCGATTTCGACGAGGAGAGACTATTTTCAATCGTTCGGACGGGAATCGGATTTATGCTATTTTGCTTCGTTTTTTTTCGATTATCCGGAATTTGATATTTTTATTTGAAATCGATTGGTATATAATAAAAAATGGTTTTTAAGGAGGAAAATAAAAAAACTATGAAAGAGGTTAAAAAAACATTTCTCTCTGTTGACGGTAATACTGCGACCGCGTTGGCTTCCTATAATTTTACCGAAGTAGCGAGTATTTATCCGATTACTCCGTCTTCCACGATGGCGGAATTGGTGGAACAATATTCCTGCGAGGGCAAAAAGAATTGTTTCGGCAGTCAGGTCAAGGTTGTCGAAATGCAGTCGGAAGCGGGGGCTTCGGGTACGGTTCACGGCGCTTTGCAAGCCGGTTCTTTGGCCAGCACGTATACCGCATCTCAGGGATTGCTTTTGATGATTCCGAATATTTACAAGTGGGTGGGCGAATGCCTCCCGGCGGTTCTGCACGTTTCGGCGAGAAGTTTGGCTACCCGTTCGCTGTCGATTTTCGGCGATCATCAGGATATTTACGCTTGTCGTCAGACCGGTGCGACGATGATGTGCGCGCATTCGGTGCAAGAATGTGCCGATTTGGCGCCCGTCGCGCATTTGATCGCGATTAAATCGCAGACGCCGGTGATCCATTTCTTCGATGGTTTCCGGACTTCTCATGAAATTCAAAACGTTGAATTTATCGATAACGAAGCGTGGAACGAACTGATCGATCGGGAAGCGCTGAAGAATTTCCGCGATCACGCTTTGAATCCGCATACCCATCCGGTAACGCGCGGCGGTGCGGAAAACGACGACATATACTTTCAGGGAAGAGAAGCGCAGAATGCGCATTATGCCAAAGTCATCGACATTGCCGACGAGTATTTCAAAGCGGCGAGCGAATTGACGGGCAGAACATACGCGCCGTTTGTCTATTACGGCGCAACCGACGCGACTAAGGTCATCATCGCGATGGGATCGGTCACCGAATGCGCCGAAGAAGTCGTCGACGCGTTAAACGCCAAAGGCGAAAAAGTGGGTCTTGTGAAAGTGCATCTCTATCGTCCGTTCTCGGCAAAACATTTGGTTTCGGTACTGCCGGATTCGGTCAAAAAGATCGCGGTTTTGGATCGCACCAAAGAAATGGGCGCGACCGGCGAACCGCTATATTTGGATGTCGTCTCCGCTTTGGAGCAGACTCACCGCGCGGTCGATCTCGTTCTCGGAGGCCGCTACGGGCTTTCCAGCAAGGATACCCAGCCGAAGCATATCAAAGCGGTCTTTGATTTCCTCGACGCCGAGCATTCGTGGCACGGATTCACCGTAGGAATTCACGACGATGTCACGCACCTCTCGATTCCTGTCGACGATACTTTCCACGTCGACGGCAATTACACCTCTTGCCTGTTTTACGGGTTGGGGTCGGACGGTACGGTTTCCGCGAATAAATCCTCGATCAAGATCATCGGCGATGCCACGCATCAGTATGCGCAGGCGTATTTCGCTTACGATTCCAGAAAAGCCGGAGGAGTTACCCGTTCTCATCTGAGGTTCGGTAAAGAGCCGATCCGCTCGACTTATTACATCGAAAACGCGGATTTCCTTTCCTGTTCTCTGGATTCCTACATTTATAAATTCGATATGCTCAAATGCCTGAAAAACGGCGGTACATTCCTTTTGAATACCGACATTCCGGCAGATGAACTCGAAAGCCGCCTGCCGAATCGCGTGAAAAAGCAATTAGCGGAAAAACACGCGAAATTCTATATTATCGACGCGAATAAAATCGCCGGAGAAATCGGCTTGGGAAGAAGAACCAACACGATTCTTCAAGCGTCTTTCTTCTATTTGAATCAAAACATCATGCCGTATCGCGAAGCGCAGGACTGGATGAAGAAATTCGCGAAAAAATCCTACGCGAAAAAGGGCGACGATATCGTCATGATGAACTGGAAAGCGATCGACGCCGGCGCGGAAGGCCTTATCGAAATCAAGGTCAAAGAAGAATGGGCTTCGCTTCCGGGCAATAAGGTTTATGCGACGACCGGCGATGAATACTTCGATTCCTATGTCAATGTGATCGGATCTTTGGACGGATACGATCTTCCGGTCAGCAAATTCACCGAATACGAACTTTTAACCGGAACGATGAGAAATGACGTCACTTTCAAGGAAAAACGATCCATTGCCGACCGCGTACCTCATTGGATCAAAGAAAACTGCATTCAATGCGGGCAATGCGCGTTCGTCTGTCCTCATGCGACGATTCGACCGTTCCTTCTCAACGAAGCCGAAGTATCAGGAATGCCGGAAAACGTAAAGGGCGACGTTCTCGATGCGATGGGCGGACCTGCCGTCAAAGGAATGAAATTCCGGATTCAGGTGACTCCGCGGAATTGCGTCGGCTGCTCGCTTTGCGTCGTCGAATGTCCGGGCAAAAAAGTCAAGGACGAAAATGGCAATTTGGTAACGAAAAAGGCTTTGGAGATGGTCGAAGCCAAATCGCAGTATGAAGTTCAGGAACCGGCGGCGGACTACCTTTACAAGCATGTCGAATACAAGAGCAACGTAGCTCCGGTTACTACCGTCAAGGGCGCTTCGCTGTTGATGCCGTACGTGGAAATTTCCGGTGCTTGCGCCGGTTGCGGAGAAACGCCGTACTATCGTCTGGCTTCTCAACTTTTCGGAAAAGATATGCTGATCGCCAACGCAACGGGGTGTTCTTCCATCTACAACGGCTCTACGCCTCTGACTCCGTTCTGCACGGATAAAAACGGCGAGGGAATCGCTTGGGCAAACTCCCTGTTTGAAGACAATGCCGAATATGGTTACGGCATGAGGGTGGCTACGAATTACAAATTAGCGGAAATCGTCCGTATTCTCGAAGAAAACAAGGCGGAATGCGAAGAAGAATTGCAGCAAGTTATCGACGATTACATCGCAAACATCAAGAATCGCGAACACGTTCGGGCGATTAAAGATCGCTTGATCGAACTGGTTCATGCGAGCCGTTCCGAAGGAATCAAGAAGATTCTTCCTTATGAAGGAGATCTCCTCGATAAATCGGTATGGATCGTCGGCGGCGACGGTTGGGCGTACGATATCGGTTACGGGGGACTCGACCACGTTCTCGCCAACGAAGAAGACGTCAATGTGATGGTTCTCGACACCGAGGTTTATTCCAATACGGGCGGACAATCGTCCAAATCGTCTCACACCGGATCGATTGCAAAATTTACGGCTTCCGGAAAGAAATCGGCGAAGAAATTCCTCGCCTTGATGGCGATGACTTACGGTCACGTTTACGTAGCGCAAGTCAGCATGGGAGCAAATAAGGTTCAGGCGATTAAAGCTTTGAAAGAAGCGGAAAGTTACGACGGTCCGTCGCTGGTCATTTGCTACTCTCCTTGCGCCAACCATGGTATCAAAGGCGGGCTCTCGAATGCGCAATTGACGGAGAAACGCGCGGTTGAATGCGGATATTTCCCGATCTTCCGTTACGATCCGAGATTGAAAGCCGAGGGCAAAGACCCGTTGCAAATCGATTGCCCGGAACCGGATTTCAGCAAATTCCGCGATTTCCTGATGAGCGAAACGCGCTACTCGCAACTGCCGAAAGTCAATCCGGATCATTGCGAAGAGTTGCTGACGAAATCGCAGAAATACGCCGAGGATCGCTGGAATCGTCTCAAAAAATTTCACGATTAAAACAAAAGATTGATAAAAGTACGCTAAAAAAGAGTTAATCAAATGGCAGGGCTTTAGTTAAAGGTCTGCCATTTCGTTTGTAAAGAAAATGAACAAGCAATAAAATATGATCGGTTTTGTTGGTAAATGCACTACTTTCCATTGAGCATTTTTTAATGCTGAATAAACGTGCCGATATTTCGGTTTTATTGTTTGAAGTATCGTTAATAACACTTGAAATATCGGCGAATTTACATTACAATAAATAAAAATGAGGTTAGATTGCTATGGTGTCGTATTCCAAATTATGGAAAAAACTAATTGATTTAGGAATGAAAAAAAGAGTCTTGAAAGAGTTGACGGGAATTGGGTCTACGACATTAACTAAATTAAACAATAACGAGCCTGTTTCAATGGATGTGATGATAAAAATTTGTTTGACACTACGTTGCAATATTGGAGAGGTAATGGATATTATTTATGAATAACAAAAGATTAAAGGGTATTTCGTTGTTTGCCGGTGCAGGTATTGGTGAAACTTATTTTAAGGATGTTGGAATTGATATTATGGTCGCTAACGAATTGATTAAACAAAGAGCCGATTTATACAAATCTATTTTTCCAGAAACGAATGTAATTTGCGGAGATATTACAAATCAAATAGTTTTTGAAAATATTATAAATTCGTCGCCAAAACCATTGGATTTTCTTTTGGCTTCTCCTCCATGTCAAGGAATGAGTGTTGCGGGTAAAAACCGGAGCAGTCTTTCATTGGAAGCGGACTCGCGTAATTATTTAATAACTTATGTGGTCAAGGCTATCTTTAGAACAAGACCTACATACGTTTTAATTGAAAATGTGCCAACGCTCTTAAAAATCCAACTTAAGTATAAATCAAAACCACATTTGATATTAGACATACTGAATTTAGAGTTTGGAAGCGAATATGATATTGATAGTAAAATAGTTGATTCGTCTGATTATGGTGTTCCGCAAGTAAGATTGCGCGCAATAATAAAAATGCACAAAAAAGGCACAGTTTGGAATTGGCCACAAAAACAAGATCATAAAGTTACGGTTCAAGAAGCAATTGGAAATCTTCCATCTCTTGAAGCCGGAGAAAAATCCAATATTAAATGGCATTATGCGCGCCATCATACTGCGGAAAACATTTTATGGATGAAACATACGCCTACAGGTCATACGGCTTTTGAAAATTCGGTATATTTTCCACAAAAAAAGGATGGTACACCTATTAAAGGATATCATTCGTCTTATAGACGTATCAGATGGGATATGCCTGCGCCAACGATTACGATTCGCAACGATTGTATAGCATCTCAACGCAATGTTCATCCTGGTCGTTTGCTTTCCGATGGCACATATTCCGATGCTCGGGTTCTTACGCCTTTGGAGTTAATGATTCTGGACTCGCTTCCTATGGACTGGAGTATCCCTTCTAACACACCCGAGTTACTAATTCGTCAATGCATTGGCGAATCTATCCCTCCGCTTATGCTCAAAAGTATCGTTAGCGGTATCGTTTTTGAGAACTATGACATGGATGAAAATAAAAGAATAAAAGCAATCTCTTTGTTTTCAAGCGCCGGTATCGGAGAATTGTTATTACATAATACAAATGTAGATATTATTGCCGGAAACGAATTACTTTCTAAGCGGGCGAAGTGTTATCAATATTTTTATCCGAATGCTGAAATGTATTGCGGTGATATTATGGATGATAATACAAAAGAACATATGATTGATATTGTAAAAAAAAATAATGTCAAAATGTTGTTTGCTACTCCCCCTTGTCAAGGGCTAAGCAGTTTGGGCAAGAATAAGAATCAAGCGAATTATGAAAAAGATAAACGAAATTTTCTTATATTAAGAGCATTGGAAATCATTGATGAGTGTGACTTTGATTATATTTTAATTGAAAATGTCCCTACTTTTCTCAATATGTATTTTCCTTATGGTGGAGAATATTTGAAACTTGAGCAGATTTTAGAAAAGAAGTATTCAAATAAATATTTCTTTGAAGCACGAATCTTAAACGCAAAGGATTACGGCGTATGTCAATCTCGTCCGAGAGCGATAGTCAAAATGTACAGGAAAGGGCTAATTTGGGGGTGGCCTACTCCACAATCAGAAATACCACTTAAAAAAGCAATAGGTTCTTTGCCTTCTCTTGAAGCGGGTCAGGATTCCGGTATTCCATGGCATTTTGCAAAACCGCAAAACGAGAGAACTGTAATTGCATTAAAGCATACGCCTACGGGAAGAAGTGCGTTAAAAAATGATATCTTTTATCCAAAGAAAGAAGATGGGACGAGAATCAAGGGGTTTCATAATACGTTTAAAAGAATGAATTGGAATGAACCATGTCCGACAAGAACGACATTTAGCGGGAGTATGAGTTCACATAATAATGTTCACCCAGGAAGATTGCTACCTGACGGAACTTATTCTGATGCGAGAGTATTGACGTTGCTTGAAACATTCATTGTTTCATCAATTCCAGAAGATATTAGTTTTCCGAAAGATTCTACCGATACGTTTATAAGAACGGTGATTGGAGAAGCGATCCCGCCTAAATTGCTATTTGAAGTTGTAAATAAAATTGGGAGGAAATAAAAGTGTCTGTTAATGTAGAGCGTGAAAAATGGATTATTTATAAACATACGTGTAACTATGAGATGATTAAAGCGGTTGCCTTGGATGTGAAAAATAATTGCAAAACGAATATTTCTGAATCGGAACGTCATAAAATGCAAGATCGGCTTGCCGCTTTAGAATTATACAGTGCGAGGAATTCAAAAGATCGACCGTTAGATTCCATTAATCATAGGATAAATACGCTTGAATTTTGGATGTTTGGATATGAAGACAAATCAAACGGTAATAAAAAATTTATTTTTAGCCCATTAGGAAATTTATTTTTGAAATATATTACCGAAGAAGATAAACTTCGAAAGATTTTTATCGCAATGATGTTTGCCATACAGTTTCAACATCCTGCAAACGGAACAAGTCATCAATTTCAATTATTTCCGTTTAGACTTATTTTCCAATTGTTGATGGATTCAAGATTAGAAGGCAAACTTTATAATTATGAAGAGGAAATTGTTCTTCCATTTGTAAAAAAAGTTGTACCTGAAACCTACGAACAGATTGTAAATGAAATTTTGTCTATTCGTAAATCAAATGATGGAAGTATTATAAGCAAATTACAGTCGGACGAACATACTTACGTGAATACCGTTTACGAGTGGGAGTATTATACTCAAACATTATTAGCCCAAATAGGAATAATCAATAAAGTCGAAGGTAAAACGCTTTGCAAACTTTATCACCCATCAAAACCCACAAGCAAAAGTTTGCCAACCGGAAGATATGCGACAAAAGGTTATATTACACTAAAAGAAGAATGTATTCCTTTCATAAATGTGATGCTTGCATTATATTCTTGTTATGCACAACCTGTTAATCTTAATGACCCTGAAAGATTAACAATTGATTGCATAAAGGAAATATATAATTTTTATCCGCAAGTATTGTTGCGCGAAATTGGAGAACCGGATGATTTAGGCAAGTTGCTTGAATTACCTAAACTCATAGAACAATATTCAAATAATCCGGAAAATGAAACCGCTTACTTGTTTGAAGACGTATTAACTGAAGGATTTAATATGTTTTATAATGTCAAAGCAATTAAACGTGGCGGAGCGGCTCATACCGATATAGAATGCTTATATGTCACAAAGAAAAAGAAATTTGCAGTTGAGTCTAAATCGACCGCAAATAAACTTCTCGGCATAAATGCAGGAAGGCTGAGAGAACAAAGAGAGGAAATTAGTGGAGAATATACGATAGTTATTACTTCGCGATATGTGCCGGCTACCAAAAGAGACATAAAAGGAACGCCTATTGTTATAGTTTTAGCGAATACTTTCGCTGAATATCTCTACAATAATATTTTTCATGAAGTTAGGGATATTGATTATGCAGACTTCGACAATATAATCGTAAATAATCTAGGAACGGATATTAGCGGACTTATATCCAGTATGACTCTTGAAAAGTTCGCCGCAAATAGTTAAGCATTATGACAGATATATTTTCATCTGAAAAAAGAACGTCTATTATGCGTAAAATTCGGTCGAAAGGAAACAAATCAACCGAACTAAAACTTATTAAGTATTTTAAAGAAAATAATATACACGGGTGGCGAAGAGGATATAAAGTCAAAGGCCATCCTGACTTTGTTTTTCTTGAAAATAAAGTCGCTATTTTTGTTGATGGATGCTTTTGGCACGGTCACGATTGCAGAAATACTCGTCCAACCGAGAATGCGGATTTTTGGCAAAAAAAACGAGAACGCAATATGCTTCATGACTGTGAAATAACTGCATTGTTTGAATCGCGAGGTTGGACTGTAATTCGAATTTGGGAATGCGAATTGAAAAAGAAAAATTACAGAAACCAATTAAACCGTATAAAAAAAACTATAAAAGCGCCGATATAAAATTGAATTGGAGAATAGAATATGAATTTTGAAGTTGTAGATTTGTTTTGTGGGGTCGGAGGACTTACCTGTGGAATGAGACAGGCCGGTTTTAACGTGATCGCAGGCTTTGATATTGATAAAACCTGTGAGTATGCTTATTCTCATAATAACAATACTGTTTTTATATGTAAAAACATCCGCGAAGTCGAACCTAATGATATTAATAATTGTTATAGCGAATGTGCGGAAAAAATATTGGTTGGCTGCGCTCCTTGTCAACCATTTTCTACAATGAGTTATAAGAGATTTAGGTTGTCTTCGCGCGAATTTGATGGAAAATATGATTTATTAAGCGAATTTGGGCGTTTAATTAAAGGTGTTTCCCCTTCGATAGTTTCAATGGAAAACGTTCCTGAAATACGAAAATCAGGCGTTTTTAGTGAATTTATAAAAACATTACAGGACGAAGGTTATTTCACTGACGGCGGGCAAGTTGTATATTGCCCAGATTATGGAATCCCCCAAAATAGACACAGATTTATTTTATTGGCATCTAAATATGGAGAAATTCATTTGCTGCCCCCAACGCATAAACGTAAGGATGTTACAATCCGATCATTTATAGAAAATTTACCGCCAATTACCGCAGGAGAAATTTGTTTGACTGATCAACTTCATAGGGCTGCAAGTCTTGCACCTATAAATTTACGTAGAATTCGAGAGTCCGTGCCTGGCGGCACTTGGAAAGATTGGCCGGAAGAATTGAGGTGTAAATGTCATAAACGAGATACGGGGCGGACGTACACTTCTGTTTATGGACGTATGTCATGGGACAAAATCGGACCGACAATAACGACACAATTCTTCTGTTATGGCACAGGTCGTTATGGACATCCGGAACAGAATCGTGCATTATCTCTTCGCGAAGGAGCACTATTGCAAACTTTTCCTGAAGATTATGCTTTCTTCTCCCCCGAAGTAAAAAATTATAGTATGCGCGATGTTGCAAGACATATAGGGAACGCTGTGCCCGTTAGATTAGGAAAAATAATCGGCGAAAGTATTAACAGACATATTAACGATATGAGGTAGTTTATGAGTACAAGTGAAGAAAAACTTCAATTAAAATTTGATCCGCGAACCATTGAGCATTTGGGAATAAAGATGTATTCTCAATTGCCATATGCCTTGGCCGAGTTGGTGGCAAATGCTTATGATGCAGGCGCATCTAATGCTGTTATAAATCTTTACGACAATGATTCTGAAAATAAAAGGATAGTTATAAGCGACGATGGCGATGGTATGTCGTATGAAGAAGTACGGGATAATTTTTTAGTAATTGGAAGAAAGCGTAGAGATACAGATGAAAGCAGAATAAATTCTAAAGGAAGAAAAATTACAGGAAAAAAGGGATTAGGGAAACTTTCTCTTTTTGGTATAGGAAAAACTATTACGATTGAGACCACGAAGTCGGGTGAGACTCAAAGGACTGTATTTACTCTTGATTGGGACAGTATCCTTAATGAACCCTCCGGTATATATCATCCTGCAGAAAAAAAGATTAACAAAGATGATATTGAAGGAAAAGGTACAAAGATAATATTGTCTAACTTGTCAAGGATAACCGATTTTGATTTAAATTCAACCGCTATCACATTGTCAAAACTTTTTAATTGTTATGATTCGAATTTCAAAATTAAAATATCAAAAAACAATGGAGAGTATATCGTGTTAACACGAGAAATGAAATATTCTGGAATTGAAAAAGAGTTTAAATGGGACATTCAAGATATTGTGTCTAAATTAAAAGCGGATTATAAATACAAAAACGAATTAAAAGGCGTAATAATTTCGTCAAAGAAGCCGATGAAACAAGATTTAAGAGGAATCACGTTATATGTAAATGGTCGTCTTGCAAACGTGCCGGGATTTTTTGGAATATCTGAAGCGGGGCACACATTTTCGTATATTTCCGGTTGGATAGATGCTGACTATCTTGATGAATTCGATAAAGATTTAATATCTACTGATAGGCAATCTATCAGTTGGGATCTGCCGGAAGCGGAAGAATTACAAACTTATTTACAAATTATTGTCCGTTTTTTAGTTAAAGATTGGAGCGGCAAAAGAAAAAAGGCAAAGGAAGATAATAATACGCGAAAAACGGGAATAAATATTTCGGCATGGTACGAGAAGGTTCCTGATTCAATTCGCCCGAAATTGGCGAGTATTATTGACAAAATTGCAGATAAACCTGAAATTGACGATACGGATTTTTCCACTGTTGTACATACAGTTTATGATTTGGTTCCTCCATACACATATTATCATTATCGACTTTTACACGAGCAAGTTCAAGATTCCGCCGGAACTTATTATAAATCGGAAAATTACTATGGAGCCTTTCAAGAAGCGATGAAAAGATATAAAAATGCGGTTAAAGAAAAATCTGGTGTGGTAAGTGTGGAAGATCGAGACATCATGTCTAATTCTTTTGGAAAAGAGAAAATACTGGAAACGACCGCCAATTTTAAAACTCGTCCTAATGGTCAACCGTTTGAGAAAACGACACTTGATAATATTGAAGAAGGGCAAAAATTTTTATCAATGGGAGTCGTTTGTGGTGGCAGAAATGTTGTAAGTCATGAAGAAATAGCAGATTTAAGAGATTCCAAATTGTTCACGGAAAAAGATTGTTTAGACATGTTGAGTTTGCTTTCGCATTTATTCAAAAGATTAGATGAATCAAGAAAGAAGTAATTACCTAAAGTGAACGCCATATTAAATATTTTAAAGTAAGTTCCTTGATTGTTTAGAAACAAACCCATTATGGTTCAATGAATAAAAAAATTTAGGCAAAGCAAAAAGGGAGAAAATGATGGCGGTCATATTGTGTTTCAATTGCGGAGTAAAAATACATCTTTACTTTTGCGCTAAAACGTGAAAACCTGTGAGGTTCAAATAAATTGATAGTAACTGACGAACAGAAAACTGAACGACTTAACCGGAAAATAAAAATTCTTCGGACGGAACTACCCGCGAAAAAATGAATGGCAAACGATAAGCACAAGTCGTAGAAATCATATCCCCTTTGAACAATTAGTGCAAAAGAATTTTAAGGTATAGCCTTTTGAATATACCATAGTTAAAAGGCTTATTAAACAACACCCTCCAGTGGCTTTTTTTGATTCTGCGATCTTAAAAATTATAGAGATGTTCTTCATTTTAAACACATCTTTTAACGAAAAAAAGGCAATGAAAAATTCTTGGAAGTTTCCAATAAAAAAGATTGCCGTTTTCCGGCAATCTTCCGAACCTTATTCGATAGAGATGAATTTCTTTTGATCGATTTCTTTTTCATCGACTTTTCGGATAGAAAGATGAAGAACGCCTTCGTCGAGTTTGGCTTTGATATCATCTTCTTTTACCTGCTCGCCGACGTAGAAACTCCGCGAATAATTCCCGTAATGGCGTTCGCGATGCAGATATTTTCCTTCGCTTTCCTTATCTTCCCGATTGAATGAAGCGGAAACGGTCAAATATCCGTCGTCCAACGAAAGTTTGATGTCTTCCTTTTTAATCGAAGGAAGATCGATCGACAAAGCATAACGATCGCCTTCGTCTTTAATGTCTGTTTTCATCACTTCGTTGAAATAAGAATTTCTTTCCTGTCGATGATTGAAGAAGTTCTCGAAAAAAGGATCGAATAAACTGTAACTCATAATATAATACCTCCGTTTAGCACTCTATAACTTCGAGTGCTAATCTTATTATACGCCATTTTAGCACTCTGTCAATAGGATTGCTAATTTTTTTATAATTTTTTTTCGGAGATCATTTTTGTAAGCGTCCGGTGTAATCGCGATCGATTGTAATGACGGCGTAATACGTTTCGTTCAATAAAGAGATTTTATCGGAAACGATCTTTTTAATCTGCCGATCGGTCAGTTTTTCTTCCATCGGAACGAGAAGATCGAAGATCAGATTGACATGGGTGTCGCCTTTGACAATGCGGAAATCGTGGATCGAACACGGAAATGCGAGTTCTTTGAGAAGAGAAAGAACTTCGCTTTTTAGTTCGTTTTGCAGAGGATCGTTGAGAACGATCGGATCGATGTGAATCGTCGTAAAGATTTTCAAATCGGAAAGGCAGGCTCTTTCGATGTTGTCGATGAGATCGTGGGAAGTCAGAATGTCGACGGAAGCGTCGACTTCGACATGGCAAGTGGCGAAAATGCAATTCGGACCATAACTGTGCATCTGCAAATCGTGCATACCGATTACGCCCTCGTAGGAGAGGATTTTAGAGGTAAACGTATTGACGGTTTCGATGTCGGGTGCTTTTCCCAAAAGCGGATCGGCGGTGGAAATGATCAGCCTATAACCGGAAAAACCGATGAAAATGCCGACGGCGGCGCCTAAGATGCCGTCGACGCTGATTCCGGTCAATTCGGCGTACTGAGCGATAATCGTCCCGATGAGAACGACAGCGGTGGCGATCGCATCGTTTCTGGAATCTGCGGCGGTAGCTTTGAGAACGGTGGAATTGATTTTTTTACCGATTGCGTAGTTGAATACGGCTTGATAGATTTTCAGGAAAACGGAGACGGACAGAACGATAAAAGTGATGACGGCTTCCGTCGCCGACATTTTTTCCGCGGATTTATTTCCCAATGCGGTTTCGACGATATCTTCGACGGAGTTGATGATCAGAACGATGCCCAATGCAGCGACGATGATGGCGACGATAAAGCCGGCGAGATATTCGCTGCGAGCATGTCCGAAAGGATGGTCTTTATCCGCCGGTTTGGCGGAAAGGCGAATTCCGACGAGCGAGACGATGCTGCTGGAAGCGTCGGCAAGGTTGTTGACCGCGTCGGCGGTGATCGAAATCAAATGAAAGAGCAAACCGACGACGAGTTTCATCGCGGAGATCAGGAGATTGGACAATATACCGAAAAGACTCGCCATGATTCCGTATTTTCTCCTTACGTTTTCGTCTTTGACGTTTTGATAGTCTTTGATAAAGGCACGCGCGAAAAGATCGATCATACTCTTACTCCTTACCATATATAATGCGTATTATAGTACTTTTTTCTGCTTCCGGTAAAGTTTTTTTGCCCATTGCCGGAATTCATGTGAAGATAAAGAGGGGAGAAATGTCTTCGGGATTTATTGTTTTATCCGAATTCCTATTATATAATTGAATCAACTTTCGCTTGGAAAGTGGAAAGAGAAATTATGAGAAAAATCAAAACGAAGATACCGCCTCAATTATATATTCTGTTGACCTTTTTCTCGGTGATTCTGGTCGGAACGATCCTGTTTCTTCTTCCGTTCAGCACGGAAAACGGAAAAGGGCTTTCGTTTATTCAGGCGTTGTTTACGGCTACGAGTGCGACTTGCGTAACGGGGTTGAGCGTCATCAATTGCGCGGAGTTTTCTATCTTCGGAAGAGTGATTCTGGCGCTTTTGATCGAAGTCGGAGGATTATCTTTTTTGACGATAGCCACGTTTATCTTTTCGCTTTTTTCCAAACTGACCATCGGAAGTTACAAACTGATGAGCGAAGCGTTGAATAACGATCATCCGGGAGAGGCGATGCGGCTCATCAAGAGAATTCTCCTGTTTTCTTTTATCATTCAATCTGCGGGAACGGTCGTCAACGCGTTGATTTTCCGCTTTGATCTTCATATGGATTTGGCTTCTTCGATCGGTTACGGACTCTTTCATTCGATCTCTTCGTTCAACAACGCCGGACTCGACGTCTTCGGGGCGAATTCTCTGCGCGATTATGCCGGAAACGTTTGGCTGAATGTCAATACGATGGTCCTGATCATTCTCGGAGGCATCGGATTTATGGTTCTCGAAGATGTCGTTTTCAAGAGAAAATGGCGGAGATTTTCACTTACTTCCAAAATCGCTTTGACGATGACGGCGATTTTGCTGATCGGAGGTACTTTGCTGCTCAAACTGTCGTTAGGAAATTCGATTACTTGGTTGCAGGCAACCTTTCAATCCGTCAGCGCCCGTACGGCGGGATTCTCCACTTTCGGAATGGAAAATTTAAACGCTTCTTCTTATCTGGTGATGATTACCCTGATGTTTATCGGCGCGTCTCCGGCTTCGACGGGAGGCGGATTGAAAACGACGACTTTCTTTGTCATCCTGCTCATGATTTACCGTTTCGTCCGAAAGGAAACGCCGACGGTTTATCGCCGGAGAATTCCGAAAAAAGTCATCGATAAGGCGCTCATTATTTTTACAGTGGAAATCTTTTATGTTATGATGATTACGTTCATATTGACGTTCGTCGAAAGGGATATCTCCTTTCAGGGCCTTCTGTTTGAAGTCATTTCGGCTTTCGCGACGGTAGGTCTTTCGATGGGGGTGACGGGAGAATTGTCTCTGGCGGGTCAGATCATCATCGTCGTAACGATGTTCTTCGGTCGTCTCGGACCTTTGACGATTCTGTCGTTAGGGAACAGCAGGAAGAACGAAATTCGGGATAAAGAAATTCGGTTTATCGAAGAAAAAGTGATCGTCGGGTAGGAGGAATTATGAAAAAGAGAGAGAAAAAGAACTTTTTGATCATCGGTCTCGGCCGTTTCGGTTTGGGGATCGTCAAGCAATTGTCGAGTCTGACTCCGAATATCGTCGCTGTGGATATCGATGAGAATCGGGTAACTTTGGCAAGCGAATACGTCGATCAGTGTTTAATCTGCGATTGCACGAAGAAAAGATCGCTGTACGATCTCGGCGTGCAGAACATCGATCACGCGGTCGTCGCTGTCGGAAATAATTTGCAGGCGACAATTCTGATTACGATCAACCTGAAAGAACTGGGCGTCAAAAATATCACGGTTCGGGTGGACGAACCGGAATACATCGAGATCATGGAACGGCTCGGCGCGAATGAAGTCGTCGTTCCGGAAGAGGCCAGCGCGACGAGTTTGGCCAATCAGATCATGTCCAATTCTTTTCTGAACTACTATAAAGTCAACAAAGATTTCGGAATCGTTCAGATTCTGGTCAACGATTCTTTCGAGGCGAAGTCGCTGATCGAAATGGATGTCAGAAATCGGTTCGACGTCAATATCACGGGAATCATTCGGAACGGTACTTTCTTTATGCCGAAAGGGAATGATACGGTGCAGGCCAACGATATCATTCTCGCTTTGGGAAAAATGAGTCATATCAATAAATTCGACATCTATCTGAACGCGAGGTGAGCGCAATGGAATTTTTGCTGAGCAACGTCTATCTTCCTCTGGAAAAAGAGGAAAGCGACTTACCATCGGTGGTCGTAAAAATGCTGAAAATCGACCCGAAAGAATTCGTCGGTTATCAGATCGTCAAGAAAGCGGTGGATTCCAGAAACAAGAGGAAGATCGTTTTCGTCTACACGCTTTTGGTTACTTTGAATTACTATCGCGAAAAACTGTTTCTCAATCCGAATGTGCGGAAGAATACGCTGATCGAAACGATCGAAGTTCCGAAGGCGAAAAAAGCGCCGCGTCCGGTAGTCGTCGGATTCGGTCCTTGCGGTATGTTCGCCGCGTTGATACTCGCCCGCGCGGGATTGAAACCGATCGTCGTAGAAAGAGGAAAAAACATCGATGAACGGACAAAGGACGTCGACGAATTTATGAAAAACGGGCTTTTCAATCCGAAAAGCAATCTGTGTTTCGGCGAAGGCGGCGCGGGAACTTTTTCCGACGGAAAACTCAATACCGGCCTCAACGACGCGCGGATTCGTTTTGTCCTGAACGAATTCATCGCTCACGGCGCGCCGAAAGAAATATATTATCAAAATCATCCGCATATCGGTTCGGATAATTTGGTGAACGTCGTAAAGAATTTTCGGAAAGAGATCGTCGACTTAGGCGGGAAATTCATGTTTGAAACGACTTTTTTGGATTTTGTCGAGAAAGATCAGACATTGACGGCAATACGAATCGAAAATAAAAAAGGAGAAATCAAGGAGATCAACTGCGCCGATTGCCTTCTGGCTATCGGACACAGCGCCAGAGACACTTTTCTGAATCTCTACAATCACAATTTGAAGTTGATTCCGAAAGACTTTGCAATCGGCGTGCGCATCGAACATTTGCAGGAAGATCTGGACAAATGTCAGTACGGAAAAGAATATAAGAATCCGAAACTTCCGAAAAGCGACTACAAGCAGGTCGTTCATTTGGACAGCGGAAGAAGCGTCTATACGTTCTGTATGTGTCCGGGAGGAGAAGTCGTTCTTACCCCGACGGAAGAGCATTCCATCGTTACCAACGGAATGTCGCTTTACGCCAGAGACGATAAGAATTGCAACGCGGCTCTTTTAGTCAATATCAAGGTCGACGATTATTTCATCAATTCGCCTTTGGACGGCATCTATTTGCAGGAATGGATCGAAAACGCGGCTTTCAGCGAGGAATTTCCCAATAAAGCGCCTTGTCAGAGAGTCGGAGATTTTCTGCTCGATCAGGATACGATCATCTACGGGAAAGTCCGACCGAGCGTAAAACCGGGTTTCTATTTCCGGAAAATCAGCGAAATTCTTCCGGAATTCATCACCCGTTCTCTGAAAGAAGCGATTCCGATGATCGGAAAGAAATTGAAAATTTTCAAAGATCCGGACGGGATTATCGTCGGCGTGGAGACGCGTTCTTCATCTCCGATTTCGATTCCGCGCGACGAGAACTTTCATTCTTCGATCGCCAATCTCTATCCTTGCGGAGAGGGAAGCGCGCATGCGGGAGGAATTATGTCCAGCGCGTTGGACGGAATTCGCGTGGCGATGAAAGTCGCCGAAAAATATCGGAGTGAATCCTGATGCACCCGTTCCGTCATTTTATCACCATCACCCGACATCGGCATAAAGTGATCTATTTCTGTTTTAAACTGGGAATCGGATTTCAAGGGCTTTTTCACGACCTCAGCAAGTATTCCTGGACCGAATTCAGAGCCGGCGCGCGATACTATCAGGGAACTTGCAGTCCCAACGATCGCGAAAGGGAAGTACTGGGATACTCTTCCGCGTGGATGCATCACAAAGGGAGAAATAAGCACCATTTCGAGTATTGGACCGACATCGATAAGGCGACCAATCTCTATCGTCCGGTGAAAATGCCTTTGAGATACGTCAAAGAGATGTTTGCCGATCGTCTTTCGGCGACGATGATTTACAAGGGCAAATCTTTTAAGAACGAAGATCCGTGGAATTATTATATTCAGAGAGAATCGGGATTAAAAATGAATCCCGATACGGCGGCATTGCTGGAAAGCTGGCTCAGAATGCTGAAAGAAAAGGGTATGAAAGAAACGCTGAAAGCCGTCAAAGCGTTCAAGGAGGAGGACTATGGCAAGAATCGTAGTGAGATGTCCGATCTGCAAAGCGACCGACTCCGTTGACAATCACAAGAAGAAAATACGCTGTCCGATTTGCAAAAATCGTTTAGCGCTGTCGGAATTCGAAATCGTCGTACCTCCCGACGAAGCGGAAGAGTATCGCGGAAAAGGATTTCAAAACCACAAGTTCTTAGGCTATTTCACCATCTTTTTCGGCATTTTCGGTATCGATTATTTCATCAAGAAATGCTATAAAAAAGGGCTGATTTCCTTGCTTTTTTTCTGGACGGGTGCACCGGCGGTTCTCGCCGTCTTCCGCGCGATGGAAATTCTTGCTTTGGAAGACGATGAAATCGACGGCTATTATCTGAAAATTCGGGAAGGAAAGAAAAAAGGAGAGAAAAAGGAATGAAAATCGCGCAGTACATCCTCTTAGGACTGACATCTTCGCTTTTGATCGCTTTCATCGCACTCGGCGTTCTTTATTTCGTCAAGGGGAGAAAATCAAAAGGGTATTCGAATAAAAAACTGGAAGCGGCGATCTATATCGACGCCGTTCTTTTGCTGATCTGTTCGATCATCTTCACGATAATCAACGTATTTTCTTCCATTTGATAAAAAGCGGCAAAAAAAAGAAGCGGGAAATCCGCTTCCGATCTTTCGGATAAACCGAAGATTAGTCGATCCACCAGATAGGTTTGTTCAACAAAACGCAAACCAAGTCAACGATCCAAAGAATAAAGAAACCGCCGCAGATCAAGAGGATAACCGCGAGAACGGTTCCCAATACGTTATTTGCTGCCAAGGATTTCAATAAGCGGACAATGTTGCCGTAGACGCCCCAGAGTACAACGAGCAATACGCGGACGATCCAAGGTAACCCTTCCAAAGTTTTTACTAAGTCTTTCATTGATGCTTCCTCCTATAAATCAATGATATAATATTGCCGAAAAAAATAGAATACTTTTTTTCGGTTTTTTAAAAATGAGAGGTGACGTTTTTGTCGGGATGAACGATTCTGTCGATCCGGCTCACCGCGGTGTTGACTTCGCCGAATCCGGTGGTCAAATTCCTGACTTTTCCCTCGTAAAGAGCGATATTGCCGCAGGCGAAAACGTTTTCTTGCGAAGTCAGGCAAGAGGCACCGACTTTGATGAGATTGTTTTCCTTTTCTAAATCGAATCGATCGGGAGAAGGAACCTGACCGTATTGAACCAGAACGTAATCGCAGTTCAGCACTTTCGTGCTTTGATCCGCATTTTCTTTTAAAATCAACCCGATTCGCGATCCTTCGTGCTTTAATTCGGCGACGGTGTAGTTTTTATAGACGGAAATTCCTTCCTTTTCCAAGCGTTCGACGTTAAAGCTCTGCCCGCGGAATTCGAGACGTCGATGAACGACGGCGACGCTTTTGGCTACGGGACGAATCAGAAGGCTGAGATCGACCGCGGAATCCCCACCGCCTAAAACCACGACGTCGCAGGAGGCGAACAGGTTCACGTTTTTGCAGGAATAAAGGATATTTTCAAATTCTCCTTCGTTCGGCAATCCGATCTTGCGGGGAGAAAAACTTCCCATGCCCGTCGTGATCAACACGGTCTTCGTCGGATAACTTCCCTTGTCCGTTTCAATCAGGTAATGGTCGCCTTCTTTACGAAAATCGACGACTTTCTCCCCGAGGTGAACGGGCAGGCGATTTTCTTTCGAGGAATACTGAGCGTAAAGGTTTTTGATAAAATCTCCGGCTTTGACCGAATCGAATCCGGGAAGATCGACGATGGCTTTTTGCGGATAAAGCGCGGTCAACTGACCGCCGATTTCCTCGCGGGATTCCAGTACGATTCCTTTCAAATTGTGAAGCGAACAAAGGGTTGCGCCGTATAAGCCGATCGGACCGCAGCCGATGATGATGACGTCTTCCATACTCTCTGCCTCCTTGTTTTTTTCAATTATAGGATAATTTGCAGTTTGCAACAATACCTTTTATTTAAACTTTTTAAAGTGATATACTATGAGCGGAGAGTGGTGAAATGATAGCGAAATATGTCAGCCGTTCCGTCGAAGACACGGCTCGTCTTGCCCGCGCGATAGCCGGACATCTTCATCGGGGTGACGTCATCGCGTTGGACGGAGACTTAGGCGCGGGTAAAACGACCTTTACGAAATTTCTTGCTGCGGAATTGGGAATCGAGGAGGAAATTTCCAGCCCGACGTTCAATATTTTGAAATGCTACTTTAAGGGGAAAATGCCTTTTTATCATATCGACGCTTATCGTTTGGAAGAGGGAATCAATCGGGACATCGGCTTGGAAGAGGTCATCGAAGGAGACGGAATTGCCGTCATCGAATGGTCGGATTTTATCGAGGATCTTCTCTTTCAGCCCTTGAAACTGCGGATCGAGAGAGCAGATGAAACCACGCGAATCGTGACGCTTTCTTCGGAGTGGCAGAAATACGAACCCGTTTTTGAAGAAATCGAGGCGATGAAACGATGAAAACTCTTCTTTTGGACAGCGCGAACACGTCGCTTTCCGTCGGAATCGCCGTAGACGGGATTCTCGTCCATTCGACCTCTTATCCGTGTTGGCAACGGCAATCGGAAAAGATGATTCCGGAGATCGAAAGCGCTTTGAAAAGTACGGGATTGCGATTGAGAGATTTTGATGAAATCGTTTCGGGAAAAGGGCCGGGATCGTATACCGGAATCCGCATTGCTCTGACGATTGCCAAAATCGCCGCGCAGATGTCGGGGGCAAAACTGATCCCGATTTCCTCTTTGAGAATTATGGGAAACAGAAGCAGAAAGTTCATCGCTTTGATGAACGCCAGAAGCGGAAGAAGTTATGTCGGCATTTATGCGAACGACGAAGTGATTCTCGAAGATCGGGTGATGAGCAACGACGAAGTCCTGCGGACGATTCGGCAATATCCGGATTTTTCCGTGATCGGGGATTGCGAATATTTGGGGATTTCTTCGGAAAAACCGGAGGAAATTCAAGGCCTTTTGTCGTTTAAGGATATCGTTTCTCCGCTTGAAAATGCGGCGGAAGCAAAACCGGTATATCTGAAAGACCATGACGGAGTTTAGATTTGCGGAATCGTCCGATATTGCGAAAATATCGGAATTGGAAGAAAAAGGATTCGTCAATCCTTGGACGAAAGAGCAGTTTGCCTATGAGATCGGGCAGAACGAATTCGCGCGTATGATTCTCCTGTGCGAGGAAGGCGAAATTATCGGGTACATCGACTATTGGATCGTCTTCGATCAATCCGCTTTAAACAAGTTATTCGTCTCGGAAGAATACCGACGACGCGGTTACGCGCGTCTTCTTTTGGAAAAGGCGCTGGAAGACGCGAAGGAAAATCAGTGTTTGACGATGAGCCTCGAAGTTCGGGTTTCCAACGAAAAAGCCATCGCGCTTTATGAAAAGTCCGGATTTAAAATTCTTTTAACGAAAAAAGGATATTATGCGGACGGCGAAGACGCTTTCTATATGATGAGAGGTATTTTCAACGAGAATTGAGGTGTAGAAAATCAAATGGATAAAATCATTTTAGCGATAGAATCGAGTTGCGACGAGACCGCAATCGCGGTTCTGAAAAACGATCGGGAACTCCTTGCGAATGTGGTTTCCACGCAGATCGCCGTACATCGGAAATACGGCGGAGTTATGCCTGAAATCGCCTCGCGCCTTCACATCGAAAACATCGGCTTCGTCTTGCAGGACGCGCTGGAAGAGGCGGGCATCGCGATGGAACAGGTTTCGGCAGTTGCCGTCACGGCAGGACCGGGATTGATCGGGGCGTTGCACGTGGGGCTTCAATGCGCGAAAACGCTGGCTTTGATGTACGAAAAACCTTTGATACCGGTGCATCATCTGGCAGGGCATATCTATGCGAACGAATTCGTCGCGCCGTTGAAATTTCCTTGCCTTGCTCTCGTCGTCAGCGGCGGCAATACCGAATTGGTGGTCATGGATAAGCACTTGTCCTTCAAAATCATCGGAAGAACTCTGGACGATGCGATCGGCGAAGCTTTCGACAAGGTGGCGAGAGTCGTCGGTCTGCCATATCCTGGCGGCGTTTCGATCGACCGATTGGCCAAACTGGGTAAACCTTCTTACGCGCTTCCGAAACCGTTACACGATCGCAGTTACAACTACTCATATTCGGGCATCAAGACCGCGGTCATCAACTTGGTGCATAAGCTTCAACAGAATCATCAGGAAGTCGATGTCAACGACTTAGCCTGTTCTTTTCAAACGACGGCGATCGACTTGCTTTTAGACAAAGCGCTTCCGGCGATCGACGAATTTCATATCCGTCAGATCGTTCTCGCGGGAGGCGTTTCGGCGAATTCGTATCTTCGGGAGCAGATCGTCAAAAGAACGTCGGGACGCGACGTCGAAGTGCTGATACCTCCGCTTTGGTGTACGACCGACAACGCGGCGATGATCGCCAAAGTCGGCTCTTACCTCTTCGACAGAAAACTTTTCGCCCCGCTAAATTTGGGAGCGAATCCTTCTTGGGAACTGGAAGATTACGACAAGTTGTAATTTACCGATGATTTTGGTAAAATAATTCATTACTTGAAGACAACGGAGATTTTGCGTTGTCTTATTGAAAAAGAAAGGCGGAAAAAGTATGATGAATGCGGGATCACTATGCGGAATCGCGGAGGAAATATTATGAAAAAAGTTATTTTTCGGGTTTGCGATTCGTTGAAAAAGGCATCGGATTTTCTTCGCCGTTTTACAAAAAAAACGGCCGATGGTTTCTACCTTATTTTGAAGAAATACGACTGGGCGATTTTTCTCGGAGTGATTACCGTACTCAGTTTGGTGATGAGATATTATCTTTTCGATTGTATACGAGGGGATTACGCCTATTGTTTAAAACCGTGGTATACTCGGATTTACGACGGTGGCGCGAAAGAACTCGGAGTTACTTTCGGGGATTATACGCCGGCGTACTACTACATTCTGTATTTCATTTCGCTCTTTCGGTTCGATCCGGAATCCTATCAGGTTCTTCACGCGATCAAATGGGTTTCCGTCTTTTTCGACTATCTTTTGGCCGTTTATTGTTCGCTCATCTGCTATCGGGTTACTTCCGACAAGACGAAGACGATGCTGTGCTATTTCTTGTGCGTATTCGGAATAACGATCTTTTTGAATTCGGCTTTGTGGGGACAATGCGATTCCATCTATGCCTGTTTTTCGGTGATGGCCTTGTACTATCTTTTGAAGAAAAGACCGAATCTGGCGATGATCTTTTACGGCTGCGCGTTCGCTTTCAAATTGCAGTCGATATTCATTCTTCCGATTCTTTTGGTTTTGTTTTTGAGGAGAAAATTCAATCTGAAATATCTCCTTTGGGTGCCGGTTATCTATATTCTGTTCGCTTTGCCGGCTTCCTTTCTCGCGGACAACTTCTTCCAACGGTTCGGCGAGATCCTGTCGGTCTATTTCAATCAGGCGGCGAACAGTTACACGCAGGTTACGCTGAACGCGGGAACATTCTATGCGATGATCTTCACCAATTTCAAAGACGAAAGTTTCGTTTCTTCGTTCGCGGTATTTCTAGGTATCGCGATCGTCGGAACTTATTGCTTTTTCATCTATCGCTCGAAAATCGAGTTTACGCCGAAAATCTGGGTTAAAATCGCTTGCCTTTTGGTGCTGGTAACGCCGTATTTCCTTCCGCATATGCACGAAAGATATTTCTACATTGCCGACGTATTGGTGATTCTCTACGCTTTGACGAATCCGAAAAAATTCTACGTCGCCATTCTCGCGATCACCAATTCGATGATCGGCTATATGGTGTATCTGTGGAACATTCCTTTTATCAACGTAGTTCCGCAGGAAGAGAGCGATCCGACGAAAGCGCTGTCGCTCAGATTCGGAGCGATCCTATATCTGGTGGCTATCGTCGTCGTTTCGATGGATCTTTTCAAGGAAATCTATCCGAAAGGGTTGAATCAACAACCCGAAAGCGAAAGAAGAGAAGGGCAAAATGGCGAAGGAATTTAGGCTGGAAATCGAGCATACCGACGCGCATACTCGGGCGAGATACGGCGTGCTGCACACGCCGCACGGCGATGTCGAAGTGCCGGCGTTTATGCCGGTAGGAACTTTGGCGAGCGTCAAAACGCTTTCGCCGGAAGAAATCAAGGAATGCGGTGCGGGCATCATCCTTTCCAATACATATCATCTCTCCTTGCGCCCGGGCGAAGATGTCGTTAAGGAAGCAGGCGGACTACACCGTTTTATGAATTACGACGGACCGATTTTAACCGATTCCGGCGGTTTTCAGGTCTTTTCTCTGTCGGAGAACAGGAAGATCACGGAAGAAGGCGTCTATTTTAAAAATCATCTCAACGGCAGTCCTCTGTTTATCTCTCCGGAAAGAGCGATCGAAATCGAAGAGAAATTGGGCGCGGATATCATCATGTCTTTCGACGAATGCTGCCCTTATCCTGTCACGCATCGGTATATGGAAAATTCGATCGAACGGACTTTGCGCTGGGCAAAGCGCGGTTTGGAAGCACATAAACGGAAAGATCAGGCGCTTTTCGGTATCGTTCAAGGGGGAGAATTCCCCGATTTGAGAAAGCGTTGCGCGGAAGAATTGGTGAAGATGAATTTCGATGGTTATTCGATCGGAGGAACTTCGATCGGCGAGCCGAAAGACGTGATGTATAAAATGGTTTCGTACGCGGTAGATTATCTTCCTTTCGAAAAACCTCGTTATCTGATGGGAGTCGGATCTGTCGACGCGATTCTCGACGGTATCGAAAAGGGCGTCGACCTTTTCGATTGCGTTCTTCCGACGCGGATTGCCAGACACGGAGCGTTGATGACTTCGGCAGGACGCGTCAATATCCGCGACAAAAAATACGAAAGAGACTTTACGCCGCTGGATCCGGAGTGCGATTGTTACTGTTGCCGAAACTATACGCGGGCGTATCTTCGCCACCTTTACCGTTGCGACGAATCTTTCGGGAAGCGACTGCTTTCGATTCACAACATTCGCTTTTTGATCCGCATGACCCAACAAGCGCGTTCGGCGATCAAGGAAGATCGGTTCCGCGAGTTCAAGGAAGATTTTTTGAGAAAATTCGGAGATGAAAGAGGGTTTTAATATGGTTGAAGACATCGAGAATCTGAATTATTACGACTTCGATCTTCCCGAAGAACTGATTGCGCAGAGCCCGGAAGAAAAACGCGATCATTCCCGTCTCATGCTCGTGAACCGCGAAGACGGAAGCGTTGAGCATCGGCATTTTTACGATATCGTAGACGTTCTTCGTTCGGGGGACGTTTTGGTGAGAAATAATTCTAAAGTGATTCCGGCGCGTTTGATCGGAGTCAAAAAGCAAACCGGCGCGCGCGTCGAAGTTTTGCTTTTAAAAGATCTCGGAGATCGGGTTTGGGAGTGCCTGTGCGGAAACGCGAAAGTGATTAAAAAAGGCACTTTCGTCTCTTTCGGGGACGGAAAACTCAGAGGTGAATGCGTCGAGGTTCTCGACGAAGGAATTCGGCGAATCCGTTTGATATACGAGGGGATTTTCTTTGAAATTCTCGATCAATTGGGAAAGATGCCCTTGCCTCCGTATATTCACCGGCAGTGCGAGGACAATTCGCGATATCAGACCGTCTACGCTCGAGTAGAGGGCAGCGCCGCCGCGCCGACGGCGGGGTTTCACTTTACGGAGGAACTGCTCGAAAAGATCGAAAAAAAAGGCGTGACGATCGTCGATATCACCCTTCACATCGGGCTAGGAACTTTCCGTCCGGTGAAGACCGACAATATCAAAAATCATGCGATGCACAGCGAAGTTTACGAGATTTCCGAAGAAGCGGCGGAGATTCTCAATCGGGCAAAAGCGGAGGGACGGCGGATTATCGCCGTCGGAACGACTTCGACGAGAACGTTGGAATCCTGTATGCGGAAATACGGAAAATTTCTTGCCGTGCGGGAATCCACTTCGATTTTCATCTATCCCGGTTATTCCTTTTCGGCTATCGACGGGCTGATTACGAATTTTCATTTGCCGAAATCGACGCTGATCATGCTGGTGTCCGCGTTCGCCGGACACGATCTGATCTTAAAAGCCTATCGAACCGCGGTGAAAGAGAGATATCGTTTCTTTTCTTTCGGAGACAGCATGTTTATCTATGGAAAGCGTTAAAAACTACTATCAGATCAGCCGGATCGAGATCGAGAAGATTCTTCGGGAGAATCCTTCGGAGAAGAAAACGCTGGCTTTGCACGCGTGTTGCGCGCCTTGTTCGACGTTTCCTTTGGAGTTTCTGACGCCTGTTTTCGACGTCACGATCGTCTACTTCAATCCGAATATCTATCCGGAAGAGGAGTATCGCAAACGGCTGAACGAATTGAGAAAGTACGTGGAGATATTCAACCGAGAACATCGGGAACAAGTACGCCTGATCGAATTGGATTACGACAACGACACCTACAACCGACGATTTTATCCTTTGAAAGAACAGGAAGAAGGGGGAAACCGTTGCCGAGCCTGCTACGCGTACCGCATGAACCGAGTTTATCGTTTTGCCGACGAAAACCATTTCGATTATTTCACGACCGTGATGAGCATATCGCGTCAGAAAAATTCCCAGGTCATCAACCGGATCGGCGAAAAACTATCGCTCCGTTACAAGACGAAGTACTTTTTTTCCGACTTCAAGAAGAAGAAAGGCATTGACCGGAGCCAGGAGTTGAGAAAACGTTACGGGCTGTACAATCAACTTTACTGCGGATGCAAAGTCTCTTACGAGAAATTTTTGAAAAAGAGAGACGGACAAGAGGAAAAAAGATGAAGCGGCGGTCTATTGCGTTTCGGACGGATCGGACAAAAACAGAATGAAACACGCATCGCCGTTGTCTAAAAAACGAACGCTATATATAAATATATACTTTTTTTTCAAAGTTATGATTTTTTAGTTGACATTCGCATTGCCTTCCAGTAGACTGGGGAAGTCGAGTTTTGACGATGCCCGCGAAGAGGGTTGAGATTGCTGAATACGGACAGCCGTTTGCAACGACGAAACTTCATCGGTTCAGGTAACTCATCCGGAGCGGAAAGTCTAGCCACGATTTAGACTAAGGAGGAATTGAATTATGGCAAAGAGCAAAAAGATCAGAGTCAGATTGAAGGCTTATGATCACAAAATTTTGGACTTGTCGGTGGAAAAGATTGTCGCTGCGGCGAACAATTCCGGCGCAAAGGTCGTAGGACCGATTCCGCTTCCGACCGAAAAACAAGTCTACACGATTCTTCGTGCGGTTCACAAGTACAAAGATGCGCGTGAGCAGTTCGAAATCAGAACCCACAAGAGGTTGTTGGACATCGTGAGTCCGACGAAACAAACGATCGATGCGTTGACCCACATGGATTTGCCGGCAGGCGTCGATATCGAAATCAAATTATAGAAAGGCAGGAAACCAATATGAAATCAATCGTTGGAAGAAAAATGGGAATGACCCAAGTCTTCGCAGAAGATGGCACAATGTATCCTGTAACGGTCGTCGAAGTGCTACCGAATGCGGTCACTCAGGTTAAAACCGAAGAAGTGGACGGCTACGAAGCCATTCAGGTCGGATATGAAGACAAAAAAGAAAATCGTTGCAATAAGGCCGAATTGGGTATCTTCAAGAAAGCCGGAGTCAGCCCGAAATACGAACTGATCGAACTCAAAGGCGATGAAATGAAGTACAACGTCGGCGACGAAATCAAATGCGACATTTTCCAAGCCGGAGATATCGTCGATGTGACCGGGACCAGCAAGGGAAAAGGGTTCAGCGGCGCGATCAAGCGTTACGGATTCACCATCGGACCGAAAGGACACGGATCGGGTTATCATCGCGGACCGGGTTCTATGGCTACCAACGGCCGGTATAACCGCGGCATTATGAAGGGAAAGAAAATGGCCGGACATCACGGAAATACGACCTCGACGATTCTGAATCTTCTCGTCGTCGGCGTGGATCCGGCCAACAATGCGATTTTGATTAAAGGCGCGATTCCGGGACCGAAGAAATCCATCGTCACCATCAGAAGCGCGGTCAAGGTTCAGAAAGGAACCAAACAGGTTGTAAAACCTCTCGTCAACTACACTCAGAACGTGAGCGAAGTTGTCAATGAAGAAACCAAATAAAGGAGGCAGAAGTTATGGCAGCAAAAAAAGTAAACCTGAAAGTTTTAAACCAGTCTGGCGAAGAAACCGGTAAGGTATCGCTCAGCGCCGAAGTCTTCGGCGTCGAAGTCAACGAACAAGTCATCTTTGATGCGGTTCAGGTCTATCAAGCGAATCTGCGTCAAGCGACTGCAAAAACTCTGACCAGGGCGGAAGTCTCCGGCGGAGGAAAGAAACCTTGGCGGCAGAAAGGAACCGGCAGAGCAAGAGCCGGATCCACTCGATCTCCTTTGTGGAGACACGGCGGTGTGGTTTTCGGACCGAGAGGAAACCAAAATTACAAACTGTCGATGAACAAGAAAGCGCACGCGCTTGCGTTGAAATCGGCTTTGACGCTGAAAGCGCAGGACAAAAACATCATCGTGGTCGACAATCTCGATCTGAATGAAGTCAAAACCAAAGCGGTGATCGAACTTCTCGGCAAACTCAAAGCAAACCGGAAAGCGCTGATCGTCATCGAAGGCGAAAACGCGCCGTTAGTTCTAAGCGCCAGAAATATTCCGGGCGTCATCGTTACGACAAATACCAATTTGAGCGTCTACGATATCCTCAATGCCGACAGTCTGATTTTCACTTCGGCATCTGTTAAAGCGGTTGAAGGAGGTCTTCAATAATGGCAAGAACCAAGAAAGAAACCAAAGTGGTCGAAGAGCGGAAATACGCCGCGCCGAATATCGAAAGCTTCGATGTTCTGATTGCGCCGATCGTCACCGAAAAGACGATGAAATTGCAGCAAGAGCAAAACAAGGTCACTTTAAAAGTAAAGAAGAACGCGAATAAGACGCAGATCAAGATCGCGGTTCAACAGATCTTCAACGTCAAGGTCCTCGATGTCAAAACCATCAATGTGCTTCCTAAGGCGAAGAGAGTCGGACGTTACGAAGGAAAGACGAGCGGATATAAAAAAGCGATCGTCACCATCAGTCCGGAAGACAAGATCAATATGTATAACGAATAAGCCGTTCAGGCAAATATAGGAGAAAAGAAATTATGTCAATAAGAAGTTATAAGCCGACAACCCCGAGCCGTCGCCATATGACCAATTCAACATTCAGCGAAATCACGACAGCCACTCCTGAAAAAAGTTTGTTAGTTTCCATCAAAAAGACCGGTGGACGTAACAATACGGGTATGATTACCTGCCGTCACATCGGCGGAGGAAACAAGAGAAAATACCGCATTATCGATTTCAAGAGAAATAAGGACGAAGTTGTCGGAAAGATCGCGACGATCGAATACGATCCGAACAGAAACGCGAATATCTGCTTAGTCAACTATGTTGACGGCGAAAAGAGATACATTCTCGCGCCGCAGGGAATCGCGGTAGGAGATACGATCGTTTCCGGAGCGGCGGTCGACATCAAAACCGGCAACGCGATGGAAATCAGGAATATTCCGGAAGGAACATTCATTCACAACGTCGAATTGCTGCCGGGGAAAGGCGGACAGATGTGCCGCGCGGCAGGAACATCCGCGCAGATTCTCGGTTGCGAAGGGAAATACGTAACGCTTCGCTTGGCTTCCGGAGAGGTCAGAAAGGTTCTCGGCACTTGCCGTGCGACCATCGGAATCGTCGGAAACGAAGACTGGAATCTGGTCAATTTCGGCAAAGCGGGAAAAAATCGCTGGTACGGCGTTCGTCCGACCGTGCGCGGTTCGGTGATGAATCCGAACGATCACCCGCACGGAGGAGGAGAAGGAAAATGTCCGGTCGGGCGCGATGCGCCGCGTACTCCGTGGGGCAAACGCGCTTTGGGTGTCAAGACGAGAAACACCAAGAAGGCCTCTAATAAACTGATCGTCAGAAGACGCAACGGGAAAGCGTTATAAGCGGAAAGGAGAAAAGTTACAATGCCACGTAGTTTGAAAAAAGGACCGTTTGTCGACGAACACTTGATGAAGAAAGTGGAAGCGTTGAATGCGGCTCATAAAAAAGAATTGATTAAAACTTGGTCGAGAAGATCGACGATCTTCCCGTCATTCATTGAACATTCCTTTGCCGTCTATAACGGTCACGAGTTCATCACCGTTTACGTCACCGAAGATATGGTCGGTCATAAACTGGGCGAATTTGCCCCGACGAGAACCTATAAAGGGCACACCGGCCATACCGCCGAAGACAAAGCGGCACACGCCAAATAGGAGGAAAGACGATGCAAGCAACAGCAAAAGTTACCGGAGTTCGCGTTACTCCTCGGAAAGTTCGTTTGGTGATCGATTTGGTTAGAGGAAAAGATGTTTCCGTTGCGTTGGGCATTCTCGCCAACGTCAACAAATCGGCCACGCCGGTCGTTACCAAATTGATCAAGTCGGCAGCGGCGAATGCGGTCAATAATCATAAAATGGACGAATCGAAATTATATATCGATACCATCTACGCCAATGACGGACCTCGGCTGAAACGCTATATGCCAAGAGCCAAGGGATCGGCGTATTCGATCGTCAAGAGAACCAGCCACATCACTGTGGTGGTCAAGGAAAGATAGAAAGGAGAAGAGTGGATTATGGGACAAAAAGTCAATCCGGTAGGAATGAGAATCGGCATCAGCAAGAATTGGAATTCCAGATGGTATGCCGATAAAAAGGAATACGCTTCTCTTTTGAACGAAGATATCAAAATCAGAAAGTATCTGACGACCAAACTCAAAGAATCCTTGCTTTCCCACGTGGAAATCGAAAGGGTCAAAGATATCGTCACCGTTTCTATCTTCACCGCACGTCCGGGATCGGTTCTCGGTCAGGATAATGCGAATATCAAAGAAATCACCAAAAAAGTTACCAAAATCGCCAACAACAAGAAAGTTAAGATTTCTGTTGTCGAAGTGAAAAATCCTTCGCTTGACGCCAATATCGTGGCGCAGGAAATGGCAAAACAACTCGAAGAGAGAGCCTCTTTCCGAAATGTGCAGAAAAAGGCCATTCAGCGAGTGATGAAAGCCGGCGCGGTCGGCTGCAAAACCGCGGTTTCCGGACGTCTCGGCGGTGCGGATATCGCCCGTTCGGAAGGTTACAAAGAGGGTGTCGTCTCGCTTCATACGCTTCGTATGGACGTCGATTACGCTTTGGCGGAAGCCAAAACCACTTACGGAAAATTGGGTTGCAAAGTATGGATTTCCCGCGGCCTTGCCAAACCCGCCAAGAAAAACGATTCCGATAAGAAAGGAGAATAGTCACCATGTTACAACCGAAAAGAGTGAAATACAGAAGACCTCACAGTTTGAAGTACGAAGGATTGTCTAAGGCCGGAAACGAAGTTTCCTTCGGCGAATTCGGACTTCAGGCGGTATCGGGAAATTATATCACTGCCCGTCAGATCGAAGCGGCTCGTATCGTTTTGGCGCGGTATACCAAAAGAAGCGGTCAGATTTGGATTCGAATCTTTCCGCAGATGGCGAAAACCAAAAAACCTGCCGAAGTCCGTATGGGTTCCGGTAAAGGTTCACCGGAGAGTTGGGTGGCTGTCGTCAAGACCAACCGAGTGATGTTTGAAATCGGAGGCGTTCCGGAAAAGGATGCGCGCGAAGCGTTGAGACTTGCTTCCTATAAACTTCCGATCAAAACGAAAATCATTGCGAAAGGAGATGTGAAATAGTTATGAAAATTCAGGAAATCAGAGAACTTTCGACCGCAGACTTGAACACCAAGGTCTACGAACTGAAACAAGAACTATTGGCACTTCGCTTCCAGCACGCGACGGGGCAGTTGGAGAACGGCAAGAAGATTACCGAAATTCGGAAATCGATCGCCAGAATCTACACGGTCATCAAAGAGCGCGAAATGGGAATAAATTAGGAGGATCTGAACGATGGAAGAAAGAAATACACGAAGAGTCATTCGCGGCGTCGTCGTCTCGAATAAGATGGACAAGACGATCAACGTTTTGGTGGAGACTCACAAAAAGGATCCTAAATACGGAAAAAGAGTCAAATACGGCAAAAAATATCTGGCTCACGACGAAAACAACGAGTGCAACGTCGGCGATGTGGTCGAACTGATGGAAACGCGCAAATTATCTGCAAACAAGCATTTCCGTCTGGTCAAGATCATCACCCGCGCCAACGAAACGAAATAAGGGAGGAGAAATATGGTTCAGACTGAAACAAATTTGGTGGTGGCCGACAATTCGGGCGCCAGAAGCGTACGTATCTTCCGCTTATACGGCGGTTCCAAAAGAAAGTCCGCTAACATCGGCGATATCGTTCTCTGCGCCGTGAAAGACGCTATTCCGAATGGAAAAATCAAAAAAGGCGATGTCGTCAAAGGCGTCATCGTCAGAACGAAGAAGGGCGTTTCCAGACCGGATGGCTCTTACGTCAAATTCGACGACAACGCGATCGTTCTGATCAACGAAGACGGTACCCCTCGCGGCACCCGCGTCTTCGGACCGATCGCCCGCGAACTTCGTGAAAAAGGCGAAGGGTATATGAAAATCATTTCCCTCGCCATGGAAGTTTTATAGGAGGTATTTCCGATGAAAATTAAAAAAGGCGATAAAGTTATCGTAATTGCCGGAAGCGACAAGGGAAAAGTCGGAGTCGTTCAAAAGGCGTTTCCGAAATTGAACAAAGTCGTTGTCGACGGCGTGAACGTTCACAAAAGACACCGCAAACCGTCGCAAAGCAATCCGGAAGGAACCATCGTCGATATCTACGCGCCGATCCACGTTTCCAACGTTGCTTTATATAACGATAAGGCTAAACGCGGAATGCGCGTCGGATATGTGATCGACGGCGATAAGAAAGTCCGCGTATTGCGCAAAGCGGGCAAAGAAATCAAAGTGGGATAGGAGGAACGGATTTATGGCAGAAACAAAATATGTTGCAAGATTGAAAACAAAATATGATTCTGAAGTCGTAGCCAAATTGATGGAAACCTACAAATATGAATCTGTGATGCAAGTCCCTCATATCGAGAAAGTAGTTCTCAATGTCGGCGTGGGCGATGCTACCGCCAATTCCAAACTACTCGACGACGCGGTCAGAGACCTGACGATTGTTTCGGGTCAGAAACCGGTCATCACCAAAGCGAAAAAATCGATCGCGAGTTTCAAACTCAGAGCGGGACAGTCGATCGGCTGCAAAGTGACTTTAAGAGGAAACAGAATGTATGAATTCCTCGACAAGTTGATGACCATTGCTCTTCCGCGCGTGAGAGATTTCCGCGGCGTTTCCAAGAATTCATTCGACGGAAAAGGAAACTATACATTGGGTGTCAAGGAACAATTGATTTTCCCGGAAATCGATTTTGATAAAGTAACCAAAATCAGAGGGATGGACATTGTCATCGTCACCACGGCCAATACCGATCAGGAAGCGTACACGCTTCTCGAAGCGCTCGGAATGCCGTTCCATAGATAGGAGGAGAAAATTATGGCAAAGAAATCGTTAATCGCAAAACAATCTCGTCCTCAAAAATTTAAAGTCAGAGAGTATTCCCGTTGCTCGCGCTGCGGGAGACCTCACTCGGTCATCAGAAAATTCGGCGTCTGCCGTATTTGTCTGAGAGAACTGGCATACAAAGGTGAAATCCCTGGTATGAAGAAATCAAGTTGGTAGAAGGAGGAATTACAAGAATGACTATGACAGATCCGATCGCGGATATGCTTACGAGAATTCGCAACGCAAATGCAATGAAAAGCAGCAAAGTGGTAATGCCTCACTCCAATATGAAAGTACACATTGCCGAAATTCTGAAAGAAGAAGGATTCATCAACGACTATGAAGTCACCGGCGAAGTAAAAAAGCAACTCACGTTGACGCTGAAATATACCGAAAACGGAGTCAGAGTAATTTCCGGTTTGAAAAAAATCTCGAAACCGGGATTGCGCGTCAATGCTTCGAGCGACAAACTTCCGCGCGTTCTCAACGGTCTTGGTATCGCCATCATTTCCACTTCGCAAGGGGTTATGACGGATAAAAAGGCAAGAAAATTGGGAATCGGCGGCGAAGTGATCGCTTACGTATGGTAGGAGGTACAGGCTATGTCAAGAATCGGTAAAAAACCTATCGTGCTCCCTGCCGGCGTAACGGTAACCAATAACGATAACACCGTTACGGTTACCGGCCCGAAGGGAACGTTGACCCGAACTTTCGACCATTTGATTACGATCAAGGTCGAAGGCAACGAAGTGCTTTGCACTCGTCCGGACGACGAGATTAAATCCCGTTCCTTACACGGGACAACCCGCGCGCTGATCCACTCGATGGTGGTCGGCGTATCGGAAGGCTTCAAAAAAGAACTGGAAATCGTCGGTATCGGTTACCGTGCGGCGATGCGCGGAGAAAACATCGTGCTGAATATGGGATACTCTCACGAAGTCGTTCTCGCCCCGAAAAGCGGCGTGAAGATTTCCTGTCCTGAGGCAACGAAGATCGTCGTCGAAGGAATCGACGCTCAGTTGGTCGGCGAAACCGCCGCCATTATCCGCGGCGTCAGAGAACCTGAACCTTATAAAGGAAAAGGTATCAAGTACAAAGGCGAATTTATCTTGAGAAAAGAAGGTAAACGCGCCGGCAAGAAATAATCGCTCAAGAAAGGAATAAGGAAGATGATTAATAAGGAATCGAAAAATATTAGTCGTGTCAGACGCCACTTGCGTGTGCGCGCGAAGATCTCCGGAACACCAGAATGCCCTCGATTGAGTGTATTTCGTTCCAACAAACACATCCACGCTCAGATTATCGACGATGTGAACGGCGTGACTTTGGTCGCTTGCTCTTCGGTTAATCTGAAATTAGCCAACGGAGGCAATATCGAAGCGGCAGGAAAAGTCGGCGCCGAAATTGCCAAACTCGCGTTGGAAAAGGGAATAACGAAAGTCGTATTCGACCGTTCGGGTTACATCTATCACGGTCGGGTAAAACAAGTTGCAGAAGCCGCAAGAGAAGCCGGCTTGGTATTCTAGGAGGAACTATCGATGGCAGAAGAAAAAGTAGAAGTGAACGGCGAAGTCGCCGAACAACCTAAGCGCTCTCCTCGCGGCGATCGTCCTCAAAGAGGACCGAGAAAAGACGGCAAAAAATTCGACAGAAAGGGAAATAAATCCTACGAAAAGCAATATGATTCCCGCGTTGTTTCGATCAACCGGATCAGCAAGACCGTCAAAGGCGGTCGCCATATGCGCTTTTCCGCATTGGTTGTCGTAGGAGACGGAAAAGGCAATTTCGGTTACGGAACCGGAAAAGCGGCCGAAGTCCCGGACGCGATCAAGAAAGCCGAAGAAGCGGCAAAAAAGAATATGTTCCATATCACCATTGTCAAAAACGGAACGATTGCTCACGATATCAACGGCATTTTCAGCGCCAGCAAGGTTTATCTGAAACCGGCGCCGGAAGGCACCGGCGTTATCGCCGGCGGTCCGGTTCGTGCGGTGCTTGAATTGGCTGGAATCAAAAACATTTATTCTAAGGTCTACGGTTCCAGAACGCCGATCAACTGCATCCGAGCGACGGTGGACGGATTGATTAATCTCAAAACAAGCGCGCAAGTTGCGTTGCTTCGCAAATAAGGAGGTTAAGAGACATGAAATTAAATGAACTGAAATACACCGAAGGATCCAGAAAAACCGGCAAGAGAATTTGTCGGGGATTGGGATCCGGTTCGGGTAAAAACGGCGGATCCGGTCAAAAGGGCCAGAATTCCCGAAGCGGCGGCGGAGTCCGTCCGGGATTTGAAGGCGGACAGAATCCGATTTACCGCAGATTGCCGAAGAGAGGATTTACTCACTACAATTCGGCGATCGGCGCGATCGTCAACCTCGTCGATTTGGAAAAACTGGACGAGGGAACGAAGGTTACTCCAACTCTGCTGATTGAAAAGGGATTGATTTCTTCAGACTGCACGTACGTAAAAGTATTGGGCAACGGAACTCTGAGTAAAAAACTGGCGGTTTCCGCGCATAAATTCTCCAAGTCCGCTGAAAAAGCGATCACCCAAGCCGGCGGTACCGTTGAGGTAATCTAAAATGAAAAAGTTGGTGGCCATATTTAAAAACAAAGATATTCGCGACCGAATCCTGTTTACGATAATGATATTCTTCATCTATCGTATCGGTTGCAATATCATTGTTCCGGGTGTCACGCTGAACGATTCGATCGGTGATACCGACCTATTGAGTTTGATGAACTTGATGGGTGGTGGCGCCTTACAAAACTTTTCCGTATTTGCTTTGGGGGTTTCCCCTTATATCACGGCTTCGATTATCGTCGAATTGCTGTCCAAAGACGTGCTTCCGGCTTTGACCGAACTGACCAAGCAAGGTCAGTCTGGTCGGAAGAAGATCGAGATGACAAACCGGATTCTGACGTTGGTTCTCGGCGCGGTACAAGGTTACGGCATCATCGTTACGATGTACAATTCCGGCGCGATCAGTTTCGTTGACGAATTGAACGCATGGATGTATATCAAGACCATCATCATTATGATGGCCGGTTCGATGCTTGTGATGTGGATGGCGGATCAAATCACCCAGAAGGGAGTGGGCAATGGCGTTTCGATGATCATTTTCGGCGGCATTATCGCTACCCTTCCGTCGCAGATTTTCACCGCAACGCAATACTTCTTCACCAGTGAACTCGTAACGGAGGAATCCAGAATCGTGCAGGGGGCGTTGAAACTCGGCCTCTACTTGGCCACCTATGTGCTGATCATCGTATTCGTTACGTTCATCGAGAAATCGATTCGGAAGATTCCAGTGCAGCATTCGGGAACCGGCGGGGCGCTGAATGCCAAGGTCAACAACACTTCGTTCCTGCCGATCAAGATCAACTCGGCCGGAGTGATTCCGGTCATCTTCGCCGGGTCGCTGATGATGGCACCTGCCGTCATCGTCAGTTTCATTGTCGAAGACTACACTTCCAATGAAACGATCACTAACGTTCTGAACATATTCAACCAATCGGCGTTGACAGAAATGCCTTGGTTCGACGGAAGCAAATGGTATATGCCTTGGGGATTGATCATTTACGTCATTCTGACCTTTGCTTTCAGTTTCTTCTACTCGAATCTGACGATCAATCCGGAAAACCTTGCGGACGATTTCCAGAAGCAAGGAAGTTATATTCCGGGAATCAGACCGGGGAACGAAACGCAGAGATATGTTTCCAAAGTTTTGAACAGAGTTACTTTCCTTGGGGCTACGGCATTGACAGTGATTGCCGCGTTCCCTGTCGTTCTGACTCTGTTGAATGTCGTTCCTTCATCGCTTGCCTTGGGAGGAACTGGTATGATCATCGTCGTCGGCGTCGCCCTTGAAACGGCACAGCAGATCGACGGCTTGCTCGCTTCGAGCAGTCATGCTACGGTTGTCTAGGAGGAAATAGATATGAACATTATTTTAATGGGACCGCCTGGTGCGGGCAAAGGCACACAGTCGGAGAAAATTCTCAGTTATCTGAATATTCCCCACATTTCTACCGGAGATATGTTCAGAGAGGCGATCAAGAACCAAACCGAACTCGGCAAACTGGTTCAGAATTACACCAACACAGGGAAATTGGTTCCCGACGAACTCACCATCGCTTTGGTCAAAGAAAGATTGAGCAGAGACGATTGCGAAAACGGATATCTTCTCGATGGTTTCCCGAGGACCATCCCTCAGGCTGAGGCTTTGGAGAAATTAGCCGAAGAAATTTCACGTCCGGTGGAATTGGTCATCAATATCAACGCGGATAGGGATGAACTGATCCGACGGATTTCAGGACGGCGAGTCTGCACTAAATGCGGCAATTCGTACCACGTCGATTTCAAAAAACCGAAACAAGAGGGCATTTGCGATCGATGCGGAAACGAACTGATTCAGCGTAAGGACGACTCGATCGAAAGCCTGAATGTGAGATTAGATGCCTATGAAACCCAGACCAAACCGCTGATCGAGTTTTATACCCGACTCGGTGTTTGCAAAGAGGTCAACGGGTTGCAAGACATCGATGATGTATTTAAAGACATTCAGAAGATCCTTGACGAGGTTAAGTGATGATCACGATCAAATCGGACAGAGAGATCGCTTTGATGAAAAAAGCAGGGCGGATTCTGGCGAATGTATTCGAGATTCTCGAACCCCTATGCAAGCCGGGAATAACCACGAAACACCTTTCCGAAGTTGCGGAAAAGGCGATTCGTGATGCCGGCGGCATTCCGGAAGAAAAAGGATATTACGGATATCCGGCCGCGATCTGCGCTTCGGTCAACGAAGAAGTGGTTCATGGCATTCCTTCCGGTCGGCGGCTGAAAGAGGGAGACATCGTTTCTCTCGACATCGTCGTCTCGTATCAAGGATATATGGCGGACGCCTGCCGCACTTTCCCCGTCGGAAAGATTTCCCCTGAGGCTCGGAAACTGATCGACGTGACGGAAGAGTGTTTCTTCAAGGCGATGGAATTCGCCAAACCGGGCAACCGGGTCGGAGATTTGTCCCACGCGATTCAGACTCATGCCGAAGCGAACGGATTCTCTGTGACCAGAGATTATACCGGTCACGGACTCGGAAGAGAAATGCACGAAGATCCGATGGTTCCGAATTACGGAAATCCCCATCAAGGGCCTCTCTTGAAGGAAGGAATGACCATCGCGGTCGAACCGATCATCTTATCGGGGAGAAGAGAAACCTTTGTTCTTCCCGACGAATGGACGGCCGTAACAGTCGATCGGAAACTGGCGGCGCATTACGAGAATTCCATTGTGATTACGAAAAACGGTTATGAGATTTTGACCAAATCAGATGAAGGGGAAGAAAAGAATGGCTAAAAATGACGTCATAGAAGTTGAGGCGATTGTCGTAGAGACTTTACCTAACGCTCAGTTTAAGGTAAAACTCGAAAACGGCGTAGTGATTCTCGCCCACGTTTCTGGTAAAATCCGCATGAATTACATTCGCATTTTACCAGGTGATAGAGTCACTGTCGAAATATCGCCATACGATTTAACACGTGGCAGAATAACATTCAGATACAAATAGTATCGGCTGGATTCATAGACCAGCGCATGGAGGAGGAAAAATTTATGAAAGTTAGACCTTCAGTGAAACCGATTTGCGACAAGTGCAAAGTGATTCGCAGAAAAGGCCGTGTTATGGTAATCTGCGTCAATCCGAAGCACAAGCAAAGACAGGGTTAATTTTAGGAGGATATTGAAATGGCACGTATTGTAGGTGTAGATATACCAAACGACAAGCAAGTTGCTTATTCCTTGACTTACATTTACGGAATCGGTTTATCGACCGCGAAAAAGATTTTAGCGGACTGTTCGATCGATCCGACGATTCGGGTGAAAAACCTGAGCGAAGAACAACTGACTGCGATCAGACACGAAGTGGCCAAATACAAGACCGAAGGCGATCTGCGCAGAGAAGTCGCATTGAATATCAAACGACTTCAAGAAATCGGCTGCTATCGCGGATTGAGACACAGACGCGGACTTCCGGTTCGCGGACAGAGAACCAAGAACAACGCTCGTACCCGTAAAGGACCGAGAAAGACGATCGCAAATAAGAAGATTGCGACGAAGTAAGGAGAAAGGGGAAAAATATGGCAAGTTCAAAGAAACCTGTAACTCGTAAAAAGAGAATTAAAAGAAGTTACACCAAAGGTGTTGCGCACATCCATTCCACCTTTAACAACACGATCGTAACCATAACCGACGAGGCCGGCAATGCGATTGCATGGTCCAGCGCCGGTGCGTTGGGATACAAGGGATCGAAAAAATCCACGCCGTTTGCCGCGCAGCAGGCGGCAGAGGCGTGCGCCAAAGTGGCCATCGATCAGGGATTGAAAACCGTTGACGTCGACGTCAAAGGTCCGGGTCCGGGCAGAGAATCGGCTTTGAGAAGCCTTCAAGCGGCCGGATTGCAAATCCAGATGATCACGGATACGACTCCGATTCCGCATAATGGTTGCCGCCCGCCAAAGCGTCCACGCCGTTAGTTCGTGAAGAAACAAATTTTAATCAGGGAGGAACGCTATGAAAAAATTTGAAAAACCGGAATTTAAAATTGCCGAGTACAATACCAATACCAACTACGGCCACTTTGTCATCGAACCGTTGGAAAGAGGTTTTGGTACGACCTTAGGCAACGCGTTGAGAAGAGTTCTTCTGTCTTCTTTGCCGGGTGCCAGCGTCTATGCCATCGAAGTAGAAGGTGCGCGCCACGAATTCTCTTCGCTGGAAGGCGTAGAGGAAGACGTTACTTCGATCGTGTTGAGTTTGAAAGACTTAGTTTTGAGAATCACCGACGAGACCGAGAGCAGCCACAAACTGACGCTTTGCGTGACCGAGGCGAAGGAGGTAACGGCCGGCGATATCGTTTGTCCTACCGGAGTCGAAATCATCAACAAGGACCTGGTTTTGGCTCACGTCAACGAAGGCGGCAGACTGGCGATGACCATTCACGTCAGAAATGGTCGCGGATACGTTACCGCCGAAGGAAACAAGAATTCTAATTTCCCGATCGGAGTGATTCCGACCGATTCCAATTATTCTCCGATCACGAAATGCTCGTGCATCGTAGAAAACACGCGTGTTGGTCACAACAACAATTACGACAAATTGGATATGGAAATCTGGACCAACGGGGCGATGCCTGCGCACGAAGCGATCGCGCTGGCTGCGAAAATTCTGGTTACTCACTTTGAATTGTTCGTGGAATTGAGCGAAAAGGCGCAATCTCAGGATATTCTCGCGGAGACAATCGAGGAACCGAAGAATAAATATCAGGATATGACCATCGAAGAACTGGATCTTTCCGTCCGTTCTTACAATTGCCTCAAACGAGCCAATATTGCAACGGTGATCGAACTGACCCAAAAGACCGAAGAGGATATGATGAAAGTCAGAAACTTAGGCAAAAAATCGTTGAAAGAAGTCAAAGAGAAATTGCAAGCGATCGGTCTTGGTTTCAGAGAATACGAATAGAAAGGACTTTATAAATGAGTACACAAGGACGTAAAAACGTACACGGAAAAGGCGGTGTGAGATTCAAGGCCGCTTACACCAAAAGCAAATACGAATCGATGCTCAGAACCGCAGTAACCGATTTGATCGTTCACGGAAGCGTGACGGTTACTCTTTCCACCGCGAGAGATTTATCCTCTTTAGCGGATAAAATGGTGACTTTCGCCAAAAAAGGCGATCTTCACTCTCGTCGTTTGGCGGCGAGAACGGTACGCGATGTCTGGGCGGACGAAACGAAAAAGGTTACCGCGCTTCAAAAGTTGTTCACCGACATTGCCGGTGAATACAAAGAACGAAATGGTGGTTATACCAAAGTTCTCAAAGTGGCGAATCGTCGCGGCGATAACGCCCCGATGGCGATCGTAACGTTTACGAAATAAGAAAAACTCCTTCGGGAGTTTTTTTGATAACAGAATAATACAGAATAATTGCCTATTGAGATTGTTGCTTTTCGATTTTATAATAAAAAATATAAGGGGTTATTTTATCTTTGAGGAAATTGTGATCGTCGAAACCGATGTGGATATTATTTCTTACTATTGCGATAAATTTCCGGAGCAAAAGGATTGTATAATTCTATCAGTAAATCAACTGAATGACACGTTGATTCGATTCGTAGGAGAAAATATATGGAAAGATTGAATTTGAGAAAATATCAGTAGTTCTCTTTTTTCTTCTATCTGTTGTTGCAAGCATTATCTTTGCTTCCGCCCTACTTAATGCAGTATACTATCGACGAGTTGATGACGGATCGGGATTATTTAAAAATTGCGTTTTTGATCGTCTTGTTTATCGCTATTCCTTTAATCAGTGTCGTCTTGCAGTATGCCTTTAATTATTTTTTTGTTGTTTTTGCCAAAAAAAAAAGGAAATGAGATATCATTAGATATTCTTCGTAAAATCATTTATCAGAAAAAATCTTTTTTGGATCAGAATAATTCTGTGGAACTGGTAACATATACTTCCAAAGAAGCAGTGAACTACGTTTATTTTAAGATTATCGACATTCCTAAAAAATATGTTTCGATTATTATCGCGAGTTCGATTACTCTTCTTTTATTCGTATATTCTCCTATTATAGGGGTTATTCAGTTTTTATACATTCCTTTTATTTTCTTTCCTGTTAAAAGAATACTGAAAAAGATCGATAAAGACATTCAAAGAATCATGGAACTCAACGCGAAAAACAATCAGACGAAGTCGGACATTTTTCAGGGCATCGAGTATATTAAAAACATGCGATTAGAAGAGAAAAAATGTTGCGAAGTCGATGAAATTAACGCAAAGAATATGAAAAGATGGGGAAAAGTTTCTTCTTTAGATATGTTAAGCGGAATGTGGTCGAACGGATTCGCTACATATCTTTTCATCGGTATTACATTCAGCGCGTTGATTCTCTTATATCTTACCGAAATCCCATATAACACCATTACGTTGGGGTTGATCGTATCCACGCTTTCGTATGTCGGCCTATTATATGCAAATGAGAATTCAATTGTCAGTCTGCTGATCCACGGGAAGAAAAACGACGCAGAATATAGTTATCTCTTTGAATATTTGAAATTGAACGAGGAAGAAAAGAACGAAAACAGATTGCAAGAAGTTACTGTGAACGACGAGATTGAAGTAAGAAATCTTTCATTTTCCTATGGTGAAAAAGAGGTGATTCATCAGCTTTCTTTAAAAATCAAAATGAAAGAATGGACAACGATTGTCGGTGAATCGGGCTGCGGAAAATCCACTTTAACTAAACTATTGCTGAAATTATATAGTGTTGAAGACGGTAAAATCTTTTTTGACGGGAAGGACATCAATAGTGTTTCATGCTTTTCGTTAAGAGAAAAAATTACAAAACTTTCTCAGGATATATTCCTGTTTCCGGGGACAATTCGATACAATTTCGAACTTGTAAAAAGCGAAGTCAGCGATGAAGAGATCTTCCAAGCGCTTGAATTTGCTTCTTTATCGAAGTTTATTACCACTTTACCCGACGGGTTGAATACCGAGGTCGGCGAATTAGGCAAATTATTATCCGGAGGCGAGAAGCAAAGATTGGCCATTGCGATAGGTTATATCAGAAAAACTTCGGTTTATATTCTCGATGAAACCACATCCAATATTGATGCGGAAAATAAGATCGTAGTGCTGGACTGTTTCAAAAGATTGAGAGAAGAAGGCAGAACGATCATTTGCATTACACACGATAGTTTGTTGGAAGAATATTCCGATAAAATCATAACTTTGCAATGAGAAAAAATTTTGAATAGATAGAAGTCAACTTGATCTGAAAGGATACGAAACTGCTTTAATCGAAAACATAATCTCAATACGATTGAGAATTGTCTTTGGATTTCGCTTTTCTTTTCCTTTTGAAAAACGCATTGAAAATTTCTGACAGCAAGAAACGGAGAGGAGCATTGATGTATTTTTTAATCGATTGCAGAAATCTTGGGATTTAAATAGAATTTTCGGCGAACCGCATACGAGGGCAAAATAGGCGCAAAATGGAAAGTTTATTTAAAAAAAAAAGCAAAGTATGTATAATACTTAATAAGGTGATTGACGGATGGAAAAGCGCAAAGACTATATTACTTGGGACGAATACTTCATGGGCGTGGCGATGCTCTCTGCGATGAGGAGCAAAGACCCGTCCACGCAGGTCGGCGCTTGCGTTGCCAGTCAGAAGAATAAAGTTTTGACGATGGGCTACAACGGCATGCCGATCGGGTGTTCCGACGATAAAATGCCTTGGGGAAAAGAAGGGGACGAAATCGATCAGAAATACCTCTATGTCTGCCATGCCGAATTCAACGCGATATTGAACGCGCGGGTCTCTTTGGACGGAAGCAGAATTTACGTTACGCTTTTTCCGTGCAACGAATGCGCCAAAGCGATCATTCAGTCGGGGATTCGCGAAGTCATCTACCTTGACGATAAATACAGCGAAGAAGTGCAGACGAAAGCCAGCAAGCGGTTATTCGATATGACAGGCATTCGATATCGCCGTTTCGACGGAGTCGTTCCGACGATTTCGTTTAAAAAGTAACGGAGGCGTACATGAAAAAGTCAGTGAAAATCGCATTGAAAAGGTTTATTATCTTGCTCATCTGTTTGGTAATGGTTTTGGCGTTGACGTTAGCGGGAAATAAGCATTTGAACGATACGGCGAGGATTGTCATCGGCATTTGCGCCGGAGTTTCGGTGATCGTTTACTGGATTTACGCGATCATTTCGATCCGAAGAGACGAACAAAGGAAAAAGAGAAACGAAAAAGATGGAAAAGGCAATTGAATTGATCGACGTTTTTTTCGGCTACAACAAAGAGAAAACGATTTTCGAAAATCTGAACCTCGAAATCGAATCGGGCGAATATGTCTGTTTGATCGGGCATAACGGATCGGGAAAATCGACGTTGGCGAAAATCATCGTCGGATTAAATGAAATCAAATCGGGACAGGTCAAGATCTTCGGACGCGTTCTCGATGAAAAAAACGCGTACGAAGTGCGCAAGGATGTCGGCATAATCTTTCAGAACCCGGACAATCAGTTTATCGGATCGACGGTTCGCGACGACATCGCTTTCGGTTTGGAAAACAATTGCGTTCCCCACGGCGAAATGGAAGAAATCGTTCACCGATACGCACGAAAAGTCAATATGGAAGATTTTCTGGATAAAGAACCCGGAAATCTTTCCGGAGGGCAGAAGCAGAGAGTGGCGATCGCCGGCGTGCTGGCGATGAAACCGAAATTGTTGATTATGGACGAATCGACTTCGATGCTCGACCCGAAAGGGAAGAAGGAAATCCGAGAATTGACGAACGAATTGCGAGAAGAAGACCGCACGTTAACGATTCTTTCGATCACCCACGACATCGAAGAAGCGCTTCAAGCGGATCGGGTTGTCGTCATCAACGACGGAAAAGTCGTTCTTTCCGGTCGTCCCGAAGAAGTATTCGAAAACAAAGAGCGGTTGAGGGAGATCCATTTGGACATTCCTTTCTCATATAAACTGAACGAAGTGCTGAATCAAAAGGGAGTTTCCGTAAAAAGCCGCGATTTTGAAGGGTTGGTGGAAGAACTATGCCGATAGTTTTTTCGCACCTCAATTACGTATATTCGCCGAAAACGCCGATGGAATCGGGGGCTTTGAAAGACATCAATCTGACGATCAAAGATCGGTCTTTTACGATGCTGGTCGGTCATACCGGAAGCGGGAAATCGACGTTAGTGCAACAGATCAACGCGCTTTTGATTCCGAGCGAAGGTCAGGTCGACGTCAACGGAATCGTCGTCGATAAAAACGTCAAAAAAATGAAAAATATCAAAGAACTTCGAAAAGGCGTCGGTTTGGTTTTTCAATTTCCCGAGTATCAGTTGTTCGAGGAGACGGTGCTGAAAGACGTCAGTTTCGGTCCGAAGAACTTCGGAGTAAAAAAAGACGAAGCGGAAAAACTGGCGAAAGAGGCGCTTTCGTTAGTCGGTATCGATGAATCGCTGTTCGACAAATCGCCTTTCGAACTTTCCGGCGGTCAAAAAAGGCGCGTCGCGATAGCCGGAGTCATCACTTTGAATCCGAAGATTTTGGTTCTCGACGAACCGACGGCAGGACTGGATCCGCAGGGAAGTCGGGAGATGATGCGCTTGTTTGAAAAAATTCACCGGCGCGGAACGACGATCGTGATGATTACCCACGATATGGACAATGTGATCCGATATGCGGACGAAGTCGTCGTCCTGTCGAAAGGAAAAGTCGTCAGAGAAGCCAAGCCTTACGAACTCTTTTCCGACGAAAACCTTTTTGCCGATCTCTCGATCGAAGAACCCTTGGTCATCACGATGGCAAAGAGGTTGAACCGCGCGGGATATCATCTTCCTTTGGAAAAGATCAAGGATATCGACACGTTGGCCGAAGAAATCGCAAAGGAGAAATCCTCATATGAATAACATTACGTTAGGGAAATACGTCCCGTACGATTCGTTCGTCCATCGCTTGGATCCGCGTTTCAAAATTTTCGCGATGATTCTTCTGATGGTCAGCGTTTTTCTCCGATTTGCTTCGATTCAGATGAATTTTATCGTCTACGGCGTCTTATTGATTTTCGTCTTTGCTTTGATGCTGTCTTCTCACGTTCGGATTTCCGCTTTGTTCCGTCAGTTGAAAATGATGTGGTTTATGATCTTCTTCATCCTCCTCATCAATATGCTGGTTCCGGGAGACGCGGCGTTAGGATACTTCACGCTGTTCGGCTCGTGGAAAATCTATTTCAGTGCGATTTACAACACGCTTTATATCGCGCTTCGGCTCGTCATCATGATCGCGATATCGATGGTTTTGACGGCAACCACGACGCCTTTGCAACTGACCGGCGCGTTGGAATGGTATATGTATCCGTTGAAAATCGTCCGTTTTCCGGTACACGAAATCGCTATGGTCATCTCTTTGGCGCTTCGTTTTATTCCGACGATTCTGGAAGAAACCGACAAAATCATGAAAGCGCAGGCTTCTCGCGGAGTTGACTTTCAGCGCGGAAAATTGAAAGAAAAGGTCAGAGCGATCGTCTCTTTGATTATCCCGTTGTTTATTTCCGCATTTCAGAGAAGCGACGATCTTGCCGGCGCGATGGAAGCAAGAGGCTACGATCCGCAGGCGAAGAGAACAAGATACCGCGTCAACCTTTGGCGGTTGCGCGATAGTTTTTCTCTGGCGTTTATCGCCTTGTTCTTCGGGGGAATCCTTTGCCTTGTATTCACTCGTTTCGATTTGATAGTTTGGATTTCGTCGCTATGCGGATAAAGAGTTTTGTCAGTTACAAAGGGACGAATTATCAGGGATTTCAGATTCAGTCCTCTTCGAAAGAAAAGAGCGTACAGGGAGAAATCCAACGCGTCCTTTCGAAAATCTTCTCCTGCGAAATCAAAATCGTCGGATCGGGGAGAACCGACAAGGGAGTTCACGCGTTGAAACAGTGTTTTCATTTCGACATCGATCGGGAAATCGATTTGGCAAAACTGAGACATTCGATGAATTGCCTTCTGCCGAAAGATATCCACATCGTCTCTCTTTCGCCGGCTTCGGACGATTTTCACGCTCGTTTCGACGTGCAAGACAAGACTTATCGATACATCGTCAATACGGGAGAATACGATCCGATCGCGGATGAATTGCTTTACAATTATAATCGACCTTTGGACATCGAAAAGATCGAAAAAGCCGGAAATCTATTGATCGGAGAGCATAGTTTTCATAATTTCTGCTGTAACGACGAAGATTTTATCCGAACGATTTACTCTTTCCGAATTCGGGAAGAGGGAAAGAAACTGATCATCGAACTGAATGGAAACGGATTCCGAAGATATATGGTGAGAATGATCGTGGGAACGCTGATCGAAGTCGGCTCGGGTCGGCTCGGCATCGATCGGTTCGAGGAATACTTGTCCGAATCAAAACGGCGCGTCAGCTACAAAGCGCCGAGTTCGGGACTTTATCTTGCGGATATCCGATACGGAGGTGAAAAAGATGATTAAACAGAATTATCACACGCATACTTCCCGTTGCGGTCATGCTTTCGGGACGGACGAGGAATACGTTTTGGAAGCGCTGGGATTTGGTTTGACGGAATTGGGATTTTCCGACCATATCTTCCTTCCCGACAGAAATCAAATCGGCATACGCGGCGATTATTCGCTTTTGGACGACTACATCCAATCGATTGAGAATCTGAAAAAGAAATACGAGGGTCGGATCAAGATCTATCTCGGCTTCGAGGCCGAAGCGATGCCGGAATATTTTTCGTATTATCGCCGCCTTCTCGACGAAGGACATATCCAGTACCTGATATTGGGAAATCATTGCGAAGTCGATAAAAACGGCGAACTTCATTTTTTCTTTTCCAACGCGACCAAAGCCGGAGATATCGTTCGTTACAGCAAGTCTCTGGTAAAAGGAATCAAGACGGGATTGTTTAAAATCGTCGCGCACCCCGATTATTTTATGGGGTCTTATTCCAAATGGAATCGAACCTGTATCCGTTGGTCGAAAAAAATTTGCAAAGCCGCGAAAAAGTACGACGTCATTCTGGAATTCAATTTCGGTTCGGTGCGAAGAGGGAAGAAATTGATCGGCAACGAGTACCGTTTTGCATATCCTTATTATAAATTTTGGGAAATTGCCAAAAAATACAAATGCAAAACCATGATCGGGATCGACGCCCACGCGCCGAGCGATATTTCCACCGCGAATAACGACGGGGGATACGAGATGTTTAAGGAATTGGGACTGGAACTCGATCAGAAAATAGATTTTTAAGGAGAGGCTCTTGACACCGAAAACGATCGTTTTATCCATCAACTTTCTGCTCATCGTCTGGTTCGTGTTTTATCAGAACAAGAATTACCGTTCGTCGGTGAAGTGGTTGTTGCTTTTTATGCTGTTTCCGATCGTTTCCTTTCTCGTCTACTATTTTATCGGTATGGGAATCAAAGTGAATCGAAAGCGATATAAAGAGATCGAAAAGAGAGTCGATCAGGCGGTTCTTCCCTTTGTCCGCGAGGGTAACGCGTACAGGTGCAACCGCGCGGAAATCCTTCGCCTTTTGGATATCGGAAAGAAGATGGAAGCAAGCCCTTTGACGCATTATAATGACGTGCGGTACTATAACGAAGGGGAAGCGTATTATTCCGCGTTGATCAAAGCCATCAACGAAGCGAAATCTTCCGTCCATATCGAAATTTACATTTTGCGGAGCGACGACTTCGGCATTCGTTTGATGGATTTGCTGTACAAAAAGGCGGAAGAAGGAGTGAGAGTGAAGATCCTCTACGATCCGAACGGCAATCTCTTCAACAAAAAAAACTGGTTGAAATCCTATCGCCATCGGCGCTTGAAAATCGTCAGACAATATACGCACATCGATCAAATACGAAATTTTAATTACCGTAATCATCGGAAAATCGTCGTCGTCGACGGAAAGAAAGCTTTTGTCGGCGGATTTAACTTCGGAACGGAATACCTTTCTATGGAAGAGAAGACCTCTCCTTTCAGGGACACTCAAATAGAAATCGTCGGAGAAAGCGTCCTCTTTCTGCAAAGAAGATTCCTGATCGATTTTTACTACGCCTATTCTTTTACGCATCCGATCGTCGATTTCGACGTCGAAAAAACGGATTTCGAAACGGAGAAATGCGAAAAAAAGTTGGCTGTTCAGGTGATTTCCACCTCTTATTTCGTCCGTGAAAACATCAAACGCATGAAATTATCCTTGCTTTCCTCGGCGCGGAAAGAGGTGTTCATTCAGACTCCGTACCTGATCCTCGATCCTTTGATGATGGAAGAGATGAAAATGCTTCTTTTGTCGAAAGTCGAACTGCATTTGATGATCCCCCTCAAATACGACAAAAGAATTCCGTACTGCGCGACGCTTTCCTGCGCCAGAGAACTGTATGAACTCGGCGCGAAAGTATATCTTTACGAGGGTTTCATTCATTCGAAAACGATGATTGTCGACGATTATCTTTTAAGCGTGGGTAGCAGCAATTTCGACATCAGAAGTTGCGCGCTGAATTTGGAAACCGACGCGATTCTTTACTCTTACAACGAGGCAGATCGTTACAAAAACATATTCCGCGCCGATATTCTTTCTTCGGTCGAGTATTCACCCTATATCGAAGAAAAGATGTTTTCGTCTTTTAAACTCGGAAAGAGAGTTTACCGTTTGATTTCCGCGTTGATGTAGGAACTTCTAATTTTTATAATAGACAAAAATATATTAAAAAATGATTGAGGGTGTGATAAAATGGAAAGGAAATAAAGGAGAATTATCAACTATGGGAAGAGCGCACGAAGTGAGAGCCAAGGCGATGGCGGCGACCGCGGCGGCCAGATCGGCTTTATTTATGAGAGCGTCGAAAGAGATTTATATGGCCGCGAAAGCAGGAACTCCCGACCCGAACGAGAATCTGGCACTGAGAAGCGCCATTGAAAAATGGAAAGGGCAAAACGTTACCAAAGAAGTGATTCAAAGGGCGATCGACAAAGCCAAAGGGGGATCGGCCGAAGCCTATGATTCGGGAAGATATGAAGGATTTGCTCAGGGAAATGCGACTTTTATCATCGATACGCTGACGGATAATGTCAATCGGGCTTTTGTCGAAGTCAGAACCGCCGTGACGAAAAGAGGAGGACATCTCGGTACTCCGGGATCGGTTTCGTTTAATTTCACGGAGACAGGTATTTTGGAATTTGTCGGACAAAACCGCGATGAAGTGGAAGAAAACTTGATTATGGGAGACGTCGACGTCAACAGCGTCGAACAGGACGAAGATCTGATCGTCGTCAAGACGGCGCCTACGGCGTTGAACGACGCCAAAAAAGTTCTCGACGAAATGGGCGTCAAAGAATATCAGACATTGGAAATTGCGATGATTCCGAACGATTACGTCAAATTAAGCGGAGAAGACGCGGAAAAATTCCGAAATCTTCTCTCGGCGCTCGATGAAATCGGCGACGTGCAGGCTGTCTACCACAACGCGGAATTCGACGATTAAACTTCAAGGCCGTAAGGCCTTTTTTTGTCGATAATCGCGATAAAAGTTTCGCCTCACTATAAAAATCGCCGGCGATCGTGTAAAATAGAAATGGACGGAGGATTCGCATGAAAAAGAGAAAGTATAAGGAGATCGAAAAAAGTCTCCCTAAAAATCACGGAGAAATCGTCTTTTCCGTCGTCGGCGGCGTGAGAAAACAGGGATTCAACAAATACGAATTCAGAAGAATACGCGAAAAAATTTATTTCGAAGCGGAGAAATTGGTCAAAGATCATATTCCCGCGGAAGACGGATTCAGAAAAAAACTCGAACAGGAGGCCACCCGTTTGACTGCGAAAGCGATCAAGAGAAAGCCGACGGAAGTGGCGGGGAATCTGCTTTTCATCGTGTTTACCATCTGCGCGATTTCCTTTCCCGTCGTTTACGGGTTGAATTTTCTGAATCCCTCTCAACAGGGAATTTATTCGCGCGGTCTGTTCCTGTGCTTAAACACGTATCATCTGTTTTTAACTTACGTCTATTGCGCATTCGGGATCGTCGTTGCCACTTTTCTTCAACAGATAGACAAAGAGAAGAAGAAAAGATTTGTGGGGATTACCCTCTCTGTATGTCTGCTTCTCGGAGTGGCGATTTACATTCTCTACGTATACTTTCCGGAGACGACTTTGAAAATCAATTTTGTCGTCGGAGAACTTCTTTTGGTTGCCGCTGCCGCCGGGGGATATTTTCTCGAAGAAATTCCGGCAAAGAGGGCATTCGAGAAAAAACGGGAGTACGTTCCGGACGGAAAGAAACAAAGTGAAAAAGGCAAAAGACCTCAGTAGCGGTTTCTCTCTTTCTTGAAAAAACAGCGACGATTTTTTTCGATTTTCCCATTTTAAAGTTGAATAATCGTACGGCTTGTAATATGATAACAGATGGCAATAATTCGCCGATTGTAGTCCCGGTAAGACAAACAATGATGGGGAGGAATTACTATGCAACGTCAAACAACTATTGCAAAAGCCAATGAAATCGTACGCAAATGGTACGTCGTCGACGCGACGAATCAGCCTTTGGGGCGTTTAGCGTCGGAAATTGCGGTATACCTTTCGGGGAAAAACAAACCGATTTACACTCCGAACGTAGACTGCGGAGACTATATCATCGTGATCAACGCTGAAAAAGTTTCTTTATCCGGAGACAAAGAGCACAAGAAGAATTACTACAATGTCTCGCAATATCTCGGTGGTCTCAGAACTCGTTCTTCCGGAACGATGTTGAGAGAGTATCCGGAGGAAATGATCGAAAGAGCGGTCAAGGGTATGCTTCCGAAAGGACGCCTGGGACGTCAAATGAACAAAAAATTATTTGTTTATGCAGGTCCGGAACATCTGCACGAAGCGCAGAAACCTGAGGAACTCAAATTAAAGTACTAGGAGGAATAGACAATGGCAAAAAAGAAAGTAGAATCGGTTCAATATTACGGAACCGGACGCAGAAAATCTTCTGTTGCGCGCGTTTATGTAACCAACGGTACCGGAAAAATCACCGTCAACGGCAGAGATGTCAATGAATATATGCCGTATGCGACCTTGATTATGGATTTGAAACAACCTCTGGAAATCACCGGAACGGGAGACAAATTCGATGTCGACGCCACCGTCAACGGCGGCGGATTTACCGGTCAAGCCGGTGCGATCCGTTTGGGCATTGCCCGCGCGCTGCTGAATGTGAGTCAGGATTTCAGAAGTCCGATGAAAACGGCGGGTCTTTTAACTCGTGATTCGAGAGCAAAAGAACGAAAGAAGTACGGACTTAAAGCCGCGAGAAGAGCGCCGCAGTTCTCGAAACGTTAATCGATTTCGGAAAAGATTCAGACTTTGTCTGAGTCTTTTTTCTTTTTCGTCGCGTATAATTGAATGTATGAGCAAACTTTCTTTTATTTTAGTGGAATTAGTCGCGGTTTTGTCGTTGGTTTCTATTCCTTTCGAAATTCACAAAGTCAAAGAAACTTCCGCGATTTTAGGTTATTCCATCGTGGTCGATCCCGGGCACGGAGGAAAGGATAACGGTTGCAGTTTCGAAGATGTTTATGAAGACGATATCAATTTGGCGATCGGGGGAACGCTGTTCGAAGAATTGCAGAAGGACGGCGTTGTGGCGTATCTGACCCGCGACGGCGATTTCGATCTTGCCGAAGAATACGCGACCAACCGAAAGAGAGAAGATTTGATTCGAAGAGTCGGAATCATCAATTCTTTTCAAGCCGATATTCTCATATCTTTGCACGTGAATCACTATGCGGACGAGTCGATTAAAGGACCGATGGTTTACTATCGAGCCGGAGACGACGATTCGAAAAATCTCGCGGAAAAAGTGCAAAGAGAACTCAACGCTATCAGCGGTTTAAATAAGATCACGCACGGAGAGGATTTTTATCTCTTTCGAAAAACGAATTGTTTAGCCCTTTTAGTGGAATGCGGCTTTATTTCCAACGCTTCCGACAGAGAAAACCTGCTGTCCGAAAACTACCGTCAATTGTTGGTAACCGGTATCGTCAACGGAATCGGCGAATATATCGGATCGTTAGAAAAAGAGAAATCCTGAAAAAATAAAAAAAGCATTGATTTTGAAGAAACGTTATATTATTATAATTAAGCGTTGGGCCTGTAGCTCAGTTGGTTAGAGCGCACCCCTGATAAGGGTGAGGTCGTATGTTCAAATCATTTCAGGCCCACCATTTCGCAATAATCCGGATTTAGTGGATTCGGTTTGAATAGGAATCGCTGGAAGGCGGTTTTTTTGTTTGATCCGGCTTATAAATAATTTGATAACAAACTTGTAAAAAAGATGAAATCGTGATACTATGTAATGGCTCTGATCAATTAGTTCAGTCGGGAGAACGCTTCCTTCACACGGAAGAGGTCGGGGGTTCGAGCCCCTCATTGATCACCATCGAGATTGCAATCCGTGTAAAGGCAAGCGAGCCATAAGGAAAATGACTTACGCCAAGTAAACGGAAAACGAAAACTCTATGTGCCAGTGAAATCAGCTACATAGAGTTTTTTCTTGTTCGGAAATATTCGGATTACCCTATGGATTTTATGTTGAAAAATAAAATGAATAAAGATAATATAATTTTAAAGAGGGATATAAATGGAAAACAAAAACAAAGAGGATTATCGAAAATATTTGAAAGAACATCCGAAAGCCAAAAAGAAAATGAAAGTGGCAGGGTGGATTGTGTTGCCGATCGGCGGTATTTTGGCGATAGCCGGGTTTATCGACTTTTTCCTCAGCTTTGAAACTGCTTCGATGCCGCATCTGTTCTTTTTGTTATTTATCGGATTACCGATGATCGGTATCGGTGCTTCTCTGTTGAAATTCGGATATATGAAAGAAGTCGGCGAATACATTGCCGGAGAAACGGCGCCGATTGCCAAGGATGTCACCAATTATATGCTCGACGGAACGCGCGAAGAATTGTCGAAAACCGTCGACGCTTTAAGAGGAAAGAAAGCGACTTCCAAGGTCAATATCTGCGCCCGTTGCGGGGAAGAAAATCCGGAAGACGCGCTTTATTGCAGCCGATGCGGTTCAAAGATCGTTTTGAACTGCCCTTACTGCGGCAAACAGATCGACGACGGAGCAAGTTTCTGCTCTTACTGCGGCAAGCGAATTCAATAATCGCATCGCATTTTCAATTGAACTTCTTGCTCACTCGCATATTCTCCCGCGATTTTATTTCACTTGCTTTTTGAAATACGATATAATAGATAAAGCCGGATATCCGTCCGAGCGGAGTACAAAATGGAAGAAAAGAAGACGAGCAATTTTTTGATCCAATCGCTGAATGGAATGGCGTATGGGTTATTTGCCACTTTGATTATCGCGACGATCATTTCGACGATCGGCGGTTTTTTTCAAGGAATCGATACGGTTTACGATACTTTCGCCGATATAGCCGCTTGTCTAAGATGCCTCACGGGAGCCGGTATCGGTATAGGCGTGGCTTTGATGCTGAAAATGGACGCGTTGAAAACGATCGTCGTCGCAAGCGTGGGCGAATTAGCGGCTTATCTTTCGATGAATATCACCAAAGAAGGCCCCGTTTACGGAAATGCGTTTAAAATCGGCGATCCTCTGACGATCTATATCGTGGTAATCGCTACAATTCTTTTGATGAAACTCGTGTTGAGGAAAAAGACTCCCGTAGATATTCTGATCGTTCCGTTTTTCGGCATTGCCGTCGGTTCGATCGTTACGCTTTTGATTCGCTTTCCGCTTATTTACGTTACTTTCGGAATTCAGTACGTGATCGACATCGCGACGACCTATCAGCCTTTTTTGATGGGCGTAATCATCGCGGCGTTGATGGGTATGGCGTTGACGGCACCGATTTCTTCGGCGGCAATCGGCGCGATCGTCTTCACAGGAGATGGCCTCGGTTTGGAGATCGCTTCCGGCGCGGCATTGATCGGCTGTTGCACGCAGATGGTGGGATTTGCCGTTCAGTCGATTCACGACAATAAAGCCGGTATGGTTCTTTCCATTTTCTTCGGAACGAGTATGCTTCAATTTAAAAATATTCTGAAAAAACCGTTGATATGGCTTCCGACGATTTTGGCGTCGATGATTTTAGGACCGATGTCTACCTGCCTGATCAAAGTTAAATGTATGGGTTCCGGCGCGGGAATGGGAACGGCGGGATTGGTCGGACAGATCGGTACGATCGCATCGATGGGAAATCAGTTGAATACTTATCTGATCATCATCTTCTTTGAGATTCTGGCTCCTTTGGTTCTGGTGTTCGCGATAGACCGGATATTCAGAAGGTTTAAATGGATACAAAAGGGAGATCTTGAAGTTTAGGAGGAATTATGAAGAGAAAATACGGGTTTATGCTCATCGGAGCTGTCTTGCTGACTTTGTCGTCCTGTCGCCTTTTCGACGGAAGTTCTTCAATATCTTCTTCCTTTGCATCTCAGGAGAACATTTTTTCGTCCGCATTGTCTTCGAATTCTCTCGGGGTTTCTTCGGAAAATTCGCAAGGGAATGCCGTCGCCTCTTCGCCGTTTTTCTCGGAAACGCCTTCAAGCAGCGCGGATATCGGGAAATTGAAAACGATGACGTTGGATTCGTCCGTCGGTTCCGGCAAGTTTACGTATTCCACCGGAAATTGGGGGACTTTTTATTCGTCTGCCGTCGAATTCGGCTTTTACCGCGCGAATAAATCTTCCGATGAATTGCTCAGTTTGGTCGGATATACCAGTATCACCGGCGTCGAAGGGTTGAAGAGTTCTTTCTATAATATCAATCCGATTTACGGCATTGAAAAGATGGATATTACTTATTTTACCGATTCGCTCGACGACGGAGGTTTTCTTTCTTACGGCGCGAATTGGACAAAAGAAACGTGTGAACCGATCGTTCCTTCTCAAACTCCCAATACCCTTGAAGTATATTGCCGCGGAGCGAACTATTTTTCGATCGAGTCGGATACGGTCGATCTTCATATCGAATCGGTAAAAATCTATTATTCGGGCGATTACAAAGCGATTTGGAATCCGGATTTGGGTTCGGGGGACGATCAGGTCAGAATCAATATCGAAAGTTACGGCGGAGACCTGATTTCCGGAATCAGTTCGGTTACGCTTCCTGTGGCGATTCAAGTTGAATCGGGAAACTATTCCGTTACCGAAACGCGCGAATACACCTATTATTCCTATGAAGACGTTGCCGATAGCCCCGATCTCGCGGAATCTGCCGCGTACACGCTTCCTGTCGACGTGGCCAATTATTTCATCGCTTTCGGCACTTATCCGGCGAATTATGTTTCGAAGAACAACTATCGCACGGCTTATCGGATTTTCGGAGATCAAACGCGGTGCGTTTCTTCGTACGATCGAACGGACGGATACGCGACTGCGATACCTTATCAAGGGGACGATACCGGGACTCCTTTCTATTTCGAGTGCGATATCGCGCTTGACGATACGTACAGTTCGTCTTCGCGAGGCGTCGGGAGACTGGTGGTCTGGTTGTACGGCTTTTCTTCGGATAAAGGCGCTTCTTCCTATAATTCCTCTCCGGTTGCCGTTTATACCGACGATCACTACGCAACTTTCAAGGAATACCTTAACTGCGGCGTGTTCGGACCGAATTTCGACGCGGAGATGACTAAAACGATGACGTGTTGGACATCCCCGTTAACCTTGACGGAAGCCTGAAATTTCTTCAATTTGCTTTACAAATGTTTTTTTTGCAATATATTATTATTGGAAAGAGGATAATCTATGGCAGATTTATTATCGAAAGACCATTTTGAAATTGTCAACGGAGACAAGATTCTGACTTTGAATTCATTGGCTCGAAAGGCAAAGAGTAAAGGTAAAAAAATCATCAACGCGACCGTCGGTATGCTTTTCGATGAAAACGAAAATCTTGCGGATATCCAAATCGCAGATCGAATCATAAGGGAATCCGCGGATGCTTCGACGAAGAGTTACGGACCTTCTTCGGGAGGGGAAGTCTTTGAAAACGGCGTGGACCTTTGGCTATTCGAAAATGTCGATAGGACGCACTGTTTTCATTCCGTCATTGCGACGATAGGCGCAACAGGCGCGCTCAGCCTGAGTATGCGGAATTACTGCGATCGCGGTCAGGAAATTTTGATGCCTTCGATCCGTTGGTCCAATTACGACAGCATTGCCGGACAAGCGGGATGTCGGATTAAGGAATACAATCTTTTCAACGGAGACGACCACTTCGACTTGGAATCCGTCAAAAGCGGAATCGAAGAATCCTTTGCAAAATACCGACGGGCCTATCTTCTGATCAATGATCCTTGTCAGAATCCGACGGGTTATACGATGAAAGTGGAAGAATGGGCGCATTTATTGTCCTATTTGAAAGAGAAATCCAAAGAGCATCCGATTATTCTGCTCGACGATATCGCCTATATCAATTACAGCCGCGAATCGTACGATTCGATTTTCCGGATGATGATCGACGCTTTAAGCGATCAATTCATGATTCAAATCGCCTTTTCGGCGAGCAAAACCTTGTCAATCTACGGACTAAGAGGCGGAGCCTTGATCGGATTGTCCAATCGGAAAGAGACCGTCGAAAGATTTAAGTCGGCGTGCGAAGGAACGGCCCGCGCGATTTGGGCGCTTCCGAACTCGATGGCCTGTCGCATAGTCGGAGAGGCGTTTTCCGACGAAAAGTCTCGCGAAGAGATTCACAACGAATTGAATATATTTCGTTCGATGATCGACGATCGGGCAAAGATTTTTTTGAAAGAAGCCGAACTCGTCAATTTGTTTACATACCCGTATCACAATGGGTTCTTCGTTTTGATCCCTTGCTCTCAAAGCGATAAAGTCGCCGGAGCATTGACCGACCGGAATATTTTTGTCGTCCCTATGAGCGGAGGAATCCGCGTTTCGCTAGCCTCGATATCCCAAAAGGAAGTCAAAGGCTTGGCTCGCGCGATCAAGAAAGCGATCAAGGACGAGTGAGAATTATCTTTTTTCAGCCGAACTTCGTAAAGAAACATCGGTATATCGGAAAGAAAAAACGGAAATCATCGAACAAAGAATAGAGAAAAGTATGCCATCAATTACCGACGAAAAGAAGCGCGAAAGGATAATCCGGTATATTTCCTGCGGATAGGAAGACGAGTAAATCGAACGCGACGAAACGCTTTAACCACATTTTCAGTTCCTCATTTTCATTCGGATCTTGTACGTTTTGATAAAGGCCTCCGTTTGCGGAAAAAGCAAAAGTCATCTCGGAGAATTCGTGATTATTCTCCAATCATTTTCCAGAAGACCGTAGAAATACAGGTCTGCCCAGTTGCCGTGATCGTCTTTGGTCTGGCATCGCTGGATACCTTCGAGCTGCATCCCCAGTTTCTGCATCAAACCAACCGATTTAAGGGTGTCAATCGCTTCGGCAAATACCTTGTGGGCATTCAGTTTTCCGAAAGCATAGTCAATCACTGCCTTGCAGGACTCATAAGCATAGCCCTGCCTCCAGAAGCTACGATTATAGATCCAACCCATTTCATATACACCCGTTTCGGATTGATTGAAAAGGATATAACCTATCATCTTGCCGCTTTTCTTGTGAACCGCCGCCACGGCACCTTTTCGACCAATGCAGAAGGAAGTCAGAAACTTCCTCGTTTTTTCAAAGTCGTATGCCGGTTCGCAGTTCTTCATGGTTTCTTCATCCCCGAAGATCTCGTGCAGATCGGCGGCATCTTCCGGTGTAAAGTTACGGATGATCATCCGTGCGGTTTCTATATACATAATCTAACCTCTCAATAATTGTAATTGTCTGTGTCGGCCCTTCGTCTTGGTATGACTATTTCAATGTCGGGTTTGGATACAATGGCTTTTATGACGCAGATCAACTCGAACAAAGCAACTATCTTTCCGAGCGCATCATTAACTTGGTTGAACTTTGAAATTTCCATTGAAATCCGTCTCCCTGCATATGTAAAAAATTGTAGCATAAAAAGTAAAAAATTCTATCGTACGCGTAAAAATTTCGCGCATTCCGACAAAATGCCGCGTTCGAAAGAGGATTCCGCAAAAAAACGCAAGGGTATGCAAGAGAAAGCTACGGAGAAAAAAGGGGAAATCAAAGAGGTTGAACGGCAATACGAGGCTTGATTTCTTTTCGGTAAATGAGCTGAAACCAGATAAAGAGAACGAGAAAAGTAAAAATCCACGAGATCGGATAAGAGGCGTAAAGCAGTCCCAAATTCATATTTGTTCGGAAAATGGTATAGACCCAAATCAAGCGCACTCCGCATACGCCGATCAATGAGACGATCATCGGAATCAGGGAATGACCTAATCCTCGAAGCGATCCGACCATGACGTCCATTATCCCACATAGAAAATACGGGGCGCAGAGAATGGCCATCCGGATAATACCGATTTGGACAACTTCCGCGTCGTTTGTGTAGATTCTCAACAGCGTTCCGGCGGAAAGATAAGCGCCGACTCCGAGAATTCCTCCGAAGAGCAGAACGTAATAGAGACAATATTTGTTTATTTTGCGGATATTGTCGCATTTGTCCGCTCCGAAATTTTGACCGGTGAAGGACAGTGCGGCGTGATAGAACGCATTCATGCATACGTAGATAAATCCTTCGATGTTGCTCGCCGCGCCGTTTCCGGCCATGACGTAAGAACCGAAGAAGTTGATGGATGACTGAATGATGACGTTGCTCAAAGAAAAGAGCGTACCCTGTAAACCTGCCGGAAGACCGATTCGGGTAATTTCCCACAGGATTCTTTTATCCGGTTTTAAGGATTTTATGGAAATATGGCAGTAATTTTTTTCGCGCATCAACGTCATCAGAACCAGCACGGAACTGATGATTTGTGAAATTACGGTAGCGTAAGCGACGCCGTCGGTAGACATTCCGAATCCCAAAACGAATAGAAGATTCGCGCCGATGTTGAAGACTCCGGCGACGGAAAGATAAATCAAAGGTCGCTTGGTGTCTCCGCCGGCTCTTAGCAAGGCGCTGCCGAAATTGTAAAGCAGGTTAAACGGCATACCGATAAAATAAATCCGGACGTAAGTAGCCGCTAAATCGATGACATCGGAAGGCGATCCCATCAAAATCAAAAGATCTTTGGCAAAGGCGAACCCGAATATTCCGAGGAGAACTCCGGTCGTCAGCGAAACGACGATCGAAGTATGCGCGACTTTTTCCGCTTTTTCCTTGTCTTTCGCACCATAGCATCGGGCCATGACGATATTGCTTCCCACAGACAATCCGATAAAGAGATTGGTGATTAGATTGATAAGCGAGCCGGTGGAACTGATTGCCGACAGCGCGGTATGGTCGCGGAATCGCCCGATGACGATGATATCGCAGGCATTGAAGAGAAGTTGAAGAATACTGGTAAACATCAGAGGCAACGTGAAGAAAAGGATTTTCTTCCAAAGATTGCCGGTAGTCATATCCATTTCGAAACGCTTACTCATCGTCAACTTCCTTTGATGTACAATTAGATATCTTACTATGATTTTCTCTTTTTTCAAGCGCAAAAACGCAAATTCGATATTTACTTGAAACCGAAAAAGAAAACCGTCTCGAAAAGAAAAATCGTTTTCGAAAATTGTTGCAAAATAGTAAAAATAGATTTGAATCCTTAGGCTTTTATCACTACAATAATTGAGGATTTCAAATATTATAGAATAGTAGTCAGGATGGTAGAGTATGTTATTGGATAACACTTTGGAATTGATCGGGAATACGCCGATAGTGAAACTGAATCGCATCGCGGAAGGACTTCCTGCGTCCGTTTACGCGAAAATCGAAAAGAACAATCTCAGCGGTTCGGTGAAAGACCGCGCGGCCTTGCAGATGATTCAGGATTTGTTTGATCAGGGCAAATTGCATCGGGGCGATACGATTATCGAACCGACTTCGGGTAATACCGGAATCGCTTTGGCTTGTCTGGCCAATTATTTCGATTTGAGATGCATCATCGTCATGCCGGAAAGCATGTCGTTAGCCAGAAGAAAGCTGATCAAGGATTATCGCGCGGAACTCGTTTTGGTTTCCGGGGGAATGAAACAATGTGCGGAAAAAGCCGAGCAATTACATCAGCAGATCGCGGGCAGCATTATCGTCGGTCAGTTCGATAATCCAAGCAACGTCAAGGCGCATTACGAACGAACTGCGCGGGAGATTCTTTTCGATTTGCCGGACGTCCGCGTCATCGTCGCGGGAATCGGAACCGGAGGAACGATCTCGGGAATCGGAAAGTATATCAAGGATCACCGATTGAATATCGAAATGATCGGCGTGGAACCATTTTCTTCGCCGTTGATCACGTTGAAAAAAGCGGCTCCTCACAAAATTCAGGGGATCGGTGCGAATTTCATTCCGTCGATTCTGAATCAGGAGGTGATTCACAAGATCGCGCTTGTCAAAGACGAAGATGCATTGAATACGGCAAAAGAATTGGTCAGAAAAGAGAGCCTTTTCGTCGGTATTTCTTCCGGCGCGGTGATGAAAGTCGCGATGGACCTCGCCGTAGAAAATCAATACGCCGATAAGAAGATTCTTGCGATTTTCGCGGATTCCGGAGAGAGATACGAATGGAATTGAAAAAGAGTGATTTCGGCAGGATACCGAATAAGATCAAGATCGAGGAATTTGCCGATTTGATTCGCGATCGTCTTTTTCCGAACTATTTTCATGAAATCCACGACGAATCGCTTTTGGAAGATACCTGTCGGTTCTATTTTCGGAATTATATCGATAAAAGCGCGAAATCGGAAGATCGTTTTTTTTCGTCTTTAAAAGGGATTTATTCCTCCCTTCTCACCGATTTGGAAATGACTTTTGATTCTGATCCGGCCTGTGCTTCGGTGGAAGAGGCTTTGATAACTTATCCGGGAATCTACGCGATTATGATCTATCGTATCGCCCATCTTCTTTATCAAATGGATTTGAAGATCGTTGCCAGAATTCTTTCCGAATCGGCACACGGAAAAACCGGCATCGATATTCACCCGGGCGCGCAAATCGGAAACTATTTTTTTATCGATCACGGGACGGGGATCGTCATCGGAGAAACCGCGGTCATCGGGCATCACGTAAAGATTTATCAGGGCGTCACTTTGGGGGCAATTTCATTGAGCAGAGGGCAACAAATGAAAGGAATGAAAAGGCATCCGACGATCGGCAACGATGTAACGATTTACTCGGGCGCTTCGATTTTAGGAGGGGAAACGATCATCGGAGACAACGTGGTCATCGGAAGCAATGTTTTTTTGACTCGATCGGTATCTGCGAATAAAAAGGTGATCAATAAAGAAGCCGAAATCGTTATGAAAGAAAAAGAGCAATAATTTCTAATTATTCGGAAAATCGATAGGACCGGACGACTCGCGCCACGAAGAAAGAGCCAAAAAACGCATCCATTTGCATTTGTTATACTCTTGTCCGTTTCTGACCCGAAAATATATCGTATCGTCTTGCTGGACGAGGAGTGAAAAAGCACAGCCTTGACTGGAAACGCTTGCGCTTGGTTCGTCGTTAAATTTAATACCGCCCTGAAAAGTACAGATCGTCCCTTTTCCTGAAAACCCCGCTAAGGTAGGAAAAGCGTCAACGAGCATATTCGGAGATCCTAAGGCGTAGAAATAGTAAACTTTGGTTTCCGGTGCGGTAAAAACAAGTTTGAGATAATCGCCTCTCTTTACATCTTCGACCGCGCAATGATCGTCGCAGTTTATTTTTAAAATTCGGGAAGAAAATGTTGGCAACGAGACCCGCGAAGAACTGCTGCTTACCATGCTAGATGATAGGATACTGATATTTACTGTATTCTTTTTACAAGAAAACAACAGACTTCCCGATAAAAGAAACAGAGATAGTAAACTCACTTTCAGCAATTTTATCTTTTTCATACGACGTCCTCCATTTTAATTTATGCGTTAAAGTACAACCGAAGTGTTATCGTGGAAAGACAGTTTTGCCGATAGATACGGATCAATGTCCCGATCATCGAGAACGACAACGCCGTTCGGGAGTCTAAAACTTCCGTTTTCGGTAGTATATTTGACGGATAGAAGGAAAGGACCGGTAAAACCGATATTCGCTTTGCCACCGCAAAATAAGCAAGTGGAAGAGCCTGCGGAAACGACATGGCTTTGAAATGTGCTTTCTCCGCATTCGCAATAGGATTGATGTACCGTTTGATTTTCCCACAGATATTTTTCATAATAATTATGTTCGTGCGGAAGCGGTTTACAAAGAGTAGAGGGTATTGGATCGTTGCTGATGGCAAAGTAGATTCTTTTTGGAAGTTGATAATTTCCATTTCGAATTCTTATGTAAATAGTTTGATCCGCATCGAGTAGTCTTGAAAAATAGCAGCCTCTGTCCTCATTACTTGTATATCCTGGATAAGTAGAAAGAAAACCGCCTTTATAAGATCGGAAAGGCAATTGAAAATCCGTAATCGGCCGCAAGAAAAGATCAATCACCATTTCATCGCCTCCTGTACAGACAAAATAATAGGTTTTCGTTTCCTTTGGCGTAAATTCGAATTCCGCAAATTTTTCGATGTAGATATGCGATAAAACCGATTTTTGATCGGTATCTAAATCGAGTATCGGATCATAAGATTCCGGCAACGATGAACTGCGATCAAAACTATAACTCGGTATCACATAGGTGCTACTTGTCGATTTCTTCTGACAAGAAAACAACAGACTTCCCGATAAAAGAAAAAGAATCAGCAATGCAATTTTCACCCCTTTTTTCTTTTTCATAAAATCTCCTCCTTTTTAATTTATGTATTAAATAGTGATTTGAATGAAGGAATCTTCTGGATAAAGTTTTGTTGCTACGTTAAAACCATCGTTATCTTCGTATGAGTCTCTTTCATCGGGAACAAAATTTTTGACCGGAGGGGTATAGATATTTTCGGAGAATGCGCTTGAAGGCTCAATCGCGCAATTTGTTTTTGAGGAGGTGTTAACGTTACTGAGCGTTAAACTGCAAGCCAACAGCAAGCCAATACTTGAAATCATAAGTCTGTTCGTCCCCCTTTTTTGCCGAAATTAAACTTAAAAAAATTTTTTTCTGATTTTATTATATAGTGGCGATCAAAAAATGTCACGCCGAAATATGAAATTCTCCCCTCGAACACAAAAAGATTGAAATTCGATGCGCAGTTTCAATAATTCATATATAATAAAAAAGAGGTTAATTTTATGGATAAAGAATTTTTAAAAGATTTGATAAGCACGCCTTCTCCCGCAGGAAGGGAAGATCTGCTGATAAAGAAAATCGTAGAGTACACCCGACCTTATGCCGATGATTATATCTACGATCATCAAGGCAGCGTAACGACGGTTTATCAGAAGAAGAGCGATTTCAAAGTAATGCTGATCGCTCATGCCGACGAGATATCGCTCATCGTCAACGGATATCATTCCGACGGCAGTTTGATGGTCGGGAAAAACGGTGGAGTCAGGACAAAATTGTATATCGGTGCGAAAGTGCGCGTTTTAGTCGGAGATCGGATCGTTCACGGCGTGATGGGGATCAACAACAACGCGATGAAGAAAGAAAATGTAGATTGCGAAGATCTATTCGTCGACATCGGCTGCTCTTCTCAGGAAGAAGCGCAGAAGATCGTCCCTTTGGGAAGTTATGTGATTCACGATACCGATTTGACGGAATTGGAGAACAATCGGGTTTCCGCGCGCGCATTCGACGATCGGTTGGGCGTGTTCATTACGCAGTCTGCGGCATTAAAGGCGAGCAGAGAGGGAACGAAAAACGGCATCTATTGTTGCGCTTCCACAGGCGAAGAAAATACGGGAAGAGGGGCATATTCTTCCAGTTCGATGATAAAGCCGGATTTGGCCGTGATTGTCGACGTTACTTTTGCCACCGACACCATCGGATCGGAAACTTCCGGAAACGTTTGCTTGGGAGAAGGAGGTGTCATTTGCTTGGGCTCTTTGCCGAACAGAAAATTGAATCTTCTCCTTGAAGAATGCGCGAAAGAATTGAATCTTCCGGTTCAGTACGAGGTTTGGGCGGGAAGGACCCAAACGGACGGAGACACTTTCCTTAAAACCAACGAAGGTAAACCGCAGGTTCTTTTTTCCATTCCGCTTCGTTATATGCACTCTCCGGTCGAAGTGGCGGATTATAACGACATCTCTTCGATGATCGATATTTTGGCTCTGTTCTTGCAAAAAATATCCGATGAGGTGGATTTAAGTCCGTATCGCTTCTAAAAGAAAGCGAAAAAGGATTGTTTAACCATTCGATTTTGCATATAATAAACTTACATAGAAAGAGGAATGAAAAATGGAATTGAAAGGTTCGAAAACCGAAAAGAATTTGCAAGCTGCATTCGCCGGAGAAGCGCAGGCGACAAACAAATACCGTTACTTCGCGAGCGTAGCCAAAAAAGAAGGATATGAACAAATCGCGGCGATTTTCACGCAAACCGCCAATAACGAGCAGGAACACGCCGAAATTTGGTTCAAGTATTTAGGCGGAATCGGCGATACTGAAAGAAATCTGGCTTCCGCGGCCGAAGGCGAAAATTACGAGTGGACGGATATGTACGCGACTTTCGCACGCGAAGCGGAGGAAGAAGGATTTAAAGAACTTGCCGTTAAATTCCGTCTCGTCGCCGCGATCGAAAAGACGCACGAGGAGAGATACCGCGCGTTGTTGAACAACGTAGAAATGAAAAAAGTGTTCGAAAAGAGCGAAATGACGATGTGGGAATGCCGCAATTGCGGACATTTGGTGATGGGGAAGAAAGCGCCGGAAATTTGTCCGGTTTGCTCGCATTCGCAGAGTTACTTCGAAGTCAGAAAAGAGAATTATTGATCGATCTTTAACAGAGGAATCAGTTGTTTCAAGGCGTGTTCCAAAATTCCGTCGTCGAAATCAAAGTCGGGCGAGTGGAGATAGGGAACGTCTCCGATTCCGAGAAGGAGAAAGAGACAAGGGTATTCTTCCGTGTAAAGAGAGAAATCCTCTCCTTGAAAAAACGGGGTGTCCAGAAGACGGAGAGAAACGAGTTTTTTTGCTCTTTCGAGGGTGAGAGAATCGTTTTTGACCGGAGGGAGATATCTTGAAGTATCGTCGGAAATTTTCAGGCGGTACTTTTCTTTTAGCGCGAGAACTTCGTCTTTGATCTTTCTGAGGATCTTTTCGTCTTTCGTCTTCGAACGGATTGTTCCTCGAATTTCGCTGATCGGAGAGACGGTGTTCCGCGTTTTTCCCGAAGAAAAAGTTCCGATATGCACCAACGTGTTTTTATCGGAAAAAGAGGTGATTTTTTTGACGAGTTCCATTCCCGCTTTCAAACAGTCGGATTCTTTGTCTCGGTTAGCGACGTGTACGCTTTTTCCGGAAATGGTGAAGTCGATTTCTCTGGCGGAAGCAAAGATGACTTTTCCGCTGAAAAAAGCGCCTTTTTCGAGTTTCGGAAACAGATGAAGGCCGATGATCGTTCGGACTTTGAGGCGTTTTAGTATGCCGGAATCGAGAATCAGTCTGCTGCCGCCGAACGTTTCTTCGCTGGGTTGAAAAAGAATGACGAAATTGCTCTCATATTCGGTATAGTGATCGTTCAAATATTCGCAGATTCCCAACGCTAAGGCCATATGCGCATCGTGTCCGCAGGCGTGCATACATTGATTTTCGGATTTATAAGGGGAGTTGCCGGTTTCCTGAATGTTCAGCCCGTCCATGTCCGAACGATAGGCGAGAGAAGTCGGTCGGCGATTATTGAAATAGGCGATGACTCCGGTTTTGATTTTGAACAGAACGCAGCGATAATTTTTCAGTTTTCGTATCAGATATTCCTGCGTTTTGAATTCCTGAAATCCGGTTTCGGGGAAACGATGCAGTTCTCGTCGGATTTCCGTTAGATTCATCGTAAATCCTCGTCGATTCGATTGACGTCTTTTTCTTTCGTCAATCGCCGGATACGCGCGGGATTGCCGAAAACCACCGTCGAATCCGGAACGTCTTTGGTCACGACGGAACCGGCTCCGACAATCGCGTTCTTACCTACGACAATACCTTCCAATACGATGCTGTTCGCCCCGATGAACGCGTTGTCTCCGATGATTACGGGGCGGTCGGCGCGTGGCTCCATCGTTCCGGCGACGACCGCGCCTGCGCCGATATGGCAATTCTTTCCGATTCGGGCGTTGCTGCCGACGACGGCATTCATGTCGATCATCGTGTTTTCTCCGATTTCCGCGCCGACATTGACGACCGCGCCCATTAAGATAACCGCGTTTTTTCCGAGTTTCACCCCGTCTCGAACGATCGCGCCGTATTCGATACGGCAAGGCGCGGAGGCATAGTCGATGAGAGGAAAGAGAGAATCCTTGGCGAGGTTGAGAAAATGATAACGCGTCACGTGTAGGCGATGAATTTCCGCGATAATCTCCGAGTAATCACCGAGAACGATCCAAAGAGATTGGCTTCTGAACACCTTACAGGAGGAAAATTCCAAAGGTAACGGAGAATCGATCAAGCAGATCGAAGCGCTATATTTCATCGATCAAATCCTCCATATCGTAAAAACCGGGTTCTTTACCGTCGATAAATTCCATCGCTTTCAGGATCCCTTTCGCGAAAAGGTCTTTGGAAGTGGCTTTATGGGTAATCGTAATTTCTTCGTCTTCGTCGAAGAGACGGAGTTGGTGTTCACCGATGATATTTTTGCTCCGGACGGAAGCGACGTTAACCTGATGATCGAGGATTTCCGCGATCTTTTTTCCCGTCCCGGAGGGGGAATCCTTTTTACTCCGATGATGAAAATCGAAGAGAAAGAGATCGTAGTTTTTGACGATGTTCTTGTTTTCTCGCAGGATCTTGTCGATCAATGCGATGCCCAAAGAAAGATTTTCGCTTTTGAAAAGAGGTAGGCTCTTGCTCAACTCTTTCATCTGGAAAACCTGTTCTTTGCTGTGATTGGTAGAGCAGATGATCGCCGGTATTCGATTTTTCTTCAGATAGGCGTAAATGGAATCGAAAGCGTCGGGCAGAGAACAGTCGATCAAAAGGTCGCCTTTTGTGTGAATCAGTCGATCGATGTTGTCTTTGTCGAAAATCAAAACCCGTTCCTTTTTTAAGAATTTCTGCAAAGAAGAGGAAAGCGCGCCGTTTCCGATCAGAAGAATCGTATCAAACATCGAGTTCCACCTCCTTGATAAAAGAAGAAGAGCCTTTCAGGTAAACTTGATCGCGGAGGGTAACCGTCATTCTTCCTGTCGGCACTTCGACGTCGATTCTATCGGATAGATTGTAGAGAAGATGGCAGATATAGGCCGCGGCGGCCGCGCCTGTTCCGCAGGAAAGGGTGAAACCGACGCCTCTTTCGTAAGTTCTCGTCCGGATCGACTTCACATCGACCAATTCGCAGAAAGTGATATTGCACTTCCCTTGAAAAAGAGGATGTTCGAAAATCTTCTTTCCGAATGAAAAAATTTCCGGATTGGAAATATCCTCGACCATCACGATAACCTGATAAGTGGTGAGAAAAAGGCTGTTGAAATAGACGTGTTTTTGCTCGATTTCGACGGAGGACACCTCGTTGAGTTCTTTGATCAATTTCGGCGTTCCGAGATTGACTTCGCAGACAAAAGGGTTTTCCGAGCATACGCCGAGCGATCGGATTCCCGAGTCGGTGTTGATCAGATAACGATCTCGTTTCTTTCCGGAGTCCCAAAGATACTGCACCAGACAACGGATACCGTTTCCGCACATCGACGCGCGGCTGCCGTCTTTGTTATAAATTTCCATTTTGTCGTTTTCTTCGCGGAAAACGATCAAACCGTCGCAAGAATATTCGGCACATTCTTTTTCGGCCAATGCGGAGTAGTCGATATCTTCGTAACCGGAACATAGTATAAACATATTTCCAAGACCCTCATAGATCGAACCTTTCATTTTGATCACCTTGATTTATTTTATTAAGGATCGAAAAGAATTATGAGGATTATATGCTGACGAACTGCCCGTTTTCGTCGATCGAATAGCAGGACATTCCCATCGCTTTCCAATCGCCGAGATAATTGACGGGCGGCGGATTTCCTTCAAAGAAAAGGCTCATCGGGTGGAATTCGCTGAAAGCGTCGCGTTCGATGAATTGAATGCCGGAAGGAATGAGCGCCTTTTTCAGAGATTCGGCTTCTTCGAAAAGATGACTTTCCAGATACGAAACCGATTCCGGAATGGCGAGATTTTCGACTTTCGGCGGTACGGATTCGATGAGAAATCGGCAACGGGCATCGAGGATCAGATCGGAAGTGTCATCCGCGCCGAAAAAGCAAAAATAAGGATTGCTTTTGGAGGAGAGATAGCGAACCGACCCGGATTGAAATACACTCAGTCGACCGCATTCGGAAAAGGCTTTGAATCCGATTCGTCGGATGCCGTCGCCGAAATCGAAATTTTTCAAAGAGGTGCACCCGTAGAATGCGTAATCTTCGATTCTCTTCAAGTCCGAAGGTAATCCGATTGCCGTCAATGAGTCGCATTTCGCAAAGCAGGCAAACGGCACGGAGAGAATGGATTCGGGAAGGGTAAGCGAAGTTAAGGAAGAGCAGTTTAAAAACGCATACTCTCCCAGATAATCGGGTTTTCCTCGAAAAAGCACTTGCTTTAAGGAGTCGCAATGATGAAAGGCGTAATCGCCGATCTGCTTGACTTCGGCGGGGATTGTGATCTCTTTCAGTTTCGAACGATTGCCGAATGCGCTGAGAATAAACTTCGTTTTCGGGTGAATAGAAACGCTTTCCGCATCGTCGCTTTTTACGAGAACGAGATAAGGATTGTTCTTGTTCCCCAGATAATATCCGTTTCGATATGCGCGGTATTCGACTCGATCGGCATTTTCAAATGCGTCGTACTGGATGTAACGGACGGTTCCCGGAATTTGAAGGTCGGAAAGGGACAAACCGGAAAACGCGTCGAGAAGAATTCGCGTTTCAGGGTGAATTTCCGGATTGTCCGCGGTTTCTTCTACGAGTACCAGATAAGGGTTCTCTTCATTGCCGAGATATTTTCCGGCGCGGTAAGAATGATAAACGAGTTTCGGGCAAGAATAAAATGCGTAAGGTTCGACATATTCGAGAGGCTCGGGAAGCCGTATCGACATCAGTTCGGTTTGATCGGCCAAAGCCTCGTGGCGAATTCCGACGACGGGAATATCGTCGATATCGTCGGGAAGCACAAGCGTAAGAAAAGAGTGCAGCAGCGCTTTGACGAAGTAACCCTTTCCGTCGACGTATTCGTAACCGACATCCCCCACTACAGGATATTCTTCGATAGGAGGTTCTTCTTCGCGTTTCGGTGCTTTGACGCAGGAAAATACCCCGAGAAGAGGTAGAAAGATCATCGCTTTTTTCAAAATCGTTTTCATCATAACGAGATTAGTTTCTCCGCATTTTGAAATCCGATACGGGGAAGAGGAGCAAACCGACGTTTTTTTTCTTCGGGCCTTTTATAATTGAAGACCGACGGCAAAAATGCTATTCTTAATGAGAGGTGTACTATGTCTAAGAAATCCATTTCGATATTCGAATTCGCCAATCATTTCGGATTTATCTGGTTGAACGGCGACAAAGCGGCGATGAAAAAGCAGATTTTCGAGAAGAACATCAACCGTCCCGGATTGGAATTGACGGGGTATTTCGACTACGCGATTTCCCAACGGTTGATCTTTATCGGCAATAAGGAGCATTCCTATATCGAAAAGATGAAAGAAAAGGACATCGTCCGAGCGATGAATTTCCTGATGAGCGAGAAATGCCCGGGCATGGTGTTCTGTCAGGGCAACGAGTGCCATCCGCTGATTCTCAAACTGGCTCGGGAAAAGAATTTTCCCGTTTTTATGACCAATCGGAGAACCAGCGAACTGATGATCGATTCCATGCACTACCTCGACGAGGCTCTTTCTCCTCAAACGTCGATTCACGGAACGCTGATCGAGGTGTTTTCCACCGGCGTCGTGCTGGTAGGGGAATCCGGTATCGGCAAATCCGAAACCGCTTTGGAACTCATCAAAAAAGGGCATCGTCTGGTTTCCGACGATCGGGTCGACGTCAGTTATTTCCGCGGTCAACTGATCGGTAAAACACCGGATTTGCTGGTGAATATGCTGGAAGTACGCGGAATCGGCATCATCGATATCTCGAAAATGTTCGGAATCAACACGATCATCAACAGCCATCAGATCGACCTTTTCATCGAACTGGTGCCGTTGACGCCGGAAATGGAAATCGAAAGGTTGGGGGGTAACACCCGATACCACGAGATTTTGGAGCAAAAAGTGCCTTTGATCACGATTCCGGTCACCGGTGCGAGATCGGTCGGCGACATTATCGAAGCCGCCGTAACCAATTTCAAACTCAAAAAATTAGGCTACGATTCGACCTATGAGTTTGAGGAACGCTTAAACGAATTACTGCGGAGGGAAAAATAAATGGCGAATAAAGTATTGGCATTGCCGAAATCATTCGGAATCGGAAACTTTCAGATCACGTTTTATTCGATCTTCATTTTGTCGGGGGCGCTTTTGGCATTGTTGATCGGAATGATTCGGATCAAAAAACTCAATTACGATCCGAAACGTTTGGAAAATCTCTTCCTCGCGGCGTTTCCGGCAGGACTCGTCGGGGCGAGAATTTGGTATATCATCTGTCAATGGCATGAATTTTCGCCGGCATTCAAGGACAATTTTTGGGTGGGACTCGGCAATTTGTTCGGGATCACCGAAAACGGCATACAGATTTCGGGATTGGCAATCGAAGGAGGCGTATTTCTGGGCGTCATCGTCGGCATTGTGTTCGCGATGAAGCGGCGTAAAGAGATGAAACCTTTGGACGTGGCCGATGTCTGCGTACCCGGAATTCTTCTCGCTCAGGCGATCGGAAGATGGGGGAATTTCTTCAATCAGGAAGTCTACGGCAAAGTCGTCGATCCTTCCGGGTGGTCTTGGCTGGGATCGTGGTTTGTCGATCAAATGACGATCGACGGAGCGTTCCGAAACCCGCTTTTTCTGATCGAAGGATTGCTGAATGTCGCCGGATTTCTGGTCCTGACGTTTGTCTTGGGGAACAAATTCGTCAAAAAATACCTGACACCGGGAACGATCACTCTGGGGTATTTCGTCTGGTACGGCGTCGTCAGGGCGATTCTCGAACCGCTGCGCGATCCGGAATTCATCATGACGGACTACATTTCGGTTGTGACTTCCATCGTCTTCGTGGTCTTCGGCGTCGTCGGACTGGCCTTGCTATATGCTTACCGCTACTATTTCAAGAAAAAATTCAACCTGCACTTTTTTGACAAGCGAATCGCACCGAACGTTTATGTCGATTTCGCTACGGATAAATACGTCGATCAGAACAACAACGCGATCGAAAACGTTGAAGATTTTTTGAACGCGAACGATTCAAAGGAAGAAATTCCAGAGAAAAAGAAGGCCGGAAAAAAGATCAGAGCGAAGAAGGAAAAGGAATCGCCAGATGAAGAGTAAGGAAATCGTCGTCATCGGCGCCGGTCCGGGAGGGATAACGGCCTCGATCTATTTGAAACGCGCGGGGTATTCCCCTTATCTTATCGAGAAGAATATGCCGGGAGGGAAAATACCTCTTACGTATTCCATCGAAAATTATCCCGGATTCGATTCCGTTTCCGGAAGCGATCTGGCGATGAAGATGGTCGACCAGTTGACGGCCAATCAAATCGAAATTCATTACGAAACGGTATCGAAAGTTAAAAAGATCGACGAAGGAATTCTCGTCGAAACGGACGCGGACGTTTATTGTGCCGAGGCGGTCATCATCGCCGGAGGCACTCGCGAGAAGAAATTGGAAATCAAGGGAGAAGAGAATTTTCTGAATCGCGGCATTTCTTTCTGCGCGGTTTGCGACGGCGGTTTCTACAAAAACAAACCGATGGCCGTTATCGGAGGAGGTAATTCGGCGTTGGAAGAGGCGCTTTATTTGGAGAAAATCGCCAATCCGCTGTACTTGATCCACAGAAGAAAGGAATTCAGAGGCGATTTGTCGTGCGTCGAACAGGTCAAAGCGTCGGGTAACATCCACATTCTGACTCCATACATTCCTTTGGAATTCAAAGGGAAAGATCGGTTGGAATCTTTGGTCATTCAAAATGCGGAAACCGAAGAAATCCGAGAAATTCAGGTCGCCGGAGTTTTCGAATACGTCGGAGCGATTCCCAACAGCGAATTTTTGGAAGAAAAAGAACTTCTCGACGAACGCGGTTATATCCTCGTCGATTCGAATATGGAAACGAGCATTCCGGGGATCTTTGCCGTCGGCGACATCACGGTGAAAGAGTTAAGGCAGATCGTCACGGCGAACGGTGACGGGGCGATCGCGGCGATTCACGCGGCGGCTTATTTGAAAAAGCGGAAGAAAGGGTGATATCGATGGAATCGTCGTTTACTCAAAGAGTCAAAGAGGAGGTCGTCACCTACGCTTTTTCTTCGGAAGAAGAAGAGGCTTTTCTCGCCGGTTTTATCATGAGTAACGGCGTGTCGGAAGAACCTTCTTCTTTGAAACTTCAAAGCGAGAATCCGATCATCGCCAAAAAAATATATCAGTGCTTTACCGAAATTTTTCACCTGTTTCCGAAGTTTTCCTGCACCCAAAAGATGAAACTGGGCAAAAATATCGTCTACGAATTGGAAATCGAAGAGAAAGCGGAAGAAGTTTTAAGCGGTTTTGAACGCTTTTATCGAGAAAAAAGCGACGATTCGGATCCGTTCTCGGACGAAGAGATTCTCCGCGCTTTTATCGCCGGAGTTTTTGTCGCTTCCGGCAGCGTCAACTCTCCGAAGAGCGAAAACTATCATTTGCAGATGACGTTTTGTTCGCAAAAAAAAGCGAAGTTCGTCCTTCGTCTGCTCCGACGTTTCAAAGAAAACAGAAAAATGGATTTCAAACTTCTCGAAAGGAAGAAAAAAGGCGTGCTGTATTTGAAAAAATCGGAACAGATTACCGCGTTTTTGGCTTTGATCAACGCGACGGAAATGATGCTGAGTTTTGCCAATTCGATGATCGAAAAAGATTTTCTCAACAACGACAACCGTTATCAGATCTGTTTCAATGCCAATTACCGAAAAATGGTCGTCGCCGCCAATAAACAAATCGAGGATATTCTCTCTTTGAAAGAAAGCCGGTTATTCGTCAAGTTGAGCGAAAAGGAACAGGCGGTCGCGGAGATTCGCTTGGAAAATCCCGAAACGCCATTGTCCGCTTTATCCGATCTTTTGAGACAAAAGGGCGTAGAAATTTCGAAATCGGGCGTCGATCGTTCGCTGAAAAAAATTCACGAGATGGCCTGCGCGGAGAAAGCGTGAGCAAGATGGATATCTACGCCCAATTGGGAAAGCGAATCGCCTACCTGAGAAAAAAGAAAAAGATGTCCCAACTCGATTTGTCTGTCGAGGCGAACATCAACAAAAACTACATTTCCGATTTGGAAAGGGGAAGACGAAATCCAACCTTGATGATTTTATCGCGCATTTGCAAGGCGTTGGATTGCGATTTGTCGACGCTTTTTCAAGGAATTCGGGACTACTCTTTGGAAGATATCGTCTCGACGATTTCGTCGATCAAGTGATAATCTTTCGCTTCCTGACTGTTGAGAAAAAAATTGCGGTCGCAGTCTTTGGCGATTTTTTTGATCGACTGAGAGGTGTTCTCCGCCAGAATTTTGGTGATCTGTTCTTTGAGGTAAGCGAAACGCTTGGTCATGATTTCGATGTCAGATACCTGACCGTTTGTTCCTCCCAGAGGTTGATGAATCATGATCTCGCAGTTAGAGTAGGCCTTTCTTCTCCCTTTGTCGCCGCTGGAAAGAAGAAGCGCGCCCATCGAAGCGCAGAGTCCGCTTCCGATCGTCTCGATCGGGCAGGGCGAAGCCTTCATCGCGTCGTAAATGGCCAGACCGGAATTGACTTCTCCCCCGGGAGAGTTGATGTAAATCGTGATTTTTTCTTTTTGCGACGAGGCGGAAAGGTAGATGATTTCGGAAACGACGGTCGAAGCCATCGCGTCGTTGATTTCTCCTGAGATGAAGATGATTCGTTCGCTTAGTAGCAAGGAATAAAGGTCGTAAATTTTGTTCTCGTCCTTACCCGGAACGCTGACGGAAGGAATATAGTTCATAGTTGGAGCCTTTCTAAAATAGTTTATTCTTTTCTCTCCTTTATTATGGTAAATTTTTTTCCAAATAAACGCCGCGAGGAAAAAAGAAAAGATATAAATTAAAATTTATATCGATAAATATTTACTTAATCGGGAGAAAAACGCTATAATGTTTTTGTTTGAAAAGGAGAATACATCAGATATGAAAAACGTAAAAGAACTGAATGCAAAAGGCAAGGTAGTCCTTGTCCGTTGCGATTTCAACGTTCCGTTAAAAGACGGAAAGATCCGCGACGATAACCGGATCGTTCAGGCGCTTCCGACGATCAAAGAACTCATCGGGAAAGGCGCCAAAGTGGTGCTGATGTCCCACTTGGGAAAGGTAAAACACAAAGAAGCGCCGGAAGTCGTCGAACAGCAAAAAGCAAAGAACAACCTCGCGCCGGTCGCAGCAAGATTGGAAGAATTGCTGAATCAAGAAGTCAAATTCTCTCCGGCCACGCGCGGCGAGGCGTTGAAAGAGGCCGTTACCTCTTTGAAAGAAGGAGAAGTTCTGTTGGTTCAGAATACCCGTTACGAGAAAGGCGAAGAGAAGAACGATCCGGAATTGGCCGGGGAATGGGCTTCTCTCTGCGACGCTTTCGTGATGGACGCTTTCGGTTCGGCTCACAGAGCGCACGCTTCCACCTACGGAGTTCCGGAAATTTTAAAAAGCAAAGGAAAAGAGGTGGCGATCGGTTATTTGGTCGAAAAAGAAGTCGTCTCTCTGTCCAGAGTCGTCGATTGCCACGATCGTCCGTATATCGCCATTTTGGGAGGATTCAAAGTTTCCGACAAGATCAAAGTCATCAACTCGCTTTTGGAAAAATGCGATAAGATTCTCATCGGCGGCGCGATGGCATACACTTTCATCAAAGCCTTAGGCGGAGATATCGGTACTTCGCCGTGCGAAGAAGATCAACTGGATTACGCAAAAAAGATGTACGAATCGGGTAAAATCGTCCTTCCGGAAGATACCGTCTGCGCGAACGATTTCGACAACCCGACTGAAACCAGAGTTGTCGATTCCATGCACATCCCTGCCGGATTCGAAGGCCTCGACGTCGGCCCGAAAACCCGTGAAACCTATGCCAAGGAAATCAGCAAGGCGAAAACGGTTTTCTGGAATGGACCGATGGGCGTTTTCGAAAAAGATGCTTATCAAGCGGGAACGATTGCCGTTTGTAAGGCCTGCGCGGAACTGAAAGACTCTTTCACCGTCATCGGCGGCGGCGATTCGGCCGCGGCTTGCAAGCAATTCGGTTATGCGGATAAATTCTCGCACGTTTCCACCGGCGGCGGCGCTTCGTTGGAGATGATCGAAAACAACGGACATCTGCCGGGCATCGATGTGATCGGTGAATGAGTATGCGTAAAAAATTACTGCTCGGGAACTGGAAGATGAACAAGACGGTAGGCGAGGCAAGGGAATTTGCCCTCGCTTGTCGTTCAATCGTCGACTACGCCGAGAAACACGGAGTTCTCGTCGGCGTCGCGCCGACCTATCTCGGGCTTCAAACCGTCAAAGAAAACGCGGACGGCCATCTCATCGTCGCCGCGCAGAACGTCCATTTCGAAGACAAAGGCGCTTTTACGGGCGAAGTTTCCGTACCGATGCTGAAAGACATCGGCGTTTCTTGGGTTATCGTCGGTCATTCCGAAAGAAGAACTTACGACAACGAGACGAATGAAAAGTGCAACAAGAAGATCGTCAAATTGGTTCACGAGGAGATGACGCCGGTTTATTGCGTCGGAGAAACGCTGGAACAATTTGAGAAAGGGCTGACGAAAAAAGTCGTCGAAGAGCAACTCAGAGTCGGTTTACAATCGCTGTGCGGGAAGTGTATCGAGAAAGTCGTCATCGCTTACGAACCGGTTTGGTCGATCGGAACCGGAAAGAACGCTTCGAAGGAGATCGCGCAGGACGTCTGCGCTTTCATTCGGGGAATCGTTCGGGAAATGTACGGAGAGGGAGCCGATCGAATGCTGATTCTCTACGGCGGATCGGTGAAAGCGGAAAACATCAAAGCCTATTTGACTTCTCCGGATATCGACGGCGCGTTGGTCGGAGGAGCTTCTTTACAAATCGATTCCTATCGTGCGATGGTCGAAAACCTGATCGGATAACGAAAAACAAGAAAAAAGAGGAGAAAAATGAATGCAGCCGCATTTTCGTCCGATACTCGGCACGATTCAAACGGCGATGACCATTGCTCCTCTTTTTATATTTATATATCGAGAGACAATTAGGGAGTGTTTTTTCGACCGCCGGAAAGAAGCGGGAATCTTGATTTCCCAGAGCTTATGAAAAGGGTCCGGCTCGAAGAACAGATAAATCGCGGGCAAAATAGGGAGACGATTAAAAAAAATCTCGATCGTCGCAAGATTTTTGGTTTCGCCGTTCGAAGTTTATATATAAATATATAAAAAGGAAAATAAATTTTTGAAAAAAGTTTAAAAAAATTGTTGCATTAGCCTTTTAGATATGGTTAAATATAAAGGCTGTCAGCCAAAAAGGATGACGGAAAACTTGTCGGGGCGAGAGCCTTAACGAGTGCTTGATCTTTGAAAACTAAACAGAAACAACAAAACGTCAATTTCACGAGAAGAAAAGAAACCAGAAAAAAGAATGACTAGGAAACAAATGAGAGTTTGATCCTGGCTCAGGATGAAC
>DBGCPK010000007.1:0-44476 GCA_048359995.1 Bacilli bacterium | reverse complement strand
TGCACATAAGTACCAAACATATATGTATTATTTAAATCAGGGTAATATTCAGAATATTCGTCTGTATACTTTCCGAGTTGATCAAAAGGTATTTTTGCGTATTTAACATTCGCTATACCCGCCCAGTTAGGAAGTAAATTGTCATTTTTTCCACAAGAATAGGTTGTAATAACAGAACGATAATCATCTAATATTCCACTGTTGATCAATTCCGGTATCAGTTCAGCAGATGTATAGGTACTGTATGCTTCGTTTGAAAAATGTTCTTCGCTAATGGATTGTGTCGTAAAATAACTGTCGATTTCAAATCGAACCAATCCATCCAGCATATCGTTAAGAATATAGGCGAATTGTTCGGTGATTTCGTTGCACATTTGTCTTTCTTCATCATTCATTCGGTAATGTAATTCGACCATTGTGTGGTCGTTTCCCATCAGGTTCGCGTCAATCGCCGTGACATAGACCATCAGAATTTTGTATGTCACGATGTCTTCTTTTTTGACTTCCCATTTGGCGTATAATTCTCTTGATGGCTGGTCGAAGATTTCATCGAGAATGATTTTTCCTGTTTCGTCGGTTGCTTGTTCTGTGTATGTTTCGTCAAGATACCATCCGCAGAAATGGAAATGGTCTCTGATCGGGACGTTGATGGTTTTGCCTTTGGTTTCTCCTCGTTTTAAGTGAATGCTTCGCTCGCTGCAATTGTCTGTGGCGTAGTTGTAGTTGTACTGAAATTCGTATTCTTCTTTCCATTCGAAATAGGCTGTCAGTTCTTTGTATGTCGTGGCACTGTCTTGTCGGGTTGGATTGGTTGATCCATCCGACCATCCGATAAAGGTGTATCCGATATCGGGTACGGCTGTGATTGTTTCGCTTATTTCTCCGTATGGTAAGGTTTGTTCGGTTTTTCCTTTGAGTTGTCCTTCTCCTGATGTTGTGTATGTGATTGTGTATCCGAATTCTGCCTTTACTGTAAATGGTTCGGTGATGTTTTGGTCTTGTCTTGTCGGTGTTGTTACTCCGTCTGTCCATTTGATGAAGAGGGCATCGTCAAAAGGTTTGGCTGTTACTGTCCAGCTTTCGGTTCCTTTTTGGACGGTTTGTTCTTGTTTGCCTTGTATGTATCCCATGTATCCTGCTTGGTATTCGATTTTGATTCCATCGGTGATTTTCGCAAATTCTGCCGTAAGCCTCAATGTATTTTGTACTTCGGTTTCTTGTCTTTGTGGTGTTGTTCTTCCGTCTGACCATTGTACGAAGTAGTATCCTTCATCGGGTATGGCATAAACGAGGCTGGTACTGTTTCCTTTTTCGATTCTTTGGATTTTTTGTCCTTCTATGCTTCCACCTTTTTCGGCAGAGTAGGTTACTGTATAAGGTAATTTGGTTTCTTCTTTGGGTTCTTCTTTTGCAAAGTGTAGAGCAACGAAAACGAATACCAGAATAACTACCGGTATGGTGAGGTAGGCTATTTTTTGAATTGTATTTTTTTTCATCTGAACACCCCTTTTTTGGTTGGGTTTTGTTAAATTGGTTTTCTAGTAAAATATATCATAGCTTGGTAAAATTTGCAATGATATCAATAATTGATTATCTTTTATCTAGATATACTCAACTTCAACATAAAAAATAAATTTAAGTATGAAGATAAATAATGTTTATTTCTATTTAATTTAATAAAAAACATAGATTTAACGTTTGTATATATCAAATCTATGTCTAAAATTACAATATATTAAATAAAAAATTGTTGACTTTTATGCATCTGTTTAATTAATCTTTTTAATCTCTAAAACTTTATTTGCATCTTTAAAAAATTTTTCATCATGACTAACGATAATAACGATCTTATGCATTTTTTCTAAGTCGGAGATGAAGTTAAAAATCTGTTGCCGCTTGCTATCATCAATAAAATTTGTTGGTTCATCAAAAATATAAACACTTTTTTCGGTCTTTAAAAATAAACTGATCTGCTCAAATTTCTGTTGTCCACTAGATAACTTTTTACCTTCTGAATGATAAAAAGTACTTAAATATGCATCCGCTGAGATATATACGATATCGTCAGACAGAATTTCTTTACCGTTAACTAAGACAGAACCCGTATATCTATGATTAAACCCCATAATCGCTTCAATTAATGTAGTTTTTCCGCATCCATTTTCCCCTACAATGATATATTTATTTCCAAGAGTAAATAAATAATTTATTTTTTCACTGATTGCAGCCCCATTTTTATCCAAGACTTGAAAGTCGGTCAATTCTATTGCTTCTATTTTTTCATGAGAATAATCTAGTTCTTTTAAATCCAATAATTCATTTAATTCCTTAAGTGCCGGTTTCGCTTGCTGATAATTAGCGCTATAAGACATCAAAAACTCACCTGGATTCCATAATTGCGACGTATAGTTTTGAAAAGCGTATAAAACCCCTATGCCTATTTGTTCTTCATAAGTTAAAAATCCAGATAAAAGGATAACTACCAATATGGCAAAATTTAAAAAGCAATATGTAAAAAAATACAAATAAGCCGACTTTGTCTTGTAATTTGCATATTGTGTTTTTTTATACTTCACTAGCAAAAAATCTATAATCCCTAGTTGTTTTTTATTTAAAAAGCGTTCTTCCTTAGTTAATTTAAATTCATCTGTGATATACTCTTTTACATCTTTTATATTCTTTAAATTCTCCTCTGCTTTTGTATACATTTTCTTTTCAAATGCTTTCGATGCTATAAATGAACAAGGAACTATTACAATTAAAATCAATGTAATTTTCCAATTAATTATAAACATAATGGTAAAAATTGCTATGATATTCATAATCGAAAAAACAAATTCAACTCGTTGAATAAAAAAATACGGATTGGCTATTTCATAATTTTGCCCTATGTGTTGATTTAAGTCATTTATCGCTAAAGAATTATTTTTTAAGTCGTATTTTTTCAACTTCATATCCAGTTTGGAAAAAAAATTAACGAAATTATTCGCTTCGACTCTTCCCACCATCATTGAGAAAAGATAGGAAACAATTTGAATTAAAACAAATGAACAAAAATAGAATACTGCGTATACAATCATTGAATTTAAATCTTTGTCAATAACAGAATTAATAAACTGCATAACGATAAGTGGGCTTGCCAAATATAGTAATGAGTACGCAAAATAAACGACAATATACTTTATTTTCGTTTTTTTAGAAGTCAATTTTGAAATATTCAACATCTTTTATGAATCTCCTTATTTCGTTATTGTCGCGTAAATCAGTAATCTGCACAATGAATATTAACGAATTCATATTTTTTATAAACTCATATTTACATATATTATCCAGTTTATCATTTAACATTAAGTTTTTAAAAGGGCATCCTCCATAACAAAGAGAATAAAAGTCACATTCTTTATTACCACAATATTTTACCATTGAAGCAACACTAAATACATCAGTTTCTTCAAAATTCTTTATATTATTCAATGTATACATTTTATCTCCTACCAGCATAAATATTTCTAGCACAGTTTAAACCCGAGCGTACTGAATAGGGTCAGGAATGCCTTTGGCCATCATCTAGGAAAAGTTCTAGAACTCTCACCTATATATTACAAACTAACAAAAATTACTTTATAATCATTACTAAGGGTTAAAAATAGCCCTCAAGAACTAATTTCCAAAAGAGCTTGATATTTTTCTTTTACCACAACAGCGTATCAAATCTTTCAATTATTAGGTCAAATGCATAACTCGATAGATGGCTTCTGTCTTATATTTTTGATTTAATATTTTGTCGATTAGTCGACTTTTTATAAAATGAGTTAAAATATCGTATTACCAATTTTCCATAAGTAGGAAATCCACTATGTGTACCACTTTAATTCCATTGATGTTTTGCACATCATTGCGGTTTGTAGTAACTACATACTTGTGATTAAAATCGTTTATTGCACTCAAGTTTCCAATTTCTCTGTCGGAATCATCGGGTAATCTAACCGTTGCTTGAATTTGAATTTCATCATCTCTTCTCTTTGCTACAAAGTCTATTTCTTTATCGCCGTTTTTACCAATATAAACTTCATAACCTCGTCTCTTTAGTTCTAGATAAATGATGTTTTCAAGTATTGAAGCATCCATTTTCTTGTTATAACCGAATATGGCAAAGCGAAGTGATATATCCGAAAGATAATATTTTTCTTGTGTTTTAAGAATTGACTTGCCTTGCAAATCGTATCTGTCGCACTCATAGATAATAAACGAATCTTTAAGCCAAGTGATATAGTTATACACTGCCTCAACTGAGATTTCTCTATGCTGTCCTTTCAAATATTTTGCTATGGAATTTGCAGAAAAAATCTTACCCATATTGTCCATTAAGTACTTAACAACCCTATTGAATTTTTCCATATCCTTTATCGGATGATTGCTTAACACATCTTTTGTTATTATAGAGTGATAAATACCATCTACGATTTGATATGCTTTTTGAAAATCTAATTTTGATGTGGCAATTAAAGGGAAGCCACCAAACTTAGCATACTCCCTATATGCTTCGTCTAGGTTTTCATTACCTATTCTTTTAAATTGAAGATACTCTTTAAATGAAAGAGTGTATGCAGGAACAAGAATATATCTTCCAGATAGATAAGATGAAATATGCTCACTAGTCAATTTAGAGTTTGAACCCGTTACATAAATATCCACATTGCAAGTTTCAAACAATGAGTTTATTGCTTGTTCCCATTCTTTCACTTCTTGAACTTCATCTAATAAAAGATAATATCTCTTACCATCTTGCATTTGGCTTTTAAGCTCACCAAACATATCCTTTTTTGAATAACCATCTTCAACTTCGACACTAGTAAATAACCTATAAATGATATGATTACGGTCTACACCATTTTTCAGTAGTTCATCTCCTACCATATCCAAAATATAAGACTTGCCACTTCTTCTCACACCTACGATTATTTTAACCATATTGACATTAATAAAAGGTCTGATATACTCTAAATAATCCTGTCTAACTATTAAATCATTTTTAAGCATAGCTTAACCTGCCTTTCATTTTTTATTATTGTACTACTTTACGTTGCAAATTTCAAACAATTATACCGAAAAACTTATTTTAAAATATATACTTTTTTGGTTTTAAGCCGAAAAACTTTTAAGTTTAACATTAATTCCCATCAGGTATATATCCGTCAATAAAGACTTCTGATTTTGGTTTTGAGATACCTTTAAATTGTTTGTGGCACTGAGAACTGCTTTCTTGAACCATTTCTTTTTTCATTATAGACGGTCTAATTGTGTGTTATGACCTCTCTCATGTTTTAACACTTCAACTCCTTGACTTTTGTCAAAAAATATTGCGCCCAAAGACATTGCGTCTCCCATTCCGCTAATTTGAAATACTGGAACTCCTTTATAAAACGATACGTGACTCGAACTCGCCACTTTACTTTCATCTGCGTTAAACGGATTCCATCCAATTGCGTTCATATCATTTCTAATATCTTTATCAAATATTGAAACAGCTGCGATTCCCACATAGTTGACTATTGATGTAGCCACTTGAGTAACAAATCCACCAACTGGTGTAAACAACAATTAATTTGCTATTTATTTAAAATCTCATTTATTTTTCTAACATATTTTTTGTAATTTAATCCTAAAAATGAAATCCAAGAATCATTCATATATACCTCGTTGGTTTCTTCATTGATTAAGTAAAATACTACAATTGTATTAACATTATTAAAATAAAGTAAATCAACTTTTTTAAATTTTTCTTTTGTTTTACCAACCACGATTAATGTTTTATACTCTGTAAAAATTGTATTTTTAGTTTTTTCTTCTAAATAATTTAATACTTCTTCTATTGAATCTTTTTTAATTAATTCATCCCAAAATACTAAGTATCTCTTTTTATCTAATAAATAACAATTTAATTCAGAATCAACTTTAATAATTAAGGGATAATTTTGAATGAGTTTTTCTTGAATATTCATATTTCTATTCTCCTTTAAAAAAATGGATATAACGGAAGAACTGGTACTGGAATGATAGGTTTATATTTGCTCCAATCATTCATTTGCGTATGGCTCCGGTTACCTCAAGAGTATTAGATGTATTCAACTTTTCTCTAACTATGCAGTATAGTCGATTTGTATGCCAACTTTGCTGTACGGACTTACACGCAAGAACACATTCTCTTTTGACCAATATTCCCCGATTCCAAAAGTGCCGACACCGTTCAGTTGAAAGCCGTATCTCCTCAGGTTTTTTGATATTTCCTGATCGGAAGAAGAGATGGTAATGCCATAGACATAAACATCTGGATCGTTGATCAAGATGCGAATGACTACATTTTTTGCATCTGGATTTTTGTTATCATCGCCTATCCTATAAGCAACATACGATTCAGGTAAAATATTATTTCCTTCTTCATCTTTATCGGCTTGATACGAAGGATCCAAATAAAGGATATCAAAGTTTAGAGTAACCATATTCATTTTATCCACTTCGTCCTGAGTTAATTCATCCGTGACCCAGTAGGCAATATCCGTATCCTTCGGCTTTACCTTCGGATCGACAAACAGATTACATCCACTAAGAAGTAAAAGGGAAGACAACAATATCAAAGAAGAACATATTGCAAAAAATCGTCGACAATGTTTCATTGAATCACCTCCTTAAAATAATAACTTTCTCATTTTATCACAAATCACGCTAATGGACTAACTGCGAAATATCCTACAAAAACAGTATAATTTAAATAGAAAGCAAATTTACGATTACACTCCATCGGATCGACAATGATTTCATTGGAAGCATCTAAATTTGTAATATCGCCTTCTCCAGGCTTATGGGACCAGGTACCATCTGAGTTTTGCCTATACCAATGATAATCTCGATCTTCAAGGGGCATCAAAAAATTGTCTTGGACATCCATGACTAAGGCAACTTTATATGTTCCAATCGGACACTTTTCATAGCGTCCAATTCTTTGAAATATAAATCCATATTTTTCTGCATCGCTTTCAACTGTCTTTATCAACTGGTCGTAATCAGCAATCTCATCAAAAGATGAAACATTTCCAGGTTGCATATAGCCATGTGCCTAATTGTCAGAAATAGATGAAAAGAAATTGCTATCTTGAATATAAAATGGTCTGAGATAGAGGCTTTCATTTTGTTTATGAATAATTCCTAATTCACATTTTTCATTTGTTATATCTATATAAACTATTTGTTTGTATGTGTTTTTTGAATTATTCATTAAGTAGGATACGGCATCTTCATCCCACTGATTGTTACCTTTAAACCAATCATCTAAGATTGAATACATCGCCAAAATATTAAACTTTCCGTCTTTGTAAATATAATCAACGGCCTCGGCAATTTCTGGTATTGTTACAACTGTTGAATTTATATCTGTGAAATTGATTGTACCTGTTGGCATTCTTATTTCAAATTCGTCTCCATCAATCGTAAGCTCAACATTTCCAAAAATATCGCTCCTACCAGTAAATGTGTTGGTACTTGGCGAATAATCTGTCCATGTGCTACCACTGAAGAATGACTCAACCTGGGTTAAATTGTTGTAAACGGTCTCATCTTCAACAAGGTTTTTGTGCCAGTTTTTGTCACTTCCAAGTGTGATTTCGTAAATATTTTCATCCTCTGCAACAAAATAGGAAACCGTTCCGTTATTGTCGTAATATACGTTATTATTGTCAACTTTGACTTGCCCACGCATTTTCTGATTGTCAACCAAGTATGAAGTTGTGTATGAAAAGTTTTTGTTGGCAAGTTTTGCAACAAAAGCATCAATCTGTTCAACTGGAATGCGGTCTTCTGATGAAGATAAAGTAGACGAATTGCTATTTACACTTGGCTGACTTGTTGGAATGTCAGTTGTCGGCGTGTTTGAAGGCGCTGTGTTACTGGTTGAAGGCGTAACTGTTGTGCACCCAACCAAGCTTAAAATTGCGACTAAAGCTGCCAAACTGAGAAAACGTGTATTTCTATTTTTAATCATACAAAAACTCCTATAATTAATTATATGATAACATACATTTTTTAATAGTTTAACAAAAATTCCAATATTTAAATTATTGCAACGTATATGATTATTTGACAAATAGACAACCTATTCTCAATATATCCATAAAGCCGTTGCAATAACTTCGCCAAATTTTATTGCATCGTGTTTTAAGTATGCTCAATAAATTAATAATCGTTATTTTGTACCATTAATCGTTAAATTATAGAGGCTTTCCACTGTCAGCTGTTATTTTTAAAGACAAATAAATGCTCAAAATACAATAAAAAAGCCACCACAAGTCCTAAAATTTCCTTTAAAAGCGAAGATTTGACTTGGTTTGACCTCAAAATCAAAAAAAAGGGATTGACAATACAATTTCTGTGTATCAATCCCTATCGTTTCTAATGGCAAGGACGATACATTTTGATACAATGCACACCCTTATAAATTGCAATTTAATTTTTCCACGGACGACTTTTTCCAAGCCAGCCGTTATGATACCAATATTCGTTGTCAAGCCCCACAACTCCGCTTTTACGCACTTTCTTCTGTATCATACGACAAAGACTGAATTTGATTTTAGTTATAAGCGACGTATGCGCAGGCTTTGAATAATTGATTTTAGTAAATCGATGAGCAAGCTTGTCGATTTTGTTAGTAAGATTTTTTCGTTTATGCTCAGTAAGTTTGTCCCATAAGATATCGTTCATAAGCGCACCGTTAAATACGCCGATTTTCGATATTCCCCACCAAGACAGACTGTGTTTGATATCTTTTGCGGTTGATTTTGCACCTGCACCAAGGCATTGCGTAATAATTACGGCGCGTTTACCGAACAATTCTTTCGCGGGGCGGTGGGGCATCCAACGATAAGCCAAGTGGTCTAATAACGCTTTCATTGCGCCTGTCGCGTGCATAACGTATGCGGGCGAAGTAAAAATAATCAAATCCGCTTGCAAAAGTGATTTCTCGATTGCATTTATGTAAATAAAGTCTTTACAGGTATTTTCGCCTTTCATAAAACAACTTGTACAACCTGCGCAAAAAGACGGACAGTCCTTCGGAAAATAGTACTCGGCTATGTCTGCCGACTTAAATCTTTCCAAAAATCTCTCTTTTAATTTATAGGTGACGCCACGTTTCTCCGTGCCGTTTATGACTGTTATTTTCATTGTTAATGCCTTCCCCAAATTACTGTTTATCTTTCTGTTACAAATTGTAACTCGCAAGTATTATACTACATAATTCGTAAAAACGCAAAAAAGAAGCCTACTTGAGAGCTTCTATTTTGATATTTGTTCCATTGTTAAAGTTGACATTACGATGCACTATTTTTATCTACAAACAATGCCAAATTTATGATTTTCAGACCATTTTGACGTAGAAAAAAGGTATTGACGGCACTTTTACAGTGTATCAATACCTATACTTTTTAATGGCAAGGACGATATATTTTAATACAAATGCACACCCCCCTACCTTAGAATTTGCACACCCAAAGTGATTTTTTGCACACCCTTGAAAGAAAATGCACACCCCTATAAATTGAAATTTCCATAAGGAACATCCAAAGCGAAGACCTGCAAAAACCTTCGCTTTTTATATTTCCTCTGCACATGGTGATTTACATAATTCAATACTTCAAGATATAAATTCCCAAACGCAGTTGCTAAATTCACCGGCGACAAATTCTTGCTCCCGCCCGTCAATGATAACCGTATAGATAGGAAAATTATATTCTTGACCATATAAATGGTCACGAACTTTTACGAATTTGCAGGTGTTTTGCCATTCATAATCGAATATATTGACACCGAATAAAGCAACGTTCCCGTCATGACCGGTTATTTCAAACTGCCATGTCTGACATTTCCTCCTCATACAGATTTCCTTATAAATTGAAATTCAGTAAAACTATTTTATAATGCTTTATGTGTTATTTTATGGCACTGACAATCACTTCGGTATGATATCCTCCGGATTCTATAAGGATAGCAGCACAGGTAAATTCGCTTTGACATACAAGCGGATAATACAAGTGTCCAAGATTTTCGCCCGGTTCACAGATTGTCATCAAATTGTCGTCATAAATTATTTTTACACTTTCTGCACTAGCAAAACCGGGTACGATACTCCCACCGGTAAACGTAAGTTGTATGACAATTTGGTATCGTTCTCCGACTTTCACAAGATAATCGTTATCCGCCAAAGTGCTATCGTCAACACAGTCCTTACGGTAACTATCTCCGTCAACGCCGAAATTTATGATACCCGCTCTTATGCCCGTTATTTTTGCATAGTCCGTTCCACAAGCCGCAAAAGTACCCAATGATAAGGCCATTAAAATAATTACAAATATTTTTTTCATGTCCCCTCCTCGTAAATTACTGTTTATCTTTCTGTTGCTAATCACAACTTCACAAATATTATACTAAAAAAAACTGCAGAAAAGCAAAAAAAGAACCCTACTTGAGAACTTCTATTTTGATATTTGTTCCGTTGTTAAATACAAATGTTATACTTTTATCTTTATGGACTATTGCTTTATCTACAAATAATGTCCAACAAGAACTATCCCATTCATCTAACACGAGTGGCTTTTCTTTAAGTGCTTTAATAAATAATTTAATTGCTTTTGCTTGTGAAATCCTATGCTCCTTGAGTTTCAATAGTTCTTGATATTTATCATATGTTTCATTATACCTGTTTTCAAGTGTGGCATACTTTTCTTTAAACTCATCTTTGGGAAGTGTTGCACTTGCATAATCTTCAACAAATGTCTTTACTCTATCTGCAATAATACCTACTTCCGCTGATTTCTTTTGAATGTTAAGATCTAGTTCCTCAAAGTCAACTAACCCTTCTGTCATTTCGATGCAGTCTTGAATTATCTTTTCTCGATTGCTCATTAATTGGCTATAAGCCATATAGAACATTTGCTTGATTGTTTCTTCGTTTAATGTTGGTGTTTGGCATTTTGATTTACCCTTTTTAAACTTATTATTGCATTGCCAAATGTATCTTTTATATTTGCTTGTTGAATGCCAAACTTTCCGCCCGTAGAAACCGCCACAATCCTCACAGATTAGTTTTGAAGAAAACAAACTTGATGAACTGTATGCACCCTTAAGTTTTATTCTTCGTTCAAGTTCTATTTGCACCTGCTTCCATTCTTCTGGTTCTACAATTGCCTCATGTGAGTTTTCAATATAATGTATAAATGTTTTCTTTTTCAAAATAACACTCTACTCCAGCTTCCTTTAACTTCCTTATATGTACCAAACTATCAACTGTATTACGAGCAAATCTAGAAACGGATTTTGTAACGATAAGGTCGATTTTACTAGCAAGAGCATCTTCTATCATTTGTTTAAATCCATCTCGCTTTTTTGTGTTAGTTGCGCTTATTCCCTCATCAGTATAAACCTGCACAAATTCCCATTCCGGTTTGCTTTTAATATATTTTGTGTAATAGTCTACCTGAGCCTCATATGAAGTTAATTGTTCTTCTTGGTCGGTTGAAACCCTAGCATAAGCTGCGACCTTTCTTTTCACAAGTGCATTAGTTGGCAGCTTTGTAAGCGGGTTAATTGTTGGTGGAATTACTGTTATTTTTGGCATTTTGTAACCTCCCTCTTGCTTTTGCTTTCATTTCCGGTGTCCAAGAGTCTTTTCTTGGAGTTCTCGCTCCATTTTATTTAACTCAGCTTCTGCATTGTTTAATTGAACTTGCCAAGCCTGTGTTCTTTTATCGGTTTCACCAAACGATGAAGATGCATTTTGAAGAGCTGAGCGTAATGTCTCTATCTTGTTTTTTTGTGCGTCAATTGACTTTTCTAAGACTTGATTTTTAGCAGTTAAGGCTTGAACTGAATCGTCATTCTTGTCAAATTGACTTTCAACTAGTTTCATTTCACTGCCTAGAACTTTGAAGGAGTTATTGATTTCAGCAAGGGCTGATTTGAACTCTTTTTCGCCTTCAAGTCCTATTTTTAATCCAAAATTCTCAGCCATTTATCTTACCTCCTTGCAACTTTTTGCGTAAAGAAAAGCATCTACCTTTTCGATAGATGCCTTTAATCTTTTTTTGTTTAATTAAAATGTTTTCCAACAATGTGTTTTTATAAAGGTAATCAATATTGAGATATCTTCGCCTTCATAATACTTTACCAATAATGTTTTAAATTCAGGAACTTTATTTTCTGGAATAACAATAAAACCACCGCCTTGAGATATCAAATAATGGTTAGCAAATATAACGGATGCTCTCTTGTTACCATCAAGGAATACTTGCGTTTTCATACAATACAAGCAAAGTTTAATTGCCTTGTCTATAACTTCACCTTCTGTAGCAATAATTTCTGTTATTTTTTCTTTTACATCATATTCATTTGGTAGCGGTGGAATATATGAAGTACCACCGATAGAAACAGGTACACCCCTAATGCGTCCACCTTCCATATAAAAACCTTCATTCACAATTCTTGCAATATGACAAAGTACATAATAATCAGTTTTACTTGCTACGACATCTTTGTCTAAAATAAATTCCCAAGCGTGTTTTAAATTTAATATTTTTTGAACATCAGTAGCTGTTACGCCATTCACTTTTCCGTTTTCCAAAATTTCTTCTGTTTGAGGAAACGAAGTCGCTACGCCTTCAAGTACGGCTTGGTCGTAAATATTCATTTTCATATTTGCCCGTGCAAAATCTATATTTTGAATCACTCGAGCAGATAGTTCATTACTTGAATATCCTAAATTTGCAAGTTCCTTTTCTATATGCCTAAGTTCTTTTCTTAGCCCTTTAGCCTCGTTATTGTTACGAAGCAATAAATTATATAAATCATCGTTGTACGCACCAACATAAGTTGATGTTAACTTTCCTGCAACTCTTTTTCTCACATATAGAAATTTATTTCCATCAATAGTCTTTATTTCAGGTGTTCCATCATAAGATAAAAGTTTTAGTCTTACCTCTATCTCCGTTTTTTTATTTAGTAGTTCTTGGATTTTATTAAATTCATTAAACATAGTTATTCCTCCTTAGGGAATTTTATTTGTAATTATTATACCATAAAATTCCCTATATTACAACTAACTAGGGAATTTATTTTTAAACATTTTTATATAAAATTCCCTATATTGACTTTGATAATCCATGTATTCAATAAATTTCGTCTAGATGCATTATATTCCATCAGGGATAATATCTTCAATAAAGACTTCTACTCTTGGTTTTGAGATACCTTTAAATTGCTTGTGGCATTCCCATAAATCTAAAAATCTAAATTTGTCAAACTTACTAGCCATATTTTTGGGAAAAATCATAGATTTTTAATAATAAATTTGAGATTATTTTAGAAATTTAACAAAAAAAAGAAAAGCGAATCCACAATTAAGTAGATTCGCCAAATTATAAAATGAATAAGTTTTGTCAAAAAGTCCATTTAATAATTATTTATTATTTAATTCTTACTCATTAAATTGTTTTAAAATTAAAAGAAGTATTTTAAAAATTTAGATCATTAAACACGTGTTTGTTGTTTTGAACACAACATTCATAAGCATAATTAACTTTATTACTCTTACAAATTGTTCTATATAAACAAGCATTTTCTAAATGTGTATCATTTAGTATTTCTAGTACAATTCCTTTTCTATAAAAAGAAATATATAAATCACCATATGATTTGGAAGTAACACTTTTTGGTTTTGCATTTACTAATATTTTATTAATAAATTCTAATTGCTTATGTAAATATGTTTTTTCTATATTTGTTTGACTTCTATATTTTTTTACACTCATTTCTTTTCGATTGCTATCTAAATACAAATCGTTAAAACTCAAAAAAACCTCGCTTTGATTTCTTATCCTAAAATTAGTTTCGATTTCGATGATGATTTCTCCATTATCCCCCTCAAAAGATAATTCAAATCTATCTTCAACTATACCTAATCCTCTTACAAAATTAATTTTAGTAATTCTCATTTTTTTATTAAATCTTTAAAATCTAAATTTTCTTTAAATTCTTTCATCTTATTCTCCTTATTTGCTAAAGAACAATTCAATAGCTCATTATTTGTAATACCACCTTATATTTACGATTATAAATAATCTAATCAAGCAAATTTGAATAAAATTATATTTTTTCTTCAATATTTTACCACAACTAGTGTGTTTTTTTGCTATAAACAGACATAGTATTATTTATTGACTAAAGCAAATAAATGCTCCCTACTACTTCATTATATCAAACTTTAAGCACTATCACCGCTAACTATTACGTGTCCAATATTGGGGCTTCTCACAATTTGAATGTCCAAACATTGAGATTTACACGATTTGTTTGTCCAGTTTTCAGGGTACATTTTAATAATCGTTAAATTATGGGGTAATCGTTATTTTATCCCCCTAATCGTTAAATTGTCCTAGTAATCGTTAAATTACCGCCTCATTTTGGCTACGTTTAATCCTAAATATTCTATTGAAGATGTACTCAAAAGAGCAAATGTGAGCCAACATTGCCAAAATTTAAGCCAAATATTGCTATTTTCGTCCATTTTGGGCATGAAAAAAGGCATTGATGGCACTTTTTTCAGTGTATCAATACCTATGTTTACTTATGGAGCAAGCAACGAGAATCGAACTCGCACAGTCAGCTTGGGAAGCTGAAGTTCTACCACTAAACTATGCTTGCAAGTAGAAGATTACGCAATGTAATCTCTTCCTCCAAAGAGGGCTATTTACGAATACCTAACTCTTTGATCAAAGCGGCGTAAGCATCGTAGTCGTTGCGCGCCAGATAGTCCAACAGTCCTCTTCTCTTACCGACTAAGACGAATAATCCTCTTCGGGAAGAGTTGTCGTGCTTGTTGGCTTTCAAGTGCTCGGTCAAATCGTTGATCTGCTGAGTCAACAAAGCGATCTGCACTTTGGTCGATCCGGTGTCCTTGTCGTTGACGCCGAACTTTGCGATGATTTCGGCTTTCTTTTCTTTGGTCAGTGCCATTTTCTTTCCTCCTGTAAAAATCTTAACTTTTCCCTAGCCGAGCGTCGGAGAATCGCTGAGCCAAGAATAAGTCGCTCTAATACTATATCATCAAATTCTTTCCGCTTCAAGAAAAATTTGAGAACTAAACGGATACGCCGATATCTTTTCTTTTTGAACCGCGCTTTTGCTCATAACTTCTTCAATCATTCCGTTTTTCCTGTAAAAAGTATTCGCGCGTGTGAATTTCGTCGCTTTCAAGTTGATTCTTCAAATCTTCCAAACTGTCGAATTTTTTCTCGTCCCGAATTTTGCGGTAAAAAAACAACTTCACTTTCTTCCCGTAAATATTCTCGTCAAAATCGAAAATATTCGTTTCGATTCCCGGTTTCCGTAGCGCATTCACCGTCGGGTGATATCCGATATTCGTCATCGAACGATAGCGTTTGCTTTCGATTTCGATTTCCGTAGCGTAAACCCCGTTGCACGGCAATTCGAAACGATCCGACATCTCGATATTTGCCGTCTTGTAGGAAATCGTCCGTCCGACGTGAAATCCGGAAGAAACAGTTCCTCTGATTTGATAGGGGCGGCAAAGATAGATAGCCGCCTCTTCCGTTTTTCCCGAACGGATCAATGAGCGGATCATCGAAGAAGAAATCTTTTCATTTCGTTCGTTCTTCACTTCGTCTACCACTTCAACGTGAAATTTTCCCGAATCGATGAGATCCTTCGGCTTTCCTTTTCCGCCTTTTCCGAACGAATAATCGAAACCGCAGACGATGTTTTTGACTCCTAACGGAAGAAGAATTTCTTCGATAAAGGCCTCATTATTCAAATTGAGAATATCCCAAGACAAATTCAGTATGAAAAGGAAATCCACGCCTTCGTCGCTTAAAATTTCCTTTTTCATTTCCAGGGAAGAAATTACCGAACAATCTTCGCCTTTCAGCAATTTTAAGGGGTTTTCCGAAAATGTCAGCACACCCAACGGCGAAGAAAAACGCCTTCCTCTTTCGATCAATTTTCGATGACCGGAATGCAACGCATCGAAAAAGCCCAGACACAAAGTCAAATTCCGGCAATAAGGGATTTCTTTCGGTGAGACGATTTGCACTGTTTTCATCACATCAGACCTCGTAAACAGGAATAAATCCCGTCGCTTTCTTTTCGGTAGACAGCAAGAGGAAGCCGAGATCTATCGCGGATCAGGCAAAGTTCCGCTTCGAGAGGCAAAACGATTTTACAGCCGTTTTTCACCTTGAATTCGTCTTTTCCCGTCACCGTAAAAGACGGAAGATGTTCCAAAGCTTCTCCGATGGAAATGATGTCGCTTTCCTGAATTTCCTCGGGCGATTTCGCCATTTTCAGATAATAGCGGCCGACTTTCAGACGTGTCAGCAAGGTCAAATGTCCCGGATAATGCAGCCTTTCAGCGATATCCGCGCCTAATGTTCGGATATAAGTACCTTTGGAACAATCCACCGAAAAGACGATCTTCTCTTTGTCGACTGAAATCAGGCGAATGTCCGAAATGAACACTTTTCGCGGTTTCCTTATGATTTCCTCTCCACGTCGCGCTTTTTTATACAATTCTTCTCCGCCTACCTTAATCGCCGAGTACATCGGAGGTATCTGTTCGATCTCCCCTTTAAAAGATTCCAAAACTTCTTTGATCCGCGCGGCGTTCAAAGGAAGATCTACTTCTTTCTCTTCCAAAATTCGACCATCGGAATCCAAGGTATCCGTCGAAACGCCCAATGTCAGTTCTGCGAGATAGGATTTGTCGAAATTTTCGATAAACGAAGAAATCTTAGTGCCTTTGTTGATCGTTACGATCAGTAAGCCGTCGGCAAAAGGATCAAGCGTGCCCGTATGCCCCATTTTCCGCGTATTCAACCTTTTCATCAGAATATTCACCACTTCTCGCGATGTCATTCCGACCGGCTTATTTACCAAAAGTATCCCGTCTTTCATATCCGATTCCCCCTGATCGTAGGAAAACGCGTCAAAAACAATTCCAATCCCGTCACCGCATTGACTTCCATCGCTTTGATTTTCTGATCCAGAAGATACAATCTCTCCGTCGCCTCGATCAACTGCGCATAGGTAATACGTACGAGATTCCGGCACATCATTTTAACCCGATAAGGGTGTATATTCAATCGAGAAGCGATTTCATCTTGACCCCGCTTTTCCATCGTATACAAATAGGCAACGCAGGTATGCAGGCGGAACTGGCTCGCCAAAAGGGCGATCAAGCGGACGGGTTCCTCTTTCAAAGCCACCAAATCCCGAAAAACGGAAATCGCTTTTCCGATCCGATTCCCGATCAAAGCATCGCAAAGAAGAAACGCATTTTGTTCCAAAGGAATATTTACCATTACGTGAACGTCATCGACGTCGATTTCCTTTTTGTATAAAGCAAGTTTTTCCGCTTCCTGTATAAATCCGGTGACATTGTTTCCGACTCGTTCGAGGAGAAGTTCCAATGCTTCTTGGGTGATATTCACTCCCTTTTTTTGAAAGTACACCTTCCCCGTTTGAGCCAAAACTTCGGGAGAAAGCCCTTCTTCGAAGAGAATCTTCCCTCGCTTTTCTATCGCTTTGTAAATCTCACTCTTTTTATTAACTGTCTTGCTTTCCAAGACGAAAATCAAATCGACGACGGCATTGGAGTTTCCGATATAACCGAGCAATTGATCGTAATTCTGATCCTTCTCGATCGGAATTCTCTCTTTGATGCTGCCTAAAAAATACGGGTTGTCTACCCGAACGACTTTTCGGTCGCCGAATGGAAGCAAACTGCACTCGTAAACGATATCTTGAACGGTCACTTCCTTGGCATTCAAGCGAACGGAATTGAACTCGTCCTCGCCGTCTGGCAAAATCGAACGGATCAGTTTTTGAACTCTTTTTTTCACCAACGGAAATTGCTCTCCGTAAACAAGATAAATCATCGCTTCCTCCTCTCCTCTTCAATTATAAAAAAGAATGCGGGGAAATTCCATAAAAACCATTCTTCCGATCTCTTGCTTTTCCCGTTTTCCGAACGAGAGCGCAAAAAAACCGGTTCTGTTTAAGAACCGGTTCCGATATTCAGCCTTTGATGACCACTGCGGAATGAGCGCCTAAACTCGAAGAAGAGACGCTGCCCGTTTTGATTACCTGCGTGCCCGAAGGAAGAGTAACGCTGGTCGCGGAAGATGAGAAGTTGACGTAAACATAGTACGTTTCGCTTCCCGAAGTTCTCGAAAATGCGAAGATCGAATTGGAGGCGCTTATGCCTTGATATGTACCGGAAATCAGCGTTGGCGAAGAAGATTTCAGCGCTGTCAACTGACTGTAATACGAAAGCATCGAAGTGCTGTCCTTCAACTGATCTTCGGCGCTCTGCAATACCGACTGATTGTAATCGTCGTAACCGATCGAGAATCCTGCGCCACCGGTGAAGTTGAATCCGGTTTGATAAACGCCGTCGGCATCCGCCGTTCCCGAAGTTTCGTTCCCGAATTTATACGGTTGACGATACCATCGATCGACGTGAGGAGAGGTTTTCGTCTCTCCGCTTGCGAAGTTGCTGGACATTCCCAGTTCGTCTCCGTAATAGATCCAAGTGATTCCCGGCAACATCGTCATAACCGTCGCATAGCACTTGGCTCTTGCCTGAGCGACGGCGCTATTCTGAGAGGTTACGGTACCCGCGGATTGATCGTCGGCATTTACTGCCGTCCCCGTCATCATATTCATCACTCTGGATACGTCGTGATTCGAAGTGAAGACCGACTCTATCGCGTCGTTATTGCGATAGGAATTGTACTCCGCATAAACGCCAGGGAAATTCCATTTTCCGGAATTTTGGCCTCCCGTGGAGATGATGTTGGCCTGAGCCATCTTGCTGTCCGTCATCGCGATATTCGAGAGTTTATAGTACATATAGAAATCGAACAGCGAATCGAGACCTTCGTAATACGGAGCGACGTTGTTGACCGCATTTCCGTCGAAATTTTCTCCGACGATCATCGCATTCGGATTCTTCGCCTTGATTCTCGCATTGAATTCGCGGAAGAAATTCATATTCTTTGTCAGGTTGGAGGAGTAATCGGTCGAAGTTGCGCTGTCGTAGTCGTCCACGATGACATCCCCGGAAGATTTCGTTACTTCATCCGACATGTAGATGTGTTTTACCGCGTCGATACGGAAACCGGAAACGCCTTTATCCAACCAGAATTCGGCGACGTCGACCATCGCGTCTCTGGTTCCCTGATAGTCGTAATTCAGTTCCGGCATACTCGAAGCGAACTTTCCGTAATAGGAATACGGCGTGGTCGAATACTGATGCCAGTTCTTGTTTTCGCCGACTTCCGAAGTCCGTTTCCATTGATAGAACGAACGATAATCCGGATCTAACAGGCTCGATTTCATGAACCAGACGTTTTTCTTCGAAGTGTGATTGATGACGAGATCCATCACCACGCGGATATCTCTTTCCTTCGCTTCGCGAAGCAGATCTTCGTAATCTTTCATCGCGCTTTCCTCGTCCGGCTGACCGTCGATCGTATTCGGCGAAACCTTGCTTCCGAATTTCGGATCGACGACTTTATAATCGATGATATCATAACCATGGTACGAGTCGGAAAGTTGAATCGGCGTCAGCCAAAGCGTATTGATATGCAAAGTGTTTTTCAAATAATCCAATTTCTTGGTGATTCCGTATATATCGCCCATTCCGTCTCCGTCCGAGTCGGCAAACGAAGCGACCATCGCCTGATAACCGATTCCCGCGTTATTTCGGAAGTCGGAAGAAGAGGCGCTGACTCTGTATCCGGAAGCGGAGGAATCGACATTCGATTGCGAAACGTTGTTTCCGTCATCGTGTTCGTAAGGATTTTCCGACTGTTCGGAAGAATAGTGCGCCGTGAAATTCGGCACGTTGTTCTGCACGCAGAAGACGTGGTACGATCCGTTGTTCCAGAGGCTTTCGCTCAACGTGATATAATTGTCGTCGCCGTCGTTTTTCCAATACGAATCCGAATTGCTTCGGGTTTCTTTCAGAACGATCTGAAATCCGACCTTGGAAACCAGTTCCCCGTTGGTCATATAAGACATCGTGAGCCCGTCGACATAGTCGCCGTTAAGCCAGCCGGCCGGCGAATAGGTTTTTGTCAGGTCGATATCGACATAAGCGCCGCCTAAATCGTCGACGACGATCTGTCCGCCTTCTTTGACGAAATCGAAGTTAGTTCCATCTCCGCTGTAAGGCCAAGACCAGATATCCCAATCCTCGTATTCCTCCGGCGTGTTGTTGAATCGAAGATAGTGAATGTACAGGTGATTCTCTTGGGATTTATCCATCCATTCCTGTTCGTACTTTTCGATTTCCTCCGAAGAGATGCTGCCCCATTTGGCGTAGAGAACCAGATTCGCGTTGACGGGTAGCGAAAAATCGTAAGGCGTTCCCGTCAAGGTACTGGTCGTATACCAGCCTTCGAACGTCTTTCCCGAAAGCACCGGATCCAATGGTTTTTGCACCGCCGATCCGGCGGCTACTTCTTCGGTATCGACCGCCGAACCGCCGTTGGAATAAAAGTAAACGCGATAAACCGGTCCCGAATTCGTACAATTGTCTGACGAAGAAAGCGAGGATTTCGACGACGAATTCCCGCACCCTCCCAGAAGGCTCAGGGATAACCCCATCACCGACAAAAACAAAAATTTCTTTTTCATCTTCGACCTCCTAATACGGATTGTATTCTTTCCACGACGCACAGGTGTATGTCAAGACTCCGGACGTTACGGCGATATCTTCCGTTTGATTGTAAATCCGTCCGACTTCATCGTCTTTGATCGCCCAATCCGGTTCGGTAGTTCCCGAAACGCACCGTGCCAGAAGCATTCCGGTAATCTCCTCGCCGATGGTAAAGGTCAGGGAAGTCTCCGAAGTATAGGTCGTACTGACCCACATTCCCATATTGGTATCGCTCCAAACCCAAGCGAAGATCACGCAACCGTCGTTGGTTACCCATTCCGGCATCCCGTCCACGACGTAAGTCACATTGACGGTGGTTCCGCCTGAACTGCTCACAGATGAAGAAACGGAAGAAGAGTCGGTTGTCGAAGACGAAGAAGAATCTACCGTCGTATTGGCCTGCCACTTAGCGTACAGCGAAGTATCCGCCTTGATCGGCGTATCGAGATAGAAAGTAACGTAGCAATCCGGATCGACGCACCATCCCTTAAAAGTAAAATTATCTCTTTTCGGGTTTTCCGGTCGCGTTACCGTCGCACCGAACAATTCGTCCGCTTCGTAGTATACGGAATCCGTTCCGTCATTTAGATAATACGTTACGTGGTAGTATTTGTCGCACGCGATATCTCCGCTTGAATCTGTCTTTTTTCCTCCGCCGCACGAAGTGAAATTGAGCAAAGAAAGAGCCAGCAAGCTCATCGCAAAAATTTTCTTTCTCATAAGAGTTCTCCTCCTAAAAATCTTTCTTTATTATAATTCTATGAAAACGCTTTCTTCAATATTATTTTGTGAATTGCGATAAATTTTTGTCAAAAAGGCAACAAAAAAACCCGAGAGATCTTTTTCCCGGGTCCTTCTTTACTTCTGATTCTCCTGAAATTCTTCGATGACTCCGTCGAGTTCGTCGTATTCTTCGTCGCTCTCGATATCCGAAAGATTTCCCTCCGCGTCCGCATAACCGGCGAGAAGTTGATCCGGATCTTCGGGATCGTAGAAAATCACGTAATCCCGAGCGAAACGTTCGCTGTGATAAGTAAAATAGATTTTCAGGTCTTTCCGGTTGCCGTGTTCGTCCACCAGGGCGACCGCGTCTTCATTCTTCACTTTCGTTCACCTGCTTTCTCATCGGCAGATAGGCTTCCAAAATGCATACAGCCGACATCTTGTCGATCACTTTTTTTCTTTTTCCTCTGGAAAGGTCAGCTTCGAGAAGATAACGGGAAGCCTGTTTCGTCGTCCATCTCTCGTCGATCAGAACCACTTTGACGCCCTCTATTTCCTTTTCCAGTTTTTCTTTGAACTCCCGGCACATCTTGGAATGGTCGGACTCTTCACCGGACATATGAAGGGGCAATCCCAAAGCGATTTCTCGAACATTATCCCTTTGACAATAGAAACGAACGCGTTCGACAGCCAGATCGAACCGCATCGAATCGAACCGATAATTCTCCACTCCGGTAGCGATGACGCCCATCAAATCGGATTCGGCGATTCCTAAACTCTTTTCCCCCAGATCCAAACCGAGAACCTTGCCGATCATTCGCAAATCTCCTTTCGGACGATATCGAAAGCTTTCTCGATTTGACCGACGTCTTTTCCTCCGCCTTGAGCGAATTCTTTTCTTCCGCCGCCGGAACCGCCGCAGACATGGGTAACCGTTCGGATCAGATTTCCCGCAGAATACCGTTCCGTCAACGACGGACTGACCGAAGCGATGAACTGGACGCGATCTTCCACGGCATTGGCCAAAAGAACGATCGACGGATCGTAACAGCCTTTCAGCGAATCGAACAACGCGATAAAGCGTTCCTTATCGTAACCGACGACCTTTTTAAGCAGAACCCGAATGCCGCAAAACTCTCGAAATTCTTCTCTCATCGCTTTGGATTCGAGTCCCGATAGTTTTCGGCTCAATTCCGCGTTGCTTTTCCGTAGCAAAGCGATTTCTTCATTCATTTGGCGGATTTTCAACGGAACTTCCCCGTAAGAAGAACACTTCAACTGATCGGCGACATTTTGAAGAGCGATTTCCTTTTGTTTGAGAAGTTCGTAGGCGGAAAGCGAGCATCTACCTTCGATTCTCCTGACACCGGCGGCAATCGATTCTTCGTAGACGATGGCAAACAATCCGATCTCTTTCGTGTTGGCGACATGAGTTCCTCCGCAGAATTCGACGGATTCTCCCCCCATATCGACGACGCGGACGTAATCGCCGTATTTTTCGTCGAAAAGCGCCATCGCGTCCAGTTTTTTCGCTTCCGCCAAAGGAAGAACTTTGGTCTCCACGTCCATCCCCCGCGAGATGTATTCGTTCACCGTTTTTTCAACCTGACGCAATTGCAAAGCGGTCATCTTCTCGTAATGAGAGAAATCGAATCTTACCATCGTGTCGGAAACATAGGATCCCTCCTGATGAACGTGATCGCCGAGAACGACTCTCAAAGCCTTTTGAAGCAAATGAGCCGCGCTGTGGTTGCGCATAATGCTCTTTCTCCGTTCGGCGTCGACGATCAGCGTGAATTCATCGCCCGCGCGGATCGAACCGAACTGCACTTTTACGCTATGAAGATGCTGCTTATGCGCGGCTTTATTGACATCGACGACAATCGCGGAACAGGTTTCGTTTTCGATCGCTCCGGTATCGGCGATTTGACCGCCGCTTGTCGCATAGAAATTCGTCTTATCGAAGACGACTTCTCCTTCGTCGTCCAGTATGTCGGTCTTGACTCCTTCTTTGAATAGTCCGATGACTTTTGCCCTTATCGGTTGAATCGTCGAATAGATGAATTCGGACGATTCCGTGAATTCCAACAGATCTTTGGACTGACGGCTGAACGACTGCAATTCGCCTCGCGCGTTCCTTGCTCTTTCTCTTTGACGGGACATTTCCGCCTTAAATCCCTCGATGTCCGCTTTTTTCCCTTGTTCGGCGCAGATTTCCTCCGTCAGTTCGATCGGGAATCCGAATGTGTCGTATAGTTTAAACGCCGTTTCGCCGCTTAAAAGATCGACATCTTCCAATTTTTTTCTGAGCATCTGCTCGCCCGAGTTCAACGTCAGCGCGAATTTTTCTTCTTCCGCCTTGATCATCTTCGCAATCCGTTCTTTCTTTTCGTTCAGATAAGGATAATAATCTTCCATCACCTTGCAAACGGTATCCACCAACTCGTACATAAACGGACGGCGAATGCCCAGATTTCTCCCGTAACGGACGGCTCTTCGAAGAATTCTCCGAAGCACGTAACCTCTTCCTTCGTTGGAAAAAGAAGCGCCGTCGGCCAAAGCGAACGTGCATGCGCGGATATGGTCGGCGATCACGCGATACGCCATTTTGTATTCGCCTTCGTATTTTTTATCCGCGATCCGTTCGACTTGTTCGATATACGGAAAGAACAAATCGGTTTCAAAATTGGTTTCCGTATTCTGTAAAATGCAACAGAATCGTTCCAGACCCGCGCCTGTATCGATATTCTTGGAAGGAAGTTCTTTATAATTCTTTCGTTCCACGCCGCTTTCGGCGTTGAAAGTCGAGAAGACGATATTCCAGATTTCGATATATCGGTCGTTTTCGATATCTTCTTCGAGCAGGCGAATACCCTGATTTTCCGGATCGTATTTTTCGCCGCGATCGTAGAAAATTTCAGTATCCGGTCCGCAAGGACCTTCTCCGATTTCCCAAAAATTATCTTTCAAAGGAATCAAATGTGTCGGATCGATTCCGCAACGAATCCAAAGTTTCTGACTTTCCGCGTCGTCGGGATAGACTGTGATATAAAGGCGATCCTTATCTAACGCAAAGTATTTCGGGTCGGTCAATAATTCGTAAGCCCACGGAATGACTTCCGCGCGAAAGTAATCTCCGATCGAGAAATTGCCGAGCATCTCGAAAAACGTGTGGTGTCTGGCTGTCTTTCCGACGTTGTCGATATCGTTGGTTCGAATGGCTTTCTGCGCATTGGTAATGCGGGTATGCGTCGGAATTTCGCTTCCGTCGAAATACTTTTTTAACGCCGCGACGCCGGCATTGATCCAAAGCAATGTCGGATCGTTATGGGGAATGAGGCTGGCGCTGGGTTCGATGTAATGCCCTTTTTCCTTGAAAAAATTCAACCATGTATTTCTGATTTCCGTCGATGTCATATATTTCATAGCAATACCTCCCGAGACATAAAAAAAGTACCTCACAGGAACGAATTCTCGCGGTACCATCCTGATTCAATTCGCATGAATTGCACTTGATTTCCGACCTTAACGCGGTCAACGCCGGAATTACCCGAAATCTACGAAAGTGGCGCGTGAAGGTCAGCCGAGTTTTTACACCAACCAAACTCTCTCTGTGGGAAAACGCTTCACTGGGCTTTCGTCATAGATTATTCTCATTATAATCTTTCCCGCTCATTTTGAAAAGAGATTTCGGTCAACAAAAAAATCTTGCAAATTTCCGCGCAGACAATCTCCGAATCCCGCCGGTGAAACTTTTGGAATTTACACCCCCTATTTGACATCAAAACATCTTCTTCCGTTTGAGAAATATCGCGGTAATTCAAAATCCATTCGCAATCGTTTTTACCTTCGATCGATCGGTTGATTTCGTCAAGATCATCGACTAAAATAATTTCGGTAATAAGGAGGATCGTCCGATGAACGAAACGCAATCGACGGAAGCGAAGTCTTCCGCGCAAATGTCGGAATCCCTTCCGACCATCGCCTTTCTTTCCCTTTCCGGAGGACTGCAGGACGCGTACACCTACTTTCTGCGCGGCAAAGTATTCGCCAATGCGCAGACGGGAAACGTCGTCCTGCTCAGCTATGGAATTTTCGAAAGGGACGGCGCGGCGGTCGTGCGTTACTTGATTCCTCTCATCGCTTTCGCTTTCGGCGTCGCGGCATGCGAAGGGATTCGGTATTTCTTTTCGAAAAGACGTTTTCTCCATTGGAGACAATGCGTTCTTCTCGCGGAAATCGCCCTGCTCTTCGCAGTCGGCTTTCTCCCCGACACGTGCGACGTAATCGCCAACGCGCTGGTTTCTTTTTCCTGCGCGATGCAGGTTCAATCCTTTCGAAAAGTCGACGGGCATCCTTTCGCCAGCACGATGTGCATCGGAAATCTCAGAAGCGGCGTCGAAGCCTTTTGCTCATTTGCGCGTACGCGGAAAAGATCCGAACTTCGGAAGGCCGCGTGTTACCTTGCGGTCATTCTCCTCTTCGGTTTGGGAGCCGGTATCGGAGGAAGCTTGATCGCGTATTTCGGATTCCGGACGATCTGGTTTTCCTGCGTTCTTCTTGCGATCGCTTTCGCTCTGATGTTCTTCAAAAGAGAAAAACGCCCTTGAATCAAAGGAGATCGAACGACGTATTGCTTTCTTTCACGCCGGTCAGCGGCAAGCGGAGATTCATCGAAGAATGTCCCTTTTTCCCCAATAGAAATTTGATCCCCGAAGGATTCGGATAGGCGAAAATGATTTCCGAAACCAACCGAAGATAACTGACCGTAATCTGATTGACGAATCCGACCTCGAAATCCTCCATCACTTCTTTCATCATCTTGCCGTATAGAACGGAAATCACGGAAATAAATCCGTCTACTCGATTCTCCAAACCCTCGTAAAACAGCGAATCATCTCCCAAATACACCTGAAATTTCGGAAAATTGTTTTTAAGCAGACGAATCAGGTTAAAATCGGAAGAGCATTCTTTGATACCGACGATGTTCTCGTTGGATTTGATCAACTTTCTCAACGTAAAATAAGTGATGTTGACTCCGGTACGCGAACTGACGTTGTAGACGACGATCTTTTTCGGAAAGACGTATTCGGCAAGCGTTTTGAAATAGAGGAACAGCCCCTCCTGCGTCGGTTTGACATAAAAAGGGGTTACGATCAGATAAGTGTCGAAATCGAAATTCCTGACGCGATCGATCTCCTCTTTAGCCCTTTCCAGACTCATTTGATTGATCGGGTAGATGCAGGGGATTTCGCTTTTCTCCGCGACATAACGAAAAAGTCCGATTTTTTCGTCGAGGGTGAGAAGAGTTCCTTCTCCGGTGGTCGACCCCACCACGAGAGCGTCGTTGCAATTCTCTTCCGCTGCCGAAATCAGCCGGTCGATTTCCCGATAGTCGATGCGGTTTTCGTCGTCGAACGGTGTCACCAAAGCATTGATCAGTTTTCTCATATTTTCACCTAATCTAATATATGATTAAGCGTTTTTTTCGTGCTTTATTTTATATATCGGACAATCAAGAAAACGATTAAGGCGATCGCCTCGACGATCGAAATGACGATTCCGGCGACGGCAAGAAAGCGATACTTCTTCGAACGCATGCCAACCTTGCAGATCGCCAATGAAACGATCGTAAACCCGAAAAAACTCATCACAAAGCCGGTGATGGCCAGTCCCGAACATCTCTCCTGAGTGAGAATATCCCGGTTGATTTCTTCGACTTTGTCCATATAGCGATCCTGTATCTCTCTGGAAATCTTTCGAATATGATGCGGCACTTCGTTAAAATCGGTTTTCAACGTATTTTTAAAGGTCTCGTAATAGACCACGATTCTTTTCTCTTTGGCAAAGGCGCGAATCCGCGCGGCAATCTTGAAACTGTTGAAAAGATCGATCAAAAAAATCCCGAATACGATGCCGATAAAAAACGAAAAAATCTGATTTTGTCCGAGAAAATTCACCGCGTCGACGATCAGAGGGTGGAGAGTCAGATAATAGACGAAGCCGATCACCGACCAGAAGAAACTGAATAACGGGCAGACGATCCCCTGAATGTTCCCCCATTGTTTGGAATAATCCCACAATTTAATCTTCATTCCCTTGATGAAGATCAGTCCGGCGATATATTCGACTAAGGTCAACGAAACCGAAATCAAAGCCATTTTAACCAAAATTTCATAGATTTCCGATAAATTCAAAAAGGAAAGATCGACCGAACAAATCAAGTATAAAAAGACCAGACCGAAGCCGTAAAGAGGCAAGCACGGTCCTTGCAAGAATCCGGGATTCACCCATTTTTTCGACGACACGAAACGACGGAAAAACAACTCGACGATCCAACCGGATACCGAGCCGAAAAAGAAGATCATCAAAAGTTTGGCCGTTTCAATCATCGCTTTTTTCCATACCTTTCTCTCTTTTAACATCGGCATATTCGAAAACGATCAGTTTCGTCAAATCTTCCGTCGCGATCTCCACGCTGAAACCGATTTTCCCTCCGGAAAAGCGGATATGCCGACAATCGCGCGCGGAAACGTCGACATACGTCGGAAAGATTCTTTTCATTCCGATCGGAGAACATCCTCCGTGAACGTACCCCGTCAGCGCGTAGAGTTCGCGCGAGGGAACAAGAGAGATCTTCTTTTCACCCGTCGCTTTCGCCGCTTTCTTCAAATCCAAATCCGAAGACGCCGGAATCAGAAAAACGTAAAATTCTCTTTTCCCTTGAACTACGAGGGTTTTAAAAAGCGAATCGGGAGAAACGTTCAGGTAAGCGGCGACGTCCGAAGCGGAAACGAAAGGGCGGTCCGAATAATCGAAGAGGCGGTAATTCACCTTTTTCGACTCGATCATCCGGATCGCATTCGTCTTTTCTTTCACCGACTAGCCTTTTAATCCGCGGGCCTGACGATCCATATCCTCGACGACGATGTCGTAGATTTCTCCCAAACTCGCGCAGTATTCCAAAACTTTCCACGGTTCGTTCGTGTGATAATGGATTTTGATCAATTCGTCGTCTCCGACGGCGAGAAGGCAGTCTCCCTTGAAATGCTCGAAGAAATAATCCTGAATCTTATCTTCGTCCAAGTTCTTTCCTTCGATCAACAATTGCGTATCGTATCTGAATTCGATCATCTTTAATAGCTCCTTTTCAAATCGGATAAACCGATTCCTCGTACAATAGTTTACCAGTAAAACGGAAGAAAAGCACCTATAAAATCAAAAAACGATTCCGAAATCCGTTTTTCCGTACACCTGTTTCTTCGAATAGAGCAACCGGAAGAAGGTTTATTCGCTTTTTTCTTCCCGATCGTTCGCGCGGCGATCGAACGCGTTCAAAAGCATTTCTGTGCGCTTCTCCTCCGGGAAAATTACCGATCAGATAAAGTCGAAGCGATTCTCCTCGCATTCTTTCACATAGTAGATCAGATAATCTTCTTCCGATGCGCAGAGATAAAGGATCGACTCTTTTGCGCCGTCAGAAGGCATTTCAGGTAAAGACAGATCATCCTGTCGATCGTTTTGCGAAATTTCGAATACGACCAGCGGGCAAAGCGTCTCCGCATACGAAACAAAAAAACCATCGCGATGCCGACGAGAATCCAAAGAGCGCCGAAAACGATGGTAAAGCGTAAACGATCAAAACGATCGGAAACAACCCGTGCAAAATGTAAAAGCACCTTTCCGTGATGCGAAGCGCCTTTTTGGATTGACAATGGAGCGCGTTGATAAAGTCGACGATATCCAACGCGAGCATCAGAAGTACAAATCGGCGATGAAATTAAGCACAATTCGATTTCCTTTGAATCAAAAAGATTCCATCTTGCATTTTAGACGGAATCCGAAAGTTTACTCCGCGCCTTTCAGCGCTTCGACCATGTCGATTTTCCTGTTCTTCCGCGCGATGAAGATGCCGACAAGGAAGGACACCCCCATTGTGAGCAGCGTGCATAAGAGATACGTCGAAATTCCGATCGTCATTTTCAATTCGTATTCGTCGGCAAGAGTTTGAAGCAACAGGTAGAGAACGCCCACGCCGGAAGGTATCCCGACGATCAGACCGATCAACGTCAACCACAGATTTTGACCGATTAAAAGCCGTCCGATTTTCCGGTTTTTAAAACCGACGACTTTCAGCGTTGCCAACTCCCGATATCTTTCGATGTAACTCATCACTCCGAGATTGTAAAGCACGATGATGCAGAGAAACACAGCGCCGAGGACGAAAATCAGCACCATCATATTCATGATTTCCATGAAACTGTCGTAACTGTCCATAACCGCCTGCTTGCTCTGCATTCCCGAAACGCAACTCGCGGACGCGATTTGATCGACGCTTTGATCGAGAAAGGCCGTGCTGATTCGAAAAGGAATTCCCTGCTTTCGGGCATAAGCGGAAGTCATCGTGACGGATTCGCTCATAAAGGAACGAATGACTCCGGCCACTTTCACTTCGTAAGTTTGATCCGAGCCATAAGGCGAAAAAAGCAAGGTGTCGCCGATTGAATAGGAATCGGTCAACCTTTGACAGATATAAACGCCCTCATCTTCGAGAGCGACGATTCGATTGTTCCGATCGACGAAACGAACCCGGTCGTGACTTACATCGTAAATTTCGAAAGTGATGTTCTTCCCGTCGAGTTCGCCGCTGGTTTCGGCCAAAAAATCGGCGTCGTACCGTTCGATAAATTCGAAAGTTTCCTGTTCCGAAGCCGTTTCCACGAAATTCACTTTGGTCTCATAAGCGTAGATCTCTTTGTCCATCAAGCCGAGAAAATCGTTCATCGTATCACGCATTCCCAATCCGCCGATTAAAAGAATCGTGCAACCGAGAACACCGATTAAACTCATCGTGGTTCGCGATTTATGCCGAAGCGCGTCGCGGAGATTCCAGCGCGTTCCGAAGCGAAAATGCTTCCATATCTTCGTCTTTTCGACGATTAATGGTTTGATCTTTTTCGGTACATAAGGGCGCAAAGACTCTGCCGCCGTTCCTTTCAGCATCTTTTTCACCGATAAAAAGCAAATCAAAGTCAGAAAAGCGATCATGGCGATCAAGACCAGCCAAGAGTAAAACGGAAAATAGAGATTCCAACACGGAAGATCGAAATAAGTTCCCTGAAAAGTGGTCGGATTGACGGTTATGGCGGCGATGCCGTATCCTAATCCTACCGCGAAAATCGAACCCAGAACGCCGATAAAAAATCCGTAAGACGTATAATGCGCGAGAATGCGGCGGTTTTTGAACCCCAACGCCTTCAAAGTTCCGATCTGAATTTTTTCGTTGACGGTGATCCGATGCATCGTGGTAATCATCGTCAGAACGCCGATGGCCAGGAAAAGCACCGGAAGAATCAATCCCATCGTTTGACCTTCCTCGATCTCGGATTTTGCCGCAGCGTAGGCGACATGCTGATCTTTTGAAAGAATCAACGTCGTTTTCCCCAATGTTTCGCTGACCGATTGGTTGAGGATATTTTCATCCAACTTGGAGCGGAGGTTGATTTGAGGATAAAAAGCGTTCCCCAAAATGCCTTTGAGTTTCTGCGGGGAAATGTAGGCGAAACCGAAAGAACGGTAATCCGGCATCAACTGTTCGGAGCCGGAGACGCAGATCATATATTCCGCGCTTTTCACCAAGCTGACGACCGTTCCCGATACTTCTATCCCCTGATAAGTTATCGTCACGGAGTCGCCCAATGCGATGCCGTTTTGATCGGCAAATTTGTCCGAAAGATAAAATCCGTCGGAAGATTCATCATATTCTTCTCCTTCGACGATCACCATGCGCGTATTTACGTAATCTTCCACGATCGTCAAAGCCAGCAACTGCTCGCGATCCTTGATTCCCACATTGACGGACAAAAAACGCGTCGCGGACTCCACGCCGTCGATATTCCGAATTGCCGAAATATCTTCTTCGGTAAATCCCTTGTCGTCGTACAGGCGATAATCGGCGTAAAGGCATTGCGCCATAAAGTCGTCGGTATCCTTTTTCAGGCTGTACCATTCGGCATGAAAACCGAAAAACACCCCCATACCGATGGCCATCATCAATATCATCGAAATGAACTGCGCCTTGTAGCCGAAAGCCGTCCGAATCCATTTTTTCCAAAGCATCACCATTCAACCTCCTCGGCGCTTAACGGCTCGCTTTGCGTTTCGCACGAACGGATTTTGCCGTTTTTTACGCGGATGACGACATCCGCCATCTTGGCGATATTCTGATTATGCGTGACGATGACGATCGTCTTATGATAATTTTTCGCCATAGACAAAAGCAATTTCAGGACGAGGACGCCGGTATCGGAATCCAATGCTCCCGTCGGTTCGTCGCAAAGGAGAATCTTCGGATTCTTGCAGAGCGCGCGGGCGATGCTTACGCGCTGCTGCTCTCCTCCGCTTAACTGGGACGGAAATTGATTCAAGTGGTCTTTTAATCCTACTTCTTCCAGAATTTTCACCGGATCCAATGCCTCTTGGACGATCTCTTTGACCAACGCGACGTTTTCATAGACCGTCAACGTCGGAATTAAATTGTAGAACTGAAAGACAAACCCGACGGTCTCCGCGCGGTATTCCGCGAGCTGGTCTTCGCTTAAACCGGAGATGTCCTTTCCGTAAACTTTGATCGTTCCGCTTGTCGGGCTGTCGAGACCTCCGAGCAAATTGAGCAACGTACTCTTCCCTGCACCGCTGGGACCGAGAATGACGATGAACTTCCCCTCTTCCAGACTGAGATCGACTTGATCCAGCGCTTTTAATTGATGCTCTCCGCTCGTATAAACGCGCGAAACTTCTTCAAAACGAATGGCTTCCATAAATATTTCCTTTCAACGGCAAACCGGCCCCATGTTAGCGGTCGCTAACGATATTTTAAAATGCGAAATGCCCGTTGTCAAATAAAATAGATGGATCCTCGTTTTTCTTCGTAGACGAACGTTTTGCAACGATGAATCGGAGAGTTTTTCCCATCCTGCCTGTTCTTTGAAAAGAACGGAAAAAATCCGTATCGCGGCAAGGGGGCGAAGAAACATTCGAACGCTACGATACTTTCGGATCGCTTTTTGCGACTCAAAAAAAAGAAAAACCGGTCATTCCGCCGGCATCTCTTCCCTTTCTTCCTCTAAGGATTTGAGTTTTTTCGGTTTAAACAATATTTTGAAAATCGCCCGGATCAAAGGCTGAATGAAAAAAATCTGCGAGAAGAAAGCAAACGGAAAGTTCAGGCAGACCAGTTTCACCCAATCGGCAAGCCATTTCAGGAAATGAAATCCTTCATAATAAGGATAATAGAGGAATGCCGCGATCAAACTCATCGACGGGCACATCAAAAGAACGGTCGAGCAGATCACCGCGGTTTCAAATAGAAACGGATTCGTTTTTTTCGGATCGAATAGTTTCATCGCGATTTTCATCGATAAAGGCTGTCCGAGAAAAATTTCCAAAGTCAAAGCGAAAAGAAACTCGACGAGCAGAATTCCTCCGATAGGAAGCATTCTTCCGAAACAATAGACTCCTCCTTGAATTCGGATCGCTTCCAAAACCGAACTCGTTTCATAGATCGTCGTCAAAGTTTTCCCGTTAACGACGTACAAGCTGTAAAAGACATAGGCGTGCACGGTGACGATGACGCTGAGCAGAGCGAAGAGTAATTTTCTTTTTCTTGACATTTCTTTTCCTTCTTTCCGGTCTTTTTCCGCAAAGAAAAAGACGCACGAATCTTTTTCACTCTATCCCTTCCGTGATCAGATTTACGGGATTTCTCCCTACGTGTGTCTTTCGAATATCGTTTTCAAATTCGGTTTGATTTTAACCCCGATTCAGCAAAATTTCAAGTTTTTTTTGAATTTCCGTTTTGCTTTCCGAATGCGACATCATCGCCCTATTACGCTTCCTCGGATTGGAGATGTAGCATTCGCGAATAGACTCCGTTTTGACGTTTTAATTCATCGGGGTTTCCTTGTTCGACGACCTTTCCGCCCTGCAAAACGACGATCTTTTCCGCGCCGTCGACCGTCCGCATCCGATGAGCGATGATCAAGACGGTTTTGTTCTCAATTAAATTGGATAGCGCTCTCTGCACTTCGGTTTCGTTTTCTGCATCGAGCGAGGCGGTAGCTTCGTCCATAATCACGATCGGCGCATCTTTCAATATCGCGCGGGCGATGGAAATCCTCTGTCGCTCGCCGCCGGAAAGCATCGATCCGTTTTCCCCGATGATCGTATCGTACCCTGCCGGAAGTCTCCGAACGAATTCATCGCATTGCGCTTCGCAAGCCGCACGAAGTACTTCTTCATCGGAGGCGTTGCGCCGTCCGATCCGGATATTCTCTTTGACCGACTGATTGAATAGAGTGACGTCTTGGAAGACGATGGAAAAAGCTTTGAGCAGACTTTCCGGTTCGACGTTTCTGACGTCGATTCCTCCGATCGAAATTTTTCCCCGATCGACGTCCCAGAATCGCGCAGCCAAGCGCGCGGCAGTCGATTTTCCTCCGCCGCTTTCGCCGATCAGCGCGGTAACTTCTCCTTGCTTGGCGACGAAAGATACCCCGTCAAGTACCGTTTCTTCGGAATTATAAGCGAAAGAGACGTCTTTGAATTCGATGTCGTAACCTTTCGGAGAAAATTCGCTTTCTCCGGTCAATTCCGGACACATCTCCAATTCGTTCATTCGATCGATCGGAATTTGAAGCGAATTCATCGCCGCCAAGTTCTGCATCGAGCCGCTCATCGGTTCGTAAATCCGAGAAACGACGAGAAGGAACATGAAGAAAACAGGCAGATCGATTTCATTCCGAACCAATAGCACACTTCCGACCAAAGCGACCGTCGCGATGCCGAGTTTCAAGATCATCTGCGCCGGTACGACGAACATCGCCGCCCCCAATTCGCTCTTGATGCTTCTTTTTTCCACCGCGTCGATCTTTTCAAATAGCTCGTTCAAGTGGCGCTTTTCGGCATTGTTGCTCTTTAAATCGCGAATTGTTTCCAAATTTTCCTGAACGCCGTCTTCCACGGCGATCTGAGCCCGACTTTGCTTCCGACTGAAAGCGTTCTGCGCCTTTTTGGAGACTCCTACGATGATCAAAGCGACCGGAAGCACCCACAAGGAACTCAAAGCCAACCGCCATTCGAATGCAAAAAGGCTGCAAGCGATCAGGCAGGTCGAGATAACCGAACCGTAGAACTGCGGAACGTAATGCGACATCATCTGTTCGATCGTCGCGCAATCTCCCATAATCGTATTGGTCAAGTCCGCGAGATCCTTCTTTCCGAAGAAAGCCAAAGGCAGTTTCCTGAGTTTTTCCGCCAATTGGATCCGGCGGACGCCGGATTCTTTATACGTGGAGAAATAAGTGGCGTTGTATTTCCAAAGAGCCGTGAAAAAGATCAGGATCAACGACAAGGCGATACCGATTCCGTATCCGACGATATGACCGATCGGAACGGCGCCTTTGAGAAAATCGACGACCAGAAAATAAAGCAGGCTGACCGGAATCATAAAGGAAAGGTCGCTGACGGTGCAGGCGACGACCGCCCAGATAAAATCGACGGCTCCTTGTCGCGATAAAGCGAATTTTTTCATTAAACGACAAATCATCTTTTACCCCCTACTTTCCAACTGACGGACGTCCGATAATCGTTCCACATTTTCAGATATAATCCCCGATTCCGAATCAATTCCTCATGCGTTCCTTCTTCTTCTTTTTCGCCGTCCTTCAAAACCAAAATGCGATCCGCATTTTTGACTGTTGTAAGGCGATGCGCGATCATAATCAGCGTTTTTCCTTTGGAAAGTTCCCGCAACGCTTCTTGAAGAAGCGCTTCGTTTTCCGGGTCGGCATACGCGGTCGCTTCGTCTAAAAGAACGATCGGCGCGTCTTTGAGAATCATCCGCGCGATAGCGATTCTCTGCTGCTCTCCTCCGGAAAGATAGACTCCTTTCGCTCCGATCCTCGTGTCGATTCCATTCGGAAGTTTGGACAGAATATCATCGCACCGAGCTTTGTGAAGCGCCTCTCTCACTTCTTCTTCGGTCGCTTCGGGACGAGCCAAACGGACGTTTTCGAGGATCGTGGTCTTTAAAAGCCGACTATCTTGAAAAACATATGCGATCGAATTCATCAGCGATTCGCAGGAAATATCCTTGACGTTGACTCCGCCGATGCGGATTTCTCCTTCGTCGACGTCCCAAAATCGGGAAATCAGGCCGGCGACGGTGGTCTTGCCTCCGCCGCTTGGGCCGACGAGGGCAAGAGTTTCTCCCTCCTCAACGCGGAAACTGACGTTTTTCAACGCCGCGGTTTTCGCATTCGAATAAGCAAAAGTAACCCGATCGAATTCGACCGAATAACCACGGGGTGAAAGAGATTTTTCACTTTCCCGAAGCGGTTTTCTGTCGAGAATCGAATGCACCCTTTCCAAAGCGTCGGAGACGATCATTCCGTTTTCGCTCATATACATGATTTTCGTCAGCGCCGTCGAGATAATCGGCGTAAAAATGACGTAGAAAATAAAATTCAAAAGGACGTTCTCCGCAATCTCCTTCCCATCGGAAAGTATCAAGACGAACGCAATCAAGAAAGCGAAAGCGCTGTTGATGAGCGTGGTGAAAAAAAGCATCGGCAATCGGCACTTTTTCGTATAGGCGATGCAGAACCGATCGTAATTTTCAATCGACGCTTTGAATTTCTTGAATGAATGTACGGTCTGATTGAACACCTTTACCACGGGAATCCCACGAACGTATTCGACCGCTTCGTTGTTCATATCTCCCAACGCATTTTGATAATTTTTCATATCCTTGGCCATTTGAGGTCCAGTCATTTTGAACATCGTCGCGAATCCGAACAACACGGGCAGCAAAGAGACAAGTCCAAACCGCCAGTCGAAGAGAAACAAGAGGACGATCATTCCTATCGGCGTCGCAATCGCTCCCGCCATATCCGGAAGTTGATGGGCGAGATAAGTTTCCGTCGCCTTGCTCGAATCGTTGACGATACGCCTGATCTTTCCGCTGCCCTCTTCCTGTACGAACCCCAAGGGAAGATCATCGATTTTCTTCATCATCGCCTTCCGCATATTCCCTGCAATCCGGAACGCCGAAAGATGCGAACACATCAAAGCGCCGAAATAGACCAAAATCGACGACAAAGCAAAGACCACGGCCATCCAACCGTGAAAGACGATGCCTTTCGCCGCAGAAAAATCGGGTGCGACTTCAATCACTTCCTTGACGATGAGAAAGAGGTAAACAAAAGGCACCAGAGCCAAAATAGCGCTGATCACCGACAGCAACCACGAGGCATAAGTTAAATACCTGTGCTTTCCCGCAAAAAACATCAGTTCGCTCAGATTTCTTTTTTTCTTCATACTTATCAACCTCCTTTTGAATTTGAGTTCCCTTTCTATATCATCATAATTCATTTAGTTAGCAATTGCTAACATAAATTTAAAAAAAATTAAAATAGAACTAAATTGCGTATTTCCGTTATCGCTATCTAAAAAACTATATTCCCAATATCATTTCCAATACGGCGATCGTTTCCGGATGTGAATTCCTATATTCGACGGCATCGTTCCACCAATTTTCGCCGCACGGTCTCTGCACATACATGAGGTCAAGAACCACATCTTTGTCGGCATAAGTCTCTATGATTTCTTTCAATTCAAAAAGAGATGCCGATCGGAGTCTGTTGATCTCTTCGGATCCTTTCAGTCGATTGGTTCCCATCAACAATCCGCCGTACAAGAAACCCTTTTCCTGCCAGCAATAGATTTCCACCCCCTTAAAATCGGCTACTTCGAAATACTCCGGATATTTCACTCTCAGCAATAGCCTATCGGGAGAACAAGAGGTCAAAAATAACATCGAAAGAAAAAAAGCCATCCATCTTTTTCCCATTTTAAATTCCCCTCGTTGAATTGATCGAAAAATCGTTGCTTCCCATATAACTGACTCCAAAAGCAAAAGTTAAAAGAAAAAGGACGAGACCTGCAAGCGCAAAAACGCCGTTGGCGATCCGAAGAACTTTTTGAGTTTTTTTCTTATCGACGATCAAAGAAGAAAAGGCTAATGAAATCGTAAGACACAGAGAAAGAATCGCAAAGATACCGATCGGATTCGCCTTTTTGACCGTCGCGGTGATCAAACTGATCTGACCGTGAATGTATTCCGGCGCATCCTTTCCTTCCGGAATCGGGTACACATAATGACCGTAGCTGAAAATCGGTATGAGCATCAGTACGATTGCCGATATCGAAAGGGCAATTTCAACGAGCGAGAAGGCTTTCCTCAGATGCTTTAAACCGTCGGAAGCGTTCAATGCAATCCTTCGGTTTTCTTCTTCGGAAATCAATTCTTCCACATTCGTATGAAAAAGATCCGCGATTTTCTTTAACATATCCCCGTCGGGATAAGCCCGTCCTGTTTCGTATTTGGCGATAACAGAACGCGAAACATAGAGTTTTCTCGCGCACATCTCTTGCGTCATTCCCGATTCTTTTCGCAGTTGTTTCAGTTTTTCGGAAAAATTCATATATTGTCCTCCTTTTCTATTCTAACAGAAATGCGTTACTTTTTTTGTTCTTTCTTTCGGAACAGCGTTCTTTCGCGTAATAAAGCCCCAATACAATGGTTTTTTGATTTTCGAATTCCTCTTTTCCGCTTAAAATCACGATTCCTGAAAATAGTTCAACATTTACTGTATATCGATACAATGTGAATCTCATTATCCTTGATTTATTTTATATTTTAGATTAAAATACAACTATATTTCAAATTGCGAAAGGATCATCTGCTTAATGAAGAAGATACGATCATTAATTTGATTTTTATCCATTTGGCGATAAAGAAGTAATATAATAACAAAAGGGGTGCATGAAATATGAGAAATCTTTGCAAGCGATTATCGATAATAGCATTTACTCTTCCTTTATTATTCTTGACTACTCTTGTTTCGTGCAAAAGTAAAGATAAGTATTCCGCTTTAAAAAAAGAATACGAAGAATACCTCAATGAAGTAAAATTATGTAAAAACTTATATTTAAACGAAGAAATAACGATCGAAGAGAACTTGGATTACGAAAAATACACTATACTTTGCGAAGAAGATCTAAACTTTTGGAGTCATGTTCACGCATATGATTTGAATAACGTTCATTTCTTCAGATTTCAGCCGGAATACGACGAATTCGGCGAATTAAAACCATATTATTTTTTAATTACGGGTGCCGACGATATTAAATATACCATTTCATTTTACGATGAAGGAAGTCTTATTACCTATAACGAAGATACACTTCCGATAGATGATCATAATAACCCAATTTATAAATTAGATTTAAATTACGATAGCAGCCACTTTGTTTCTAGCATAAACAACAGTTTTGCTGCTGCATGGAATCCATTTTACTCCTATCTTTCAAGAGGATATCCCAAATTTGGATACAACAATTACTCACCTGTAAATAAAACAAATACTTCTTATGATAATGGAACTTACTTTTATGTTCCTTTAGATTCAAGCATCGATGATTTTGTGTATATTGCCGTTTCAACCGATTCGCATACTTTCCCGAATCCGTTAAAAATGGTTGTAAGCGAAACGCCATTTGAAGTTGAAAAGCCGCTTCCTATAAATGAAGACATCGCGTTATTAGAACATTCAACAAATAATGGATACTTTAGCACGGTAGATATCGGACTTTCTTCAATAAAATACGAATATGCTCATGATGCATTAATCAGCGAATTTACAATGTATCGATATTTAAATTTTACCGCCGAAGAAACTTCAAAGTTCTATTTATCGTTTTTATGGGAAGAAAATGATTTTTATGCGAAAAATATCTTTCTTTATGTATATCAAAGCAAAGAAGATCGAGAAAACGACAATTACATACGCAAAATAAATTATAGTACTTTGCCAATCTTAAACGAAAACAAAGTTCCTATAAATTCCGATGACATAAGCTATAACTCAATATTATATAATAATTTTGAATTAGAAAAGGGCGAAACATTATACTTCAAATTAGCCTTGGATATGCGATCAAATTATATAGAAAAATTGATTGATTATAAACAATACGTATCTCATATAACCGCTTATGTACATAAAGAACAAAAGAATTTCTACGATATGTAATCAATCAATCGCCTGTATTTTTGGATGGCCATATAATCACGATAATCGTACCAATCAATATCATTTGAGAAACTTGTCATACTTTACTCCTCTTTTAAATAATAAATTCGTATAAATATGCAAGCCTTCATAACTCAGATTGCATTAATTATGAAAGTAGAGATAGACCATAGATCGTTTGGATCAGTATTTAATACATGAACTTTTGATTTTCCTGATCTAATGTCCCCTATATCGTTATAACTTATCTCGTATTTTTACTCCACCAACTCCCACTAACAGTTACTTTTATTATTGCACCTATCAAAATTTTGATCATCTGTCCACCTTAGAGTTCCAGATATACTTCCAATAACTCCAATAGACATTGGTGAAATACATAAATTTTCATTTTCATCACAAACACCATAGGGTATATGTTTAATCCTTTTCATACTAAAATAAAATATTCAAGTCATATGTAACTTGTAGTTTATCTAAAATTAAGTGAGCGAACATTGCTTTTATAATTTATCAAAAAAATAGTTTGGGGGGTATGATGAAAATTTACATATCATCTTAATACTCTTTATGTATTTTAGAAGTGACTGTATATTTAATTCGTCCCCTTGGTAAATTGGAAAAATTGCAATTTTCATATTTGGAAAATAAACAAATGTAAATTTCCCGATTTCATATAATTGATCCTTATTTAATGTTCCGATGACATCCCTCATTTCACTTTGTTTGGTTTCGTCATTGACGACTAACATATTTATTTTTAAATTCCAATGGCATTTTGTCGGATTTGTTTCTTTTGCCTCTTTAAACCTATTTTTGATAAAGCTATTATTACTTTTTATGATTGATTTTATTTTTTTTACATCAATAGAATTATTATCTATATATAGTAAACTTAACGTATCCAAAAATCTTTTTTTCTTGTAAAGAACATAATTCTTTTCACCATTACTCAGTGCTTCTTCTATTGGCATCGTTGATAAATCACAGTCAATAAAAACAATCCGATCCTTTTGTTTTACTTTTTTTAACTTCATACAAAAGAATTTGTTAATTAGGTACCCTAAACCTAACATCAAACATACAAAGACTATCAAAAATAATATTATTTTTACCCAATCTTTGATCGGCGATAAAAACAATAAGCTGGATAGAGATAACGATAGAATAACTGCTACCACTATAAATAAATGTGCAAGAATGATTACTTTCTTTATCTTTTTCATTTTCTTACTCTCCTTTTCATTTGAATAGTGATTTCTTTAATACAACCTGTAGCGTCTCTTATTTGCCAACCATTCATAGTCGTCTATATAAGGACCATTATCGTTATTTAGGGTACGAAATTCTGCCACTCTGAAATTTTTTCTCATCAATAAAGTTTATATCTTTCACCATTGCTTTTGCTATGGCTCTCCTTGATAAAAAATATCTCCAATACCACGCTTTATTAATTAAAGTGAACTTGCATTTTGAAACACCATTTTTTACGAAAAAAATTTTTTCCCCGTCTAAAACAATCGTTAAATTTTTCAGTTTCATATTTTTTAGCTTGACACTTTTTTTAAAAAGAAATATCATCGGTCTTTTAATTGATACTTCAAAATAACGTATATTTCTGACAACATATGCAAAGAACATTTGATTTCCAAATAGTTTCTCATTACTCCTAAATTCAATTGTCTGCCCATTGTAATCTAAAAAATATGAAGTATTTAATTTTCTACAATTCATTACAACATTTTCTTCATTTGCTATTTTAAAAAAATTATAATCACTAATGAACAAATCGCAATTCTTTATGTAATTTGAAAACACAATGAATAAAGCAAAAGAATTTATTATAAAAAGCAATGCAATAAAAGCAAAAACAACATATTCATTGTAAATTATAGAATAGATGAAAGACAGTATCATAAGACAACTTATAATAATTTCTAGAATTATATCAATTATAAACACTTTTTTCATTTAACTTTTCTCCGCTATTATATCTTAAAATAAATCTATTATAAATCATAAGCTGTTTGATTACCACCCATTACCCAATCTCTTCACAATTGGCTTACTGAACTCTTCCCAATTAAAATGAAAGTCTGATGGTTTTCCTTTATATGGATACATGATTTATCCCATCTGCAATCCATCTTTAGAAACGCCTCTGTCTTTGCCGGTTTTTGAATAAACCTATTTTCTTCTATGACGAATGATAGCATAGACTATAGCCGGTATAATAGATAGAACTAAACAAAAGAAAGATATTGCATAAGGTATCTCAAGAACCTGTAAATTAAAAAATGAAATTTGTGTCATCAGCAGAATCGAATGAAATGTAATAAAAACCGATAAGACAATAACATAGATCTTAAATATCTTTCTTTTTTCTCTGACTGAATATGCCAGTCCATAAATAAGTAAAGGAGTCATAGTGATTATCGCAGAAAGCGCAATAATGTCGTCCAAAACATCAAACCATTCCGATTTTGGAAAAGGAATTTCTAACAGAACGCCCCATACCATACCAAGCAGTATGCTAATTGAAAGGAGAGTAAAATAGATAACTTTCAATACTGTTTTAAACTTTTCCATTTTCTTACTCTCCTTTTCATTTGAATAGTGATTTCTTTAATACAATCTGTAGCGTCTCTCTTTTGCCAACCATTCATAGTCGTCTGATACAAAGGCGGCTATCGTCCAGCCGACATTATAAGCAGCAAACCCATAACTTACTTGGAAGCCTGCACTGCATTGGCGAGCAAAGCGATTATCTCCTCCGTATTAAGGGCGTGTTCTTCGTTCGTCAGCCGACAAAGCAAGTCGTACAAGACAAAATTTAACTTTTTGTTCAGTAACGTGTGGCAATATTATACCCTTTCACCTAACTCCTTATAATTATATCATTTGGCAAACTTCTTATAAATCATCTCCAAAATTAGAAAGGTGCAACATTGGTTCAACGAAGCACCGTTAATAATTAATTATGAATTATATTATTGAATCACTGGTACTTTATCTTTATCATAGAAAACTAAAGTACCATTTAAATAAGTATCTAAATCTTTATCAACTAACACAATAATTCCGCTTGGTAAAATATAACTACCATTGATTGAAACTTGTGTAGCAGAAAGACTATTAATTCCTCCTACTAATGCCATATCAAAATTTAAATCTAATAAATGATGACATCCCAAACATTCTGCATATCTTCCATTAATAATTTCTGATTGTAAAATTGTATGTACTTGTGTTGACCCAGTAGTTTGTCCACATTCACATGTTAATTTGTGCCATTTATAATTATAGTATTGCATTGAATATGAATGGGTATGTGGTTCTCCGGCAATAGAAACATTTATGGTACCACTTGCAGTTGAACTAACATAATTAGATTTTAAATAATATGTTCCAACTGATAAATAGTAACTAAATGTTTTTGTTAAACTTCCATTAGAAGATGTTTGTGATACATTTATTTTATTAAAATTAGAGTCATATAATGTTACTTCTAATGCACTAGATGATGAAATTGCAAAATCATACTCATATGCATTTTCAACATTCATTTTTAGAAAATAATTTTTTTCATTAAAGAATGTACTTGTTGAATCAATAGTTATACTTAATGACTTGGTGTTATATTTTAATGTTGTTGAAGAACCATAATTATTCAATACATATTTAACTGCATTATATGCATCTAGTTTCCCTACTGTATGGTACGATCCATCATTTACTTCTATTAATATACTGCTAGAACTATTAATTAATATTTTTCTTAATTGCGTTCCTGTCAATGATGGGTTTACTGATAATAGTAAGGCTGCAACCCCGGATACATATGGAGCCGCCATTGAAGTACCAGAAAGTGCACCATAATTATTATCAGGCAATGTACTATAAATATCATAACCTGGTGCATATATTTGTACAGAATTAATACCATAATTTGAAAAAAGAGCTTTTTCATCATTAATATCTAACGCTCCAACAGAAATAACATTAGAATGTGTCAAAGAATAATTAGCAGGGAAAACATCTACTTCGTCATTATCAGAATAATAATTTCCAGCGGCAGCAACAAATAATCCAGGATAATTAGCTATTATTTGAGATAAGGCAGGATCATTAATATTTATTTCATTAGTCACTTCATCTCTAACTCTTCCACTATAATTCAAAACGTCAATACCTTTCAAAATAGCATAATCGACAGCTTGAATGGCTCTAGAAGAATACCAGTATCCATTAATACTAATTCTTAATGAAACAATATTAACATTCCAACAAACACCTACTACCCCTGTAGAAGAATTTGGTTTAGCACCAATAATACCAGCAACATGTGTACCATGATTAGAAGAATCTATTGGAATATTTAATGGCTTAGGTGTATTACCTGAAAAATCCATATGTAGTCCATTAGATAAATTTCCACTCAAATAATCGTGCATTCCATCTATACCGGTGTCGATAACTCCTACATATATCTCATCACTTCCTGTAGTATAATCCCACGCTTTAGGTGTATTAATAGAATTATGTGCCCATTGATTATTATTTAATAATGTAGAATCAAAAGGATAGGTCGATGATTCAACATAAATAAACTCAGGGCCGACATATTGAAAATTAAAATTTTCTTTAATCTCTTCAATTACACTTAAAATGTTGCTCTTTGTCGTTTTTTCTAAAGTTAATTTTAGTATTCTTCTAAAAGAAATTAAATCAATATTACTTTCAGAATTGTTGGGACGCATTAATTGCTCCTTTACAACTTCAGAAGAATATGCAGTTAATTCTTCTACTGAAATAC
>DBGCPK010000006.1:0-39226 GCA_048359995.1 Bacilli bacterium | reverse complement strand
AAATGTGAAGCATAAAACATTGGGTTGGCGTCAACATTATTAAATCTAATTTTACACCAATCTTCAATGGTGCCTTCGTAATAAACGTCTGTTAAGGAACTGCAATTAGAGAATGCCCCTTCTCCAATGGAAGTCACACTATTCGGAATCACGATAGAGGTTAACGAATTGCAGCCAGAGAACGCAGATGGCCCAATAGAAGTCACACTATCAGGAATTACGATGGAGGTTAAGGAACTGCAATTACGGAATGCATTACTTGCGATACTTGTTCCTCCCGTTATGATTACTTCTTTTAAACTTGTCGGAACATAACTCGAATTAGAACTATAATTATATGGTGCGCCAAAGATATATCCGAAATGGGTATTACTCGTTCCGTTCAAGGTTTCCCCTACAAACGGAAGGGTAATGCTTTCTAACGAACTGCAATTACGGAATGCATCTGATCCAATAGAAGTCACACTATCAGGAATTACTATAGAGGTTAACGAATTGCAATTTAGAAATGCATTAACTCCTACTTTTTTTACCTGAAGTCCATTGATCGATTCTGGTATTTCTATCTCTGTTTTTGTGTCGCTATAGCCCGTAATTGTGTATCCATCATTTTCACATTTAAAATCGAATTTTGTATTTAACGTTGTGCCATAGAGATAAGTACTGCTCTTTGTAATAGTTAATCCCTCGGTTGAAGTATATTGGGAATCAGATGAACTGAAGTTTTTGGAATCATACCATCCGTAGAAGTAACCGTCGGTTTCATATTGATACAATCCTTCTATATGATTTTCCAGTGTATATGTCTCCGTTTTGACAACTTCGCCGTCTATGACATAGTTTAGTGTCAATTCAACATAATTCCATTTTGCTTTTAAAGTTTCGCTCAATCCCATTTTAAATGTATATACGCTCAACTCCGACACGAAAGCGCCTTGGGAATTGTACCAACCATCAAAGGAATAACCTTCATTTGCCGTTGCGCTCACCGTCACATCATCGCCGTATGTATAAGTGCCGCTTCCCGAAATAGTGCCCGCTTCGGAATTTGAATTTACCAAGGACAGGACGTAATCGTTGATAGTCCACTTGGCCGTCAACTCGGTGTCATCTGCGATATTCCATATGGATGAGGATTTTCCCTCGGAATCCGTAAGTGGTTCATTGTTATAATACCATCCTGCAAAGGAATAGCCAGTTCGTGTAGGAACAGGTAAAGTATAGTTGTCGTCATATGTCACTGTTCTCGTTGTTTCTGAGTCTGGGAGTGATCCGCCATTAGGATTCAGTGTCACTGTATATTCATTCGGGGTTGCGTAGGCATAAAAGCTCGTACTTTCAAAAGGTGTGATTGTAGATATTTTATTATCCTCGATATCCATCCAATGATTAAAAGTATATCCTTTAATTTCAGGAGTATAGTCAAGGCTGATTTCATATCCCGAAAAAACGCTTTCCGTTTTTAATGTCACGGCTTGAAAAGAATAAGTTAGATAAATCGCATATGAACGGTGGATTTTTAATGTGTAAACATTGACAATATCTCCTTCTGCCGAACTAACAACGATATAGAAGACATTTTCCCCGTTATTTAAAATACCACTCATACCCGCGGCAATCTTAGTAGGGATCTCCGTTTGTCCCAATTTGTCATAATACAATTTCCACGTACTATTCGTACTGCAGACGATTCTGTTTTCCAAAGATACACTGTCCGTATCTTTATTTACCACCATAAAAATTTCATTTGTATTGCTGTCGACAGATGCGCAGTCAACGCTTAAAATAATCGCGCTTTCTTCATTCCATACGGCGTATAAAGTCACATTGGATTCTATTACGTCGGTTCCGAATTTCCACAAATCGGAAGATGATTTCGTTTGCGACCAGCCAGAAAAAGAAAAACCCGTTCGCGTCGGAGCAATCGGCGCGGTCAAACGTGAACCCTTTTTTACCATTTCCTCTTTGACAGTAGAATTATCATCGAAAACTCCGCCGTTCGCATTGTATCGAATCAAAACTTCTTCATTTGACACATCGGAAGAAATAGTAGCAGAAGTGTTGTTTGCGCTGCTGCTTCCGCCTGTAGATGCGCATGAACCCAATACCGAAAGACCGCCGAAAAGACCGACGGCAAACAATAACGGTACGATGAGCATTCTTGTTTTCTTTTTCATAAGTTATTCCCCTCTCTTAATGTTGGATAAGAATTGTCCGATAAATTCCATATGATTTCGGATAGTTTCAATGTATCTCTTTGAATTGATAATTCTCATTGTAATACAGATTATTCAGAAGCGTCTGATTGTTCTTTTTTTGCAAGGAAATCAGGAAAAATATATTTTTTTCTTCATCATTTTCCTGCATTAGGTTTTCAGCACAGCAAAAAAACCTTTATCCAAAAAAATTATACCCCCCCCCCGTTTAAGGTTGTCAATACGGCTGTCAATTTTTTTACTCGAAAAAATGAATTGGAGCAAAGCGGAAAGATTTTTATAATAAAGAATACTATGCCAGAAAATTACAATGTGATGTTTCCGCAAAAGATATTTTTAACATAAATTGGAATGATGGTGATTTTTCTGAAGATTTTCTTTTATGACGTTAAAAAATAATTGTTTTTCCTGTCTTTTCGTTAACTTTTTCGCTTTCATTCTTATTTGCAATTTTCTGTTAATAAAAAAATCGGCGGAACTCCGCCGATCACTTTTTTCTTAGATCCAGTTCTCTCTTCAATTCGCGAACCACCGCGTCTACTTCTTCTTTCAAAACGTTATAATTGACGATCAAAGGGTCTTCATCCCATTCTTTTTGCAAAGAAAGGTAAACGCTCTTTTTTTCTTCGTAATTCTCTTTGCCGAGCGAAAGCGCCAGATCTTTTTTTGCCGAATTCAGTTCTTCTTTCCTCTTTCTTATTCTTTCCGACCGTTCGATTTCCTCTTTGACGAGAAGGTATTGCTTAATCAGAGGGTCGCTCGTAAATTCCTCGATAAACCGATCCAAATACGCTTGAAGTTCTTTATCCATCGACTTCTTCTCCGATCAGAGAATAAGTGTGCGCTTCTTTGATCAGCACCGGAACGATCTTTCCGACGTGTTCGGGATTTCCTTTGAAATTCACCAATTTCTGCGTATCGCTGTATCCCGTCAGCATATTTCCGTTCTTCTTGGACGCCCCTTCTACGAGTACGGAGACGATTTTTCCGACATAGGCTTCGGCCTTTTCGGCGATATCTTTCGCCAGCACTTCGACGAGTTCGTCGAAACGGCGATGTTTGACTTCCGAACTGACTTTATCCTCCATCTTCGCTCCCGGAGTTCCTACGCGGGGCGAATAGATGAAAGTAAACGCCGAATCGTAGCCGACCTTATGCACGACTTCGAGCGTTTTTTGAAAGTCTTCGTCGGTTTCGTTTGGAAAACCGACGATGATATCCGTCGAAATCGCGACGTTCGGTACAAGAGAACGAAGTTTATCGACCAAATTCAGATACTCTTTCGCGGTGTATCTTCTCCCCATTCTCCGAAGAACGTCGTCGCTTCCCGATTGCAAAGGCAGATGAATCGCAGGCATGATATTCGGGTATTTCCCAATCGCCTCGAACATCCCTTCGGTAAAATCCCAAGGGTGCGAAGTGGTAAAGCGAAGGCGTGGAATTCCCAATTCCGCGACTTCTTTCAGCAATGTGGCGAAATCGTATCCCAAATTCAAATCTTTGGCGTAAGCGTTGACATTCTGACCGAGTAAAGTGATCTCCTGATAACCCGCGGCGATCAACTGTCGGCACTCTTCGAGAATATCCTCTTTCAGTCGACTTCTCTGTTTACCGCGTGTATACGGCACGATGCAGTAAGTGCAAAATTTATCGCATCCGTACATAATGTTGACGAAAGCCTTAATCTTGTCTTCGCGATGGCAGGGAATCTTTTCAATCACTTCGCCTTCCCGCGAAAAAACTTCGATGATCCTGCACTTTTTTTCCAGAGCATTCAGGATCAACTGGGGAAGATGAACGAGATTGTGCGTGCCGAAAACGATATCGACCTGCGGATAAGTAGTGCGAATTTTTTCGACGATATGCGGTTGCTGCGCCATGCACCCGCATACTAGAATCAGACTGTCTTCTTTATCCGTTTTCCATTTTTTCAGGGATCCGATCTCGCCGAAGACTTTATCTTCCGCGTTTTCGCGAATCGCGCAGGTATTGAGAATCACGACGTCGGCTTCGGCAGGGACGGAAGCGCGGCAATATCCGATTTCCAAAAGAATCCCTTCCAAATTCTGAGAATCCAGTACGTTTGCCTGACAACCGTACGTTCGGATAAAATATTTCTTTCCGATTGCGAGCATTTTCAACCGAGTCGGAACGATCAATTCTTCTTTGACGAATTCCGTCGGTTTTTTCCTTCTTCGGCTGGCTTCTTTTAAGTCCGGCAGTGCTTCGATGATTACTTCTTTTGCCATAACGTCCGATCCATCCGAAGATGGCTTCCTTTCTATTTCTTTTCGATCCGCAACTTGATGGCGGTCTTTTCTTTCCCGTCGATGGTAATCTCCTTGAATGAGGGCATCACGTAGATTTCGATTCCGCTGGGAGTGAGAAATCCTCTGGCGATGGCGATAGCTTTGATCGCTTGGTTCAGAGATCCTGCGCCGACGGTGGAAATCTCCAAAAAAGATTGATTGCGCATAAGATTGCTGATTGCTCCGGCAACGCTGGATACGTTGCTCGACGAAGCAACTTTGATTTGTTGTAACATTTTTCCGTTCTCCTTTAATCAAAAAATATGATTCGGAGAAACGTTTTATAACTCCTCTTCTCCGATAATCTCGTAGAGAGGTTCAATCGACAGGCATTCGAAATTCGTGTCGTCAAATTCGAGAATCACCGCGGAAAAAAGGCACTCGTCGTGATCGATCATATCGAAATGAGACGGCAATCCCGTCCACGTTCTCGTGATGACCTCTTCCTTTCTCGTCCCCAGAATCGAATTGTAAGGGCCGCACATACCGACGTCGGAAATATACGCCGTTCCCTTTTCCAAAATCCGATAATCGCGTGTCTGCACGTGCGTGTGCGTTCCCAATAAAGCGGAAATCTGCCCGTCGAAAGCATAGGCCAACGCGTATTTTTCTCCGGTCGCTTCGGCGTGAAAGTCGACGATGTGAATGTCGGCTTTTTCTTCGTCTTCGATCAAAATCTTTTGAAGGTCGTCGAACGGATTTCCTACCTGCATTGCCATAAAAGACCGCCCCATCAAATTGGTCACCCGAATTCGGATTCCGTTCACGGCGAACAGATTTGTCCCGATTCCCGGAACGGATTCGTGTACGTTATACGGTCTCAACAGGCAATCGTAACGGTCGATGAAGTTGAAGATTTCTTTTTTCGAGGCAAAATGATTGCCCAAAGTCACCACATCGATGCCGGATTCGAGCAGTTCTTTGAAATGCTCTTCGTTAATTCCCTTCCCGTGCGTGGCATTTTCACCGTTCGCGATGATAAAATCGATTGGGCGTCGACCGGTCAGGCGGTTGATCATATAAGAAGCGACGTTTCGCCCCAGTTTGCCCACGATATCTCCGATAAAAAGAATATTCACTTTTTCACCTCCCGAAACGATGAAAGAGAGACCGAAGTCTCTCCGTTTTATTTTGCAACTTCCGTCGCTCTGACTTCCCGTACGACAGAGACTTTAATCTGTCCCGGATAAGTCATTTCGTTTTCGATTCTGTCTTTGATGTCCCGAGCCAGTTTATACGCTTCGTGGTCGGAAATCTTTTCCGGTACCACCATCACGCGCACTTCGCGTCCGGACTGCATCGCAAACGAAGAAGAAACGCCGTCGTAACTCTTGCAGATCGTTTCCAACGCTTCGATTCGCTTGATGTAATTTTCCAGCGTTTCGCTTCTCGCACCCGGTCTGGCCGCGGAAAGCGTATCCGCCGCGGAAACCAAATGAGAGATGATGTATTTGGCTTCTACGTCGCCATGATGGGATTCGATGGCGTTGATGACGACATCGTCTTCGCCGTATTTTTTCGCCAATCGCGCGCCGATTTCCACATGGCTTCCTTCCAGTTCGAAGTCTGCGGCTTTCCCGATATCGTGAAGTAATCCGGCTCGTTTGGCCTGATTCTGATCGAGTCCAAGTTCGCTCGCCATGATTCCGGACAGATAGGCAACCTGAATCGAATGATCCAGTACGTTCTGTCCGTAAGAAGTCCGATATTTCAAACGACCTACAAAATCCAAAAGTTCCTTGTTGATTCTCGGAAGACCCAGTTTGAAAGCCGCGTTGATACCCGCTTCATGAACCGATTTCTGCACGTCGTTTTTCGCTTTTTCCACGACTTCTTCGATTCTTCCGGGTTGAATTCTTCCGTCTTTGATCAAATATTCCAAAGCCAGTCTGGCAGTCTCTCTTCGAATCGGATCGAAACAACTGACCGTGATGACTTCCGGCGTATCGTCGATGATGATGTCGACGCCGAGCATTTGTTCCAGCGTGCGGATATTTCTTCCTTCCCGACCGATGATTCTTCCTTTCATCTCGTCATTCGGCAGACTCACCGCCGAGACGGTTTTCTCCGAAATCACTTCCTGCGAGTATTTGTCGATCGCCAAGCCGATGATATTTTTCGCTATTCCTTCGGAGGCTTCTTTCGCTTCGTCCTCTTTCTGTTTCATATACGCAGCGATTTCCTGACTCATCTGATCCTCGACTCGTTTGAGAACTTCTTTTCTCGCTTCTTCAAGCGGCAATTGCGAAACTCTGGCCAACTCGTCGTCGATTTCCTGATTGCGTTTTTCTAACAGCCCGAAACGATGCTTGATTTCTTCTTCCTTTTTTCGGAACGCTTCTTCCTGTTTGCTTTGACGGGCGACAAGAGCTTCCTGTTTCTCTTCCAAAGCATTCTCTTTCGACAGCAGAACGTTATCTCTGCGATCGATGTTCTGCTCTCTTTGGTTGAGTCGATTCTCCTGATTCGCCAGTTCGATCTTTCTTTCTTTGATTTCCTTTTCGGCGTCTATTTTTAGATCCGCCACCTCTTTTTTTGCTTCTTCTTTGAGTTGTTTTGCTAAGTTCTGACCTTTTTCTTCGGCATCCGCCAAAATCTTCTTGGCTTTGCCTTCCGCTTGTTCCGTGATCGCGTCCGCGTCTTTATTGGCGTCTTCGACGATCCGACGCGCTTTGGCGACCGAACCGTCGGTGTTTTTGCTGTTGTACCAAGAAACGATCAGGTACGAAACGCCGCCACCAACGAGAAATAAAACAACGCAAAGAATAATCCACCATCCGTAATCCGGCATAAATTATCCTCCTTATACTCAGCCTGTATTTTAAAACTTCGCGGCTGAAAGCGAAGCGAGTAAATCGTATAGCCTTATGATATAATCGATCCCGATGCAGGCAGTCAGGAATCCGCCCGAACGGAATATCGTAAAAGACCTTGTAGTTTTATCTACATTGTTTATTATAGCAAAGAATCGAAACAATAAAAACTGTTTTTTTTATTTATTGCGTCAATAAGAATTCATCATGAACGTACTCGGATTCTTTCGGTAATACCTTTTCTCGCGTTGTCCGGCGTTTTTCAATGCTTTTTTGAACAGACGTCGATACGAAGACACCTCTTTTCCGAGCGCTTTTCCCACTTTGATGATCGTAAACAATCTGGAAACGGAATATCTTCTTTCCCGATTCCGTACCAGAAAATCGAAAACCTCTTCCAAATCGCGATCCAGTTCCAGCGCGCATTCCGCGTAGACATTGCCGAGATTCTCGCTGACATCGAAAAAGTTCTCTTCGATGGTTCTTTTCGCCAAAGCGAAAGCTTCCTCGGTGTTCTTTTCGACGCCGATCCCCCGCCATAAGGCGTTACAGAGACAGCCGATACTGCAAGTGCAAGCGTCCGTTCCGTTTCGGTAACGTTCCGCTCCTCTTCGAAAATAAGCCACGGCCCTGACGGGATCTTTCTCTTGAACGATCGTTCCGATTAAACTGTCCAAGCAATTGAACTCCGGTTCTTTCTCGGCGATTTTCAGATATTTTCCGACTTTTTTCATCGAAATTCTGTAACCGTAATCTCCGTAATAATACGCGCGCAAAACGGCAAAACAATCGCTTTTATTTTTGAGATACTTTCGGTAGTATTTAAAGGAGGTGCGAGTTTTTTCCGCGCAAGCGTAAATTTCATCAAAATAATTCGATCTGGCGATACCGCCTTTCTCGGAAAGGGCGATCTCTTTCATCGCGCGATCGTAATCGCCGATTTTTCGATAATACTTGACTTTCAATTGATGAATATAATTGTCTTCCGGAAAAGTTCTTTCCAATTTGTCGACGTATTCTTTAAATTTCTCCGTCTTTCCCGCTTCGTATAGAACATCGCAAGCCGACTTCAAAGAATTGGCATCTTTTCGCAACTCGTATGCTTTTAAATAATAGGGAATCGCGCGCATAAAGTCTTGCTTATATCCTTTGTAGTAATAGGATTCCCCGATCAGATAGTTCGCATCTCCGTTGGTTTCGATGTTTTCTTTTTCGAGAATGCGCACCGCCTCGTCGTACTGTTTCATCAGAATGTGACAGATGGCGATTCTTCTGGTCAAAGCATACTTGTCTTCGCTCATCTCGCGAATTAAAATCAAATATCGGATACACCTTTCGTAATCGCCTCTGTCGTAATACAGATCCGACATTTCGACAAGAGCGTCGAATCGATATTCTCCTTCGAGAACCCGTTCGATAATTTCTTCGGAAGGGTGTTCGTAATTCTTTCTTATCTCGATTTGAAGAGCGAAAAAGTCGATGGGATCGTGTCTAGGATAAATCAAAGACAGTTTTCGAACTAGATTCTCTCCTTTTTCAAAAAATCCGTTATCTGCATAATATTCGATTAAAAACCGATAAGCCAAATCTTTTAGATCGAAAGACAGATTTTCTTCTTCCAGCGCTTTTTCCACATATTCTTCGACTTCCGACGACGTTTCTTTCCGCGCGTAATAAAGCCCCTTCGCATAGGAAAGGTAAACGAAATATCCTCCTACTTCTTCGCGAAGCGCTCTGAAAGCGTAAGCATAAGCGTGTTCGTAATCTTCGTTTTCCAAACAAAGAGACAGAAGCGGCGGATAAACCGCCTCTCGAATTTCCATTTCCGAGCAGCGCGCCAGAATCTCGAAATTCCGAAACAATTGCTTCGAATCCGTTTCGAGATGGTACTCGAGATCGATCATCGCCACGTAATACAGCGCGTAGATATTCTTCTCCTCTTCGTATATTTTTTTAAATCCGGAATAGGCTCCCTCCACGTTGCCTTCTTCCAGCATTCTGACAAATTTTTCCATCGCTCATTCCTTTACTTCTCCTATTTTAAGCGAAAATACTTCCGAAGTATAACAAATTCTAACGATTCATCATCTTTTCCAAATAAAGGTGGACTTCGTCGAGACCTTCAATCCGCGCTCGGCACGAAGAGGAGAACCAAAGGAGAGTGGGAGCGGACAGAATCTTGTCTTCCGAACGATAAGAAAGATAATCTTCTCCCGTCATATCCAAGTAATACAGATCGAATTTACGATAAATCCGTGCGCCAAAAATATAGTCGAAAATCGCTTGACAACCGAAACAATCCGGAAGATAAAACAACACCGCGTACTCCTCCTTTTCAATCTCTCCGACCTCCGAAATGCTTATCCGATAATCGCGGTAATCGTAAGCCTCTGCTTTCTTCGGCAGATAAATCAACAAAGCCATCCAAAAAGTCAACCATCTGATTAAAATGTTCATATTCTTTCTTCCTCATCAAATGATTAGCCGAAAAAGGAAAAAAATCTTAAAATGTGTTAAAATGATTAAAGGTGAATGCAATTGAAAAAAAATCGCTTCGAAGACACTCGATCGCTCGCATATGTCTCCCTTATGAGTGCGATATCGCTGGTTTTGGTTCTCATCGCCTATTTCACAGACGGAATCGGCCTTTTGCTCGTCTTGATTCTTCCTCTTTGCTCCGCGTTGGTGGCTACGAAAGTCAGCGCAAAATATTCCTTGATCTATGTTCTTTCCACCTTTTTGATCTCCTGCATCGACATTCAACTGGCAATTTTCATCATCATTCCTTCGTTGATTTCAGGTTTGATCTTCGGAAAACTGATCAAAATCTACCTGCAAGGGTACTTGATCATCATCGTCAATGCTTTGGCAATGCTGATAATGCAGTTGGCAGGAACGAAAATCGTCGACTTTCTCTACGGTATCGATCTGATTTCCGCGCTCTCCCGTCTACTGCGATTGAGCGAAACGACATTTCAAAACGCTTATTTCCTTTTCTTATTTCTGCTTTCCTTAATGGAAACCTGTCTTTGCTATTTGATAATCACCAATGAATTAAAAAAATTGAACTTTGAATTCAACGAAAAAAAGAATCGGTTCCCTCTTATCATGGCAACGGAAATCCTTTGCGTCGTTGCGACGGGAATCACGATGTTTTTCTCTTCCTCTTTCGGATACCTTTTTTTAGGAATTTCCGCGTATTTCGCCGTCGTTCTGGCCTATTATAATTTTTCCTTTTACCGAAAAAAAGAGATCCTCGCTCTGCAAATTCCTCTGTACATCGTTTCTCTCGTCGCCATGAGCATTCTGATATCTTTGACGGAAAAGCAATTTCAGCCTTATCTTTTCCTTCTGCCGATGATCAGTCAGATTTTGGTTTCTTTTGAAATCGTCTTCTATCAGAAAGTCGTCAAGAAAAGCAAAATCACTTCGGCATTGTTTGATAAATTCTGACAAAATAGGTAAAATAAGAAAGAGGTTGAAATTATGTTCGATTTTTTGAAAACCTGCGGTCTCGGATTGCTCTATCTGGTTTTATCGCCGTTCATTTTGATTTTCGTCGCCCTCTACGCGGTTTTTTCCTTTTTTGTCTTCATCTATATGTTTTTCAAACGAGTCATCATGTTTTTTTCCGGTGAAGATATGAAAGAAAGCATGAAAATCGATCGTATCGCCAAACTGCATATTCAAAATCAAGACGAAGAAAAAGAAAGGACTACTTCGGAAGTCGCACCCGTAATCGAGAAGAACGTAACCACCGTCGTTCAGCCGATTATCATTCAAACCGATCAAAACGGCGTGTTGAAATCGGTGCAGATCGCGCCGTCGAACGCGCCTGAAATACCCGTTTCCGATTCAGCCGTCGACTCGGTGGAAGGAGAAGAAAGATGATTGCGCTTATCAAACTTTCCGAATCGGATCGCCGCGTTTTGATCGCTCTTTGCCTGGTTTTAATCATTCTTCTGGTTCTTTTCGGCTATTTCGTCAAACTAATTCGTTATATTCTGAAAAAGAAAGCCGATTTCGTCGATAATTCGATGTACGATCTCCTCGACGCGAATGTCATTCTCAATAAAAAGCACTTTCGAAAAGTTTCTTTTGAGAAAAACCGACGGAAATTTTACTTCGAAGCTAGACTTCCGGTTTTCTTCATTCTCCTTTCTTTATTTATGATTTTCATCTATCTCTGCGTCGCGGGATTTGATCTCGAATTCATCTCCTTCTACAACAGAGAACTCGCATTCAAACTGGATTGGTCGGAATCGGGAGATATTCTTTTGGGCTTTATTCCCGTCTTCGCGGAATGGCCGAAAATTGTCAAAACGCCGGTTTTCCATTTCAACCGCATCGAAGCGTGGCTGACCTATCTCTTTGATTTGGGTATGCTGTACGGGACGGCGCATTTTTTAATCTGTTCGATTTTCTATTTGGCGCGGAATTATCGCACGCTTACGCTTTCTTCCGAATATTTCAAAAAAGATGTCCATGCGCTGAAAGACGCGAAACTGGCGGCGAAGGGCGTTCATACCAAAGAGCCGAGCGAAGAGATGAAAAAGATGATCGAAGAGGAATCTTAAAAAACAGATTCCCCTCTTCGAAGATACTTTCATCAGACAAAGTTTAAAGAGAAACTTTATAAAAATTCGCTTAATTTATCTTTAAACAATGCTTCGCCTGAGTCGGAAAATGCTTTTCGCTTCTTAAAAGTGAATCGGTGTTTTTCCGAGAGTCTCTTCTTTCTTTTAAATTCAATTCGACGCGGTTTCGATTGACTCGTCCGTCTAAGATAAAAATAAATGAAAAAAACATTTGCATTTTTTTCGGAATGTGCATATAATCTCTGTAAGTATAAAGAGAAACCGTTGTAATACTTTCGGTATCATTCGGTTATCCAATCTTTATCACTTGATCGTTTTGACTTTAAAACTTCGGTTTGAGTCCCGAAACGACGAAACGGCTGATTGGAAATGAAACTCCAAGGAAGCCACTTATCGATGATTCTTCCGGAAATCCGGATTTTTTTATTTTAAACCGTTCGGATGTTTGGTATGGAACAGATACGCCGACGAAAGAATATCCTCCAGCGATTTTTCGTTCTGCCATCCCAAAACTTTTTTTGCCTTTTGATTGGAGGCGATCAATACGGCCGGATCTCCCGGACGACGTCCTTCGTACTCCGTTTTTATCGATTTTCCGACGATTTTTTCGCTTGTTTCGATCATTTCTTTGACGCTTTGTCCTTCTCCTGATCCTAAGTTAAAGATTTCGGAGGAGTGTCCGGCGAGAAGATATTCCACTGCCTTAACATGCGCGGAAGCCAAATCTTCGACGTGAATATAATCGCGGATGCACGTTCCGTCTTTGGTCGGATAGTCGGTTCCGAAAACCGAAATGTGATCTCTTTTCCCCAACGGCACTTGTAAAATCAAAGGAATCAGATGCGTTTCCGGATTGTGATCCTCGCCCAAACTTCCGTCCATCGCCGCGCCTGCGGCATTGAAATAGCGGAGAGAGACGTAACGGATTCCAATGCAACGATCGCACCACCGCATCATCGTTTCCATCATCAGTTTGGTTTCTCCGTAAACCGAACTCGGATTCGTCGGCGTATCTTCCGTCAGCGGAATCTTGTCTTGCTCGCCGTAAGTCGCCGCGCTGGAAGAAAAGACGATCTTGTTCACTTTTGCTTCCTGCATCGCTTCCAAGAGAGCGATCATACCGTAAACATTGTTATCGAAATAAGCCAAAGGGTCTTTCATGCTCACTCCGACCAAAGACAAAGCCGCGAAGTGAACCACCGCGTCGACTTTTTCTTTTTTCAGAATTTTCGTCAATTCGTCCTTTTTCCGAATATCCAATTCGTAGAACTTTGCCCGCGAATCCACGCTCGAACGATGTCCCGTATTCAAAGAATCCACTACGACGACTTCATAACCACGATCGAGAAAATACCGCGTGTTGATCGAGCCGATATAGCCCGCGCCGCCTACGATTAAAACTTTTGCCATCTTTTTTCCTCCTTAACGATGAATACCCAACAAATTTTCCAAAGTTTCCAAAGAAGTCGTTTTCGGAATCTTCAATGTCATTTTTCCGTTTCTTACTTCCGTTCCCGTCGCTTTGATTTCTCCGGAAGCCGAAGCGACAGATGAATCGGTTTCTTCTTCTCTGACTCCGTATCCGGCATTAAATACATATCCGCCCAATTCTCGAACGGCGTTGTCTTCGTCGAGATTCCCGTAAACCGAATCAGAAACGATCAAAGCGGATTTTTCCGTTTCCAACGAAACGTAATTCGAAGAAACGATCGACTCGCCTTCCGTCAAACACAACGCATAACTCGCATTCGTCAGATAAGCTTCTCTCAGGGAATCCACATAACGGACGCGATAATCCGTATCGTCGAAAATCGGATATTCCTCTTCTTTCCCCATCACGACGAAATCGTAATATCCGCGCGGAAGAAGATTGATGTTTTCGACCGATACGATCAGGGCCGGAGAAGACGCCTTTCCTTTGACGGTTATCTTCTTCCTGTGGTTATTTGCGTCTGGGAAAGAATAAACCGTGGTTTCGGTTAGTTTTTCTCCTCTGTAATGGTAGCAGACGCCTTTGGCTTCGGCAATATCGAAAGAACGACAAAGCATATAATCGCCCTCATCCAAGGCAAACAGGTCGATCTGCTGATCCAGTTTTTCGCCCAAAGTAAATTTCAAATTTTCGCTGACCAGAAAAGGCGAACTCAAAAGATTGACGAGCCATACCGTGTTTTCATAGTGCGGATCGTCGTATTCGACGCGCGTATCGGAAGTCAGCAGATATTTGCCGTAAAGGGCGAAATCGTCGATATCGACTTTCTCCGAAATGTGTTTTTCGTATAAAGCCATCGATTTGGAAGTGGATTTTCCGTTTAAAGAAATGATTTCGCCGTTGACAACACGATTCTTCTCCACCGCGTAACGGACGATCGTATCGACGACCAGATAAGAAAAATAACACAGCAAAAGCGCGTTGACTACGATCAGTATTCCCCGTATTCTTTTCTTCTGCCGAAGTTTCTTTTTCAGATTCTCTTCGTCGTTAAACTCTTTTAATTCCACAGCCATTTCCGCTCTCCGAATCAATACTCGATTTTACCATATGTTCTCGGGAACGGTTCGACATCGCGGATATTTTCCATTCCGCTGATATACATCAAAAGCCGTTCGAATCCGATGCCAAATCCGGCGTGCTTACATCCGCCGTATTTTCTCAAATCGAGATACCATTGATAGTCTTTCAAATTAATCCCAGCCTCTTCCATTTTCCTTTTCAAAACGTCGTAGCGTTCTTCTCTTTGCGATCCTCCGACGAGTTCGCCGACACCCGGAACCAAAAGATCGCACGCGGCGACGGTTTTTCCGTCATCGTTGTCGCGCATGTAGAAAGATTTGATTTCTTTCGGATAATTGATCAGAAAAACAGGTCCTTTTACGACTTGTTCCGTGATGTATTTTTCATGCTCGCTCTGCAAATCGAGCCCCCAATAGATATCGCTGTTTTCGAAATGATGCCCGTCTTCGACGGCTTTCTTCAAAATTTCGATGGCATGAGTGTATTCCATTCTTCTAAAAGGCGTATTGACGACGTGATCCAGTCTCTCTTTCAGCGTGTTGTCGATGTACTTGTCGAAGAAATTCATCTCTTCCGGCGCGTTTTCGAAACAATACCGGATACAATAAATCAGGCAATCCTCGATAAGTTCCATATCGTCTTCCAAGTCGGCAAAGGCGATCTCCGGTTCGATCATCCAAAATTCGGCGGCGTGGTTTTTCGTGTTGGATTTCTCGCTTCGGAACGTCGGACCGAAAGTATATACATCTCGGAAAGCCATCGCAAAGGCTTCGACATGAATCTGTCCCGATCCCGACAGTAAAGTTGTCTTTCCGAAATAACTCTCCGGATTCTTATCGTTGATCACGCAATGGAACATATTGTCCCCTTCGCAGGAAATTCCGGTGAGAATCGGCGTATGCACATAAACGAATCCTTGATCCTGAAAGAATTCGTGAATAGCCATCGAAAGCACGCTTCTCAAGCGAAAAACGGCGTTGAACGTATTTGTTCTCGGCCTAAGATGCGCGATTTCCCGAAGATATTCGAAAGAGTGCCGTTTCTTTTGCAAAGGAAAAGAAGAATCGACGCTTCCTTCCAAAGACAAAGAAGTCACCCGAATTTCGAAAGGTTGCTTGGAGTTCTCCGTAAGGACGAATCTTCCCTTAACGTCGATGGCGCTGCCGTTTAGAAAATGCGAAACTTCCTGATAATTCGGCAAGGATTTATCGTAAACCAATTGCAGATTTCTGAAATACGTTCCGTCGTTAAATTCGATAAACCCGATCGATCCGTTGTCGCGGTTGGTACGAATCCATCCCTCCAATTCGACGTTATCGATAGAATCGAGAACCAGATGATCGCCATAGAAATAAGCCTCGTACAATTCCCGAACCGTTTTAAACTCTTCCATACTTACCTCCAAAGATCCAGCGCTATGCTTTACTCATTATAACTTTTTATTACGCAAATTTTAATATTTTGTTCCGTTGATTTAAAAAAACTTTTTTAGGAAGAATCGCCTTTTCCTGCGATTAGAAAAGTGAAGGAGAAAAATCATGAAAACCGACTATCATTTACCTCTTTGGGTTTTATCCCTGTGCTTTACGTTTCCCCTCGTTTCGGGGCATACTGAAAAGGCCAAAGCCTTGACCGACGATTATCTCGACGGTGCTTTCCAAATGTGCAATTATCAAGAGGAGACCGAAAACTATTTTTTGGGCAATTCTGTATTCGAACTCAAGCCTAATACTTTCGCGCTTCACAACTCGATCTGTTTGAATACGACCGTTTCAAAGCGCCTCACCATCGTCTTGGAATTCGAGGAAAGCATCTTTCCCACCGCGACAGGAATCACCTTATCTGCGACGCTGACTGACGCCGAAGACCCGACTTTGAAAAAGACGTGGACGAACACCTACGACAGCGATATGGGCGTCTCTTTCGATCAACTTCAAGACTGCGATTATTATCTTTATGACAACATCCTGTATTTAGAATACGATTTGAGCAAGTTCACCGACCGATTCGTCGTCAACGGAATCGATCGGGAGGAATACTTCTACGTACAGATCGAATCGGAAACCGATCACAAACTGGTTCGGTTTATGATGAACGATCATTCCGGCTGCGATACCTACTATAAGGATTACGTCTTCAAACCCCATTCCGTAGGGCCTTACGTCAATTCTTCGAAGGTTTTTTACGGCGGTGAAACGTATAGTTTCCGAAGCAACATCTCCAATCCTTATCCCTTGGACGAAATCGTCGGAAGCATCAAGGCTTTCGATTACGGAGACAACGCGCAAGTCGAAATCTCTTATTCCGACCGTTCGTATGCGGACGCGGTCGCCAACAAAATTTTAGGCGATTGCTATATCGATCTCTTTGCCGAAGATTCTTTCGGAAACCGATCGTCACTGACGTTGAAGATCAGCTTGGTGGATATCACCAAACCGATCATCAATATCCGAAACGGCGGATCGCGAATCCGGATTCCCGTTTCTCAGTGCGGTGAAATCGGCTCGGCCGTCGATCTTAACGAATATGTCGTCATTACCGACGATTACGACGAAGATCTCCGCCTTTTGCAGGAAAACCAATCGATCGCGTTCTTCGGACTGGGAAGCAAGACCGTTACTCTTCGCGCCAAAGATTCCAGCAATAATCTCGCCGAACAAACTTTTACCGTCGAATTTTACGACGATGTTCTGCCGACGATTGAAGGAGAATTCGACGAGATCGACGTTTATCCTTATCAATACAAAAGCGCAAACGATATTATGAACCGCTTCTTTACGATCAGCGATAACCATCTTCTCAGCGAAAAAGGGATTAAGGACGACGGATTTACCTCGAATTTCGGCAAAGTAGGTACTTATACTTTCACGATATACGCCGTCGATTTCAGCGGAAACACCTCCGAAAAGATCATCACCGTCAATGTCAAAGACTCCGAAGGACCTGTCTTCTTCATCGACGAAGTCTATCTCACATTAGAGAGCAATGCCTCTTATTTAAGCGCCAAAGAAATGGTACAGCAACTGATGGAAAGCAAACAAATCAAATTTAAAAACTATTCTATCGTCGAATACGCCAATACGTTGTACAATGAAAATTATCAAAAACCGGGCAATTACGATGTCGTTATCGCCTGTTACGATGAGAACTTTAACAAGGAATATATCAACGTCAATTTGACTATCCGCAAAAATTCAAATTCTTCTTCCGGATTGCTCGCCAATATCGGTCATTGCTTTGTAAAAGTGATTCGATCGATCAAAGATTTCTTTATTTGGATCGGAAAACAGATCGGAAATCTGTTCCGCTAAGCCAACATGCCATCAAAATCGTTCCGATAATCGCCAAAGCAAGCCTTCGGCTTGGTTTTCTCGGCAATTTCCCTTTAACAGAAATTGCCGAGAAAAGCTTTGTATCACAATAGCAAAACCCGAATCTTGGGATTCCGATTTTACTCCGACGGCATCGACGATTCATCCCTTTGACTATCAAAAAGTGTTTAGATTCATCTTCAATAATAAGAAGACACGAAGCAATAAACAAATATCAAAACTTAATTCTTATAAAGGGAAAAAATTTCGTTAAAAAAAACAGAGGGAATCCCTCTGTCAACGATATTCTCCCAAATATCTGGATAGGACAATGGCCTATCTGGGTATCACCAGCGATCGAGCACTATATTGTGATCCGATAGTTAGATTAGAGAAATTGAGCAGAAATGTCAATTCCTAAATCGAAAAAAGCGAAAGGAAGTGAAGGAAATCCCATGTAGCGCAATACAGCGAGTAAGCTCAGCATAAGCAGTCAAAAAAGTGTAAGCGATTAGGCGTCGTATTTCTCCTATGCTCCTCAAAAGCGATTCAACACAAAACCAGTAAGGCCGCAAGAATCCGTATGGATTTTGAATTAAAAAGCCCAGTTTCCCTCTTTGAAAATCGGAATATCTTTTCCATCTGCGGTAGTGCCGACAATCGACAAATCGCTTGTTCCAATCATAAAGTCGGTGTGAATCATCGAATCGTTGATTCCCATTCTCTTGATTTCTTCCGGAGTATACTTATCATAATCGCGGATGCAGTTAGAAAAGCCTTCGCCCAGAGCGAGATGACACGAAGCATTTTCGTCGTATAGTGTCGAATAAAAAAGCAATCCGGTATTATTGATCGGAGAATCGAAAGGGATCAGCGCAACTTCGCCGAGATAAGACGCAGCTTCGTCCATCGAAATCATTTCTTTCAACAATTCCTCGCCTTTTTCCGCGTGAACTTCGACCACTTTTCCTTCTTTGAATACAAAGTAAAAGTTTTCAATCACTTCTCCCCGATAAGAAAGAGGTTTACTCGCGTAGACAATACCTTCGGCACAGCCTTTCTTCGGTGAAGTAAAGATTTCTTCCGACGGAATATTCGGATTGAAAACGATCCGACTCTGCAATGTCGTTTCGGATCCTCCGATAAAAATGCCTTGATCGATCAGACCGATTTTCAAATCCGTGCCGTTTTTTGAGCGATACCGCAATTCTTTTAAATGAAGAGAATTGAGATACGCGGCTTTGGCAGCCAACGTTTCGTTATGCCTTTTCCAGTTTTCCATCGCATTGCCTTCCATCCGAGCGGTTTGAAAAATCGCTTTCCACAGCGCGGCAATCGCTTTTTTCTTCGGAAGTTCCGGAAAAATTTTCTTTGCCCATTTTTCACCCGCCGCACCGGCGATGCACCATTGGTATTTGTTGTCCATCGCGTCGTCAAACGGTTTGATAAGAGGATAAATATTTTTATTCGCACGCGCTACTTTTTTCTGATCGACTCCCGCTAAGCCGTCGGGATCGTCACTCTCGATGTATAAACGCGCAGGCAATGTTTCCGAGCGAAATCTCCATCGTTCGATCTCCCACTTCTCCAATGTGGAAAGCGTTTCTTCGCTCTGATAACGGAAACGCAATTTCTTTTCTTCCTGTGCCGTCCATTCGATCGTCACTTTCTTCGCGCCGACTTTGTAAGCTTGAGAAACGATAGCCATTGCCAATTCCCTTTGCTCGACAGAAACATTGACGATCAATTCCTGCCCTTTCTGAAGATGCACGCCGGTTTTCACCAGAAGTTCGGCATACCGATTCAATTCGCTTTTTCTCATCATTTATTCCTCCCTTTTTCCGTTTCTTTTCTCTAATTCCGCGATCATACGATCGTAATAAGATTCATCGATGATATAATATTTTTCCTGTACGAACCAACACATTCCAAGGCAGAGCATCGGTAAAATCGTCGCCAAAGCGCGAAGCATTACCCGCTCCCTAAGATCGGAAATATCCTTGAAGCATTGATTTCCCGCGTTGTAACGGACTCGGTTCCCGTTTTCGTCAAGAGTGTAACCCGTAATCGACAAAGTATACGCTTTCTCTTCCGAAAGCAATTCAAGATCGATTTCTTTGATTTGACCGAGAACCAAATCGTCTTCCAAAAGATACATCAACGCGCAACTCCCCATATATTCCGCTTCGAGTTTATAAGGGGAAAGCACCGGATCGGAAGAAAGAGAATGGTTGATCTGCTCCATTCGTTCTTCCCGCGCCTGATCGTCGGATATCTCTTGCAATTCCAACGCATAATTCTGGATCGTCGATAGATAGAGTTTCTGTATTTCGAATTTGCTCATCTCCTTCGTGTCGCCGATTTTCGAAAAATACGTCTTTTGAATTTCGATTGTCGAAACGTTTTGACTCAGCGTAAAAACTCCGGATACGATCAAAATCAAACTGGTGAATCCATACTTGATCGCCGTCGACATCTTGGTAACAAAAGGTCGGATCGTCGAAACGATCGCTTCGTTTCTTTCACCGGAAATGTATTCGTTGTATTCCACGCAGTTGGTGATATGAATCACCGTCACCAAATTGACTAAACTATTTCCCGAATAGATAAAGAATCCGGATAAAAAGATGGTAATCAGATTAAAAGGAAGCCAGTTCGTCCAGCCGATGATCAAAAACAGAAAATAACCGAAAACCGAAGAGAGCGAAGAGATCAACAGTATCTTCTTCTTGCTCATCACTTTGCTTAAATACGGAAACAAAATCTGCAACAACGTCGAAAAGATCGCAAAAACCACCAGAACGATGAAGATGTCGCCGTTATACCCGATTTCGATATAGTAGATATTGTAAAGAAGCGAAACGAAAATTCCGTTTCCGATTACATAAAGTCCCAGCGCCAACGCGACGACGAGCAATTGCTTATTCTTGAAGATAATGGAAAACATCTTCTTGAAAGATACGTCGGAATTGGACTTGTCGATCAACTGCGGTTTCTCTTTGACGAAAAACGCCGTCAATCCTTGCGTGACGATGATCGCCACGGCGGAAATGACGCTGATGGCAGAATAGGCACTCAAAAGATTGCCCGTTTGAAAAACGGTAATCATCCCCTGTATGATACCTCCGCCGGCGCCGGCGCAGAGCAAAGTCATCGTCGAGACTAAATTCCGCTCTTTGGTGTCGCTTGATAAAGACGGAAGCATGGACCAATAACTGATGTCGTTAATCGTGTACGCCGTTTCCCAAAGCAGATTCATCGCTACGATATAGACGACAAAAGACCAACCTTCCAGTTGCGTATTGAACAAAAAAACGGTAAACATACCGGTTAATACGGCGCCGATAAAAATCCACGGACGATATTTTCCGAGTTTGAAATGGCACTTCTGAATGATGAATCCCATCAAAGGATCGGTAATCGCGTCCCAAATTCTGCCCAAAACGCCGATGCACAGCGAGATAACAAGATACTGATTGATGCTCAAACGATATCCGAACTGAACAAACGTCAAAAGATAAGAGACGACGAGCGAATAAACCATATCGTGGCCGACTGCGCCTAAGGAGAAAAACCACTTGTTTTTTTTAAACGTCCTGCGATAATTGTCCGACGGGATTTCCATCGTTCTCTCTTTGTTTTTTCTTATCTTCGCCATACTAAAATTTTCTGCTTTTTCGATAATTTTATCAATACTTTACCTTCAAAAAGCGAATATTTTAGATTGCATAAATATACTGACTCAAAGGAATATTCATTTCGATCTCGGTTCCGCTGAGATAGTACACACTCTGCGAAATCATTCCGCCGCCCACCCGCGCGTATTTGATTTCTTCGAATGTCAAAGAAATCGTCTGTCCGCTCGTATAGGTTTGTATGGCTTTCTGCGCCTCTTTGACGGAGGAGATCGTTTGATCGCCGACTTTAGTCAAAGCGTAGAATTCGCTGTTTTTTCCTTCCGCAAAGGACAAATAATCTTTAATCGCGTAATTCGCGGCGTCTCCGGAATCGTTTACCTCGGAAACGTAAACCGTTTCGATCTGCTCGCCGAATGTATTGTCGGTGTACAGCGCAGCCGCTTTCAATTCCAATCCCAAGTAAGTTTCTCCGTCAACGTATCCCAAATGATCTCCGTTTTGATGATAGGTCTCTATCAAAGAAACGGCGCATTTTCTCGCAACATTTGCCGGAATGGCGAAATTCAATCCTTCATAATCGCTATAACCGGAATTGACGATGCCGATCAGCAATCCGTTGTATGAAAAAAGCGCACCACCGGAATTTCCCGAATTGATCGCCGCGTCGGTCTGAAACAAGCGCATATAACCGATATCTTCCACATAAACTTCTCTTTCCGTCGCAGAAATGATTCCGTGGGTAACCGATCCTCCCAAAATTCCCAAAGGATTGCCGATGGCGATGACCTCTTGACCGATCTTGACCGCGGACGAATCTTCGATAAAAGTTGCCACTGTCCAAGTTTCCTCCGTTGTCACTTTCAAAACGGCGATGTCATTTCTCGGAGATCCTCCGATCAAAATCGCGTCATAAGCGCAGGATCCGACATCGCTGTACGTGACGATTTCAAACTCCTTCGCTTCATCGATCACATGATGATTCGTAACGATATAATAACCTTCGTCGGAACGGGAAACAATCACTCCGGAACCTGCGCCGATAAAATTCTCTCCGTAAGCATAAACATCGACGACGGTCGGTTTAACTTTTTCGATCGTTTCCGTCAAAGAACTTTCGCTTGTCGCGTTTTCAACCTGAATCGTCACGACCTCTTTTTTCTCCTCCGTTTCCTTATCCGATACGGAACAACCCGACAAAGAGAAAAGAACAAGTCCGGCCATTCCGATTTTCGCGTATATTTTTCCCATAATCCGTCCTCCTTTAACTTTTTACCTATTTTACCTCGACAAAGTTAAATTGAAGTTAAAATCAGGTGAACTTCGGGTAATTTGTTAAATCGTTTGCAAGCCTTCAAAGAATATACTAAAATGGAAAATCAAGAAAGGACTTTTTGATATGAAAAACAAAGCATCGCTCAAATCTCTCATCGGATTCTTCGTCGAGTTCGTCATCGGACTCCTCTTTATTCTTTTTCCGGCGGAATTTCAAAATTTTATCATTTATGTCTTCGGCGCGATGATTATGCTCATCGGCTTAGTTCAGATTATCGTCTACTTTTTCGGAAAATTTCGTTTCTCCGATCTTCTCGTTTTCGGATCTCTGCTCGTCATTCTCGGAATCTTTGCGGTCGTTTTGAACGAATTTTTAGGTAAAATGATTCCGATCGTCGCCGGCATTATTCTGATCATTCACGGAACTTCCCGCATTCTCCTTTCTTTTTCGATCCGACCTTTGCCGAATCTCTATCTGGTCAACTTGATCACCGGCATTGTCAATCTGGCGTTCGGTATTCTGCTCTTTGTCTTCAATGGTCAAAAAATCATCGGCTACTTGATCGGTAGTTTCATTCTCGTCGACGCGCTTTTCGATCTAACCGAAATGCTCTTTAACCGCAGAAACGAAAAAAAATCCGGAAATCGTCAACTGCACGACTCTTCTATTTCCAAAGGCGATGTCATCGACGCCGATTTCGAAGAACATCAAGATTGATTTACTTTCTCTTCAAAGCTTTCTGCCAGCGCATCGAAGCGTGAAGAGAGTCCTTGGAAACCGAAGATTTTACTTTGTAAATATGCTTGGTACCCCGCGCGGTCAGTTCATCGGATATAACTTCCCCTAATGGGCGATAGAGTTCGCGAACGCTGGAATAATCGAATGGCGCGCAGGAAAAAATATCCGCGAAAATGGTTTTGGTTCTGTACTGGTAATGCAGTGCAATGTGCGATTGGGCAATCACGACAATCGCCGAAAGATATTTCGGCTTTTTCGGCGTCGATTTCAAGACATACGGGCGTGTGATCGGATCCATATTGATTTTAGATACCAATTGTTCGAGAAAGTCGAACAGCGTTTCCATCGTCGGCACTGAACCCGCTTTGATTTCATTCATCAGATGCGGTCCGAAATCGCAACCGGAATCATACGAAAGAATTTCGAATTTCTTTTGACTTCGGTCTCTAACGTTGAAAATCGACTTTTCTTCCTGATAAGGCAATTCTTTGAAGAGAAAATCTTTTGCCGCGTTTTCGTCGAAATCTCCGTCGGAAAGAATATCGACAAAATAGCATTCGCGCACCGGAAAAGTGTGAATGGTGATATGCCCTCCTTCCAAAAGAATAAAGGCCGAAATTCCGATATCTTCCTTGACTTTTCCGTAATAATATGGAATCAACTGCGGAGGGCAAACCGGATTCAGTTTCAGAGAATATACCAACTGATTCAATAGATCGTTGATGTGTCGGATATCGTTGAGTTGATTTTGATTGGCGCCATAGCAATCCAACATAAAATGCTTTCTCATCGTTCGTTTCCCCTATCGATCAGAATTTTAAAAATCTCGTACAAGGTTTTGAGTCCCAGCCATGTCGTTAGATCGTTGCTGTCCAACGGAGGAGCGATTTCTACCATGTCCATCGCAACGACCTTCCGTTTCCGAAAGACGTGCCGAATCATATTCAATACGTCCAAACTATTCAATCCAAACGGCTCGGGAGTTCCCGTTCCGGGTGCGAAACACGGATCATTGACATCGATGTCGTAGGATAGATAAATCAAATCTTCTTCGTCAAATTTCTCTTCGATTCTTTTCAAAATCGGCTTTATCCCGTTTGCGATGATATAAGAAGAAGGATAAACTTCGATTTCCGCATTTTGTTTAAAATATTCCGTTTCCTGCAATTCGTAACCCCGCATTCCGATCAAAAGCAATTTCGTTTTATCGAATCCGTTATCGATGGCTCTTCGGATCGGGCAGGCGTGAGATAGCCTGCTCTCCTCGTAAACGTCGCAGATATCCGGATGAGCGTCGATATGAATGATTCCTGCCTTTTTCCCTTGCTTCTTAGCGAAGTCCAGAAAGGCTTTTTCAAGAGGAATTGCCACCGAATGATCGCCTCCGATAAAAAGATTCAGTTTGTCGTTTCTCAGCGTCGAGGATACTTGTTCTTCAATTCGGCGGAAATAAGTCGGACAATCTTCGTCCTCACAGACGAGATCTCCCCGATCGAAAATCTTACACGCGGAAATATCCTCTCCGTCCATCGTTAAAGGTGGAAAAAAGCGAGAAAGTTCTCGTATCCGCGCAGGCGCTTCCGCAGCGCCTTTCCCGATCGAAGCGTTACCGTCGTAAGGGATTCCGGTCAGGATGATCTTGCATTTTTCCACATTGTCGACCAGCAATCCGCGAAACTCTCTATCTTTCATTTTTCCATCTCCGTTTATACAAAAGTATTATTATACTTTCGGGCCCTCAATACAAGAAAAACTATACGGAGGTATTTTATTTTATGTGAAAATATCTTCCGTAAAAAAGAGAAAAAGAGGAAATTCGTATAAAAAAGAGTTAAAATAAGGTTATGCAACCGTCAGTTGCGGATTTTTTTTGAAAATTCAACCTAAAATCGGTGGTCGCAACCGCGACAAAACCCATACAATAGTAACCAGAAAAGGAGAAAAAGTTATGAATATCGAAATCGCAAACCGCCTTCAAAAACTGAGAAAAGAAAAAGGCTACTCTCAAGAGCAATTAGCCGATGCGCTGGGAATTTCCCGTCAGGCGGTATCCAAATGGGAACGCGCGGAATCTTCTCCGGATACCGATAACCTGATCTGTCTGGCGAAACTCTACGGGATCTCTCTCGATGAATTGCTATCCACCGACCAGAGCATAGAAGAGATTAAAAAGGAACAAGGAGAAAAAGACGATAAAGAAACGCAAGAAAACAAAAAAGGTGATCGCGTGCATATCAGTCTGCTGAAAGGCATAGACTTTCAGTCCAAAGAGGGCGAATACGTCCACGTCGGATGGGACGGAATCCACGTTCACGACAATAAAAAAGGAGATCACGTCGACATCTCTCCCAAAGGTATTTATTTCAAGCAAAGAAAAAAGAGCAAAGTCTTCCGGCGCGTCGAAAACGCGATCAACGGAATCGTCTGCATCGGAACGCTCATCGCTTATATTCTTTTGGGAATCTTTTTGGGACAGTGGCATACGGCGTGGATTCTCTTCTTCCTTATTCCGTTGGTAGCCACCTTGATGGAAGCGATTTGGAAAAGAAAGTTCTCTTCTTTCGTTTTTCCGATTCTGGTCACTGCAGTATATCTTTATTTGGGTATGGTTCATCAATTATGGCATCCTTACTGGTTCCTCTTCCTCACGATTCCGCTGTACTATATCCTGTTCAATCCTTTCGACGATTGGATTCATCGGAAAGATCCTTCTATCTGCATCGATGAAGACGGCACCCGAATCGACATCGAGGATATCGAAGACGATGACGACATTGAAGATTTAAAAGAAAAAATCAAAAACAAGAATCTTACCATCAACATTGACGGCGATGAAATTCACATCGACAACCGAGATTGATTTTAAAGGAAAAAGACATTTTCTCCAAAAGAAAATACACCGTCAGCGACGGTGTATTTTTATTGCGGGATTATTCGTATTCGACGACGTTTACCCAACGGTTCAAGAAATCGAGTTCCTCTTCCTGACAATTCAACGTTTTCGCCGCAGCGACGACCGGAAGCCATTTCTGAATCGTCTTCTTGGCGATACCGGATTTGGCAACGAACAGGTTTAGATATTTTTCCGCCAGAATACCACCGTAATTCAGATAAAGAATCAAATAGGATTGAGCCGCATCGGCCGAAGCATTCCCCTGTGAAGCGTGCGCCCAGTCCAGAATGTATTTTTTTCCGTCTTCGGTAATCACGATGTTCGACGGATTGAAATCGCCGTGACAAAGTTTGTCGTGTTTCGGCGTTCCCTCCAAAGCGGTGTTGAGATCGTATTTAACCGTATCGTCGAAAGCAGTCTCTTTCAGTTTTCTTCTCAATTTGTCCTTTAACTTGTGAAGCAAAGGGCATTTTCTCGACAAGATGTCCAATTGAAGATCCACCATCAAATGGAGATATTCCTCTTCCTTTTCCGGATTCTTCCGCATCAGCGAATCGAGCGTTTCCCCTTCGATGTACTCCGAAGTTATCGTCCATCGATTGTCGATCACATCGACGGAAATCACCTTCGGAATGCAGAGTCCGATTTCTTCCACCCGCGCTTGGTTCAGCGCTTCGTTGAGTACGTCGGATTTGAGATACCCTTCGACAAAGGATTTGACGATCTTATCTCCGTTCCGGTAGACGACTTTGGTCGGTCTTACCAAAATAACATTTTCCTTTTCCATTATTTTTCTCCTTTATAATCAGCGCCGTAATAGGCTTTGAGGTAAATCTCTTTCAATTCGCTCATCAGAGGATAGCGAGGATTGGCTCCCGTGCATTGGTCGTCGAACGCCTGTTCCGTCATTTCGTCGAGCGTATCGAGGAAATCCTTTTCTTCCACGCCGTAATCGCGTATCGTTTTCTTGATTCCGATCTCTTCTTTTAAGCGATTTACCGCGTCGATAAGATTCTCCAAAGATTCGCGGTCGTCCTTGCCTTTCAAGCCCAAATTCTCGGCGACGATCGCATATTTTCTCAACGTATGCGGGTGATCGTATTGCGGGAAAGTTCCCATTTTAACAGGGGTTTCGCTGGCATTGTACCTCAGAACGTATTCGATGACCAAAGCGTTGGCAACCCCATGAGCGATATGATGATACGCACCCAGTTTATGCGCTAAAGAGTGATTGATTCCCAAGAAAGCGTTGGCAAAAGCCATACCTGCCATCGTCGCGGCATTCGCCATCTTTTCCCGCGCTTCCACATCCGTTTGTCCATCGCGATAGGCCCGAGGCAAATATTCGAATATTATCTTCAACGACTGAATCGCCAAACCGTCGGTATAGTCGGTCGCCATCATCGAAGCCAACGCTTCGAGATCGTGCGAAACCGCGTCGATTCCGGAAGCCGCCGTCAATCCTTTCGGCGCGCTCATCATCAAGTCAGTATCGACGATCGCCATTTTCGGAAGTAATTCGTAATCCGCGAGAGGATATTTGATTCCGGTTTTTTCGTCCGTAATGACCGCGAAAGGAGTAACTTCGGACCCGGTTCCCGAAGAAGTCGGTACAGCGACAAAATACGCTTTATCTCCCATATGCGGGAAAGTGTAGATTCTCTTTCGAATATCCTGAAACCGCATCGCCATGTCTTGGAAAGAAACTTCCGGATGCTCGTAAAGCACCCACATAATTTTCGCTGCATCCATGGCCGATCCGCCGCCTAAAGCGATGATGACATCCGGTTCAAATTGGCGCATCGCTTCCGCGCCTTCCTTCGCCGATTTCAACGAAGGATCCGGTTCGACGTTGAAGAAAGTGGTATGCGTAATGCCCATTTCGTCCAATCTTTCGGTAATGCAACGGGTAAACCCATTTTTAAAGAGGAAAGAGTCCGTTACGATGAACGCTCTCTTCTTGTGCATCACCGTTTTCAATTCTTGAAGCGCAACCGGCAGACATCCTTTCTTGATATAAACTTTTTCCGGACACCGGAACCACAGCATATTCTCTCTCCTTTCCGCGACGGTTTTAATGTTCAGCAATTGTCTGACTCCGACATTTTCGCTGACCGAGTTTCCTCCCCAAGAACCGCAGCCCAAAGTCAGCGACGGAGTTAATTTGAAATTGTATAGGTCTCCGATTCCTCCCTGCGAAGACGGAGTATTGATCAAAATACGACAGGTTTTCATCCGATTTTGGAACTCGGATATCTTTTCCTGTCCGGTTTTCACGTTAATGTAAAGCGAGGAGGTATGTCCGAATCCGCCGTCGGCAATCAAATGTTCCGCTTTATCCAAAGCTTCGGAAAAATCCTTCGCGCGGTAAAGGGCGAGTACAGGCGAAAGTTTTTCATGCGCAAATTCTTCGCTAAGTTCGACCGATTCGACTTCGCCGATCAATACTTTCGTTTCCTCCGGCACTTTCACTCCGGCCAACTCTGCGATCTTCGCCGCTTTCTGACCGACGATTTTCGCGTTAAGTCCGCCGTTGATGATGATCGTCTCCCTGACTTTTTGCTTTTCTTCCTCATTTAGAAAATAACAGCCCCGTTTCAGAAATTCGTCTTTAACCGAAACATATACCGAATCGAGAACGATTGCCGATTGTTCGGAAGCGCAGATCATTCCGTTATCGAAAGTTTTGGAATGAATGATCGAATTCACCGCCAGAACCACATCTGCGGAATCGTCGATGATCGCCGGCGTATTTCCCGCGCCGACGCCTAACGCCGGTTTTCCGCTGGAATAGGCGGCATGAACCATACCCGGTCCTCCTGTCGCCAAAATGATATCCGCCTCTTTCATCACTAAAGATGTCATCTCCAAAGAAGGAACGTCGATCCAGTCGATGATTCCTTCCGGCGCGCCGGCTTCTACGGCCGCTTCCAAAACCACTCTAGCCGCTTCCGCAGTCGATTTCTTTGCACGCGGATGCGGGGAAATGATGATGGCGTTCCGCGTTTTTAAACAGATCAACGTCTTGAAAATCGCGGTGGACGTCGGGTTAGTCGTCGGAATGACCGCCGCGACCAATCCGATCGGTTCGGCAATTTTCCGAATTCCGTACTCTTTATCTTCTTCGATGACGCCTACCGTTTGAGTATCCCGATAAGCATTGTAGATGTATTCCGAAGCATAATGGTTTTTAATGACCTTATCTTCGACGACTCCCATTCCGGTTTCTTCTACCGCCAACTTCGCGAGACGAATCCGCTCTTTATTCGCAGCCGTCGCCGCGGCAAGAAAGATTCTGTCCACCTGCTCTTGCGAATACTCGGAAAATTTTTTTTGAGCCTCTTTTAAACGCTTGACGGCTCTTTCAAGTTTTTCTACATTGTCGATAATTTCTCTGACCATATTTCCTCCTGAAAAACTATTTTTTCGATTTCAGTTCGATCGAAAGCAAGGCTAAGGAGTATGCTAAATTTTCGCTTTTGACGACGACGCCGTCCGGAACGTTCAGATGAATCGGCGCAAAATTGAGAATCGCGCGAATTCCGTTTTGAACCACGAAATCGCAGACTTCCTGCGCGTGGTTTTCCGGAACGCATAGAATCGCTATGCTGACTTCTTGTTCGCGGTTAAACTCCACGAAATCGCAATTGTCCGAAATCGGTTTTCCCGTTTCGGAAATTCCGAATTTCCGCGAATCCACATCGAAACCCCGCACGATATCGAAACCGCAGTCGTTAAATCCCGGATAATCCAAAAGCGCCATACCCAGTTTTCCGACTCCGAAGATCACCGCGGTATCCAAGTCGCGATATCCCAAATAATTTTCCAAATCGCGCACCAGCAAAGACACATCGTAACCGATTTTCGGTTTTCCTTTCGAAGAAACCGACGCCAAGTCTTTTCTGACCTGAACTTCCCCGAGTCCCAACGCCGTCGCGATCGCACCCGAGGAAATCTTTTTCCGGCCTTCTTTACCTATTTTGTTGAGATAGTCCAGATAAAGCGGTATTCTGTTCCGCGTGTTTGTCGAAATATTGTCTCCCATATTAGTCTCCTTTCTTTCTCGGCTTCAACCGATACAGAATCAATATATCATATCGATATTTTTTTATCGATACTTTTCTACTTTTTTGTGAATGATAGTGCTTTCACCGAATTAAAAATCCGTGTATTCGATGCTTATTTCGTTGTCAAAGGCTTTCAGTTTGCCCAATGCGCCCGTGACAATCGGCATCGAAGGAGCAAAATGCCCCAAATCGGCATCCATGATAATCGGCAAATGCAGATTCCCCAATGCCTCTTTGATTGCTCGGTAATGAGTAATGCCGAAAACGCGTTGCCGATAGCAAAGAGGTCTTCCGATGATAAAAGCGCGGCAGTATTTGAACCACTTCGCCTGTTTCAATTGAAACAAAGCGCGTTGAATTCCCACCGGACTTAGATCGCACGCTTCCAAAAACCAAATAAAGCCGTCATCGCGATATTTTTCCAAATATTCTGCCGTTCGATCGAACCTCGTTCCGCAGAGAGTAACCAAGCAATCCAAACATCCCCCCAGCAATCTCCCCGTAACTTCGACGGGGCGGTTCGGATAAATCCGCAGCACTTTCTTTTCGGAATAGTTCTTCTCTTCCAAAGGGTTATCGCTTGATTTGCCGTATCTTTCCCAATACGGATATCCTCGCGTTTCCCTCGTCTTTCCCAAAAGAAGATTCAAAGCGTCCGCCAGATGATAACGATAAGGCTTCAAACAATATGCGGGGAAACAAGGGCCATAAATCGTCGCCACCTCCGAGATCGTCGCCAGCGTATAAGTCAGATTGGTATTGTCTGAAAATCCCATAAAAAATTTATGCGGCGCCGTTAAGATCTTATCGAAATCGATGTAGGGAAGAATCTCGCACATCAATTCTCCGCCACCGACAGAAATTACCGCGTCGACCTCAGGGTTGAGATAATTCTCCATAAATTCTTTTGCGCACTTCCGCGCGCTGTTGCTTCTCACTTTATGCCGACTGAGAACGATATTCTCCCCTTGAATCAATCGAAATCCGTCGTCTTCGAAATTCTTAATCGCTGTTTCCAAACGCGTTTTGTACGGATCGGCGGCACAGCCGAAACTCGGCGCTACCAAGGCGATCGTTCCGTTTTCTTTCAAATAGTTAATCGGTTTCATTGCCCGTCCTCAATAATTCTTTTTCGAATCGATGTTCCGATACTCTTCGTAGAGTTTCAAACATTCTTTCCGATCCAATTCCGAAATAAATTCGGATTTCTCCTCACCGCTCAGATCGTAAAATTTTTTATCGCGGAATCCGATTTTCTCGGTATCTTCGATATTGCAACCATAGTAAACTTTATCGATATTCGACCACAAGATAGCCCCCAGACACATTGGGCAAGGTTCTCCCGTCGTATAGAGTTCACACCCCGACAAATCGAAATTATTCAATCTTTTCGATGCTTTTCTTATCGCCTGCATCTCTCCATGACAAGTCGCGTCATTGTTTTTGACAACCTGATTATGTCCTTTGGCGATGATCTTTCCGTCTTTGACGATTACCGTTCCGAACGGCCCTCCTTCGCCGTTTCGTATTCCTTTTTCCGCTTCCCGAATCGCGCATTTCATAAACTTATTCATATCAAAATCTCCTATGCAAGTACATTATATCATAATTGAATCAAGATACGATGGGCAAACGGATAAATTTCTATCGATAAAAAGAAAAACTCTTTCAAGCGACTTTCGCTTATAAAGTATTTTTTTCATCCGTAATTTCTTCTAATAAATCCCCAAGTTTTATTTCTTTCATTTATTTCTTATATATCTTGTTGACCTTGCCGCTCCGATTTTTGTTATTAAACCTTCTCGACACAATGCACCTAATACTAACTCTACAGTTGTCGGACTAAGATCGGGAAGAAGTTTACATATTTCTTCTTTAGATATCGGTATTAAACTATTAAGGACAGTTGCTTCAATTCTCGCTTTCTTTGTCACTTTACCACCATTAACAACAGCAAATCTTTTATCAAGTTCTGGCTTGTGTGGCTACAGGAGGGGCTGCGGCTTGTGTTGCAACTTCAATGTTAGTAGGAGCGTGAAGGTGCTTTAATTGGTGCGGTATCAGATGCAATGAATCCTAAATTCTGTTTTGTTGCAGGAACACTTGTAATAACTAAACAAGGTCTAAAAGCAATTGAAGAAATTCAAGTTGGAGATCAAGTATTAGCCTATAATGATAATCTAAAATCTTTGAATATAAAGATGTTGTCGAAGTATATCATAATGAAACAACAGAATATGTCATATTCATACTGAAATCGAAAAATTGTATGTACTCCAAATCATAGTATTTTAACTATTGATGGATGGAAAAATGCTTGTGAATTAACTGCTAACGATAAAATTAAAACTGCTGATGGTTTTGTTAGAGTTTTAACTATTAAAATTGAACAATTAAAAGAAAAAATAGGTGTTTACAATTTTAATGTTTTAGATTATCATACATATGTAGTTGGCAATGAATTGTTTGTTGTTCATAATGCTTGTATACCTTCAAATAGTAAAAATTATACACCGGATGAAATTACTCACAAATACAATATCACGGTAAATGATTATCATACAAAGGTTAAACCTAACTATAAAGTCGGAAAAACCCAAATATTGTGCTAAATAAAGCTGGAGAAATTGGTTATCAAGGTGCAAAAGAAATTGGTTTCCAAGATACTGGTTTAAATATTATAAAGGAGTTAGGGTTATAGATGAATGTTATATCTGATATTAATATAATATGTATAGAAGAAAAAACGAAAAAGGAATATATTCATGATTTTATAAAAGTGATAAGTAAAAAAAATCCATATTGTTATTATTCAAATGAATGGGAAATATTGTCTTCTATTAGAGGTAATTGGTATCAAATAGTACCTGAGTGCAGAAGATTAGGTGTATATTCAAAAGAATTTTTTGATATATATACTAATAAAAATATGTGCTATGTTGTTCTTGAAAAAGAATACATTAACATAGATTTTATAAAAAATATGTTACTCTTCTATTTAAATAATTCGCCAATAAATAAAATAGTTTTTTTAATAAGATTAAATTATCAAAAAAAACACAGAATCAAGGGTATTATAAAACTACATGAATTTTTAAATAAAATAAGTAATAACCAAATTTTGTTTGACACGGCATATATTATTGAAATGTAAATATAACTATAAATTGATGTACGAACTCTTCGTGATTTTATTTCTACGAAGAGTTCACTTTAATTATAGCAAGGTCGAATTTGCGGCATTAAAAGGCGATGAAATTGCCTTGTCGCAGATGAGAAATAAACCACGCGTTTTACACATGGTTATGATTTTGATTAATGCTTCCTTAGATGCCATAACATGTGCTATTATGGGAGCAATCACTGAAGGCATTAGAACAGGTACATAGGAAGGTGCTTGGAAAGGTGCAGTTCAAGGCGCTATTGACGGAGTTGCAGATGGCCTTATGTGGGGAGCAATTTCCGGTGCAATGAATCCTAAATTCTGTTTTGTTGCAGGAACACTTGTAATGACTAAACAAGGTCTAAAAGCAATTGCTGAAGAAATTGCTGTTAAATTATCCTGGCAATCGTTAAACTACCGCCTCATTTTGCTGGGTTTGCTCACGAAAATGTACTCAAAGCAGTGAAAATGAGCCAATACTGCCCAAATTTTAGCTAAATAATGGCAAATTTAAGCCAAACATTACTATTTTTTGCCCAATTTTGGACGCCAAAAAAGGTATTGATACCAATCGTGAACTGTACCAATACCTATCATTTCTAATGGCAAGGGCGATATATTTTAATACAACCACCCCTATTATAAATTGCAATTTTATCTATTTGTATAATTCAATAATACTATTTAACTTTAAAAAATTAACTAAAGAATTTTTATTTTCTTCTTTCCTTTCTGCGATGTGCTAATACTTGCTGAAATAAAAAATATACACGTTTCTATATGATTATCTTCTTTCCCAGCGGGCAAACGGCTGATCCCCTTTATAATCGTTAGCATAATCAATGGATCCGTTGTTTCGCATCCATCCTACAACCGCCGAATCTTTTCTGATTTCTATATAATCCAAATAGGAGTATGCTTCATACTCTGTGCGCGTATTGTGATACATGATTGCATGATAGGATGAAATTTCATATACTTCGCCAGCATGACCATAAATCACGATACCGGAGAATTTGTTCGTTCCATCTTCTTTGCCGATATTTAAGGTTGAAACTGTCGATTTATTTGAATTTGGCGTAACGATGCTGATAACGATTGAGACAATAAAAATAATCATCACCACTTCAATGGCGGCCCCGCCGAGCAACCATCCTGTCACCGGCTCAGAGAAGATATACGGCACGATTCCGTTTTGTCCCGCCTTTTGCATTTTATCAGCGCGCTTTGCGAGTTTTGCATCGTTTGCAATATATTCCATAAAGGATGCATCAAATTCGAATTCGTTCGATCGGATCTGCTGAGGCTCAACATGTATCGCATATGCCTGAAAGCAACGCTTTCTATGTTTCACCACCATATAATAAAACATAAAAATATACAGAATTACCATCAATCCGATTGCAACAAGATAAATAGCATTCCCATACAGATTCCCATGAACGGCCGCATTTTGAAATGCGACGAAAACACCAACGGAAGCGAGTCCTGCAATGATAAGCTGAATATATAAATAGGATGTCATTTTTCGATAAAGAAATTTGACCTTGCCCTTTCTTTCATAAAAACAAGAATTCACCTTCAAATAATCATTGACCAACGCCCTGTAATATGAATCGTTTTGTTTCAAATACGATTCACTTTCAAAAAATTCTCTGTGCTCCAAAAAGTTGTCATAAGCGATTCTTTTCTTCTTGTCGCTTTTGAAGCCAAAGACAAAAAAGCAGACGAGGCAGGCAATGAACAGCAGCATTTCGCATAATTGCAACCATATGATGAAATCACTAAGGTCATATGCATGCAAAAAATAAAATGGATCCACGCTATCTATCGATCCTCTTAAGACGGTTAACCAGTTAAATAAAAATATGCCGGCCAATAACCCGAACATGAGTTGCAAGACCGTATGAAGGTTGTGCTTAATGTTTTTAAGCACATCGTATGTTTGAACATTTTCCATAAAAATATCACTCCCGATTCTAATTATACCCCCCCCCCCCGTTTTGAATTGTCAATATACCAAACGATATTTTTTTTGATGTTGTTAATCTAAAACGAAATGATGTGTGATGTATTTGACATCTTAATAAATTACAACCAAAAGAATTCTATGAATCACACTTACGAATTTAACCCCAAAATTATGCCAAATCTTAGTGTTTTACGACGTTTTTGCAAAGAAAAAAGGGGCTGTTTAAAAACTCAAAAAAGAAAAAACAGAGTTAAAGGGAGCGACAGCTCCTTTTTATGTTGATTCAAGAAAGGAAATTCAACAAGTTAAGCTTGTTGAAAAACCTATTTGACATTCGATGCAACTTTATACCTATTTTGGTTTATTCTTTTTCCTTTTTTTGATAATCTCTCCCAACTAGGTTTTTTAAATGTGCATCGATTTCGCATCTACCTTTCGGATGTATCAACCATGACATTGCTTTTAATTGTTGCATCTGGAAGAACCTTTTTAATGTGTCCAAAAAATATTTCTACCCCCTATTCAACACTTTAAAGAACTATTCTTGTTCATATATTTCATATTTATTTCTAGTTCCTCTAACACGCATAGCAAAATATCTCGTACCATTTGCTGTCCAATGAGGAAATGAATCTGCTTTTTCTTCATTAGTATCACGATGGCAAATGATAATATTTTCCATGATATCACTTCCGCCTTTTGAAAGCGGTCTAATGTGGTCAATCGTCGGACAGAACCTGCTGTAAAGATTTCCACAAGCAGATTTTTTTATTAATCTACCTGCATAATCATACGCTTCAGTTTTATTGCCAAAAAACTTATTCCACACTTCAATTGTTTTATACTTTGACATTTTGATTACCTCCATTAAAATTCAAGAAGTTAACAATTTTTAATTAAATGGTCTTTTATGTTGATAATTTTATAATATAGTTCATTTAGTTTATCAATTTTGCTTTGTAGTTCAGTATTTTTTGATTCAACATTAGCAAAGATAATATTCGTTGCGACAACATCACTGTTTTCTCCAAGAAAATAACAATAAAAGCTGATTACACTATTTTCTTTATTAGTGTTAAAATCACGAAGAACATCTTCTATAACCTTTTGAAAACTTACATTTCTATATAGGCTTTCTCTCATATGCTTAGCAACTTTTAAAATAGCTTTTTTTAAATTGTTATATGTTTCTTCGTTATGCTGAATTGCAACATCTAATAAAGAATTTGCCATGCTATTATTTGATTTTACCGCTCGAATAATAAGTTTATCAAAGAAAGGATACAGCCACAAAAATTGTGTTCCTTTCTGCCAATGCGATTCAACATAATATTCTTCACAAAAATATCGAACGACTTTTGATCTTGAACGCAATATTGTATCTATAAATTGATCATCGTAATAATCACTAAAGTTTAAACTTGTCAAACTATAAGTAGTCATAGTAAGTTGGGGAGGAATTTCTCTTGCCCTCATATTGTATAACATATCATAATCGTCATTTTCTAAGGCGAGTGATATTATCTGAGTTCTCAATATCTTGTTTTCATAGAATTCATTGTGCAAAGTCCTTGATTCGTATGGTCTTTCCTTAATTGAGGTATCTGCGCCAAAATTAAAATTCCTATTCCATTTCTCATCTGAAACTAAAGTAATATATCCGCTTTTTATTAAAAAATTAATAAAACCATAGTTTTTAAATTCAATAGCGTAGTCCACGACAGTTTTGCCGAATTCATCTGCATAAGCCGCAATACAATCTTCTCTATTTATATAATCAATCCAATCCTGCTCATCTTTTGAAAAAGCAATATTGTAATTGGTTATTCTATTAGTTATAGGTGTGCAATATGCTCCTGCAGTAAGCATTTGTTCACAAGATATATCTAATAATTTAGAGAAAACTGGCAAATCATATGTTTGAATACTCTTTTTGCCTTTAAGGATTTGAGAAAGCCTATTAGTGAGTTTTCTTATCTCTTCAGTTCGCAAATCATGTGGATCATCTGAAAAATCTCCTGCTAAATTAACATAAGCAACACAGAATTGTCTACATGAAGGATATTTTGATAAAATCAGTTTCTTTAAATAGGCCCCTATTTCTTCATTGGTTTTAAGTTTAAACACGCTAATTTCAACTCCTTGTGCTAACATTATATCAATAATCATATTTTCAGTATATCGAGTTTTTGTAAACACAAAAAGCATATATATTTTTATTAATTATATTATATACACTTTTGGTGTATATATCAATTTTTTCACATAAAAAACCTACTCCAGTTTGACCTCAAATAGGCTTGATTTTACTTATTCTTCAATAGATCTATTATTACTTCATTGAGTAGTTAAGCAATTATCAAGATTTCCTTAATTTGCAGTTATATATTATTTTACATCATCTGTCGTTTGACTTACCGCTATAACCTTATCGTTCACGTATGCAAAATTTACAAAAATTTATATTCAAAAAGTAATCGTTAAATTATGATGGTAATCGTTATTTTATCCCTAATCTTTAAATTGTCCTAGTAATCGTTAAACCACTGCCACATTTTGCCTACGTTTTCTCGAAATTTTTGAATTAGGGGGTTGGATATTCTTTTAATAAAGTATATACGAACTTTTCATCAATCTTATGAAAAACGCTTAAAAACTCATGAAAAACTATATGTATGATGCCTGTTAAACGATTTTTGGATTGTGTTATCATTTCTCTATATAGTGATTTTAATTGTAAACTTTGGTAAGATGGTGGTGTATAGGTTAATAGTTTCTTTCGATTATCTTGAAGATAATTACAAATGCCTTCAGCATCAATAGCATCTGTCTTTGCATAATGCACAGATTGAGATAGTTGAAGCATATTGGTGAGAACCGGATTGATAAAGATTACTTCAATTTCTTTAAACTGAGAAAAGTAATTCAAAATAGTGGATGAATATACACCGGTAGATTCTATTCCTATACGCACATTGGAATCTTTGAAAAACTTCTTGGCTTTATTTATAACGCTTAGAAGTTTTTTTATATTCATCTTTAGAATTTTTGATTTGGAATTTCTGTCCATAGATTTCACCATCATTAGACATAATACAAACATCATGTTTATATGAGGCTACATCTATTCCTACATAAATCATAAATTGTCCCTTTCTAAAGAATGTATGCAGCACCTACGAATCTTTCACCATGTATTCTAGTAAACAACCAGTATTATCTCAATCAACAATCTGTAACTACCTAATAACCATATAAAGTGAAAGTCGCAGCCATGGACTACTTTTACTGCTATAAGACACGAGTTATGGTCTGCAACTTCTTCGTTAGTATGATACCAAATCGATTTGGTATCATACAACTCACCCAATACCAATAAACTCAATTTTCAGAAAAGAGATGTACTTTATATCGGGTAATTATATAGTACTAGACAATTATATTGTGTAATTCCTAAAAAGTTTACAACATAAAAGTGTAGAACCATTAAAGTTTACAGTATAATTGTTAAGAAGATATCGAATAATTATGCTGCGAATCTTTTAAATAGACAATTCGAAGCATATGGGCCAAGAATGGTCTTATTAACTTATTTATCATATAATTTTAGTATTCTTCTAAAAGAAATTAAATCAATATTACTTTCAGAATTGTTGGGACGCATTAATTGCTCCTTTACAACTTCAGAAGAATATGCAGTTAATTCTTCTACTGAAATAC
>DBGCPK010000005.1:0-202072 GCA_048359995.1 Bacilli bacterium | reverse complement strand
GGTAAGGATCTGAATGTTGTCGATTACCTGTACCGTTTTCAGGTCGACCGTGATCGTCGAGTCCGTTGTCGGCGCGCTTCCGAACCAAACGAACGTCTCGTCGTCTCCGTCGACGACGTCGTTCATCGTTCCCGAATAGATTGTATCGAAGCCTTCGTAGGACGCGGTTGCCTGTGGCTCATCGATGTGGAAGACGCACCACGTCTTTTTGCTTCCATTGGTCAACGTATAACCGGAATCGTCGCCAAAAGTGATGACCATCGAATACCACGCCACTTCTGTCGGGGCTTCCGGACTGTTATATCCGGTCGTATCGCTGGAATAGTGAATCGTATAAGCGCTTGACGGAATTTCCAAAACGTTGCCGTTTTCATCGGTGAAGGAAAGTATCGTCGGCGAGTGTTGTTCTCCGTCGTATTCGAAAGCGACCGTATCGGAGAAATTGACAATGACTTTCACATCTTCAACCGGCGCGTCGATGTGGAAGACGACGTAATTTTTTTCTCCCGAGATCATCTGGTATTTCGAATCGGTGAATGTAACCGCCATCGCGTAATAAGCCGCTTCCGTCGGAGCTTCCGAACTGTTGTATCCGGTATCGTCGCTGGAATAAAGCACAGTATAGGCGCTTTCCGGCACGCTTACTTCATTGTTCGAAGCGTCGACAAAGCGCAATCCGCTCGGACTGTGAGGCTGTCCGTCGTAAGTAAAGGCTGTATTTTCATCGGTGACGATTTTGACTTGAACCGGTTCTTCGACTTCGATCGAAGAGCCTTTCGTCGCCGTAATCGTATAGCCTCCGGTAAGGTTGCATTCATAAGCCCAAGATGTTCCATCTTCGACTTCCGAAAGATAAGAATCGCAAAGTTTTCCGTTTGAAGAAACGATCGAAAGCACGTCTCCGGACGCGAAATCGGCATTCAACGAATAGACGTTCTCGCTCTCCTCGTTCATCAGCAGATAATTTTCTCCGACGTGAACGAAATAAAGATTCTCGGAACGGTTGACCGAATCGAGATTGACCCGCTTGGTGTTGCCGTACAATTTGGTTTCTTCCAGTTCCACGTACGGGGTAATCGTAAACAGCGTTTCCGTGTAAGAAGCGGGAATATTGTTAATCGTCAACGCGACGACCAGATTATAATCCGCCGATCCGATCACCGGCATCGATGAAAGCGGTAAAGCGTTGCTTTGCCCCGCATATGCGGAATAATCGTTGACGTAGTAATATGTTTCGCCGTCTTTGGTCTCGCTGATCGAGTTGTAAACGTACTGAACCCGATAGTCTTGATTCACCTCGCTCGTCCCCGTAAAACGGACGTTAAAGCCATAATATCCCGGGAGAACCGCGCTTTTTCCGTCCTCGCCGATCGAATCGGCTTTCACGAGAGAGACAAAGCGGAGAGAATACGTTCCGTCGTCATTGACGAGGCTTTGCGCCGCCACGTCGGAAATGTACGAGGAAACTTCAAGGTCTTCATCACCGCTCGCGGCATAACGGATTCCCACCGAATCCCCGTAATTCCGAATCGAAGTGCCTATGCTCAACGAAGAGGTCTTCGAATTCACGCTTCGGTAAATGCAATATCCCGAAATTCCTAACAGCACGGCCGCGCTGTAAATCCACAATTTCTTTTTCATTATTCTTTACCTCCGAAAGTTTTAGCAGAATTCCCCGAAACGGTTGTCGCTATCCTCTGCGACTGCCTCGCCGCTCTCTTCCAATATAGAGAAAATCTGCCAGTTCTTGATTCCGTTCGCCGTGTCGACTTTGGCGACGTATCCCGAATTTTCCGCGAAAGAAACCACCATCGCGTAAGTTCCCGCCTCTGTCGGAGCATCATTGCTGTAAAAGGCTTCGTCTTTTTCGTAATGGATCGCATATTGATCTTCGGATATATCCAATGCGGTTCCGTTTTCATCGGTGAAAGATAGAATCGTCGGTGTATGCGCGTTTCCGTCATAAGTGAATTCGGTATCCGTAGAGAAATTGATGACGACTTTGACATCTTCCGTCGGCGCGTCGATGTGGAAGACGACGTAATTCTTTTCTCCCGAGATCATCTGGTATTTCGAATCGGTGAACGTAACCGCCATCGCGTAATAAGCCGCCTCCGTCGGGGCTTCCGTACTGCTATAACCGGTATCGTCGCTGGAATAAAGCACCGTATAGTCGCCTTCGTTTAAGGCTACTTCGTTTCCTTCGGCATCGGTGAAAGAAACAATCGTCGGAGAATGAGGTTGACCATCGTATTCGAAAGCGACCGTCTCGGAGAAATTGATCCTCACAGCCGTCGTTTCCGATGTAACTTCGCGAATCGTAAACACGCACCAGTTCTTGATTCCGTTTGCCGTATCGACTTTGGCGACGTATCCCGAATTTTCCGCGAAAGAAACCACCATCGCGTAAGTTCCCGCCTCTGTCGGGGCATCATTGCTGTAAAAGGCTTCGTCTTTTTCATAGCGAATCGTATATTTGTCTTCACCGATTTCCAGTTCATTTCCGCTTTCGTCGGTGAAAGAGAGAATCGTCGGCGTATGCGCGCTTCCGTCATAAGTGAATTCGGTATCCGTAGAGAAATTGACGACGACTTTGACATCTTCCGTCGGCGCGTCGATGTGGAAGACGCACCAGTTTTTGATTCCGTTCGCAGTGTCGACTTTGGCTTCATATCCCGAATCCGCATTGAATGTAACCACCATCGCATAATAAGCCGCCTCCGTCGGGGCTTCCGGACTATTGTATCCGGTATCGTCGCTGGTGTAATTGACCGTGTAGGTGTTTTCGTCGATGCTCAACGGATTTCCGCTTTCGTCGGTGAAAGAGAGAATCGTCGGCGTATGCGCGTTACCGTCGTAGTCAAATGCCGTGTCCGTAGAGAAGTTGACGACGACTTTGATCGTCGTAGTATCTTCGATGACGAACCAACGGTAGGCGCGAACGCTTTCGTATCCGTTCCCCGCCGTGGTCTCGATCACGATCGCATAGGTTCCGGGTTCGGTCGGAATTGCCGTTCCGATATATTCTCCGTCATTTTCGAAGAATACATTGTACGTTACGCCTTCTTCGATTACAGACGCGGAGATATCCGGTGCTTCCTGAGTGCCGTCATAGGCGAAAGAAGCCCCGTTTTCGATCGAAAAGACCACCGTCGGAGTTTTTACCTCTTCCGTAAGCGTAATCGTATAAGAAGTTTCTTTCCCTTCATAAGAAACCAAGACGGTCTTGTTTCCACCGGACGTCATATCGTCCGGAAACGACAGCATTTCCGAAGTCAGATCGATGACTTGACTATTGCCGTCGGAATAGATCAGTTTCAGCGTCCCTCCTTCGACGGAAATCGCATCTCCGACGCTGAAATCGGTTTTCGGATAAGTTTCGATTTTGATACTCGCCAAAACGACTTCTTCTTCGGAAGAAGAATCCGAAGAATCTTCAACGGACGAAACCGGCGGAACGCTGATTGTCTCGGAATTCGAAGAATCGGCGATCGGAAGCGATGAAGAAACCGAACTCGAAACGTCGTTTTTCTTCGATGAGCATCCGGAAACAGCCAGAAGAATGGTGAGAGATAATACAGTTAAACAATTTTTCTTTTTCATATTTACCTCCTTGTTCACTGAATATTTAAAATCGATTCTTCGGTTTCCCTTTCAAACAGATGAATCTTGTCGGTATTGAAACTGACTTTAATCGTGTCGCCGATCGCATAAGGCACGCGCCCTTGAATCTTGACGATGAAATTTTCGAACCCCTCGATCGAAGCGCCGTCGCCGAAATCCAGATAGATCAAGGTTTCGCTTCCCAGAGTTTCGATCATGCGGACTTTGGCAGGAAAACCGTTTTCGTCGATGAAAACGTCTTCGCTGCGAATTCCGAGATAAACTTCTTTTGCATCCGGTTTGGCAATCCGCGCGGCTTTGATTCGGATTTTCCGATCTCCCGACAGCGTAATGACCGCGTCGCGCTTTTTGCAATCCAGCGTTCCTCGAAAGACATTCATCTGCGGTGTGCCGATGAACGTGGCGACGAAGAGATTTTTCGGGTGATCGTAAAGATGAACCGGCGTATCGATCTGTTGAATCCAGCCGTCTTTCATCACGACGATGCGGGTTCCCATCGTCATCGCCTCCGTCTGATCGTGGGTTACGTAAATGAACGTCGCTTTCAGATTTTCGTATAATCTGGTGATTTCCACGCGCATCTGCGTCCGAAGTTTGGCGTCCAAATTCGAAAGAGGTTCGTCGAGAAGATACGCTTTGGCCTCTCTCACCACCGCGCGGGCCAAGGCAACTCTCTGCCTCTGCCCTCCGGAAAGTTCTTTCGGTTTCCGTTTCAAAAGCGTTTCCAGTCCGAAAGTCTTCGCCGCGATCATCACCTTTTCCTTGATGTCCGCTTTAGAATAGTGCCTCAGTTTCAATCCGAAAGCGATGTTGTCGTAAACGTTGAGATAAGGGTAAAGCGCGTAGTTTTGAAAGACCATCGCCAAATCGCGATCTTTCGGTTCGAGATCGTTGACGACTTTTCCGTCGATCGATATCGTACCGCCGCTGATGTCTTCCAATCCGGCGATCATTCGAAGCGTCGTCGATTTTCCGCAACCGGAAGGTCCGACGAAGACGATAAACTCGCCGTCTTCGATTTCCATCGAGAAATCGGAAACCGCTTTGACGCCGCCTTTAAATACTTTGCAAACTTTTTCCAAGACGATTTTAGCCATAAAAACCTCCTTTACACCTTGACTTTTTCATTCAGTATACTGTCGATCAAGTGGTCGACTGCAACGCTGATCGCGCCGATAAAGATCGATTTCCCGTTGAGGAGAGAAAATTCCACTTCGCAGATGTTCTGCGATTTCATCACCTCTTCGCGAACGCATTTCAGGTATTCTTCGCCGAAACGGACGCTTCTTCCGGTAAGGACGATCTTGGAAATATCCAAAATCTCCACGATCTCTTTGAGTTTTTTTCCGAATAACCGCGCGGTCGAATGAACGTATTCGCGCACGTTTTTTTCTTTTTCGTATATCCCGATCAATTCTTCGGTTTTGATCTTCCGATTTTCCGACTTTCCGACGTACTCTTTCAACGCTCTGAGAGAGACGAATTCGTCGAGATAGTTCTCTTTTCCGTCGAATACGGCTTTCATCAGTCCGATCTCGCCGGCATATCCGGAGGTGCCGCGATAGAAATCGTCTTTGAAAATGAACGAAGCGCCGATACCGTTGTCCAAATAAGCGAGCATTCCGTTCGCGGTAGAAGAGAGTTTTCCTCTCCTTCTTTCACCGACGATCGCCAGATTCGTATCGTTCTGCATATAAACGGGAACATTGAAGTGAGTCTTGAACAACGTGATGATCTTGTTGTTTTCTTCGAACAAATTCGGATCGAATTGCTTGGATAATTGCAGTTCTTCCGTGATTTCGTTCACCTTTCCCGGAACGGCGATCATGATGTTCTTCACCGGTATATGATGGTACTCTTCCCGTTCCAAAATCGATTTGATCGCCAAAATGATTTCGTAGATGATTTCCGCGTTATAGTATTCGATTTCTTTGGTGTGGGAAATCAGGCTTTCTTCTTTCAAATTCGACAACGTGATCGTATAACGGTTGTTCGACAATTCGACGATGATGAATACGCCGAAATCCGGATTCAAGGAATAGAACAACTGCTTTCTTCCTTTGGAACAATGCGCCAGCGCGTGCGAAATTTTGATTATTCCGCTTGATTTCAACCGCCGTAAAATCGAACTCATCGCCGCATTGGACAAGTTGAGACTATCGGCGAGAAAAGTCGCCGAACAATCCTGCTTTCTCAGCATTTCGATCACCGCCTGATTGTTCATCGTTCTGGCGTACGTTTGATTTTTTCCTGTAAGTTCCCGATTCATTTTTTACCCCTCTATTTCCGTATTTGCGTAATTATAGTAACAGCAGATGTACTCCCCTTCAAAGAGTCTGCCGATTACTTTCGACACGTGAATGTCGTCGCCGGAGGACGATTGACCTCCCGCCAAAGCGGAGGAATTCAAAACCGCGCAGTTTTCCATTTTTCCTCCCGAAAAAATTCCGACCAGACAACCGACGAAGTTGTTTCCTTTGACGTCGGCGCCTTCGATTTTCAAATCGTAGATTTCGCCCGACAGCGTCGAGAACAGACCGACGCCGTACAGCGAATTCAGTTCTTCGCCCTGTAAATAAGTCTCGTTATGGCGAATGACAAAGTTCCCGATGGTCTTTCCGTTGCCGTAGAATACTCCGGAAAACGGGCAGGAAGAGCTTCCGATTCCGCAAATCTCTTCGCCCTCGAAATCGATATCGTTCATCAATATAAAGGACTTCCCGTAGTTTTCAATTTTCCCCGCATCGTATTCTCCTTGGAGATTGAAATAAGATTTCAGATCTTCTTTGTCGTAAATCCGAATCGCTTCCGAAACGTTGCTCTCGTCGTACTTCGCGTGATCGAAATAGAAGACGTCCGTTCCGTAGATCGTTTCGGCATCTACGCCGAGGGTCAACCTCTGCCTTTGCGACGGATTCCCCGACAATTGATCTCTGCCGACGATCAGATTTCCTTCCGAAATCCGATACTCGATTAAGCGATGATTCAATTCGACGGTGAATTCGGAAGAAGCGAGATCTCCTAACGGAATTCTCAGTTCCTCTTGATCCGAATAAAGCACTTCGACGCCGTTTCCAAGCGTTTGCTGGGCGACAATGCGAATATACACCGTATTCGACCGCAATCCGGATTCGCTTTCCGCATAAACACCCACCCTGTCCACCGTGCAGGAATCGTCGATATAAAGTCGGTTTCCGACGATTTCCACGCCGGAATAAGAAGAATTGAGATGATAACTCACCGCATCGTCGGTTTTATCTTCATCGTATTCCGCTTGTAACAGGCAGGAATTTCCCGCCGTCAAAGAAACGATTTCCGGCATCGATAGGGAGGTCAATCGCTCGTAGACGGGAACAGTCAGCGAATTCCGATAAGTTCCTTCCTCGTTCGTCAGGCTCACTTCCAAAACGAACGAAGAATCCAAGCCGTTCAACGTCTGTATCTGACCGTCGCGGATATAGTACCCCTCCCCGATCAAATTCACTTCCACTTGATCCAGATAAGAAGCAAATTTCAAAGGCTGAATTTCGATGCTGTACGGAATCGAATCTCCCTTGAAAACCTTTCCGTCCGGAATCACAATGTCGATCGAACGGATTTCATATTCGATCAAAGAACTCTTCAAAGACGGAAGTTCTCCATCGAAATCCCAATAAGAAGAAGGAAGAACCTCAGAGAAATCGAATATCTTCATCTGCTCTTCGCTTTCAAAGAAAACGTTTTTCGAAGACATCGAACCGAGTCCGACGAATAGATCCTGCTCATCGGTCTTCGCTGCGTAGCAATTGACGATTTCTCCGGCGTCGTATCCCACGAAAGATCCGAAATACGTATCGCTTTTCACTTCCGAAAGACTCCAACAATTCCGAATCGTTCCGAAATTCGAACCGACGAATCCTCCCACATATCGATAGGCGTTTTCGTCCGAATAGACGTTCATATTCACTTTCGCCCAACAATTTTCGACCAAACCGTACGAAGATCCGACCAATCCGCCGGAATAAGACGAAACGGTCAGTTCTCCCTCCACGCCGAGATTTCGAATCACTGAAGAAGAAGTGGTATAGCCGAAAAGTCCGGCGTTAAAAGAATACGTATCTTTTCTCGACGCATAAAGATTGCTGACGAAATGCCCGTTTCCGTCGAATGTTCCTTTGAATGCGTACCTCGTCGCTTCGTTGCTGTCGAGGACGTCCTGATAAGTTCCAAGAGGAATCCAACCCTTTCCCCCGTCGTAACCGTCTCCTTCCGACGAAAGATAATCCGAAAGATCGATATCTTTCATCAAAATGTAGTATCCGGAAAGCGCTTCTTCGCTGTCGTTGATAGAGGCGAGATCCTCCGCCGTATAGATGAATTTCGTCGCAACATCCAGTTCGACGGCCACCGAGTTTCGGGAAGTAACGATTTTCAGTTCCTGTTCGCCCACTCCCAACAGATCGGAAATGTCGCCCGAGATTTTCAGTCGCCGAGTCGCAGAATCGTACGTATAGTAATCCGCATCGATTTCCTCGTTGTTTTCGTTGACCAAAGCGACAACGCCTTCGGCCTCCGCGTCCGGATTTTCCGAAAAATCGAGATAATAATTGGCATTGTACGCACTTCCGGCCTCGATGACCTGACGGGAAGATTCCACCGTGACGAAATTCTTTGTCATCACGTAAAACTCTCTTTCCGCATAGGTGACATCGTGGCAATTCGCTACAACCGTGAATTTCGCGTCGTTTTCCGCGATCGGCGAAAAATTGACTTTTCCGGTCGCTTCGTCGATAAACACTCCAGACACGCTTTCTTTTAAAGAATAGGTCAATGCGTAATTTTTCGAGGAAACCGCCGTAATATATTCTCCGCTGGTGATGTAATCCGAACGATTGATGAAACTCAGTTCGCTGTCCTCGTAGTCGTAGATCAAAGTCACCACAACCGGCTTCGAAAGAAGATTCCCGCTTTGCGCGACGACGAGAACCTGCGTGTAATTGGAAAGATCGTGATCAAAGGTGATGACACCGGTTTTTGCATCGATGGAAACGTGCGAATTCACGTTGTTCAGAAGGCTATACGTCACGTTCTTCGCGTTTTCGTTGATCGAAACTCTCTCTCCCGAAGTCAAAACATATTCGCTTTGCGTGAAAGTCAGTTGCAGATTCTGGCTCAGAATTCTCGAATCTTCGCTTTTCTTCTCCGAACAGGAAAATAGTCCCAACGGAAGAATCAGAGTCAATAAAGCTGTGGCAATCTTTTTCATATTATCCTTTTAAACCTCCCGCGACGGTATTTTCGATAATCTTCTTCTGGAAACAAGCGTAAAGGATCAAAACCGGAAGAATGGAAATGATCATCGAGGCGAAGACGAGAGGATACTTCCCTCCCTGACCGATGAATTCTTTTTGCAATTGCTGTAATCCCACCGCCAGAGTCGGGTGCGAATTCAAGAAGAGATACGGCGTCGAATAATCGTTCCACAACGCGATCGCCTGCAAGATGCAGCAAGAAATGATCGGACCTTTGCACATCGGAATCATCACTTTGAAGAAGATCGTGAAATTTCCTCCCCCGTCCATCTGCGCCGCCTCGGCATAAGACCAAGAAACGCTGGAAAAAGAGGAGTAGAGCAAAATGAAGTTGAAACCGAAAGCTCCGGAATACAAGAAAAGCACGCCGACGACAGTGTCGTCCAAATGCAGAAATTCCATAAAAGAAACCTGAGCCGGAAGCGTTCCCACGATCGGTACGACCATTGCGAAAATCGCCAATCCGTAGATCAGTCTTTTCCCCGGAAAATTGTATTTGGCCAGCACATAAGCCGCGCAAGCCGAAAAGAAGACGTTGACGATCGTTCCGAATACCGTCAGAATTACGGAATAGAGGATCATATTCAACACGTTGTTTTCTTTCAGAATCGTCAGGTAATTGGAAAAGTCCCACGTTTTCGGAAGCCCCCAAAAATCTTTAAAATTGACGATCGACTGCCATTCGCCGACGCTTCTGAACGAATTCAAAAGCATCCAAATAAACGGGAACAACAGCGAAAGCGAATAGATGGCGAAGACGACGAAAGCGATCGTCGTTCCGAACCTCATCAGCGGAGTTTGGGTTTTGTTTCTGATTTTTTTCATTTTCCGTTCCATGTCCGAAACCTCCTAACACTCCGTATCCGAATACTTCTTCGACGCGACTTTGCGGACGAGAAGAATCAACGGCGCGAAAATCAAAGAGAACAGAAGACCGAACGCGGCAAATACCGGATATTGCGTAGTCTGTCCCGAACTGACTCCGTCGAAAATCGATCCGGCGATCGTTTCGGTATAGGAATAACCGAACAGCACCGGCTGCAAATACAACGTCAAAATATTCGTCATCCCCAGCACGATCAACGTCACAATGGTCGGCCAGATCATCGGAATCATGATCTTGGTGAATTGCGTAAAATTGCCCGCGCCGTCCATCTGCGCGCTTTCGAAAAGTTCCTGAGGAACTCTCCCGATCGCCCCCGACAGCAGCAAAACGTTGTATCCGATTCCCGCCCAAATGCAGTAAATGTAAACGATAATCGTCGTATTCGGCCACACCGAATCGTTCAATTGAATTCCCATCGATTCGAGCATTTGATAGATTAAGCCCGCGTTGGAATCCAACTGCATTTTGAAAGCATAGACCAAAGCGACGATGGAAATGATGTTCGGCAAAAAGAAAATAAAACGAAAGACGTTGGCAAAAGGCATCTTTTTCGAAAGGAAATACGAGCATATCAACGCCAAAGGCAAACTGATGAAGATCGTAATCGCCCCGTAGCCGAGCGAGTTGATCAGAATCATCAAGTTATTCGGAATCCGAACGCCGTTGGAAAGCGTAACCGAACCTAAATCGGAATTGAAAATACGCCGGATTACGTATACGAAATTGTCGAATCCGGCGAACGATTTCGTTCCTTCGATAGAGACGTGCTGAAACGCGAGAATCAGCGAGTAAGAGTTGACGAAAATCCATGTCAGCAAAAACTGAAAAACCGGATAAGCCAAAAGCACGACGATAAAGACGATCTCTTTTTTTCGCTTCTTGCTGATTTTTTTCTTTTTTTTCGGATAAGCGCTATTCTCGCCGTTTTTTTCCGGAATCAAAGTTTCGTCCATGCTCTTTTCTCCTTTCTATTTTTGATATAATTCCACATCATCGACGTAAATCGAATTTCCCTGCGAAGACTGGATCTGAATCCGCATCTTCTGCGTTTCTTTCGGAGCCGTTATTTCGATTTCGTATTTTTGGTATTCTTCGGAATCGACGTCGATTTCGTATTGTTTCAACACTTCCGTCGTCATCGTCGCGTAGTAGTTGACGATGACTTTACCTTTTCCTTTGGCCATCAAAGCGAAGTCGTGAGTAAAGGTCGAATACACGCCGTCGATCGTCTGTCGAACCACGCCGCCGTCTTTGACCGCGAGAGCTTGAGAGAAGTCGGTTCCTTCGCCTTCCGCGAGATAGGCGACCATATCGATTTCCTGATCTTCGTTGATGAAACGATTGAAAGTCCACCCGCTTAAATCGATTTGCGAAGTTTCGAACTCGAAATCGCCATTGGCAATCTTGTTGATTTTCCGAATCGTAACCGGTTTGGACGGATAGAGATTCTCGCCGGCGACTCCGTTGACTTCCGGAACGAAATCCTCATATTCCTGATTGAGGAAAGGAATATACTGGATATAGTCCACCAGCATCTGATCGGTCTCGAAATCGGCCGATCCGACGAAAGACGACGATACCGGAAACCAATTGCCTACCCACAGACGGCTCGCTTTATAAGGAACAAAATAATCTGCCACCGCCGTAACTTTATGATCGATAGTGTAGACCACTTTTGCCGGATCGGTGTACCAGTCGAACCCGAAAGTGTGCCATCTTCCATCGTTGAGAAAAGTCTCCTCTTCGCCGAGCAATTCGGAAACTTTGACGTCCTGCGAAATCCTGTTTTCTTCGGTTTGATAGTTGGTATTAAGCACGTTTTCAAACGAAATCAGCCCTTTTTGACTTCCTCCCGGAAGTTCGATGTCGATTTCGTGGTTGGAATTGTCGGAATGATCGTAAGCAAATGTCCAGAATGCGCTGCAAGCGCCCAATCGCGGATTCACTTTCATCTTGATCTCGTAATGCCCGGGTCCGACGGTGAATTTGGAAATCAACGCCGATCCGGTCAGTCGCCCGTCCTTGACATCTCCGACGCCTTTGACCTCTCCGTCGAGATAATAATTTCCGTTTCCCTTTAAAATCAGTATTCCGTCGTCGGAATAAGCGACGTTTTTCGGAATAACGCCTCCGTTTCCGCCTCCCCACGCCTGATCGGCAATGTACCAAGAAGAAGCATCAACCCCGTCAGAGAAATCGTCGAAAAAAACATGATCGTAGTCAAGTTCGACTCCGTAAAGGTAAGCAAGATCGTCTCCGACACTCAGATTTTCGACTTTTTCAATGCCTTTCGAACAGGAAAACAACAATAAACTGAAAACCAACATTGGACATAAACGCTTGTTCCGCATAATCATAATCTCCCACGTTTTATAATTTCATCATACCATACTCATAGATAAAATCAATATTTTTTTCATAAAGTTAAAAAAATGTGTAAGCGGTTTAAATATCTGTTGACAAACCTAAAATCCTATAATTATAATAAAAGCGTAACAATTATTTAACTTTGTTAATTTTTAGGAGGTCCCCCTATGAAAAATTCGATGAAATTCCTGACAACTTCGCTGTTGGCGCTTTTAATTTTACCGAGCCTGTCTTCCTGCGGCGGTTCGAAGGTTGACGAGAATACGCTGAAAATTCTGGTGAGGGACGCGGGATTCGGCAGCACGTGGATCGAAAAGATCAAAGAGAAATTTATCGCCGATCATCCGGAAGTCAAAATCGAAATTACGGCACAATACGACATCAACCCTTTGATCGACTACAACCTCAATTCCAAAAACAACCAAGACGACCTCTATATCTCTGTCGGAGACCGATGGAAATCGTATGCCGCCAGCGGAAAACTCGCTTCTCTCGACGACTTGATCGAAGAAGAAGTCGACGGCGTCAAGGTCAAGAATAAAGTCTCGGAAGAATTTCAAAGTTCGATTTACTTTACGCGCGCCAACGGAGAAATACATTCGTACCGTCTGCCGTGGACTTCGGGCGTAGGCGGAATTTTCTACAATAAGAAAATGTTTGCCGACAACCATTGGGAAGTACCGACGACTTTCGAGGAACTGATTTCCCTTTGCAATACGATCAACGCGGCGAGGATTCCCGTTTCTTCCGATCCGAATGAAACCGACGCGGTAAAACCTTTCGCATACACCGGAACCAATACCGATTATTTCGATTACACCGTCTTCGACTGGTGGGCTCAGATCGTCGGAAAAGACGCGATCGAAGAATTCCTGAAATACGAAAGTGCCGACATCTTCGACGTTTCGAAGAATCCGACTTATGCCGGTCTCAAAACCGCGACCGAATACTGGAATCGACTCTTTACCGGCGAGAACTACATTACGGGAAGCAACTCCAAAGACGCCGCAACGGCGCAGAAAGAATTTCTGAACGGATACTCCGCGATGATGCTCAATGGTGACTGGCTCTACAACGAAATTCTCAATTACGGATCCGCCGGATCGGCGCAGTTTGAATTGGGTATTATGAAAACGCCGGTTATCGCCGAGGCGAATCCGGATTATGTCGATACCTCTTACATTATCGGCGACGATCAATTCATCGCGATTCCGGCTTCTTCCAAGCATCAGGAACTTGCCAAAGAATTCATCAAGGAAATCATTTCCGACAGTGGATGTCAAACTTTTTTAAGCGAAGCGAATGCGTTCCTCGCTTACGATTGTTCCTATACAGACATGGATATTTCGGAAGGATTTATCAAAGATATGATCGAATTACGAGAAACCTATACGAATAAGTTCACCAGTTTCTCTTCGAGCCGCATTTACCTTTGCAATACGATCAACGTTTGGAGTTCGTCCGCGAACAGACCGTACTTGAATCTGCTGAACAATTCCACTACTATCGACAAGTCGTTCCAGACGATTGCCAGTTACGCCAGCGCTTCGTGGGCGGATTGGCTGCAAAACACTCGATAAAATCGGCCGTTATTAACCCCTTTTAACATAGCGGCGGTTTTATACCCTTCAAAAAGAGACCTCTTTACGGGGTCTCTTTCCTTTACGATTTTTCTCTTAAATCCGTTCCCGCGCAATACCCCGTCGACAAGGCAATCTGCATATTGAATCCCCCTGTGTAGGCGTCGACGTCCAGCGTTTCTCCGACAAAATACAATCCGGAGATATCCTTAGACTCCATCGTTCGCGGTCGGATTTCTCCGACGGAAATACCTCCCGAGGTGATGATGGCCCTGTCAAAACTTTCCGTGCCGTCGAAATCCCATCGATAATGCTTCAAAGTTCGAATGAGCCGAGATATGTGTTCCTCTTCTACCGAAGAAATTTCCGATCGGGTATCCAATGCGGAATCTCGGGCGATCAAGTCGATCAAGCCTTCCGGTATAAGCCCCCTCAAAAGGTAGAAAACCGTCGCGTTTTTTCTTTTTTTCATCGCATCGATATCTCTTTGAATCCGTTTTTTCAACGTTTCTTCGTCCAAAGAAGGCTTAAAATCGAGTTCCAGTGCCAACGAAGTCTTTTTTTCGCGGTTGATTCGGCTCGATATCGTCAAGGCGATCGGTCCTCCCAAAGCGTTTTTTTCCAAAAGCAATTCTCCGAATTCTTCCGTCAGAATTTTGCCGGTTTCCTTTACGATTGCTTTCAGATTTACGTTTTTCAAAGTGATTTCACGCGCTTTTTCCGGCAAAATACCTTTGATTTTCAATGGAACCAAGGCCGGAACAGGAGAAACGACTTCCAAGCCGAAAGCGCGGGCAAAACGATATCCGTCTCCCGTCGATCCGGTCAAAGGATACGATTTTCCTCCCGAAGCGATCACGACGGCGTCTGCGATGTAACTTGTCCGATCCGTTTCCACGGAAAATACGCCGCCCGTTTTTTCGATTTTCTCCGCTTTTTCCCGATAAAAGAAACGAACTCCGTTCATTTCGCAGCGTTTGAGCAATGCTTTGGTAATATCCGAAGCGCGATAAGAAGCAGGAAAAACCCGATTTCCTCTTTCCACGACCAATCGAACTCCGTTTTCCTCGAAAAAAGACATCGCATCTTCGGAAGAGAAGCGATGAATCGCCGAATAAAGAAATTTGGCGTTGGTCACCACGTTTTCGATAAATTCCCGTTCCGAACAGCAATTCGTCACGTTGCATCTTCCTTTGCCCGTTATGTAGATTTTCTTCCCCGCTTTTTCGTTTTTTTCGATGACGAAAACGCGATGTTTCGGATTTTCCGCCGCTTTCAACGCGCACATCAGGCCGGAAGGTCCTCCTCCGATAATACAGATTCTCATTTGGATCTCCCTCCTCATCGATAAAAACTCTCTCCGCTTAATGATTATACCTCATTTTTTCTTTTAAGGAAATGATGAATCCGTCGCCATAAATCAAAATGCGATTGAAAAAACGATCATCGGATATTATAATGTTTTCAGATAAACAAGGAGGAAAGTTTATGGCAAAGAAATGCAGTGTCAACAAAGACCTGTGCATCGGCTGCGGATTATGCACCAGCATTGCTCCGGACGTACTCGCGATCGGCGATGACGGTTTAGCGGAAGCAATCGTTTCGGACGTTCCTGCCGACAGCGAAAGCGTCGTGGAGGAAGCGGCGGCGTCCTGCCCGGTTCAGGCAATCGTTGTAGAATAATTACAAAGGCGAAGGCGTATTCCATTACGCCTTTTGTTTTGGCTTTCTTTTCGTTTTCCAAAGGAGTGTTTTTATGAAAAAATCGATTAAACTTTCTCTCATCGTACTTTCTTCGCTCGTCGGCGCAGTTATTTTGACTGCCGGCGGTTATATCGGCTATATTCTCCTCAGTTACTACAGGATCGGAAATACCGACTCTGGACGTCGAAAGCCGTTCGGATTTGAATCAAGTCGAAATTGAAAAAAACTATTCGATTTCCACGTATAATCTCGGTTTCGGCGCGTATTCTCAGGATTTTACTTTCTTTATGGACACCGGATACGACGATGAAGGAAACTCCACTTGCGGACATTATTCCAAAGCAAAAAGCAAAGAAGATGTGGAATTCAATCTATCCGGAGCGATAGAGACTTTAAAAAGCCTCGACGCCGATTTTATTTTGTTGCAGGAAGTCGATGTCAACTCGACGAGATCGTTTCACATCGATCAAGATCGGCGAATCAGCGACGAATTTTCCCTTTACGATCACGTTTTCGCCTTGAATTTTCATACCGCCTATCTTCCTTATCCGCTTTACGATATGCATGGAAGCGTCCGCGCGGGATTATCCACGCTTTCGAGATATGCGATTCAAAGCGCCGAAAGGAGAGAGTACACCGTCAGTTCATCGCTTTCTAAATTTTTCGATTTGGATCGCTGTTTCAGCGTTTCCGCCGTTCATTGCAGCAACGAAAAAACGCTGTATATCGTCAATTCCCATATGTCCGCGTACGATGAAAACGGCGCAATCCGAAAAAAGCAGATGGAAGAGCTGAACGACTTCCTAAAGCAATGCCGCGATCGGGGAGACTACGTGATTGTCGGGGGAGACTTCAATCACGATCTGTTGACATATAATCCGGATTACGATTACGACGATGAAAACCGCCCGTTTGCGATGAGCAAAAAAACGCCGGACTGGGTTTCTTACTTTTTTTCCGAAGACGGTTCTTCTCCGTTGACGGAAGGATATAAAGTCATCGTCGACGATTCTCTTCCGACCTGTCGGAACAACGACATCGAATGGATTCCGGAAGAAACATATGTCTGCGTCGTCGACGGATTCATCGTCTCCGACAACGTGGAAGTTTCGCTTCGTCGGAATGTAGCCACGAACGGAGGAAACAAACAATTGGACGGATTCGCCTATTCCGATCATCAACCCGTCTATCTGGAATTTTCTTTGAAAGAATGATTACGCTTTGATCTTTTGAATTTCTATCGCCAATACTCCGTAACGTTCGATCGCTTCTTGCGAATAATAAATCAACATATCGTTCGGATCTGCCTTTTCTTCATCGGAATAACCGATGGATTGCTTTTCATAATGAGAATAAAGTTCGTGAAAATCCCGAAAAACGCAGAGACCGGTAACTTCGCACAGCAATTTTTCTTTTGTTTGAATCCGAATGAATTCGATGTAATCTCCGATTGATATTTTTCTTCTCTTTTCGTCATTCAATCGCATTTCGACGGTTTTGCTCCCGTCGCGGATCGCCGCAAAAGGATTTTCGCATAAATTCATTTGGTGAATCATCGTCTTCCCTCTTCGCTCTATTCGTTTTCCAATTCCGTTCCATCCCGATATTTCAAACAAATTTCTTTTACAAAATCGTAATGGGTTGTCTCGTATATCGTCGGATCGTAGTTTCCTGTTAAAATCATCGTCAAAATTTTTTCCGCCATCGCTTTTTGATCCGCGTAATGCTTGTTTTTGATCTTCGATAACCTTTTGCAATGCTCTTGCGCAGAATTCAGATCATTCTCGTAAATGGCAATCAAAAACAGGGGATAGAGGAAATTACGATCCGTTAATTGGCTATTCTTCCCATCGAGAAAATTCTTTGCATTCTCTACTTCTCCGTTTAACAGATAAAGAATCGAAATGTCCGCGTCAATCGCGTTTACAATCGCGGGAATCCAATATCGCTCTCTCTTTTCCAAAAGAAGATCAATCTTTTCTTTTCGATCGGTTTCTTCTGTCAAAATCTTTTTCATTTCCCGATTCTCGAATACGACAAGGCATATCAGAAGAAGCGTATATAGAACCCAAACGGATAGAAATCCGATGGTAATCCAAGATAAAATCGAGCTATCCAAAGGTGAAAGCAAAGCCAAAAGCACAAGCATTCCGATCCAAAAAAAACCGCTGTTTCTAATCGCTTTCGTTCTTGCCGTCATGAATTTTCCTCCATATGTGCAGCCCTTCGACTTATATTTTATTTTACTTTAAAAAAATTGACTTGAAAAGGAATTTAGCAAACTCTCTTTTATCCGAAAAGGAAGAAAATTCAAAACGAGCCGTGAAGAATGTCAATCGCGAAATCAATAAAAGCAAAGGAGATGAAAGAAAACGGCTTAGATGAAGATATGAAAAAAATCCGAGATTATCCAAAAGACAAAAGCAAATTCTTTTGCAAATTTTAATTATATAACTAAATACAATACGGAAGAATCGCCTCGTCATTACATTCAGAAATATATGAAAAAATAAAAAAGGCGACCGTGTGGCCGTCGCCGGAATATCGATTTGATATTGCCCCAGTGCCCCCCAGCGGGACTACTCATAGTATATGCAATCGAAATGAAAAAAACAAGAAGGGAAAGAAAACAACAAAAGATTGTCTGCATTGTTCTTATTTAGGCATATCGATATAGTGATTCGCAACAAAAATTATACCCGACAGATATATGTTCTTTTAGAAAAATTGTTCGATTGACTGGTAGAATCGGAACTATCTTAAAGTCATATGGTTTCTGTATCAAAACTGTATCAGGTCTATAAAAAACGTATATATTCGTTAACGCGCTCTTTGGCAAGGACGATTTGAGTTTCAATAGTTTTTGATACTTTTCATATGTTTCATTATACTTGTTTTCAAGTGTGGCATACCTTTCTTTAAACTCATCTTTTGAAAGTGATGCACTAGCATAATCTTCTACAAAGGCTTTAACCTTTTCTGCAATAATCCCCACTTCCGCTGATTTTTAATTTTTAGCATACTCATAATAAAAATAATATAAAATCATCATCAAACTATTATCATTATTCTAATATTAATTTATCCATTTTATTGCAACTCGGATTCTTCAATATTTTTATGGATAATACCTGGTGTAATTGTATTTCAAGTATCTATTGCATAATTACAATAATAACAAGGAACATATCTTCCATTCCCCCCCCAACGGATCAAAATATGATGTATCGGCGACGTGTCCCCATGTTTTTGAATCACCACAATTACAATATCCGTATGCTTAGTAGAGGTAATTCCACTAGAAGGAAACTTTCTATACCAATGAGTATGAATTCCCTTCCCATAATATGAAAAAACTCCATATATAGCACTTGAATTATTAAATTCCCCGACCACCTCTACTTTTAATAAGCAGTCAATACTACTTGAAGAACTATTGCCATAAATTAAATTAAAATAATTAGTAGTATTATTTTTAGATAAAATTATTTATCATTTAGCCAATTTGCAATATCGACTACTTTTATGCCCTCATAGGTATATTCTTCGTGGCGGGTGCGGGCGATTAAAAGTTTAGGGTATGCGTCCTTTATTTTCAAAAGCGAATCTACTTCACGCTTAAACGTGCTTTCGTCGGAAATATTATCGGACACCTGAATATATATTTTCTCGTTTCGCTTGATTGCAACGAAATCAATCTCTTTTTCATAGAGAACGCCGACGTAAACTTCATAACCACGGCGAAGTAATTCCAACGCAACAATATTTTCATACACACGCCCGTAATTCATATCCTTTTTGCCGAGAACGGCATACTTGAACGAAGTATCGCACAAATAATACTTTTCGTTTGAAGTAAGATATTTTTTGCCACGAATATCATAGCGGTTTATATGATAGAACAAAAACGCTTCGCATAATGCCTTAATATAGGAGCCGACCGTTTTGTCCCCTACCTTTTTCTGCGACGTAGAGAGCGCATTTGCGATACTATTAGCCGAAGCAAGATTGCCGATATTGTCCATTAAAAACGATGCTACTTTTAACAGTAAAACTTTATTTTTGATTTTTTTACGTTTTATCAAATCACGCTCGATTATGGTCGTGTAAATATCTTTAACGTAATCTAACTTCAACTCTTCGTTTTGGTAAAGATACGAACCCGACATTCCGCCGTCTACAAAATACTTATCAAAGCCAGACATCACTTCTTCGCTTTCAAAATATCTTAAATACTCCTCAAACGAAAACGGATAAACGGAAATTTCAAGGCATCTGCCCGTAAATAACGTTGCAATATCGCTGCTTAACAGAAAGGCGTTTGAACCTGTTAAATAGATATCGAACAGTTCTTCGGCGTGTAAGCTGTTTATTGCTTTTTCAAAGTTCTCGCACATCTGAACTTCGTCTATACATACAAAATTCGTCAACCCTTCTTTGTGGGCAGATTTGATGTAATTGTATAACTTATGATAGTCCTGCAAATCTTCGAATTCGATAAGAGAAAAATTTATATGGACTACATTTGAGTTAGGAATGCTTTCTCTTATATAATCGATAAACTGCTCCATAAGTTTAGACTTACCGCTTCGGCGCACACCGGTTATAACTTTTATATCTGGCGTCCCGATTGTGTCTATCAACTTCTGTAGGTATTCTCTTTCTATAAGCTTCATAATACACCTCATTAAAAGAATGCTATATTCATTACGAAAAGTCAATATTTTTTTAATTTTTCGTAATTAAAATTTGTTTTATTGCCGAAAATTCCATATTTTGATATTTTTCGCAAATAAAAAAGCGACTAATATCGAATTTAATTGGTTCTGAAAAGGTTAAAGGTTTGATTGAATATAGTATGCTGTTTAGATAATAGTTACTACCAACTTATCATGTTTTTTTATTTCCAAAATTTCTAGTTTTTGAAAAATTTGCTTCTCGCATTTTCAGAGGTAAGGATATACGACACAATCTAATTCCTATTAGGAAGAGAATCAAAATGGTTAATTTATTTTTCTAATAACAATGACTTTATTTAAACTGTCAAAATATCCTACTTCGACAATGGAATTTTTTAAATTGTTTGAGTCATAAATCCAAGAAGTTGTCATTGTTTTCGTTTCATTTCCATATTTAAATGATAAAGAAAATTTACTTTGAAAAAACCAATGATGGCTAGGTTCATTAAACTTAATTTGGAATACATATGCCTCTTCTTCATACTTTAAAACTAAATCCATATTCCATTTGACAATAATTGCTTTTATAATGAATGGCAAATCAAATAGTAAATAAAGAAATATGCCTGTAAAAGAAACAGTGAATGCGATTTCCAACGACTCTTCTTTTAAAAAGAAAAATATTGCTAAAAATAATGAAAAGAAAATCACAAAAAATGTAATAGATATACCTAAAATTAGTTTGAATAACTTATCCTCTTCCTTATATTGTATTGTGTCTTTGTAATTAAGTTTCATGTTATCTATCCAATGTGAATTAAAGACATATCACCTAGGACTATCCTCCCTTTATTCTTTTCGTAATTTACTGTTATCTCTCTGTTGCTAATCACAACTTTATGAATATTATACTACAATACTTTCAAAAACTCAAAAATAAAGTCCTACTAAAAGCCTCTACTGTTAATTGTTACTTGAAAAAGCAAAAGCAACAAAGAGAAGCAAAATGAAAAAGTAAAGAAAACGGAAGAGATTGAAAGAAGAATCAAATGATAAGATAAAAGAGTCCTTTTGCAACACCTGTTTCCATTTTATCATTTCTTCCTTATTATTCATATTGCAACACCCTTGTTGCTTTTTCGTTTTAGATTAACAATGTTTTTCCATACAATCTTTTAGAATCTACACAAAATTCATAGCTCAAAAAGTTTTAATGTTTCCAGTTTATAGGGTATATTTTAGTAATCGTTAAACCACTGCCACATTTTACCTACGTTTGCTCACAAATTTTCTGTTGAGTATGTACTCAAAAAAGACAAAAGTGAGCCAAAATTGCCAAAATTTAAGCCAAATATTGCTATTTTCGCCCATTTTGGGCATGAAAAAAGGTATTGACACCTTTCGTTAACTGTATCAATACCTATCGTTTCTAATGGTGGAGATGAGGAGAATCGAACTCCTGTCCGAAACAGATCCCATATAAGCCCCTACAGTTTAGTCAACCCCGTGTTTTCGTCAAGAGCAGGATCGGTTGACGAATCGACTCTTGACTAACCTATAAGTTTTTCGAATTCGCCTTATAGATATCGGCAAACCTTATTCTCTGACTATTACACCTGTCTGCGATCCAGAGACCAAATCGCAGGAGATGCCTCGCATTCCCGATACGGGAACATCATCGATGGCTTAATTTAGCAAGCTGCGTAGGAAAGTTGTGATCTGTTGCCAGATATTTTTTTGCGGTCTTTAACGCGACCACCCGACTGCGCCTCATACCTTATCTGTCCCGTCGAAACCGGAACATCCCCGAGTTGTATAGAACATTATTACTATATCACGAATAATAAACGTCATCAAGATTTTTTTATTTGTGCCATTTAAAAAGGAAAATGAGTCAAGTATCGAGACCGTTTCCGACTCAAAAAAACGAATTTCAGGTTAACGTAAAACGCAGTGGAAAATGCGCGTTTCTACAATCGATGACTCACTTTTAAGAGACCGTTAAGCGGGCCAATCAAGGGTAAGGTAAACAGGGGAAATCAAGCCATCGCCGCGCGCATATTTTAACACTCTGCCTTTCACAGTTGCGGTTTTATCGACAACCGTGCGTTCTCGATATCTTTCAAATTTATTCTCTCCGATCATAATCGTATACTCTTCTTCGATCACGGCATATTCGCACATATCGCTCACGATGAAATGTTCAGAACGATTTGTACCCGAAAAAACGCCGGATTTCAGCAATTGATCGTTCGTGTCGTATTCTAAAACCCTGACACCCGTCAGATAGTCGATATACTTAAAGTTTACCCTTATTTCCGATTCGAAAGTGGCTTCGTATTCGTCCCCGGCAACGGAGAATCTTGTATCGGATAAACTTTGCGTATTGCAGACGGAAAAAACGGAGTCAGTCCCCTCTAATCCGAAAGTCGCGTCGATCGACGTTCTGATTTCTCTCGTTTCCTGATTACAATAAACCCAGTTCACACCCACAGTGGCATCTGATAATTCATAAGTATAATATAACGTTCTGTCGAGTTCAAACTCCTTTAATCCGCCGATTTCGTCAATCCATTCCCTCGTTTTTCCGTCCGCAAAAACGTCCGCGCCTTCGTTTGAGGTAAACAGAACACTGCCGTAAATTTCATCGAAATCAAAATAATAGTAATCCGCAACCGCCTCCGCGCTTTCCAATTCCTCACTTAAATTCTCTATCGGACTGCCGTCTAAAAAAAACGTCAGATAAAACCCCGTAAGTAGATCTTCGGAAAAGCCTCGCACATTTTCTATTTGCAAGACGGACGATTTGTCCGGCATCGTAAACGTAAAGGTATAAAAATCGTCATCACTGCTTTTCGCCCTCACCAAAGGAACGAGATCAAGATATGCGACTGTATTTAAATACGGAGTGATTTTTACTTTTACCTTTACTTTCTCTCCCGCTTTATAAGAGTCATTAAGGTCTTCATACAATAGTTCGCTACCGGATACCGACAAGCTGTATTTCTTTTCTTCCGAACACCCGCAAAGCGAAACGGATGAAGCGGCGAAGATAATCGTGAAAATCAAAGACACTGCCGAATGTTTTTTCATAAAATTCTCCACTGTGCCGTTTCATAAAGAACGCATATATTATTATATCATAGCGCTTTAAAAAATTAACTACTTATAACGTAATGAATTCAGACTTTACGGATCGCCTCCGTAAAACTCTGTCTCCGAAAAATCTTCCTTTTAAAGTTATATTATTTCCCCATAAACGCAATGATTCCGTTAAATAAAAAGAGGAATTTCTTCCTCTTTTCTTTCGATTGTTCCTCGATTATTTTTTAGCCAGAAGGTCTCTGATTTCCAAAAGCAAAGATTCCGTCGTCGGTTTCGCCGCTTCCGCTTCCGCCAAAAGACGAGCTTCTTCCGCCGCTTTGGCTTTTTGTTCCGCCTCGGCGCGTTCTCTTTCTGCTTCGTCATTCAAAAATTGAATCTCTTTCTTCGAAAGTTTTCTGCCTTTTTGTTGCTTGTACTCGATGCGTAATTTCATGTCTTTCAGGTTTTTTCCCGAATCCGACAGCGTGTTCAAAGCCTTAACGATGCAGAAAAGCACAAAAGCGATCAGGATAAAATTGATTATCGCATTGATAAACGCTCCCCAGTCGATATAAATCGATTGCGTCAAATCGACCGTTTTGACCATTATTCCGTTGACTTCGGTTTCCACTTCGACTTTTTTCAGATAGGTGAAAACTTCGCTCAGCGAATTCTGACCCAGTATCAAAGCCAAGACCCAGTTGATAAGCGGTTTCAGAATGTGATCGCTCAAAGCGGTGACGATCGCGGTAAACGCGCCGCCGACAATCACACCGACCGCCATATCCATCACGTTGCCTCTGGTGATGAACGTTTTGAATTCTTTAAAAAATTTCTTCATTTCTTATTTCCTCTTTCCACAAGTATTTTACATCATTTTGAAACGTAAACAAATAGGATATTGACGAGATTTCAGTAAAAATTGCAATAAATCGAAAGGAAAACCGACGATGTAAGCATTTTCAATCCGTTTTTGGTTTTACCTTTTTAAAAAAAGATGCACATTTTTTCGTTTGTGATATAATGAATCCATCACCGAGCAAGGAGATTAAAATGCGAAAAATAGTTTTAACCGAGGAAGAAATTCATTCTATATGCAAACTCATCGGGCAGCAGATTTCTACCCGTTATCGTTTTAACGATCACCCTCCCGTTCTCGTCGGAGTAATGAAAGGCGCCGTTCCTTTTCTGATGGATTTGGTGCAGGAAATCGACATTCCTTTGCAATACGATTTCGTTCAGGTCAGCAGTTACAACGGCACCGAATCCACCGGAACGGTCGTTTTGAAAAGCGATGTAACCCTCGATATCCGTGACCGCGATATCATCATCGTCGAAGACATCGTCGATTCCGGTATTTCGATGGTGTATCTTGTCGATCATCTCCAAAAAAAATATCAACCGAGATCGATCGTCACCCTCGCGCTTTTAGACAAAAAATGCAATCGGAAAGTGCCTTTTGAACTGGATTATGCAGGGAAAGAGGTCGGCGAAGGCTTTCTTATGGGATACGGATTGGATTACCACGATCTCTATCGCAACACCAAATACGTATTCATTCCCGACCAAGAAGAAATCGATTCGTGGAATAAAATTCTGAATCTCCCCATGGAGTAACCGCGCTAACCGCCTGCGGTTTTTTTATTTTTTCGCGGCAACTTTTTTGAAACTCTTTTTTCCTTTTCGGACGACAAAGGTCTTTTCAATCGAATCCGGCGATATTCTCGCCTTCGGATCGGTGATTTTTTCTCCGTCGATGCTGATTCCGCCTTGCTCGATGTTTCTTCTGGCGTCTCCTCTGGAAGATGCGAGATCGCAGCGAATCAAAAGATCGCACAAATCAAGACCGTCGCTTTCGATTTCCGACAGATCTAAAAACACCGTCGGAATTTCCGCCTGCTCACCGTTTCCGAATAAAGCGCGCGAAGCGTTTAATGCCTGATCCGCTTTTTCTTCTCCGTGAATCAATTTGGTCAATTCGTACGCTAAAATTTCTTTCGCGCGATTCAATTGAGAACCCTCCCAGTTTTCCATCGCTTTAATGTCTTCAATCGGCACAAAAGTCAAAACTTTCAGACATTTGATGACATCCTTGTCATCGGTATTCCGCCAATACTGAAAGAATTCGTAAGGGGTCGTCTTGTTTTCGTCGAGCCAAACCGCGCCGGAAGAAGTTTTTCCCATCTTCTTTCCTTCGCTGTTGAGCAAAAGATTGATCGTCATCGCGTGGGAATCCTTTCCGGTCTTCTTCCGAATCAATTCCGTGCCGCCCAGCATATTCGACCATTGATCGTCTCCGCCGAATTCGAGGTTGCACCCGTAATGAGTGAACAAGTAATAGAAATCGTACGATTGCATAATCATATAGTTGAATTCCAAAAAAGTGAGACCTCGTTCCATTCTCTGCTTATAGCATTCCGCGCCTAACATCTTGTTGACCGAAAAACAACTTCCGATATCGCGGATAAAGTCGATGTAATTCAGATTTTCCAACCAGTCTGCGTTGTTCAAAAGAAGCGCTTTTTCGTCTGAAAAGTCGATAAACCTTTCCATCTGCTTTCGGAAACAGGCGATGTTGTGCGCGATATCTTCCTTGCTCAGCATCTTCCTCAAATCGTTCCTTCCGGACGGATCGCCGATCAGTCCGGTTCCTCCGCCCATAACGGCGATCGGTTTATTTCCCGCCATCTGCAAGCGTTTCATTAACGCCAACGTCATAAAATGTCCGACGTGCAGGCTGTCCGCGGTCGGATCAAAGCCGATGTAAAAAGTTGCCTTGCCCGCGTTGACCAAATTTCTGATTTCTTCCTCGTCGGTCGTCTGCGCGATCAAACCTCTTTCCTGCAATTCCTCGTAAACTCCCATTTTTCGTCCTCCCAATAAAAAACGCCCTCGAATATAAGGGCGAAAATTCCGCGTTACCACCTTACTTCGCCGTCCGCTCGCGCGAACGACCTCAGCGAGTCGTTGACTCATACGATAACGGGTATCAACCGGCAGAACCTACTCTCTGTTCGATTCCGCTCTCGAAGGCGTATTCTCGATCCGATCATCGCGCCTTTCACCTACCGGCGTTTCTCTGAAATGCTTCGAATCCTTACTCTTCCTTCTCTTCGATTTCAAATATATATAAGTTATTTTACCTAAATCCGCGCCGTTGTCAATCTTTTTTCTCTCCCAGCAGGTGATTTTCCTGCTGATCTTTCATTTCGATAAACCGATCGTAATACTTTCTCATCGTCTCGTCGTCAAACGGAAAAATTCCCTCCGACATCAGATCTTTGCACTTCTCGTTCGCGTGCTTGACGACTATGTCCAAATCGCTGGAATATGCGTATTTTTTGCGATGATACTCATATTCCTTTCGATCCAATTCGATGATATTCTTATCCGGCATCAATTTCAAATCCAAATCGTAATCGATATATTTGATGCAATCTCTGTCGATCAAAGACGGAGAAGCGATGTTGCAATAATAGATGATCGCATTCTTTTTGAACATTGCGACCAAGTTGTACCATTCCTTGAAAAAAAAGACCGATACGGCGGGTTCTCTGGTGTACCATCTCCTGCCGTCGCTTTCGATGACTTTCGTGCAGTTCGAAACGATGACGATGAATTCGTCGGTAACTTCGACGACCATCGCCGTATCCCATGTGCGGTGCAATGTGCGATCGTGTTTATAACTTTGCACGTGAATCCATTTTCCGACATAATCCCGATTCACCATACTATCACCTGCACTTTCCGTTTCAATGATTATAACAAATCGCCCGATTCATTTAAATAATCTTCTCTGCTTCGGTTGAAATTTATCCGAGCATTCGAATTCAAATCCAAGATCCTCTTTATCGCGGAAGAAACAGCGCGAATCCGTTTTCGATGATGAATTTGTCGCCTTATTCGGCATTCTCTTCTTTCTGCTCCTTTTTTCGATAATTTTTGTTTCCCAGAAAAGAAGCGATCAGATTTTTCATCGAGTCCAAATCGTTTTTGAAATGATCGATCCATCGGCTGTCCACTTCGTTTCGATAAGGAATCGTCATAAATTCGTCGGTGAGCGAAAGTCCGACGTAAATTCCCTTGTCCACAATCGAAACGATGATATCTTCGACGGCGTTATCAATCGCAAAGCGATTCAAGATCTCGGCGGTCTTTTTTCCTACCATCGTCTCGGGATTGTCAAACGAAGAAAAAACTTTGAAATCTTTTTTCAGATCTTTCAGTTCGACTTCCTCCATTCCCCGCAACTCGGTCGGAAATCCGTCCCCGCAACCTTTCAGGTAGAGATACATCTTTCCGCTTTTTTTGCTTTCCAAATCAAAATGAAAGAGTTTTCCCGAAAAAACAACGCTTTGATTCTTTTTGTTTCCTTTTTCTCCCGTCACGATCTTGACTTCCGCGCAGGAAAAGTCAACTCCGAACATTGCCCCTTTGACGATGTCGCGAGACGGCGTTTCGACGATCCGCTCGTAACAGCCGATCCCTTTAACTTCTTCCGGTTTGACTTTGCTGTTGTAGGACATGGATAAATTGGATATTCCCAACTGAAAATAGCAATAGGATTCCATAGAGAGAAAATATTTATAACGATATGCGTCGAACTGAATGCTCTTTTTTTTCTTCACGGATTGAACGAGAAAGTATGATACCAACAAGAAGATGATAAAAACAGCGATTAAAGGAGTGAACAGCGTTCCCGTCAATTTCGGGTTGACGAGCAATGCGATCGCCAAAAGAAGAAAGATCCCTAAAAATGAAAAGAGAATGACTTTTTTGATCTTGTCCTGCTGATCCATATACCGACAGAAACGTTCGCGTTCTTCGTTGATTTCCGCCAAAGTATTTTCTTTGGAGACGACCGGTTCAGGAGGATAAAAATCCCCGGATCGGACGATGCCGTCCGGTTTTCGGTTTTCGGATTTTACATCGGTAAAAATCTTCTCTTCTTTCTCCGGCGCGGTTTCTTTTAAATTTTCCGTTTCTCTTTTTTCTTCCATGGGGCTTGTTCCTCTACCGCCCTTATTATACCTTTTTTCCCGAAGAAACAAAACGATTTCAGACGGAAAAGCACTACTTTGTCTCTTTTGCGCTTTCCAACCCGACCAAGACAAAATAAATCAGGAGAAAGAGAGAGACGATGCCTAAATAGAGATAAGACTGATAAACGGCGAAATCTTTTCCCTTATTCATCGCTTTGAAAAAGACGCCCAAAGGATAAAATGATGTCAAGGCCGTCGCACACGCGCCCGAGAAAGCGTATATTTTTCGGTATTCTTTCTTTTTCGAAGCGAAGAGATAGACCGCATAAGCGATGACGCACAGCGAAACCAACATCGCGACAAGATAGTCGCTGTTGGAAGAGATATCCGTGCCGTATTCGTCCGCGTAAACTTCAAAGCTGCGGATAAAATACACCAGCGAAAAAACCAGCGAACTCAATCCGGTAAAAAGCAACGCTCCTTTTTTGAACAATCCGATTTTCATTTATTCCGCCTCCTTTGCCGCTTGGGATTCTTCTGCATTGAAGAAATTCGGTTGTTTAACGAAGATCAGCACAAGAAGCAATCCGTTGACGACGATATTCGGAAGCATATAGCCTCCGTTGTAAACCAAACTGTATACCGCCGGTCCTCCGAAAAAGCCTTCCGGACAGGACGAACTCCAAAAGATGACGCCGGCCAGATAATGGCAAAGCAATTTTAACGCGCCTCCTATGAGCGTTCCGATACATAGCCAGAGAATTTTCGCATTTCTCTCTTCGGAATTTTTAAATTTACCGACGAACAAACCGGCGAAAGCCACGCAAGGATAAGCCAGAATGTAATCCAGCAAAATCTGCAAGAAAACCATATACCATACGTCTGCGACGGCGTAAACGCCGCCGAGCATTTGCAAGAAACTCAACGCAAACGCAGTGATGATTCCGGCGACGAATCCGCGCCGATAGCAAATCAGCAAAATCGGCAGCATCGCGATGCCGATCGAACCTCCGGAAGGAAACAACCCCCGAAAAATCCCCCCTTGAAGCGCGTCAAGGGCGAAAGCGATCGCGGCGAATACGGCGATTTCCGTGATGACTTTCGTCGAAAAAAAACTTTTTTTCATATTCCCACCTCATTAAAAAAGTCCTGTGATCCAGGACGATAAAAGGAAAGCATAAAAAAAGTTTCTTCCGCTAGTATTACCTAGATCAAGTACGGTCCCGCAAGTCTACTTGCGATCTCAGCCTGCTCACATCAAGCACCCGTAATCATTTTCTTCTTCGTAGGAAAAAAAGTCAACCATTTTGTGTTTTTTTCCCATACTCCGACATATATTAAAGAGAAAGGACATTACTTATGGATCGAATTCAACCACCCCCTAATTATTTCGGCGCCCCTTATCCGCAAGGAGTCGATATGAATCATGCCAATTTTGCGCCGCCGCCAAGTATGCAATCGCCGAATATGCCGAATCCCGCGCCGTCGACTTACGGCAATCGTCAGGAAAACGCGGACAAACCGAATGCGGGAAGCCAATACGAACCGATTTTAACCAACGAATACCTGACGAAATTCATGGACGGACACATCGGCAGAAAAGTCAAGGTCTACTGCGCGTTTACCGATTCCGCCCAATGGCACGATATGATTTTCGAAGGTCTGGTCTGGGGAGCCGGAGACGATTATCTGATTCTTTACGAAGAAAAAGCCAAAAAGCATACCCTGATTATGGCGGTTTACATTCTCTATATCGAATTCACCGATATAAGCGGTACCTATCAGGAAAATATTTAACAAAAAAACCGATGAAATTCATCGGTTTTTCATTTTGCTCACTTCTTCGCCGTTTTTTTATTCTGCAAAGCCTTTTCTCTTTCGGCTTTTCTCGCGGCACGGGCTTCTCTTTGCTTTTGCAGTCGAGCCTGCCGTTCGGCTTCTTGTTCTTTGTGCGTCGGTACTTTAGCCTCCACTTTCCCGCTTCGGGCGCCCAGTATTCGGGAATTCCGGAAAGGATCGTTCTCTTCGGTCAACGTCCCGTTGTCGATCATCGCCTGTCGTTCGGCTTCTAAGGCTCTCCGCTCGGCCTCCTGTCGTTCTTTTTCCAGTTTTTTCTGCAATCGGTATCGTTCCAAAGGAGAAAGATCGTTCCGATCTTCTTTCGGCTTTTCCTCTTTTTTCTCCTCCGTTGGTTTTTCTTCGATAACCTCCTCGGTTTCCGGTGCTGTTTTCTCTTCGACAGGAAGAGGCGTTTCTTCGGATTTTTCATCGGAAGTTCCGCTCTTGATGCCGGAAACGTATTCGTTGATGAGATAACTATCTTTGGTGTACTCTTCGACGGTTTTCAATTCGATATCGTCGACTTGATACTTCTCGTAATACAACTCGTCCTCTCTCCATTGCTGTTTCAACTGATCGATGCCGTCTTCCTCCACCACTTCGATAACCGGTTCTTCTTCCAAAGTGATATCGAAATCCTTATCGGAAATATAGCGGACCTCTCTTTCCGTGATCGCTTTGTCCAAAGGTTCTTCTTCCACTTCTCCGACTCCTAAATCGCGAACTCCGGTTCCCAAATCATCGTAATAATCCGCCGGCTTCTTATCGTCGCGGACAAAAGGATCGATCGAATTGACTTTGGCGATTTTCTGAGTATCTTCGTTGTCGGATTCCACCATATACATGAATTGTTCGCTTTTCGACGAATATTCTTTCGCGTGGCGCGTGCGAACTTTGTATTCCTGATAGTCTTTTTTGAAAATATACCGATTCTTCGCGCGTTTCGCCTTTCTTTTCGCTCTGGTCTTTCTGAACAGGAGATTGAGCAAAGAAAAGACGCCATACCAAATCGTCAAAATCAACACGGAGAGGACAGGTAAAATCACGTATTCTACCCAAACGAAATTTTCGGGGATTTTATTGATCAAATCGATATAACCGAATCCCGAAGCGTTGGTAAAAATTTTCAGATATCCGTCGATGGCCGAAGCATCTCCGTTGAAGATTCCCTTGATCATGCCTTCGATGTAATCCGAATAAACGCTCCACGTTCCTTTCACATTCGCGCCGATCGTTGAACCCGCCACGGCGTCGTATCTTGTCAAAACGAAAACGGCGATGAAAATCAAAGGAATCAGAAGAGAGAGCACTCTCTTGACGGGGAATTTTTTCATAAAGCGACGATGATCGAATTTATCTTCTTCCGCCTCGCTCAGCACGTAATGGCACTTCACCACGCGGGCGATCTTCTTTTTTCTCGACGCCTTGACAATCGCGCCGATGGAGCAGAAAATCGCATAGTAAACGACGATAAATGCGACGTTTAAAGCGAGAAACGCGACTAATTTTCCGAAATTCCAATCGGAAAGATACAGCCATGAGGCAATCGTTTTCAGAATCGTATCCGAAAAATAATCGCCGACCAAAGCGATCGGTCGAAGAAACGAAGGTTCTCCCGCAGACGGGTACAGACCGTAAAGGATTAAAAAGACGACTTCCGCCAAAAGAACTACTATGATTCCGATTTTCTTTTTCATATTGATATTCACCCGAATTCATTATATCAAAATATATTTGCTTGTCCAAAATAAAATGTTATTTCTCGCCGATTTTGAAGAACTTCTTTTCGACGAAATTCCTTTTCGAGAAATCACATATCGGATATAATATTTTTAACGACGAGGTGATTTTATGAAACGCGTTTTTTTTCACTCCCGAACCCGATATGCGATTTCCGCGGTTTTCGCTTTGCTGATCGTTCTTTTGAAATTATTGACCGCGGGAAAGTTTTCTTCTCTTCAAACGTATTCCGATGGTTTCTTTATCGCCGGATTGCTTTTGATCTGCGGCGGCGGTCTTTCGGTCGTCAATTACTTCGGGGGATTCGACATCTTCTCGTGTATGTTTGCCAAAAGAGATGCCGAGGGTCATAAACCGACGTTGCAAGAATTTTCCGAAATGAAAGCCGAAAAGCGCAAGAGCAATCCTTTTGTCTTCATTCCTTACTTTACCGTCGGCTTCTTCTCTCTTATCGTCGCTTCCGTTCTGTTGATTTTCTGCTGAAAACGCAAATAAAATCGTCGTTCTTTCGCAGATAAAGATACGATCAATAAGGCGTGCAGAATGTCGGTGTTAACTCTTGCAGATTCGTAAATTTGTTTTAGATATCCGCGAACCTTTTCAAAGTTTAAATAGATGATATTATCTGTTTTTATTTTTATTTCATTTATTATGGTTTCTAATATTACTGATTTTCCGCATCTTCTTACGCCGGTAATTATCTTAATTAAATCGCTATCGTTATTTTGTATCGTTTTACGAAACAGTTTTTTAAAAATAGCAAAAAGTGTTTCGTTGCATATTAAAGTAAAATATCTACTCAATCACGATCTTTCGCAGTTATTATTAACTTTTCATTTTGGCAAGCCCAAAGCTATTAACCATAGGTTTCATATGATCTCGTGAAGGTTTTTTATTCTTTCACCGCTTATTTCTTAATTCCACATTCTTTTCTTTCGAAAAATCGGAATTTGACAACCGATATATTCTGTAAACGGAAGCAAAAAAATGCAACGCGGATTTTCCGTCCTTATTGCATTTTTCTTGTTTGTTCCTTTCCATCGGCATTCCTCTCGGATTTCGTTGATTATCCTCATGAGGACTTGCCTTACGACGGCGCTTTCTTTCGAAATCTATTTGAGTACTTTCCGATATTCTTCGAATTCCTTTTCGTTGCAGTAGATGAAATGACCTTCTTTGATCTCTTTCATCGACGGTTTATCGACAGAATAATCGTGTACTTCGTTCGGTTTGTAGACGATTCTCTTCCGATTTTTCTCCGTCAGAGGATTCGGTTTCGGAATCGCCGAAAGCAGAGACTTCGTATACGGGTGCAACGGATTCTTGAACAATTCGTCGCTTGAAGCCAATTCAACGATCTTGCCGAAATACATCACGGCGATCCGATCGCAGAAATATTTGACGACCGAGAGATCGTGCGCGATAAAGATGATCGTCAATCCCATTTCATCTTTCAAATCGTTCAACAAGTTGATGATCTGCGCGCGGATAGAGACGTCCAATGCGCTGATCGGTTCGTCGCAGATCAGCAGTTTCGGATTCATGATCAAGGCTCGCGCAATGCCGATTCTCTGCCGTTGACCGCCGGAGAATTCATGTGGATAACGCGAAGCGTGTTCGCCGACAAGACCGACTTTTTCAAGCATTTCGACCACCTTTCGGTGATTGGCTTCCTTGTTTCGGAATCCCTGAATCTTCAATCCTTCCTGAATGATGTCTTCGACCGTCATTCTCGGATCAAGAGAATCCACCGGATCCTGAAAGATCATCTGAATCTCATTGACCAGTTTTCTCGGCGTATGCCTGTTGTCGAATTGAATCTGCGCGATTTTCCTTTTCTGCGTTTTTACGATGTCATCGGCAAATTTCTTCGCCGCCATTTTCTCGTAATGAATGGACTCTTTGATTTCTTTCACCTTGTTCTCGTAATCCGCATCGTCCGAATGAAGTTCTCCGATCAATTGATTTTGCTTTTTGGATAATTCGGAAAGCTTTTGTTTCAAACGAAGGCGCGTGAATTTGATTTCTTTCTCGTTCCATCGCTTACCTGCCGAAATGCGGTAACCCCGATAGTAAATCGAACCGGAAGTGATGTCGTACAATTTGATGATCGAACGCCCTGTGGTCGTTTTCCCGCATCCGGATTCTCCGACGATGCCGAAACATTCTCCCGAATGAACGTCGAAAGAGATATTGCTGACCGCTTTCAGTTTCGACTTGTTGATTCCCGCGCCGAAGAAGAAAAATTGTTTTAGATTTCTCACCGAGAGCAGGATATCGCTGTTCATCAAATCCTGCTTTCTCTTTAAATGAGGATGAATCCCGTATTTGCTCTCCATCGTCTTTTTGGATTTTTCCAATCCCTCTTCGAAGGATACGACTTCTTCGTAATCGTCGTTGGCCAAAGGAGAACCTTCTTCGCTGGCGACGATATTGCTGCGCAATTCCTCGTCGAGATTGAAATCTCCGTCCTTGCGTTTATTGCTCATCGGAAATCACCTCCTCGCTTTTGACGGCATTTTTCGCTTGCAAAGCCAATCGTATTCTTTCGGATACGATCTTCGGCATTTCCACTTTCGGTGCGTCTTCGTGGAGTAACCACGTAGCCGCGAAATGGGTATCCGATACTTTGAAGAACGGCGGTTCTTTTTCGAAGTCGATCTTCATCGCGTAACGGCTTCTCAAAGCGAAAGCGTCCCCTTTCGGCGGATAGATCATATTCGGCGGCGTACCCGGAATGGCTTCCAACCGCTCTTTGCTGTCTACATCCGGAATGGAAGACAGCAAAGCCCACGTATAAGGGTGCTTCGGCTCGAAGAAAATCTCTTCCGAGCGTCCGTATTCGACGATCTTTCCGGCGTACATCACGGCGATGCGGTCGGCCATATTGGCGACGACGCCCAAATCGTGCGTGATGAAAATGCAGGCAATATGTTTTTCGCGCTGTATCTTTTTGATCAGTTCCAGAATCTGAGCCTGAATCGTGACATCCAACGCGGTGGTAGGTTCGTCGCAGATCAAGATTTCCGGTGAAGCCGTCAGAGCGATCGCGATCACGATTCTCTGCCTCATTCCTCCGGAAAACTCGAAAGGATACTGACGATATCGTTTCTCCGGCATCGGAATGCCGACCTCGCGCATGATTTCCAACGCTCTCCGCTTCGCTTCCGCGCGGGTGATTTTCAACTGATTGGTGCATTCCAGACGGATCGTCTTGATTTCCCGTTCCAGATTTTTCTTTTCTTCCGGTGAAGCCGAATCCATTTTCCGGCGGATTTCCCGAATTTTCGCATCGCGTTCCGAAAGGACTTTCGTCTTGTATTTTTTGACTTCGGATTTGGCTTCTTTTTTCTTTCGGTTCAAGGCGTTTTTCAACGGAACGGCAATTGCCTTATGCTCCTTGATTTTTTCGCGCTTGAAAGAGGAGAATTCTTTTTTCTTCCGGCGTATTTCCGCGCGAATATTGTCCTTTTCCTCTTTGGAAAGAGAGGTGTCTTTGAGTTTCTTTTTGCTTTCTTCGACGAACGCGTTCAAGGCGTTCTTCGCGCTTTGAATCACACTGTTTCTTTTGGCAAACGAGTTTTTGTATTCGACCAGTTCGTCGGAGATTAGATTCTCGTAAAGAATTTTGAGTTTGTTGGAATTGATGAGCATCGCTTCGGTAATCTGCTTGCCGATTCGAACGATCGGATTCAGCGAAGACAGAGGATCCTGAAAGATCATTCCGATCTTGTGACCGCGAATCCGGTGAAATTCCTCTTCGGAAACTTCGAGAAGATTCTCTCCCTGATACATGATCTTCCCGCCTTCGATAATCGCATTATTGGCCAGAATTCCCATGATCGCTTTGGAAGTTACGGATTTTCCCGATCCCGACTCGCCGACGATACAAAGCGTTTCGTCCGGAGAAAGGTCGAAAGAAACGTCTCTGACGGCGTGAAGAATGCCGTGATCGGTTCGGAAACTGATCGTCAGATTCTCGACCGACAGGATTTTATTGTCCTTTTCCACCGCTAATCACTTCCTTTCAGCGAAGGGTTCAACGCGTCTCTGAGACCGTTGCCGAATAAATTGAACGAAATCATCAACAAAGAGATGATGATAGAAGGGAAGATGATCAGCATCGGATACGTGCTGTAATACACTTGATTCTCCGAAAGCAGAACGCCGAACGACTTGACGCCTTTCAGCCCCAATCCCAAATAAGCAATCGTCGCTTCCGAGAAAATCACGCTCGGAATCATCAAGACGGCCGAAGTAACGATTGTCCCCAGCGAATTCGGAAGAATATGCTTGAAAATCAACCGCGTGTCGGAAGCCCCCAACGTTCGCGCCGCAAGAATGTATTCCCGACCTTTGAAACGATAGAATTGCGTACGCGTTCGCGCCGCCGTCCCCATCCAACCCGTCAAACACAGGGCGATGGCGAACGTACCGATATTGTTTCCCAAAAGCAGAATCGTCAGCGTAATCACGACGACGAACGGAACGCCGCCGAGAATATCGCAGAACCGTTCCATAAAAAGATCGACGTTGCCTCCGAAATAGCCGGAAATCGCCCCCCATACCAAACCGATGATGAAGTTGATCGCGCTAACGATAATCGCCAGAAGCAAAGAACTTCTCAACGCCTTGAACGAGTATGTGAACAAATCGCGGCCGGAAGCGTCCGTCCCGAAGATGAAACTCGGCATCGAATTATATCCGAGATACCGGTAATATACCACGTCGCAGATATAATTGTACGCGGTAAAGGTATCGTTGACCTGAATTTTTTCTTCGTGGATCGTTTCGATCGGACATTTCGGACTCAACTTCACGAACGAAGAAGGTCCTGCTTCGTAATCGTAGGAACACCACCCGTTGGCAATGTAAGTATCGAGCAGACTTCTTCCGATTTCGAAATTGTATTGCATACCCAATTTCGCTTCGTAATAGTCGTAAATAAACGAAACACGCGAGATGACGGCCTGATATACTTCCGTTCTGCCCGAGCAGCGCCAATAATCGTTGGAGAATTTTCCGTTTTCGCCCGCGGCGATCAAGCATTGCGCATTCGCATCGGTCATCGATATTTCGTCCAACAGCGATACGACGCTTTCGTCGGTCGAATCGGTATCAATCTCGATTGATTTCATCAGAATGTATTTTTCGTAGTCCGGAGACTGATTGATTTCGATTTGAATATAGGCTTTTTCAAAATCGGCGATGTTATTCTCGCTCAAATACGAACTCAGGTTGATCGTGAATTCGTCATAAGAGGAAGTCATTTCCGTCAGAGCGTACCGCCGTCCCGACGTTCTGGAACTGGTCGAAGCCAGATAAATCTGATAATCCCCCAGTTTTCCGTTCAGGTTATCCGTATCGCCGAAGGTGATTTTCAATGTGGTATTGTCCTCGGAATTCAAAGGAAATCCCGTGTAATTGTAGATGTATTTCGTTCCGTTTCCCGTTTCGGAGACGAATTTCAGATATCCGCCCTCCGCATACTGGCTCGGCAGATTGGTATAATCGTCTTTCCGATCGGTGATCTTGACGACGGCGTTGGCCTTGAATCCTGCCGGCGCGTCGATCGAATAATCGTAGAGTATGTTTTCGAATTTCTTTGTTCCGTCCCAAAATCCCGTTCCCGTCTTGAAAATTTTCGGATAGAGGTACCCCTGTTCGGGAATGTTCTTTTCGACGTTCGCGCTGCTTAATACCGGAACGAATACCGCGAGAACGGCGATAACGCCGATGATGATTGCCGCGACGACCGAAGATTTGTTCTTGCAGAACCGTTTGAAAGCGTCTTTGGCAAACGTAGTCGCTTTCGTTTCGAATTTGACATCGTGAATTTTCGCGTCCTTCTGGACAAATTCGAAATCGCTCGCGGTAATTTCGAATTCGACGCCCTTGGCGTCATGGGTTGTCTTCTTCTTCATCTTATTTTTTCGCCCCCATTCTGATTCTCGGATCGATAAATCCGTAGGAAATATCGAGCAATACGCCCGCTAAAAGACCGAAGGTCGTAAACACGGCCATATCGACGAAAAGGACGTTGTAATCCGGATTGTTGATGTTCAGCGCTTCGATGAACAGAGAACCGATACCCGGAATTCCGTAAAGGTTTTCCAGAATCATCGATCCGCCCATAATCGAAAGAAATTCCGCCAGAATCGAAGGCACGATCGGCACCATTGCGTTTCGTAGCGCGTGTCGTAAAATCGCCTGCCGTTTCGTCAATCCTTTGGTTCGTGCCAAAAGCAGATAATCGCTTTCCATCACTTCGCAAAGTTCTGCTCTGGTGAATCGGCAATAGCCGGCAATCGAACCCAGAGAAAGCGAAAGAACCGGAATGATGTAAGCCGCGACTTTGTATCCCAAAGGAGCAGTCGGAGACGGCCATTTGCTCGGAAGCCAACCGGTTTTGTAGCACAGGAAATACAATAAAAACGTGATCAAAATAAAAGACGGGATCGAGATTAAAACCATGACGACCGTCGAGATCACGTGGTCGGTCGCTTTATTTTTATTCAATGCGGCGATGATCCCCAAAACAATTCCAAGCGGCACCGCGACAATAGTCGAAATGATATTCAACGTCATCGAAACAGGCAGTCTTTGCCCGATGATCGTAATCGCGGAAAGGTTCGGTGAAATCACGATCGAAGTTCCCCAGTCCCAACGCGTAAAAATATTTCCCAACCAACGGAAATATTGCGTCATCGCCGGAACCTCGTAGTAATAGTGCCATTGATTCGCGGCATCCTTATACGACCAAAGCGGTTCGCCCAAAGCGGCTTGGAGCGTATTAAAGTCGTAGACGTAGCCCAGATAAACTTGTCGGGCATAGTAAGAGAACTTTTCGCTGTCCGTTCCGATCGGTTTCTGGAACGGTAAAAGTTTCATCAATAAAAATGTAATCGACAGAATGATAAACGCTGTAACTACGGCAAGACCTATTCTTTTCAGAACATATTTCCACATAACGTGTCCCTCCTCTCGTCTGCATCTTTCTTTTTTTAGTATGTATTCAAAAAATAGATATTAAAAAAAGAAATTTATATGGCCGAGAGAGGACAATCCTCCCCCAAGCCATATAACATTTTCTATTCGGTTGCCGTTTTATTCAGCGTCTGTCGACGGTAAGACAGGGAACACGCCCTCTTCGTAAATCATCGCCGAACTGATCGTTTCCGCTTCGATTCCGTGGACGTTGGAAGTCACATAGATATCGAAACTGAAATTGTAGCATTCGCCGTCGATGACGAGAACCGTCTGGTATTTTTCAACCAATTCTGCCGAAATGGTAATCGTCAGCGTTTTTCCGTCTTCGGAAACTACGAATTCCACTTCGTCATAATCATAAACCGCATCAGTGCCTTCATCATTGACTCCGACTGCCGCGAAAAGTTCGATATAGGTGATTTCCGCAGTCGCGTTCGTGTGATTGACCAAATCGATCGAGAGTGTCGCCGTCGCGCTTCCGTCATCGTTGAGAACGAAGTTGTCAGCGGACAATACGTCGTCATTCAGAGTGAACAATGGCGAAACTTTTCCGTCGACCAGATAAGCGCCGGTATCGGCCGCCTGCCACAGAGAATCGAAAGACCAGTAGCAGCCGTCGTAGTAGAGGTCTTCGGAAACCACGTTGGTATCCGCGCCCCAGTTGAGGGTAAATCCGGCAGAGTTATCGCTCTTCAAGACTTCCAAGAAGTTGAGAGGGTTCAACGTATTGCCGGAAACGCTGCCGAATCCGATATCGAACTGACCGACCATCATCTTCTTGTAGTAAACATCAGACCAAACCGTTCCTGCCCAGAAGTCGACTTGGAGAGTCAAGCCGCCGCCGCAAGCATTGAACGCATCTTCCAAATTGGATTTGACGTCGGCGTGGTATTGAGTTTCGTCCGCCGCAGTCTGCCAAGCGATTTCGAGATGAATCGTATCGCCGGCTTTGTAAACGCCGGAGGCGATTAGATCTTCACTAGCCTTTTTGAAAGAGGCTTTCGCAAATTCGAGGTTGTAACCGTAAGCAGTTCCTTCCTGCGCGGTTGCTACCGCATCTTTATGCGCTTGCGTATTGTTGTAGACAATACCTTCTTCCGGATTGGACAGGTATCCCGAACCGAAATAGTTAGCGGACGGAGATCTTCCGTATTTATCCGCAAACGCCTGACGGTTAAACGCGTAGTTGATACCTGCGAGGAAATCCGAATTGGACATCGCCGGTTCGCATTCCCAGTAATTCGCGGTAGCCGTCTGCGCGATCGTTCCGTTGACGCCGAACAATTCTTCCCATCTTTCCTGAGTGCAGGTGTTGAAATTCAGTTTGAACGTCGAATCGCCGATGGTACGGGTCGTTCTCGGGTCATTGCGATAACCATCCAAGAACAGAGACGGAATCGAGGAACCGTGCAGGTGTCCGGCCAAAAATTCCTCGAATGCCGCGTTCGGATTTTCGTTCACCGCTTTCAAGATTTTGAAGTGAACGCCGGCCATCTTGAATCTGTCTTCGTCATAAGGAACGAATAGATCGTTTTTGCCGAAAACGATTTCCTGATCGAAAGTCCACGCTTCGATGTAGTACGGTCCGGTGGAGAGCCAAGTGTCGACCGGAGTCAAACCGGCATCGGTGTAGTTGCCCCACGCTTTGACGCCTTCGGCGAAATCGCCGCCGCCTAACGTTTCGATGAACTCCGCAGGTACCGGTGCGAACATCGGAGACGAGAGATAATACATCGCATAGAATTGGTTGCAAGGAACATTGAAAGTAAATTCGAGATAAGATTTTCCGTCTTCCACAGAAGTTTTGATACCGATCTTTTCCCAAGCGGAAGCATCGTAACCTTTGGCAGAGGCATTGTAGTACGTCGCCGATCCTTTGATCGATCCCGCGCCGGAAAGATTTTCGCTTCCTCTGGCCATACCGTAAGCCGAAGTGTAGTAAATCTTATACGGCGTAACGTAGTCTTCCAGAGCCACTTCTCTGCCGTTATAGGCACTTAAACTGGCGTTGGTGCTACCCGTTTTGTATTTGGCTTCGCTGCCGACTTTTACTTCGAGTTTGTAAGTCGTCGCCAATCCGTTTTCATCGGCGTTGACTGCAATCGGTCTTTCGCTCTTAGCCAATTGTCCGACCCATTCATAGCCGTCTTTGAATTCGTTCATCTGAGTCGTCCAATAAGAACCGGAAACATATCCGATCAAATCGCCGACGACCGAACCTTTGTCGTTTTGGTAGTTGATGGTCTTCGGATCGGACGCTTCATAGGTATGATAGTATCTTTTCCAATTCGCATTCGCTTCGTAAGACAGGTCAGCGTTGACGTAACCTTCGGAAACGATACCGAATCCGTAACCCGGAATATAGGTATTGGTTCCTTTGACGACGGAAGTATCGTACATCACGTACCCGCCGTTTTCATACATCGTCATACCGGTAAGATTGTGCTTGACTGCATAAGATTCGAGCAAGCCGAGAATCTCGGTTCTTTCTTCGTAACTGGCGGCGACATAGGATTTTGCGCCGTTAGCGTAATTCGCCACTTCGAAAGGGTTCTTGTCAGTATCCGTTACCGACGAACTGGAACCGGAACCCACATTCGATGAAACGCCTCCGTTACTAGAATTCGTCTTTTTAGAAGTGCAACCCGCCAACGCGGTAAGCGACAGGAGCGCTGCTACTAAAAAGATTTTTTTAGTGTTTTTCATAATTTCCTCCTTTTCTTGAGTTACATACATTATATTTATGTCAAAAGTGTCAAAAAATGGTAGAATTCCTTGCTTTTCCCCTTGCACTTTCAATATAAATTAAAATATACGTATCTACAATAAACACTATTTTTTACTCAATGTCAACGAAAATAATCACAATTTTTTGCAAAAAAATGATGAAATCGCTTTCATAAACCCATTTTTTCTTTTCTTCTCTAATTAAAGGTGAATCGCCATTTTATTTAACGAAAACAGAAAGCCGGCGACTATGTTCGACAGGATACCTGCCGAAATGAAAAACACTTCGGAATCGTTGTCCTGCAAAATGCGGATTTTGATTTCGTCGAGAAAGGTATCGCCGTTCGTCCGTTCGTTCTCGCTTTTGCGGATTTTTTGAAGATCGACGATGGCGTAGCGATCGAAATAGTCGATCACGTACCGATACCGATGAATTTCTTTCTGATCCCGAACGATGAAACAGGCTTTCTTCATTCGGATTTCCGAAGACAGATCGATGATCTTGAACGATCGGGAATATGGAACTTCCCTGCCTAAAAATTTTTCGGCCAGGCGGATTTCCTTTTTGTCCGTACTCAAAAGGAGCGTAGCGTCTTTTAACGCTTTCAACGTGCCGTGCAGAAAATAGTTGACTTGTTCCTCGTCGGGATAAAAAATCTCCGCGCGCATCAATGCTTCTTTCAGCAAGGCCCGATACTTCTTTTTCCGGAGCTTCGACAAGGCGTACTTCACGCACAGCAACGACGCTTCGTCAAAGGAAAACGTCGAAAAACTAACTCCGGTGTAAATATAACTGTCGATCGTCTCCAACATCAATATCCCCTGACTTCCGCCGCTTCCCGTTTCCGGCTCTTTTCCTTTTCGCTTTCGCGCTTGTCGTAATTCTTTTTTCCTTTCGCCAAAGCGATTTCCACCTTGGCCCTTCCGTTTTTCAGATATACTTTGGTGCAGACCAGAGTAAATCCTTTTTCTTTCACTTTCTGGGACAACTTCAAGATCTCTTTTTTGTGCAAAAGAAGTTTTCGCGTTCTCAAAGGATCGTGGTTAAAAATATTCCCCTCCTTGAAAACGCTGATGTGCATATTGAGAATGAACGCTTCTCCGTTTCTGATGACGACATAAGAATCCGCGAGCGAAGCCCCGTTGACTTTCAGCGACTTGATCTCCGTCCCTTTTAAGGCGATTCCGCATTCCAAAGGAGAGGAAAGAAAATACTCGTAAGTAGCTTTGCGGTTGGTGGCGATGATCTTAATTCCTTCCATTTCTTCTCCTTCTTTCGCTTTCTTCTTTTATTGTAATCTCTTTTCTCTCGTCGATCAAAGAGAAAACGATTCGATAGTTGTCGATATCGACGCGGATCAAACGGACGCGAAGATGATCTCCCATCTGAAATTTTCTTCCCGTTCTTCTCCCGACCGCCGTGAGGTACCTTTCGTCGAAGACGTAAAAATCGTCGGCAATCTCCTCGAAATCGAGATACCCGTCGATGCCGTTGTCCAATTCGACAAAGATTCCTTTCGCGGTCATTCCGTTGATTCTTCCCGAAAAGACGTTTCCGACCTTATCCGCCATGAATTTGGCGCTTTCCAATTCGTCGACTTCTCTTTCGATGCTCATCGCGCGGCGTTCTTTTATCGACGCGGTTTCGCATATAAAGGCGATCTCTTCGGAAAATTCTTTGGTTACGCTTTGATCCTTTCGGATCAGATAACGATCGATCAAGCGATGAACGCACAAGTCCGGATATCTTCTGATCGGCGAAGTGAAATGGCAGTATGTCTCACTCGCCAGCCCGAAATGACCGCAATTCTCCGAAGCATACCGCGCTTTGGCCAACGAACGGAGAAGGATCATCGAAAGAATTTCCTTTTTATCCTTATCCTGTATCTTATCCAAATGCGAAGATAATTCTCTCGGCGATACGCTCAAGGGCGAGAAATCGCACTTGTAGCCTAAATGCGCGGATATCTTCATAAATGTTTCCATCTTCTTTGATTTCGGTTGTTCGTGAATGCGGTAAGCGAAAGGAAGTTGAAGTTTTTCAATCTCGGAAGCGACGATTTCGTTGGCCGCGATCATCAGATCTTCGATCAATTCTTCTCCCTTTCCTTGCTTTCTCTTTACGACTTCGTAAGGTTGACCTTCCGCCGTGCAGAGAAATTGCAGTTCCGTCGATTCCAGATCGATCGCGCCCGCGCGTTTCCTTTTTTTGCGGATTTTGTTCGCCGCTTCTTGAAGAAGAAACAGCATTTGATCGATTTCTTCGGAAAGATGCTCTTCCTTTTTCAACTCGCGATTGAAAAGGCGGTTGACGTAAGTATAGGTCAGCCGAGCGCAAGAACGGATCACTCCTTTGACGATCTTGCTTTTCAAGACGTTGCCGTACGGATCGATTTCGAAAATGCAGGAAGTGACCAGTCTCTCGACGTCGGGATTGAGCGAACAGATACCGTTGGAGAGTTCGAATGGCAGCATCGGAACTACCCGATCGGTTACGTAGATCGAAGTCCCTCGCGAAAGAGCTTCTTTGTCCAAAGGCGATCCCGAACGAACGTAATGCGCGACGTCGGCGATATGAACGCCGATCTCGTAGCCGCGCGATGTTCTTTGAATTTCGACGGCGTCGTCAAAATCTTTGGCGTCTTCTCCGTCGATCGTAACGATACGGCGATCGCGGAAATCGACGCGTCCGGTCCATTCGCTTTCGTCCACATGGTCGGGAATCGTCCGAACTTGATTCATCACTTCTTCGCCGAATTTCAAGTCCGCGCCGTGATTGAGAATGATACGGGCGATATCCGTACCCGGATCGTTTTTATGCCCGATCACCTCGACGACGTCGAGATAGAAGCGATTTTCTTCTTCCCTGACGATGACGCCGACGACGATATGACCTACGAGAAACTTTACCGAGCCGGAATCGAGGACGAACTCGACATCATCGGAAGCGATATCTTTCGTTTCGAGGTAAAATCTTCCCCGACGGAAAACCACCTCACCGACGATCCGTTTTCGGCTTTTCTCGACGACGGAGAAAACTTCGCCTGCGCTTCCATGAATTTTCAGGAAGACGATGTCGTCCAGAAACGCCCCGTGAAGATCGCCTCGATCGATATAGACATCTTCTTCTTCGTCCGAAAGAGAAGCAAAGGCAAAATGATCTTTGATCGAGACGATGCGGGCTTTTTTTAAACCGATCTGTTCCGGCAGATAGAGTTTGTTCTTGTGAATCGCGACTTCTCCTGCGGCGATCAGGTCGTCGAGCGTTTTCTCCGCTTCTTTCGCATCGGAAAAGAATTCAAGAAGCACTTTCTTGCTCAAAGGATGTTTCCCAATCAAATTTCGAATCCGATCTTTCATGTTCTCGCCTCTCTTTCCAAAAATAAAAGGGTTTTGCAACCCTTATTTTAACCGAGATATTTCGTCAGCAGTGTAAAGAGGAAAAAGACGATGCCCAATACCAGCGTGAGAATCGAGAGAACCCTCTCCGAACCCCGCTCCTTGGTTTTGGCGAAGATATTCATTTTGCTTCCTCCGGTGATCGCCCCCGAAGCACCGTTGGTCTTCCCTCCCTGCAAAAGGGTAATCAAAATCAGAAAGACAGAAATGACAACTAAGACGTACTCCATTTTTTCCTCCTTTTTAAAGGGTCTTTACTATAATACACCATTTTCCCCGACTTTAAAAATGTTTTTTTGATTTTGCGGTTTATTTGTTAATTTTTTTCATATAATGGGTTATACTTTTAAAGACAGAGTAGTTAGAAAGCGTTAAGTGCCTGCTTTTGGGAAGAAAAAACAGGACGAACCTTGTGGCGGTTTTCTAATGCGTCCGCTGTTAATGTGAAGACATTACTTTCGCGGACCTCTCCAAGGAGGTCTTTTTTATGGGAAAAATTTCATTGAGCCGAAAGAGAATCCGTTCCGTGATCGTCATCACCTTGCTTTCTCTGACAATCGCCTTTCTCTCCGGCTTTTTAATCGCTTCTTTTTGCAATTATTCGAACAGTTATTATGAGGTCAACTTCACTTACGACGGAGAAAGAGATTTGAACGGAATTCTCGACGCCGATTTTCTGAAAGAGATTCGCAATTCGGATTTGAACAGATACGGATCGGTCGACGTCGACCGAATGCTCCGAAAAAAGGACTTTTCCCTGAATAAAAACGAGTTGGGTTATACGATCGTCACCAAGAGCAGGTATTACGATCGATTTTTCTTTATCTCCAAAAAGAGCGTCGAAACGCGCGCGAAAACCTTTATCCGAACGGTATTGACCGCGTATATCGAAGAAACGGCCACTTTGAATTTCGAAAACGAAAGCGACATCGTCGTTTTGAAGAATCATTTTTCGCCCTATGCAGGCGGGGGGTTTGCGCTGATCGCAGGTGCCTTCTTCGCCGTCCTTTTCATCAGCTTTTCTCGAGACAAGGAACGTCCGGACATCGAGGACAATGTGCGGCTCTTTCATACGCCTTTTCATAGAGACTACTGGAAATCCTCGCTGGATGTCTTTAAGAGTGCGAAGTCCCTTTCGGGATTGGCGATGATCTTCGCTCTTCTTCTTCTTTCGAAGTTTTTCTCTCTTCCCAGCGGATTCGGAAATCTCGGGATTTCGCTCGCCTATATCTTTCTCGCCGCCGTCGGACTGATCTACGGTCCTGTCGTCTCTCTGATTATCGGCACCCTCAGCGACATCGTCGGCTATTTCATCACGCCGCAGCAGGGAATGTTTTACTTCGGCTACACCGTGCAGGCCGCTTTGGCCGCCTTTACTTACGGAATTTGCTTTTATAAAACCCGAATCAGTTTCGGAAAGGTACTTTTGTCGCGAATCATCGTCGGAATGCTCTTGAACGTGTTGCTGGGTTCTTACCTGCAGTGCCGCCTCTTTGCGATGTCGGGAAGTTTGGATTCCGCTTCCTTCGGCGCGACTTTTTCGTCTTACGCGCTGTTGTATTCATTGCCGAAAAATCTGATCTATCTTCTGCCTCAAAGCCTCGTCCTCTATTTGGTGTTCCGAACGATCATCCCCGTGCTTTGCCGATTCGGATATATCGACGAAAACATACGACTGTCTTTTCTCTATTCGAATCGCACTGACGAAACCTCGAAATAAAAAGCAGAATCGCGCGATTCTGCATTTCATAGAGTTATTCTTCTTTTCGGGGAACACGATGGCAGTGCCGGCAACGCGGTTCATAGGTTTCGCTTGCGCCGATGATCAGTATCGGATCTTCGTAAAACGCCGGTTTTCCGTTGACGATCCGCTGGGTTCTCGTCGCGTTCGCTCCGCAACAAGTGCAGATCGCCGTCAATTTCGAGACGTATTCCGCCTTGCAGAGCAACTGAGGCATAATCGAAAACGGCTCGCCGCGAAAATCATTGTCAAGTCCGGCGCAGATGACCCTCTTCCCCATTTCCGCGAGTCGATCGATGACCTGCACAATGTCCTCGTCCATAAACTGCACTTCGTCGAAAGCCACCGCATAAACGTCTTCGGTGATATATTTCATCACTTCATTGCTATGCGACAGGTTGTAACATTTTGTCTTTCGCTTGTTATGGGAAACCACCTCGTCGGCAGAGTATCGGTCGTCGATCGTCGGTTTGAAAACGACCACTTTCTTTTTCGCGTATTCGAGGCGTTTGATTCTCCGAATCAATTCCTCGCTCTTTCCCGCGAACATCGGTCCGCATATGACTTCGATCCACCCTAATCTCGCATTGAATTCCATACTGAATACCTCGCAACAGGTATAATCTTACCGAAGAGAACGTCAACTTTCAAGAAGAAAGAAATCCGCTTGTCAGATGAATCGTTATCCGAAACAAATCGCCGTTTTCGTCGAATGAAAAAAAGATTGCAGGTTGTTCTGCAATCTTTTCCTTTCGCTATTCCGCCAGATCGGCGTTGAAATCGAAGACCTGCTGTTTCTCTTCTTCGGAAGCGATCGGCAGAGTAGTGTATTCTTCTTCCTTTTCGAACAATTCTTCCTCTTCCTCGGTTTCTTCGCGCAAACCCGTGCCGGCAGGAATCAATTTTCCGATCATCACGTTCTCTTTCAAGCCGTGCAGATAATCGATCTTGCCTTTGATGGCCGCGTCGGTGAGTACTTTCGTGGTTTCTTGGAACGAAGCGCTGGACAAGAACGATTCCGTATCCAGAGCCGCTTTCGTGATGCCCAAAATGATCGGCGTGCCGACCGCAGGGCGTTTTCCATCCAGAAGAGCCTGCTCGTTGATCTCTGTGAATCGGACGGTGTTGACCTTCGTTCCCGGAAGCATCGAAGTGTCGCCGGAATCGATGATCAGCATCTTCCTGAGCATTTGTCTGACGATGACCTCGATGTGCTTGTCGGAGACGTCGATACCGTTTCCTTTATAGACTTTCTGAACTTCTTTCAGAATGTAATTCTGCACTTTCGTCACGTCGGAAACTTTCAGCAACTCTTTCGGGTTGACCGCGCCTTCCGTGATTTTCTGACCGTTGACGACCGTATCGCCCTCTTTGACTCTCAGTTTGGCGTTGTAAACCGTGGTGTACGTCTTTTCTTCCAAATCGTTTTTGACGACGACCGTGTAACGCCCTCCGTCTTGGCGAATGGAGACGATTTTTCCCGAAATCTCCGAGATCAGCGCTTCTCCTTTCGGATTCCGCGCTTCGAACAATTCGGCGACTCTCGGCAAACCTTGCGTAATATCGCCGCCGGCAACGCCGCCGGTGTGGAACGTACGCATCGTCAATTGAGTACCCGGTTCGCCGATCGACTGCGCGGCCATTACGCCGACAGCCTCGCCGACTTGCACCAACCTTCCGGTCGCCAGATTCCGTCCGTAGCAATGGACGCAGACGCCGTCTTTGGTTTCGCAAGTGAATAAGGAGCGGATTTCGACCTGTTTCACGCCGGCTTTTTCGATGCGTTTCGCCGCATTTTCGTCCATCATTTCGTTTTCAGGAACGATCACTTCACCGGTATTCGGATCGACCACCTCTTTCGCGGTGTACCGACCGATCAAGCGATCGGCGAACGGCACGATGACCTGATCTTTTTTCGTATCGCGAATTTCCGAAACCACAAAGCCGTGATCGGCACCGCAGTCGGTTTCGCGGATAATGACGTCGTGGGAGACGTCGACGAGTCTTCGGGTAAGATAACCCGAGTCGGCGGTTTTCAATGCCGTATCCGCGCCGCCTTTTCTGGCTCCGTGCGTGGCAATGAAGAATTCGCTGACCGAAAGTCCTTCCCGGAAGCAGGATTTAATCGGAAGTTCGATCGTTTCGCCCGACGGATTCGCCATCAGGCCGCGGAGTCCGCACAACTGTACGAAGTTGGAAGAGTTTCCGCGCGCGCCGGATTTGGAGATCATGAAGATCGGATTTTTTCGATCTTTCTCGATTTTATCTTTGAGAATGCTCTCGATGTCGTCTTTGACTTTGGACCAAACGTCGATAACCTGCTTGTGTCTCTCCGAATCGGTCAACAGACCTTTGTCAAACATATTCTGAATGACTTCGACTTTCTTGTCCCCTTCGGCAATCAAATCGTTTTTGCCGTCGATGACCGAAATATCGCTGATCGAAACGGTGAAACCGGCAATCGTGGAATATTCGAATCCCTGATCCTTGATTTTATCCAAAACTTCCGAAGTCTTGTCCGCCTGATAACGGTTGAACACTTCGTTGATGATCTTGGAAATGTTCCCTTTGGCAAAAGGACTCTTCAAAGGCAGATTTGCGATGTATTCCTTAATGTTGGTTCCTCTCGGAACAAAGAAGCGAATCTGATCCGACAACAGATTTTCTTTGCTGGTATCGTTGAGATACGGGAAATCCTCCGGAAAAATGCCGTTGAAGATGATTTTTCCCACCGTCGTAATCAGATAAGACCGGTTCATTTCTTCGGTAAATCCGCTTTTCCCCATCACCGAACCTCTGATCGCGATTCGATTGTGGAGGCTGATTTTATGGGTGTGATAAGCCGTCATCACCTCGTCGATGTTGCGATACACCGCGCCTTCCATTTGGGCATAACCGGTATAAAGATCGCCTTCGACTTGATCTCCGCGATCATAGCAATCTTTCGCATGGTCGAGGAAATCGGCCGCCGATTTTTCGATGGTCAGATAATAGTTTCCCAAAACCATATCCTGAGACGGAGTAACGATCGGTTTGCCGTCTTTCGGTCCCAAAATGTTGTGGTTGGCCATCATCAAGTCCGAAGCTTCCTGCTGCGCGGCATAGGATAACGGCACGTGAACCGCCATTTGGTCGCCGTCGAAGTCGGCGTTGAATCCGGCGCAAACCAGAGGGTGCAGACGGATCGCCCGCCCGTTGACGAGTACCGGTTTGAACGCCTGAATGCCCAGACGATGCAGAGTAGGCGCACGGTTCAGGAGAACAGGGTGTTCCTTGACTACCTTTTCGACGATGTCGAGAACCTTTGCGTCGTAATGATCGATCATTTTGTTCGCCTGTTTATGGCTGTTGGCGATGCCGTCTTTGATCATAATCGCGGCGATGAAAGGTCGGAATAACTGAACCGCCATTTCTCTCGGAATTCCGCATTGATACATTTTCAAAGACGGACCGACGGCGATAACCGAACGTCCCGAATAGTCGACGCGCTTACCCAAAAGATTCTGACGGAAACGGCCCTGCTTTCCTTTCAGCGTGGACGAGAGCGACTTCAAGGCTCTTCCTCCCGGACCGGTTACCGGTTTGGTTCTTCTTCCGTTGTCGATTAAAGCGTCGACGGCTTCCTGCAACATTCTCTTTTCGTTCATCAGAATGACGTCCGGAGCATTCATATCGATTTCGCGTTTTAAACGCGTATTTCTGGTAATTACTCTCCGATAGAGGTCGTTGAGATCGCTGGTGGCGAAACGCCCTCCGTCGAGTTGAAGCATCGGTCTCAGATCCGGCGGAATGACCGGAAGAGCGTCGAGAACCATCCATTCCGGACGATTCGCCGAATTTTTGAACGCTTCGATGCATTCCAGACGTTTATAGAGTTTTTGCCTCTTCTGTCCGGAAGCGTCTTTGATTTCGTTTTGAATTTCTTCGAAATCTTTGTCCAAATCGACTTCGGTGAGCAATCGCTTGACCGCTTCCGCGCCGGAACCGAATTCCGCGCCGGTGTATTTGGAGATGAAATTGCTCGTAGAAGTGAAATTGAACGTTTCCTGCGGATTTTCGAGCCGCTGAATCAATTCGTCCGCTTTCGTGTAATCGTAAGAAGACGGATCGAGTTTGGTTTCTTTGATTTCCTTGATCGCCGACACGAATTCGATACGGCAGGTCTTTTCGTCGAGAACTTCCCGGTATTTCAGAATCGAAGAAGTACCCGGATTCAGACAGATATGCGAAACGAAATAGATGACCTCTTCCAGTTGTTTCGGAAGAATGTCCAGCACGAGACCCATGCGGGAAGGAATCCCTTTCAGATACCAAATGTGCGCGCAAGGAGAACAGAGTTCGATATGCCCCATTCTCTCGCGGCGAACCGCCTTTGTAGTGACTTCGACGCCGCACTTTTCGCAGATAATATCTTTGAATCGGATTTTTTTATACTTTCCGCAATGGCATTCGTAATCTTTGCTCGGTCCGAAAATTCTTTCGCAATAGAGGCCGTCCATTTCCGGCTTTTGGCTGCGATAGTTGATGGTTTCCGGCTTCTTCACTTCCCCGTGAGACCATTGTCTGATCTTCTCCGGAGAGGCAAGGCCGACTTGTACCGCGGCGATCTTATTTACATTGAACATAGTACGATTTCGCCTCCTTAATCCTCATTGTTCTCGTTGAGATCCACTTCGATCCGATTGGTGATATCTCTCACTTCATTGGAAATTTTACGAGTTTCTTTTTCGTTTTCTTTGGAAATATTGGAACTGTCGATTTCGTTCATCTGATCGTCCAGCAGCTTGACGTCGATGGCCAAAGCCTGCAATTCTTTCTGCAAGACGCGGAACGCCTCAGGCATTCCGGATTTCGGAATCGGCTGTTGTTTGATGATGGCTTCGTAGGTCTTCGCACGCCCGACCATATCGTCCGATTTGATCGTGATGATTTCCTGCAAGATGTGCGCCGCACCGTAGGCTTCCAAGGCCCAGACTTCCATTTCTCCGAACCGCTGTCCGCCGTTCTGCGCTTTGCCGCCCAGAGGTTGCTGAGTGACCAAGGAATAAGGTCCGGTGGAACGCGCGTGAAGTTTGTCGTCGACCATGTGAACCAGTTTGATCATATACATCACGCCGACGGAGATTCTTTCGTCGAATCTTTCGCCGGTACGGCCGTCGTACAGCACGGTTTTTCCGTCCTTGTCCATTCCGGCTTTATCCATCAAATCGAAAATTTCGTCGTTGCTGATTCCGTCGAAAACCGGCGTGGCGATCTTCAATCCGAGTTTCTTGCAAGCCATACCTAAATGCAGTTCCAAAATCTGACCGATGTTCATACGGGAAGGAACGCCCAACGGGTTGAGCATGATGTCAACCGGCGTACCGTCCGGCAGATACGGCATATCTTCTTCCGGAAGAATACGGGAAATGACGCCCTTGTTGCCGTGGCGTCCCGACATCTTGTCTCCTTCGGAAATCTTTCTCTTCTGCGCGATGAAGACCTTGACGACTTCGTTGACTCCCGCCGCCAATTCGGCGCCTTCTTCGCGTTTGAAACGTTTGACATCGAGAACGATGCCCGCGCCGCCGTGAGGAACCCTCAGGGAAGTGTCTTTCCCGTCTTTGGTCTTTTCCGCGAAGATCGCCATCAGAAGTTTTTCTTCCGGGGTCGGCTCGGTCAGCCCTTTCGGGGTGATTTTTCCGACCAAAATATCGTCTTCTTTCACTTCCGCGCCCGGAATGATGATTCCGTCTTCGTCAAGATTGGCTTTCGCTTCTTCGCTGACGTTCGGAATATCTCGGGTGATCTCTTCGTTGCCGAGTTTGGTCGTACGGCATTCCAAAGAATACTCTTCGATGTGAATCGAAGTGTATACGTCGTCCTTGACGAGCCGCTCCGACATGATGACGGCGTCTTCGTAATTGTAACCGTGCCACGTCATAAACGCGACGGTGACGTTCTGTCCCAATGCCAGATCGCCGTTTTCCATTGCCGGACCATCGGCCAGTATCTGACCGACTTCGACCTTGTCGCCGATTTTGACGATCGGCACCTGATTGATGCAGGTTCCCGCGTTGGAACGGGCGAATTTCTGTAAAATGTAACTCTTGTTGACCTTTGTCTGGCTGTCTTCCACGACGATATGTCGCGAATCGACGTATTTGACAACGCCGTCGGTTTTCGAAACGATCGCCGAACCCGAATCTTTCGCGATGTTGTGTTCCAACCCCGTACCCACGAAAGGAGAATGAGGTTTCAGCAAAGGAAGCGCTTGACGTTGCATATTCGCCCCCATCAAAGCGCGGTGCGTGTCGTCGTTTTCCAAGAAAGGAATACACGCCGAAGCGATGGAAACGATCTGTTTCGGAGAGACGTCGACATAGTCGATCTCTTCTTTCTGCGCCAGAACGTTATCGCCGTTGTGTCGCGAAATGACGTGGGAATCGAGAATTTCGTTATCCGGTCCCAAGCGAATGTCGCTGGACGCGATATAGTGGTTGATTTCTCCGTCCGCGGAAAGATATTCGGTCTCTTCGGTAACGTAAGGCACGATTTTTCCGTCGACCACTTTTCGGACCACTTTTCGATACGGCGTTTCGATAAATCCGTACTTATTCACTTTGGCGTAACTGGCCAAATTGTTAATCAAACCGATGTTCTGTCCTTCCGGAGTTTCGATCGGGCAAATTCTTCCGTAATGGGAGTGGTGAACATCCCGAACTTCGAACGAAGCGCGATCTCGGGTCAAACCGCCGGGACCCAGAGCCGATAATCTCCGTTTGTTGGCCAATTCCGCGAGAGGATTGACCTGATCCATAAACTGAGACAATTGGCTGGAAGCGAAGAATTCTCTGATCGAAGCGACCAAAGGACGGATATTCGTCAGGTTCTGCGGAGTAATCACGCCTTCCGTAGCCAGAGACATCTTCTCCTTGACGGTTCTTTCCATACGGGAAAGGCCGATGCGGAACTGATTTTGAATCAATTCTCCGACGCAACGAACGCGACGGTTGCCGAGGTGATCGATGTCGTCGACATTGCCGATGCCCTCGATGATATTCATATAATAGGAGAAACACGCGTACATATCCGCGATGGTGACGTAATTGACGTCGATGTTCAAATCGGTGCCGATGATGTTGACGATTCTTTCCATCTTCTCGTCCGCGTAAACTTTGACGATATTGACGGTGTCGTGATCGTCCAATGCTTCGTTGATCGGAAGATGATAGACGTGCGCGCCGCTTTCAAAAAATTTCAATTCCTTCAAACGATCGACCTTCTCTTTGGTCATCTGCTCTTTGGCGTCGTAAATGACTTCGCCGTCGGCCGAAACCAACGGTTCTGCCAGATAGCAGTTCAGCAAGCGGTTGTAAATTCCCAATTTCTTTCCGTATTTGAAACGACCCGCCATACCCAAATCGTAATGCTTGTGGTCGAAGAATTTGGATCGGAAGAAACTCGCGGCGCTGTCGTTCGGCGCCGGTTCTCCCGGCCTCAGTTTGGAGTAAATTTCCAGCAAAGCGCCGGAAGTAGTCAAGACTTCGTTTTCCCCTTTCGACTCTTTTTCTTTGCCGATCGTATTGACGAACTGCGAAGCGTCGCCGAAGAGGTCGGTCATCTTATCGTAATCCAAAATTCCCAAAGCGCGAAGCAAAATCGTAACCGGCATTTTTCTGTTCCGGTCGATTCTGACCGAAATGATATCCTTCGCGTCCGATTCGAATTGCAACCAAGTTCCCCTCGCCGGAATCAGATCCCCTCCGTAGATAAAACGACCTGTTTTGTCCATGATTTTGGACATATAGGCGCCCGGGGAACGAACCAATTGAGAAACGATCGCCCGTTCCGCGCCGTTGATGATAAAAGTCCCCGATTCCGTCATCAAAGGGAAATCGCCCATAAAGACTTCGCTCTCTTTGATTTCTCCGGTGCCTTTGTTGATCAACCGCAGCATCACTTTCAAAGGCGCGCTGTAAGTGAGATCACGCGTTTTGCATTCGAGATAATCGTATTTCGGCGCGTCGAGACGGCAACCGACGTATTCGATAATCAATTTATCGTTGCGATCGGCGATCGGATAGACGTCCTTGAAGACCTCGTCGATTCCTTCGTCCAAAAGCCATTGAAACGATTTGGTTTGAATTTCCACCAAATAAGGAAGGGGCAGAGTTCCGCTTATTTTCGAAAAATCAATGCGTCCGTTGTGAAGGTACTTGTAATTTTGCTGTAAATTTTTACTCATGTATTTCTCCCTTCTTAGAGTTTTCATCGACCGGTCGAATCAAAGGCATTTCCGATTCATAATACTTTATTTTAAGTGAGTCCACATAATTGAGCCATTCCACCGATCTCAATGAGTTTTATATCCTTTCGTCTAAGACGGCTTGCCGCTTTTGCGAGGATATGCAAGCGTTCCGTCCATCTAAAAATGGACAAAAACCCGCCTCAAAAAAGAGGCAGGTTTAATTCTCCCGAAGTGAAAACGAAACTATTTGATTTCAACTTCCGCACCGGCGGCGACAAGAGCCTTCTTGTGTTCTTCCGCTTCAACCGGAGTGATGTGTTCTTTGATTGCGGACGGGCAGGCATCGACCAATTTCTTGGCATCGATGAGTCCGAGTCCGGTGATCGCCTGAACGGCTTTGATGACCGGAACTTTGCTCGCGCCGAAGGATTTCAGGATCAAACTGACTTCGGTCGGTCCTTTCACTTCTTCTTCGACCGGCGCTGCGGCTGCGGCAACAGGCGCTGCGGCGGTAACGCCGAATTCTTCTTCGACTGCTTTGACGAGATCGTTCAATTCCAAAACGGTCATTTCTTTGATAGCGGCGATGATTTCTTCATTAGTTAATTTTGCCATTTTAAAATTCCTCCTTAAAGATGTAATGGACTATTGTTTGTCAGCAACAGCCTTGACTGCACACGCAAATCCTCTGACTGGTGCTTGGAGAACAGAAAGCAGCATTGAAATCATGCCTTCTCTGTTCGGGAGTTTGGATAGAGCGATAACCTCATCCTTACCGATGACTTTGCCTTCGACCAAGGCCCCTTTGATCACAAAGTTATCGTGACCTTTGGCGAATTTTGCGGATACTTTCGCCGCATTGACCGGATCCGAGCAGTAAATAATCGCATTCGGGCCTTCGAGAAATTGATTCATTTCGTCGTGTCCCAGATTATCGACCGCGCGTTCGACCATGGAGTTCTTGTAAACGCACATCTTAGCATCTGATTTTAAAAGTTCTCTTTTCAAAGAAGCGATTTCCGAAACTTTGAGACCGCGGTATTCGGCGATGACGACCGATTTGGAATCGCGGATAATTCCGGTAATCTCTTCGACGAGCGCTTTTTTGTTTTCCAGTACGCTTTGATTCATTTTGGCACCTCCTTCTTCTTTTTTTGAAAAATGTATAGGCAACAATATACGGAGTCTTCTATCATCCATGTGATATTACCTCGGCAACATGATTAAGCCCCTTGGCCGTTGCTGTCTATGGTATATTGGAGCTTCCTTTTTTAGCGGTTGTTGACGTCGAATTTGACCGCCGGACCCATCGTCGTGTGGATTACGGAATTTTTGACGTACTGTCCTTTGACCGAAGACGGACGGACTTTCAAAAGCGTATCGACCACGACATTGAGATTGTCCACCAATTTTTCGGTATCGAAAGAAACCCTTCCGATCGACAGATGGATATTTCCCTGTTTGTCGGTTCTGTATTCGATTTTACCGGCTTTGATTTCGGTAATGGCTTTCCCGATATCCATCGAGACCGTGCCGGTTTTCGGGTTCGGCATCAAGCCTTTCGGGCCCAACAGACGGCCCATTTTTCCCAATTCGCCCATCATATCCGGAGTAGCGACGATGACGTCGAAATCAAACCAGTTTTCTTTTTGGATTTTTTCCAACAAATCCTTGTCGCCGACATAATCGGCTCCCGCGGCTTTGGCTTCCTCTTGTTTGTGCGTAATCGCCAAAACCTTTTTCGTCTTTCCGTTTCCGTGCGGCAGGACGATCGTGCCTCTCAGTTGCTGATCGGCATATTTCGGATCGACATTCAGACGGAACGAAACATCGATCGTCGCATCGAACTTCACCGTCGATGTTTCTTTGACCAATGCGCAGGCTTCGCTGACGGAATAGACTTTCGTCGCGTCTACTTTTTCCGCGGCCTGCAAATATTTCTTACCTTTCTTCATAATTTCCTCCTTGTGGTACTAACGGTAAACACCTTCCACTTAATTCTTGATGTCGATTCCCATATTGCGGGCTGTTCCGGCGACGATCTTCATCGCCGCTTCGACATCGTAGCAGTTCAGATCCGGCAATTTGTACTCGGCGATCTTTTTCAACTGTTCTTCGGTTATGGAACCCACCTTGTTTGCCTTGGAATTGTTCGAGCCTTTCTTGATGCCCGCTTCCTTCAAAAGCAATTCGGCCACCGGCGTTGTTTTGATGACGAAATCGAACGATTTGTCTTCATAAGCCGTAATGATGACCGGAACGGTTTCACCTTGGCGATCCGCCGTCTTTGCGTTGAAATCGGTACAGAACTTCGGCATCATGATGCCCGCCGAAGCCAGTTTCGGTCCCGGTTTCGCCTGTCCTCCCGGAATTTCGAGTTTGACGACTTTTGCGATTTTCTTACTCACGTGACACACCTCCTATGTTTTTTGTCCGTGCTGTGGTTCTTATCGGATCGTTACTTTGAAAAAGTAACTTTCCTTCCACTGCGCAATTTTACTAGGTTATTTTTTACTCCGGAAAATAACCACGCTTGGATAGTGTATACGAAGTTCGTTTGCTTTTCAACAAAAATCGATAAAAAAGTCAAGTTTAGATTATATCTAAGGGTTCGGGGCAAACTAATTCCGTATGAAAAAAATCGAACGCATTTTGAATTCGAGGAATGCAAGAACGCTGAAACGCATTCTCACGTTGAGAGGAACCAATCACTTCGCTCCGTCGTCCTTGGCTTTTTTTCTCGCACTCTCGCTCATTCCCTGCCTCGTTCTGATCGAAGTCTTTTTGAGCATCGTCAACCTCTCGTTCGGCCTCGGTTTAAGCGTATTTCAAGTTTTTCTTCCCGAAGAGTCTTTCGTCGTTTCCGTCAAGGAAATCGTCGAAAATCTGGGGACGGGAAGCCTCCTTTCGATCGCTTTCAGTTTCGGGGTCATCACGTATTTGGCCTCCAAAGGCATCACTTTTTTCACTCGCCAAGTTCAGGAAATGTATCGGGAGCAAGTCGAAGAAAAGCCGTTTTTTCAGCGCAAAATGCGGGCGATCGCCCTCACTCTTTTGCTGCTTCTTCTCCTTTCGGTTTTGATCGCTTTCATCATCGCTTTCAATCGGATTTTCAGTTTCGGAAACAAGTTGACCCGCGCATTTTTCAACTACTTTCTCATTCTTCTAATCCTTTTCGTCTTTGTCGTTTTTCTCTATCGGATTTCAAGCGAAAACCATCGGAATTATAGAGATTTAGTCTGGGGAAGCCTCTTTACGACGATCGGCATCGGAGGAGGCATTTTTCTCTATTATCTCTACCTTCGTTACATCTCTTCGGCGCTTTCTTACTACGGTCCGTTGAGTTCTCTGGCTCTGCTTTTTCTGATCTGCTACTACTCGTCCTATATTCTCTTTTTCGGCGTCGAAATCAACATCGTCGTCGCGGAAAAAAGATTGAATTCGCGCTTTACAAAAAAGAAAAAAAGATGAGATTTCGGGAAAGCGATTTTTTATTCAAAATTTCGGAAAAAAAAGCGATTTTCGCGATAAATCCGTCCGAAAAAAAACCTCGCGGAAGCGAGGTGTATCGTCCTAAATCTTTTCGATCTCGGAGAACTTTACGGTAATCGGAGTGATCCGTCCGAAGAAGATCGTGTTCAGCGTAACTTCGCCTGTCCCTTGATCGATGTTTTCGATCTTTCCTTCGACGCCTTCGAATGAACCGGTTAAAATGCGCACCAAATCTCCGACCTGATAATTGGAATACATTTCGTTGTCGACCATGCCCATCCTTTTCAGCACAGGCTCGATCTGCTCTCTGGTAACCGGAAAAGGCTTGGCGCCGCCGCCGGAAGATCCGACGAATCCGGTGACGCCCGGCGTGTTTCTGACCATATACCACGCTTCGTCGGTCATGATCATTTCGATGAAAATATAACCCGGGTAGAGGTTTTTGACTTTGGTTTTTCCTGTCGGTTTTCCGTCTTTCAGAACAGGAACTTCGTGTTCGGCGACGATAATGCGGAAAATGTAATCCTGCAAATTCTGCGTTTCCACGCGCTTTTCCAGATTCTCTTTGACTTTATTTTCGTGACTGGAATAGGTATTCACGACATACCATTGCTTTTCAATCTGATAATCCATTGCTCATTCCTCCTAAAATTTCAGAAAACTGCCGATAACCCGCATCGCCGAAGAAGTTTCCGTTTCCGAAGGAAACGCTTCGTCGAGACCCTGCAACAATTTGGAGACGAGAAGATCGTCGATCATCAGGCATACTGCCGCGAAAGCGATGACGACCAGCACGACGCCGACGGCCTGCATCAGTTCTTTTTTCTTCGGCCAGCGAACTTTTTTCGCCTGTTTCCATACCCCTTGAAAATATCTTTTGATTCTGTACATATTTCAACCTCCTATTTGGATTCTTTATGCAAAGTGTGCGCATTGCATTTCGGACAATATTTGAGAAGTTCCAATCTCTTTGTCGCTTGCTCTTTTTTCTTGGTCGTCGTGTAATTTCTCGACAGACATTGCGTGCATATTAAAATAACTTTCTCTCTCATCTCTCATCATCCTTTTTTAATAATGCTGAAAAAAGCATAGCATACCTTCAAAAGATTGACAACAAAATTCAGCAAAAACTCGCTTTTTCATTTTCGTATTTCCATTTTTCCGTCGATGATGTCTTTTTCGTTCCATTCGTCCGAATGCGAAAAAACAGCGCGTTGACGGAAATCAACACCGCCGCTCAATCCTCCGAATAGGGAACACCCTTCGGCTTTACCCGAAGTTAAAGAATCCGTTCGCCGCTGATCGGATCGAAGATCATCAGATCTTCCCAATTCAGCGTAAAAACGAAACAATCGCCGGCATATATCTTTTGAGTTTTGTCGAATTTGCAGACGATGTCCTGCGCGTTGAAATCGAAATGCACGTGGTATTCCGCGCCCAGCAATTCGCTCAGCGTTGCCTGAACGACGACTTGATTCGCTTTCAGTTCTTCGTTCCGATAGAGGCGGATATCGATCTTCTCCGGACGGATACCGACGATCAGTCGGTGTTCTCCTTTTTTCGTTGCGCCGATATCGCGGATCATCTTTTCGCAAATCGACTTTTCCTCACAAAACTCCGCTTGTTCTTCTTGTTTGATGAATCTTTCGCGGAATCGGGTCAGGAGGGATTTCTTCTCTTTTTTTCCGGAAGACATTTTCTTTTCTCCGCTGACGGCGGAAAGAATTTTCAGCACTTTTTCCGCAGAAGCCTTATCGAAGCGTTCGTAGATTTCGTTGAATTCTTTCAATTTTTCTTCGTAGAAATCGTCGTGAATTTTCCCAAAACCCTTTTGCGTTTTCAGCGTAAGATCGTCGGAAAAACGAAGGATCGTTCCGTTGTCGTAACGGGCTTCGAAGATATTGATCGACGGCGAACCGATAAATTTCGCGACAAACAGGTTTTTCGGATTTTCGTATACTTCTTCCGGCGTTCCGATCTGCTGAATAAACCCTCTGGACATTACGACGATTCTCGTCGCCATCGTCATCGCTTCGGTCTGATCGTGAGTAACGTAGATCGTGGTCGCATTGATTTTATTGTGGAGTTTGACGATTTCGCTACGCATCACCAAGCGCAATTTGGCGTCGAGATTGCTCAACGGTTCGTCCATCAAAAAAAGAGGAACGTTTTTGACGATCGCTCTACCTAACGCGACCCTTTGCATTTGACCGCCGGAAAGTTCTTTCGGCAACTTATCCAGATAACTTCCCAAATCCAAAATATCCGCGGTTTCGTAAACCTTGGTTCGGATCTCGTAAGGAGTCATCTTCCGATAGACGATTTTTTCTTTACCTTCGTCGTCGATTTCGTGAAAACGGTCGTCGTATTTCAAACCGGATTGTTTGATTCTCTCTTCTTCCTTTTGCTTCGTCTCCGCGCAGCGAGAAAGGATACGCTTTCTTCTTTCTTCCGCGGTTTCTTCGGAATTCTCTTCGCAGAGATTTTCCAGATATTCCGCCGCGTCAAGCGTCAGATTCAAGCTGTTGGCGATGTGTTCGGTTTTCTTGCTTCGCTTGTAATTTTTGTCGGAAATCACGCTGAAAACGGCATTCGCGTCCGAATTGGCAAAGAGCCGTTCGACACTATCCGCCGAATGCAATTTCTCGTTCACGATCGGAAAAGGGTACTTGTTGATCTTCAACGGAAAAGCGATGTTGTCGAACACGTTCATCTGAGGATACAGCGCGTAACTTTGAAAGACGATCGCGATCTTGCGGTCTTTGCTCGGTTTGTAATTCAGCAATTCGTTTTCGAGATAGATCTCGCCTTCCGAAACGTCTTCCAGTCCGGCGATCATGCGGAGTGTCGTCGACTTTCCGCAGCCGGAAGGACCGACGATGACGATAAATTCGTTCCTTTGAATGTTCAAATTGAAATTGTAGACCGCTTTTTCTCCGTTAGGATAAATTTTTTCCAGATTCCTAATCGATAAAAACGGCTTTTCTTCTTTTAAGTTTTCTTTTTCTTCCATATTCTTTCTCCTAACGTTTGACTCCCGTGGTGGCTAATCCGTCGATCATCCGATTCTGCGTGGCGATAAAGATGATGATGATCGGAATCAAGGCGAAAACGCTCGTCGCCATAGCCACGCCGTTGGCTCCCCAAGCCGAACCTCCCGTGTAGCCGGTCAAAGCGACGGTAATCGTGTTCCAATAACTATTTTCTCCGCTTAAAAGCAACTGCGGCCAAAGCAAATTGTTCCAGCCTCCGGTAAACGTAAACAAGATCACGAGCATCATCGTCGACTTGGATAGAGGCATGACGATCTTGAAGAAAATCTTTCCGTCTCCCGCGCCGTCGCTTCTGGCGCTGTCGATGATATCGCGCGGAATCGAGTGAAAGAAATTCCGCATCAACAGCATATTGAAAATTCCGGTGATCGACGGAACGACGATCCAAAAATAGATCCAAGCGTATTTCCCCACGTTCGAAGAAATGGATAAAGTATTGCCCAGATTCGCATAGATGGCGTACGAAGACGCCGTCCCGATGACGCCGGGAACCGCCATCCAAAGAAGCAGAAATTTCATGAAAATATTTTTCCCTTTGAAATTCAGGAAGACGACCGCATACGCCGTCATCATATCGACGATCAAAGTCAGAAGAACGCCGGCAAACGTCGACCAAAGCGAGTTCAGCATCCAAATCGGCATTTTATCGATCGTGCCTTCGCGAATGATAAATCCGGTGTAATGTTTCAACGTCCATTCGCTCCAACTCGTCGGAAAGATGCTCTCCGGATGAAGTTGAAGATCGGTGTCGGACTTGAACGAAGTTCCCACCATATACAGAAGAGGGAACAACCAGAGCAAGGAAACGATCAGGAGAACGGCGAAAGAGACGATTTTCTCTTTTCGGCGAGTTCTTTCCGATTTCGTCAGTTTTCTTTTTTCACCGTTTCTCACACTATTCACCACCTAAACTCGATCCGAGTTCCGAAGAAGCGAGAAAGCGCTTCTCTTTCACATAGTTTTTGTATTCGTTCGTCCGGTTCGAACGGCATCTTCGTTCCGCCAAAACGCGGCGTTCCAACACGCTGAAAATCATTACGACCAGTCCGAAAACCACCGCGCAGGCGCAGATGAATCCCGTCTGCGAGGCGTAATTGATCGAAGACAGCCATTTTTGAATGAACATCATCGGCGAAACCAATTCGTTCGCGTTTTCGATCTCATTCAAAACCACCGGTTGTCCGTATAGATTCAAATATCCGATCAGCGAATTGAAAAGGCAGATACCTATCGACGCTTTGATATTCGGAAGCGTCACGAAACGGATCAGTTTCATTCGGTTGCCTCCGTCCATTTCGCAAGCCTCGTAAAGCGATTTCGGCACGTCGCGCAAAGCACCCGTGAAGATGACGAAATTGGTGCCTGTCTGCCACCAGATCGAAGCGATGAGCATGACCAACCAACGAAGAATGTCGCCCTCAAACGGTTTGCCTGAAAGCCACTTGATTTCCGTGCCGAACCACGCGTTGATCAAACCGGAACTGTCTCCGGCAAACATATTTCCGAAGATAATGCCGACGATGGTGATCGAAACGACGCTCGGAAGATAGATGATCGCGCGGAACAACTTGTATCCCGGCGGTTTCATATTCATGAAGTAAGCCAACACCAGAGGAACGATCAAAATGCAGGGTACGGCGACGAGATCGAACAAAAGCATCGTGCCGAACGATCTCCAAAACTGACGGGATACGCTCAAATCGAAATTGAAGATATTCCGATAATTGGTCAGCCCGATAAAAGCGTTTTTCGAACCGTCGTAGGGGTTGTATTTCATAAAGGACATCAGAAAGCCCATCAGAAACGGAATCAAGGTAAAGAGGACGAAAACGAGGACATACGGGCTGATTAAAGCAAAAGCAAGAAGGGCTTGCCTTCTCTTGCTTTTGTTCATTTCTCTTCTTTTGACTTTTATTTCTATGCCCGACATAGGTTACATCTCTAAGAAATCGATAATCGCGTTGACCGAATCCGCGGCGTCTTTGATGATCTTATCGTCGTTCGCGGTATTGTCGCTGTTTCTGACTGAGGAAAACAGCGAAATGATCGAATTGAAAGTATCTTCGTAATACGGCGTATTTCCCGGACATTCGAAATAGTTGATATCCGGATAGAATTGCGTGATGTAATTCTGCACGTAATCGTTGTTGAGATAGGTGTCGTCGTTGCCGATAATCGTCGAAGCGCTGATATGTCCGGCTTCCGCCCAAGCGGTGCCGACGGAGGCATTCTGAGTGAACCATTTCATAAATTCCAGAATCGCCGCCTTCTTGTTAATGGAACGAACCGTCTTGCTCATCGCGAAGAAGTGCGAATCGCCGAAAATTTTATTTCCGTCTTCGCCCGAATCCAAAGCAAACCAATTGGCAAGAGAAGTTCCGCCGATTCGATCGGCCTTTACCGCCGCGGTCGATAAACCGCCGTTCTGCGCGCCGTAGGCTTCGAATATCGAATTGCTGTTCCACGGCATACCGACAAAGAACAAGGCTTTATTGGTCAGAAAATTATTCAGCGCCGCCGACTCGGCCAAAGTATAAGAAGCCAACTGAGGCGTATGCGTGGTCAGATCGCGGATCGATTGAATTCCGGCCTTGAAAGCCGCGCGATTGGTTTCGTCGCTGTACCAATCCGCCCGATAAGTGCCGTCGTAGAAATGCCCGCCGTTCTGAACGATCGCCGTCGGGAATACGTACAACGAGAAGAAATCCAAAGAAGTGCTCCATGCGATCGGAAGGATATTTTCTCCCTGTGCCACCGCTTCGCAAAGTTCGATCAGTTCTTCGTGATTGGTCGGAAGGCTTCCTCCGTATTTTTCCAACATCTGCTTATTGTAGTAAACCACTTCGCTTTGGGCGTCGATCGGAACGCCGAAGGTGTAGCCGTCGTAATCCAACGAAGCGTATTTTGCCAATCCGGAAGCATAGTCGTTCATCGAGATTTCGATGCCCGAAAGTTCCATCGCCTCGTCGAAAGGCTGAATCAACTTGTTTTTCACGAAGGATTTATGCCCTTTCTGATGGGACATCAGGAGATCCGGCGCGTTGGAATTGTTGGCAATCTGTTGAGCGACCGTACTCTCGTAAGTGGATTGATTGACGGAAGTGACGCTGACGTTGATCTTCCCCCGATATTCGGCGTTAAATTGAGCAACCAGTTGGTTGAAAGCGGATAGATCTTCGCCGTTGACGACCGTCGTCAACGAAATATCCACGTCTTCGAATACCACTTGACCTTCTTCTTTTTCAAGCGTTCCCGTCGTACTCCACCATGCGTCTTTGATTTCGGTTTTTCCACCGCTGGAAGAGGAAACGGAATTAACCGCGCTTCCTTCCGAAGAAATCTCTCCGCCGGAAGGATCTTTTTTGCCTCCGCAAGAGGAAAGCATCAAAAGGCTCAAAGCAGCGATACAAAACTTTTTACTATTCTTCATAACTTCTTATCCTTTCAATTCTTCTGCAAATGCAGAACGAAACCGCCGTTTTTTTTCAGACTTAAATTCTCTTTGTCGGAACGAGTCAGCGTTTTGCTCGATTTGACGATCGTCTTGTAATCCGCGCCGTCTGTATAGATTGCGGCGGTATAAGAACCTTCGTCCAAGAATGAAAGATCGATTTCGACATCGCGTTCGAGAATCGCGTTGATCCCTGCGATAAACCAGTCATTCCCTTTTTTCCTCGCGGCGATGAAATAACCGTCAAGTTCCCCGCCGATATAGTGCATATCGTCGTAAGCCGCCGGAAGCGAGCGATAAAATTCGTTGAACTCTTCCTTCGCGTAAGTCGCGGAATAATCCGCCATCGACGGAGCGCCCGACTCGTAGAGGACGGACAAAGCCATCTGATGACCGACCGTCATTCCCTGACTCAAAGGAGTCACCACCGGAGTGAAATCGCTCGGTCCGACGATCGCGCGGGTAAACATCGAATTGACCGTGATGTTCGAATCCACGCTCTTGAATTCATTTCCCCGCACGCCTTCGCGGTTGATGACGTTCGGGTATACTCTTCTTTCTCCCGTCGGCTTGTTCGATCCGTGGCAATTGACGACCATCTGCAACTTAGCCGTTTCCTGATAAATGGTTTCATACCATTTAATGGTGTCGATATCTTCGCCCTGATGCTTCGGATTCGTCGCATTTTGACCGTCGAAGAAATCGATCTTGATTCCGTCCACCCCATAACTTTTCCATGTGGCCAGTTTGGATTTCAGAAGCGCCTGACTGCCGTTGGCGAAATCGCTCAGCGCGTTGCACCAGACGAGAACTTTGACATTTCTCTCGTGCGCGTACTGGATAAATTCCTTGAAGGCCGTTACGTCCAGAGAGGAGTTCCACCCTCCGTCGAGAATCGTGTACGTCCAGCCCATTTGATTGGCCAAATCGACGTATTCCCTTTGCAGATCGAAATCGTTCTGCGGTTTCGTCCCGGTGTAAAGCAGCCAATTCCAAGCGGTCAGTCCCGGTTCCACCCAATCGTAATCGTAGATTTTTTTCTCTTCTTCGCTTAACGTTTCGTAATCGTCGGGTTTGTAGTACTCGACATCATCGTAGACCTTTTCGACCAATTCGCTTTCCGTCACTTCTTCGAGTGTTCCCGTGATTCCCACTCTCCAAGGAGAGGTGAACGGATAGGAGACGACGTTGTCCGGATTGGCGATTCCGGCAGGGGAATGCACGGTTTGCAAAATTCCGCTTTCTTCATACTCGGACGGCTCTTTGAGGAACGATCCGTAATAGCCGCTGCCGATAAGTCCGGATTCGGTGATCAGCGAATATACATCGCTCTTGCCCGCCTGATAAAGCATCGGCATAGAGATATATTTCCCCGAAAGGCTCGAACTTTTTCTTCGAACGTAAGCTTCTTCGTAAGAAAAGCAGTTTAACCCCGCCGTGTTCGTGGAATAAGGCTGAATCCACGTCGTCGAATTTTCCGGAAGAGTGAAAAAGGAATTTTCGTTGAGGACGGTGAACGTCCCTTCGCTTCCGTCCGACTTGCGGATATCGTACTTGAACGCATATCCGTCGTCATAGGCTCTCATCGTCAAGTCGAGTGAAAATTCCAAACCGTTCAGGCTGAGAACCATTTCGTTGCACTCGTCTTGTACCTCCGAATGACGTCCGGAAATATTGGTATAGGTCAAAGAAATCTCTCTTCTTTCGATCTTTTCGAATGTCAGCATCTGACTGAGATTCTCTTCTTCGAGTTCGAATCCCAAAGAGGACGTTTCGACGACGGACACGCCGTTTTTCGTCACGTTGTAGGACAAACTTCCGAAATCGTCGAGAACGACTTGCACATTCAAGGCGCCGTCCGGAGACTCCACTTCGAACATCTGCCCGTTGATGACGTTGCTTCCGGAAGAAGCCGACGAATCCGTCGAAGATGAATTTTCCATAGAAGACGAGATCTTATTTCCTCCGCATCCGCATAGGAACAAACTCGTCAGAAGAAGAAAATTTCTTACTTTTATTCTTTTTCTCATCTTATTCCTCCTTTAACTACAACTGAGGAATGATGCTTTCTTTCAGAGCGTCGACTTTGATCGGAATCAGCTCGTCGTCTTCTTGATCCAAAGTATCGAGAAGAAGGCCTTCGGCGGCCGTTTGATTGAAGATCGTTTTCTCGCTCGGATGTCCGTCGAAAGTGATGAAATTCTCCGGGTCTCCGATTTGTTTCAGAAGGCTGATGTAGTTGTTGGTCGAATTTTGGAAATCCGCGGATTCAACGACGTCTTTTCTAAGCGGATACCAACCGACTTTGCCGAAATCCACCGAATTTCTGCTGACATAATCGACGAATTTCGCCGCGGCGGCCAACTGGGTCAAACCGACGTTTTTCGCTTTATAGAATTCGAATCCGATTTGATTCAAAGGAATGGCTTCGGCGTGTTCTTTATCCTTGTCGGCGAAAAGTCCGCTGAGAGGGAGAATGCCGACCGAGGCGCTCTTCGAAATCACCGTCGCCGAACTCTGCGGTATGTTGATAAGTCCCATCAAAGCCGTGCCGTTTTGAACCATCGTCAACGCGGTATCGTCGGTATATTCGCTTTCCGGCCCGATCGCGCCGCCTCCGCAATATCCTCCCGCTCCGAAGAGATCATAGAAATTCTGCATCGCCGTAGTGGCGTTGGTCAACGTCGAAGAACCGTCGGTCCATTCGTTCACGTACGCTCCGTCCTTATAGACGTAATACGGCGCGTCGTTTTGGAAGAACGGAGTCGCGCAAGCGCATTCCTTGAACGTCCAACTCCGATTGGTCACGATCGACTTGAAGTCCGTTTTCGCGGAGATTTCTCCGTCGTACGCTTTCTTCAACAATTCCTTGTATTCGGAATAGCAGGTAGGCAAAGCCGCGTCGCCGTTGTATTTCGTCATCAATTCCTTGTTATAGATGACATACGGCACACCGCCGATGATCGGAATCGAATAAAGCGAACCTTCGATGTAATTCTCCTTCGTCGCCCCCGCATAGTAATCGGAAGCCGAATATTCCAAGCCCGCCAAAGCATATACGTCCGTGGCTTTGTAATAAGTGGTATAGGTTCTGTTGACTTCCGGAGTCTGCTGGAAACGCAGGCTGTAATCGTTCTGACTGGTCAATTCGGTGCTGAGCATAATCTTGATCTGCCCCGAATACTCGCTGTTGAATTTGCTGGCCAAGGTCTGCAAAGTGGTTTTCGTTCCGAAATCCGCGCCGACATAAATGCCGACGACCACGTTTTCGTACAGAATATTGCCGTCGTCATCGCGGCTGATGCTCGAATCTAGACTGTATCCGGCATAAAGTGTCAGATTTCCCGTCACGATATCGGAAGAAAAATCCCATGCGTTTTGGCATTCCGGATCCGTGTACCAGCCGGAATATTCCATTCCCAATCGAGGGCACGACGGTATTAAGGCCGTATCGATAGTCGTATTTTCGTCGACTTTAATCGAAGCCGCCACATCCGCGCCGTCGTAATTGTAATCGAGCGTGACGTCATATCTTTCGGCGTTCTTGTTCCACGATGCGTAGAGGGTCGTGTCCGCGTAGATGTATTGCGTAAAATCGAATTTGTTTACGCATTCCGCTTCTTCGTACCAGCCTTCCAACGTATAACCGCTTCTCGTCGCCCGCCAGTTGGTCGCGCGCGTTCCCGCGGCAACGTTGATCGTCCGCGTTGTTCCTCCCTCGTAGTTGAGATCGTAAGTGACGTTGTAACTGCTTTTCTGCTCCGAGGATACGTTTTCCGAAAGATCGCTTGAAAGCGTCGCATTTCCCGACGAAAGACTCGACGAGTCCTTCTTGCTTCCGCAGCCCGCGAGAGTCAATATGGTCGTTCCTGCAAGTAAGCAGAGATAGATTTTGGATTTTTTCATAATTTTGTACTCCTTCTTTAATTCAATTATAAGCCCTTATGATAGCGGTTTCGTAACATTATTTTTAATGGGTTTCCTATATAAAAGGCAGGGGAAGCATTTCCATTTTTTTCATGTTTTCATCGAGTTCGGCGAAACAAAGAATGCGCGGCTGGTCGATTTTCTTTCTCCCGTGAAAACAGCAAAGGTATTTTTGATTCCTTATGGTAAACGAACAATGACCGATCGAGCAGATGTCATAGGCGTTCGGATTCGGCCCGATCGGATTTCCCCGATATTTCGCAAAAGGGCCCAAAGGATTCGACGATATAGCAACTCCCAAGTTGTAACTTTCCTCTTGATAGCAATTCGCGGAATAGTAGAGATAATAGACTTTTCGCTGGTTTTCGATTCGCGGAATGATAAAACTCCCTTCGCACCACCGACGATTGTGACGACGGAATTTTTTAAAATCGGAAACGTTGCGATTCTCCCATTCCTGCGGTTCTTGACGATAGGAGAGAATCTCGCGGTATCCGTCTTTATTTTGACCGTAAATGTGCTTATATCGGCTTTTAATCGAAGGTTTGATCAATTTGTCGGAAAAAAACCAATCCGTATTGAGTTCCGCGCCGATGATTTCGCTGCTTTCCACGTAACGCCCCAAAGCGTGATCGAAGTGAATGTTCCGATAGCAATTTCGCGAGGCATATAAGAAGATTCTCTTTCCGTCGATCAAAAGGTTCGCGTCGATCAAAGGAATGAAAGTGCCGATCGGACACTCTTCGTCGTCGATCGGTTCATCGTAGTTTTTCAATTTGCCGTCGATGTTCCGATAGGTCGGATCATAAGGAAAAAAATCCAATGCCGGATCGGGAAAATCGACGAAAGGACCTTCCGGAGAACGGGAATAGGCGACGCAGATTTTGCAACCTTCTTCGAAATTTTCGTCTCCGAAATAGAATGCGTTCCACTCCTTTTTGACTCGACAGGAATAAAACATGAAATAATAGCCGTTATTCGGCGAATAATACACTTCCGGAGCCCAGAACCAGTCTTTCCCGATTTTGCTTTTCCGCATTTCGTAAGCGTACCCGACAAAAGAAAAATCCACGAGGTTTTTCGAGGAATAAATCGCAAAAGTCCAACCTGATTCATGTCCTTGTTCCAAGGTCGCGTAAATGTAGAAAGACTGACTTTTTTCATCAAATAATACAAACGGATCTCCGGCTAAAATATCTCTGTTCATATTTTTATGATAGTGCGTTCTTTTCGCCGTTTATATCATTATTTTTAATGTTTTCCAAGACCGATTTTAGATGATTTTCCTTTGATGAAGAAAAACCGGCATTTTGATTTTCTCTCCCTTAATCGCTTCCGCGGAATTGAGACGGGTTTCGATTCTTTCAAACCCTTTCCTGCACATCTCTTCGTAATTGCAACTGACCGAAGTCAAATCGATCAGACCTTCGATCATGGTGCAGAGCCCGTCGTAGCCGATAAAATGCAGATGCGGGTAAATCTTGCGGATATTCGGTATCTCTTTGTTGAGACGATTCAAAAGCGCATATGCCAATTCATCGTTGAAGCAGATGTAACCGAAATACGAATCCGAAATCAGGTTATTGATTCGGGAACAAATTTCCTGAATGTTGAGCGAGATAATATCGATTTTCGGATCGATTTTTTCCAAAGTCGCCTTGATTCTTACATATCGCGAATTCGAAGCGGTCGCGTTATCGTTGGTAACGTACACCAGATGTCGAATGCCGTGGAAGTTGGCCATATAGTTCGCCATCAAGACCACGCCGTTGTCGATATCGGAAAACACATAGTCGCAGTAATCGTCTTCCGGCACATTCTGCCCGATCAGACAGACCGGAATCGCGTTCAACCTGCACATATCGATCGTCTTTTCATTTAATACGAGCGTGGATATGATCGCATCTACCCGCTGGGACAAACACTGTTTGATGATTTCGTTGTCGACATAATCGCGGAAAGTTAAGATAAAGGTAAAATCATACCCTTTCAAAAAAGCGAGTTTGGCGACTTTTTGAGAAATAGCCAGAAAGTAAAGATTGTCCAAATTATTGACGATAACGCCGATCAGTTTCTTTTCGTCGCGCTTGATAAAAGAGGCCACCGTGGATTGAATGTATCCGAGTTCAATGGCCTTTTTTCGCACTAATTCCTTAGTGCTTTCGCCGATATCGCTGCAATCGCGCAAGGCTCGGCTAACCGTATTGATCGATAAGCCCAATTCAATAGCAATCGATTTTAATCCCGTGTTTCTCTGTGACATACACTTTTATTATAGGCGGTTTCGCCAGATCTATCAATTTTTTCTTTCCGGTCATCGTCAACCAAAAGAAACTCCACCACCGTTTTCTTTTTCATCGAAGCGGAAAATTCGACGATCAGGCAGTCGAAATCGCAAGCGCTGTCGTCAGGTGAAAAAGGAAAGACGCCTTCTCTTTTCTCTACGAAGCGGAACGAAGTTTCCTTTTTGTCGATTCGAACCGATTTTACCGCGAATTCCGGAGCGAGAAGATGATACTTGATTCGGATTTTCCGCTTGTCGAACTTTCTTTCTCCCTTGTACTTTCCGTAGGAAGGATCGAAAACGATGCAAAGCGCATTTCCTTTTTCGAGATACGTTCTGAACGGAGTGATCCGATATTCGCCGTTTTGATAAGCGAGGGTTTTTCCGTCGTCTTCGTAGAGGAAACTGCTCGCGAAATTTTTTAGAGACGGGTAGTAATCGAAGGTCAACTTCTCCCACGACTCTTGGACGGCGCGAAGCGCGTGATCCGCAAGAGGAATCAAAGCGCCCTGACGGACGTACAAAGGCAACTGTTTGAAATCGGAAGGGATACGGACATATCCTCCGCCGGAAAGAACCTCTCCGCGAAAGACGTCGATCCAGCGATCCTCCGGCAAATAAACGGACTCGTTTTTCTTTTTCGAAGCATCGCGCTTAGCCAAAGCGAGACAAGCATCTCCTTTTCCCTGAAAATACTCGATTTCGACGTTGTAAACCCGATTTTTTCCCAAATCGCAAATGTACTGCAACAAAGAGGAATGCGGGGTAAAGGCGTCATAAATCTTTTCTCCGTCGATATACACGCGAATGCCGTCGTCGCTGTTGATGTAAAACTGCACGTCGCGATCGAATTTCAACCGCGTTCGGTAACGGGCGCAGAAATCGAAGGCCGGAACCGATCGGCTGTATGGAGTCTGATGAAGATAAAAGTCGATTTTTTCGAGCCTTTCCCGATCGAGAATTTCTCCGTCGAAATTCTTTCCGGAATAATACGTCGCTTCCACCGGATCGAGATAATCTTTCTCTTCCAGCGGCATCGGTTCGTCTTCGAAAATCGGCGCGATGAGAATATCGGAGGATAACATATAGGATTCCTCGTCTTGCAGAGCGATCGGATCTTCGGGATAATTGAATCCCTTGGATTTGAAGATCGGCTCTCCGCTTAAATAATTGACATAGGCTTCCTTATAAATCAAGGGAAGCAGATGATAACGGGCGTACACGTAATCGGAAAAAATCCGAACCGTTTCTTCATCGTAATTCCACGGCTCGCGATATCTTTCCAAGTTGTTGGAACAATGAGGGCGGAAGATCGGAGAAAACGCACCGAATTGTATCCAACGGACGTAATCGTTCTTATCCGGATTTCCGATATGTCCTCCCAAATCCGAACTGAGGTAAGGAATGCACTGATTTCCGGCGCGAATCAGATTGCGCACCTCCTGTTTTAAGGAAAACAAGTCCGAAGATATATCTCCCGTCCACTGAATCGAATAGCGATGAGAGACCGAATCGTGAATTTTTTCGTATTTTCCATTCACGATGTTGTTGACGTTCCCCATGATGATCGGTCGATATGCCGGCGTCGATTTTTTCTGAAAATCGCGCTTGGTTATCTCGTAAAAAGCGTACATTCCCAAAGTTTCCGCCTTGATCTCTTCCAGAGGGCTTTTCAGCATGACGCTCCAATTCCGATCGTACCACCAGTAATCCAACCCCAAATCGAGCAATCGCGTTAAATGTTCTTCACGATAAGCAATCTCCTTGTCGTCGAAGAGATTTTCACTGCTCGGATAAGGTTCGGGATGATCGTTAAAGGCGATCTCCACCCGACAGCGGTGCGCATATTCGAAAAAGCGGCGGATATCCGGAAAAAGTTCTTCGTTGACTTCATATCCGATTCCTCTTTCCGCGGCTTTCCGCCAGTCGGTATCGATGACGAGAACGTCCAAGGGCAAACGATATTCTTCATAAGTTTTCATCATTTTTTTCGCGCTTTCTTCGTCGTAACGATAATAACGCGAATTCCAGACGCCCAGCGTCGAGAGGCGAACCATTTCGTTTCTTCCGGTCAACTCGACGTAAAGTTTTCTCAATTTTTTCAAATCTTTCCGGCACAATAAAATATAGACGTCCTCCACTTCTTTCTGGACGACGAAATCCGAACTTCTTTCCGAAGAATATCCTTCTTTCGGAACGATGATGCGCGGACAGTCCGCGATGAGGAATACTTCCGGCGTGGCATTCAAAGCCGGCAATTCTCCGGAATTGACGAAACGATCGATTTTCGCAACCTCGTCGCCGGACATTTGGCGGACGGAAAGGCCTACTAAGGTTTCCTGACAATCGGAGAAACGAATGTAATAGTCTTCATAGAGCACATACACGGCGTCTCCGGTTCGCATAAGTGAAAACTTTTCTCTCTTTCTTTCCGCTTTTTTCGGATCGAAAAGCGTAGGGCGAGAGCAAAATTCCCCCTCTTTTTTCTTTTCCAGATGAATGATATCCCGAAAGCATTCGACTCTGATCGTATCGTTGATAACGAGTTGTTTGACTCTCTCCATTTTCAGCGCGCCTTATATTCGGGAATCCGTTTTCTTTCTTCGCTCTTATTCAACTCGGAGATGATTTCATCAAGTTCGGTAAAATCAAGTTTATGAATCGCATAGTTGATATCGCTAAGCACTAACCAATGCCTTTCGCGAAGCAATGCGACGTCATCGTCGGTACAGCCGTATTCCCGAAGCATTTTTTCGAAAACGGGAGTCTCGAAAGCGCACGGAATCGGCGTGGAATAGTCGAATCTTGCCATTCCTTTCTTCTCGGACAATTTCTTCGGTTTCCGATGAATATCAAAGGTTTTTCCGACGATCGAGATGTCGTCGGACACGTGAAGAATATCGCGCGCGTTTTTAGCGAAAAGGAATCGATAACGGCCCCTTTCGACCATCATCTTATCGGCTTCTTCGCAATAACTGGCCAGATCGTCGACGGAAACGGATATTTCCACAACCTTTTCTTCGTTCGGAAGGAGATGGACTTTGGCAAATCCTTTCAGTTCTTTCACCGGTCGGTAAATGTTGGAATCCGGCAACGAAGAATAGATCTGAATGATCTCGCTTCCGGCAACCGAAGAGATGTTTTTCACCTTTACAGAGCAAATCACTTCTTTCCGCCTCTTTACGACGCTGAAATCGGTGTAAGAGAATTCCGAATAGCCGAAACCGAATCCAAAAGGAAGCATAAATCCACGAGAATGAAGATCGTAGTAGCGGTATCCCACGAAAATATCCTCGTGATAGAACGTGAAGAACGGATTGTAACGGAAGTATTCCCGATAAAGAGGGTTCTGCCTCAAAGAAGAAATCCACGTTTCAGGCAACCTTCCGCAAGGATTGTGAATTCCGTAGAGATTTCGGTAAATCGCTTCGCTTTGTCCTTCTCCCGCCAAATAGGAGATCATCACCGCTTCCGAACAGCGGTATACTTCTTTGAGATTGACGACGCTTCCCGTGATGACGATCGACGCGAATTTTCCCAGGATTTCCCGAATCATTTTCATCGTTTCGATCTGCGGGGAGGAAAGATCGATTCCTTTCCGATCCCACCCTTCCGACTCGTCTTCGTCGAATTGTCCCAAAAAGAGCAGGACTTTGTCGTATTTTCCTATCTTGTTTTGCAGATCCTCTTTCGTCAGAAGCAGATGAGTTCGATCGTAACCTTCCAAAAAGTCGTAATCGATTCCGAAACGATCCATAATATCGAGATAACTTTCCTTTTTGTAAGCATTTACCCAGCCCGATCCTCCTCCGACAAAGCGAGTATGGGAAGCCAGATGACCGACGATAAGAATTTTCTCATCCGCTTTCAACGGCAGGTAATTCCGACGATTCTTTACTAAAATCATCGTCTCCTGCGCGATGTCGACCGCCTTTTCGTGGGCGGCGTCCATATCCTGCTCTGCATTCGGACGAGGCGCATAAAACTTTTTCACGGCTTGATAGAATTTCCGATCGCGACGGAGAAGGTCTTGCTCCGAGAACTCCCCTTTCCGATAGAGCGATTCGACGTATTCGGGCGTTCTCAAAGAAATCGGCATTTCCAGATTCATTCCGTTGCGGATTGCGTCGGCCTTGTTCGAAACTCCGCACCAATCCGACATCACCATGCCTTTAAAGGAGAATTCCGTTCGGAGTTTCTTCTGCAAAAGGTAATAAGATTCGCCCGGATACTCTTCGTTCACCTGATTGTAACTGGTCATCACCGCGGTCGGCTCGGCATACTTGCACACAAAGGAAAACGGTCGGAGATAAATTTCGTTTAACGCCCGCAAAGAAACCTGACTCGAAACTCCTTTTCTCCGAAATTCCTGATTATTGCAACAATAATGCTTGACGCAGGCTCCCGCGCCGTTTTCTTCCAATCCGCGCACGTATTGACTGCCGAGAATTCCCGAAAGGAAAGGGTCTTCGGAAAAATATTCGAAGTTTCTTCCGCACAGCGCGTTTCTTTTGATGTTGACGCCGGGAGCAAGAAGGATATGCACGTTTTTAGACAAGCAATCCTCCGCAAGAAGACGACCGTTCGAATAGACGGTTTCACGATCGAAAGAAGCCGCCAGAGCGCTGGGATTCGGCATACAGACCGAAACGAGAATATCGCCTTGATTGTCAAAATCCTGTGCCGTCGGTTTTCTCACTCCGCAAGGTCCGTCGTTCATCACGATTTTCGGAAGGTCTTTCCCCTTATAGGGAGAAACTTCCCACGAATTCAATCCCATCGTGTACGCATATCTTTCCATTCTTTCCGATTTTTTCATCTTTTCCACCTCATATTTCGCTCAAATTGTTTCCGGATACGATACCGGCATATTCGTTAAAGTAATTGTTTTCGGGTTTGTCGTGATCCCAGTAAGGGCAGGAAATATCCCGCCGCTCTTCTTCCAATTCGTCGATCGAATCGATTTCGCGAAGAAGCCATCGGAGAATCTGCCCGCGGCAATATCTCATTCGCTCTTTCAATCCGCCCAAGCGAATCAAATGTTTTTCCAAGCCGAACCCTTTGTTTTCTCTCTCCCATTGTGACTCAAAGTCAACAATTAACCGATCGACTCGGGAGATGATACTTTCGATCCTTTCCGCGTTTTCTTTCAGTTTGCTCTCGTTTTTTGCTCGATAATTCTCGTAAATTTCCCTACTTAAACTCGCCTTTTCCGCATTGATCAAAGCCAAATCGCGGATAGAAGCGAAAAGATATCCGAATCGTTTGTTTTTTGTCAGGCGCGACAAACTTCGCGCGCACTTTTTCGACCGGTTTCCGATTCCTTCCGGTATGAGTTCGTCGAATAACCCCAAAAACAGGTCGTTGTAGAGCAGCACGTACGCCGCGTTATTGCGGTAGACGCTTTCCTTTTCGGAGAAGCGATTTAACTCCTCGATTTTTAGAAATTCATCGAATCCTATCGAAACGACTTGTCGAAAGAAGCTTTCGGCTTTTTCATCCAAATCTCGTCCGTGAGCCATCAAAGAAGCGTAAAAGATCGACGGAAGAACGGAAAAGAGGCTTGCCGCTCCGCCGGCGTCTGCCCAAGCCGTCAGCATATAGGAACGAATCCCGTACGCTCTCAACGCTTCGATCTGTTCGCGAATGGTTTCGAAAGAATAGCGATTGGCCGGAACAAGTCCGATCCATTTCCACGCGCCTCCGGCATAGTGAATTTTTCCGGAGCAGATTTTCAGATACCTTTCCAATTCCTTCCGCGTATTCTCTTCGCCGACCTTTTCATAGCGCCAGACTACCGGCACGATGTTTTCCGGAATATCCAACTCGAACCGACGCTCTTCTTCCTCAAACGCCATCGAGCACATATCGGCCCAGATTTCGCAACGGAACCCGTATTTCCGCGCGATTTCCGACACTTTCTTCAAATGCATCTCCATGATTTTCGATTTCTTCTCACGCCCGTTCAAATCCAAAAATTTCCCTCTGCCCAAGTTCATCGCTTCGTCCATTCCGATGTGAATGCGACGGCTCGAAAAACAAGAACTTACGGATCGAAACATTTTATCGATGAGGGTATAGACCTCCGGATCATTCACGGTGAGGATATCGTCGATGTCGAAAAGGCGAAAATAATCGCGATGTCTTTTCAACCGTCCCAAATGCGCCAAAGTCTGAATGCAAGGGCGCAGTTCCAAGTTTCTCTTCCGGCAATATTCATCGAGTTCCCTAATTTCTTCCCGACTGTACCTTCCTCGCATATATCCGAAATAAGGTTCGCCCTCGATTTCATACATATCTTCCAGATAGAGTCCGAGATAAGTATAACCGAACTGAACGAGTATATCGGAAAGTTTTTTCAGCGTTTCGATTGTCGGTACCGCGCCTCTGGAACAATCCGCCATAAAACCGAATTCGTCAAAAGCATTGCTCTTTGCGTCGAACATCTTCATTCCGCCTCTTTAAAAAACCGATCGAATTCATCTACCCAACCGGCCACATCGGGATAGACCTTCCCGTCGAGCGAAGTCAACTCGGTTGCCAAGGCAAGTCCGTGATTTCCGTGCGGATAGATGATCGTACGGTGAAAAACGCCCGCGTCGGTCAAAGCTTTGTCCATCGATACCGTCGATATCGGATCGACATCGTTATCTTCCGCGGTGGTCCAGATAAACGTCGGCGGATAATCTTCCCCAACGTGCAATTCCGCGCTGAGTTCTTCGCACAAAAGCGGATTGCTTCCGGTAATGTTTTCTTTGGTTCCCGAATGGGTATTTTTTACCAATGTTATCACCGGATAGCAAAGGCAGAGCGCCTTCGGACGAAGGTGCGCCGCATCTTCGATTCCGATTAAATTCGCGATTTCGAGATACTTGTACGCATAGGTGGCCGCGAGATGACCTCCCGCCGAGAATCCGATCACCCCCACTTGGGAAGGATCGATCGAATAACGATCGCAATGGCGAACGATAAAATCCACAGCCGCGAGCATTTCGAGTTGAGGAGTAGGATAATGAATTCGATGCCGTTTCGGATCGGTCGAATATTTCAATACGCAAGCGATGTAGCCTCGCGCTATAAACGCAACGGCAATCGGATCGCCTTCCCTTTTGGAAATGAAATCGTATCCTCCGCCGGGCGCGATGAGGACAGCCGGAGATTTTTCTCTCCGCGCCGTATCCCTTATTTCGATTGTCGTTATTTCCAATATCGGATCTTCCGATAAAGGATAATGCTCATTGAGATGAATGACTTCGTGAATCATATTAACCTCCCTTTTCTATTTCGTCGATTAAAATCGGCATAAAGCAACCTCCGACGACGGATCGGGCTTTGAACATGATTGCCTCTCCGCCGCGGGCGTCATACCAATCGCCGAACGGCACCCTCGAAGAAGATTCTCCGAGATAGCGCGCGATCGGACCGAGCAATTCCCTTCTTAGATTTCTATCCGTCGTCAACGCGGAAACCCAGCAAATCCAATCGGCTTTCGTATAGTCTTTCCGACTATCCAACGGAACGCCGTATTTCAAAGATTTTTCCGCGTAGAACCGACACTCCTTTTCCGAAAGTTCTTTCGGAAAGAGGCCGCTTCCGAAGTACTTATCCCAAATCAAATTGTATTTCAGCGACCAACTGTCTTCCATTCCGAAAGCCAAGACCGTGTGATCTCCGTCGTCGGATTTTTTCACCCATTCTTCGGCGTAAGTTTTCGCTAAATCGTGAAATTTCTCGTACTCTTTATCTTTCCCGATCATCCGATTCATCTCGGCATAGGCTTCGATTCCCAAAATCGCTTTTAACGATAAGTTGGCGTTGTGGGCGAGATGTCCTGCGAAATCGTCGGTGCAAAGTTGTTCTCCCGGATTCAATCCGCACCTCACCAGATATTGTACCCAACGATTCAAGAGATCGAGATTTTCCCGAATCGGCGCGGTATCCTTCGTTTTCAAACAGACCGCCGCGAGCAAAATCAGCATATTGCCGCTTTCTTCTACCGGCATTTGCATCTTCAAATCGTACAATTCGTCGTCGGAAGAATGAAAATAATGCGGAGGAAATCCGTCTCCGTTCTTCTCTTTCCTCTTCAATCCGTAGACATTGCCGTGGAGAATCGGAAATCTTCCGGCATCGTGCGGCGCGAAATCGTACGGCCACACTTTCATTCGCGCAATACGGAGAATCGGTCTGATCATTCCCAAAACCAATTCCGGATTATAGAGCAGAAACAGCGGTTGCGACGGATAGGAGATATCCACCGTAGCCGCGCACCCGTTTGATCCGTTCTCTTTGGAAATAAACAAAAGTTCTCCCGAACGATCCGCGACCATCTTATGCGCGCAGATACATTGGCGATAAGAGGCCGTAACGATGCTTTTCATTTCCTCTCCGCCGGAATTTTCCGCTTTCAAAAGCAGGTCTTCATCGAAGGAAAGGCAATTTTCGTGTTGCTCATCGTGATCGCGATAAGCCTCTTCCAACGCTTCGACGATAGTTTCGTATTTTTTCGTCCAATATCCTTTCAGAATATCTCCGAAATAGTTGACGGAAGCGATGTCGTCGTAGCCGATCATAATGAAATCTTTTTCTTCCGGGATCAAAGTACACGTCAATTCGAGAGACAAATGCTTTTCTTCCGAAAAACGGACGGAACTTTTCGCTTTTCCCGCGGCGACAAACAGATAGCCCCAATTGATCCTGCGGTTATCTCCGGATACTTCCAAAATCGGCTGCTTTGTCTTCCCCATATAGGCTATCGTCAGTTCCGGATGAGAAAGGATCTCCGAACGCAGATCGCTGTCTCTTTTCGTATCGTAGCAGAGAGATTCGTCGAATTCGAAGACGATTTGAACATCGTGCTTTTTTCCGTCGACAATCCGACAAGAATAATCGATATAGGAGACCGGTCGGGAGCAGATGATCGGATTATCCGGAAGCAAAGGAGAAAAAAAGCAAATTTCCAGACGGACAGACGCATTTTCGAAAACATAGATATTTCTCATCGGCGTAACCCGATGGTCGATCTGCGGAATTTTCTCGTTTCCTTTTCCGAGAAAGCAATAGCGCTTTCGGTCGATCGACAGAAATCCGCGAATCGGCTTTTTCGTTCCGGTCCAGTGACGAATTTCGTCGCCGTTCAGTTTTTCGGCAAATGACCACAAGGACAGATACGGATCGAGCGTTATTAACGGATATGCCGGCAGAATATGATTCATAGCGTCCTCCTCAGAATGATGATTTTATTTTAAAGGATTTGTCCTTACAAAAAAACCGCTGATAGAAAATCATTAAATTTAATGCTTCTCGATAGAAAAAACAGCCCGTTTTTGTAACGGACTGCTTTCTCTCCTTTTTCTGATGTTTTTTTTCAACGGCTGTCGGCTATGCCTGCGCTTCGACCGAATGCGACCACGAAATGTTGGAGTACTCTCCGGCAACATAACGATTGTGCCACAGAGCGACGACATTCGAAGTCACCGTATTTTCCACGACAATCGTCTTGACTTGATCCGGAGAATTGATCGACGAAACCACCATGGTATAGGTTGCGACAATGCCGGATACTTCGCGGGTCATCTTGTAATGGAATCCTTTCGAGTAATCTACAACGCCGCCGTTAGCCCAGCTCTCGGTGCCGTTTTTGATGTCCTTAACCATCTGCTCGATCGCCGATTCGCTCAGCTCCGTCGCGCTCGACGCGCCGAATTTCGTTCCGAACTCGACGACTTCTCCGTAACTTTTATCCCTGATCTCCAACCAAGCGAAACTCTCATCGCCCGCGGCAATCGAACTCGGCGTATAATCGAATTCAAAGGTGAAATCGCCGTCGAACCAAGTGTAAGTAGAGACCATGCCGTCATTATATCCGGTATTGTTCTTCAAGAAGGTATAGCTCAATCCTTTTTCTTCGCTGTACGGATTGACGACAAAGTTATCCGATTGAAGCGAATTCAGCGCCCAGTCTGCGCCTTCGGCAGCATAGCCGCCCAACATTTTCGTCTTATTTCCGGTCAACTCGTCGATTTTCGCGGACACGTCGGACGCGGAAGAGTTATAAGCGATGTTGTGAATCGTCACGCCTTTATCCGCGGCATAGGTGACAAAGCCCGGAACCGTCGGCACACCGGTATAAGTTGCGTCCTTGAATTCGGTAACGTAGGTGTCATTGACGAAATAGTAGAAGACATCTCCGACTCTGGCAATGCCCAACTTGAATTCCTTTGCTCCTTTTTCGATCGGAACGCCGCGATAAGTCCCCAATTGATAGTTGTTGTATTCCGGATTGTCAAAGCTCCACGAACCGTCGCCCGATGTCGTAAACCTTTTTACCTTGAAGTTGATATCGTTTCCTTCAATCCAGAAAGTCAATTGAGAATCGCGATCTTTCGCGCCGAGATAGTTGGCGAATCCGATGCCGAAATGGTCGTCCGTTTCGCGTTGAATCACGGCCTCGGCATAATAAGTTTCGCTTAAATCGTAATTCAATTTCATCAATCCGAAGCCGGTATTCGTCGAAGAAATGTATTGTTCATCATCTACCGCCATCTCGTTTTCGACCGTAAATGTATTGTCGTTCCAAGCCAGAAGATTCCGCGCGAAGAGAACTTCGACCGTCTTCTCGTTCATCACATCGCCGGTTTCCGGATTCTTAATCGTGTATTTGATTTCATGCGTTCCGGAGACGGAGGAAGTGATCGTCTGTCCCTCGATCAGCGCAGCCGAATCTGTCGTATCCGTGATCTCCAAGAGATAAGTGAGATCGTTTCCGTACCGATCGTAGACATCTGCGCTCGGCAAGGTGATCGTCTCTCCGACTTTGGCTTGAACGTCTCCCGCGTCGTAATCGGTCAAATTGATTCGGATTTTACTTTCCGGACCGATGAAAATTCCTTCGACCACGAATCCGTTTTGCACCATCGCCGTCGTGTAAGTGTACGTCCCGTCCGAAAGAGGAGTCAAATCCGCTTCGTAGACGATCGTATCGTTCAGTTTCAGACCTAAGACGGCCGTGTCCGCTCCAGGTAAAATCGTAAACGTGACATTCTCGCCGACGACAGCCGAACCGACGTCGACTTTCACAACTCCGTCATCGTTGGTCAAAATGGTATTGGAATATGCCGTTTCTCCCGGTTCGCCAGGTTCTCCCGGTTCGCCCTGATCCCCTTTTTCTCCCGGCGCGCCAGGTTCGCCGGGATCGCCTTTATCTCCCTTTTCTCCGACAGGAATGACGGAAGATCCGGAATTATCGGTCGTACCGTTACAACCGACCAATCCCAGCAATGTGAGAACCGATAATGTCAGCGCTATGTATCTTTTCTTCATAAAAATCTCCTTTTGGTTAAGTAACCGCTTTCACAATTTTACGTTACAACAAAAGTCCGTTTTTTTCTTTCATTAATTTTAATGTATCCCTTGAAAAAATTTTAAATATCCCTCGTTATTTTTAAAAAAAATAATTCTCGATTTCAAGCCGCATAAAAAATACGATTCTCTTTCGCATTTCGGTCGATTCGAGGCAAATTGCCAATAAATGCAAAACGCAGCTATTGTCTTGTAAAATAATTTTTTATCGCATATAATTAATTTAGTTTAATATATTATGGAGATGATTAGTCGATGAAAAGATTTCCTTTATTTCTATTTATTTCTCTTTGTATCCCAGAAAATTTTTCTACAATAAAGGTTTTATCGAAGGCGGAAAATTTTTGCTCCTCAATTACGGAAAAAAAACTGGTCGAAGAAGTTTTAGACTCGGAAGTATCCGTTTCCGTTGAGCAAACCCTTGAATTGAATAAAAAAATAAAAGCAGATTTTCTCTCGAAAAATGAGACTAAATACTTTGCTTTTTCATCATTAGAATCACAGATTTGTCGTTTGAATTATTCAGGCTCCAATGCAACAATCCGACTTTTCTATAAAAATTTAATTTCCGACAAAAATTATTTAACCCGTATCAACAACGCAAACGCAGATCTGAATTTGTTTTACCTAGATGCTAACACTGATTATATTTTTGAAATAACAAATACCGCTCAAAATCAAAATTCTTTTAGTCTTGAAATAAAGAAATGTACATTAACAAATTTATCAAATCACGAAAAATATATTTTATGTCAAAGCAAAGACTCGGATTCAAGTTTAGGTTATCATTATACCATACAATCCTTTGACATCTCATCATCTTCTTCAGTTTTAACGGAGAGTAAAGTTGTTTCTAACGGAAGTTCTGTTGTTTACAATTCTTTACTTGAAGAAACTAATTATACTTTTGGAATTGAAAATGATAATCGACGGTTAGTCAGCGATCCAACTTATAGTTATTATAGTTCAATCGCTAAAATGAGCGGTGATTTAAAATACGATGGCGCTGTTCAATCTTCACTATCTACCGGAGGAACAGGTACGTTTGTAAGTGAAAATGTTATTTTATCCAGCGCACATCTTTTTTTCAATGAAAGAAAATATTCCGGTAGAACTTTAAGTACATTGACATGTAACGTTAATTTTAAACCTGGATATATGCCTCCAAATCATTATTTTTGCGGCAATTATGAAGTTCAAAAAACATATTTACCTATTTCCTTTGTGATCTATCGTTCTGATACTCAATCGGGAAAATCTGTTTCGGCAATTTACGATTGGTCGATATCAATTGCAAAGCAAACAATGAGCGATATAAAAGTTCATTCATATATGGGTATAGCTCATTTTGATAATGCAAATTTTACTATGGCACAATCTGCTGGTTTTCCATCATTAAAAAACGAAGACGGAAGATTTGTAAACAATTCTCTATGGACTAATTATCCCCTTTATCATTCACTGGAATTGGTCGACGAATTTTCAAAAAAATATATTCGTTCTGATGACCTCGTCATTAGTGAAGGGAATAGCGGTGGACCAATTTTTCATCAAACCACGTCCGTTATTAACGGAGTACCCACAACGAACTGCTATTTGATTGGAATTATTAGCAACTCGGTACATTCCGGAAATCGTTTCATCTCGGCGAATGCATACACAATCAATCATTTTATCGTCAATTTGTATAAGGAGGTCGCCTATGCGTAAACACTTGAAATCCCTTTTATTTCTGCTCTACCTTCTGACGGCAAGTTCCTGCCGTTCCTCTACCGGTTTATCCGACAATTCGTCTCTTTCCGAAGAACCGAACTCAGGAATCAACGAAACGCTTTTGGGTTTGCAACAAAGAACGTTCAAGGAATTTTCCGGAGTATTTTACAAACAAAGCGGAAAAGAACAGATCTTTATTTGTCCGCGATTTCTTCTGAGTATCGCTTCGGAAAGAGAATTTTCCGTCGGAAACGAATACCGTTTTACTTTCGAAGAGGAAAGAGAGATTTCGTACTACTTCGATCAGCCGATTCGTTTCGAAGAAGAGGACTTTCAGATCGAATGCACGAAAGATTATACCGAAACCGAGCAGAAAAATCTGACCATCTGCATGACGGAAGAGTATTACTCGGGATATTATTATGGTTCGAAATACTATGGGCCGAGTTACTATTACCTGACTTTTTCAATCGAAAAAGAAGAGGATTTATACGAAAAACTGGACATTTTCGCGGAAAGAAGCAATCAAAGTTCAGAGGAAATCAAAAGCCTTTGCTACTCGACAATGGAGTGTTTGGCCGCGCTAAGAAAAGACGTCGAATACGATCGCTACGCGTATGACTTCCTGCAAATAGAAGACGGCGATTTCATCTTTATCCGACAGCATCACATTCGGATTTCCGACTAAATTTTATTTTTAAAAACGCTTTGAAGCGCAATCATTATTCGCCCGCGACCTCCGGAGACGGAAGTCGGTCTTTTAATTCTTTCAAAGACTTTCTCAAAAAACCGACGGAGAAAAAACAGGTCAGAACTTCGCCGATCGGGAATGTCCACCATAAGTAATTTGTCGGCGAAGAAGACAGAGTAAAAAGATATGCGAACGGAAATACGAACACGACCAACCTCAATAGAGAAATGACGACGGGGCTGACCACTTTCCGGAAGGCTTGCAAGCAGCCTTGCACGGCGACATTGATTCCCATAAAAAGATAGGAAACGGAAGCGATCCGGATCGCCATTACGCAGACTTCCGTGATTTCCGACGAACTTTCTCCGCTGGCCATACCGAATAATGCCGCGATCGGTTGAGCGAAAATTTCGAAAAGAGCCGTAATGATCAAAGCGACGATCATCGTATCGAGAATGCCGAATTTCACCGCTTCCTTGACACGCGGAGCGTTTTTCTTTCCGTAGTTGTAAGAGGCGACGGTAATGATCGTATTGCTCAACCCGAAACAAGCGAACAGGCTCATCTGTTGAATTTTATAGTAAATGCCGAAAGAACCTTGCAGGAGTTCCGCGTTCTTTTCGGATGTTCCCAAAATCAAATTCATCCCCAGCATCATCACGGAAAGCAATCCCTGCATGATGATCGCCGGTAATCCGATCCGATAGATTTCCTTTAAAAATTTTCCCTCGGGTTTGATGTCTTTCCAACGAAATTTCAATTCGCGGTTCTTCCAGAAATGAAACAACGCCGCCAGAAGGAATGAAGCAATCTGTCCCAAAATCGTCGCGTATGCCGCGCCTTTCACCGAAAGATGGCAAGGAAAGATGAAGACGTAATCCAAAACGATGTTGATCACCGCGCCGGCAATCTGCGCGATCGTCGAATACATCGTCTTTCCCGTCGACTGCAACAACCTCTCGAAAAGGTTGAATCCGATCACTCCGAAAGAGAGGCAGCAGCATATTCTCAGATAATCCGTTCCCATGCGTATCGCCTGCGCATTGTTTCCCTGCATCGCAATGAAAGATTCGGAAAAGAAAATTCCGAACAAGAGGAAAAAGAGGTAGATGACGATAGAGATGAACAGCCCGTTTCCGACGATTTTTCCCGCCGAATCGTATTTCTTTTCTCCTAGATATTTCGATAATATCGAATTGATTCCTACGCCAGTTCCCACGCCCAGCGCGATGATGACCAGCTGTACCGGAAAGGCATACGTCAACGCCAAGTTTCCTTCCTGACCGTATTCCGGCATATTGACAACGAAGGCGGTATCAACGATATTGTAGACCGCCTGCAAGACCATCGAGACGATCATCGGTATTCCCAAACTCCAAATCAGTTTTCCGATCGGTCGCACTCCTAATTTGTTTTCCATAGTAACCTCCATAAAAAAAGCGTAAGCCCTTCAAACCGGACTTACGCATTTCTGCTACACGTTCATAAAGATTTTATCCCTTTGCAAAAAAAATTTTCAAGCATTTTTTTGACTTTTTTACTCTACGCTTTTTAAACTTTCGATCATGTCGATTCTTTTCAAACTGAAATGCGTGACGAAGTTGACGATCAAGGTGAACAAGAAGGCGATCACCGACGAAAAGAGATAACTGGTAAAGAAGATTTGACGAATAAATCGGGCTCTTTCGATTTCGATCGTGGCGATCACCAGATGCGTGATGAAATACCCCGCCAGAAGCCCGACGGCAATGCCTATGAGCGTCAGAAGAACGTTTTCTTTCGTGATGTATTGATCGACTTCCTTGTCGTAGAAACCGAGTACTTTCAGCGTGGCGATCTCCCTTTTCCGCTCGTGAATGTTGATGTTGGAAAGGTTGTACAACACTACGAAAGAGAGAAGCGCCGCCAGAACGATCAGAATGATCACGACCTTGTTCAGCGATTGCAGCATATTGTCCACCTGATCGATCAACACTTCCACGAACGACACGTTGATGATCTCGTCGTTGGCGAGCAGGGAGGCGGAAAGCGTATCCCTTCTACTTTCGTTCAATTCAATCGTCGAAAAGAACACCACATTCGGAATAAATCTCTGTCCGCTTTCTTCAAACGTTCCCGAATCGACGAAGATGTAATGATTGATGTAGTTTTTACAGATTCCGGAAATTTCGTATGCATAACCGACATTGTCGATATCGACAAACGAAATCGTGTCGCCGACTTTCAGTTTCTCCAATTCCGCGAGTTTTTCGCTGATGATGACTTTCCCGCTTTCGAGAGTCAACGCGTTTCCCTTTTTATCGTTAAAACGGACGATGTCGCCTATACGGTCTTTGTCGCAGATGAAAAGGTTGAGTTCTCTGGAAGAGATCGTCGCGCTTAAACTTTCCACTTCGGTGATTTTTTCTATCGCCTGATCCGAAAAAAGCGTTCCGATTTCTTTTTCGTCCGGATTATTCAAATAAGCCATACCGTCGAAAGTAAATACTTCGCTGTACTGTTTTTCGGGGATATTGGATATGGAATCTTTCAGCCCGAATCCGCAGAGCATCAACGCCGTGCAGCCGGCGATCCCGAAGATGGTTACTAATACCCTTTTCTTGTATCGGAAAAGATTTCTTACGGTTATTTTATTGGAAAAGGAAAGCCTTTTCCAGAGGAATCCGACTTTTTCAAGCGCGACTCTCTTTCCGCCTTTCGGCGCCTTCTGCCTCATCAGTTCGCTCGGTTTCTCTCTTAAAACCGCGCTTACCGTAAACGCGGTCGTTCCCACGACGCAGACAAAGGAAATCAAAATTCCCAACAGCGACGAAATCCAATGAATCGCGAGGCTGAAATTCGGGACTTCGAAGAGAATGCGATAGATATTGAAAATCAGCGAAGGAATGATCACCGATCCCAAAGCGCAGCCGATGATTCCCCCGATTAACGTCGCCGAAAACGCGAACAAAAGGTATTTTACCATGATGTATCCGTCGGAAAAGCCCAGCGATTTCAACGTTCCGATTTCCAAACGGTCGTCCTCGACCATCCGATTCATCGAAATCAGGCTCACCAGAACCGCGACGGCGTAAAAGATCAACGGGAATATTCTCGCCAGATTGTCGATGCTGGCCGTGTCGTCGATATAATCGGAATAGGTGGAATTGTCGCTTCTGTCGTTGATGTACCACGTTCCCTTTTTCAATTGACTCAATTCTCTCCGCGCGCTGTCGATCTTCTCTTTCCATTCCTCTTCGCTTTCCGCGTATTCCGCTTCGGCAATGCGGATTTGTTCTTCTTGAACGTTCAGTTCTTCCCTCGCGCTTTGAAGCGCCTTTAATCCGTTCAATCGCGTTTCCGCCGTTTCGATTTGAAGAATCAAAGCTGCGTATTCTTCGCTTTCGGGGTCCAAAGTCTCCATTTGATTCCTCATTTCGGAAATCCGGCTTTCCGCCTCTTCGACCGTCGGATTCAGAGTTTCTTCGCTCAAAGACGCAGATTGCAAAGCGGTTTTCCATTCCGTTTCCGCTTGAAAATAACTTGCTTTCGCCTGATCGATTTGATCTCGGTAGTCTTCCAGATAGAGAAGCACCTCCGCCTCCTGTGCGTCGATCGACTGTTCGAGAGAAGAATAAATCTCGCGATATCGAATTTCCTCTCTTTCTTCCTTGATTTCGCCGATCGAAGCAACCGCGGAAGCGATTTTTTTCAGGTAAGAATCCGATGAAGTCGTGTCTTCTTTCGCGCCTTCCACCGTCAGATAAGCGGCGGTATAATAATCCATTTGAAAAGTGGAATCCAAAACATAGGAGTAGAAATGAATCGTTCCCGAACCAACCGAAGTGCTTCCCCGATTCTGCCCCGTTCCGGTGTTGTTGAAATACAAGGCGCTGTCGACAGTGCCTACGATGACGTATTCGCTTTCACGAAGATACTCCGAATTCAAAACGATGCGGTCGTTCAATTGCAGACCGTTCTTTTCGATCAAGTTTTCTTCGACGACGATTTCATTGTTTTTTTCCGGAAAAACGCCGTCGATCAATTTCAGACGATTGATCTTCGAAGGCAAGGAACTGACGTTGACGACATACTGATCTTCGCCGACGGAAAAGAGCAAATCCCTCGCGCGGACACCTTCCGCTTCCTCGATTCCTTCGACGGCTTTTAACGCGTCAATGTCGTCGTCGGTGATTCCTTGCCCCGAGACGATTTTGAGATCGTAACTATCCGCGTCGTCCAGATAATTGTCCAACGTCCTCAGCATATCGGGCGCGGTAGATTTTAAACCGGCAAAGACGAAAACGCCCAAGAGACTCATAATGAAGAGAGAAAGAAAGCGCGGGAACGATTTCCGGACATTCCGAAAACTATTTGTCAATATCCGATTCTTCATATTACCACTCGATTTCCTCGATTTTTTTCGGTTTTTCGTTGGTATAGACTTCTTCCACGCTTCCGTTTTTGAACCGAATGACTTTGTCGCACATCGGTGCGATCGCGCTGTTATGGGTGATGATCAGCACCGTCATTTTTTCTTTCCGGCAAGTTTCTTCCAACAGTTTGAGAATCTGTTTCCCCGTCTTGTAATCCAACGCGCCTGTCGGTTCGTCGCATAACAAAAGTTTCGGATTTTTGGCGATGGCGCGGGCAATCGCCACACGCTGCTGTTCTCCGCCGGACAACTGAGAAGGAAAATTGCCTGTTCTCTCTTTTAAACCGACCTTTTCGAGAATTTCCGTCGGATCAAGGTGATCTTTACACAATTGCACCGCCAGTTCGACGTTCTCCAAAGCGGTCAAATTCTGAACGAGATTGTAAAACTGAAAAACAAATCCGATGTCGTTTCTCCTATATCGGATCTGTTCTTTTCCTTTCCATTTCGTGATATCGTTGCCGTCGACGAATAATTCACCTTCGTCGGCATTGTCCATTCCGCCCAAAATGTTCAAACAAGTAGTTTTTCCCGCGCCGGAAGGCCCGAGAATGCAAACCAATTCCCCTTTTTCGATCTCAAAAGAGGCTTTATCCAACGCGCGGATTTCGATGTCGCCGGTTTTGTAAACCTTGCTGATTTCTTTCGCTCGAATGTAAGCCATAATCTCCCTCCGATGAAAGAATTATAGCAAACCTACGGTAAATATGTTGTAAAAAATGCAAAACTCCGAATAATTTCCATATACTTTTTTTCTCATCGAGGAAATCTTCGCGAGAGAACGGGGATTACTTTTCCAAACGGCTTTCCTTTCGGTTCAATTCGCCGACGATGCCGAGGATTTTCCGAAAATCGTCGACCATATAATCCGGATCGTATCGCTTTAAAATACTCTCGTCCCGATAGCCGTAAGTGACGGCAATCTTCTTGACCGATAAATTATTCGCGGTTTCCATATCGGTATCCGAATCTCCGACATAAAGAACCTCGTCTTTTCCGATTCCCAACGAAGCGATGACGTAATTTAGACTCGTCGGATCGGGTTTTAACGGAAATTCTTCCCTTTTTCCGACGATTCGATCGAATGTGTTCTCCTTAAAGAGATGCGCGACGATTTCCAGCGTATTTTCTTCCTTTTTATTGGAGAGAATCGCCGTCATCACACCCCGTCTTTTCAGTTCGTCCAAAGTTTCCTGCACGCCGTCGTACAAATGCGTATGTCGAAGTTGGTTTCTTAGATAGCAACGATTAAAATCGGCGAAGAGTTTTTCTTCGTCTTCGATCGAATGCGTGCGATAACTCAATGCCCTCGCACAAAGTTGACGGATTCCCGAACCGATCAGCCCTTTGGTTTCCGAATAGGTATACGATCGGGTAAATCCCGACATTCGCAGGGCTTCGTTGACCGAATCTTTCAGATCTTCCAAAGTGTCCGCGAGTGTTCCGTCAAAATCGAAAATTACGGCTTTGATCACTTTTTGACCCACCTTTCCATATCCGACGGCAAAGGGCATTGCACCGAAACGAATTCGTTTCCGATCGGATGAATAAAACGGACTTCCGAAGAATGGAGAGCCACCCGATCCATCCGTTCCTTACTGCCTCCGTAAAGAGTGTCGCCCAAAAGAGGATGATGCATATAACTCATATGAACCCGAATTTGATGCGTTCTTCCCGTCGATAATTTCAGTTTGACTAAGGCATATTTCGGATATTCTTTCACCACTTCGTATTCCGTAATCGCGCGTTTGCTGTGAAGAGAACGGCTGACTCGGTATCTCGGCGCGTGCCTGTCTCGACCGATCGGTTCGTCGATAATTCCGCTTCTGGTCTTGAAGTGATGATGACACAAAGCCAAATAATTTCTTTCAAAAGTTCCGTCTTCGATTTGTTTGATCATGCGACTGTAAGTGATGAAATCTTTGGCAAATAAAACGATTCCGGTCGTTTCCACGTCAATGCGGTGTATGTATCGGACTTCGCGAAAAAGCTTTATCGAGTAATAGTATGCGGCGACGCGATTTGCCAATGTCGTCTCGACGTTGATTCCGTCGGGGTGTATCAAGATTCCGCAAGGCTTATTGACGATAAGAAGGTAGTCGTCTTCGTAGAGGATATCCAACGGAAGATCGCAAGGGGAAAAATTGATTTTTTCTTCGAACTTCAATTCGATCCGATCGTCGATTTTCAAATGATAATCCAACGAGGCGGGTTCTCCGTTGACGAAACACGAGTTCGTCCGCTTGATTTCCGCGATACGACCCTTTCCGATTCCCGAGTCGAGAAAATATTCTTCGACCGTATAATTCTGATATCTTCTGCCGATTTTGATCTCTATCGAATCCATCGCTATTCTCCGCGCTTTCCGATTTTTTTCAATATCGCACGAGCCACCCATACGCCGCTGGCGCCGGCCTGAGCCAGTCCGCGCGTGATTCCCGCGCCGTCTCCTCCGACGTAAAGATTTTCGATTTTGGTCTGGAAAGAATCGTCGACTTCCGGACGATCGGAATAGAATTTTGCCTCTACTCCGTAAAAGAGGGTGTGATCGTTGGCGATTCCCGGCGTAACTTTATCCAACGCTTCGATCATCTCGATCAGCGATTTCATCGTGTTATAAGGAAGTACCAGACCGAGATCTCCCGGAACGGCTTCTTTCAATGTCGGCGTAACGAATCCCTCGTCGATTCTCTTTTTCGTCGATCTCCTCCCTTTTTTGATGTCGCCGTACTTCTGCACGATGACCGTGCCACCCGACAGTTGATTGGCCAGACGGGAAACGTCCTGCGCGTATTGATTGGCGTCTTTAAACGGCTCGTCGAATTCCTGAGATACCAGCAAAGCGAAATTGGTGTTGTCCGAGCCCAGTTTCGGATCGTTGTATGCATGACCGTTGCAAACCATCGTTCCGTTGTGATTTTCGATAACGACGTGGCCGGAAGGATTGGAACAGAACGTCCGCACCGTCGTTCCGACCGAAGTGTTGTATATGAATTTGCCTTCGTAGAGATTTTTGTTGATATCCGCCATGATGATGTCGTTGGTTTCGACGCGAACGCCGATGTCGACGCGGTTGTTGGTGAAACGGATCTTGTGCTTTCTCAACGTCGCGCTCAACCATTCCGAGCCGTTTCTTCCAACCCCGAGAAGAACGTAATCCGCAGCGATTTCCCTTCCTCCGTCCAGAATCACGCCTTTGACGGCGTTCCCCCGAACGATTATTTCGGATACTTTGGAAGCAAAAAGATAATCCACCTTGTCTTTCATTTCTTCATAGATCGATTTCAGTAGTCGAAGATTGATCTCCGTTCCCAAATGTCGCACTTGACTTCGCAGCAGTTTCAAACCGACGGAAATCCCTTTTTTCTCGATTTCCAGAACTTCCGGAGTATAGGGATCGGTAATCTCTTTCGGTGCGCCGTGCGCGAGATTGATCGCATCGACATATCGGATCAGATCGAGAACCGTTTCTTTATCCAAATAGTTGTTCATCCAACCGCCGAATTCGCTGGTGATATTGAATTTTCCGTCGGAATACGCGCCGGATCCGCCGAATCCGCTCGTCATCGCGCAACTCGGTTTGCAGCCCGATTCCCCATTGATATCCAACGGACACTGCTTGATCTTTTTGTTGAGAATCGGGCAATTTCTCGAATAGATATCCTGCCCCTTGTCGATCAAAAGCACCCGAACGGTCGGATCTTTTTTAATCAGTTCGTAAGCGCAATATATGCCGGTCGGTCCCGCGCCGACGATGATGACGTCATAACTCTCTTTCATCAAAATACCTCTTTTCTGATTATCGTTTGATATTTATCCGGTCCGACCGAAAACATCACGACCGGAACTTTGACCAGTTCTTCGATTTTCCGAATGTAATTTCTACAATTTAAAGGCAATTCTTCAAAACTTCGAACTTCGGAAATATCTTCGCTCCAACCGTCGAGTTCCAAATAGTGGGGACGACATCGCGCGAAGTCTTCGATCCGCGGAGACGGCGCATCGATCCTTTTTCCGTCAAGCAGATAATAATCGCATATTTTGATTTTTTCGATGCCGGTCAGAATATCCAACAGCATCAACGAAATACCCGTCATCGAGTTGATTCTCCGACTGTAAGAAATCAAAACGGCGTCGAACCAGCCGATTCTTCTGGCTCTTTTCGTCGTCGCGCCGAATTCATCGGCTTTGAGTCGAATCTCCTCCGCAAGACCACCGAAGTTGTTTTCCATTTCCGTCGGAAAAGGTCCTTCTCCAACGCGAGTCGCATAAGCTTTGGTAACGCCGACGATTTCATGTATCGCCGTCGGTCCGAGACCGCTGCCGGAACAGACGCCTCCCGCGGAAGGACTGCTGCTGGTTACGTAAGGATAAGTTCCGAAATCGATGTCGAGGAGAGTTCCCTGCGCGCCTTCGAAAAGAATCTTGCTCCCTTTTTCGTATTCCTCGTTGATAAGAGAGATCGTATCGCACACATATGGACGGATTTCTTCCGCCAGTTTCCGATACTTTTCATATGATCGGCGAAAATCGATCGGTTCTTCTCCGATTTGAACGATTTCGCGGTTTTTCTCTTCCAGAATCCGACGATACATTTCTTCGAAGTTTTCGCCGACGAAATCGCACATTCGAATGCCGGTTCTGGCAACTTTGTCGGTATAGCAAGGTCCGATTCCTTTTTTCGTCGTACCGATACGACGATTTCCCAGTTTTTTCTCGATCAAAGCGTCGATCACTCTATGATAATCGAACAGCACCTGCGCCCGGGAAGAAATAAATAGGTTGTCGCACGGATATCCGTCCGCTTTTAAAAGATTCAGTTCTCCTATTAAGGCCTCCGGATTGATCGCGCAACCGTTTCCGAGCACGCACTTGACTTTCGGATTAAAAATGCCGGAAGGAACGATATGCAATTTGTAGGTTTTCCGATCGAAAACGATCGTATGCCCCGCATTATCTCCTCCTTGATAACGGACGACCAAATCGGCCTTGTCCGAAAAATAGTTGGTGATTTTTCCTTTTCCCTCATCGCCCCACGCGCTGCCGACGACCACTACCGTTTGTCCCATTCCCGTTCTCCTTCCGCTATTCCTACGCTCCGATAAATTGCTTCTACGTTTTTCAAATAGGTTTCAAAAGTAAAGATTTCTTCGCATTCCGCTTCCGTGAGCACGCGATGCTCGACGAGCAACCGGCGAAATTCTTTCTTTTTGTCCAAAGCCTCGAATGTCAGAGGCTGAATCCGATCGTAGGCTTCTTCGCGCGAATACCCTCTGCTCACCAAATAATTCAAGACTTTTCCGGAAAAAACAACGCCTTTTGTGAGATAAATATTTTCGATCATTCTGTTCGGATCGACGACGAGGTCATTCAAAATCCGAGTGAACCGACAGAGCATATAGTCCAAAAGCGTGGTCGCGTCGGCAAAGATGATTCTTTCCGCGGAGGAATGAGATATGTCCCTTTCGTGCCACAAGACATTGTTTTCGAATGCTACGTCGATGTAAGAACGCATCATTCGCGATAGACCGCAGATATTTTCGCTGCCGATCGGATTCCTTTTATGCGGCATTGCGCTCGAACCTTTTTGTCCCGAAGAAAATCCTTCCGCGACTTCGCGAATCTCCTGACGGGACAGATTCCGAATTTCGGTAGCCATCTTTTCCAAAAGAGAAGCGATCAGCCCCAATACGCTCAAATAGTAAGCGTGTCTGTCTCTGGAAAGCACTTGAGTCGATATTTTCGCTCGTTTTAAGTTCAGGTCATCCGCGACCATTTGTTCGAATTCGATCGATGTGGTTACGTAGTTCCCGACCGCGCCGGACATTTTACAGGTTTCCACGTCTTTTCTCGCTTCCGTAAATCGACGAATATCTCTCTTCAATTCATCGTAATACAAAGCGAATTTCAACCCGAAAGAAGTGATTTCGGCGTGCATTCCGTGCGTTCTTCCGATGCAGGGCGTATTCTGAAATTCCAAAGCCTTTTTCTTTAAAACGTCCGCTAAAACCGACATATCTTCGTCAAGGATCTCATCGGCTTTCCGAAAGAGCAAACCGTTCGCGCTGTCGACGACGTCGGTAGAGGTTAGACCGTAATGAATCCATTTTCTTTCTTCTCCCAGACTTTCCCCGACCGCGCGGGTAAATGCGATGACGTCGTGTTTGGTTTCCTGCTCTATGCGACGGATTTCTTTTACATCAAAAGAAGCGTTCGCCGCGATTTTCCGATAATCCTCTTCGGGAACGACACCCAACTTCCAAAATGCTTTTACCGCGCTGATTTCTACTTGGAGGAATGCGTCGAATTTAGACTCGTCCTCCCAGATTTTTTTCATCTTAGGCAAAGAGTAACGGTCGATCATTCGAATCCCTCCATCAAACAAATCTAATTTAGCATTTTTTATTTTTCATTTCCATAGTTGAAAAGAATATTGAAAAGAAATCGAATTTTTATACAAATCGATTTATCGTGATGTCATTCGCTTTTGCCGCGCATTTTAAGCCGAATTGTGCGCATAAAAAGAAATTCGAATGCGATGAAACAAAGCGAATATCCCTACGCCTCTTCTTCTCCGGTCGATATCGTCCAAACTAAGGTGTGATCGAGGTAAGACTGAATATCCTCATCCGCTAAAAAGACGATACCGTTCGATGAAATGAAACTTCCGTTCCCGGTTTTGTATTCCGCTTGATTCTTTTCGCCCAATTGTATAAAACCGCTCTCCGCTTTTCCTCCGCATAACAGACAGATCAAATACGAAGCATTCGCTTGATATGCGCTTAACGAAACCGCATGACCTTCCAGTCTCGTACTTCCGCAGGAACAACTCGCACGATGTTTCTGCGTGTTGATCCACAGATACGGCGATCCGAAATCATGACTTTCCGTGTATTGACCGCAGTAAGTGCAATTATGCCCTTCATATGTATGGTAATGGCCTTTGACCGTGACTCCTCCGACATGATTCGGATTGGTGAAATTCACTCGAATGTAATACGTGTCGTAATCCGCTTCTTTGGAAAAGCAAACGTTCGTTCCCGTATACGATTCGATCCACTCCATCTCTTCATCGTAAAGATCGACATACATTTCGCTGTACGATTCGAGCTGTATCAAGCATTCTTCCGACACATTCGCTTTCACTTCGATCATCGTATCCTTGCTTGCCCTGATCGTCCTTGCGATCTGATCCGAACTTTGCCCGTAGTCCAGTTTAATTTCGTTCTTATCGTAGGTGATGTAATAGATCGGGCTAGTATTATAATACCAAATTCTATTTTCTTCAATCGTCCGCCCTTCAAAACTGGCTTCATTCGACCATTCTCTGTCGTTACTCGGAACGCCCTTATACTTCAAAACAGCATTATTCCCGGGTTTATGATACCACGCGTCCGTTTCGTAGTCATATCGCATAAAGTGAAAATCATTTCCGCATCTTAAACAGATCAATTCTTGTTCAGATGTGATCTCGGGAATCTCCGCCGATATTTCGATATTTTGATATCCGATCGCTTCTAAATCCATTTTGACATAATCGGCTAATTGAACAACATTGTGATTCGATGCTTCCCAAGCATTTATTCCGATAAAATCTCCCGGTTGATATTGATCCCCGTCCGAATTCGGATTGTACTCTTCTTCATCGTAATAAAAGGGAGGCTGCTCTATCCGATGAATCGCATACGCATAGCATTTGTATTTTCTCCATATCTCTTTCCATGCACCGCCTGTGCTGACCCAGTTCCCGTCTTCGTCCTGTACTAAACTTTCCCGTAAAACATATTGCGCGGCTCTGCTTTGATTAGTATATGTCGTCCAATCGATTCCGTAGTATTCGTTCACCGCGTTCTTGATCGCTTTCACGAAACGGTCTCCGGCTCGATTGTTAAAATATACCGGATAAGCAGGGTCTTCTTCCACAAGGCGTATGGTATTTTGGATGATTTTTCCGTGTTGAGATATATTGATCAAATATTGAGGAATCTCAATTTCCCTTTCTTCGATAAAAGCAATGCTCTCTTCTTCCGTCATTTGAGAAAGTAATGGTAAAGAAGCCTTTTGCGCGTGCACGATCCGAGTCGGGCGATTCGGAAATGCCGATAAAGTGAAAATTAGAAAAATGATAAATCTTCGGATTTTTTTCTTCATACTGCTTTCTCTCCTTATTGTTTTGCGTCTTCTTCGACTAATCGAAAGATGCGTAATACATGAGGACCATAGTCGTCTTCTTCATCTCGATAAATCATATCCGTAAGATGAAACATATAAATTTTGCCATTAACTCGAAATAGATCAAAATAATCGATATAATCGTAAACTCGTCCGTTTGAAGTTTCATCTTCGGTCGTTCTGCTTGCTTCAAGAGCAGTTTCCGCCTTATAAAGTTTATCCAAGGTGTCTTCTTCCGTATAGGTAGAATCGTACCTACTATATATATCTAATTCCGGAAAAGGATCCAGCCAGATTTCTTTCATCAACGTTACAGGGGATAACGGTTCATTTTCAAAAGGTACCTTGACATATCCCGTCGTCGACAGATTTATTTCATCAACAATGACTTCAAAATCTCCTGGGATCCAAGATAATGCACCTTGTTGATAAATCAACTTCGCCGTATACGTTCCCGTTTCGATCTCGGTATCGTAGACGTCCTTATGTTGACATCCTGACAAAGTAAAGATCAGTACGAAAGACAACAGAATCGCTCTAAGTTTTCCTTTTTTTATGATCCCTTTTCTCATATTTTCACCTCTCTTTATTCCTTGACTAATCGAAAGATGCGTGCTACCTTTGCAATCCAATTCTCATCGAATTTATCTTGGCGATACGAATAAGCGCGATGAAACATATAAATTTTGCCATTAACTCGAAATAGATCAAAATAATATACGTAATAAATGTTTTGAAGGATTTCTTCATCGTATAAACAACCGGCTTCAAAAACCCATTCTACTTTATAAAGTTTATCCAATGTATCTTCTTCTCGATAGGCGGAATTGTGCGTGGAATATAAATCCAAATCCGGAAAATCATCCGGCCAAATTTCTTTCGTCAACGTTACAGGGGATAATGGTTGATCGAAAGGTTTATCAACCCCCACAAGATACCCTGTTATGGATAATTGCATTTCGTCGATATTGACTTCAAAGTCACTCGGAACATAGGACGTTGTACCATACTGATAAATCAACTTCGCCGTATACGTTCCCATTTCGATTTCGGTATCGTAGATGTCTTTATGTTGACAGCCTGACAAAGTAAATATCAGTACGAAAGACAACAATATCGCTCGAAGTTTTCCTTTTTTTATGATTCCTTTTCTCATATTTTCACCTCTCTTTATTCCTTGACTAATCGAAAGATACGCATGATATGGGGATAATAATCTTCTTCTCCATCGCGATAATTGCTCTTCCATAGATGAAACATATAAATCTTTTTGTTGACTCGAAATAGATCAAAATAATCGATATAATCGTAAACCCGTCCGTCCGGATCTTCTTTCTCGATCGTTCTGCTTGCTTCGAGAGCGGTTTCCGCCTTATAAAGTTTATCCAATGTATCTTCTTCCCGATAGGCGGAATTGTGCGTGGTATATAAATCCAATTCCGGAAAATCTTCCGACCAGATTTCTTTGGTCAACGTTACAGGGGATAGTGGTTCATCGAAAGGTTCTGTAACATATCCTGCTGTCATCGACAGATTCGTTTCGTCGATATTGACTTCAAAGTCACCCGAAACTGCGGAAAAACTACGAGATTGGTAAATCAACTTCGCCGTATACGTTCCCGTTTCGATCTCGGTATCGTAGACGGCTTTATGTTGACAGCCTGAAAGAGCAATTATAAATAAGAGCGTAAGAGATAATCTGTGGAACGGAACGCGCATATTTCCCCTTTCTTCTCTTTATGAGATGATTCGTTTATTTCTGCTTTTATATTATCATTTCACTTGTGTTTCCGCAATATCTTGTAAAAATTTTTTTGCCCTCTATGATATTGTATTCGATTTACGAAAAATTGTTTCCTGTTGACATGGCTTATCGTTTTTGTCGAAATCAAAGCAAGAAAAAACAGATTGACACGCGAAATATTGCTTATTGCCTTTCTGACCATTTTCTTTTCAAACGATAATACGTGGATAGGCTGGTAAAGCCGTTTTCGAGAATCGCTTCGGTTCTGCTTCCCGGTGTCTGTTCAACCCTAAGAAGTCGAACCATATTGATATATTGATTGAGATTGCAGTTGAAAATCCGATTGAAAAAATGCGATAGGTAATATTTGTTATATCCCATTTCCTTACTTATCGATTCCAAAGAGATCGGATTACAAACATTTTTCTCGACGTAATCGATGATTTTCCGAATCAATTGAACATTCCGATATGTCGATTTCACCGGTCGATAATGCGATGTGATTTCACCGAGAATCGTATAGGCCTGTCCCTGCAACAGCAAAGAATCTCCGTGTCGAAAAGATTTCAAAAGTTTAAATATCCTTTGATTGTATTCGATGTCTTTGAGCAGATTAAAGCATTGATCGCGATAGATGGATTCATAGAGGGCATAAAATGGTTTAGAAATGATTAAACAATAATATTCATTCCATTCGTGCTTTTGGATTGAATGAGGAAAAAACGGCGGAATAAAAGCGATTTCTCCTTTTTTCAACAGAAAAGTCGCATTTCCGATCGCGATTTCGGTTTCTCCTTCGATCATCGCGATGATTTCGATGCTTTGATGTAAATGCGTATCGACACCGACGTGCGCATACAAATTGCACGTAACGCTGCTTTCCAAATCGCGGAAAGATTCATAAACAGATGGTTTCATTTGACTAAACAGCAATATTTGCAAATTTATTATAAAAAAGTGAGATAGAAAAATCAATATGTGACACTTTATACTGATAAAGAGGTATAAATTATGAAAAAAATTTTAACGGTTTCGGTCATCGGCATGGGTGCAAGAGGGTTTCTTTATGCCGGTTTAATGAAAGACAGACCGGATCGATATAGCGTCGTCGCCATCTGCGATCGAATAAAAGAAAGAAGGAAAAATGCGCAGAAAGAATTTCAGATTCGAGAAGACGAAGTTTTCGAAAAAGAAGAAGATTTTTTCCGACAAAAGAGAAGTGATGTGCTGATCGTTTCGACACAAGATAAGGATCATGTTAATCATGCGATCAAAGGGCTTAAACTCGGTTACGACATATTGATGGAAAAACCGATAGCGGTCAGCGAAAGTGATTGTCTTCGACTGGACAGAGCCGCGAGAATCTACCGAAAAAAAGTCGTCGTCTGTCACGTTCTCCGTTACGCGCCCGCTTTTGTCAAACTCAAAGAACTGATTGAAAGCCGAATTATCGGCGATCTTGTCTTTTTTGAAGGCACCGAACAAGTGCAATATCTCCATTATGCGCATTCTTACGTTCGCGGAAATTGGCGGAATGATCGTCAGGCCGCGCCGATGATTTTGGCTAAATGTTGCCACGATCTTGATTTATTTCAATGGTTTGCGCATTCCAAATGCGAAAGCGTTTCTTCTTTCGGTTCTCTGTCTTTTTTCAAAAAGGAAAACCAACCGAAAGATGCGACGGATCGCTGCTGCGACTGTCCGCATAACTCGACTTGCCCTTATAGTGCCGAGAACATCTATATCCGAAATCGATTTTGGGGGCGGAATATGGTTACCGATCTTCGTCCGGTCACCGATCAAAACGTTTCAGAGGCATTGAAAAAAGGTCCTTACGGTCGATGCGTATTCGCTTGCGATAACAACGTCGTCGATCACCAAATCGTTCATCTGCAATTTCAAAACGGAATCCGCGCCGACCTGAAAATGATGGCTTTTACTTCCGGATGGGGACGAAATATGAACTTTTACGGAACTTACGGTAACATCGCTTTTTCCGAAGAGAAAGATACGATCGAAGTCATGCCTTTTGATCGCGAAAAAATCAACTATCGTCTTTCTTCACTCGGTGACACTTCTGTCGGTCACGGCGGAGGTGAGACGCGGATGATCGATCGATTTTACGATATGATTCAAAATGACGAATCGGACGGATATACCACTCTCGAAGAATCGTTGGAAAGTCATTATATCGGCTTTTCCGCGGAAAAATCGCGTTTGAAAAACGGAAGACCGATCAAAATTCGCAGAAATCGATAACCTCTGGCGAATCTCGGAATGCTTATTCGCTACCAACCGAAATCGGCGAAATATCTTCGGTTCCGAAAGATTTTTTCAAAGAATAAAAGCAAAATAAACTCCGTTCGGCTTGTTTTTTCGTTTTCCTATTTATTGTTGATCTTTTCTCTTTCGATCAGTTTGCTTTTCATATTCTTATACGCCAATCTCGCACCGGTTTTTTCGTACTCTTTCAGATCGCTCAAACGGAACGCTTCTTCGATGAAACCGGCCTCATATTGCAAATGATGATTGTCGGCGTATTGTCTCATAATCGTCTTGATGGTTTCCGGATTCAGGCTTCGGAATTCGACGATGCGGGTAAGTCGCGAAACAAAACTGCTACCGAGTTTTCGCACGATTTCGTTTTTATTCTCGTTTTGAGTTTTCGACAGATAATTCTTAAAATCCAAATAATCGCCGGGGACGTATGAAGTATTGAGAATGAATACTGCATTGCTGCAATTGATCAGATTTCCCCGATTGTCGTAAAAGCGACCTTTATCGAAAATGTCGAAAAAGAATTCTTTGATGTCGTTTGTCGCTTTGTCGAAATCGTCGATGACAATTAACGAATTCGGACAATTGTTCAAACATTTTATGAAAGGAGAAACGCTTTCGAGATAATTGGAAGAAGAAGCGTTGATCAGGCGATTTAACCCGTTGAGATCGCGATAAGTGTTCATATTCAACGTCAATGTATGACGAGAAGAGAAGTAACATTTGGAAATGATCTTCGCACAAAGGGTTTTTCCGCATCCGGAAGGGCCGTTAAACAGGAAAACTCCCAAAGGCGCGTCCCTTTCTTCCAGCGATAATTCAATCATTCTGAACTCGTCAACAATCGCTTCGATCGCTTCGTCCTGACCGATCAGGTTTTCGCTCAGTTCACGTTTCAGCGTTTCCTGTTTATGATAATTGGTCGCCACCTTGTAATAGTTCTCCAACGTGTTGTAAATATTCTCCAAAGTCAGATGTCCTTTGGCTTCTACGCAAGAATTGTCCAGAATATCGATGGCTTTATCCGGAAATTTTTGATTCAACAGATACTTTTTCGCCACATCGACGATTTCTTTCAGCAGATAATCGTCGATTTTGATAGAGTAAAACTTCTCGTAAATGGGCTTGGTTTTAAGGAGGATATCCAGCGTTTCCTCCGGTGTGGTTTCTTCTACGCGGATAATCTGAAATCTGCGTTTCAAAGCCTTGTCGTTTTCAAACGTGGCGTTGAATTCTTCTTCTGTCGTCGCGCCGATAACCTGAATCTCTCCTCGCGACAGGTAGGGTTTTAATATGTTGGACGCATCGATTGCTCCTTCCGCGCCTCCCGCCTTGACGATCGTGTGAATTTCGTCGATGAACAGAATAGCGTTTCCGTCCTCCTGCACTTTGCGAATGATTTTTTTGATTTTCTCCTCGAATTCTCCGCGATATTTCGTTCCGGAAACCGTCGAAGCAATATCGAGTTCATAGATTGATTTCCCCTTTAAAGACGGCACTTTATTGGCCAAAAGTTGTCTGGCAAGTTCTTCGACGATCGCGCTTTTCCCCACGCCCGGTTCTCCTAACAGAATCGCGTTGGGTTTGTTTCTTCTGCTCAAAGCATTGATTAACTGTCTCAGTTCTTTTTCTCTTCCGATGAGAGGATCGCGATGATCGGCACCGGAAAGGTGGAGATCGGCGATCGTATTCAGTTCCGACTTTCGTTTTCTCGAATTGTTGATGGCTTTTAACATTGCGTTGATATTGACTCCTTCCTTCGCTAAAAGTTCCTGCGCGATGTTTTTGTTGGACAGGATAGCCAAAGCCAGCGAATCGGAACTGATCAGCGATTCTTTGTTTTTTTCGCTGATTTTCAGCGAATCTGCCAGAAGTTCTTTCAGTTCAAACGTATATTGAACGTAAATATTGGTATCGTCCGAACCTTGATAAAGATTTTTCACTTTATCTCTCAGGTTTAGATAGTCGATATTGTATTTGCTCAATTCTTTGGTCAGGAGGTTATCTTTGCATTTCAAAAAGCTGAGAAGAAGATGTTCGCTGCCGACCGTCGGGTGATTGAATTCAAACGCTAAGGCTTCGGCAAGAGATATAATTCTCTGCGCCCCACTTGAAAACTTTTCCAGCATAATAATTTCCTTTCAATAGATAATTTATGAAACTACATATAGAATTATTGACACATAAAAGAAAATTAAACGGAACAAATCGAAAATCGCACATCGCCTATTTTCGAATTTTAATAATTTGCGACCAAAGAAAAACCGACAATTGGGCAGGTATGCCGATCAAAAAAATCAAATACATATTCAATTCGATAAATTGGAGATATATCGCGGTCAAAATCCCCCAGACGATCGTTGTCATCAGGACGAATTTCAGAATCGGGTTGTTTTCGCGATAGTATATCCACAGCGGAGGTAGGCAGGATAGAGGTATCCCCCAGATAAACGTCGTCCAGCAGCGCGAAGACGCCCCTTGATTTTGATAAAGGTAGACGAAAACGACGGTCACCGCGACGAGAACCAAAGAAACCATCAACAGCGCTTTGACCAATTTCATCGCCTTAATCGAACTTTTATTCCTGTAATTCTCTTTTTGTTTATAACCGCCTTCGCTTAAAAGGCAGTCGACCGTTACGCCGAAATAATCGGCGATCGCTTTCAGCGTGGCGATTTCCGGCAAAGCCTCTCCTCTTTCCCATTTGGAAACCGCATTGGAAGTGTACGAAAACAGATTGGCGAGATCTCTCTGCGTCATATTCCTCTCTTTTCTCAGATTTTGAATGTTCGTTCCGATAATCTTTCCCAGTTCCATTTTCTTTTACCGAATCCATTTTAAAGCCTAATAAATAAAAAATCAACTTTTACTCCACGATTAAACTCGAAGTTTAATCGAATTCACCGACAATTCACAAGTTAGTTTAATAGTTTATTCTTATATTTCGCGGTTTTATAGTATGATTAAATATGTGAGGTAGTTTTATGAAAATAACGATCATCTGCGATGTGCTGGGCGAACCGAATAACGGAACGACGATCGCGGCGATGAACTTGATCAAACATCTGAAAGCGAAAGGACACGAGATTCGTATCGTTTGCAACGATGCCGACAAAAAGAACCTCGACGGATTTTATGTCGTTCCGGAATTGAATCTTCTTTTTCTCAACGCCATCGTACACCGAAACGGCGTCAAACTTTCCCGCGTCGACAAGAAAACGTTGAACGAGGCCTTAAAGGATTCCGACATGGTTCATTGTATGCTTCCTTTCGCTCTATCCCATTATGCGGTCCGTTATTGCAAAAAGCACAAAATTCCGGTTACAGCGGGTTTCCACGCGCAGGCGGAAAACGTATCCGCGCATTTCTTCATGAAGAATCAGGAAAAAGTGAATAATTTGATCTATAAATTTTTTTATAAGCGAGTCTATCGCTACGTAGACGGCATTCATTATCCGACTCAATTTATCCGCGACGTTTACGAAAGCGTGGTCGGTTTGACTCCGGGAGTCGTCATTTCCAACGGCGTCAACGAGATTTACCGCAAGAAGCCTTCTCCGCGTCCGGAAAACCTGAAAGACAAATTCGTCATTCTCAATGTCGGGCGGTATTGCAGCGAAAAAAATCAGGACGTTCTCATCAAAGCCGTCGATCTTTCGAAGCACAAAGAGAGAATTCATCTGATTCTCGCCGGTTCCGGTCCGGATAAAGGAAAATTGACTCGTCTTGTCAAAAAGTTGAACGTCGACTGCGAATTCAATTTTTATTCGCGCGCCGATTTAGTCAATGTCATCAATTATGCCGATCTCTATTGTCACCCTGCCGAAGTCGAAATCGAATCGATTTCTTGCATCGAAGCGATTTCCTGCGGTCTCGTTCCGATCGTCGCCGATTCAAAAAAATGTGCGACCAAATATTTCGCCATCGACGAAAAATCGCTTTTTGCCAACAAAAACCCGTCCAGTCTGGCGGAAAAGATCGATTATTGGATCGAACACCCGAAAGAAAAGGAAGAATATTCGAAAAAATATTTGAATACCGCTTTCTCTTTCGATCAAAAATTGTGTATGGAAAAAATGGAAAGTTTTCTCTTAAACAATTACGCCCAACATCGAAAAAAGGACAAATAAATGAAGCGCAAAACTTACTACTATGCAGACGAACTCAATGACGATTTTGCCAAAACCCGCATTCGTCAAAAAAAGTTGGGAAAACATTTTAAATACGTTCACACTTCCTTTTTCTGGCGGTTTCTTTGCCGTATTCTCTACTTTTTCATTGCGCCTCTTCTCATCATTCCAATCAACAAGATCGTTCATCATCAGAAAAGCGTGAACAAAAAGGTACTGAAAAAAGCCAAACATACCGGATATTTTGTTTACAGCAATCATACCAGCTACATCAACGACTGCTTCGCTTCATCTTATATGCCTTATCCGAAAAGAAATTATATCATCGTCCATCCCGACGCAACTTCGATCTTCGGATTAAGAAACATCGTGCAGATGCTCGGCGGTATTCCTTTGGGCAATACGGTCAAAGAAAATATCGCGATGGTCAAGTGCATTCATCAGAGAATCGCGGAAAAAAGTTCGGTGACGATCTTTCCCGAAGCGCACATTTGGCCATATTACACGAAAATTCGCCCGTTCGGGGAAACTTCTTTCAAATATCCCGTTAAACTTCAAGTTCCGGTTTTCTGCATTACGCACTGTTACCGGAAGAGAAAATTCGGAAAAAGACCGAAGATCGTCTCTTTCGTCGACGGACCTTTCTATCCGGATCAGAGTTTATCCGTAAGCGAAGCCACCAAAAAAATCAGAGATCAAGTTTATACGACGATGTGCCGAAGAACCGAAGAGTATTCCGATTACGCCTATGCCGATTATATCCGTAAAGAAGTTTCCGAAAAAACAGAGGCTTAAACTTTTTTAGCCCCGCAGTTCCTGATTTCCACATCGTGAACGTTGTTTCTTCCGAAAACGTTCCGCATCACTTGCAGATAATCTTTTAAATCTTCGCGATGAACGAACGCTAAAATCGTCCCTTCGAATCCGCCTCCGTGAACCCGTACCGCGCCTCGGGAAAGCAACTCTCTGGTCAAACCGATTGCCAAAGAGATGTTTTGCCGTTCGGAAGAGACGTTGATGTTATTCTGCAATAGTTCATACGAATTTCTTCCCGATCGATCGACGCATTCGAGAAATTTTTCGATCTGTTTTTCCTTTAAAAACGCAAAGCCCTTTTCGACGATTTTATTTTCCTCGAAAAAGTGCATCGCTCTTTGTACGGCGCGATCGGAAACCCGCTCGCGAAGCTCTTTCAGTTTCTGTATAAACACCGGCTCGGAGACTTCTCTTAGGTATTCCTTACCGAAAAAATTCGCGACCGCTTTCATTTCTTCGGTAATGGCTTTATATTGTTCGGTCAAATGGCTGTGCGAACCGCCTGTGTTGACTAAAACAAGGCAATACGGAGAAAAATCCGCTTGAATGTTTTCTACGACAGGACAAGAAATGTCTTTGAAATCGATCCGATTGACTCCACCGAAAGCGACGCCGCATTGGTCCAAAAGTCCGCAAGGTTTCATAAAGTAAACCGATTCGCTGTATTGAGCGATTTCCGCCATTTGCAACGGACTAATCCTGTTTTCGTTGTAATAGTCGTTGAGAATCGCAACGATCAGGCATTCGTATGCGGCGGAAGAAGATACTCCCGCGCCGGCATAAACCGAAGATTCCAAATAACAGGAAAAACCGCCGATGCAGTAACCGAGTTCAAAGAGGCGGTGAAGAACCCCTCTGACGATGGCGATGCTTTTTCCGCTTTCTTCTTCTCTCAGATTCCGATCGTCGATTTGCAAGGAAATTTTGGGATATCCTTTGGAATAGATGACGACCTTCCGGTCTTCACGTTTTCTGGTTGCCGCGAGAATGTCGAGATCGACTGCCCCGACGATCACCGATCCTCGATTGTGATCGGTGTGATTTCCCAAGAGTTCGATTCTTCCCGAAGACGAAAAATAGTCCGTGTTTTCCTGTAAAAACAGGTCGTGGAATTTGGCTTTTAACTTGCTTTTTCTTTGCTCTAAATTCATATTTTAATCTTCCTTTAACACCGAATCGATGAACTCAACCGCGCTTTTATTTCCCAGATAGTCGTTTTTGAAAACCGCCGTATCGTCGAGAATCGATCGACAAGTTTCGTTGATATAGTTTCGGACGGCTTTTTCCGCAGAAACTCTGTCGTTCGATAATCCGTTTTCCCGAATCAAACGGCGAATCATCTCGGAATGAACGCGCATATCCGAATGAGATTCGTAATACGTCTCTTCTTGGAAATCCGATTGAATGAGGATATCTTCGATTTCCTTGCACTGCCGTTTCAACCGAGCCGGAAGAATGAACAACCCCATGGCTTCGATCAATCCGATCGATTCTTTTTTGATGTTGTGCCTTTCTCGATGCGCGTGGAAAATCCCCTCCGGATTCTCTTCGTCGGTTCGGTTGTTTCTTAAAATCAAATAGGCGATATATCTGCCGTTTTCTTTTCTCATAATCGGCGTAATCGTATTATGCGGTCCGTTTTCGTCTTCGGAGATGATCTTGTTTTCTATGGAATTATAACGTTTCCACGCTTCGAAGAACCGGTTCATCAAACCGACGATTTCCTCTCTCGAAGAAGAAATCAAACAAATGCAGGAATTAAACCAGTCAAGATAGGAAATCTCCGTATGCGGATATTTTTCCGAAACAAATGTATATCGGTTCCTGCACTTCATCAACGGCATCAAATGTTTTCCGCCTTGATAGTGTTCGTGCGAAAGAATCGAACCCCCGACGATCGGAAGGTCCGCGTTGGATCCGATGAAATATGAAGGGAACTGATCCAGAAAGTCGACAAACCGAAGGAAAGTTTTTTCGCTGAGTTTCATTCCTTCGTGTTTCTCTTTCACCGCGATGCAATGCTCTTCAAAATAAGCATATGGAGAGAACTGCAAAAACCACGATTCTCCGTTCAATATCATCGGCACGGTACGGATATTCTCTCTGGCCGGATGGTCGTCTCTTCCCCAATAGCCCAAATTCTCTTTGCATAATGCGCATCGAGGATATTTCACATGCGTCGATTTTGCTGACGCTAAGATATCTTTGTTGTTCTTTTCCGGTTTTGACAAATTGATCGTGATTTCCAAATCGTTATTCCCCGTCGAGTAACTCCATTTCAGATTTTTTTCGATATCCGTCTTCCGGATATAGTAGTTTTTGATACCCAATCGATAGAGATAAGTCAAAGCAGCGGCTTCGTCTTTTTTTTGCAACTCTTGAAAACGGGAGATGATCTGCGAGGGCGCAGGCGTGATGATTCCCAACGCTTTCACAACCTGTCTTTCGAATTCCCTGTCGTCGACATCTTTTTTCAAAGCGCCTCGAAGATGTTCGATCAAGAGGTCCGGACGATCCAAAGAAACGATCGATTCCGTATCTATTTCTCCGGAATAAGGGCAATCGGCGTGAAAATAATCCAACAGAAGATTTTCCTTATAGACGGCGTCGATTTCCTCCATTTCCAAATGGATTCTCCCGTACAAAACGAGTTCCTTGATTGCCTGATTGATTTCCATAATCGCACCCGAACTTTCCCGCGGGATATTCCCGCATCCTTATTGTAACAGACTTTCGATCATTTTCCATTCCATTATTGATAATGTTTAATTCAATTACGCCCTGTGAATGGAATCCCGCAAGTCTTTTCACGGATTTATCTTTTCCCGTTAAGCCGTCATTCTTGGGTTGACGCGATAGAAGCTGAAAACGCACGCAGTTATTTCGGAGTTTTTATACGTTGTAAACCACTTTGACCGGAAATCTTTTTCGGTGAGGTCGTTCGGCATCGTCGCCGTCAAATCGCTTTTTCATCAAATCCGCGGTATATCGGGCGATTTCCTGATAAGACGAAGAAACGCTGTTGATCCGCTCGCAGACGTTTAGATATCCGGAAACATCGTCGTAACCGAACAATTTTACTTTTCCGTCTGCAGGATAATTGAAGTGCCGCCGAATCGTAATCGCCAATTCGTCGTTGTGCGTAAAGATAAAATCAAATCCTCCTTTTTCGATGAATTCGTACATTTTGTCAAAATTTCCATACTCATCAAGCGAAAGGAAATACGCTTCAGCTTCTTTTTTGCCTTGTATACACCGGAGAAATCCTCCGGCTCTCCGCTTCGACGTTTCCGTAAAAGCGTTGCCGATGTAAAGGGCTTTTTTGCACTCGGAAGATAAAAATACTTGCCCGATTTGCTTTCCTCCGTCTTCGTCGTCGGTATAAACCGAGTCTACGGAAGAATACGGCGAATTCGATCCCAAAAGGATGACGGGAATGTTCCTTTCCTCGAAAATCTTAGCGACGTTTTCTTCCAATTCGACGAAAGTAATCACACCTCCGCATCGATTGAGCATCACCTTTTCCACCGTCTGACTATCGACGACGCTGTTCAACGGAATCAACAGTCCGTCGAGATGCCTTTCTTTTAATTCGGTTAAAAGATAAGTGATCATAATCAAGTAATACGGATTCTGCAACGACGGAAAAATGATCGCCACGAAGTTCGTCTTTCCGTTGACAAGATAGTAAGCGATGTTGTTGGATATGTATCCCAACTCCTGCGCTTTCGCTTTGACTTTGGCGATCGTTTCCTTAGAGATATCCTTGCAGTCCCTCAATGCGTGCGAAACGGTGTTGAGGGAAACACCCAATGCGTCGGCGATATCCTGTTGTCGAATCAAATTCGATTTCTTTTTCATATTTTCTCCCTTCAAAATCAATTCCAAATGCAATAAACGTTGACATTAACGTTAATGTATTATACTCTATTTTCAAGGAGATTGAAATCGTTTTATGAATAAGTTATGCTTATCCGGTTGTTCGTTCGCCTCTTCGAAATCCTCCGTCACCGATTTGCGCATCGATTCCGTCGCTTCTGAGGAAAAAGAAGTTCCCGAAATCGTCGACGTCGTGATTCTTGCCGGTCAGTCCAATTGCGAAGGGCACTCTCACGTCTCCTATCTCAGAGAGAATACGGACGAAGAGCAAAGAGAGAATTTTAAAAACGGATTCGGAAATACGCTGATCCGTTTCTCGTGCAATCGCGGCACAAACAAAAGCGACGGCTTTATTCCCGTAAAAGAGGGAATGGGCGTCTCTACGGATCGATTCGGCATCGAGCTTGGCATTGCCGAAGCGCTGAAAGAGGCCGGAATTCAAAAGAAAACTTATCTCATCAAATACGCTGTCGGAGGAACAACGCTGTACAATGACTGGCATTCTCCGTCTTCCGAATTCGGAACATCGGAACTCTATACCGAATTGATCGCATTCGTTTACGAGTCCCTTCATCGACTCGAAGAGATGAATTTGATTCCCGTTATCCGCGCTTTCTGTTGGATGCAAGGCGAAAGCGACGCATCGGGGAACAATGCGACCGCTTACTACGGATTGGAAAAAAAGTTTGTTCAGGATATTATCGAAGAAATTTCTTTCTACGCTTCGGAAAAGGGAATAGGTTTTATCGACGGAGGAATCTCGGACTGTCCGAGTTGGACTCATTACGCTACGATCAACGATGCGAAAAAGAAACTAGCCGAAGAAAATCCTTATCTCCATTTCTTCATCGATACGATTTCGGAAGGACTGACTTACGATCGGGAACCGAAAGAGAATCCGGATATCTATCATTATGACGCACTAAGCGAGCTTCGGCTCGGCCGATCCTTCGGAACCGTTCTGCTGAGAGAAAAGTTGATTTAAACGATGAGTCTATCCGATTAAATTCGTTTTCTTTGCGAAGATTTCACAAAAAAATCCTCCCGATCGCAAGGTTATACTCTCTCATCGATGACGAGAAAGCCTTTTTTGATCCGAAGGATTTAAAAAATCTTTTTACTTGTTCGCGGATAAAATCATCAAGTCACACATATTTTTGGAGAATTCCGCCGGATTTTCGATCGGAAGACCCTCGATCAAAAGCGCTTGGTTGTACAACAGATCCGCGTATTTTTCGATCAAACTCGGATCGTCTTCGTACACCTTTCCGATTGCTTTCAATAGATCGTGGTTCGGATTGATTTCCAGAATTCTTCCCGCTTTGACATTTTCACCGTTCGGCATATTGTTGAGAACTTTTTCCATTTCGAAAGAAAGTCCTTCCGTCGAAGCCAAACAAACCGGAGAATCGACCAAACGTGACGAGAGACGAACATCCGAAACTTTTCCGTTTAACGTCTCTTTAATCTTATTGAGCAACGATTCGTTTTCCTTTTTCAGATCTTCGACGCGGTTTTTCTCTTCTTCTGTGGTCAGATCGAGATCCTCGTCGGTGATCGCTTTGAATTCGGTTTTATCGTATTCGCGGAGAATCCTCAAAGTGAATTCGTCGATTTCATCGGTCAAAATCAAAACATTATAGCCGTGCTTTTTCATCGCGTCCATCTGCGGAAGATTCAGAATCGACGATTTGTCCTTTCCGGAAGCATAGTAGATCGCTTTCTGCCCCTCTTTCATCGCTTCCTTATATTCTTTTAAAGAGATCATCTTTTCTTCGTTGATCGAGGAATAGATGAGAAGGTCTTGAAGAAGGTCTTTTTTCATTCCGTAAGACTCGTAGATCCCCCATTTCAAATGAACGCCGTACGTTTTGAAAAATTCCTGATACTTGTCGAAATCGTTCGCTTTCAGATTTTCGAGTTCCTTGATGATTTTCTTTTCCACCGATGAAGCGATCTTTTTCAATTCGCCGTTTTGCTGCAAAATCTCTCTGGATATGTTGAGCGACAGATCGGAAGAATCGACCAGACCTTTGACAAATTTGAGATAATCCGGCAAAAGATCTTTGCACTTATCCATGATAAAGACGCCTTTGGTGTATAGTTGCAAGCCCTTTTCGTATTTTTCCGAATACAGATCGTACGGGGCTTTCTTCGGAATGAACAGCAAAGCGTTGTACGACGGATCGCCTTCGAGTTTGACGAACAAAGAAAGCAAAGGATCTTCGCCCGCGTAGAATTTATCTTTGTAAAATTCGTTGAGTTGTTCTTCGTTGACTTCGCTTTTGTTCTTTTTCCAAAGAGGAAGCATCGAATTCAAGGTTTTATCTTCGACGACATCGTGGAATTTTCCCTCGATTTCCTTGCCGTTTTCATCGACGTCGTTCACTTTTTCGCTGACTTTCATTCGAATCGGATAACGGATATAATCCGAATACTTCTTTACCAGCGATTCGATTTCATAACTTTCCAGAAAACTGCCGTATTCGTCATCGCCTTGATCGTCTCGCAGATGAAGAATAATCCGAGTCCCCGCGTCTTCTTTATCGATCTCTTCGATCGTGTAATTGTCTTCACCAGTGCTGGAAAAGCGATAGGCTTTTCCGCTGAAAGGCGATTTCGTCTCCACCTCTACTTTTTTGGCGACCATAAACGAAGAATAGAACCCGACGCCGAATTGTCCGATGATGTCGACGTCCTCTTTCTTTTCTTCCTGCATCTGTTGCATTTTCTTGATAAACTCAGCCGATCCGCTGGAAGCGATCGTTCCCAGATTACTGTCGATTTCTTCGTAGGTCATGCCGATGCCGTTGTCTTCGATCGTCAGCGTTCTGCTCTCCTTATCAGGCGCAATTCTTATCTCGAAAGTTCGCCCTTTTTCCAAATGGTCGTCGCTTAAAGACAGGTAATGATACTTGTCGATCGCATCGCTGGCATTGGAGATCAGTTCCCTTAGAAAAATCTCCCTGTTGGTATAAATCGAGTGAATCATCAGATCCAAAAGTCTCTTCGATTCCGTTTTAAATTCTTTGGTTTCTATCTTAGATTCCATTTTTTGCCTCCCTTATTCGTTTGCTTTTTTCAGCATCAAATAATAGTATAGCCAAAAATTTAGCAATGTCAACAAAAGAGTGCTAATTTATTTTCGTTCTTTAATTTTCAGTTCGCTGCGGCTGATCGCAAAGGATTTTTTCGATAAAGACGACGTCAATGTCGTCCCTGCGGCGATAAACGAATCGTCGTCGATTTCGATCGGCGCGATCAAAACCGAATTGCACCCGATAAAACAATTTTTGCCGATGTGCGTGTGGTGCTTGGTCTTCCCGTCGTAATTTGCGGTGATGACGCCGCAACCGACGTTGGTATTTTCCCCGATTTCACAATCGCCGATATAACTCAAATGCGCGCATTTCACTTCCTTATGCAGCACGCTGTTCTTGATTTCGACATAGTTTCCGATCCGACAGCCGGATCCGATCCGCGACTGATTCCGAATGTGAGTATACGGGCCGATCATACAATCGTTTTCGATTGAAGAATCTTCCAGATAAGAATGATTGATCGTATTCCCGTTTCCGATCGTCATATTTTTTAAAACGTTAAAAGGTCCGATCGTGCAGTTTTCACCGATGACGACCGTCCCCTCAAAAACGCAAGTCGGATCGACGCGAGTACCTTTGCCGACGATGACTTTCTTTTCTTTTTCCATATTCCCATTATACTCCTTTCCGAAGCGGATTATGAATCTTCGGTGTCGAATCCGTTATCCGGCGTTCTTATCAATAAAGTTTCGCGCCCGCGGGAATATCGTCGTCGACGATCAGAAGGTGCAGTCCTTCCCGATCGCCGTTTCGATGTACGGCGGAGATCAGCATTCCTTCGGATTCGATGCCCATAATGGCTCTCGGAGGCAGATTGACGATAGCCACCGCCTTCTTTCCGATCAAATCTTCCGGCTCGTAATATTCGTGAATGCCGCTTAGTATCGTGCGTTTCCGATCCGTTCCGTCATTCAAGGTAAACTTCAAAAGTTTCCTGCTCTTCGCCACCGCTTCGCAGGCTTCGATTTTCACGATGCGGAAATCGGATCTGCTAAACGTCTCGAAATCGACCGTCTCTTCGAACAACGGCTCGATTTTGACATCGGAGAAGTCGATCTTTTCCGTCGTTTTGCCTTCCGTCCGTATTGCCTTTTCGGCTTTTTTTAACGCGTCCGTATCTCCGATGACTTTCATCGTCGGGAATAAAAGCACTTCACGAATCGAAACCTGTTCCGTCAGAAACATCACCAAGCGGTCGATTCCCATTCCGACCCCACCGCAAGGAGGCATACCGTATTCCAACGCTTCGATGAAGTCGACGTCCATCTCATTGGCTTCGTCGTTCCCTGCGTCCCGTTCTTTCAGTTGTTCGAGAAAGCGATTCTTCTGCTCGATCGGGTCGTTCAACTCGGTATACGCATTCGCGAATTCGTGTCCACCGATGTAAAGTTCAAAGCGTTGAACGAAACGATCATCTTCCGGATCGATCTTCGTAAGCGGGGAAATTTCCACGGGATGAGCGCATAAGAAAGTCGGTTGAATCAGCTTTTCTTCGCAATATTTTTCAAAAAACCCGTTGATGATGTGACCGATCGTAAAGTGTTTTTCCACTTCTACTCCGTGTTCGACAGCCAATTTCTTCGCTTCTTCCAACGTATATCTGCGGTTTTTGAAATCGATGCCGGTTTCTTCCGCGATCATTTCGCACATCGTCACTTTTCGGAAAGGTTTGGAAAGGTCGATCTTCTCGCCGCTCGGGTGAAAAATATCGATAAATTCTTCTTTGCCGGCAACTTTTTTCGCCGCGAAACGAATCATCTCTTCGGTGATTTTCATCATCGAAGACAAATCGCCGTAAGCTTCATAGAGTTCGATCGTGGTGAATTCGGGATTATGCGTAAGATCCATTCCCTCGTTCCGAAAAAGTCGTCCGATTTCATAGACCTTCTCCAATCCTCCGACGATCAATCTTTTCAACGGAAGTTCCGTCGCGATCCGAAGATAGAAGTCTTTGTTCAGCGCGTTATGGTGCGTGACAAAAGGTCGCGCGGTAGCGCCCCCCTGAATCGGTTGCAGAACGGGCGTTTCAACCTCGACAAAACCTTGACCATCGCAGTATTCCTGAATCGCACGAATGATCTTCGGTCTCATCAATGCCGTTTTCTTGGCATCTTCGTTCATAATCAAATCCACGTATCTCCGACGGTAACGTTCTTCTTTGTCGGTCAACCCGTGAAATTTTTCCGGCAATGGTCTGAGCGCTTTGGTCAAATGCGTATATTCCGAACATTTCACCGTCGGTTCGCCTGTCTGGGTCAACATCACTTTGCCCTTGACTCCGACGATATCCCCGACATCCGCCGTTTTAAACAAGGTATACGTTTCTTCTCCGACATCGTTGACGCTGATATAAATCTGAATTTTTCCTTTTAAGTCCTGAATGGCGAAAAAACTCGCTTTTCCCATTTTTCGGATAAACATGATTCTTCCTGCGACAGACACATTCAAGTTCAGATTTTCCGCCTCTTCGTGCGTCAATCCCCGCACCTTTTCCCGAATCTCGTTCGACCACGCCGTTCTCTCGTAAGCCTGCCCGAAAGGATCGATTCCCCATTCTTTCAGTTTTTCTACTTTTTGCCGTCGGACGATCTCTTGATCCGTCAATTTTTCTTCCATAATCCGTCTCCTTTACGATTCTTCTCTATTTTACAAAAAAGCGCGGATATTCACAAGAAATTTATCCTTTGTATTCGTTTTCAACAAAAAAAGCAAGATTTTTTCCTCTTGCTTTTCCCTTTTTCTTTTTTTAACGTTTCACGCGGTCTTTCAATCGTTTGCCCGATTTGAAAGCGGGTACGATCGTTTCAGGAATGACGATCGTTTCTCCTGTTCGGATATTTCTCCCCGTTCTCTCGCTTCTCCGCGCGGTCTTGAAAGTTCCGAAACCGATCAAGGTTACCTTATCTCCGTCGGCAAGCGTTTCCGCGATCGTTTCCAGAGTCGCGTTCACAATCCGATTCACCTCGCTCGGCGCTGCGCCGGTTTTTTCCGCGACGATTTTCGCTAAATCTTTCTTATACATTCTGATTTTCCTTTCGTTGTGCGGATATTATAGCATAAATGATAATCATTGTAAAATCCCGATCTTTTCGCGCTATTCTTTCACCAGATTTTTTATTCGGAGTACAGGAACAGCAAGCATTACAACGAAGTAAATCAGCAGTGCGCCCGACCCGAAGACGAATGCGTTTCCTGCGCTGCCGTATATGGCGTAGATAAAAGGCAAGATCGCAGAAATCGCCGTGAAAATCAACTTTAAGATTTCAACGGCTTTTCCTTTGGCGAAATATCCGCCGACGATGATCGCGAGCGTTGCGAAAAGAGGTATGTATGAAATTAACAGCGACATCGTCGTTTCGGCCGGAGTACATAGGGCAAAAACAACGACGCCAATGCCGATATACGTACTTAAAAAGTGACCTTTTTTCGATATCGTTTCTCTCCGCGCGTTTCGATAAGACGGAAGTGTCAGCATCAGAACCAAATAAACAACAGATAAAATTAAGAGGATAAAAGCCCCCGCTTCCAGATGATAAAGTGCGACTATGTTTCCGAAGAATGCGCCCGTCACACCGACGAGTAAAAAATCGCGGAAAAGGCCCAATTTTCCTTCGCACTTGATTCCCGCGCCGACCAAAATGTCCAATATCGTCGCCCCGATCATCGATAGAAAAGCCAAAAGCAAAATGATATTGCCTAATCCCGTACCTTTAAAAATCAAATCATATAAAGAGAAGCTGACGAAAAAGTCGTCAATATATCCCGCCGTATACCCGAGCGATGAAAAGATCAGAAGAAGCAGTAACGCCACTCCGGCGACAACGATATTGGCGATTTCGATTTTTCTCCTCTCCGGTTGCTCCCCCATATCTTTTTCTCCTTCCGAAGCCGGTTTTGCCTTGCGTTCTCCGTTGAGAATCTCCTCGATGGTAACTCCGTAAAATTCCGATATTCTTTCTAAAATGGAAATGTCGGGAATGGATTCTCCTCTTTCCCATTTAGAGACCGCCTGAGTCGTAACCATAAAAATTTCCGCGACTTCTTGCTGCAATAATCCCTTTTCTTTTCTGAGTTCAACCAAGAAGTCCGCCATTTTAACTCGATTCATTTTCAACAACCTCCTCGCTTTTAGTATAAGTGCAGTTATGCAAAAAAAGCAAAATAATTAAAATTGAACGAATCAACTGCCGGTTGATCGACGCGTTTTCCCGTAAAAAACCAGAGTTAAAAAGAAAAAATTAAACTTTTTTTCTGTGAAATAACTTATTTATCATGAAAAACGACAACACATTGATTCTCCGCTCTTCCGCCTTTTCGTTATCTGTAAAAGATTTATATAATAAGAATGTTGAACCCGCAAAATAGAGTAACGAACAGATATTTTCAACTTCTTTATATACCCAAAGTTTGGCAATCCCCTTTTTTTGCAAGAATGCTCAATATCTTTTCGTCATTTTCAAAGCATTAACTGATGAACAATTTTTATAAAAATTAAAAATCCGATAAGTGCCAACATAAAATCAGTTTAAAAAAGGAAAAGTGAAATTTAGTGTGACAATAGTATAATGAAGATGGACCTCGCCAAAAAGAAAGGAAGGAAAAGAATGGCAAAAGGAACACATATGACTCTCGATCAAAGAGATACTATCTTAATTGAAATCAAAAAAGGAACAAAATAAAATGAAATTGCGAGGAAGATTGGAAAAGATCCTACTTCATTCTCCAAAGAAATTCGGAAGCATCGTTATGTAAAACAAGTAAAACGCGGTGATTATATTCGTCCATATTGTTGTATTTGTTCAAAAGTAAAGGAATGTAAGAAAACGAAAGTCTGTTCAACATTATGTGCATATGAATGTAGAAAATGTATTACGAAAGATCTTACTCTCATTTGTAAGATTTTGTTATCAAGACTTGTTCTCGTTTAACTAGATTCCCTTATGTATGCAATGGTTGTCAAAAGACTGGTTCTTGTCGGATTCATCATTACTACTATGATCAATCATCCTGAGATAGGTGTATCCGAAAGAACTGTTTACCATTATGTAACAAATAGATATCTTCAAATAAAAGATCATGATTTACGAAATAAAGTAAAAATGAAGCCAAGAAAAGCTTACAAGTACAAAGACAAAGAAAGAAAAGAATTACAAGCAATCAGAGATGGAAGAATGTATGAAGACTATTTAAAATTTCTTGCAGAAAATCGTCAAGTATATATTCCTCAACTTGATTTAGTTATTGGTAAAACCAATGATTCACAATATCTAATGACTCTTCTATTTCCTTTTTCAAATTTTATGATTGGTATCTTAGTTCTTAATAAAGAAGCTTCAACGATTGTTTCAGCATTTAATTTCATTCAAGATAGAATTGGAATTGATAATTTTAAAAAAATATTTCCTGCAATATGAAATCTTTGAATTTATCTTTGGAAGTGAAATACTTGACTCTCCTAATATCAAAAAAAAATCCATTTGATGGTATTCATCTAACCAAATCACTTATTAGAAAATATAAAGAATAAAAAAACTTAAAGATGCATATGGCAAGGACAAATTAACAAAAATATATACCCATCAATTTACGGAATTGAGTTTGGCAACGATATTCCGTGAGTTCTTTTTTCTTTGTCTTTTTGCTATCTTTAAGCATCTTCATATTAAGGTAATTTCTGTTTTTTATCAATAGTTTCATTGAATTCTTTTACTGGCTGAACTTACTTTGTCATGAAAATAGCAACTCCCTGTCTCTTTTTTCGGAACTTACTTTGTCTTTTCTTCGTTTTTCTTTTTTTAACTGAATTTAAGTTGTCACCTGACGAAAATTAAAAATCTTTCAGTATTATTGAATAAAATTGTTCAAGCTGCAAAGATTTTGCAGTATAAAGAAGAACTATTCTTCCTCGACATACAATCAAAATGCTTATACCGTTGATCATATCGTTACCCTTGTTACTATCAAACAGCAAATAACAATTAAAGATATTATCATTGCACAACTTGCATAAATTAATTTGTTTCTTTACTGATTTGCTTTAGCAAGTATTAAATCAGTATAGATGCTATATTTTTTAACTAACCGTCCTACCATTGACAATTAAAACAATCTGACAAATGTACAATGCCAGCACTAAGAAAAAGAATATTGCACTGACAATTTTTCCTATTCTGCCCGATTTTACAAACGAGTAAATAAATGCAGCCGGACAACAGAAAACGAACAATAAAATAAAAACAATCCAACTCATTCTTCGTCTGGTTGCTCTAGGACGGCGTGAAATATTTATTTGCGGCGTTTCGTAATGAGTCTTTGCGCTACCACCTGTACACCTCACACTTATTATCTCATTGGTTCCACTTCTTTTAATATATACGTGCTCGGGACTCTGAGATGAAATTTCGTTTTCCTCTACTCGAGCTCTATTAACCAATTGCGTTCCGTAAATATTTGCAGATGATGAACCGGGCAGAATTTGCCCAAATGTTGCATATGTATCTCCGCTTGTAAAAGTATGATTAACTTCTATTTTTTGATATTGACCTAAAAACTGAGAAAATCTTCCACTGGAAGTAGATGAATGCTGCAATACAAATACGGTATTGGCTCGTCCAAGAATGGTGTCAAAAATATTTGCTGTACTTTGAGCACTTGTATATGCATCTGGAGACGAATAAACAAACGAGCACATACCTGAAAAATTCCTCATCAACTGTCCAAGAGATTCCGATGAATCAACTGGAATTGAATCAATAATCAGTGTAAATCTTAGTCCTGCAGAAATTGCATCTCTTATTTCTTGAATAACCAAATTAAGTAATAATGAATTGGATGCATCACCGATATCAAATGCTATGATTTCATTTTGTCTTAAAGCTTTTTTAATACTGATAGCATTAGAGACGGATGATTCATCAGCTAGAGTATTTCCAGTTTGCTGCTTTAATACCGTAAAGTATTGTTCAATGTTTCCAGCTTCAAGTTTTCCTTGTGCTAATTCTGAATTAATTCGCCTAGCAATAAATTCGGAAATATTTCCTCGTTCTGCCTGCTCCATAATTTGTTCGTAGCTTCTATCTCGTAAGCAGTTATTAAAAGTTTCAACGCAAATAGGTCTACCAATTAGCTGAAGGTAATCGATTAATCCATATATATACGAATTTCCTATTCGCTCAATTTTATAATTGCTACCAGATGAACTCAAAATCATCTGTGAAATTTCCGAACGGTTTAAGCCAACAAAAGGATCGTAATATGGATTACGACTATTCAAATTATGAAAGCCCCTCTCGCCGCTAAATGTTTCATCGATCAGCTCAGATAACTGATAATTACTGCAATGTAAAATGACTGCTGCCCTTCCCACCTCATGGCAACGCCAAGCAGATGCGCAGTTTACTCTATTACGTAAACTTTCATTTGAACCAGAAACAACAATATTTTCAGTTCCGTTTGGAACAAATGCTTCTATGGCATTATTCCGATACTCAACGACATTTTTGTTTGTTTCATTCTGAACATCAATATTATTTAATTGCTGTTCAGTATTTCTAAGATTTGAACTGCGTCGAAATAGACCGACAAAAAAACCAAAAATCGCTCTTAACATTCTGATCACCTATATAAATCGAATTTAAATTTGAATGGTGCTGTGTTAGGCAACCCAACAACTGCTTCACCAACTTGTAAGCTACAAATTTCCCAATCTTCAACAACAGAGCCTAATCTTTTATCTTCGGCATAAGCATTTTCCAATACTCTATACTGCTCCAATATGTAATTTTTACCGTATAATCCAGAGGTAAAAGTTCGTGTGTCTTCATCATTGGCCTTGAAAGATAAAACGCTTGAAAATCCAGCGATAATGTTTTTTCCTCTAGCTTCGCCATAATTTTCATAGAGCTGATCTATACTTTGAAGTCCTGCAAAAACCTTAACACCTAAAGAACGCCCAAAGTTAACCGCGTCTTCGATATGTTGTAAGTAAGGTAACAGTTTAAACTCGTCACAGAATAAATACACATTACCTTTGCATTTTCTGCTCATTGCTTCCTTTAATGCCAGGTCAATAAGTAACTTGTATATTGGAGTTAATGTGGCTCCCCGCGACAAGTCATATTCGATAAAAAGTGTTTTAGCTCCTTTGTCTCTAATAAATTTTCTAATGGAGAAGTCACCCTTCTCTGCGAATGCACCTACAAATACTTTCCTGATAACTGACTGCATCTCGGCCATTACGCCCAACCCTTGTTGATTCTCTCCATTGCCAATGTAACTCATTACAGCAGCTTGATCATCGTAGTCCTTCAGCAATTCACCAATTGCTTTAGCATTCATTTTATCAAGTTTAGTTTTCAAAAAAGCATTATGTAAATATTTAGATATCCAGTCTTCTCTCCCTTCAGCATACCTTACAATACATGTTAAAATCGAAGAAAAAAGGTCTCTTGCTGCATTAGGGAAAAATGGATTACTATTATTTTTTTCGATGCTCACGCTAAAAAGTCCCCATGATATTTCTGCAATATTAGGTTCAATTTCGCTTGCTCTATTGCCGTCAGCTAAAATTTCGCTAAATATATTCCATGTACAAGCGTCTTGTTTATACAGAGATGATGCGGACAAAACGTAATCCTTGTTAGAATTAAAAAACTTACTATGATAATCGCCTTTTGTATCAAAAATAATCATCACATCGTCTTCTGTCATGCTGGATTTAAGTTGTTTAACCAAATGGAGAAAAGTATTAGTTTTGCCACACCCAGTTCCACCTATGAGCATCATATGTTTACTCAAAATGCTCTCATTTAGCATAAACGATGCGCGGGAACCATTACATGTTCCATTAATATAGATAAGTGGATCATCTATCACTGGAGGGCTATTCTTTTCTAATAAATTCCCCGAAAGTATCTGTTTTATCATTGCTATCTAATAATTCCTTTAAATTCAGTTTGATTTTGCCCGTCTAATAACCAATTCAGCGCCGCAATTAATTCATCAATCTTAACGTTTACACAATTAATGTTACTGGCTTTTTCCTCTTTGCACTCTTCGAAAAAAACTGCTTTTGGGGGCTTGTTGCTATTTTTAAGTAAATATTTTTTTAGGAAATGTATTACAAAAATAATCAAATCCTCATCACAGCTTAGTTCATTTAATTGCTGCTCAAGAAGCTGAAGTTGCGCTTGATAATCTTCTGGAAAAATATGAACTAATTCACTTAATAAGATGAGAACTCTGTCTGCGTAATTTCTCTCAACAATCATCATGATTGACTATTAATATTTCCATTAGCATTTGATTTGTCATTAGATGACTCTTCTGAACTAGAAACACTTTCGTTAGAACCATTTGTTTTTTCAAAAAAAGCCTGATGTTTTTCACTTGTTTTTGATGTGTCTTCGCCCGATGATTTCTCAAAGAATTCTTCGTGCTTTCGAGTAGAAAATTTTCTTTCCACTCAGCTGCATCTTCCGATTGCTGTTGTGAAATTGATTTATTGCCGCACAACTCCGGATCATGATAATATCTGGAGTCGAGATAATGGTAAGAATTGCCTTCAGCATCTCGATATTCTGCGTAATAGCATTGGTTAAAATCATTAGGATTACAGTACCCTTTTACGGCTTGAAGCCTTTCTCCCGTCTCTGGATGCTTTATACTTGACCAATATTCATAGTAATACTCATTTGGATTATCCTTGTTTTTTGCATAGGCAGCGACAACGGGGTTTCCACCAATAAAACTACTTATTTCGCTTTCACTTGCGTATCCATCAATAATATGACTCATATACTTTCCCTCAAAATAAACTATGTAATTGAATTCGTTTGAGAGGATTGCTCACTCTCGCCACTATGTTCACTTTCGCCGAACGCTTCAGTATTTCCTTCGCCATCTCCTTGCCCATTATTGCTTCCGCTGTCTTCAAAAAATTGCTCGTGCTTGCTATGTGTGTCCTCTTCTGAATTAGCTAGGTTGTCTGATACTTGCTCTTGATCATCAGATGATTCATCTCTCTCAAAAAACTGTTGACGTTTACTTATATCGTTTTGACTATAGTTTGTTTCAGCGTCAGTGCTTTCGGTTTCGAAAAATTGTTCGCGCTTTTGTTCTAATGTCAAGTCGTTTGATGCTGAATTTCTATTTTCTAAACGTTCAGAGTTTTCTTCTCGTAGTCTATCCTCAATATCACAGCTCTCTGCTAATACGGGATCGTCGTTGTCACTGTATACTTGCTCTTTGATTTGGTTTGCTTGTTTTTCCGTAATACTACCGCGTGCTAAGCTCTTATCTACATTATTAATTTGCTGACGAGCTCTAAAATCTTCATCTTCATGACAACTTTTATTAACCTCTTCGAAATGTTCTTGGAGTCGTTCTAAATACTCGTTATACTTTTCATCCCCCTCGAAGAGTTTTTTGTTTGACAACATCTTGTCTGCCGCATAGTTATTGCTATCCATTTCACAAGTCTGCATGTCATAATATTTTCCGCCGCCAACGTAATTGCCTCGTAATTCAGTCTGACAAACATTCCGTGTAGTCTCATCCAATCCTTTACCCGACTCGATTGCTTGATATTGTTGTGCGTGTCTGCTCTCATGATAGTAAGAATCCAGCATCTCATAAGATGTATTTGCTTTACTATCCTCCATACGAATACGGATAGTATTTTCCGATTTTGCATAGGAACCATAATTGTAAGAGTTGTCCTCTGCCTCAATTTTAGATACTGGTCTTTTTTGCTCGACTGCGTATCGATTTTCTAATTCTTGAATAGTATCGATTTTTTCCTGTTGATTTAATTTAGTCCAGCTATCGCTCTCAAACCTCGATAATAATTCCATTTCGGACAATTTCGAATAAGGCGTTGATATTCGGGTTTTAGTGTATTTGTTCCCGAATATCATTCAGCTATTTCTCCCATGTTATGGCAGGACGTATCGTTTTTACTTATTAATGATTTTTCAAACGAAAGAATATTGTTTAAAAGTTTATCTTCGGTATTACCTATTAAGTCTATGAGGTCTGCTGCAGCTTTAAAATCTCCTGCACGTCTGAGGACATCTACTAGCACAATGGCGACATTACCATCGTCGGTAGCATCAACATACTCACGGAATTTTATTGCTGCATTTTTACGTGCATCTATAGCGGCTTCTTGAGCATTTTCATCGTCAAATACCCAAGCGGCCTTTAAATAGTACTCCCCGGCTTTAAGATTGTCTCCGATTTGAGCCCGAAGCATTGCTGCCAACAAGAATTTTTTAGCGGTTTGGGAAATGATGTTATCCTTTGATAGTGCATCATATTCCGGAGAAAATGACTCCGGAATATTTGTAGCATCTACAATTGTATTATTGCAGAAATGACAGTGAGGACACTCCTGCACTTCATATTGCAACGTCATATCGGACATCGGCGGTCTAGTATCTAAATCCATACTACCGAATGAACTGCTACTATAAACTGTTGTCTGCTCGCTCTCTTTACCGCAGTGAGCGCACTTTACTGTTATTAATTTTATTTTAGCCATATCAACCTCCGATTCACTTTAATGATAATAGAAATCTATGCGCGATTTTCAGACAAATCATCAAGAAGCGATAATATTTCATCTACGCTTATTAATCCCTTTCCTACGGCAATTTTAAAATATGCACCATTGAAAGAAACAAAATCCTCATATGATATATATTTCCTCCATTCATCATACGTATATAATCCGTATGTTTCTATATCGATTTGCAACTGCACAATGTCATAAGTAAAGTCATCATCAAACTTGAACATATTGCAAATTCCTACCAATGTATCCGAGCATGCAAGTAATCCATTGGCAATATGATTTAATGTGCTTTCCGTTACAATATCGTAACGTTCAACTAATTTGCTCGAAACAATGTAAGATTCTAATTTGACTGTATTAGCGACAAAATTGCCGTCAATAAAGCTTGTATATAAGAACTCATGTCCTACATATTCTTGCACGTTGTTAGCGTTAATGAGAACATATTCATTCATCGTAGCATCAAAAAGACCATGTCCTACATTTAAGAATTCGAGAACTGCTTTATTGGAGAAATATAGTTCAATTGACGGTACATAATCGTAGCCATAATAAGTATAAAGTATTCGACTTTCAACATACTGTCCCGTGGAATGATCAAATGCTAAAATTATATCGTTGATTCTGAGATTTTCAACGGCAACTGAAGTCCCATCTCCTAGCATTAACATTGTTCCCTTTGTAAAACATGAATCTGGTGTAGCTCCAGAGCTAACTGTAATATCATAATCCGGCATCGTGCTATAATCGCATGAAGCCCAACCGTCATGATAACCGTTAGTAGCACCATAGTTTGAAACAGAAATTGAAGTTCCATAAGCTACATTTTTAACTGTTTGGTTGTTCGAATATGATGTCCCGCCTATGTTTACAGTCATATATGAGCCACTGCCAATAATGATTGTTACATTATGTTTATTGATTGTAGCACTAGACTTTATTGTTAGATTATTAGCAGGCATATTACCGCCAGGGAAAGTGCATTCGGCATTACTATACCCTGTATTTGCACTATAACTAACAGTAATTGTGCTATTATATGCGACACTATACGTACCGTCAAGTTTAGTTTGATCGTTTACTTTAACAGATAAGCTAGTTCCCGCACCAGTTGATATAGTGAGATCGTAGTAATTTATTTGCCATACGGCTTTAAAATTGAATTCGGCACCATCCTCTTGCGCAGACTTAATTAAGTTGCTTGTCCATCCGGCATCTTCGGGAACATAGCTAATATCTTCATGATCAATATCTTGCCATTTTACGAAAGTATATCCTATTCTTTGAGGCGTTAACAAGGAACCACCATCGTCCCAAAATCTTGTATCTGTCACATAACTATCTCCGGCAATATTACCACCATTGCAATCATAATTAATACTGTATTCTGCTGACGTCCAAACCGCAGAGAATGTTACCTCGCATGCTGTAGTAAATTCTTGTAAAAGTTTTGGTCCTTTGTTATTCTCATCTAGTTTATATTGTTTACCATTTTCAGCACAAAGCCAGTAATATCTCGTATACCCTTCTTTAGTTAAATAGGGTAAAGTATATTCTTCCTCATAATACAATGTCTTTCTGTATCCATCTACAAATGACAGATCCTGAAGGGCTTGACCTCCATTTAGCCTAAATGTTATTGTATAGGTTATTTCAGTGAAATCTGGAGTAAGAATTATTTCTGCGCCTTCAATACTTGATAAATTTAATTCGGAATCAAGGTTAGGATCTTGTATCCCTGCATTCAATATATCTCCGTTATTAAGCTTCCAATAATTAAATGCATAACCGGGTCTAGATGGTGTCGGTAACGTATATGCTGTATTATATTTTGCTGTAAGGTCTGCAATCTCTTCCATCCCTTCGACAGATGAAAAAATAACCGTATATTCTATTGGCTCCCAAATATCATACAAATCTATAATAGCATCAGCTTCGCTAGTTAAATTAGAGATAGCGTCGCCATTCCTAAATTGCACATTAGGTGAGAAAGTATTTGAATTTCTATTACGTGTCCAACCAGCAAATTTATATCCAGTATGAGTTATTGAACTATCAATCTCGTTAGGCACTTTAAGTAAATATTCTGTATCGTAATAAAAGATCTCTTCTTTGTTAGCGACCTCAGAATCTCTAATGTGATAAACAACTTTATATGATATAGGATTCCAACCGGCATATAAATGTATGCCATTACTCTTTACGGAAGCCTTAACTTGAGATAAAGATACCTCTGTTTCGGTTCCATCTAACCATCCAAAATTCGTATATCCCTCAAAAATATAAGTAGGAAAATTTGCAATATTCTCTAACCTTTCATATACAACATTTTCCTCTCCTGTTGCAGTCTTTGCATTATGATATACAATAAAAAGTTCATCAGCACTTTCTTCATAAGGAATTATACATTTTAAATAATCTGCCCAATTATTCGCATCTAGATAATTCTCAAACAAATTTGTTTTAATTCTGTAACAATAGTTCTGAGAGATATTCTCAATATTCATTACCTCATCAGCTGTAAATACAACCGTTTTTAATGATGTTAAATTTTGTAAACCATCTAAATTTGAAACATTTTGACTCAACTCAACTTTTTCAATTTTGTTAAGCTCTTCTTTTGATAATAAAGTTGTATTAGTACTATTCAGTATCTCTTCGCTAAGATTCTCATCAGACATCGAGACGGAAAAATCGAAATCAGTATCGTATATGGACTGATTATCGTCATTTGTTATATCGAGCAGCAATGTTCCAGATCCAAGACCAACTGCCGTCATACTAACATTAGTTTTGGTGTATGCAAATTCAAATACATTCTTTTCAGTACCGCTCGAATTCAGAGCCTGCAAAAGACAATAATTCTCAATTTCGACATTACGTGGTTCAGTCACTACGTCAATGATATAAGTTTCACCTAATTTTAAATTCTGTGTGCCCGACACCAACATCTTATTTCCAGCTAAATCGCTGAAAGTAATGCCCAAGACTTTAGTGAGTCTACCGACGATATTAACGTTTACTTCAGCAGTTGTAGACGTGTTGCGCTCATAAATTGATACGTGGACATCATTTTCGGGAATTGAGTTTACGGAAATCACACCGTCAACATTAACAGATATAGCCTTATCAGATGCCGAATAATCAAAGCGAGATTCAACTACCGTTCCATCCTTGTTTACCAAATATGGAACTAAAGTAAATGTATCTCCCTCATATATTGTAATTTCATCATCGACAATGATGCTATAGCTTGCATTTTCAGTGTTTGAATCTTTATTGAGCAATAAGATGCCAATAACAGTTACCGCAATTGCTAATATCGCAACAACGATAATTGAAAGTATCTTAATTATTCCATTCTTTGCAGTAATTTTGTCGTTCATATTCTTAACCCTCTATAAGAACTAGTTTATTGTTTTGAATTTCCCAAACACGATTATTGAAATCCAAATCAAAGAAAATCGTGTCCTCATTGGTAATACTACTATAATCGCTAGCGATTTTTAATCCACTATTCTTGTCTGAAGTATATACACCGGTTTGTAGAATTGCCACCGAGTTAGTAGTTGATGCCTCACTCGTGTTTACTGCACAAATTGCACTTACTCCAACATTAGTTGTTTCTCCCACAAGAATCTTAAATTCATCCGAGCAAACAATGTTATTGAATGTCGGGGCAACAATGCAATTTTTTACAGTTCCATAATTATATGTACATATGCCGCCAAATAATATCGATGCTTCATTGTCATATATTTGTGAATTAGAAAAAGAGCAATCCACTACTATATTTGCTATCGTACCATTGTTGGTTATCACACAAGGTGAATAGATACCTATGTTATTATCGATTTTGATATCTGCACATTCAATCTTGCAATCTTGAACTGTTCCGTAATTGATCTTCGCAATGCCACCAAATGTATTACCCTCAACCGCTATATTGCCAAATACAAATCGAGTGTTCTTAATCACTCCAGAAGCTTCAATACAGCTAAATAATGATGTATTTTGATTAGCGAAATTGTAATCCAAATATATAGTATGTCCTCTACCGTCAAATGTTCCCGCAAACGGTCTTTTAGTTGTTCCGATTCTAAAACCATTTTCAGTAATATGAATATCTTTGGTTAGAACACACTCATCGTTGTAGATTGCTTCACCTAATGCAATGATATCTTCGATACTAGATATTTCAACCTGTTTTGCCTTTTCAAGATTGAAGTACAAATCTTCAGACTGACTTTTTATGAAGCCAAGGCAAAGTGCGCAAACACATAGAATGATGGCGATAATTGAAAAGGCGCCTATTGCTTTATCTTTCTTTTTATTACTAGCCACTTCTCTATTCCCTCCTCTTACAGACTAAAAGGTAAATCAATTCTAATGTAATAGAAGAAAACACAGGATAATGTAAAAATCACTATCGGAAGTATTCCACAAAGAATTGTAATAATGTTTGCTCTTTTCAATCTGTTGCCTTGTTTAAAGCAAAAATAAATTACCAGTTCAAGCAAAAATACATAAACAGGCAAAGCCAATAAATACGGTTTAAAGTAATATATAAACTTTTCCAAGATATGTGCGGAATCGCACGTTCCCAAACTTGCCGGAAAAATAATAGCAGGAAGACTCAAGATTAGCATAGACAATAGGCTAAACCCAAAAGCCCATAAGAATATGCCGCAATATGAAAGTCTTCCTTTTCTTTTATGTCCTTTAATCGTACCAAAAACGCGTATTATCTCTTCAACAAAAAGTAATCTCTCATCCAATGATGTATCTTTTGCTTTTCGTTGACTTATACTCTGTTTAATTTCGTTTTGGTTATCAGCAGAAAGTGTATTATAACATTCCTGAGCAAAACCATAACGATAATGGCCGAATTCTTCATTAATGTCAAACTCGTGATTCAATTCGGAAAGATATGAATCAATCTCTGCGGCTTCACTTTTTTTGTCTTGGGGTAATGTTCTGAAAAATTCTATGTATCGTTCAGATGCGACGGCTCCACTTTTTATATGTTTTTTGACAAATTTAATATCCAATAATTTTGCTCTGATCGCAGTAGACATACTCTCATAAAATAATCGTTGTGATGTACGACTTTTTACAAGCTTTTCTGCATCTAACGCTTCTTCAACGGATAGCCTCTGTATAAATTCTGAAACAAAAAATTCACCGAACTTAATATTAAATAAGAAATCAAACTGATTTTCAATATCCAATTCAGGTATTAACTCCGATATTTCAAGAATTTTATTTCTTACTCCCAAAATGAATTCAAACTGATTTATATGTTTCTCATCGATATTGGGCAATATCTTTTTAAAACCTCTCAATCTGATTTCACAATGATCTTCCGGCACCAATTTTTTGTATGCAGAAGAAAGTAATATGGCCGTCATAAGTTGCCGTAACTCAGTCCTCTCATACTGTGGAATGCAGTTAAAGAAGGCTTCACCTGATGTCATTTGACCAGGTGGAATGATTCTAAAACAATCACCAATATCAAAGAATTCCACTACTGTCTTAACCAAATCTTTAATCGAGTATAGATTATTGCCTGACTGTTTTAACGCGACATCTAAAATTTTACTTGAAAAATCAAATGCATCTACTCTTGCTTGGAAATCACCGCGTAGCGATTTTTTTAAATAGGAATTCAACCGTTTGCCAGATACGTCATTATAGACCATTTCGGCAAACAATTTTTTCTCATCGGGCACGAGTGATGCATATGTGGTTGACAAATAGTCAAATAAAGAGCTTTCAAGTTCTTGAGCAATACGATTGTTCTTTTTATATCCCAATACTATCGCATTTTTATTTTGTAGTGATAAATATTGAATATTTTCTTGGCGTAATAATATTGAGGCTGCTCGTGTAAATGCATGTTCTTGTATATCGCCCCCATCGAAGCCCATATTCAAAATTTCCTTTGCAGAATCTACATCCCGCTTGACTTCAAACATGAACAATGCTGAGTTTCTCTTTAAGACTGCGGCATTCAAATTACCATGTGAATCAAATGCACTTGCTATATAGTCAGAAAACCTCTTTGTTTGATTTTGGTCGCAGAGATTTATTTCATCTAAAACCTTAGCTGTTGTACTAAGCTCTTGATTGTAATTATCACGATAGTTTTCACCTTGCGCTCTAGTATCAAATACATAGTAATATGATGCTAGAGACTCAAAAATATAATTTCTTGATTCTGGAAGCCAAATACGTATAGATAATGACTCAGTATTTCCATCATTTTTTATGATAGAAAAATCTTCATCAGGGATATTGGCTGCGCCGATGCAAAAGCCGATTTTCTTCATAAAAGATAATGGCAAAAGCACACTTAGAACTTTAATATAGTTCATAGCTTTCAAAGGTGTTTCAGTCAAAATTACTATGTTTTTACTTGTGTTTCCAAAAAGAAGAATATCAACTAATTTGGGAAAAATATGATGCAAATCTCTTGCCAATGAGAAGTCATCTTGAAGTCTGCCTATAGGTGGAAGTTCCCCTTCAGGCAATTTTTCTGAATTGCAATAGGTTGGTAACGGATTTTTCTCAAACTTATCTATGTATTTTGCCGGAGCATTCGAAATGGCGCCTATGTTACCCCTTAAGCCTTTTGTAAATAAGCCATCCGGACCTTTTGAAGCTTGCATAAAAATCGCATCTTCACTACCAACAGGCGCATATGTAAATGTATTCCCTTCCACGGATTTTCGAACCGTTTCAAAAAGCATTTCATTGTCCGAGTAGCCTTCCTCGGATCTTCCAAGACTAAGTTTTGAAACATATTCTTTGCCAGTATGAAAATAAAGATATTGTATCATAAAATACCCCCGTTATCTAATTACACCAAATTGTTTAAGCATCCACAGGAAAGGAAGCTCCATTCGTTTTGATGAACATTCAAATTTAACTTTTCCTGGCGTATTTATATCCTCCAACTTATTATGTATGCTGTCCATAAAATTGAATGATGAAACCCCGAAGTATTTTACGTTCTCATATAAACCTTCAAATTCCGGCAATAATGCATGCTGTTTTAAATACGACTTAATTTCTTCACTTGAAATATTTATGACTCTTTCAATTTCACTGCCTTCATATATTGTGCCGCCATCAAAATAGTCACTTCTTAAACATTGACAATTCGGATCAAATTCAGGCTCTAACATATCCATTTTTGTAACTACCACTGCTATTGGGCACCTTTTATCAACTACAACATCATCGCGCTTGTCTTTATCTTTCTGTGCTGCACCCTTTAACATATTAATAACATCACTATTGCCACCGATATCTGTTTTTCCGTTAATTAAACAAAAGATTCCTATAAGTTCACCATTTGCAATGTTCTTAATAAGCATAGAATGCTGTGCATCTTCACCGGCAATATCATAAAAGGAAATATAAGCGTTATCGTTTACTTCAGCAATAAAAGGATATGATGTATAATCACCAGTCGTAGTTCTTTCAGGATATTTTTTTGCATTTAGGTCTATTGAACGTTCTATGTATTCTTTCTGAATATCTGGCCAATTAGTGTCCGTTAATTGATAACCTTCAGTACCCCTTTTAACTTCTAGTATCGGTGCAGACTTAATATAGATTCCAAAACGTTTTAGGCTATTTGTAGCCATTGTCATTGGCATACTAATTCTTGTGTCACCTGAGATACCAAAGAACCTGGAAATATAAGTTGTCTTACCAGCTCTTGTTGAACCGGCAAAAGCAATTTTATAATTGTCGTGCTCCATGAATGAGAGCGGGAGCAATCGTCTTCTTAAATCTTGAAAACTAGAGTTATCTTTTACCATTAAATCTTCAGAACAGAACAGACATTTTTTAACTTTGGCCTTGTGTTTGTTATAAATTGTGGGTATCTTCTTACCGCTTTTTGCATCCTCAATTGAGCTACACGATGTACCACCTTTTTTGTATCTGGCGCTTTTTGAAATACTATAATTTATCTTCTTATGACAAAATGGACATGTATAGCTAACAGTCGATTTGATTTTTTTATCGCTTTGATTCGGAAGAGATGTATTCTTTTCGCAATTTAGAATGTAATACTTGGCCATTTGCCGATTTCTTATTGCAATAGAGAAAATATTCCCTTGCGCTGCAGCTTCACCTGTTAGTGGTATTGTCTTGCGAAATGTCTCACCTTTGGAGAAATCCAAAGTAAACGGCGACGTTACCATATTAACGCCCATATCGTTGCATAAACAAGGAAGCCTATCCTTGTTATATACAATGACGACCTCTATACCAGTAGGACGGTCTTTACATTTAAATTCAATGTTTACAGATTTACCCGAAACTTCTAATTCATAAGATATATCTTTTCGGAACGTAAAGTTGACGGCAAAGAAAAATTTTGCTACTGTAACTTTATTTTTAATCATCTCAATGACACCTATTCCTGAATGATCTTCGGAATTATTGTTTTCAATTGTAAGACGACAACCTGCTTGATAAAACTTTTCAAATGTTTGATCAGGCAAGTGAATCTCTGCTTTTTCGTATTCAATACTTTTAACATCGCCTAAAGGTGCGCAGGCTATGCCTTTAATATCAAACACAACGTTTATCGTGTCATATGGTAATTTTGAGAGTATCTTTTTGACTGTCTCGGCATCTGTTTCGCCCTTAAGACTATTCACAAGATCCTGTTGATTTAACCATTCTTCAGGAACTGCAAACATCGTATATGGAAGATTTGAGGTGCGGTAATCTCTCTCAAAATAAATTTTAGGAGTCTTTATCGCTTTTTCATCTCCAGAAACTCTTTCAATTTTGTACTCAAAATAATATTCAGCGGTACATAAAGTTGAGTCTGCCATCATTGATCTCCTTTTGCATTTCTAAATTTCTTAATATAATCTTCATCGGGAATACCTGCTGCCAAAACTATATTGCCGATATAAAACTCTTGCATTGTTCGAGTCGGACTATAATACTCAACATATAGCCGTTTTACTTTGGGGTTTAAAATGATTACTCTTTGATTATCGCTACCCTTTAGATTCCCATATCCACTATCTAGTTTTTGAACATACGGACCATCAATTAAAACAGCGATGTGTTCTAAAATGTAATTAATCTCTGCGTTTTTTTTATCTTTCAGCTCATCAAAAGTATAACCAGTATAAATTAAGATGTCCTCAATGCCTTGTTGATTAAAGTATTTAACGGCTTTGCATAAATCTGTATACTGTTCAAAAGGCTCTCCCCCAGATATAGTTACCCCGGCAATCTCACTCAAGCTAAATTGCGATATATATTTAATAACGTCTTGCTCATTAAAAGGGTTAAAAGCTTGTAAGCGTTTTGAAACGCAACCAGCACATTTACGGTAGCAACCATTAACCCAAATAACAAATCTATTGCCGGGACCTAAAGTTCTTATCCCTAGCATAGCCCTTTCTATCTGCATTACTTCTTAGCTCTTTGGGCAACTATTCTAGAATTAGCGCTCAGCGACTCTTGTTCACGCACACTATGAGATACTCCGTGAGTTTGGACTGGTGTTCCTTCTCCTGCTCTAAGACGAGAGCGCCCTTTCTTTTTAGCATTCTCATCATCGGTTTCCACTAATTTATCTAAACATTTTTCGCCTTCTTCTGACAGCTTGAAACATCCATTGCTTTGAATAGCTTGCTCGCATTCCGGAGAACCAGTATATACATCAGTTGTGACTAGAAGTTCACCACCGCCTTCTTCTGCATATCGCTCAAAGAATTCCTGTACTTCACCGTCGCGCTCTGTTATTTCTGCGACTTCTCTAACTCTTTGGATTGAAGTAGATAAACCGCTTGTCCTTTCAACGCCTATTATCTTTCGAGTTATATTGCAATCTGAAGCAACAACTTGCCATACAACCCCCTCATAACCGGGTTTAACAAATAAACCTTCGCAAGCTAATGCGTCTGCGCCTTCGCTTCCCATATTTTGATACAGAAGACGATATCCCATATCCTCCATAACTTTCCAAGCCATCATAAAGGACGTGCGCGTTCTATTTATTCCCTCTTGAACATCTAATCCAAGCAGTTTTTCATTGAGACGCTTTTTTTGCTCTGAATAATTAATTGGATCAAAAACTTCAATTTCTTCGATCGACACGCCGCGTTCAATCATTTCGTTGTATTTTTTTATATAGTCCGCATAATTATCTGCTTGAAGCTGGTCGTCGCGCTTAAATACAAATCCTTCTTCAAGCAACCGTTTTAAATACTCAAGAGTTTGAGCATTAGATGCCGAGCCAACCAACACCTCTTGAACCAATTCATATGCATCTTTAATTTTTTCTTTGCTGCATGTAGAATAAGTAGCTGTATCAAGTTCTGAATAAATACCTAAGACCCGATTAGCTGTCTCAACTATTTCGCTACGATTATTTGTAGCTTCATAGGGCTGGCTAATCAAATATTCGTGCAATTGCGAGCACGATTTTAATATACCGTTTAACAAAGCAATTTGATCGCTTCTCTCCTTGCTTTGTTGGTGAAATTTCAAATTGCGAATTTCACCAAGATGTTCCTGAACACTAATAAGGAGTTTATTTACATCATCCAATGAACTAATATTGAACTGTCTAATCTCTTTAAGAGCTGATGCAGCAATTGAGCCTATGAGCCCATCATTGGCCACGTTGCTAAGTTCTTTTTCGATGTTTTCGATTTTCAAAATAGCTTCTCTGAGTTTTTCAATTTCAAACTTTAATTGCTCAATTTCCGAAACAGGAAATTCAACATTAGTAAAATTTACGTGTATTTTCTTTAAGGAATCCTGCTGTTGAATATATGTCTGTCTCGTCGAATCTTCACGTATTGTTCTTTCAAGCGACTCGACTTCTTGCATTTTTTTTCTGTATTCACCATCTAATCTCTCTACACAACTTTTTAATTTGCGATCCAAAATTTGTGCACGTTCTATGTATGAAGAAATATTATATTTTTTAAATGAATCCAAAACTGACTTAACGCTCAATGAAGATGCTACTTCTTGACTTACCCGTTGAGCGTTACTGTATGATTCTCTAATTTTATTTTTTGTAGCTACTACAGAGCTTCTAAGCGCATTTCGCACAGCGACGCGTTCATTTTCAATGCGTATTTGTTCTCTTCTTATACGCTCTTGCTCTTCTGCCTCATACTCGTGAATTGAGTTTCTAATCGTACTGCGTTCGGAATCGCTTAAATATCCATATCGGTCTGCGATTGAAAAAACTAAATTGCCACCGATATAACCATTTATCATACCACCCCTTTTTACAACATTAACTCTAGGATTGTATGATCTGGCTTCACCTTCAACATATTTATCGATTGAGCTCATAGTATGTCTCCTTTAATGAATGCTTCATATTGCCGCTGATATTTATTAAACAGTTCACTCAAATTTGTTTTAGACCAATTTTTTATTTTGTAATTGAAGAATTCATGAATAATATTGTCTTCTCTAAATTCTCCACACACCGTATAAATATCTTCTTTCACTAATTCTGCAATATATTCATGAATAGTTAAATCTCTATAATGCAACTGAATAACACAATCATCGAACATTGATATATATTGCTCTAATGTTGGATTAGAAATTAGTTTCATAAGCTTATCGACGTAGGATTTATTTTCTAACACATATGTCGATAAAATGTTCCTGTCATATATGCTTTTCGCAAGCCATGCGCGACTTTTATAGTCTGCAAACACATCATCTGCGACTTGTCCAAAATAAGATTTGCAAAGGTTTTTTACAATTTCTTCTAATTCGTGAGAAAAATTGCTTTGGGTAAATGTTAATTCACCTATTTTAATTTCACTGGGATTAAATACCTTAACATATTCATGTAAGAGTGTCACAAAGCAATCATATTCCGATGCGTAGCTTGCAGAAGAGTTTAATCGCAGAGTTGCATACATACTGACATCTTCTTGTAAATCATCCCTGACAGATTTTTCGAACGGGTATTCAATAGCTCTAGGAACAACGCCAAGTCGTGTTACACGATATTTTTCCAAAAAATTAACCATGTTTCTCATGTTGTTTAATTCAGTTGGCTGCTGCATGTTAATAATAAACGAAGAAATCTTACCCATATTTATCGGCATGTAATTATTGTATTTATCTATCAATACAATTTCTCCGACATCTTTAGCTAAAGATAATGTCATGTCTTCAAACAATTTTTCTTCATTATCGCTGCCTAAAAAGTGTAAAATTTCCTTTTTATGTGCCATGTAAAACAAACGAAATTGCTCGCCTTGTGCGTATGCATTACAATACTTAACTACAAAATCTTTTTTATCTCTAAAATATGAGCTTAAAGGATCAGGTGAGAGAACTTTATCGCACCAGTAAAACCCTTTAGGCGGCTCGTAGCGATAGATAATATCGTAAAACAAATAAAAGAACTTTTCTGAAAGTCCATATTCTTCATTTAATAATATTGCATCAATTTCACTTTTCTTAAAAGTGCGTTTAGAAGTCGATGTTATCAACCAAATAAAATCATCACGTAATTCTGTTTCTGTTTTAAAAACTGAACGAGTTTCCCAATGCGAGAAAATAAACCACAAAGCATTTCTGAGAGGCTGCGATATTTCCGACGATAGTATCGTCATTTTATCAGTAAATTGCATACCACCAATCTCAATTTTTTCATAATTTTCTTGCGGTCTCAATATTGCATCGGCTTCGGGAACACTATTGGACTGAGAACGCTGTGATCTGCCGAAAGACTTTTGTCTTACAAATTCATTGGCATTCGCTACAACTTGATTATTATCGTGTCGCTCTACACCCAAAGCAGTATTGGACGAGTTAACGCCTACATTTGAACTTTGCATATCACTATCGGTAGAAGAAGCTGATGACGTATTCTCTTGCCCCCAATATGCTCTAATTTCCTCATCAGAATATTTGGCCGTACTGCTGGATTTTTTTTCATCCATTTGCCATACCGACGCCACGGAAAATGATTCAACTTTTTTGAAGCATGTACAACTTTTAGGGCAAGGAATTATATCCCCAATCTTGCATGTAACACCCTTTGGGAGTTGTATACACATTCTATTACTACATCTTACTACGCTAATCATCTTAGTTCTCCGTCGGAAGTAATGGTAATTGAACCAGATACTATCATGCTCAATATATCTACTAAAGGCAACTGAGCAACTCGGTCTGACATTTTAAAATAAATATTGTCAGAATCAACCATTGCATTGATCAGAATTTTGAATTGGTTGCAATCCCTTTCTTCTACTGATCGATTTCGTCTTTGTAACCATTCAAAAAAACCTCTAAGCGGTCTATTGCTATTGTTTTTATCACACTTGGCCCACGAAGATGCGGAATCGCTCGCCGGATTTTTTGAGTAAATTAAGTCATACGCATTCATTGCGCATTTTGCTATAAAAATGTACTTTAAAGCATCTGGCACATCCTTTATTTCGTCATATACTTTGTCCTCATAAAATAGCGAAATCAAATCAATGCCATTATATAACGCAACTTTCTCAACGCATTTTAAACACATTTGTTTTGAAAGTTCTTCTTCTCCCGCCAGTTTTAGCTTTTGGGCGTTTTCAAGCGCTTCTTTTAATTGTTCATCAAATACTACAATCATTGATACTCCAAACTATATCATAGGCCGATGAAATTATTTCGTTGCACGTGCATTTTAAAGTTTTTCCTGATAAATCGCCCTTACTTTTTCCGTTCTCTCCACGAACATAATCAGAAAGGAAATTAGATAAGCTACCAGTGAATAATTTACCGGTACTCTTGATAATACCACGCGCACCTAAGGCTCTTACTTTGCAATCTTGGCAATAGAGAGCAATTGCCGCTTTTACTTCGTCAGAGCATATAATATCGTTAACATTCATTGATTCTTTTGTAGATTTAATTACGTCGGAAATTTTGGATTTAACAATTTTTGCAACTGATTCTTTTCCTATGTAATTGTAATAAACTATAGAATCTTCAATACGACCGTATAACTCAGGTCTCTTCAATTTACAATGGAAATAAGACTTTACATTGTATCTTAAATGTTCTTTTACTTTTGCGTAAATTTCTGAGTATGATTGCTCGGAAATATTGCCATTAGCGTCAGCCAATTCTTCCTCAAGCTGGGCAACTCTGTCCATATTCATTTCGCCTTCAGGTTTTGTATCGCCATTCATGAGTTTGTCGATTTCTTCCTGCGGCATTCCGTCAAACGAGAATACCCCGGCATTTGAAGTGATAACTATAATGCAATCAGTGAATCTAACAGTTTCTCCTTTGCCATCGGTTAATCTGCCATCACCAAGAATTTGTAAAAACTTATCGAGAATAGAATTATGAGCCTTTTCTATTTCATCGAAAAGGATAAGAGAAAAAGGCTCTTTCTTAACAGCATTTGTTAACTTTCCGCCTTCTTCATAACCAACATATCCTGGAGGCGCACCAAAAAGCTTTTGATCTGATTCTTCCTGTCCATACTCGGACATATCAAATCTTACAATTCTATCTTCACTGCCAAAAATACTTTCCGCAATTTGTTTACATAGTTCAGTCTTACCTGTACCTGTCGGACCGGCAAGAAATAAGATAACCCGCGGAGCATTAGGATTTTCAGCACGGTCAAGTCCAATTGCGGCTCTTGTTAAAATGGCTTGCGCAGTATCTAAAGCAAAATCTTGACCTTGTATTTTTTTGCTTACCGTTTGTTTGATATTAAGCATATCCTTTATGCGGTCTTCGTCATCCCAAGGATTTGTCATATCACCGGCACGGAACGTGGATATTGAAAAGCCCAATTTAGCCGGATCATCTATAGGATTATTAGAAATAAACGCCCTATAACGTCTTAGCATTTTCATACTAAAATCGTTTGTATACGCCAAAAATTTCTTTTCAACTGGATTACGCTTAGCCTGCGCATCTTTTTCTTTACTAGCACTATCAATCTCATTATAGCGAGCTACAAATTGCGGACTAAAGCAACCGCTATCAAGCATTTCATTAAAATAATCAAGTTTATTTTCTTCAGAAGGTCTTGATACATTGATAAGCTTGATAAACGGATTTGCAATTTCATCTGTAAACCACATAGGCAAATCCCGCACTTGGTTTGCAAGAATGATGATCTTATTACTTTGATGTTGCTGCGTGGCGTTATCGCTTTCAGTATCGAGACTTTGGGCAATGTTAAGCAACTGTCTAAATATCATTAACTCTTCACCGCTCAAGCCGTTGGACGCACCATCACGCGATAAAAGACGTGATGTCATTTTAATTACAAACAAATACCCACTTGGTTCACCATTTTGCGGATTACCAAACAGGTTATTAAAAATATCTCTAAATTTATCAAGAATTTCGAATGGAGCAATACGGCCACTACCCTCTGTAACAGCGTAATGGATACGAGAAAAATCTAACGAAGGACCAGATGATTTATGATCTATTAAAAGCATGTCCAAATCATCATCATGTACTATATCCCAAAAATGTTGCGACATTTGCGATGACATATAATTCATGACTTTTTTCAGTTTTCCATCAAAATTGTCTGCTGATTCATCGACAACTTCTTCTTGCATACAATCATCATCGCAAATCTTAAACCGTTTATCATCTGATTCTGTAGGATCATAGATGATTACACGTTTACGTTTTGTTGGATCGGTATGATTGCTGTAGACTTTATCAAAATAGTCATAAAGCCTACAATATTTAATTTCTCCATTTTCGTCTTCATATGGCTGATCATCATCAATGAACCCTTCAAAGATAAATGAGTTATAGATCGGGAAAAAAGTATCAAAATCCTTTTGCCATTTCATTTTTTTGCTTTCTTCCATAATTTAAACCTCCGAATCTGATTTAATAAGACCGGTACAGAATCCGTTCTTAACACTTGCAAATTGCATATAATACCCATCTTGACAATGGTAGTTTATATTGTAAAAAAATAAGTCTTCCAATTTTTTATCATCAAATTTGTTTCCATCGTAATGGCACCTTACTTCGCCATTCGTTGAGCGATAGGTATATGATAAAAGATAACGTCTTAAATCATTTATTGATGTAAAACGGAGATTATTTTTAACAAAATAGTTTAATGACTCATTACGGCATCCAAACTCACCAATAATTGTAAAGGTCTTATTGATAATACGCTGAGGCATAAGGAAAAAATCATATTTAATAACGGGTAGATTTTCAATCTTTAAACTATTTGCTATATCGACAAAAGCACGTTCCCCATCTATTTCTACAACATTTAACATGTGATTGCTTGCCGAATTAGCTCCGCAATTTAATGTCTTAGCTTCAACACACGCACATTGAACGCCAAATCTGTCACAAATAATTTTAAAAAGTTTGGCTATTCCTTGGCACACTCCTTTAGAATTCATTAGAATTCCGTATGGAGAAAATGAAGTACTATGGTCTCGCATAAAATCTATTGTCTCTGAAGAATTCTCTTGCTCAAGGTTCAAATACTCTTCTAAAACATTTTCTTCATATTTAATAAAAGATGCTAACTCATCAAATATTGTTTTGCAAGCAACATAATCTGACGCATTAGCAGACATTTTATTGTTAATTTTGTTTATTAGCCGATTTAGTTTTTCTTCATAAGCATATCTATCAATCTGGGAATATTGAAATCTGAACCTAAAATTCTCACCATTACCTACCGGCTGACAAAACAGTCCAGGATAATTAATAATTTCCGGATGATCAAAAACAACGGCTTTCCAAACAAGTGTAGCAGATTCACTAGAACTAATTCCAGTTACAGTGCATTCAGTCTCTGAATTGTTTAAAGCAAATCTAATACTATTATACGCACCCTGTTCAGGGACGGACAATTCATTATAATAATAATCAGTAAGCATTTGTTGTTTCTTCCAAATTAATCATTAATTTCATTTTTACAGCAATCGGCTAAGCAATTGTCGTAAATAAATTTAAGTTTTCGCTTCGTGCTTTCCCTGTTTTCCCATATTGCATATTCACGAATAACGGCAATTGTAAGTCCGACATATAGCAACAATCTTCTGTCGAGCAATTGAGTTTCTCTGACAACATCCCAGTATACTTATATATTACCATCGGTGTTGAATGCGTCATTTTTCTAAATTTTTCACCATACTTAGGGCTACTTAAAACTTGATAAATAAGCTTTATAGATTGTTTCCTAGTATCAACATTTTTCAAAAAAGCAATTAAAACTTGGAAGTTATTAATTTTTTCAGTTACAACCCAAAACAATTCTTTTGTTACGGAATTAAGCCCATAACAGGATGCCTCTAAAATAATTTCATCCTTGTCCTTAAATCGGTAATATAAACTGCTTGCGGTCAAGCCTGTCGCATTACATATCGATCGCATTGTAGTATTTTCTACTCCGTTACGAACTAAGCAACCAAAAATAATTTTTAAGGTAGTTTCATTTGCGTTTATTATTTCTTCTTTCATATCATTAGTACTTAAATCCTATTTGGAACGCTCGTTACATAAAGAAAGCAAAAAAATAATCTGTTAAGACTATTTTTTTTGATTGCCTGATTTTGACACAATTTCAAGTGCAACTTTTATAGTTTGTCTTTGATTAAACATATTTATCTCTACATCTGCAGTGCGGTTATGTCGATTGATTTTTCGGATATACCCTTCAAGCCCCATTAGTCCTCCGCCTGTGATAATGATTTTATCACCTTCAATATAACCAATAGAGTGTTCAATCGCCCTTTTTCCTTTAAAAAGGAATTCAAAACGTTGCCGCTCTTCTTTTTTTAATGCAATTTCATCCGAATCTCCGTATCGCAAAAGACGGATTATATCAGCAGAATCATAAAACACATAAAAAAAGGTCATTATGAACTCTTTAGATGGCATATTAGTTTCTATAAAAACATATCCAGGAAATAATGGCCTTTTAATATATTTTCGCCCTAATGTTTGGGATTGCTTGTCTTTATAGAAGTGTTCTGACTCAAGACAAAAAGTGTATAATTCGTATGCAAGTCCTTTTTGGTTAAAGGCTTGCTGAAAACTTTCCACAACACGATGCTCTTTGTTAGAGCGCACATGCAATACATACCACCAATATGGCTCTTCCATATCCCCTCCATGATACCAACAATTAAGCGAAAAGGTATGCTTCGCCCTTTCATGCTGGAATATCCTGCACTACAATAATAATTTATGTCCGTTGCAATTTTTGCCGAGCCCAAAGCTACGAGCAAATCTCCACAACTTCATCAAAAGAACTAACTATCCTGTTAGCAAAGGTAGACTTTTTCTAACACAAACACTTGCAATAGAAATTAATTTATACTATACTCAATTATGTCGAATTTTGTACTAATTCGTCGATAAGTATGCTGTTAGAAAAAGTCTACTTTTTTTAATTGTAAGCGCCGCTATAACCATATGTTTTAGTTTTTTGAATTTTCCTTTTGTGCTATCCTTATATAATCAAGGAGAAAAATCAAATGTCCACTTATGCTTATGCACGAGTATCCGCAACCGACCAAAATATAGCAAGACAGCTTGATGCTTTTACTGCTTATGGCATTGATCCTAAATTCATTTTTTCAGACAAAAAAAGCGGTAAAGATTTTGAACGTGAGAATTATAAAAAATTACTTCAGACATTAAAACAAGATGATTTGCTAATCATCAAGTCAATAGATCGTCTTGGCAGAAACTATGATTCCATTATTCACGAATGGAGTTATATTACAAACGAAATCAAAGCGGATATTTTAGTACTAGATATGCCGCTTTTGGATACGCGCACCAAAGCAAATACACTCGTTGGCAAATTTATATCGGATATTGTTCTTCAAGTTCTATCGTTTGTTGCAGAGAACGAGCGCGACAACATCCGGCAAAGGCAAAAAGAAGGAATTATTGCCGCAAAGAATCGTGGGGTGAAATTTGGTCGCCCTAAAAGAATTTATGAAAATGAATTAATAAAAATTGTTTATCAAGTAAGCAAAAAAGAAATATCAATTGCTGAAGCCATCAAATTGTCCGGACTAAAACGTTGCAATTTTTATTATCATATGAACCGTATTTTAAGCGAAAAAAATAAGGGATGCCTAACAACATAGTTAAGCATTCCTATATTTAATTTTTTTTTGCATACGTTCTTGCTCTCGCAATATACTTGCTTGCTCTTCCAGCGGAAGCAGATCGATCTCGAAACTTCTTATTTCGGAATTCAGCCCTCCAATAAATTCGCCTAGAATTTTGACCACAACTTCTTGTGGCGACAAATGCTTTTCTACATACTCCTCACCCTGTTCAAATATTTTTACAATTTCGTAATACTCTTTTTCAATAATACAATCATATCCATATGCAGTGTGGGTCTCCTCATCCCTCTTTCAAAAGCGAAAAAAACGGGATATCCGTCTTTGTTTTGGAGAACGGATCCCGAATGCCCTTTGAGCAATCCCCTATAGAATAATTCTCTTTTTGATTGTTGATGACGTAAGATTGGGTACTCTCTTTCGCTTTATTTGCCGTTTTATATCCAAAAATCCCGCCGATGATTTGTCGGAATCCCTCTTTTTGTTTCACCGACTTTGTAAAAGAATCTACCGCCGGTTGGTTTTTGTCCACATAGAAAGAATTTCCTGAAACTCGCTTTCGTTTCGCATAGTCGAAAGCCTCGCTCGAAATTCCCGCGCATTTTCAATTCCTTTCAGATAATGCGAAGCCAAGCCGCGCATTTCCGCGCTTGCCTTGCTTTCTCCTTTCAGTTCTTTTAAATACGCGTAATGCTTTCTCAATGCTTCGATCCTTTCTTCAAAAGACGCGTCCGGAATTCTCTTTCCCGTTTTGAAATATCCGACGATCTGACGTATCAGATTCGGATTTCCCAATGCCCCTCGACCGATCATCACGCCGTCGCACCCCGTCGTTTTCATCACGTTCAATGCGTCGTCAAGAGTTCGAATATCTCCGTTGGCGATCAACGGAATTCCGACCTGCGGTCTGACTTGCTTCAATATTTCGTATTGTGGGCTTCCGGAGTACATCTGGCTTCGGGTTCGGGCATGCACGGCGATGAGGCTGATGCCCGCCTGTTCCAAAATCGAACACGTTTCCGGCAGGCAGATCGACGATTCATCCCATCCTAACCGCACCTTGCAAGTAATCGGAACGGGGCTTAGAGCAACCAGCGCGTTCACCATATCCGCGAGTTCGCCTCTTCTCTCGGGTTTTAACCAAGAGGATCCTGCGTTGCCTTTAACGACTTTGTGGACGGGGCAACCCAGATTGAGATCCAGTATTTCGAATCCTCCCAAAGAGAAAAGAACCTCCGCGGCTTTGAGGATCGTTTCCTTAGAACCGCCGAACAACTGCACGCTTAAAGGATGATCTTCTTTTTCCGCGCGAATCATATCGATCGTCTCTTTGTTGCCGTAGATCAACGCGCAATCGGAAACCATTTCGGTGACCGTAAGAGGGCAATCCGCTTCTTTTAAAAGGCGTCGATACGCCGCATTGGTGATCCCCGCCATAGGCGCGGCAATCACCGGCGCGCTCAATTCGATGTCTTTGATTTTCAATTTTCCGTTCATATTCATTAAAATCCTCTTTTGCGTGGATTTATGGTTTCTCGCTCTCAAAGATAATAAAATCTGCAATAAGGCTTATTGCAGATTTCTCTTTTATTTTTCCGCCTTTTCCAAAGGATCGCTTTCGCTTGGTTTTGCGCTGCTTTCCGCTTTCTTCTCTTCGGAGTTAGGCATCTGGCGGTGAGCCAAAAGGTAATCGATTTCTTCGGCATTCAGCGTTTCCACGTCGAGCAAAGTTTCGGCGATGAGGGTAACATCTTCTTTCCGCTGACGGATAATCTCGATCGCTTTCTGATGGGCTTCGTCGACGATTTTGCGAATTTCCTTATCGATTTCGTTAGCGACCGCGCCGGAGAAATTTTTCTGGTTGGAAGTATAATCTCTTCCCAAGAATACCGATCCTCCGTTGGTTTCGTACTGAATCGGTCCAAGCGAAGACATTCCGTATTCCACGACCATCGCTCTGGCGATTTGGGTCGCTCTTTCGATGTCGTTGCTCGCTCCGGTGGAAACGTCGTCGAAGAATACTTCTTCCGACGAACGACCTCCGAGAAGTCCGATGATCTGCGCGATCAGTTCCTCTTTCGTCAGCAGGAAGCGATCATCTTCCGGCGCGGAGAGAACGTAACCTCCCGCCATACCGCGAGGAACGATCGTCACTTTCTGAACGACGTCGCTGGCCGGCAAAGTCAATCCGATGATCGCGTGACCGGCTTCGTGATATGCGACCGTCTTTCTTTCCAGTTCGTTAAGATGCTTGCTCTTTTTGGCCGGCCCGGCAATTCTTCGGTCGATCGCCTCGTCGACCTCCTTGATCGAAATGGCTTTCTTTCGGTTTCTGACCGCTAAAATCGCCGCTTCGTTGACGACGTTGGCCAAATCCGCGCCGGAGAAACCGACCGTTCTCTTGGCGACGTTTTTCCAATCCACCGTAGAATCGATCTTCTTATTCCGCGCGTGTACTTTTAATATCTGCTCGCGCCCGACTTTATCCGGCAACGAAACGGTGATCTGACGATCGAAACGACCCGCACGCATCAAAGCCGGATCGAGAATGTCGGCGCGGTTGGTCGCCGCGATGACGATGATTCCCTGATTGTCGGAGAAACCGTCCATTTCGACGAGCAATTGATTTAATGTCTGCTCTCTTTCGTCGTTGCCGCCGCCTAATCCGGCGCCTCTCTGACGTCCTACCGCATCGATTTCGTCGATGAAGATCAAACACGGCGCGGTCTGTTTGGCTTTCTTGAACATATCCCGCACCCGACCTGCACCGACGCCGACGAACATTTCGACGAAATCCGAACCGGAGATCGAATAAAACGGAACGTGCGCTTCGCCCGCGACCGCTTTCGCCATCAAGGTTTTTCCGGTACCAGGAGAACCGACCAAAAGAATCCCTTTCGGAAGTTTCGCGCCGAAATTCGCATATTTCAACGGATTTTTCAGATAATCGACCAGTTCCATCAATTCCTGTTTCTCTTCGTCGCAACCTGCGACATCGTCAAAACGGACGTCGGAGTTATCCTCTCTTCTCGCCCGCGAACGATTGAATTCCAAACTTTGGTTGTTGGACTTGGCTATGGAAGCACTCATTCTCGAAATCAGGAAAAAGACCAGTCCCAATCCCAAGACGGAAAGACAGATAATCGGGAAATAATCGGTCCAGAAATTCGACGCGTATGGATTTTTGATCGTAAAACTGCACTTGGAAGATCCGTAATACAAATCGCCGGTATCTTCGATTTTTCTGTTCTGCCAAATGTAGGAAAGAACCTCCACGTTGGTGTCGGAGTCGGAAATCCGCGCCGAGAAAGTGTAAAGGCCTTCCCTGTAGTTTTCCGGATTCTTGATGCGCCCCGTGATATCGATAAATCCGTTATATTTGCTGATCGTGACGCTGGTGATATCTTCGGTCCAAAGCACAGACCCTTCCGCTTTGGTTTTGATCTTGTCTTTCCCTGCATCATCTTCAGGATTCCATGAACCGATAATTTTAGGCTCTACATATTTTATCGAGGAAGAACTCCCCATATTCGTTAAAACGACGACCGTCGCGATGATGGCGATAATGACGATATAGGGAATTAAATAACTGATCCAAGATCGTTTTTTTCCGTTCATTGATTTGACCTCCTTTGAATAAGATTGCTGATATTTTACCACCCGTAAAGTTAACATGAAGTTAATTTTCTTGCCGTTTTTCTCATTTTACGGGTTTTCTCGATGAAACAGATAGCTTCTGTAAGAATTGCGTTGTATTATTTTTCAAATAATAAACCGCAATCTATTTTATCACAAAAAGAATTTTATTGGCTATATCTTTTTGACGAATTGATCGATATAACGGTATGTAGACGATTTCTCCCCGACAGTCGACGATCACCGGATAAGTCTTCCGCCTTTCGAAAGGAACTTTTTCGTCGATCAGAATCCGGTTGACTTTCTTCCGCACTTTTCCGAAATAAACCGCATCCCCTCTCCTCGCATTTCGGATCGTCAGAGGATAAGAATATGAAAAAATATTCAAGGGCGAGGTATCTTGCCTCAGATCAACGCTGAACTCCTTCGTATCCACCCGCTGAGGCTCATTTATAATATAAGCATAATCGAAAGAGTTTATACTTTCCGAAATATCGAAGCGGTCGTAACTGCGGACGAAGTAGAACGGCGGATACAAGAGAATCCGATTGTTCGGTTTTTTCGAAAAGAGAATTTTTTTGATCTCCGCAATCCGCGACGAAGATAGTCGACGGCTGATGAAAGGAAGTCGTTCTCCGATAAAGCGATATAAGGCGATTTCTTGTGCGAGTTCGTCCAATCGGGCGAATTCGTCGACTCTTTTGATTTCGCTTTTCAGGAATTCCTCCGCGGCGCGATTGTGTTCCGCGAGAAAAGCGTTTTTTTCCCCGATTTCTCTTCTCAAAGCCGCTCTCTCCTCTTCGGACATCTTCTCGACGATCCGGTGACGAATTCGATTTCGTTCATATTCGTCTCGGAGATTCGAAGCGTCGATTCGGTAATCGAGGCGGTTTCTCCGACAATAATCTTCGAGTTCCTTTTTGGAATAGTCTAACAAAGGACGAAAAACTTTCATTCCAAGAAGATCGCTTTCTTCTTTCAAACCATAATACGAGACGATTCCACCGCGATTTTTTTGCATCAGATAAGTTTCCAGAAGATCGTCTTCCTGATGAGCCACGAAAAGCCCCGAAGCGCGGTAAGCCAGATATTGCTTTTCGAAGAATCGATAACGAACTTCTCGAGCCCACGCCTGAAAATTCCCTTCGGGTTTCATCGATGATGTGTCCAGAACATGAAAAGGGATTTTCCGTTTTTCGGCGTATTTCCCGATCATCTCCTGCTCTTCGTCGGATTCCTTTCTCTTGTGATAATTGACATGGCAGATCACCAAACGGTATTTCATGTCGCGGAGCATATTCAAAAGAGCCATCGAATCCGGCCCTCCGGAAACAGCGACGAGATATACCTCACTCGAAGAATAATTTAAACATAGCGTCTTCATATCATCACGGGAAAATTATAAATCGAACCGGAAGGGAATTCATCATTTTGCCTTGATTTTGATTAAAACCAGTGTTTTATCGTCCGCCGTGTTGCTTTTAGAAAGTTCCTCGTAAAGGCGGCGCATCGCTTCATTCAGAGATTCCGAATCATACTGGTCGATCAAACTGAGTATGGCTTTATCCACCTCATCGCCGAATCCGTCGCTCATAAAGATCAGGAGATCGTTATCTCTCAGTTCGACCTCCTGATAAAAGATGTCGATCTTATCGATAATCCCCAGAGGAGGAAAGATCTTGTTATATTGCGTCAGTTCTTTTCCCCGAACTAAAAACGTGGAAAAAGATCCGCCTTTAAACAAACGCATCGTTCCATCCGAAAGGTCGATCGAAGCCAAATCCAGCGTAGCGAAGATCTCTTCCGAAGTTTTCGTTTTCAGAATCAGATTGAGGTTTTGAATCGTCTCTTTTTCGTTTTTGTTGATCGAATACATCGAAGTAAAGACCTCGATACAATACGAAGACAACTCGGAAGACGTCGTTCCGTGTCCCATACCGTCGCTTAACAGAAACAGCGTCTTGTTTCCGCATTCGATAAAACGATAAGCGTCTCCGTTTTCTTCCGAAAAAGCCCGACTTTCCGCGCAGTAATCCAGTTCGAATTTCGCCTCGTCCGCTTCTTTCTTTTCGATCATGTCGACCGTTTGCAAAGGTTTCAGCAACGTGTCGATCTGCCGGTTGAACAATTGTCTGGAAATAACGCGGCTCTCCTGTTGGCTGACTTGATACTGAAAACTCTTGTTCGCCATATCGAAGCGTTTGATCAGTTTATACGGATAATAGCAGTTCCTGATGATGATGTTTTTATCTTCTTTGGAAGTCGCACCGACCAAAAAATTGGAAAAAAGGCCTCGAAGGTGACATTCCTCGTTCTTCGGGCAATCCGTGCAGAGATGATTTTCCACGCTTCCGATTAAATCCGATTCGAGATCTCTCTCTTCGATCGGGTCTTTTTTTAAAAGAGTAAGATAATCGGTCAGTTTTTCCACATTGGAAGACAGATTCGCCTTTTGGTTTTGAAGATAGCCGGTGAAAATCATTTCGCTTTTCAATATTGAAGAGATCTTCTCTTCGGCCTTTTTCGGCAAGAGAAGAACGATCGCGCCGTTGAGAAGATTGAAATAAAACGCAATATCGCGATAAAACTCCGGATAACGGATGACATAATACGCGTCGACGATTACCGCGAAGATGAACGGCGCTGTTTTTTTTGAAAAAGAGGCGAAGAACAAACCGATCAAATAGATGAGCATCAATTCGTTGGAAATGCTGAAAAAGAGATAATTGTAAATAAATACGAGGAGCAAAGAGGAAAGCACGATTTCCTGACGTTCCGTCCTTATCAATACCAAAGAGAGAAGTCCGAGAGCAAAAAGATTGAGGATTTCAAACGGCATAAACAAGGAATAAATGAAAGAAACCACCATGATTTTATAGACGTTGCCGTATTCCGCGCTCGGATTTTCCAAAGAAAAGCGCGTCTTTTCCATAGACACCGCCAGAATCAAAGAAAGACCGGTATTGACCAGGCAATTGATCAAACTTCCGAAAGAGAAACTGATCGTCATATATCGAATCGACAAAAACACCAAAACGATCGAGAGGGAAAGATAAGGCGCGCAGATATGAGAAAAATCCATGAATTTCACCAAGGCGTCGATCAGGCCGATTAAAACGACGATCAGGGCGATCTCCACCCCGTAATTCAGTTCGATGAGAAAGGAAAATGCGGTTAAAGACAGAAGAAAAGTATTTCTTCTGAAAGGTGAAAGACGATAGGAAAACCAGACAGCAGAAAGAATAAAAGGATTAAATAAGAGGGCATTCGAAGAAAACGCCATCAGAAATGCAATAAAGCAAAATGCCAATAGATTGATTAGTTTTGAAATATAAACGTTTGCTTTTTTTCGGTTAATCATTGCTTCCATCATCTTTCACCGAATTCAATATATACTTTCAAAAGCAGAAAAAAAGTCGAACAGCGTCGACTCTCTTATTTTGTGAAAAAAATCAACGGATCGTTTTCGGTATCGTTGTACAGCGCATAGCCGTCTTCGACATAAACGCTGTAATATTCGTCGAATTTCAATTCTTCGTACTTGTTCTGTTTCTGACTCTCCTCATTCAGATTATCTTTAATTCCGATTAACTCCTGCTGTTTCCGATAAAGAGAAATCAAATGGTAAGCGCCGAAGCCGACAAAGCCTAAGCCGATTAAAAAGACCGCTAAACAGGCGATGCTGACGGTTCGATTAAACGCTTTGGAATGAACTTTCGCTTTCATCTTTATCTCCTCTTTTTTATTTTAGTTCATCCCCTTGCCAAAATCAACACAACCTTTACGAGGTTTGTTTTTGTTTTTTTCGCGCTTTTTTTCTTTCGTTTATTTCCTGCCTTTTCTTTTTTCTCTCTTGCCTTTTCTTTTTCCATTTTTGAAATCGTCGGTATGCTTTGGATTTCTTGAAAGACCATCGGTTCAGTTTTAAATCGATTTTGGAGACGACGGGATTCATCATGGAAGCGATACCTTTTCGGTAAAAAAAGTAGTAGAGAATCATACCGGTCAAAAGGCTTAAAGTAAAAAACAGGTTGTAGATGCCATAGGTGAAATAGCAGAGAAACTCATAATAGCCAATCGTACATAAGAAGAAATAAACCGGTTGAAGAAGATACCAGAAAATCCGAATCCATCGATGATTGAGCAACAAATTCAGAAGATGAAAGAAAAAATAGAAAAGACCACCCAATAAAAGTGATCCCAATACGCCTTGAAATTGCTGCAACAGGTCCATTATTTAAAGACTTTGGATAAGAAACTTTCTTTTCTGTCGCTCTTTGATTTGACTAAATAAGACAAAGAGTCGATCGTTCCGAAGATGGAAATAAAACCTTTGTCCATATCCATTGTCCCCAAAGACAAATTGACGCCTTTGACGTGAACGTAACCGTTGATCGTGTCGATCAAAAACTCCTTGTTGTCGAAACTGTCGAGTTTCTTCACACCCTCGATTTCCACGACTTTCCGATCCTTGATGACGATATTCTGATTCGGTCTGATATCCTGATTTTCCATAAAAAAACCTCCCGATCAAATATATGATTACAGAGGTTCGTTCATGACTATATCTTCCAGAATCCGATACATTTCCGCGGCTTTGCTTTTGTCATTCGTCATTTCGTCGTTTAAGACTTCGACTTTTAAAGTGCGGTTTCCCAAAGCGAGATCCAAAAGGTCGCCCACTCGGACTTCGTTAGACGGTTTGGCCGTTTTTCCGTTGATTTTCACCAATCCGATATCGACGATTTCTTTCGCCAAAGTTCTCCGTTTGATGATTCTGCTGATTTTCAGGTATTTATCCAATCTCATTCCTGTTTCATCATCTCCGAGATAAATATAGCATAAGATGCCAGTATTTTGGAAACGTTTTCCAGCAAATCTTTTTCGTAAATGTAAACGATAGATCCCGAAAGATTTCCGTTTCTTCCCATAATCGGCTGAACATAGGTCGTCGATTCTTCGTTCAACCCATCGATGATTCTTCCCGCGGGAAGAGAATGGGCTTCTCTTCGAATTCTTTTTTTCATTTCGGAAGAAAGAGGCGTTGCTTTCTTATAGGAATAACTTTTAACGCCGTAAGAAGAGAGAATTTGATCTTGATCGGTGATGATCGCCGTTCCTTGAAGAATCGAATACAACGACGAAACGATGCTATCGAACATTCTCGTCATTCCGACAAGCGAATTGTATTTTCCGATGACAATTTGATTTCGTTCGTTTAACGTGATCTCTACATCGTCATTTTCGTAAATATTGGCCTTCTTTCGGAAATGAATCGGTATAACCACTCTCCCCAGATTATCCATTCTTCTGATAATTCCCGACGTTTTCATAAATCTACCCTCATTTATGCTTTGACAAAAAAGGGATATCTATACTCATTTTTTTAATCCGAGCCACGAAGTCAACATCGATACGAGAACGACGATCGCTCCTCCCGCAAGGGCGAAGAGATAGAAAGAACCGCGAAGAAACAAATAATATCCGAATATCGGTTTAGCAAGCACGCCAAAGAGAAAAAGAATTCCGAAAGTCGCTATCGCTCCGAAGAGAAGCGGTACCGTAAGCCGTCCGCCGACGGCGATGACGATACGACCTTCCGAACGATAGAACGTCTTTTCCAATTTCCGGATTTTCCGATTGCCGCTTTCAAGGTCGACGGCAATGACGATCAGGGCGAACCCCATTACTGCGATACCGACTCCGATGTACACTTCGGAAACCGTATAGACATTTCCGAAAAGCGCTTTGTCGTACTGCACATCTTTGGCTTTCGCGGTTAAATTCGAATTGATTTGGTTTGCTTTCAGGTAGGAAGCATAACTTACCGCGTTCTTGAACCGATAGAGGCATTCTCCGGAAATTTCTGCATTCGGATTGACTTCGAATAAAGTTTCCATTACGTCGAAAGTAGCATAAATGTCCTGTTTGTTTTCCGAAGTATGCGCGTAAATTCCGGCAATTTCGACCGAAACAGGCGCGGGCGCGCTCGCGCCCAAATGATTGGAGATTGTAAACGACAATCGCGGGCGATTGGAGCCGATACCGAGTTCCTCGGCAAAAGTTTCGTCTATATAGATGCCGGTTTCCGAAAAGCGCTGTACCACTTCGAAAACGGATTTACGACCAAAACCTCGATATGCCGCAAGTTCGGTCGAAAAAAACACGTTGATGCTCGAATTATACTTGCCTTGGGAAGACCGAACCGAAAATGACGAAACCATGTAACATGGAACGACATCGACAAGCGGATTTTTCAGCAAGGCGGAAAGGGATTGACCGCGCGTCTTCCAAGATTCTTCGATGTCTTCACTTTGAAAACTTTCGATATCCCATTCGCCACAATCCGTTTCATAGAGCATATTCTCCGGCATCATCTCGTATTTTCGGGAAGTGTACCGATCTATGAAAATCCGACTCATCAGCAACAATCCGATCATCAGCAAGGTGAACGAAAAATGAAGAATCAGCGAGCGAATCTTTTTTTCTGGATAAAAACATTTTCGGTACAATTTTCGGATTCTATACATATTCAACGATCTTTCTCTTTTCCAACAAAAAGATTTTGGAAAAATATCTGTCGTATTCCGGATTATGCGTAACCATGATAATCGTTTTGTGCATATCTTCGTTGATTTTTTTCAGATAGTCCATAACGATTCCGGCATTTTCCGGATCCAAAGATCCCGTCGGTTCATCGCATAAAATGTACTCTCTGTCCGACATAACCGCGCGGCACAAAGCCACCCTTTGCGCTTCTCCTCCGGAAAGCTTTTCCGGATATCTCTCTTTGAGGTCGGCGATATTGAAAAGATTCATCAGATTAGAAAGTTTAAACGGGTCGGGACGGATTTTCAGATTTTTCAAAGGCATTAAAATATTTTCTTCGACATTGAGATAGGGGATCAGTTCCGGTTCCTGAAACAGATACGCGAAATTCGTTCGCCTGACGCTTTCCATTTCTTTTTTATCCAAAATCCAATCGTCGATCGAATAATTTCCTTCAAAAGGCTCTAAAAGACCGATCATTCTGAGCAGCGTGCTTTTCCCCGATCCGGACAAGCCCTTAATTCCGACAAAATCGCCTTTTTCTACGGTAATCTCGGTTTGAAAGAAAATCACTTTTCGAGGAAATTCTTTTCTTTCGATATTCAATTTCAGCATACCTTTTTTCTCCTTTTCACTTTGTTTTTTCTCTTCGCGATTTTTTTTCGGGTGCAGATTACGATCGTCGTTTCTTCGATCAAGAACGTGATCAAGACGGAAAGAACGAGTATTTCTCCGCCGCCGGAGGAAAAAAGAAAGAACATGAGAACGATCGCGGCCAAAGAGGGAAGAAAAGAAAACAACGTCAATTCTCCCGCTGTCTGGAAAATCATCTTCTCCCTTGGTTTGTAATAAATCCCTTGTATCTCGAAAATCCCCTTTTGCTTTTCCAAATAATATAGATAGAGGTTGGAAATCGCCAAAGCGGAAAATATCAAGGGAACCGCCGCGATAAAGACGAAAATTCTCATCAATATCGAAATGCTAAATTGATGGTATCCTTTCAAGTTTTTTCCGGAAATCGTTATTTCATAATCCGAGATTTCGTTATCGCGAACTCCCGTTTTATCGATCAAAGGATCGTAAGAAGAATACACCGCGTATCGGCTTCCTTCGTTCGTTATTTCGTCGTCGATGTAGAGGTACTCGACATCAAATTCGATATGGATAAAAAAATTCTTCATTCGAATCGGCGTCAGATAATTCGCATACTGCGCGGCCTCTCCCGCCCATTCCTCCTTATTCGTCAGCAAAGTCTTTTCCGGAAGATCCGTTTTATCGAAAGCGATGAAAAAAATACCTCTTTCGCTCTGACAAGGCGCCCCGTATTTCAACGCCGCCTTGTTGATTTCCAAAACTGCGCGATATTCGCCGTCGATTTCCTGTTCCACGTAATGGTAATACGCCGTTTCGACTTGATCGGATAAAGCGTTGTCATCATCAAAATTCATCGTATACAGCGCCTGATCGACCACATTTTCATCTAACTTCAAAAACTCGGAAATCTGTTTTCCGGAATAAAAGGCGATTCCGAAAATCAACGCGGACAAAATGAAATTGGAAAAGGAAAACGAGACGATGTATTTCCAGAAATATCGAATCTTTTTCATCTTTTCCAGCCTTAATACGCCTTTATCATGTTTCCGAATGTATCGTCGTTATAGCAAAATGTCTGAATTTGACGCGTTTTAAATGCGGAAGCCGACGAGAAAAAAGATATGCAACATATGGCAACAAGAAGCCCCTTTCTTCTTTTCATTGCAGTCCCCTTTCCGAATAAACTACGACTATTTTATATCAAAAGATAGTTTTTGTAAAGTTCGATAGATTTTTTCTTTTGTCGGTTCTATTCAATTTCCGTCCTACTCTTAATCCGATCGCAGGTATCGACGATAATGATCAGCAGTCTTTCCAACTGATCGAGGTAATCGTTTCCTGTTTTTTTGAGTTTGATTTTGATCTGACGGTCGGCAAAACCGGTAATCAGGTGATCGAAAGAAGAGAGGTTCGAGAAGAGGAGCAAACCGATTCGGCGCATCGAAGACGCTTCTTTGGTCAATTTAATAACGATCGTATCCCCTTCTTCAATCATGGAGTCGAAGCACTTTTCCGAAGAAAGAATATCGACCTTTCTTTTTTTCAAAAGCATCAGGACTTCCGACGGTATTTTTCCGTAAATATCCCTCATCTTCGCTTTGAAAAGATCCAAATCGGAAATCGCGGTGATTTTCTGAATCTGCTGATAAATTTCCAGTTTGTCCGCGTTACCGGCATATGACTTCGGAATAAAAGCATCGAGAACCAGATTGGATACTCTTACCGAATTTTCTTTTTCTTTCATTCCTCGTTTCTCTTGGATCACTTCGTTGAGAAGTTTGAGGTACATATCGATACCCACCGTATCGATAAAACCCGCCTGTTCCGCGCCTAAAATATCTCCCGCGCCGCGAATGGTCAAATCTCTTTGCGCGATTTTATATCCCGAACCTAATTCCGTAAAATCCCGAATGGCTTTGAGCCTTTTCTTTGCGACGTCGCTCATTTCTTTTTGATCGTTGAAAAGAAGATAGGCATAAGCGATTTTATTGGATCGTCCTACTCTTCCTTTGATCTGATAGAGTTGCGCCAAACCGAAATGGTCGGCATTTTCGATGATGATCGTGTTGACGTTTGGAATATCCAAACCGGTTTCGATGATCGAAGTGCAGATGAGTATGTCGATGTCCCCCTGATAAAACTGGCTCATCACTTCTTCGATTTCGTCTTTGTCCATTTTTCCGTGAACGATATCCACGCGCGCGTTGCGAATCATCTTTTCGATTTTCGCCTTGGTAGAATTCAGCGAATATGTTTGATTATGGAGATAATAGACCTGACCTTTTCTGGCCAATTCCCTTTCGATTGCTTCTTTAATGATACCGTCGTCCTTCGGCATCACATAGGTCTGAATCGGCATTCGGTTCGAAGGAGGAGATTGCAATTGAGACAAACTCCGGATTCCCAAAAGCGACATCTGCAAGGTGCGGGGAATCGGCGTGGCGCTTAACGTCAGAACGTCGATGTTTTTGCTGACTTCTTTGATTCTTTCTTTGTGTTCGACTCCAAAACGCTGCTCTTCGTCTACGATCAAAAGCCGAAGATGAGGAATGACGATCTCTTTGGAAAGCAGGCGGTGCGTTCCGATGATCAGATGAATTTTACCTTCTTTGATCTCTTCGATCTGTCGATTCTGAACGCTTTGCGGAATGAAACGGGAAAACTGCGCGATCTTCACCCCGAACAAAGCGAAACGTTCCTGCGCAACCTGAAAGTGCTGTCTGGAAAGAAGCGTCGTCGGGCAGAGAAGAGCCACCTGACCTCCGGAAAGAATCGCTTTGAACGCAGCGCGGAAAGCCACTTCCGTTTTACCGAATCCGACGTCTCCGCATAAGAGACGATCCATCGGATGCGGATTTTCCATATCCCTTTTGATTTCTTCCGCCGCGCGAATTTGATCTTCCGTCAACGCATAAGGAAACGCATTTTCAAAAGCGCGTTGAAACTCGTCGTCTTCCCGACAAGCGAATCCGACGGTCGAATTTCTTTCGGCGTACAGACGAATCAACCGATCGGCAAGATCGTTGACTTTTTCTTTAATCCTCTTCTTCGTTCTCGCCCAGTCTCCGCCGTTAATTCGGTTCAATTTCGGTACGGCGCCTTCTTTGGAAACGTATTTGCGAATCAGATGAAACTGTTCCAACGGCACGTAAAGCATATCGTCCCCCGCGTAACGAATTTTCAAAAAATCTTTTCTGACCCCAAGCGTTTCGAGATTGACGATTTCCTCGAATTGTCCGATACCGCATTCTTCATGCACGACGTAATCGCCTTTTTCCAATTCTTCGTATGATTTGAGAATCTGCGCCTTTTTATACCGCGACAAAAAACGGGAAACTTTGATCCGATAGCCGTAAATTTCTTTTTTGGAAAGAAAGACCTGCTTGTCTTCATAAAGATCGAATCCTTCCGGCAAATCGAATTTCAGCAAAGATAACGGAAAAACGACTTCGTCTTCCGCATTCATCTCGGCATATTCCAGAGAAACGGTTTCAAGAAACTCTTTGAAAACGTCGTATTGTGCGGAAAGGCAGACCACGACTTTATATCCCCGGTTCAGATAATCTCGGATATTTTCCGTCGCCTGAAACAGATTCGGAGCGATTTCGGGAACGGCGCGAATTTTAATTTCGACATCATCGGAATTCTTAGACAGGGAATGCACTTCGACAAAGGGGGCACTTTTCTCCAAAATCGATCGAAAATCAGCGAAAAATTGATAATTTTTGAATGATTTCCCGATTTTGAAAAGTTCGCTGAAATAAGCGTAAGACTGTTGCGAAAGCAGATCGAAAGAGGAGATGCATCGTTCGATATCGTAACAAATCGAAAAGTCCGGCTGAAAGTAATCCGCGATACTCGTTTTCTGTTCCTGAATTAAATAAAGATATTTGTAAAAGGTCTCGCCGACTCCCTCGTTTTCGAAAACCGATAAATCCCTTTCGACGATCGACATCAGATCGGAGAAGGCCTCCGAATTCAGTTCCTTTCGGTACTTTTCGGCTTCGCGAATCAAAGCCGGCCTTATGTTTTTTCTTTCTTCGGAGGTCAAAAGAATGTCGCTCGCGGGAGGAATGACGACTTTTTCGATTTCCTCTTCGGACAATTGCGTGGCGATGTCGAACAAACGGAGCGATTCGATTTCATCGTAGCAAAATTCGATCCGAACCGGCTTGGAAAGATGAATCGGATAAATGTCGAGAATGTCGCCTCTTTTGGCGAATTGAAGCGCGCCGTCGATCTTATTGACGCGTTGATAACCGTTTCCCGAAAGCGTTTGAGCGATTTCTTCGATCCCGATCGACTTTCCGGCATACAATTCAAATACATTTTCTTTAAACAAAGATTTTTCAGGTAAAAAGCGCGCCAAAGAGGCGGAATGGCAGATCAGAATTTTCGGTTCTTTTTTCAGAACTTCATTCATCACGAATAACCTCTGAGAGAGCATCTCTTTGGAATAGGCGCGAATGTCGATGCGACAGATCTCGTCCTGCGGAAAAAACAAAAGATTTTCATCTCCCGAAAAGTGAATCAGGTGCTCGTAAATCTCCTGCGCTTCGTATAAATTCGGACAGTTGATCAGGATTTTCCGCGGATTTCGACGGAAAACCGACGCGACGATCAACGAAAACGTCAACGAGTCTTCGATGACAAAACGCCCGTCTCTTTTCAAAAGGCGGTCGACGAATTCGCTTTCTTCGATTTTCTTGAATATTCTCATCATCGGTTGTAAACGTTCATCGCGTGGTCGAATCCGCGTTCGACGATATCCTGCATCGCTTTCTCCGCTTTGAGAATCGCTTCGTCAAGTTGCTTCTGCTGTTCCGAATTCGGCTTTTCCAAAACGTAATCGATAACCGGTATTGTGTTTCTTCCGATTCCGACGCGAATCCTTTTGATCTCTTCCGTTCCTAAATTTTCGATCACGCTTTTCATTCCTTTGTGTCCTCCGGAAGATCCGGCGCCGCGCAGGCGGATTTTACCCGTTTCCAAGTCCATATCGTCGTAAATGACGATCACGTTTTCCAGAGGAATTTTGAAGAAATTGACGATTTCTCGGACGCTGTTTCCGGACAGATTCATATATGTCTGCGGTTTCAAAAAAAGAAGCGTTTTCGTTCCGCTTTTAACGCTGGTATAAAGCCCGCCGAACCCTTTTTTTTCTATGTGAAGAGAAAAGCGATCTTTGCAAAAAGCGTCGATGCAGGCAAAGCCCGTATTGTGGCGTGTTTTTTCGTATTCTTTCCCCGGATTTCCAAGACCGACAAATAGCAGCATCGCTTTTTCCTCCTCCGATTCAAAGGTAATCTTACCAAAAAGCGCGAAAAAAGTACACTCGTATTTCGGAAAATCGTTCATAAAAAAAGTATATTCACCTATGCGTAGACGAATATACTTTTCCGCGACTATCTTCTTTCGAAACTCTCGCACTTCGCCATGTCGTTGACGTCTCCGACGGAAAGATGTTTTCGGATACAGATTCCCTCGCTGTTGGTTTTACAGATTTTGCAACGGCAGAGTACCTGCTTATCGTCTTGATTCAAGAAGAAATCCTCTTCCATTCCGAACTCGATGTCGATGGGAGAATCGTCGTTCTTGGTGTCGAAACTGTCGCACAAGGCGGAATCGGAAACTTCGATGGCGTTTTTCATACAGGCTTCGCAGTAATTGTGCTTGCATTCGAATTCGCGACATTTGATTTTTGACATAACTACCTCTTTTCCGAACATAGTATTCGCCGAAAATCGTTTTTTTATGTATCCGTGAAAACAATTCTTCTTTTCATCGTCGAGAAATATCTTTATACTAATAAATAATCGAAAGGAAACGAACTATGGACAAAAAGAAATTCAAGGAACCTCTGATCGACGGATGCAAGGGCATCGCCATCGGAGTTTCGATGATCATTCCGGGTTTTTCAGGCGGAACGATTGCCGTATTGATGAATATTTACGATAAAATACTGGAAGCGATCACCGGATTTTTCCGCCATTTCAAATCCTCGCTTCTCGTGCTTATTCCTCTTATTATCGGCGCAATCGTCGGCTTTGCCGGATTGGTTTTTCCTCTCGAACTCGGGCTGTCCCATGTCCCTTTGATCGTCATTTCTCTGTTTGTCGGATTCATCATCGGAGGCATACCTTTTATCTATAAAAAAGTTCAAGGCAAGGAGAATCCTTTAAGCATCGTCATCGGTATTCTGGCGATGGGGCTCGTCGTCTCGCTTTGCTTTATCAAAAACGATCAGGTTCTCAACCTCGAAGAACTGAATGCGGGAACTTGGTTTTATCTCCTTTTGGCCGGGCTTGTTTCCTCCGTCGCGTTAGTCGCACCCGGAATATCGGGAAGCATGACCTTGATGATTCTCGGCGTATATACTTCTTTGATCGAAGTGCTGAAAGATTTGATGAGTTTTAACAACGTCGGGAGAAATCTTCTCGTACTCATTCCTCTGGCGATCGGACTGATCATCGGATTCGTTTTGATGAGCGTCTTGATGAAATACCTGCTTAAAAAGCACACGACTTCGACCTATTTTGCGATTCTCGGTTTTATCATCGGTTCGATCGTGACCATCTATTACCTGACGATTACCGATGAAAAATATCCGGTTCGCTTCGACGCGCTGAACATCTGTTTAAGCGTCGTCGTCCTCGTCGTCGGCATTCTTGTCGCCTATCTTCTTGAAAGTTGGGCGAGCCGGAAAGAAGAAAGCGCGGTCGAAACGCCGGACAGCGGGGTTTAAATATGTTTTTTCAGAAAATCGACGAGATTATCTCCGGCTGGATGCTGAAAATTCACGGGAACGAATTCATCAATGAAGCGATGAAATTCTTTTCTTTGATCGGCGAAGCGGGCATTGTTTGGATATTGCTTTTAATCCTAATCTTAGTCGTCGTCGTTTCCAAAAAGAAAAGATGTCCGATCGTTCTCCTCTTCGCCGGATTGTTTCTTCTGATCGGTTGGCTTTTCAACGATTATTGCTTGAAACTCCTGATACATCGAACCCGTCCTTATCTTAACTATGCGGCTTTCGGTTCCGCGTTTGAAGATTTTATGGTTTCGATTCATTACTCGTTTCCGAAAGGTTATTCTTTTCCTTCCGGTCATTCCTTTTCTTCGTTCAATGCGGCGACGGGAATCTGCCTATACAAGAAAAAACTCGGGTTTCTGACTTATCCTATCGCTTTTCTGATCGCCTTTTCGAGAATTTTTCTCGGCGCGCATTATTTTACCGACGTGCTGATCGGTTCTCTTTTCGGCGTGGCTTTCGGAATCATCTCTCACTTTCTCGGAAAAAAAGTCTGTCGGTCCGAAAAAATCAAAAATCACCCGAAATTCACCGAGTAAAAGGATTTTTTTCTCTCATTTATCCCGAAGAAGCCTCGATTTCCGACGAAGAGAATATCTGAAAATTAGTGTTTTTTTTCATTATGGTTTATGTTAAAATAATCGCGTAGCATAAATATGCGCGTCAATATTATTTTTTATTGCGGCGCATTACAGGAGGAAATATATGCCAAAAAAATATGTCTATGCGTTCAGCGAAGCACATGGTCTTGGTAAAGAACTCTTGGGCGGTAAAGGCGCGGGCCTTGCTGAAATGACTCACATCGGAGTCCCGATTCCGCAGGGGTTCACCATTACCACCGAAGCGTGTACTCTTTATTATGACAACGGAAAGAAATTGCCTGAACACGTCATCGAAGAAATCTACGCCAACGTACACCATGTAGAAGAGATCACCGGAAAAACTTTCGGCGGCGATCACAACCCGCTGCTGGTTTCCGTCAGATCGGGTGCCAGAGTATCCATGCCGGGTATGATGGATACCATTCTCAATTTGGGGTTAAACGACCGCACCGTCGAAGTTTTGGCCAAAGAGACCAGCAACGAAAGATTTGCCTATGACAGTTATCGCCGTTTCATTCTGATGTTCACCAACATCGCCAAAGGGCATCCGAGAACCGATATGGACAAGATGCTCGACAGCCTGAAAGAAGAAAAGGGCTACAAACTCGACACCGAAGTAACCGCCGACGAACTCAAAGACCTCGTCGTCCGTTACAAAGAATACTACAAAAACGTCTTCAACGAAGAATTCCCGAGCGATCCGTACGTTCAACTGATCGAAGCGGTCAAAGCGGTTTTCCGTTCTTGGGACAACCCGAGAGCCAACGTTTACAGAATGATGAACTCGATTCCTTATTCTTGGGGAACCGCGGTTAACGTCCAATCGATGGCTTTCGGAAATAAGGGCGAAACCTCCGGAACCGGCGTCGCTTTCTCTCGCGATCCGGGAACCGGCGAAAAAGTCGTTTCCGCAGAATATCTTCCGAATGCGCAGGGCGAAGACGTCGTTGCCGGTATCCGCACGCCTCTTCACATCGACGAATTGAAGAGAAGAATGCCGGAAGTCTACGATCAGTTCATCAAAACCATCAAGATGATGGAAGCCCATTATCGCGATATGCAGGATATGGAATTCACCGTCGAAGAAGGAAAACTCTATTTCTTGCAGACGCGTAACGGAAAGAGAACTCCGGCCGCCGCACTGAAAATGGCCTGCGATATGGTCGACGAAGGCTTGATCACCACCGATGAAGCCGTGTTAAGAATCGATCCTGTCTCTTTCGATAAATTGTTGCTCCCGAACTTCGACAAAAACGAAGTCGAAAAAGCGACGCCGATCGCCACGGGTCTTGCCGCCGGTCCGGGTGCCGGAACAGGTAAACTCGCTTTCACCGCGGAAGAAGCGGAAAGAAGACATCAGAACGGCGAAAAAGTCGTCCTTGTCCGCGCCGAAACCTCGCCTGAGGACATCATCGGTATGGTCGCTTCCGAAGCGATTCTGACGATGAGAGGCGGTATGACTTCCCACGCCGCCGTTGTCGCTCGCGGTATGGGTAAATGCTGTGTCTGCGGTTGCTCCGCGGCTTTGATCGACGAAGAAGCCAAGACCGTAACGATCGACGGCAAAGTGTACACCGAAAACGATACGTTCTCGATCGACGGTTCGACCGGAAAAGTTTATCTCGGCTCGATCAAAACCGTCAATCCGGATCTTTCTTCCGGCTATTTCGGTCGCCTGATGTCTTGGGTCGACGCAGCCAGAACGCTGAAAATCCGCACGAACGCCGACACTCCGAGAGACGCCAAACAAGCCAAAGAATTCGGCGCGGAAGGAATCGGCCTCTGCCGTACCGAACATATGTTCTTCGATAAGGACCGCATTTTCTCGATGAGAAAGATGATTCTCGCCGACAACGTCGAAGAAAGAAAAGCGGCGTTGAAAGAACTCGAACCGATGCAGCAGTCCGATTTCGAAGGGCTTTACGAAATTATGGACGGAATGAACGTCAACGTTCGCCTTTTGGATCCGCCTCTCCACGAATTCCTGCCACAGGAAGAAGATAAAATCGCCGAACTCGCCAAAGCGACCGGACGTACCGTCGAACAGGTAAAGGCGAGATGCGAAGAACTTCACGAATTCAACCCGATGATGGGACACCGCGGTTGCCGTCTGGCTGTCTCTTATCCGGAAATTTGCGAAATGCAGACCACCGCGATTATCAAAGCGGCGATCGCCGTACAGAAAAAGACCGGAAAACCGATTACGCCGGAAATCATGGTCCCTCTCGTACTCGAAGTCAAAGAATTGAAATTCGTCAAGAATATCATCACGACCACCGCGGATAAACTGATCGCGGAAGCCGGCGTCAATATGACCTATCACGTCGGTACGATGATCGAAATTCCTCGCGCGGCACTTTTGGCCGACGAAATCGCCGGCGAAGCCGAATTCTTCTCTTTCGGCACCAATGACTTGACGCAGATGACCTTCGGGTTCTCCCGCGACGACGTAACCAAGTTCCTTCCGGACTACTACGGAAATAAGATTTTCGAAGAAGATCCGTTCAAGACTTTGGATCAGCACGGCGTCGGCAAATTGGTAACGATGGCGGTCAAACTCGGCCGCTCGACGCGCCCTGATCTTCACATCGGCGTATGCGGAGAAACCGGCGGAGAACCGAACTCCATTCAGTTCTACCACAATGCCGGATTGGACTACGTCTCCTGCTCTCCGTTCCGCGTACCTGTTGCTCGTCTTGCCGCAGCACAGGCCGCGATCAAAGCGAAAAATAAATAGCGATTTCTCGTTTGAAGAACGGCGACAAACTCGTCGTACTTCATCGAATCGTTTGAAATCAGCGATTCAGTAAAAGCCGTTACTCCCGTAGCGGCTTTTTTCATAGGAAAATGCGACAATACCGCTTAAAAAGAGAACGCTTTTATCGAAAGCCTTTGAAGGCAATGATTTTTAGAAATTGCGAAAATTCCGTATAAAAATAAAGTCTTCGCTCACCCACGATGCGCGAAGACCGATATTTGTCAGATTTTATTTGAGTTTCAAAGCGCCGCGAACAGAAGAATGGCAGTCACGATTACCGCTACGAGTGCGGCGATCCATATTGCGAGTCCAATCCAACGCACTGGACGTCTGTTCAGTTTGAATTGGTAGACCAGATAAATGAGCGAACCTACCATACCTTGGATCAATAATGCAACCGCGCATCCGGCGCCGATAATGACTCCGGCGATATTTAAGATAAAAGAATTGTCGCTTCCCTGCAGGTTGCCAAGACAAGTGGTAAGAAGCCAAATGCTAAGCACCATTAACGCGGCACAGGCAATGCTTTGCACAATCGACCTGATGCCCAGCCTTACGCTCTTTTCCCTAAGCCTTTCGTCTTCGCGGATTTTTGAATATTTTCTTCCTGCCCTAACCCAAAATAACAAGAAACTATTCATCGATGTTTCTTACCTCCTTCCCTTTTCAATTCGATTCTACCCGATGCGTACTCATTTGTCAATAGGGGTGAACAATGCCCGAGATAGCGCAAATTTAAGAAGAAAAGCAGTATTAGAACTTTTCCTTTAACGAAAAAAAACAGCTGAACTAAACTTCTTTATTTGTTCGTATCCGTTCCTTATTCTTCGCGGAATTCGCCGAATATATTCCGATTTTCGACATTCGGTTGCGAATTTTTGTGAAAAATCAACTACACCATCATGTTTGTGTCGAAAATCAAAATTGCAAAGAAGAAAGCGTTTTCATTTTTTGCCGGTTAAGTCCCGTTTTTTTCATAAATTTATTTCCAATTTTATTTTTAGGCGTTATAATGGAGTTACATAAAAGAAAGGGAGAGAAATGAATAAAAAACTTTTATTAGTGTCCTTATTAGCCGTGGGTATGCTAGTAGGATGCGGCGGCGGCAAAAAAGATGGTTCATCATCTGTAACGCCAAACGAAAATCCTTCCACCGGAGGAAGTGGTGGAGGAGAGGCAAGTTCGTGGGGCCACACGTACGGTAACGCCGGCTACTATATCGTCGGTACCGGAAACGATTGGAGCGAATTGTTCTGGACAAAAGAAAACTTCGAAATCTTCTATCTTAGTCCGGTAGGCGACGGAACTTATACCTTAACCGGTTCGATCGCCGAAGAAGATCTGGTCGACGCAGAAGGCGCGGCTATCAAATGGGAATACAAAGTCCGTTATTTCGATGGTGAAGGTGCTGTCAAAGACTGGTATCCGGACGGCGTAGATAACAACAACGCCATTACCGAAGCCGGTCAATACACTTTTACTTTCAATCCAAATGGACTTGCTGGAAAAACGGGAACAAAACCGGACGGATCCACTTTCCAACTTTACACCGAACACGAAAAAGTAGGAGAGGCCACGACAGAAGATCATCTGAAAATTTCCGCAACGCAGAGAGACGATCTGCAAAACGTTAAAGGAAACGCGAAACTCAAAGTGTACTACTCCGGAACCGAAATCGCGGAAGACGAAAACCTCTACATCTACGGTGCGTTTGATGGTTGGGCCAACTGGACTCAACTGACCAAATCCACCGATGATTCCGGACAGACCACTTTCGAAACCACTTACGAAGACATCGTCATCGGTATCGGACCTCTGGAAATGTCCTATGAATACTGCATCGTCATCGGCGGAGCGGATTTCGATACGACCGATCCGTGGAACACCGGAAAACAACTGATCAATCCGGACGGCGGCAATTGGAGCGTTTCTTACACTTCTTCGAAGACCTTAGCGGTTTTGACTCTGCCGGAAAATGTCGATAATCTTATCAAGACGATAACGGTTGCCGACGCGATCGCGGCGATGAAAGCCGACGGATTCGTAGATAAGACCGTCATGATGAGAGTACGCGGTGAAGTGATTTCCGAACCGACTTACAATGAGTCTTACAAATCTTACTCTTTCTATCTCGCTATGCCGGAAGTTGAAACCGAGGAAGGAGACACCGCTACTTACGCTTTCCAAGTTTATTCCGCGGTATTGAAAGAAGGCGAAGCCGCACCGAAAGTCGGCGATACGATTTCCGTCTACGGTTATTCGCAAGTCTATAAAAAGACGGATGCGGACGGCAATACGACGTCAGTCACATACGAAATCGCTTACGACAGCACCAATAAAGTAAGTCCGATCATCTATAACGTCGTTACTCCGTTTGATTATCTCTACGTCAGAGGTTCCATGAGCGGATGGGCGTGTCAGGAATCCTACAAACTCGTGGCGACCGACACTGCCGACGTCTATGCTTGCACGGTTTCTCTTGCCGTAGACGATCAATTCAAGTTGTCCAACAACACGGATAACTGGGAAATTCAATACGGTGGAGCCACTGCGAACGGTCAACTCGTCGTCGATTCGTCTTGCGCAGACTGCTTCGATGTCACCGGAGACAACATCACCGTTTTGGTAGCAGGAACCTATACATTCACCTACGATTTGTCCGGTGAAACACCTGTCGCTTCTGTTACGAAATAAGGCAAATAAAAGAAAAGAACTGAAAGGATCTGATCCGATCAGTTCTTTTTTTTGCAAAAGAAAACGCCCGAGAATCCGACGCGGGCGTTGTATTTCAATCGATATGGTTATATAAATTGTAGACGTTGGATACGGCTTCACCCGTTTCGATGTTTTCGATGACCTTTGCAAGCATCGGTCCGACGGATAAGACTTTGACGATCCCATGATCCATCTTCTTTTGCAGAGGAATGGTATTGGTAAAGACGATCTCTTCGAAAAGCCCGTCCAGCACCCGTTCTTCCGCGGGAGAAGAGAAGATGCCGTGCGTACAGGCAATGCGTACGCTGCGCGCTCCTTGTTCTTTCAGCACTTTCGCACCGGCGGAACATGATCCTGCCGTATCGATCATATCGTCGATCATAATGCAATCCTTTCCGTCGACGTTTCCGATGATATTCATCACTTCGGCCACATTCGGACCGGTTCTCCGTTTGTCGATGATCGCAATCGGAAGATTCAGCTTTTCGGCGATCTTCCTTGCGCGGTTTACTCCTCCGTGATCCGGAGAAACGATGACCACGTTCGGATTATTCTTATATTTCCAATAATAATCGGTAATCAAAGGAATCGCGGTCAGTTCGTCGACCAAGCAGGAAAAAAAGCCTTGAATCTGCGGTGCGTGCAAATCGATGGTGATAACTCGGTGAACTCCCGCGGTCTTCAATAAATCGGCGACTAAGCGCGAGGTAATCGGTTGACGCGGTTTGCTCTTCCGATCCTGACGAGCGTATCCGAAATAGGGAATCACGACATTGATTTCGTGCGCCGAAGCCCTTTTTAACGCGTCTACGAAGACCAAAATTTCAAACAGGTTTTCCGTAACGGGGCAACAAGTGGACTGAATGACGTAAACGTTTTTCTCGCGAATTGTCTCGATCGGTTCGCATAGGATTTCTCCGTCTGCGAAATGAGTGACTTTCGCCTGTTTCAGAGGAACTTTCAATTTGTCAGCGATTTCTTTTGCCAAAACCTTATTGGCGCTTAAAGCATATACGACCGTGTTTTCCAGCATCTTTTTTCCTTTCTCAAAATAAAAAAGTAATCCATTATTTATCCAAATAATCAACTACTTTTTATTCATTGGCTTTCTCCCGTTTTACGAATTTATTATATCGATTCATCGTATCTTTTTCTATAATTAAACTTCGATTCCGTTAAATCACCGAGTCTGACTCAGTAGTACTTTAAAACCGAGCCCTTCCAGATGATCGGCGGCTCTTCTCAGAAGTTTCGGATCGTGAGACAGACCGAATACTGCCGAACCGGATCCTGTCATCATCGCGTTGGACAACCCCAGTTCTTTCATTTCCTGCTTCACTTTGACGATCGAAGAGCAAAAACCGACCGCCGTCTTTTCCAATTCGTTTCCCATCGAACGATCGAGCAAATTCAGATCGTCTTTTTCCAGCGCTTCGATGATTCCGGAAATATCCGCCGAACCAGAAGCCCCCGTCGCGTCGAATTCGGAATAAATCTTTCCTGTGGAAAGCGCCGTTTTCGGAAAAACGATCAGCGCCCCGTAAGGTTTTTTCACCTTTATCGGCGTCAGAACTTCGCCTTTACCTTGCACTCTTGCCGCGCTGTTTTTCAGGCAGAAAGGAATATCCGAACCGATTTTATAGCCGATACGGCACATCTCTTCTTCGCTCATTTTCAATTTCAGAAGTTTGTTCAATCCGATTAAAACCGCTGCGCCGTCGGCGCTCCCTCCGCCTAACCCCGCGCCCATAGGAATATTTTTGTGGATGTGAATCCTCAATTGCTGAGTGTAACCGTATTTTTTCCTCAAAGCCCTTTCGACTTTGGAGACGATGTTCGTCTCGTCGGTCGGAAGTTCGCAATCATCGCTGGTGATTAACGTATCGAATCCGTAGGGAAGCAATTCGATTTCGATCCGATCGTGTAGTTCGATAGGGACGACGACCATATCCAGATTGTGATATCCGTCCTGAGGATCTCTGTTGACTATATTGAGTCCCAGATTGATTTTTGCATACGCTTTCAACATCAGCATAATCCTGTTTAACTGCCTCCTAAATAGTACTTTCTGGCTCTGCCTTTGGTTTCGATTCCTCCGATTTCCTTGCTGTATGTCGCTTTCAAGACCAAAGAAAAATCGATATCTTCGGAAATCGTGGTGTTGGCAATGGAACTGGCTATGATGACCGGGTCCAGAAGATGAATGTTCTTCCGATGCGGAGAAGAAGCGAAATTCGCGCCGCTTTCGATCAGCGCTTCGTAGAAAGACTGACAGGCGCCGGCGACGATCACCAGATCGTCTTTCGATTTGTAAAGGCTTCTGGCCCTTTGAATGGTTTCGACAAAATGCATCGAATTTTTATAACTGTTGAGATCGTAGATATTCTGCCCTTTTGTCAAAGAATCGTGTCCCGTAACGACGAGAATATCCGGTTGATGTTTCTGTATCAGTTGCTCGATGAATCGAGGCATTTCGCTTTCTTTGATGTAATAGCCGTCCGCATTGATCTTATAATTCTTATAAGCCTCCATTGCTTTTTTGAGGTAAAATTCGTCTCCGTCGAGATGCAAGATCTTACCCCTTAATAATTTTGCATCAAATTTCAGTGCAGGTAAAGATAAAACGATTTTATTTTTAACTTCATATTCTTTCAGGTCTTCGACAGGCGCGTCGGCGATGAGACGATAAATCTCTCCTTTGAGGACGGCAATACCGTCTTTCAGAGAAATGACTCGGAAAATGACGTCGTGTTGATGAGATGTTCTGGTTACAAGTGCATTTACTTTCAAATTGAATCACCTATATATCCTATGAAAAAAATTATCGGTTGTTTAGGATATTTCGACTCAATTCGAGATATTCCTCCTTTCCCAAATCTTCGCCTCGCCGTTCGGGATCGATGCCGGATTTTATTAAAACTTCCTCAACCTTTTCTCTGTCTTTCAAAAATCGAATCAGGTTGTTCTGTATCGTTTTTCTCCTTTGAAAAAAGCACGCGCGAACCACGTCGAAAAAGACGCGTTCCCATTCCTTTGAAACGCGGGGACGATTAAAATCGATTTTTAAAATCACGCTGTCCACATTCGGAGAAGGGAGAAATTTGTCCTTTCCCACTTTCTTTACCAAACTCAACGTTCCGACATAATCGATGAAGATATTCAGGGGCAGATAATCCTTGCTGCCTCTTTCGGCCCTGATTCTGGAATAAACCTCTTTCTGAACCATGAATTCGAACATAGTCGCTTGAATTCCGGAGGTAATGATTTTCTCGATGATCGGCGTCGTAATGTGATAGGGGACGTTGGAAATCAACTTGACCGTTTTTCCTTCGAACAAAGAAAGATCCGCTTTAAGAAAATCCTGTTCGAAAAGGCAAAATTGCTTCCGATCGGAAAAGATTTCCCGAAGATGCGCGCACAAATCCGAATCGATTTCGTATGCATACAGCGGATTTCCGCGATCGAGAAGTTTCTGGGTCAAAGCGCCCAATCCCGGTCCGATCTCGATAAGGACGTCGTCTTTTTCGATCGAAAGCGCGTCGATACTCTCGTTGACGACGGATTCGTCGATCAAAAAATTTTGCGAAAATCTTTTCTTCGGAGCGATCATCAGAGAAGTCATTCGCGTCACCACGTATTCTTTACTTGCTATTTTCATATTCTTTCATCGCCTCTTTCAATTCTTCACAACCGATGCCGAGAAGATTCAGCCTTTTCAGACACGTCTTTCCGTTTGTTTTTCCGATGTGAAAGACCTTTCCCAGAAAATCGCGCCTTTCCGAAGAATCCTTTTTTCCGATCAAACCGAAATCATAAAGATCGCGAATTGTCAGCGCAGGCGTCTCGTTTAGAGAAAAGCAGACGAGATCTTTCAACGCGCGGATCAATTCTTCTTTTTCACATTCTGCCACGCCGACCTTCTTTCCTTTAATCGCTTTTTTCTTGTCGATAAAGGCATGATAACAGCCGGGAATCGCCTGATCGATCAAATTCCTTATCCTTTCTCCCGGAGAATCGGGATCGGTCAATACGATAATTTGTCGGGAAAGCGACAATTTTGTCAGATATTCAATTGTTTCACGCGAAACTTCCGAGCCGTTCGTAGTGACGAATTCCGCATCGACGAATAAACGAAGTTTATTCACGTCGCTTTTTCCTTCGACTACGATGACCGGTTTTCCTCGCTTATTCATAAACGGAACAACCTCTTTCCGTTCTGAAAAGTGATTTCTTCGATTTCTTCGGGATTCATCTTTCTCAACGCGGCGATTTCCTCGATTACCCGACGGACGTAATAAGGATAGTTGATCTTTCCGCGAAAAGGCACAGGCGGAAGATAAGGAGAGTCGGTTTCGACGACGAGATAGGATAAATCGACGGCTTTGGCGACTTCTTTCGGGGTAACCGCATTCTTGTACGTGACCGGTCCGTCCAATCCGATAAAATATCCCATATCCACGATTCTCTTCATCTGCTCCGCGCTTCCCGAAAAGCAATGAAAAACCCCTTTTCTTCGGCAAGGGTATTTTTTCACGATCTCTATCGCGGATTCCACGCTGTCGCGCGCGTGAATGATAATCGGAAGATCCCACCGATTGGCGATTTCGATCTGACGGATAAAATACTCTTTCTGCCGTATTTTGACTTCTGCGTCTTTGTTCCAGTAGTAATCCAATCCGATTTCTCCGACGGCTTTGACCTTATCCGAAAGCAAAGGTTTCAAACGCGATTCGATTTCGTCCACCTCGATCGTATCGATCTCCATCGGGTGTATCCCGATTGAAGCGTATACGTTTTCCGTATGTTTCGCGGTTTCCGCGCAGATTTCTGAGTGTTCCGGATTATCGCCGACGAGCATCAGCAAATCGACGCCTTTTTCGAAAGAACGGGCGATCACCTCGTAGACGCCCTCTTCGTATTTTTCATCGTAAAGATGACAATGCGTATCGAAAATCATCTTATTTACCTACGCAGAAACGCGAAAAGATTTCTTCTTCCAAATCCACGCGCACTTCTTCCCCGAGAATGTCTTTCAATGCGTCGTAAGCGACTTTGATCTCGACGGCGACAAGATCGAGGGAAACGCCTTGTTCCGTCTCCCGTTTCGCGGAAAGCAGCGAATCTTTGCATTTTTTCAGCAATGCGATCTCTCGCGAAGAGCAGAAAGAAGGCGTTTCTTTCGTTTCCTGAATACCGAATTCCTTCATCATCGCTTCTTCCAAAGCGGAAATATCTTTGTTTAACGCGGAGACGTAAATTCGATCTTCTTCCAGTCGATCGGAGGAAAGTCGCTCTTTTTTGTTATAAACGACGATCCTCGGCTTATCCTCGGTCAATTTCATCAATTCCCGATCTTCCGAGGTAAATCGATCCGCTTCGAGAACGAGAAGAATCAAATCCGCCTTTTCGACCGTCTGTTTCGATTTTTCGATCCCGACCTGTTCGATTTCGTCGACGCTTTGACGAATTCCGGCCGTATCCAAAAGGCGAAGAACCAACCCGTTCAGATTGATTTTTCCTTCGACGACGTCTCGCGTCGTTCCGGGAATGTCGGTGACGATGGCTTTATCCTGTTTGATCAATGCGTTGAGAAGGCTCGATTTTCCGACGTTCGGTCTTCCGACAATCGCCACGTCGATTCCTTCGTCCATTCTTCTTTCTTTTTCGCCGTCCTCGATCAAACGATCGAGTTTTCGGCACAAAACGTCTACCGAAGAGAGAATATCCTCCTCGGTGATCGTTTCGATGTCCCGATACTCCGGATAATCGATATTGACTTCGATCGACGAGAGAATGTCCGCGATCTTTTCTTTCACAGGGCGTATTAAAGCGCTGGTTTCCCCCGTCAAAGCAAACATCTGATTTTTCTTCGCCCTCGACGTTTCCGCCTGAATCAGGGAGTTGATGGCTTCGGCCTGAACCAAATCGATTTTTCCGTGATAATAGGCGCGCGCGGAGAATTCTCCGTTCATCGATAATCTTGCCGAATATCTCAGGCAAAGTCCGATGATCTCATTGACGATAATCATCGATCCGTGACAGGAGATCTCCACGACGTCTTCTCCTGTAAAACTTTTCGGTCCTTTGAAATAAGTTACGAGAACCTGATCAACTTTTTCATTCGCGTCCGAATCGACGATATAGCCGAAATAAACGCGGTTAGGCTCTTCGATTTTTCCGGTAAAAATCCTTTGAACGATCGTCAGCGATCCTTCGCCGGACAATCGGATCACCGCTAAAGCGCCTTTCATCGGCGGGGTAGCCAGATTTACGATAACGTCAAACATCTCTTTCACCTCACAGATAGTATAAATGAATCAAATAAATTTGAAAAGAAAAAGCCCCGTTTTCAACGGCAATTTCAAACCCGCGAACAAAATTTATTGCATCTCAAATCGATTCATTCGTCAAATTCTCAATGGCATAAAGCGGAAGATTTCTTTTTCTAATCGAGCATCGAGGTTCTGATCTTAACATCGGGGATAATTTTTCCACGTATATTCTGAGGCTCTTCGCACGAAGATTGACTTCTGCTTTTACTTCCACGGGAATAACGGTTTGCCCTGTATCGACAAGGAAATCAACCTCGCAACTACCGTTGTCATTGGGATAATAGTAAATGTTCAAATCGGAATGGACAATCAACTGCTGAGAATGTATTGCTCGGTCAAAACGCGAGGGACTTCCTGCACTTCATCGAAAATAATAAGAGTGTTTTCGGGAGTTATTTTAATGTCGGAATAGATTGCTAAACCCATGATAATCCCGCTGATACCTCCGGATAATCCTATCTTCTTTACACCGCAGGTTTAGAAATTTTAACTTGTTTTGCAGTATAATCAACATTTTTACGGACGAACCTCGAATTGAAAGGCGTTGAAAAGATTTGTAAGGATGCGTTGACAGATTGCCGATATTCTGTTTTGGTTCATTTTCACAATCAAATTGCAATATCCGATTTTGCAAAGAAGTGCTAAACTATATATTATTAGAAACGGAGAGAGTATATGCAAATCGAAGTAATGACATTAAGCGACATTCAACAGGTTATTCCCTTATACATAGATTACTACAACAATTGCGAAGGTGCTTGCTGGACAGAAATTACCGCCAAAAGACGTATCGAGCAAGTATTGAAGATGGAGGATTCTTATTCGCTCATAATGAGGAATGAAGATAGCGAAATCTTCGGCTTTGTCATGGGGTATTACAAACAATACGACGATATTCGCGCTTACACCTTGGAAGAAATTTTGATTTCTTCCAAACGCCAAAACAAAGGATTGGGGAGAATCCTTTTGGCCGAACTGGAATCAAGAGTAAAGTCCGCAGGGGCTTCGTGTATCGAATTGAATGCCGTCAAAGATGAAAAGCATGAACGATACTATGGGAAAGCGGGTTATCATGACGCCAAGAACTTTGTCGTAAAAGTGAAATGGTTCGCTTAACAAATTCCGATTATATAAGCAATTCTTGTCCATAAAAAAAGATCAAATCGACGTGGAAATGATCTTTTTTCTTTTTATTCTTCGTTTTCTTGGGAAGATACGTAGATGATCTGAATGCGTCTTTCCTTACCGAAACCGGTCGATTCTGTTTTGATATTCGGCATACCGGTCAAAGCATTGTGAACCATTCTTCTTTCGTCGGCGGTCATCGGATCGAGCGTAACCGTAACTTTGTTCTTCTGAACGTCGTGAGCCATTCTTCTCGCCATTTTCGTAATGCGATCGTATTTTTCATCCTTGTACCCGTTGATGTCGATCAGGATCTTGTATCTTTTCCGGAAATGATTGCTGATGGCAATTCGCGTCAATTCGTTTAAACTTTGAAGCGTCTTGCCGTTTTTCCCGATCAAAACCGAATTGTGATTGCTGTCCACTTTCAGACGAATGATATCGTCTTTGATCGACGGGCTGACACGGCAATCGATACCGATAGATTCGATAATGCCTTTCAGATATTGCTGCGCATATTCGATGATATCGACGATTTCATAAACTTCGATTTGAACGCAATCCTCGTTCTGCCCGACAATGTCGTAGATCAATTCTTCGACGGCGACGTTCTGATCTTCCGACGCGCTTTCCAGCGCTTCTTCTAATGTTGCACCTAAATACTTCATTTTTTACCTCTGTTTCTTCGTCTTATATTTGACGTTTTTCTTGTTGTTCTGATGTTTTCCAAGCAGCGTTTGCATAATCAGCGTCTGCGCGATTCCGATTAAGGAAGAGGCAAACCAATAGATAGCCATCGCTACCGGAAGAGAGAAACCCATGATGATGATGAAAATCAACATAAAATTATTCACCATACTCATCGTCTTCTGCGATTGATCCATCGACGGATTTTTCGTCAACTTCTCGACCTTGTCGGCTTTCTTCTTCTGCAACCATTGCGGCAATTTCATCGTAACGAATTGACCGACGGCCATCAGAATGAAGATCACCCAAGCGGTAATGCAGTTCAGCGAAGAGAAATTGAGCATTGCCGAACCTGTCTGCACTGCAAGAGAAAGCCCTAAAAGCGTTCCGTCCATCAGGACGGCCGATCCCTGCATCGCACCCCAGACTGCGATGAAGACCGGAAATTGCACGACCATTATCAGCAAAGAGCCGATCGGATTGATCTTGTTCTTCTTGTACAGTGCCATCTGTTCCTGTGCCATTCTCTGCTTCTCGTACTGATTGGTCTGCGCGTTCGGATATTTGGATTGAATTTTGTCCAACTGCGGTTTTAGCAACGTCATTTTTTGTTGCGCCAGCGTCTGACGGAAAGTCAGGAGAATCAGGATTCCTCTTACGATCAGCGTCGTCAGAAGAATCGCGCCTACCTGTCCCCACCCGTTCATTCCGAAGAGAACGGAGAATTGATAGACCAGCCACGACACCGGATAAACCAGCAATCCTTCGATAAACCCGTAATCGAAAGCGTCGCCCCACGATTTTCCCTCGATATAAACGCCGTTGAATTCTCCGGATACCGGAGTAATCGTCGTCGTGTACGCGTTGGCAATCGAATTGAAACTCGATTTGTAATACGTCTCGTAACTCCGATCCGGACAGTTTTCCACGCCGAGTTCGTAACGCGCTTCCGAAAGCCATTTGTCGTAATTGAGCCAAAGTTCGTTTTTGGCATAATCGATTTGAGCGATTTCCGAATCGCTTTTCATCGCCGTATCCGAACCGGCGAAAGTGGCGATTCCGCGAAGATATTCGTCCGTGTGTTCCGCGAAAGGTTTTTCGCCTTTCGCATCGGTGAACTCTTTCAATTCCGCGACATAAGCGACGATCTTGCTCTCCATGAATTGATTGAACGCGTCGCTTGGAAGAAGATATCCCTGTTCTTTGGCGTATTGGTCGATCTTCGTGCTTTGAGATTTCTCGCCGTAATTGCCGAAAGTTTCCCCTTCGTCGTAATCTTCGTAGGAAATCATCACCGCGCATTTATCCTGAACCGTTCTGATCGCCGCGGTACACCCCGACAGCGCAAACACGCAAAGAACCAGCGCAAGAATTTTCCAAATTCCGAATTTATTTTTTTTCATTGACTTGCTCAGTCCTCCTTTATCTGATCCAAAACAGATTTCAGATCTTCGTAATTTTTTTTGTATTCGTTCTCCGAATAAGCGTTTTTGACGACGACAACGTAGTCCGTTCCTTTTCGTCCTTCCATCATGTCTCTCAACATCGCCCTGACCTGACGGCGTATTCTGTTCCTCGTCACGGCGTTTCCGATCCTCTTCGGCGTCGAAATTCCGAATCGGGGATATCCGTACTCGTTCGGTGAAGAATAAACAATGTAACTATGACCGAATTTCTTTTTATTTCCGCGGATGACTTTCTGAAAATCCTGATGCGATTTCACTCGATACTTAACTTTCATATTCATCCCCTTGTCTTTTAAAAAACCCACTAAGAAATATAGTGGGTTATTTTAGCGCATTTATGCAGTCAGTTCTTTTCTGCCTTTTGCACGACGTCTCGCTAAAACTTTACGTCCGTTCGGGGTTGCCATTCTGGCTCTGAACCCGCAGGTGTTTTTCTTTTTTCTTTTGCTTGGTTGATATGTTCTTTTCATTTTTTTGCACCTCCGTTACTATCCACATACGAAATTGATTATATATATAAATTATATATAAGTCAACACAACCGAAAAATTTTTCGAAAATTCAATCTCCGTTTTTTTACAGAGAAAAGCGTATAAAATTTTCGGATTTTCACAGAATTATACACAGGAAAAAACGCTTTTCTACATCGTGTTGAAAAGCCTTTTCGCCATTATGGAAAAGCATAAAAAGGTTCGGAAGAATCCGCCTTTTTTCGCTATGGAAAAAAGTAGAAAATTGAGGACAAGTTTTCCCGAATGTCGAAAAATCGAATTTTGTCGAAAATGAGGAACGATTCCCCACACGGATAAATTGTGGAAAAGTAAAAATTTCTATGGAAATATCCGATTTTTTTCATTGTTTTCCGATGTGGAAAAAGAAAAAAGGCGATAAGAAATAATGTATTTTTCAACAATGGTATGTTAGAATTCCTATTGCAAGACAAAAGGAGTTAGCCGATATGGTATTGACATTGGATCAGAAGAACAGCATTTGGAAACGCGTTCTCGAAGGAATAAAAAGTCAGGTCAGCGACCGTCATCTTTACGATTCTTTTTTCGCGGATACCAAAATTTCCCGAATCGACGGAAACAAGATGATCGTCTCGACGGGAAGCAAACTATCCAGTCAGTTTCTCAACGATAACGCGCATTATCTTCAAATCGTTCGCGACTGCCTGAAAGAAGTTACCGAAACCGAATACGATCTCTCTTTCGTGTGTAAAGACGAATTGAAAGACAATGTCAAAATCGTTTCGGGAGAAACAAAATCCTCTTTTTTCTCTTCCTGCAATCTGAATTCCAAGTTCAATTTCGATAATTTCGTCGTCGGCTCTTGCAATAAAGAAGCCGTGCAAGCCTCGCTTTTAGTGGGGAATTCTCTGGGAAACTCATTCAATCCTCTGTTTATTTACGCGAAATCCGGATTGGGAAAAACTCACCTGATTCACGCTTTGGGCAACTATATCCGTTCGACCAATCCGTACAAGAAAGTTCTCTATATAACGACCGACGCTTTCATCGACGAGTACATCAAATTTTCGCGCGGCGAGCAGCAGGAAGAAAATCTCAAAGACTTTTTGAAGACGATCGACGTTCTCTTGGTCGACGACATTCAGTTTTTATCCGAAAAAGTCAAAACTTCGGAAATGTTTTTCAATATCTTCAATACGCTGATCGCCAACAACAAGCAGATCGTCCTCACTTCCGATCGCCATCCGAACGAACTGAAAGGTTTGGAAGACCGCTTGGTTTCCCGATTCAATATGGGCTTGAGCGTCTGTATCAAGAATCCCGATACCGCGACCTTGGTTGAAATTCTGAAAACAAAAATCGAATCCAACGGTTTGGACGTTTCCAATTTCGACGAAGACGGTTTGGTCTATCTCGCGGAAAATTTTTCCAAGAACGTCCGCGAACTCGAAGGCGCGTTGAATCGCTTGCTCTTTTATACCATCAACGTCAAGCACATTTCCAAAATCGATCTTCCGACGATCAAGGAATCGGTCAAACCGATGATGGCGACCAAAGACAAATCCAAAATCGTCACCGAAGAAAAGATCATCGACGTCGTCGGTTCTTACTATCATCTGACCGAAAACCAGATCAAATCCAAGGTGAGAACTTCTCAAATCGCTTTGGCCCGTCAGATTTGTATGTACCTTTGCCGCACCTTGATCGGAACGCCGTATATTCAGATCGGAAAAATCTTCGGTCGCGATCATTCCACGGTAATGTCTTCGTGCGAAAAAGTGGATTTGATGTTGAAAACCGACATCGAACTTCAAGGCGCTTTAACCACTTTGAAAAAGCAGTTGAAATCTTGACAAAATACATAGTATTTTAAAGTTAAAAGTGGTATAATTCGTTTAAGGAAACAGCGAAGGTTTTCCACAGTTTCCACAGCCGTTATGATTATGATAAATAAAAAAAGGAGTACATATTATGAAATTCACCATCGATCGCCTCTCTTTTCTGAAAATTCTCAGCACCGTCAACGTAGCCATCGGGCAGAAATCGCCTACGCCGGCATTTCTCAATTTCAAAATCGTATTGAATGACCAAGGGCTGACGCTGATCGGTTCGGACAACGACATTACGATTGAAAGTTCACTTCCGTTCGTGCAGGACGAAAAAGAGATCATTCGTGATTATACGCTCGGAGAAACGCTGATTTCGGCAAAATATCTGATCGAAATCATTCGACGTTTGGATTCTTCCGAAGTAACGCTGGAAGTCGTCGACGACGTCATCGTACGGATTTCGGATGAAAAGGCGAACTTTCAGTTGAACTCGATGCGAAGCGAAGAATATCCCGATCTCGACCTTTCCGTCGAAGGAGAGGAAGTTCTGTTCAAGACGGCGGATTTCAAGAAGATCGTCGCTCAGACGGCATTCGCGGCCTCGACAAGGGAAGTGCGCCCGATTTTGACGGCGATCAATTTCCGTTCGGAAGAAGGAAAGGCGGAATTCGTCGCGACCGACAGTTATCGATTGGCCAAGAAAATGCACGACATCGACAATTCGGACGCTATCGAAGCCAACATTCCTGTCAAAGTGCTGAACGAAGTATCCAAATTGTTGGAAGAAGAGACGATTCGCTTGTATATCGCGTCGAATAAGACGGTTTTCGAATTCGGAACGACGAAAGTGTTTTCCAGACTGATCAACGGAGATTTCCCGAAAACTTCGCGCATGATACCGAATAATTACCCGTATGTTTTGCAAGTCAACGCCTCTAAATTCATCGACGCGATGCAGCGCGTTTCTCTTTTGGCTATCGAAAGAGAGAGAATCGTCAAACTATCTTTGGAGGAAGATAAAGTCGAAATTTCTTCCAAAAGCGAGCAAATCGGATCGGCGAACGAAAGAGTGGAACTTTTTCAGTACGAAGGCGGAAGATTCGACATTTCTTTCAACGTCGATTATGTCATCGACGCGATCCGCGCGGCTCAAAGCGAAGACGTGATTCTGTCTTTTGCCGGAGAAATGAACGCGTTCAAGGTAACTTCTCCCGTCGACGACAAGATCATTCAGATCATCACTCCGGTTCGTTCTTACTATTAGAGCGTTTTTCCCGAAAAGGGATTTCTTCGATTCGAAAAAATAATACGGAAAGAAAGGCGTTCTCCGAAAAAACGGAGACGCTTTTTCGTATGAAAATCAACACTTTAAAATTAATGTATAAAAAATCAAGGATTTATTATAAATAATAAATGTAATTTTATCAAAATCAAAAAAAAATAGTCAAGTAACCGCTTACATTATATAATTGACTTACATTTCTAAAAGGCAATATTTTTTGTATTGCGGAAAGGAGAAAGTCAGTGAAAAAGGAATACTTGAATCCGACAATGGATTTCGTCGTAGTCGAAGAAAAAGACATCGTTACCACTTCGGTGTCGGTTACGCCGGGAGAATGGGGAGACGGAGACGGAGATATCATCGATTTCGGAAGTTTCTAAATCGTGTTCGTTTCTGTATTTTCGCCACTTGAAATCGAACGATAAGCGAATAGAAATGAAAAATAGATGAAAGGTCATCGGTAAAAAACGGATCGTTCGTATTCAGTGCGAATGGAGAACTTCTGTTCTCCGCGAATTCGAATCCCGTCAGACGAAAGCGGAAGTCTGATCGAGGGTTCGGCAATTGTAAAGGGGAAGAAAAATGAAAAGATTAAATGTCTTATTGTTAAGCGGCGCTATGCTGCTCACAACGGCGACGGCAACAGGATTAACGGCGGTAAATGCCAAAAGCGTCGATCAACTGATCGTAACCGACGTCGTCGAGGGAAACAGGGATCTGGCAGCAGTCAAACGCGCGGCTTCGACGGAAAGTGCGCTGACGGCAGAAGATTACATTTCCGATGTCAAGGCGCAGGTAACCGATGAGGTCGACGGAAAACGGGATATTCGTTTCGTCGCCGCGGTACAGGGAAGTTATCGTACGGACGAAGAGGGCGCTGTTCAAGCGTTCGTTCCGGGGAATTACGGTTTTAAAGTCAAAATCAACAGCACGACGGAAACCGTTGCCGTACAATCTTATTACAATTCGATGAGTGCAGGCTCAGTAACGTATGTCAATGCTTTGAGTTCGGTGAGCAGCACTTCGACCATCGACGATTTCGCAGGCAAATCGGGATACACGTTCTTTATCGCTATTACGATCAAAGGTATTCCGACGGCTTCTAACGACACTTTGTTGTCGGTAACTCCGTATTGTCAACTCGATGAGGAAAATACCGTGACGGGAACGGAAAAAGTGACCAACGTCACGAGTACCGCGAGCGGAACGACGGTTACGGAATACTACACGATGACGTTAGGCGGAAAAACTTATTTGATGAGCGATGCGACGGCCGAACTCGGTGAAGATAGCGCGAAGGCTCAGTACAAAGTCGGCGGTTTAAGCGTTACCGAAGGCGATGTCATTCAACTCGCATTGGACGGAACAGAATTGACGGATGCTTACTACGAACCGTTAGATTCCAACAACAATCTGACCTACAATTCGGAAGCGAATCAAATTTCCATTAAGCAGACCAAAGAAAACGTCTCCGTTTATTTGAAATGCTATGAAGACGGAGGATACAGCGTCTGGGTTACCGGATACGAAGTACCTGCGGACGTTTACACGATGACGATCGGTACGACCACTTACACTTTAACCGAAAATACGGAGACGGATACGACAGACGGCCGATTGGCGGAATATATGGTTACGGGTATTACAAGCGTTACCGCCGGACAGGAAGTCAAATTCTTCAAGAACGACACGCAACTGACTTCGACCGTCAACTTCGATTCGAATTGCAATCTCGTTGAGGTAGAGGATACCGGTGTTGCAACCGTCCATAACGATGCGACGAATGTCGATGTATACTTTAAAGTTTATCCGGATCAAGATTCAAGCAGCGATTTGATTTGGTATGTCGGCTATATGAGCGGTTATGAAGCCTCGGAGGATGACAACAAAACGATCGATGTCGCGATTACCGTTACCGCCAGTGGCTGGGATCCTGTGATGGGAAATGAAGTCTATTATTTGTGGATCTGGGGAGGAAATTACGGCAACGGAACTTGGGTTAAAAATACCAGTACCGATTCGAGTACAAATGTTGTCAACTTCACGCTCGTCAATAGTGCTACCGCATTCTTAATTGCGAGATGCGATCCGAGCAATGCTCCGACAGATGGAACTACCTCTTGGGGAAATCCTACTGTTTGGAATCAATCGAGTGACGTTAACTTTGTAACTTCGCAGACCTCTTATTCGGTTTCGCTTTAATTCAAGACAAAAGAGAGAGAAAGAGAAATGCTTTCTCCCTCTTTTTTATTGCTCTGCTTTTTGATACAATAAGGAAAGAATTGAAAGAGGGTTGTCTATGTACATCAGAATTTGCGATCTCGATATCGAAATACGAAACCGATACGCTTTTTTCGAAAAGATGTGCAAAGATTACGCGATCGCAGATTCGGATTGTCCTGCTTTTTCCATTGAGGTAAGCGAAGAAGAAATCGACGAAGAGAAAAGAATATCGGAGATCGAAATGCACAGAGGGGCTTACGAGGCGACGGTGGTTTTGCGGAAAATCGCAGGAGAAATGTTGAAATACGACGGGATTCTGATTCATTCGGCAGTCGTTTCCGTCGACGGCGAGGCCTATGCTTTTATGGCTTTGTCGGGAGTGGGAAAGACAACGCATATCCGTTTATGGAAAAAATATTTCGAGAATTCGGATCATCGATTTGCTTTTGTCAACGGAGATAAGCCGATTTATCGATGGATCGGAAACCGACTGTTCGTTTACGGTTCTCCTTGGGCGGGAAAAGAGGGATACAATACCAACTGTCGAGTTCCCGTCAAAGGAATGTGCTTTATCGAGAGGGGAGAAACCAACGAGATCGTCCGACTTTCGACGTCGGAAGCGAGTCGAAGAATCTTTCATCAGATTCTTCTTCCGGAAGCAGAGGCGGATATGGATTTTTTGTTTCAAACGTTGAATCGGATTTTGAAAGAGATCCCTTTTTATCGTTTGAAATGCTCTATTTCCCTCGATGCGGTAGAGGTAAGTTACGGCGAAATGAGTAAAAAGCAGGAGAGTAAAGGATAGAATTTGAATTGAAAGGCGTATTTTGATAAAATAGAGACGGAATGTATCGGTTAAATCCGCGCATACAGGAGAGAAGCATGAAAATCAAAGAAGGATTTGTATTGAGAGAATTAGGGGATCAACACATCGTCGTGGCATTGGGCAAAGCAAGTAAAAAATTCAACGGCGTCGTCTATCTCAACGAGACGGGCGCTTTTCTCTTTCGTTTGCTGAAAGAAGAGAAAACGGAAGAAGACTTGATTTCTTCCTTGTTGGAAGAATACGAAACCGACGAGGAAACGGCAAAAAGAGATGTCGGCGGTTTTTTGAAAAAACTGAAAGAAGCGCATTTACTGAATGAATAAGGCGACTATCGAAGAAATTATCGAAAGAAACGGAAAATACCTTTCGACGACGGTCGGAGACAGCATGGAGCCTTTGCTCCGTCATCGAAGCAATACGGTGGTGATCGCGAAAGCGGAGCAACCGTTGAAAATCTACGATGTGCCTCTTTACAAAAGGCCGAACGGAAAATACGTGCTGCATCGAATCGTCGGCGTGTCCGAAAAGAAAGGCTATTATTACATCGTCGGCGATAACCGCTGGCGGAAAGAAAAAGTCCCTTTTTCTTGGATCGTCGGCGTGATGGAGGGATATTACGAAGGAGAACGATATATATCGGTCAAAGATGAGGAGTATCTGAAATACGTTCGGAAACTGACGAGAAATTATCCGTTCAGGGCGATTCGTCTAATCGCGAAAAGAATATTTGGAAATGAAAGAAAAAAGAACTTCGATTGAGTATATTTTGAAGAAAGCCGGAAAGGTAAAAGGGAAAGTCGTCGTATTGACTCTCCTCAATCTTTTGTTCGCTTTTTTCGCCGTCGTCTTCGCTTTATGTTGCAAGGGAATCGTCGACGGGGCGACTGATGGAAATAAGGACAAGATCGTTCTTTACGTCGCGCTTTTTTTGACGATCATCTTGATTCAGTTCACGCTGAGACTGATTATCAGTTATCTCTACGAAAAGACCAAGTCGCAACTTTTAAAAGAATTCCGTCAGCAATTTTTTTCGGAAATACTGAATAAGGAATACGGTGAAATCGGCGCGTATCATTCGGGAGAAGTTCTCAACCGTCTGTTTACCGACATCGAAATCATCAGCGAGGGAATCACCAATCTGATTCCGGAATTGGTGAATATGGCGACTCGCCTACTGACGGCTTTGATCGTGCTGTTCGTTTTGGATTATCTCTTCGCGCTGATCTTTCTTCTCGCGGGAATATTCCTCTTTTTCGTCGCTTATTTTTATCGTAAAAAGATCAAGAAAGCCAATCGGGAATTGCTGAACAACGAAGATAAAATGCGTGCGTTTTATCAGGAAAACGTCGGTAATTCTCTGATTATCAAGGTTTACGGAACTCAGGAAAAAGCGCGAAGAAAAGGAGAAGAAATTCAAAAGGATTACGTTCGCGCGAGAATGAAAAAAAGAATCCTGCTGATGAAAGCGAATTCGGGATTCAGCCTCATCTTCAACGGATTCTATTTGTTCGCGCTGATATGGGGAGCGATGCAGATTTATTCGAGAGATTTTGCAGGCGGTTACGGTTCTCTTGTCGCGATGTTGGAATTGATTTCTCAGATTTCCGGCCCGGCCGCCAATCTGTCGAGTTTGATTCCTCAGGGATATGCGATTCTCGTCTCCGCGGAACGTCTGATCGAAATCGAGAATCTTCCGAATGAAAAAGAAGACGAAGAACCGATCGACGCGGAAGAGATCGAAAAGATCGAATTTTCCGACGTTACATTCGGCTATCGGGAAGAAACGGTTTTGGAAGAGGTAACCTTTGCGATCGAAAAGAACGATTTTGTGGCCGTAACCGGACTTTCCGGAGGCGGAAAGACGACGTTGTTTCACTTGCTTTTAGGCGTATATTCCGCGAACAAAGGAACGATTTCGATTCGCTTGAAAGGAGAAAACCGAGAACCGAGCAAAGCGTTGAGAAGCTTGTTCGGTTACCTGCCTCAGGGGAATTCCCTGTTTTCCGGCACGATCCGAGACAATCTGACTTTATTCAACGAAAACGTCGATGAAGAAGAGATGATCGAGGCGCTGAAAACGGCGTGTGCCTACGATTTCGTTTCTTCGTTGGAAAAAGGATTGGACACCCGAATCGGAGAAAAAGGTTTAGGACTATCGGAGGGGCAGAATCAGCGGCTGGCTCTGGCGAGAACGCTGATTCATCCTTCTTCGGTTCTTCTTCTGGACGAAGCGACTTCGGCGCTGGACGAACAGACGGAAGCGGAAGTGTTGAAAAATCTCAGCGGTTTGAACAAAACGGTGATGATCGTAACGCATCGAAAAAAGGCATTGGCCTATTGCAATAAGCAGATCATCATCGACGACAAAAAAGTACGGATAAAAAATCGGCAACGTGAAGGGAAAGAGGGATAAACGATGACGAAGACGGAACAGACGGGTATCTTCTGCATAAAAGCGATTTATCGTTATTTCAACGGAATCGAAGGGAAAAACGAATTGGAAGAGGGTTTGACGTATGAGGACGTCTACCGCTTTTCGCGCTTTCACAAAATCGACAACCTGATGTTCGAGATTTTAAAAGAAGATTTGGACGACGCGTTTTTGGAACGTTGGAAAAAAAAGTGCTTACAGAATCAGGCTATGGCGGTTTTTCAAGGTGAGGAAATCGAAAATTTGTGCCGGATTTTCGCGGAAAACAAGATCCATTACCTCCCGTTGAAAGGATTTTATCTGAGAAACCTCTATCCTCGCCCGGATTTGAGATTTATGTCGGATATCGACGTTTTGATCGACGAGAAAAAGATGAGAAAAGTCAAGAAATTGATGAAGAAAAACGGCTACGAGGTGGAATCCTACAATTACTATATGCACGACGAATATGCGAAAAAACCTTTTGTCAAATTCGAGATTCATCGATCGTTAGTAAGCAGAGACAGCGAATACTACGGATACTATTCCGACATACTCGAACGGGTAAAAGAAAATCCCGAGCAACCGTTTCAGCACCGCTTGTCTCTTGAAGATCAGTATATCTTCAATTTGGTGCATTTCTACAAGCATTTCACCAACAGCGGATCGGGAATTAGATACTTGATCGACTCCTTTCTTTTCGAAAGAAAATACAAAGACGTCATCGATCGGAAATACATCGACGAAGAATTGGAAAAACTTTGTCTGAAAGACTTTGATGAGATGATGAAGGAGATCGTGGAGGAATGGTTTTTTCAGGGGAAAAACGGTGAAAAGCACCATGAAGAAAAACGCTTCATTTTGGAATCGGGAGTGTACGGAAGGCTGAGCCGTCAGGTTGAAATGAGAATCGAAAAAAGTCAGGGGAACGTTCATAAACTTTTGTTCAGGAGATTGTTTCCGACGGTGGGAAAAATGAAATGCATCTACAATGTGTTGAACCGTTGGATTATTCTCTTGCCGTTCTGCTATCTTCATCGGCTTTTTTTGGTCTTCATCGCGATGTTTAAAAAGCAAGATCGGATAAAATCGGAGTTGAAGGAAATAAAGAAAAAAGATCGCGAAAGAAAAAAACAGGAAAAAGAATGAAAAACGGACGACCGTTCGAAAATGCGTGAGATAGATTCGACAGGGCTTTGTGCGTTTTGGGGAGATGAGCGCCTCTTTTTTTGCGTTTCCGAATGCGACAAAATCGTCGTAAATGAAAAACTTTATTTATATTATAATATAAATATGCTATAATTTTTTCTGTCGGAGTCGATCTGACTTTTGCCTTGGAGAGAAAAATGAAAAAAGTCGCAATCAGCACGGAGTACCTGACGTTGGGGCAATTCTTGAAGGTCAGCGGAATCGTTCAAACCGGAGGGGAAGCCAAACCTTTTCTCCGCGAGACGGAAGTCCTCGTCAACGGGGAAAAAGATTCCCGAAGAGGAAGAAAACTTTACGGGGATGACATCGTCGAAATCCGAGGAGAACGTTATTTGATCGTCTATGAAGATTGATCGGCTGAATTTGAGAAATTTTCGGAATTATCCCGAATTGGATATCGGATTTTCCGACGGAATCAACTTTCTTTACGGAAGAAACGCTTCCGGAAAGACGAATATCGTCGAGGCGATCGCCTATCTCTCCTTAGGAAAATCATTCCGAACCAACGAAGACGGCGCTTTGATCCGATGGAACGAAGTGTTCGCGCGGATCGAAACCCACTATTTCCGAAACGGAAATCATACTCTTCGCGCGGTCGTCACGGAAAAGGGAAAGTCTTTCGAACTCGACGGAATCCGACTGGAAAAACTTTCTTCGCTTTCCGGTGAGTTGATCGCTTTAACCTTTGTTCCCGAAGATGTTTCGCTGTTGAAAGATTCGCCTTCCGCGAGAAGAAAATTCCTGAATATCTCGTTGGCTCATCTGTATCGCGGGTATATAAGAGAACTCGGCGGATATAAGAAAATTCTCAAAGATCGGAACGCGCATCTGAAATCCGAAACGGTCGATTTCGCCCTTCTGGACGTCTTCGACGGGCAATTGGCGGACCACGCGTATCGGATTTCCTCTTATCGGAGGGAACTCTTGAAAACGCTGGAAAGGGAAATTCGGAATATCTACGGAACTCTGACGGAAGAGAATCGGAAAATCGAAATCCGATATCTGTGCGACTATCCCGAGATTTCGGATCCGATCGCCTTTCGAAAAGAAGCGAAAAAACGTTACGAGGAAGAAAGGGAAAGCGATCTGAAAAGAAAGATGACGAACTCGGGCGTTCATCGGGACGATTTCGAGATTCGGATCGACGGAAAGAATGCGGCGGAATACGCTTCCCAAGGACAAAACCGACTTCTCTCGCTGAGTTTGAAACTGGCTTACGGAGAAATCGTGAAAAAGAACATCAAAGACGATCCGATCGTCATTCTCGACGACGTCCTGTCCGAACTGGACAAAGTGCATCAGTCGAGATTATCGGAAATGTTAAAAAATTATCAGCAGGTCTTCATTACGAGCGCTTGCGACGAAGACATCGGAAAAGCAAGCAAATACCAAGTCGCGGACAACTTGGTGATCAGGAGGAACTAAAATGCCGGAAGAATTTGAAAAAGAAACTCATTCGCTCATCGCCGACGAAGATAAGGCTTCGAGCGAATACACCGAAAAAAACATCCAGGTTCTTGAAGGGCTGGAAGCCGTCAGAAAGCGGCCGGGAATGTACATCGGCACGACTTCTTCGGGAGGTCTTCATCACTGCGTCTGGGAAATCGTCGACAACGCGATCGACGAGGCTCTCGCCGGATATTGCGACGTCATTCACGTTACGGTGAACAGAGGAAATACGATTACCGTCAAGGACAACGGTCGGGGAATTCCGGTCGGTATCGTCGAAAAGACGGGAATTTCGGCTTTGGAGACCGTCTATACGAAACTTCACGCCGGAGGAAAATTCGGCGAAGGCGGCGGATACAAAGTCGCCGGAGGTCTTCACGGCGTCGGCGCCAGCGTTGTCAACGCCTTGTCGGAGTGGTTGACCGTCGAAGTTCACAAAGACGGAGGAATTTACACGATCCGTTTCGAAAACGGGGGGCACACGGTCCGTCCATGTACGAGGATCGGCGATTGCGAAGATTCGGGGACGATCGTATCGTTCAAACCCGATCCTTTGGTATTCAAGGAAACCACCGTATTCGATTTCGATATCATCCGCGACCATCTTCGTCAGATGGCTTTCCTCAACAAAGGAGTCAAAATCATCATCAACGACGAAAGGGACGAAAACGAAGAAAATTGGATACACGAAACATACTGCTACGAAGGCGGCGTCAAGCAATACGTCCAATATTTGAACCGGAATCGCGTTCCGATGAGCGAAGACGTCATCTATTGCGAGGGCAAGGAAGACGAAGTCAAAGTCGAAATCGCCATGCAATACAACGACACCTATTCTCCGAGCGTCTATTCTTTCTGCAATAACATCAATACCGGAGACGGAGGTACTCACGAAGAAGGATTCCGCCTCGCTTTGACCCGAGTCATCAACGCATACGCGAAGAACAATAAATTGGTCAAAGAAAACGACGAATCTCTGACTCAGGACGATTGCCGCGAAGGACTGACGGCGATTATTTCCATCAAACATCCGGATCCTCAGTACGAGGGGCAGACCAAAGGACGGCTTGGAAATTACGAAGTCAGAAAGATCGTTTCCAATATTTTCGGCGCGGCCTTGGAGCGTTTCCTCAACGAAAATCCGAAGTTGGCCAAACTGATTATCGAAAAAGTAACTCTTGCGGCAAATGCCCGTCTGGCGGCGAAAGCGGCGAGAGAGAATACGCGAAGAAAGACGGCTTTGGATATCAATTCACTTCCGGGCAAACTGGCGGATTGCGCGTCCAAAGAGGCAGAAAAATGCGAATTGTATATCGTCGAGGGCGATTCCGCGGGAGGCTCTGCGAAGCAGGGGCGCGATCGGGAAACCCAAGCCATTCTCCCTCTTCGCGGAAAGATTCTCAACGTGGAAAAAGTGCTTCCGAAACGGGCGCTGGCCAATGCGGAAATCGGCAATCTGATCATCGCCATCGGAGGCGGATTCGGCTCGGAATTCGACGTCAGCAAAATCCGTTATCACAAAATCGTGATCATGACCGATGCCGATGTCGACGGTTCTCATATCCGGATACTGCTTTTGACGTTCTTCTACCGCTATATGAAACCTCTGATCGAGCAGGGGTACGTATATATCGCCCAACCGCCTTTATACAAAGCTTCGCGCGGCAATAAGGATTATTATTGCTACAACGACGAGCAACTGGCGGTGTTGAAGAAAAAACTCGGTCCGGAGGCGAGCAAAAGGCTTTCCATTCAGCGATACAAGGGCTTGGGTGAAATGGATTACACGCAACTCTGGGAAACCACGATGGATCCGGAAAACCGAAAGATGATCCGCGTTTCGATGCAAGACGCGATCGAGGCGGATACCATTTTCGACGAACTGATGGGCGACAGAGTCGAACCGAGAAAAGACTTTATTCGCGAAAATGCGAAATTTGTGGAAAATATCGATATTTAGTCAAAGGAGAAGAAAAAGATGATGGAAGACAAGGATTTAGAAAACTTCGTTGACGAAGATCGGGAAAATGAATCGGAAGAAATCGTCGCCGAAGAAACCGAAGCGGGTGAATTCGACGAGAAAGAATTGGAAGACATCGAAGAGGGCATCGTCCCCGAACTGATCGAGAAAGATCTTTCCAATTTGGTGAAGACTTCCTTTTTGGAATATGCGATGTCGGTCATCGTCGCTCGGGCGCTTCCGGACGTACGGGATGGTCTCAAACCGGTTCACAGAAGAATTATCTACGGCATGAACGAATTAGGAAACGGTCCGGATAAACCGCATAAGAAGTGCGCGCGTATCGTTGGCGACGTTATGGGACGTTATCACCCGCATGGGGATAGTTCGATTTATTCGGCGCTGGTCCGTTTGGCGCAACCTTTTTCGATTCGTTACACGTTGGTCGACGGACACGGAAATTTCGGATCTATCGACGGCGACGGCGCCGCGGCGATGCGTTATACCGAAGCCAGAATGAGCAAAATCGCATTGGAAATGGTTCGCGACATCAAGAAAGATACCGTCGATTTTATGGATAACTACGACGGCGAAGAGCAAGAGCCTGTCGTTCTTCCTTCGCGCTTTCCGAATCTTTTGGTCAACGGATCGTCGGGAATCGCCGTCGGTATGGCGACGAACATTCCGCCTCACAACTTGAAAGAAGTGATCGACGCCGTCGTGGCTATCGCTCATAATCCGGAACTGACGCCGCAAGAAATCATGGAAAATTATCTCTTCGGACCGGATTTCCCAACCGCGGGAATCATTTTAGGACGCGGAGGAATCCGTCAGGCTTATGAAACCGGACAAGGTTCGATTACGATCCGTTCCAAGTGCCGCATCGAAGAGCTGCACAACGGGAAAAAGAGAATCGTCGTTACCGAAATCCCGTATCAGGTCAACAAAGCGGCGATGATCGAATCGATGGGTAAACTGGTTCACGAGAAGATCGTCGACGGAATTACGGATATTCGGGACGAATCCAACAAAGAGGGAATTCGCGTCGTCATCGAAGTCAGAAAAGATGTCGTCGCGGAAGTAATTCTGAATCAACTTTATAAACTCACGCAGTTGCAGATCAGTTACGGCATCATCATGCTGGCGCTTCACAATGGCGAACCGAAAATCATGCCGATCAACGAAGTGCTGAAAGATTATTTCGATTTTCAGTGCGAAGTCATCGAGCGGAGAACGCGGTTCGATCTCAATAAAGCCCTCGACCGGCTGCATTTGCTGGAAGGGCTGCTGATCGCCATCGACAACATCGACGAAGTGGTGCATACGATCAGAAGTTCCAAGACCAATGAAATCGCCAAAAGCGCATTAATGGAAAGATTTTCCCTTTCCGAAGTGCAGACCAAGGCGATCTTGGATATGCGTCTTGCCCGTTTGACGGGATTGGAGAGGGATTCGATCGTCAACGAGATCGCTCAGTTGAAAGCCGCCGTCGCGGAATATCAGGCGATTCTCAACGATCATCAGAAAGTCGTGGAAGTCGTCGTCAAAGAATTGGAAGAAATCAAGCAAAAATACGGCGATGAAAGGAGAACCGAAATTTCCGACGATACGTCGATGATCGACGACGAAGACCTGATTCCGGAAGAAGACATCATCATCACGATCACTTCGGGCGGATATATCAAACGGCAGGATCCGGACTCGTTCCGCAGTCAGAAACGGGGCGGAAAGGGCGTCAAGGGTATGTCGACGCACGACGACGATTTGGTCGAACAGATCGTGTATTCCAAAACGCACGCGGATTTATTGATTTTCACCAATTTGGGAAAGGTTTATCGGATCCGTGGATATAAAGTACCCGCCGCGGCGAAAACGTCCAAAGGAACGCCTTATGTCAATCTTTTCGATTTCGAGAAAGACGAGAAAATTCGTTCGATTCTCACGTTCGACCACTATGTCGAGGGACAGCACATCTTCTTTGCTACGCGCGACGGTTTAGTCAAGAGGACGACGATCGAAGAGTTCAAATTGATCCGTCAGAACGGAAAAAAAGCGATCACGATGAGAGAAGGAGACGAACTGGTCGACGTCAAACTGACGACAGGTCATTCCGTGATCTGCCTGTCCTGCGATAACGGGCGTATGGTGAAATTCCTCGAACAGGACGTCCGCGCGATGGGAAGAACCGCCGCGGGAGTCAAGGGAATGAACACCGACGGAGGAAAAATCGTCGGACTTACCACCGCGGACGAAGGAGAACTGATCTTCGTCATTTCCGAACACGGATACGGAAAACTCTCCAAACTGGAAGATTACCGACTCACCAAGCGCGGATCGAAAGGCGTCGTTACGATGAATATGACGGAAAAGACCGGAAATATTGTCACGACCAAATCCGTATCGGGAAACGAGGACATCATGGTCATCACCATCGGAGGCATTCTGATTCGGACATCGCTGAAAGAGGTTAATGTCGTCGGAAGGAACACGCAGGGCGTGAAGATCATTCGAATCAAAGAAAATGAAAAAGTTTCGTCGATCGCCGTCATCAAGGGCGATCCTTCCGAAGAAGAAACGGAAGAAAGCGCGCAGGAAAGCGGAGAGCAAGCGTAAGTCAAAGACAGGCAATCGGTTTCGGTTGCCTGCTTTTTCACCGACGGGATAAGCATATGAAAGTATATTTGAGCAAAAAATTCAGAACGAATTTCTATCACATTCACTCGCGATTGCATCGCGATTTTTCGAGCCTGTATTATCTGCAAGGAACCGATGTCGTTACCAATATCGAACAATATTTCGATTTCGCTCATTTCGTGGATATTTACGCCAAGAGCGAAATCAATTACGTCAAAGAGCGTTTGAAAAAGAAGGTAATCGTCAATTATTTTGTCAAAAAACTTCCGAAGTTCAGCGGAATCAGCGACGTCAGAATTCCCTTTGAGGACAAGAGAATCCTGAATAAATGCGATTTGATTCTGGTCTCCTGTCAGGCAGACAAGATGATTTTGATCGCCAACGAAATCAAAACGACGATCGAGATTTTTTCTCCCGCGGTCAACGAAGAAAGATATACCCGAATGAGTCCTTTGGAAAAAGGGTCGTTTGCCCAGTACGCCGGACTTCTGAAAGACGAAAAGACAGCCGTGGCGGCGGTGAATTATCGGAACGTTCAGGATATTCAGAATCTGATCGCCTTGGCGGAATCGGTGAAAAATCTCAGTTTCTACGTTTTCGGCCCGAAAATCAAATTTTTCGGCACGTCTGGAAAAATTCGGAATTTAGTCAAAAGCGCGCCGAAAAATCTTCACTTCAAGTCCTACGTATCCGAAGACATCTTCAAATCGGCGATTCTGAATTCGAAGATGTTCATCGTGACAAGGGAAGCGGAACTGGAAATCATCAACATTTTAGAAGCGATGATCGCAAAAACTCAGGTGATTACCTTCAACAACCATTTCACCGGAGATGTGCTGATCGACGATGTCAACTGCATCGTCGCCTGTTCTTCCGAACAGATGGCGGAGAAAATCCAAAATATACTCGACGGCAAAGTCGGCACGGTCGAAGAGGCGTACAGAGAAGTCAAAGAACTCGATTACGTTTCCCGCGGAAGAATCCTGAAAGAAATCGTGAAGAATTATATTGAATAAAATTTCTTCGCGGAATAAAATAGATATGTCCGACGAAGGGCAAGTGTACCGTTTTTTATATGTAGAGAGCCTTTGTTCGGTGAAAAAAGGCGATAAAAAAGGTATATTCCGGCCCAGAGGAAGAAGGTAACGCTTCCGTTGACTGCGTTAAAGTCGTTCGAGGCGGTCGAAAACCGCGAAGCAGGGTGGCACCACGAGATATTCGTCCCTTGGTATATTACCAAGGGATTTTATTATTATAAGGAGAGAGAAAATGCTGGATATCAAATTTGTCAGAGAGAATCCGGAGACGGTTAAGGAAAACATTCGAAAAAAATTTCAGGAAGAAAAACTTCATCTTGTCGACGAGGTCATCGCGCTGGACGAGAAACTGCGCGCGTTGAAATCCGAAGGGGGAGATCTCCGTGCGGAGAGAAACGCGACCAGCCAGAAGATCGGCGCTTTGATGCGCGAAAAGAAAAAGGAAGAAGCCGAAGCGCTGAAAAAGAGAGTCGTCGATATCAACGAACGTTTGGTCGGCATCGAAAAAGACGAAGCGTTATTCGCGGAAGAATTGAAAAAGAGAATGATGGTGATTCCGAACATCATCGATCCGAAAGTGCCGATAGGAAAAGACGACAGTCAGAACGTCGAAAGGGAGCGTTTTATCGAGCCGAAAGAATTCGATTTCGAAATTCCTTATCATCTCGATATCTTGGAAAAATTGCACGGCATCGATCTGGATTCGGCCAGAAAAGTCGCAGGGAACGGATTTTACTATTTAACGGGGAACATCGCCCGTCTTCACGAAGCGGTTATCGCATACGCGAGAGATTTTATGATCGAAAAAGGGTTCACCTACGTGATTCCGCCTTTTATGATCCGTAGCAACGTCGTTACGGGCGTGATGTCTTTCGCGGAAATGGATCAAATGATGTACAAGATCGAAGGGGAAGATCTTTTTCTGATCGGAACCAGCGAGCATTCGATGATCGGACGGTTTATCGATACGATCAACGAAAAAAGCAAACTTCCGTATACTTTGACCTCTTATTCCCCGTGTTTCCGAAAAGAAAAAGGCGCGCATGGTATCGAAGAGCGCGGAATCTATCGGATTCACCAATTCGAAAAGCAGGAGATGATCGTCGTCTGCGAACCGGAGCAGTCCGGAGAGTGGTTCGACAAATTGTGGAGTTACACCGTCGAACTCTTTACTTCGATGAAAATTCCGGTTCGTACGTTGGAATGTTGTTCCGGAGATCTCGCGGATCTGAAAGTCCGTTCGATCGACGTGGAAGCGTGGTCTCCTCGCCAGAAGAAATATTTCGAAGTGGGATCTTGTTCGAATTTGGGGGACGCGCAGGCAAGGAGATTGGGCATCCGGATCAAAGGAGAAAAGGGAAACTACTTCGCGCATACGTTGAACAACACCGTTGTCGCGCCGCCGAGAATGCTGATCGCGATTCTGGAAAACTTTTTACACGAGGACGGATCGGTCGATATTCCGGAAGTGCTTTGGCCGTATATGGGCGGAACACGCGTGTTGAAACCATAATCACAACCCGTGAAAAACGGGTTTTTTATTCTTTTTTTCGTCGGATTGATCGAATTTTGCAAAAGAAGTGCTTATTTTTATTTCCATATGCTATAATAAAAGTGCCATCGCGATGCAAGCAGGCGAAACAGGTCAGGATCGGAAGATAGCAGCCTTAAACCGCGCTTGCCTGTGCGGTGGTTTTTAAAAAGATGAACGAAGAAACAAAATGGATGAAACTGGCTTTGAAAGAAGCCGAAAAAGCCGCGAAGATCGACGAAGTTCCCATCGGCTGCATTATCGTCCGGGACGGAAAAGCGATTTCGCGGGGACACAACACGAGGGAAAAAGAGAATTTTGTCGCCGCGCACGCGGAAATCAACGCGATCAAAAAAGCGGAAAAGAAAATCGGAGATTGGCAATTGAACGATTGCACGCTTTATGTTACCTTAGAACCTTGTCCGATGTGCGCCGGAGCGATTTATCAGTCGCGGATAGGAAAAGTGGTTTTCGGCGCGCCCGACAAAAAACAAGGTGCTTTAGGCTCTTGCATGAATTTATACGAAGTTCCGAGTCTCAATCACTTTCCGGAAGTCGAAAGCGGCGTGTTGAAAGAGGAATGTTCGGAAATCCTGACTTCTTTCTTTCGGGAAAAGCGCAAAAAAAAGGATAAAAAGTGAGATTATTCAAACAATAACGTCGGTGAAATCGAATGAAATTTTTACAAAACGTTCGGAAAACGATGCAATATGTCGGAATGATCTTCTTTTTATTTATTCTCTGCGCGGTTATCACTTCGTTCGTTTACTATAATCATCGCGTCGACCGGTGGAACGATGAGAAAAACATCGAAATCTACCAAAGCGAAGAAGTAGCCTCGTTCCGCTGTTACGGAGAAAGGCAATTGAACATCGAAGTGGAATATTTGGAAGAGAAATCGCCTGCGTATGTCCGAATGTACGCGTATTATTATTTCGACAAGTACGGACTTCCGGTGCAACTTTTCGATTTTACCGACAACTTTCTCTTGACCGTCGATGCGGACGGAATTCTGGTGCTTTCCGCCTATTGAAAGAAGAATGTCGATAAATTGTTTTTTTTGTCGATTGAATCAAAAAGAAAAGCGGACGGTTTAATCGTGAATTTGTCTTCTTTCAAACCTCGATTCCGACGGATTTTTTATAATTTTTTTTAAATTATGATTTATTTTATTTTAAAATTCAAAGTACTAAAAAATTACTAAGAAAAAAATTTGAAAATCAGGAAAATTCATCACAAAAAATTACATGAATAATTTTTAAAATTTCAATTGATTTTTCTCCTTTGCGAATGGTAATGTATTTGTACACTCCCATTAAGCAGAATAATAGCTTTGGAGATGTTTAAAAGGAAAGGAAGTCTATTTTTCTTTGCGCCGATTTCAGGATTTGCGGTGGAAAAATCGAACGGAGGTTAAGGAATATGAAAGTGATCAAACGAAGCGGTGTGGAAACCAAATTCGATGTGAATAAAATCGTATTGGCGATTTCCAAAGCCAATCGAAGCACGGAAGAGGAACACCGGATTTCCGATGAAGATATCCTCAGAATATCGAACAACATTGCCGCGCAGTGTAGAAAACTCAGAAGATCGATGAACGTCGAAGAAATTCAGGATCTCGTCGAGAATGAATTGATGAACGAAGGCACTCACGAATTGGCGAAGAACTACATCACTTATCGGTACAGCCGCGCCTTAGTGAGAAAGGCGAACACGACCGACGCGCAGATCATGAGCCTGATCGAATGCAATAACGAAGAAGTCAAGCAGGAAAATTCCAATAAGAACCCGACGGTCAACTCGGTGCAGAGGGACTATATGGCGGGCGAAGTCAGCAAGGATATCACCAAACGCTTCCTTTTGCCGGAAGATGTCGTGGAAGCCCATGAAGAGGGAATCATTCATTTTCACGATGCCGATTATTTCGCGCAACATATGCACAACTGCGACTTGGTCAATTTGGAAGATATGCTTCAAAACGGAACGGTCATTTCCGGCACGTTGATCGAAAAACCGAAGAGTTTCTCCACGGCCTGCAATATCGCCACGCAGATCATCGCGCAGGTGGCGTCGAGTCAATACGGCGGGCAGTCGATTTCTTTATCCCATTTAGCGCCTTTCGTGCAGGTGAGCCGCGATAAGATCGCAAAAGAAGTGCAAGAAGAAAGCAAGTTGACCGGAATTCAATTGAGCGAAGAGCAGATCGCGATCATCGTCGAACGTCGCCTCCGCGAAGAGATCAAGAAAGGAGTCCAAACCATTCAGTATCAGGTGGTTACCTTGATGACGACCAACGGACAAGCTCCGTTTGTCACCGTGTTCATGTATCTTAACGAAGTCAAAGACCCGAAGGTAAAAGAGGATTTGGCTCTCGTCATCGAAGAATGCTTGAACCAGCGTTATGAGGGAGTTAAGAATGAACAGGGTGTTTGGATTACTCCGGCATTTCCTAAACTGATATACGTTTTGGAAGAAGACAACATCCACGAAGATTCCAAGTACTGGTATCTGACGAAGTTGGCCGCGAAGGTAACTGCCAAGAGAATGGTACCGGATTATATCTCCGAGAAAAAAATGCTCGAATACAAAATCGACAAAAACGGAAACGGAAACTGCTATCCTTGCATGGGATGCCGGAGTTTTTTGACTCCTTACGTTGACGAAGACGGAAAACCGAAATACTACGGTCGTTTCAATCAGGGTGTGGTAACGATCAACCTTGTCGACATCGCGTGTTCTTCCAATCGAGACAACGAGAAATTCTGGAAGATTTTCGACGAACGCATGGACCTTTGCCACCGCGCGCTTCAAGCCAGACACAATCGTCTGAAAGGAACGCTTTCCGACGTTGCGCCGATTCTTTGGCAATACGGGGCTCTCGCCCGATTGAAAAAAGGCGAGAAGATCGATAAACTTCTTTACGGAGGTTATTCCACCATCTCGTTAGGATACGCCGGCCTTTGGGAAACGGTTTACCATATGACCGGAAAGAAATTGACCGAGCCGGAAGGAACGGAATTCGGTTTGAAGATTATGGAAAAACTCAATGAATATACCGGAAAATGGAAAAAAGCGGAAAATATCGATTATTCGCTTTACGGAACACCGCTTGAAAGCACGACATACAAGTTTTCCCGTTGCCTGAAAAAGCGTTTCGGCATCATCGAAGGCGTAACGGATAAAAACTACATCACCAACAGTTATCACGTCCACGTTACCGAGCCGATCAACGCGTTTGAAAAGTTGATCTTCGAGTCGAAATTCCAAAAACTTTCTCCTGGCGGCGCGATCAGTTACGTGGAAGTGCCGAATATGCAGAACAACATCGAGGCCGTTCTCGAAGTCATCAAGTGCATCTACGAGAATATCATGTATGCCGAACTGAATACCAAGAGCGATTACTGCCAATGCTGCGGCTACGACGGAGAGATTATGATCGTCAAAGACGAAGACGGAAAATTGGTTTGGGAATGTCCGCGCTGCGGAAACCGCGATCAGTCGAAACTCAATGTCGCGCGGAGAACCTGCGGTTACATCGGCACGCAATTCTGGAATCAAGGAAGAACCGAAGAAATCAAAGAACGGGTTCTGCACCTTTGATATGAGATACGGCGAAATCAAAAACTGCGATATCGCGAACGGTCTCGGCGTTCGGGTTTCTTTGTTCGTCTCCGGCTGTACGCATCGTTGCGAGGGCTGCTTCAACCGAGTCAGTTGGGATTTCGATTACGGAGAAGAGTTTACCGATGAAGTTCAGAATCATATCTTAGAATGGATGAAACCGTCATTTATCGCCGGCTTGACGCTTTTAGGCGGAGAGCCGATGGAGCCGTCCAACCAAAAAGCGCTGCTCCCTTTTTTAAAAAAAGTCAAAGAAGCGTATCCGAAAAAAAATATCTGGCTTTATTCGGGATATCTTTTCGAACGCGATATTCTGGGAAAATCGCGGATTCATTCGAGGACGACCGACGAATTGATCGAATTGATCGATATTTTGGTCGACGGAGAATTTATCATGGAAAAGAAAGACATTGCTTTGAAATTCAGAGGCTCTTCCAACCAAAGAATCATCGACGTAAAAAAATCTTTGGAAATCGGAGAGACTGTTTTGGTTGAATCTTTGATGAAATAGTCATTATAATGGAAATAATCGAAAGGATCTTTGGTTTATATGAGAAAATTATTGAAAATGATCTTTATCCTGATCTCGTTCGTACTTGTCGTAGTTTTGGCTCTCGGGATCACGCTGGTGTGTCTTGTATACGATTCGAGCGATAAAACTCCGGAAGCGATTCGACAGAATTCGTATTCGGTCGAGTATCTCGCGGAAAGAGAAATTTTCCGTTCGGTGAAGGACGTCGCTTCGACGGGATTCGTCGACTTTTCTTTGGATTCGATTTCGTTGAACGAAATCGTCTATGCGATCGTATCCGAATTGAATACGAATCCTGTGATGATCGAAGGGGCTTATTGCCTGATCGACGAAGAGGGGTGCGTTACCGCGGAAATTCCGGTATCCGTTTTCGGATTCAAATCCAGCCTGAAAGCCAAAGTCGATTTCGACGACAACGAAGAGACGCTTTCCGTTCGGATTATCGACGCGAAAGTCGGCAAGTTATCCTTGACTTATAAATTATTTAAAGATATTTTGAAAGCCAATTTTTCAGCCGAGCAAGTCGAAGACCAACTGAAACAGATCGGATTCGAAACGACGGTCGATTTGGAAAATTTGACGTTCACAATCGAAAAATCGAGTATTCTCGGATTTGTTTCAGACTGGATCAAGACGGAAAACGACTCCGTTTATGCGATACTTTTCAACGAAATTTTCAAGGATGAATACATCTCTTATCGATGCGGAGAAAACCAGAGAATCGGGTTCGGCGTGGACGTTTCCGCTTTTGCTTACGATCCGGTCAGAGACGGGGAAATCCTCTATCCGATCGATTATGAATCCGCTAGAGAAAGTACGAAAAATTATAGTGCTTTTGACGAAGAAAATGCACCGGCGCTAATGAATTACTACTTATTGGGCTATAATTGGATTCAGGAAGAATACGTATCCGTCATCGACAGTCTTGGAATGGATAAAGAATATCAGGGCGTAAAGAATCACGACGAACTGGATGTCAGCGAATTGATTCTGGAACAGACGGCGGCGATGGATTTGACGCAGGTTATTCTGGATCGTCAAATGGATATCTACATCACCGAAGATGAATTCGATCAATTCTTCTCGACCAGCGATATCATCGGACAGAGTTACGTTCGCGCTTTCGAAGATCAAGTCGTCTTCATCTCTTGCGAAAGCGTGATGATGAATATCGAAAGAAATCAAATAACCCTTTCCGTCATTATGTCGCTCAACGGAAAACGGCTGATTTCGAGCCTTACGTTTAGAAGCGAAGACAATCCGGATTCGTATATCGAGGGTTCTTTGGTGAACGTTTCTTTCGGCACGACCGAATTTAATCCGGATTTGTACGACGATCTTCTGAGCTGCGTCAACGAGTTGATCGATCTGAATTGGCTGACCATCTACCCTTCCGAAAGAAAAGTACTCGTAGATTTGACGGCGGTTTTCACGGAAAACGAACTGATCGCGCAGTTGATTTCGATGAACTTCAATTGCTATTCATCTTTTACCGAAGACGGAAGATTGAAGATGACTTACTCCTTGTAGGTTGTCGGAGAAAAAGGCTTAGTTCGGACGATTTCCTTTTTCGGACGTCCGCGTTATAAACTAAGGGACGGCGAACGATCCCATAAGCGTTAAAAAAAGGAATTTTTAAGAAAATGCGTGCAGAAGACGCGTTTTTCGAGAAAAACGCTTGCTCTTATTTCTCATCTTTGCTATGATA
>DBGCPK010000004.1:0-10529 GCA_048359995.1 Bacilli bacterium | reverse complement strand
GGTAAGGATCTGAATGTTGTCGATTACCTGTACCGTTTTCAGGTCGACCGTGATCGTCGAGTCCGTTGTCGGCGCGCTTCCGAACCAAACGAACGTCTCGTCGTCTCCGTCGACGACGTTGTTCATCGTTCCCGAATAGATTGTATCGAAGCCTTCGTAGGACGCGGTTCCATGTAATTCGCCAAGTTGATTCACGGAGATATCCCTGATTGCGACCCAAGTCGCCCCTTTCTCCGTGCTTCGAATGCGGACAAAGCGCCCCGAAACCGGATTTTCCCTTAAATCCACGATCGTTTCCAGACCGTCGATCGTTCCGACTTCGGTGAAATTCTTTCCGTCCGTGGACACTTCGATCACGCCGGACATCTTGTCGTTGTTTTTACCGTTTCCCTGCAAAATTCGGATATCTTTAATTTCCGTGATTTCGCCTAAATCCACGCGGACGTACGCGTTTTCTTCCGGATAACCGTCCATCCAGACGTAAGTATCGGTATCTTCGTCGATGACGTTGTTCAAATCGCCCTCGTAAACTCCCGTAAACCCTTTATACGTTACGCCGAGATATTTTCCCGCTGCCAAATACGCTTCGTCTTTCGCAATCGCGCGAATCAGGTTGAGGAAAGGTTTCAGGACGGATACGCCTCCTTCGACGGATACGTAATCGATATTGTAAAGGATTGTGTTCAAAACAGGCGCTTTTTGCTCTTCCATTTCCGCGAAGTATCTTTCGGCGGTTTCAAACCAAGTCATCGAATCCGGCGAAAGGCTGTTTTCGATCACTTTCAAATAGAATTCCGATGCCAAAGCCATTCTTTTCAAATACTCGATCCAAGGGCGCATCGAATCTCTGAGCGCGAGATTCTCCGCGTTATTCAGGAAAGAATCCGCATCCGAGACGATCTCTTGATAGAGAGGAATCAAAGAAGAAATCCCGGAGACGTCGCCTGCGTAAAATTTCTCTTCGAAGTTTTCCACCAAAGGTTTGAATTCTTCCGATTCGTCGAAATATCTTCCTTCGTACAGCGTTGCATTGGTCAGATGCCGGCACAAGCGATAGAGCGATTCGGTTTCATTCGATTCGATCGTCCCGAAACTGTAAGCGTAACTGGCGTCGCAATCGAAGCCGTTGATGTTCCAGCAATAGTCCGAAACGGCGAAAATCGACAATTTCGACTCTTCCGCCTGTTGCATCGGATTCGTGACGATTCCCGTAAAGCCGATCTCCTGATCATAAGAAATTTTTTGATTCAAAACTTCTCCTTTTCCCATCATCAGATGCTTGACCGAATAGTCGTTGACCGGCCAGTTCAACCACATAAAGGCCTTTTTCCCCGTCAGCGCGGTAAACTCTTCCCATTTTCCCGTCGACACACTGCTGCAAATCGAATTTCCCGTCCACATGATTTCGACGTCCTGATCCAACCCGTCGCACAATTCTTCGTAATACGGTTCCAGATAAATATTGAGACGCGTCTCCGACTGGTAGCAGTACGCGCTCGGAACGAAGATCAGGTCATAGCAGTCTCCTTTGCTCTTGCACCAAGAAGACATTTCGTTGAGCAGGTTTTTTTGCAAAGCCGCGTTCACTTTCTTTGTTTCGTCCACCGAGACGTCGTCCGCGGAGATGACGAACTGACGAACGCCGGTTTCGTAAAGCTGTTCGAATTTATTTTTGATAACGACGACGCTTTCCGCGTAATTGTCGTCTGTAATCGCCGAACTCAAAAACGGGTGAATCGCCCAAGCAAAACGGGTTTTCGTCCGCCTGCCCGTTTCGATCTCCTCTTTCAAATCGAGCAAATCCGATTCGTTATAAAGGCTACGCCAATCGGTGCTGTGATAACTGTCGTCTTTCGGCGCGTAGATGTAGATATTGGATTTGACTTTGCTGCCGTATTCCATCAGTTCGATTCTTTCGTCTTTCGTCCACGGAATGCCGTAGTAACCCTCGATGAACCCGCGGTAAGTGCAATCCGAATAGTCTTCGACTTCCAGACATCGAACGACGTTGGTCGTCTGTTCGAAAATTCCTTTCAACGTCGTCAACCCGTAAAAACAGGCGTCCGTGTCCTTTCCCAGAATCACGATATTTTTCTCGTCGATCGAAAGATAGTAGGCGTCGGTTTTTTCGAACAAAGCGCTTTGATTTTCGTTGACGAAACGATCGACGGCTTCACCCGACTGATCGATCCCCAAAAGAACCCGATAACCTTCGGTCGCGCTTTCGCTTTTCCGCACCATCACGTCTTTCAAAGCCATCACTTCGTAAAGATAATCTTCCGTCGCTTCGTCGATACCCGATTCGATCGTCGCTTCGACGATGCGCGGAATGCGGTAAACGCTCTTCTCGTAGTGAATGTTATGCGGCGTCGGATAGATCGTATACGGCGATTTCGGATCGGTGTCATAGTCGATGTCCTTGGGAACGCTGATATCGACCTTTCCGTATTCCTCTCCGCTCGACTGCTCCGACGATACGAAAGAAGATGATGATGAATCCGACCGCGTTTTCGAACAGGAAAACAAACCTCCCGTCAACAACACAGCGCAGAACAAACGCAATTTTTTCATAAAGCCCCCTCCTCTCTTCGGCAATCCGCCGACGTCAGGCAATCGTTGCCGTAGCCGATTTCGATTTCCAGCCAAGACGCTATCGTTCCGTAATAGATCGTTTCCGCGTTCAGATGCGCGAAAGCGTTTTTCCCGACGGAAACGAGATTTCCGGAATAAAAGACGATCTTCGATATTTTCGGAAGACGTTCATAGTCGGAAGTGGAAAAGAACAGCCTTTCCGGAACGGAAGAAACGTTTTTTCCGATCGTCACTTCGACTCCTTCGGTCTCTTCGCCCAGACCGACGAAGACTTGATTATCCTGAGAAAGATCGTTCAAAGCCGATGAGAGGAAAGTCAATTCGCTTACCTTGCTCGCCCCGTAGAAAGCCTGATATCCCAGTTCTTTCAGCCCGTCCGGCAAAGTCAAACGAACCAACGAAGCGCAGTTTTTAAACGCCCGTTCCGCGATATTTACCGCTTCTAAGAAAGAAACGGTTTCCAATGAAACGCAATCTTCAAACGCCGATTCGCCGATGATTTCCGTCGCATTCAAATCGGCCGTTTTTAGCCCGTAGCAATAGCGGAAACTATCCTTGCCGATTTCTTTGACGGAAGACGGCAGGATAAGTTCTTCCAAAAAAGGAGAAAAACGGAATGCTCCGTCGGAAATTTTTTCCAGATTTCCGGATATTTGCACAGATTCCAATGAACCCGAATGATCGAAAGAATGCGCGCCGATTTCTTTCAGGCTGTCGGGAAAGGTCAAAGAGATCAGCCCGTTTCCAAAAAACGCGTAATCCCCGATCTTTTCCAGCGAATCGGGCAACCGAATCGAAGAAAATCCGTTCAGATTGTAAAACGCATAATCACCGATTTCTTCCAAAACCGCGCCTTCTTCGAAAGAAACGCTGCTCACGCTCGGCGTCAGACTCGGCACCGTACTCAAAGGAAAAAACATTCTAGAAGGAATCCGTTTGCAGTCTTTTCCGATCGTCAAGGCGATATTCTGACCGGATCCGGGATAAAAGACCCAGTTCCGCGCGTTGAAGTCCTGACAATTTTCCGCGTTGAAATAGACTTTTTCCAACGAAGTCTGCGAAAAAGCGCCCGCTCCGATCTTCTCGATCGTTTTCGGAATCGATACCGATTTGATCCAAGTCCGCTCGGCAAAGCCTTCGGAAAGGATCTCTTTCACCGGTAGCGAATTGTAAGTTTCGGGAATGACGACATCTCCGTTTGTAAGTCGATTCAATCGATTGGACACGATGTAATACGTGCCGTCTTCGCTGAGATCGAAAGTCAGACCCGGAGAATAAGTACCCGCGTCATTGGTTTTCAAAATGCCCGTCTTTTTGAAAGCGGGTACGCTCTCTTTGACGCCCAAAGAAAGAACGGTTCCGAAAATCAATGCGAACAACCCGAACTTTTTTTTCATTTTGTGATCTCCTTTCTGTACACTTCTTTTCCTGCGATGTACGTCGCATAAACGTCGAAATCTTCGTCGATGATGACGAAATCGGCGTCTTTTCCCAGACTTATCGAACCTTTCCGATCTTGAATTCCCAGATTCCGAGCAGGATTGATGCTCGCCATGTCGACGACGTCGGTCAGAGGCAGATGGGAAATATCGCGGATATTCTTCAACGCTACGTTCAGCCTGAGAATCGATCCCGCCAGAGTCCCGTCTTTCAGACGCGCGGAAGTCCCGTCGACGAAAACTTCCTGTCCTCCCAGAGCGTATTTTCCCGCGCTCAGATATTTTGCTTCCATCGAATCGGTGATCAGAATCACCTTTTCTTTCGGCTTGCATTTCAGCAAAAGAGCGATGGCCTGATCGGATACGTGAATCCGATCCGCGATGATTTCGCAATACAGCGAATCGTTCAAAAGCGCCGTTCCGGTCGTACCGATATCGCGATGATGAATTCCTTTCATCGCGTTATACGTATGCGTCGTTCCGTTTAAGCCGCGGAGAATCGCTTTCTCCGCTTCTATTGCCGACGCGGCCGTATGCCCCGCATTTTTCACGATGCGGTGCGCTTCCAATAATTCGTAAAAATCCTTTTCGGCTTCTTCCGGTGCGAAAGTGACCAATCGAATTTTTTCCGAAGAAAGCCGTATCCATCTCTCCATCAAAGCGGTTTCCGGTTTCAGGATATTCTCGGGATTTTGCGCCCCGCAGAAAGACGGCGAAATGAACGGTCCTTCCAGATGAATTCCCAACAACTGCGCTTCGAAAGGAGAACAGGTATAAGCGCCGATTCTCTTCAACGCTTTTTCGATTCTCTCTTTTTCCATCGTCATCGTTGTCGCCAAATACGCTACGACGCCGTCCTGCAAAAAATTTTCCCCGATCGTACGGATTCCTTCTTCGCCGGCATCCATAAAATCGAATCCGGCACCCCCGTGGGTATGCTCGTCGATCAAACCGGGTATGATCGTATATTTGTCGTCCAGTTGCGGAAATCTTTCATCTTCCCGAAAAGAGACGAATTTTCCGTTTTCGATTCCGAGGGAAGTTTTGACGATGCCGCGGCCTTCCACGTAAACCCGACTGTTTTTAAACCCTTGCATAGTCTTTTACCTTCGACAGAATCCCGCTCGCGGCATCGGGATCGCAATAGATCGTGACGTCTTTGTGGTATTTCAGCGCCGACGCCGGAAGTTCGACGGACGGATCGTCTTCGTAAAGTCTCCGAATCGCTTCCTTTTTGTTCTTTCCCAAAGCGATCAGCACGATCTTTTTGGCTTTCAGAATCGAAGAAAGCCCCATCGAAACGGCCGAAACAGGCACTTCGTCGCGCGAAGCAAAAAATCGCGCATTGTCGGAAATCGTCGATTCTTTCAGATAGACGATGTGCGTCAGACTGTCGAAAGGCGTCCCCGGTTCGTTGAAAGCGATGTGACCGTTAGACCCGATCCCCAAAATCTGATAGTCGATGTTCCCCGCTTCTTCGATTCGTTTATCGTAATGCAGATACGCGTCTTCGCCGTCCCGAATGCTCGGAAGGTGCGTATTTTTCAAATCGATGTCGACGCAATCGAAAAGATGACGATTCATAAACGAACGATATGACTGCGGATGATCGGGCGGAAGCCCGATGTATTCGTCGAGATTGAACGTGGTTACCTTGGCAAAAGACACCCTTCTTTCTCTATACGCCTCCGTCAGATAACGGTAAACGCACGTCGGAGACGAACCGGTAGCCAAACCTAAAACCGCGTTTTCTTTTCGATGAATCAGTTCGATGATCTCTTCGCCGATCTTCTTTCCGATCTCTTCTTCACTCCATACTTCGAATTTCATATTTCCTCCTCGCCGATTTCGATTTCGATTTCTTTGTTCTTTCTCAAGCATTCGTTATCGAAATACATACCCTGCCTGACTTTCGCCGTTTTCTCTTTCCAAACCATTCGTTCCGCGCGATGATTCTTCCCCCGATATACGATGCGGAAACGACAACCTTTGATGCAGACGGAAAGGGAAGCCGTCTCGGTCTTGAAATAGGAAGACGGTCGGATAAAGACGCCGTCCAGCGTGGTTTCGACGCCGAACAATCCCCGAACCAGCACTTTGATCAGCGTATTCGCACTGCCGGTATACCAGTCGCTCATCGATTCTCCGTCCATATCTTCTTCCGGATTGTAAGAATACGAATTCGGCATCACGAAAGGCGAAGTCGAAATTTTTTCATGTCGGAGAGGTAGAACCTTTTCCAACTGTTCGAAGGCTTTTTCGCCTTCGTCCATCAAGAATAACGACCAAATGCCGAATAAAGTCGCGTGAATATAGGTCGCGCTGTTTTCCGCGGTTCCTTTCGGTAAATTGACTATTCTTCCGACGCCTTTCGCGTCTTTTTCGAAATAAGGTTCGAACGTCTTCAATCCGTATTTCGAATCCAAACGACGATAGGCTTTCAACGTATCGACCTTATCCCATAAGTCCAACCGATTCATTCCGGAAATGTAATAGAACGCGTTCGCGGTCAGCGAATCGCGGCTTTTTCCGTCGCAATCCGAAAAACTTCCGACGAGATAACTTCGATTATCCCCCCAACCGTGCAGGATTTTCTTTTCTCCCCGCTCGGAGACGATGCCGTATTTTTGAATTCCCTCCGCAATCCGTTCCCGAAGTTGCCGATACGAAGAGATCAAATCCTCATCTTTTCCCAAGTGCGAAAGAATATCGCTCATTTCCGCCAAATTCCTGTAAAATTGAAGCGTTGCCATCACCGAAACTCCGTTCCCGTATTCGACGTCTTTTTTCGCGGAAACTCCCAATCCGTCCAAAGCGTCGTTCCAATCCCCGTACAGGGCTTTCAGGCAAGATGTCTCCGGATCGACGGATTCCGTCAGGAAAGCCATAATTCTTTTCATATGTTCCAAAACCGACTCTCTTCTTCTCGTCAGTTCTCCGTATCCTCCCTTGCGGATGCAATAACGGGCTTTTTCTTCGAGAATCGAATAATCGTCGGTATGAGCCAGATAAGCGTAAATCGTGGAAATAATCCACACGCCCTGATCGATAAAAAGCCGCAGGTCCATCCGAGGGCGATTTCCTTCCGGAGGAAGAGAATACTGTCTCGGCGCGATTCCCTCCGGAGAGATGAAATCCATCACTTCGACGATTTTCTTTCTGCACGCTTTCGGATTCCACATTAAAGCCGCCTCGATCTGCTGCATGACGTCGCGGACGCCTAAAAAAAGCGAACCGGAATTTTTACATAAACCGCAGTATTCGGTCTGATAGATCACGTAACGGAGAAACGGATTCAGCACTTTTTCGGAAAGCGCGGAATTTTCCCACGCGCCGAATTCGAATTTCAGCATATCCGGACTTTTCTCTTTCCGTTTCAGAGTCCGACGGATTTTCATCAAATCCGACTCCGGATTTTCTTCGAAAGGTCGTTCGGCAATCGCTTCCGCCTGCGCTTTGTCGTGCGTATATTCGAGAATATAATCTTCCGTGATCGGCTTTTTCGAATCGAGAAGATAGGTTACAAGATCTCCGGCGATCCCCGTGTCGACGAAGTGCGTAACGCTTTTCTGAAAAGGGAAAGCGCCGCGAATCAGATGATCCGAAGCGTAGATCGACCTTTCCTTAGAAGAAGCGTACTCGCTTCTGGAAGTCGTGTTATAGCAGGATTCGCAAGCGTCGTTGATTCTTCTCCGCAAGACGCCGAAATTCTCGACGTGATGCTCCCGATCGATATCTTCCGGCGAATCGAAGACGAAAACGCCGTCCCGATAGGTTACTTTCTTGAACCACTTGGTTTCCATCGACTCGCCGTTGGAAAACTTGAACAGCCCGTTGACGTAAGTCGAAAGATAGATTCTCCCTTCTCCGCTTCGATATCGTTTCGCATAAAGAGTCAGGATTACCCGTTTCTTTTCGTCGACGAACAGGCGGATTGCAAAGCGATTTCTTCGGGTTTCCAAGAGAAAATACGCGGCGTCTTTGCCGAAGACGGTATACCGGCGAAAGTTCTTTTCGCGGTTTCCCGCGCGCAGAATCGAATGATAGGAATACTCTCCGCTTTTTTCTTCCTCTCCGGCAATGACGGAAAAATAGGGTTCTTTGCCCTCTTCGGACGGAAGAATCAAATAGAACGTCGATTCGTTGACGCTGATATATCCGGAAGAATACACCCAAAGCGTAAAGCCGTCCTTCCCATATGGAAAACGGGACACTCCGTCCCTTCTTTCCAAAGTTAGAATTCGGTCGTCCTGCATGAAATAGGTACGACTCGGCAACGCATTGAAATCCGTTTTTCCGCTTTCGAAAGCGCGAATCTCTCGGAATAATTTATTGATTTCGTAACAAAAATTCTGGTTTCTTTCCATTACACACACACTCCGTCCAAACTCTGTATGAAACCGTCGACGATTTTCAGATAATCGTCGGCCTTGTCTTGATTATCCGTTTCCACGAAAACGCGAACGACCGGTTCGGTACCCGATACGCGGAGAAGCACCCACGAATCCCCGTCGAAGAGATATTTCACGTTTTTCCCCAGCCGTACAATCGAAAGAGGAGGAACATCGAATTCCGGCATTCTTTCCAAAAGTGCAGACCCGATATCAATTCCACGCCGATAGGAGAACGTCTGCTCGACGATCACGTGGTGAAAGTCCGCGAAGTCTCTAACTTCGCGAATGATTTCGGAAACCGGCTTTTTCATCACGATCACCATTTCCGTGAACAGCATCGCCGCGAACGTCGAATCCTTGCCGTAAAGATATCCGCGGATCGTCAGACCTCCGGAAGATTCCCCGCCGATCAAAGCGTTCGTTCTCTTCATTTCGGAAGAAATATTTTTAAAACCGACGTCAACCTCATAGCAACGGGAATCCATTTTCTCGCTCACGCGATCGAGAAGATTCGAGGTGGCGATATTTCTCACGCAAGGACCTTTTTCTCCGCGATAATTCACCAAATAATAGTACAGCGCGGCTAAAATTTCGTTGCTGTCCACATAATTTCCTTTTTCGTCCAAGACGCCCAACCGATCCCCGTCGGAGTCGATACCGAACGCGAAATCATAGCCCTCTTTCACGACTTTCGCGGAAAGTTTCAGCATATTCGCTCGGGTCGGATTCGGCAATTCTCCGTGAAACCACGCGTCGCGGACGGAACGGATCGAACGGACGTTTTTCAATCCGTACTTCTTCGCCAAGCGGCGGATCGTCAATCCCCCCGTACCGTAAATCGCGTCGAAAAGAACTTTGACCGGACTGCCTTGAATTTCGGGTGAAACGAATTTTCCGACGAATTCCAGATACAAATTCAGGAAGGACACTTCGGACACGTAATTCCCGTAGTCCGCGTCGTACTTTTCCGTTTTCCGAATTTTTCGCAAAACCGCAATCTCTCTTTCGATTTCGTCGGTCAAAGCAACGTCGGCATCCATGCCGTCTTTTTGAAACACCTTGATTCCGTTGAACGAATACGGATTGTGCGAAGCGGTAATCATCACGCCGAAGTCGTTTCCGAGTTCTTTGCTTAGGAACATCACCGCCGGCGTCGGCACGGGTTCTTTGGACAAAAGGCAATGAATGCGATTTCCCGCGAAAACCTCGCTGATCCATAAGGCGCTTTCTTCGGAAAGAAAGCGATAATCGTAGCCGATGACGACTTCTTTCCGGCTTTTTCTCTTTTTGATGACGTTGCTGATCGCCTGTGCGACCAAAACGACGTTTTCTTTCCGGAAATCATCGCCGATGATGCCGCGAAATCCTCCTGTTCCGAATACGATCTTATTCATCTTTTTTACCATTCCCTATAAGAGAAACTTTCAATCGTGATCGTGGATTCCGAATCGGTAGGATCGCCCGCCCAATCCGGACACCATCCGCCCATATAGATGTACATCGGCTCGGTCGGAACGTATTCGGTAATCGTAGTCAGAAGCGTATCGTCGACATAGAACTCGACTTTGGTTCCGCTGTACCAATCGATGCGGTAAGTATGCAGAACGTTCGAAGACAAAGCGTAGTCGAGAGTCAACTTCGTCGTCTTATAGTCGCTTTCCGTAATCCACGAGGACAACCAGATGTTGTTATCTCCCCACATCTCGATGTCGATTTCGTAATTGTTGACGCCGTCGTTATAGTAGAGCCAAAACGCCGTCGCCACGCCGCTCGTCGCCGTCGTGGATGCGACGATTTCGAAAGAACCCTCATCGAATCGTTCGGTCGATTTCACCACGCCTCCGATCCGATCTGCGCCGTTCATCCGAACCGAAATCGATCCGTCGTCGTTAAAAGTGACGTTTTCGGCGCTGACACCTTGATTTCCGTCTTCTTCCGAACCCCATCTATCGGTAACGGCTTCCACTTTGATGGCCGCTTTTTCCGCGGAAAATTCTCTGACCACGACCCAATTGCTCGTCTCGAAGTCCGAAACGACCATTTTCACGTAACGCGCGTCGATCGTCGTATCCAAAGTCAAAGTCAGTTCTTTATCCGTGAACGT
>DBGCPK010000003.1:0-208056 GCA_048359995.1 Bacilli bacterium | reverse complement strand
CTCTTTCTAAGTTAGATAATGTTCTTCTTACAAAAAAAGATGTTTTGAATATTCTTAATGCTGAATTGTTTTTTGATTAGTTTAACACTATATTTTTGGTCTCTAGCCTAAAGGCAGGTTTGATATTTTCCTTATTTTACCAAAAGGAAGGGTACACGATCAAGATGGTTTTGCAATAACTTTCCGCACTTTACGCTTTCTGAAAGACAATGAAAAGGTCTTACCGCGAAATAACAAGATCACTCGCCGAGTGAAACGCGCGTTGTGAAATCCAAACGAGGATAAAAAAAAGCGAAAGATACCATGTTCTTCCGCTTTCGACTGCATAAGGATTATTGTATATGCAATGCGACGCTGACAGCACCCATTAAACCGGCGTCTTGATCAAACTGGGCGAGAACAATCTTCACCGGTTTCAAAGGGAAACGCTCGATGAGCGCATTGGCTTTGACTTCTAGATCGTCGAGAAAGAGATCGCTCGATTTCATTACACCGCCGGAAAGAACGATCTTGTCGGTGTTGTATTCCATTTGCAGGTTGGCAAGATAGAGGGAGACGATCTTTTTCCATTCGTCGAGAATGTTGAGCGCGGTCGAATCTTTCGCTCGGCAAAGAGAGAAAAATTCCTGCGCGTTTTCGACGATCAGATAGTTGTCGCGGCAGAGTTTGACGATGCCGTTGCCCGAAGCGATCTTTTCGAATTCTTCGAATTGGTGGCGATAGCCGACGAGCGTATGACCGATCTCAAAGGCCAGATCGACCATTTGATGATCGTAGATGAGGCAACCGCCGATACCGGATGAAATCGTGACGAAGAAAGAATCGGGAACGTCTTTGCTCGCGCCGAACGTCGCTTCCGCCAAAGCGGTGCAATTGGCGTCATTTTTGATTTCGCAACGGAAAGAATAGCGTTCCTCGATGATCTTCTTCAAATCCAAATCGCGAATCCCGAGATTCGGAAGAATTTTGATGAAATTTCTTTCGATCAAACCGCAGGCGGAAATCCCCACCTTTTTGACGCCGTACTTTTCGTAAGGAAGCGTTTCGATCAAGCGGCAAATCTGCTTGATCAAAGCGTCTTTGTCGTTTTTGATCGTTCGTTCGCGATTGACTTCGATGATGTCGAGATTCGACGAAACGATGCCGACCCTGAGATTGGTCGCGCCAAGGTCGATGGCGATAACATATTCCATTACAGATCTACCTCCTTGAATTCGTTGACTGTGATGATTTTCATGAAATTATTTTTATTGGTTCCCGTCGGTGTTCCGCCGGTGAGAATGATTTGGCTTCCGGCCGGAATTTTCAGTTCGCGCGCCTTTAAAAGAGCGAGAACCTCCATCTCTTCGATGAACTGCGGAAGATACGGAATATAAACCGGATAAACTCCCCAGATCAGGCAATTCGTTTTGCATATGCTTAAATCGTTGCTGACGGAGAGAATCGGGCAGCAGGGGCGCGATTTGGCGATTCGCGAAATCGTCTCTTCGCTTTCCGTCAGGCAAACGATCAATTTCGCGCCGATCAAAAGCGCGGTGTTGGCGACGGAATTGCTGATCGCGTCGTTGTTGTTTTTGTTGGAAGTTTCGAAAGCTTCCTGAGCCAGTTTCTCATACGGAAGGTAGTTTTCCATCTTCGAAGAGATGTTGGCCTGCATCGCGCAAGCTTCGACCGGATATTCTCCCGAAGCGGATTCGGCGGAGAGCATTACGGAGTCGGTGCTTTCGAGAACCGCGTTAGCGACATCGGAGACTTCGGCGCGCGTCGGATTCGGATTCGATTTCATCGAGTCGAGCATTTGTGTGGCCGTGATGACCGGCTTTCCGGCGATACGGCATTTTCGAATGATTTCTTTTTGAATGACGGGGACGTCTTCGGCCGGGACTTCGACACCCAAATCGCCGCGTGCGACCATGATGCCGTCGCTGACTTTGATGATCTCGTCGATTAAGCGCACGGCGGTCGGATTTTCGATCTTGGAGATGATGCGAATATCTTTTCGTCCGTTTTCGATGAGAATCTTCCGGATATCCAATACGTCTTCCGGCGTTCTCACGAATGAAGCCGCGACGAAAGAGATGTTGTGCTTGCATCCCCAAACCAGATCGGAATGATCCTTTTCGGAGATGTAAGGGAGATTGATCATCGTATCGGGACAATTGACGCCTCTTTTATTTTTGATCACGTGGTGATTCAGACTCGTCGTAATCAGTTCGCGGTTCTTTTCGTCTTTTTCTTTGACGACCAACGTCAGGTTTCCGTCGTCGAGTTTCACGCGATGACCGACTTCGATGTCGTCAAATAGTTGCGGGTAAGTGACGGAAAACTTATCTTTCGTTCCCAAAACCGGCTTCATCGAGATGACGACTTTCTGGTTGGTCTCGATGCTGGCTTGACCGTTTTCGAAATCATGCGTGCGGATTTCCGGCCCTTTGGTATCGAGCATAACCGGAATGATGATTCCTTTTTCTTTGAAAAGGCGATCGGCAATCTCGATCTTCCGCAGGTGTTCGTCGTAATCGCCGTGAGAAAAGTTGATGCGCATGACGTTCATGCCGGCATTGAACAATTTCAGGCAGGTTTCGAAATCGTCGCTGGCAGGACCGATCGTGCAGACGATTTTGGTTTTCTTTGCGATATTCATTGTCGATACCTCCCTATCGGGTTCTGAACAGCATATTTCTAAGAATCGTGTTCGGTTTATTGCGCATTTTCAACGCTTCTTCGATCGGCGTGGCTTGCAGGTGATTGTCGATGATTCCGATGCAGACACCGGTCTTTCCTTCGAGAAGGGCATCGACGGCAAAAACCCCCATGGCAGAAGAGAGATAACGATCCATCGCCGTCGGAGTGCCTCCGCGCTGAATTCTTCCCAGAACTTCGGATTTGGCGATGATTCCGCAGTGCGCGGTAATCTTGACGGCCAAATCGCTGACATCGAGCGTATGCTCGGTAACCAGAATAATGACGTGGTGTTTGCCCATTTCCACCTGCGATTTGACATCGCTGAGGATTTCTTCTTCGCTCATTCGGTTTTCTTTGGTGATGACGAGGTCGGCGCCGGTGGCCAGAGAAGCATAAACGGCCAAATCGCCGCATTCGCGTCCCATCACCTCGACGACGGAGCAACGCTGATGTGAAGAAGAAGTGTCTCTCAATTTATCCACGCAGTCGACGATTGTCTGCAATGCGGTGGAAAAGCCGATCGTAAAGTCCGACGAAGCGACGTCGTTGTCGATTGTTCCAGGAAGAGCCACGCAGTGGATTCCTTTTCGCGACAGAGCCAGCGCGCCTTTGTACGTTCCGTCTCCGCCGATGGTGACCAAAGCGTCGATGCCGTATTCCCTGAGAATGGCGACGGCCTGATCCAGCACCTCGTCGGTAGCGAATTCCGGTAGCCGCGCGGTACCGATTTTCGTTCCGCCTCGATTGATAATCTCGGCGACGAAACTGCGGTTGACTCTTTCGATCCTTCGATTGATGATACCTTTATAGCCATTGTAGATGACGTACATTTCCAGATTGGCGTTTAATCCTGCGCGGATAATCGCGCGGACAGCCGCGTTCATTCCCGGTGCGTCTCCTCCGGAAGTCAGAACGCCGATTTTTTTGATCATTTCACATAACCTCCATTTGTTTTCGACAATTTTTATTATAAATAAACGCGCGGACAAATAAAACAAATTTGATCGATAAAATCAAATAAATAAATCCTAAAATCGGCGAATCGCTTTCAATTCGTCAAGGAATCCATTAAACTATTAAAAGGGGGGGAAGAGAGCATGATTTACCTGAGCAAAGAAGACTATTTTGAAGTCTACCTCGCGTCGATGATCTCTCCGGCAGATCGCGAGACGATGGTTACGCTGTATCAACCGATTTTGGGACACGGCGCGGTGGGGCTGTATTTTTCCCTATATTCGGAATTCAAAAAACAGGAAGTTACGCCGTTTTCCTCTTGCGAAGATTTGATCGAAGCGATGGATATCACTCTCGATCGACTGCAAGAAGCGCGGAAACTTTTGGAAGGAATCGGTCTTGTTCAGACGTTCTACAAAAGAGAAACCGATCAGGCCTTCTATAAAATCCTTCTTTTCGCGCCGAAAAGTCCGAGCGATTTCTTTGCCGACGTGCTTCTCAAAGGATTGCTGGTTCGCGCGATCGGCGCCAAGAAGGCCAACCGTATCGCCAATCTCTACAAATCCAAAGAACTGAAATTGGAAGGATACAGCGAAATCACCTGTTCGTTCAACGAGGTCTTTCATCCGGATTTGGATTCCTCCGCCTTTTTGGCCCGTCTGGACGCGGATACGACCTATACGAGAAAGAGCAAGGACATCACCGAAGGGTTTGATCGCGGCGCTTTTCTCGACGAATTGGAAAAGCAATATCGGATTCGTCGATCGTCGCTGAAAAAAAACGATTTGGAAGCGATCGTCCAAATCGCTTTGCTTTACGGAATCGAAGAACTTTCGATGTGTGAAATCGTTTCGCGGTGCTTCGGAGAAAGCGGCATCGATTTCGAAAAAGTCAAAAAACTTTCGTTGGAAGATCATCGGTTTATTCCCGAAATAAGCCGATCGGAGGTGAAATCCAAAGAGATTTACGACGGAAAAGGAAGAAAGGCCCAGCTTATCGGGTTGATGTCGAGTACCTCGGCGCTCGATTTTCTTTCGTACAGGCAGAATCACAGCAAACCTTCGCCGAGCGACGTTCGCCTTTTGAACGATTTGATGGAAACCTACGGATTTTCTTCTCAGGTGATCAATCCGATCATCTCCTACGTCTTGGAAAATTACGACAACACGCTGCCCTATAATCTGGTGATGAAGATCGCTTCTTCGCTGAAAAGGGAAGGAATTCAGACGACGCTTGACGCGATGAATTACCTCTACCGAACCAAGAAGAATCAGAAGAGAAAGGCGAAGAATCTTGTCGACGAAGACGAAGAAAAGGAAGTTTCCCAAAGCGACGTGGACGATTTAATCAAGGAATTGGGGGATGAATGATGGAAATCGATTTGCCTGAAATCGACGCGGAAGAACTCGAAAAAATCAAAGAGGCGAAGTCGCTCGAAGCGCTTGCCGATCCCGAAATCGCCGAACGGATCGCTCTTGGAGAGATTACGCCGGAATTCGTGAGAAAGAATGTCTATTACTTCAATTTATATAAGCGGGACAAGGATCTTTGCAAGGATTGCACGGGTCTTTCCGAATGCGCGAAAAAGAGCAATCACTTGCAGATTTTCTTGAAAATCCAAGGCGACCGCGTCGATGTGAATTATCGGAAATGCCCTTACCAGAACGAAGTCGACCTTCTCAAAAAGAAATTCGTTTCCCGTCAATTCGAAGAAACGGCGTTTGGATATAAAATGAAAGACTGCCTGTCGTATTTCGCCAAGTCGCGGTATCCGATCGTCAAGAAGATGAACGAGATCGTTCGGGGTTTCCCTGATGAAAAGGGATTGTATCTATGCGGAGATCCGGGAACGGGGAAATCCTTTCTTCTTTCGGTTTTTGCCGTCCGTTTGGCGAAAGAACCGTCGACAAAGTCGATCTCTTTCATCGACTGCGGCAACGAATTTTCCGCGATGCAGAATTGCTTTCGGGACAACATGACGATGTTCCGCTACTACTTGGAAGAGATGCAGGAGGTGCAATACCTCTTTTTGGACGATTTGGGAAAGGAATTCAAAAGCGAATTCGTTCTGATGGATCTGCTTTTACCCGTGTTCCGCTATCGAAAGGAAAAGAAATTGAAGACGTTCGTCTCTTCGAATTACGAGATCAAGGAATTGAAATCGGCGTATCCGTATCCTGTCGGACATAAGAAAATGACCGAAGAATTGCGTTCGCTGGTCGAAGAGAGTTGTTCGGAAATGAAATTGCAGGGGATGAAATTCGAAGTTTTGAAATGAGCGCCTCGTTCATATACTTGTACGGGTGAGGCCATTGATTTTTTTAGATGAACGCCATTGCAAGATAAGCGGCTTTGTCAAAATCGTCCTTATCAGCGGCGAAAAGGTGATCGTCGCGATGAAAAAACGCACGCTCGTCATCGTCGGAGAAGAACTGAGGATGAAGTTTTTTTCCAAAGAAGAAATCGACCTCGAAGGGAAAGTTGAATCGCTGAAATACGATGATTAAATTGAGAACGTATTATCTGTGTCGGGTAACTTATTATTCCAAAGAAGCGTTCCTCGCCTCCTGTTTTCATCACGGAATTCGGATTTTCGATTTTCAAATCGAAGATACTTACGTTTTCCGATTCCTGATAACGAAGAGCGATTACAAAAAAATATCTCGCTTTTATTTGGAACTGAAAGTCCTGAAAAAGTACGGAATCGGCGCTTTTTTCGACTTGTTACTTCTGCACAAATTGGCTTTTGCCTGTTTGATTCTTTCTTTTTGTTTCTACGGATTTCTGAATACGCGGGTTTACACCATACGCATCAACGGAAACAGCGATTCGATCAACGCCTATATTCGGGAGACGATTCGGCAATTGGGAGTCGCACCGATGAAGACGATGCCCTCCAATCGGGAACTCAAAGAGTTGGAGACGATTCTCAAAATGGATTTGATCGAAAAAGTCGATCTGATTTCCGTCAATTCGCAGGGGACTTATATTTTTATCAATTATGAGAAGAAAGGTGATGAAGTCGTGATCGAAAAAAAGAACGGCAAAATGTACGCCAAAAAAGACGGAATCATCAAGGCATTCGAGATCGAATCGGGCAAAATCGTCAAAGAGGTCAACGATTACGTCCGTCAAGGCGATTTGCTCGTCGACGACACGATCACATACAAAGACAAGCAGTACGTCGTGGGAACTTTGGGAAAGGTGCTGGCGTACACGTATAATCGGATCGATATTTCCTGCGTTTCGGCGAATATGGAAAAAAGCGAAATTTACCACATTCTGCTCACCAAAGCCCGTTACGAAATCGGCAAGGGGTTCGATTCGTCCTCATACATCGACAAAGAGATCATCCTCTCCTATACCGATCAAAACGGCGTGGCGAATATGTCGATTCATTACACTTTGGTCGAAAATATCGCCGTTTATTAGGAATTTCACTCCTTGCCGCCGAATAGATTGACGGGTGAGGAATATGAAAGATTTTATCCGACAGGATTCCCCTTTTTCCTGCGGATCCGCCTGCGTGAGAATGATGCTCAGCAGGTATCTGAAATCGCAGCGTTATCTGTATGAGGACGAGACCGAAGTCCGTCATTTTCTCGATATGCAAAGGATTCTGAACGCTTACGGCGTGGATACACGAGGCGTTCGAATCAAGGAGCATTGCGAATTGAGAAAGCATCCTTTTTCGATCGTGCAGATTCAAAATCCGGGATCGACGCATTTCGTCGTTTACGCGAAAACGCGCGGCAGGTCGGTCCGGCTTCTCGATCCGCAATCGGGGGAAAGGAGAATGCGGATTTCCGATTTCGAATCGCTGTTTACCGGATACGCATTGATCGTAATCCGCGTGAGGGAAAAGAAGAAAATGAAACCGCCGGTTTTCAGAATCGCGGTCGTTTATGACGTCGCGTATCTGATCTCTTTGATCGTCGATTTGGGGGTTTTATCGGCGATGAACGCTCTATTATCGGATATTCGATTCGTCTTAGGGGGAGTCGCCGTCCTTTTCGCCAGTTTTATTCTGAAATTGATTTTGAATTTCGCTTTGATGCGCTATGTCGATCGGAAATACGTATTCCCCTTTCTCGACGCCGGCGCGACTTATGAAGAAGTCGGAGAATTATCGCGCTGGAAAAGCGAAGAAATCCGCTTTCGCAGTCGAAAGATCGCATATGGTTCTCTGACGGCTTTCCTAATCGCGCTTTTGATCTACGGAGATTGGAAGAATCTCTTTCTCATCGTTTACCTCGCGCTGATTCTCCTCATGAAAAGAACGCTTCTCAAAAGCCGCCTGATGCAAATGGAAGAAAGCGCGGCAAGGGTGGAAAGAGAGAAACGGCAATATCCGCGCGAGGCCTATTCGAAAGTCGGAAGAATTTCAAAAAAATTTGCGGTTTCGTGGATCTTTTTCAGCGCTTTGACGATCTTCTTAGGCTTTTTTCTTCTTCTTTTCCTGTGCCTCCTGAATTCCTCTTTTTCGGATTTCGGGGCAAAAGCGGCGATGACCTTCGGCCTCTTCGAATGTGGGAATCGGTGGATCGTTCTGGGCGAAGAGGAGATCGAAAGCGTGAAATCCTGCCGGTATGCCTTTCATCGCATCCGAAAAAAGTATCGAAAATAAAAATGTAAATATTTTTTCGGATATGCTATAACCCGAGTTTAACAGTTGTTATGCTACAAAAGCCGATTACATCCATAATTGAGTACATAAACAGTCTTATTTTATTCATTGTTGGTTGAAAGGTTAAAGAATCTGAAGTATTTCCGGAAAGGATACTCATACATACAGGTATTGATTTTTCATCCATAAATAAGCCAAACTGAATAATTGGATCCGTCATGCGTTCTTTTGACACACCTCTTTGCCTTAAACCTCCTTCTTCATCGGGGGTATCTACTTCACAATAGTAATTCGTTACATCATAAAATCCGTTCATTTATATATTTTTGAATCTCCGTATTCAATTCACTGTATTTATTTAATGATCGATAAACATCAGCAAGCTCAAAATCAATGTCTTTACCATATAAATTTCTCATGGTTTGAGTTGTATGTCTTTTCGAGGCCGGATTCAGTATTCTTTGTATCGCAAAATACTTTAAAATTCTATTTAAGTCGTAATTTCCCTTAAAGCTAACATTTGCAAAAAACTTATCTAACTTCAAAAAATCATAAATCGCTGATAAGTATCGATAACCATAATTGTATTTTACAGATTGATTATCCTCAAAAAGTTTTTTCCTTGTGCTCTTTTTTAGCAGTTCCTTTTCTCTATTTATAGTCCTCATCGAATTTTTTAACCTTAACCATAAATTCTTCTTGATTCTCTTGGTCTTTTAAATATCCAAAATCTTTGATTGTCTTTTGCTTAATTTTACCTTCGACTCTATATGTTTTAGATGATAAGATATGATAAACATAAAAGAAAAGACGTTTTCGTTTTCTTACATTCCTTTACTTTTGAACAAATACAACAATATGGACGAATATAATCACCGCGTTTTACTTGTTTTACATAACGATGCTTCCGAATTTCTTTGGAGATCGAAGTAGGATCTTTTCCAATCTTCCTAGCAATTTCATTTAATTTTGTTCCTTTTTTGATTTCAATTAAGATAGTATCTCTTTGATCGAGAGTCATATGTGTTCCTTTTGCCATTCTTTTCCTTCCTTTCTTTTTGGCAAGGTCCATCTTCATTATACTATTGTCACACTAAATTTCACTTTTCCTTTTTTAAACTGATTTTATGTTGGCACTTGACGTATTTAATTTTAGTATCAAAAAAATTAAGCACAAAGATTGTAATGACGATACGCTATGGTATAATTAAATAAAAAAGGGTTGAGTATATGAAAAAAACTTTATGGGTTTTATTGCCATTTTCATTACTATTAGTAAGTTGCACTCAAAGCATAGATTATTATCTTACGATTGGTATTGATGATGCAACGGATGAATTTTCTCCAAACCTGCGTACTTCGTGCGTTATAAAACAAGAGCAGGAATCAGATAGTATTGTTGTCGAAGTAGGAGTAGGACATTATCAAGGATTTTCGGATGATTGGAATCAAAATGTTTTTGGCATAAATCCCGGCTACGGTTATTTTGCTGTAGAAAGAATTGTAAGTGATTTGAATGGGGAAATAATTTCTATGTCTTTTCATAATTTAGATAATTTTCTTGATGATACCTATAATTTTACTACAACATATATTTCTTCGATTAATAGTAATGTGAATTTTAATTATTCATATAAAGATTATTTGCCAAAACTTGATAATTTGATAACTGGGAAAATAACATATACGATTGTTCTTATTAACCAAAATGAAGTTTTAGTCGATAATTTTAAAGGCGGCGCATACAATTCTGTCATATATTTCAAAACAAAAAATAATAAATGTCTTTTTTATGAATTTGAATATGAATTATTAAATACACAGGAGGTTTTATGAGATATATAAAATTATTAAGCATTGTATTGTTTTTTTCTTACATATTACAATTGAATAAAATTGAATTGCAATTGAATGAAAATAAGCAGAATTACATTCAAGAAACCTCATATAATTATTGTGATATTCAATCCAATGTTTCTGTTATGTGCAATGATACCGAGCAAGAGTCAATGGAAGATATTTTAACATATCATTTTGAAACAAATTTTATTGTAAAAGAGTTGAAGTCTACGGGGGAGGCTAAATTACTTAACTATAATGTTATAGATTCCAATCATATTAATGTGATTATTAAAGTTCCAAATGGAAATAGCAGTGTCACATTAGAGTTTGCTTCCATTAGTGGTGAAATAGAATTATACTCATTGTATTTTTCACAAAATGATAAAGGAGAATATTTTTCAAGTAATTTATCGGCTGATGTAGTAAAAAGAAAAGCAAATCAAGCTGTTAATTACAGCACAACGGTTGTAGATGAAGAAATAGTTTGTGATGAAAATGAAAATTTATGTATTTCACCAATGTCTATTGGAGTTGTTGGAAGTGTATCTGGAACTCTAAGGTGGACAGATGATCAAAATAATATTCACCCTTTGATAGGTGCAAAAGTAAAAGTAACTATTAGTGGGAGTTGGTGGAGTAAAAGTACATATACTGATGAATTGGGAAACTACGCGATAAGTTATAATGACATTTGGTATATTGGATCAGGAAAACCAAAGGTTCATATTTATAGTGATGGCGAATCTGTCTGTGTTTCAAATAATGGCGTTTATGAAATGTCACACGAATTCAATGGTAGTAGTGGTGATTTTATCTACTCATATACTTTTTCTCCTATAGCTGATGGCGACATTGGAAGGGCAATGCATATATTTCAAGCAGGATATAACTATTCAAATTATATTAAAAAGTTAAATAACGAAATCTCTATTACGAAATGTAATTTTAACTATCCTTCCAATCCAAGCAACGGATGTTACTATGATGGTAATAATAATGTTTATATTACTTCAAGAACTAATCTTGCCGGATATCCGACTTCTTATGCCTCTTGGGATGTAATTGGACATGAATATGGTCATCATGTTCAAAAGTGTTTTGGTATTTCCGACAATCCAGGAGGGACTCATTTTATTAACCATAACTTGATAGATGATCAATACGATGCAGGATATTTTTTCTCTGCAGCGAAAGATAGAGGAATGAGATTGGCTTGGGCTGAGGGTTGGCCAACATTCTGGTCGACTGTTGCTCAAACTACTTTTCCTGATGATATTAGAACAATTAATACAGTTGGAGATTTAAATTATTCCACATATCGCGGATTTGATTATGATATTGATACATACGTTGCTACAACAAACGGTTTAGGGGTAATCACAGGATATTTAGGCGATGCAGATGAAATTGCTATTACGAGTATATTATATAAACTTTATTCTAAAACAACTGATAGTTATGACTTGTTTTCTATTTCTGATAGTGATTTGTGGAATATTACAAAACAGGTAAAGCCTAAATATTTTTATCAATTTTTACAAGGATTATACGATGAGGGATATAATCGAAATGACTTGGGTAAACTTCTTGGACGATATAATGTAGCAGTTAGCGATGTAAGCATTGAAAATAATTACTTAGATGAATGTCCAACGTTTAAGTGGTCAACATATATGGGCAGTTCCAATCTATATTATGATAGTTTTGATTTGGTTTTTTTAAATCCAAGAGGGCAAGAAGTATTACGAAAAAATAATATAGCAGCTAGTGGTGAACAATGTGAATATACACTTTCCAGAAGTGAATGGTCAGAAATAATTTCTATATACGGACGAACATATTATGTTTACATTGTCGCAAGACAAACTCTATCTTTTTCAAGTGGAGATTATTATTCAGAATTATTTGAGTTTTATGAGCCAGATGATTTTAATCGTAAAGTGCAAATAAAGCCAAATGAATGGGGATTTGAACCACAATACTTTTTTGAAAGTAATAAAGAAGGCCATACATCCACTACTATTACCGATCATGGACTTACAATTACTACTAATCGATTGAGATGCGGATATATAGAAAATTCGTATGTTGTTTTGTCTCCAAAAAGACAAAACGCTGGAGTGGCTTATCTTGAAATGACTTTTGATCAACCAGTTTATTCCTATATGTTTGGTATAACATTATGGAGTAATAACGAGGGTTTAAGTAGTGCTGATTGTACAGCTGTTGTAGAAGTCATGGACGCCGATGGCGACTGGTCTTTGGATTGGGATTTGTTCAGAGACTTGCCAAATGGATTTTCTGTCAGAACACAGCAAATAGACAGATATGAAACAGCTTGCCGGAAAGGAATTTATGGAATTAGATTTGTTATGACTGCACCGGCTACGGGCGATAGAAATAAAGGAAGATTGTGTATTGATGACATTGTGTTAAATACTGATCCAAACGATTTATGGTTTATCTCTACTTTCTATGCTTAATGAATTATTAAAGACTAATAAAAGAGTCATCACTTATGGAGGATTCTTTTATTCTACTTAGTAATGTTCACATTTTTGAAAAATTATAAGTTGCATATGACTTGAATACTATTTTTTTAAGAGGTAATATCTAGCAAACGTTAAGGAAAGGAATTAGGTACAATGGAAAGTTTGCAGGAAGAGATGACTTTTGATAAAGAGGAAAAAGCACGGTATTTTGATGTGATGGAAAGATTATGGTCAATTCATTATTCAAGATTTGCCGTACTCTTGAGGTAGCGGAGTCGATGAAAAAAGAAAAGAGATATCGATTCTACATTGAAGAAAACTTTAATGAAGAAGAAAAACGCTTATGGAGATACATTGAAGGCGAAATTGAAAGTGTTTGAACGATTCCCATAATGGTATTGATATCCGAAAAAAGTATCGAAAATAAAAATGTAAATATCTTTTCGGATATGCTATAATCTCTATACGAAAAAGAGGTGCAGACGATGAAAGTGGAAATGAGTTTTAACAACGAGAGCAAGGTATCCGTTTACGACGAGGACTACTTTTCCCATTTGGCCGGAGTGATCTTCGCTCATCTGAATTTAGACGACTATTTCATCTTCGAAGTCAATTTGGTCGATCGATCGCGAATTCATGAAATCAATCGCGAGTATCGGAACATCGATCGTCCGACCGACGTCATCTCGTTCGCTTTTGAGGACCGCGTGGAAGGAGAGAATCCGATTATCCGGACATCGGGGATGCCTCGAGATTTGGGGGAAATCTTTATCTGCGTCGACAAGGCGAAAGAGCAGGCGGCGGAGTACGATCACTCGCTGGATCGAGAAATGGCTTTCCTGTTTACGCACGGCCTTCTTCATCTTTTGGGATACGATCACCAAAGCAAAAGCGACGAAAAGACGATGTTCGACATTCAGGATCAGATTATGGAAATTCTGCACTTATAGGGGGAAATGTATGGATTTGAACGTTTTGATCGAAAAAGCGGACGAAGCGAGAAAACTCTCGTATTCGCCGTATTCGCATTACGCCGTCGGCGCGGCGGTGCTGACCGACGACAATCGGATTTTTTTGGGCGCGAATATCGAAAATGCCGCGTATCCTTCGGGAATGTGCGCGGAACGATGCGCTTTGTATCACGTCTATATGAACGGATATAAGAGAGAGAATCTGAAAGCGTTGGCCATTGTCGCCGACGGAGAGAGCCTTCCGTATCCGTGCGGAGCCTGCCGTCAGGTCATCAGCGAATTGTTTCCTCTCGACGCGCCGATCGTCATCGCCAATCGGAAAGGCGAAAAACTGGTCTCCGATATCCGCGGTCTTCTGCCGCATATTTTCGACGAATCGAATTTGAAAAGGTGAGTATGAAGTCGGGATTTATATCGATCGTCGGCAAGACCAACGCGGGAAAGTCTTCGCTGATCAACGCGTTGACGGGAAACAAGATTTCGATTTGCACGCCGAAACCGCAGACGACGCGGAATTCGATTCAAGGCATTTACAACGACGAGGACGGTCAAATCGTCTTCATCGACACGCCGGGTTTCCTGAATCCGCATCAGAAATTGGACAGATATATGAACCGTCAGGTTTACGCTTCGCTGGAAGGAATCGACGGCGTAATCCTTTTGATCGACGCCGGTGTGCCGTTTGTGCGCGAAAAAGATCTTCCGTTAATCGGTCATCTTCGCGATCTCGAAGTTCCCTTGATCGTCGCATTCAACAAGATCGACTTGACGAACGTCTTTTTGATCGAAAATCTGAAAAAAGAGTATTCCGCCGTTCTTCCGAAGGGGGAAATTGTCGAAATATCGGTTTTGAAAGGCGTGAATTTGGATCTGCTGTTAAAAAAAGTGAAAGCTTTTCTTCCGGAAGGAGATAAATTCTATCCCGACGAGATGAAGTCCGATCATCCTTTATCCTTTTTGGTCGGAGAAATCGTCCGCGAGCAGATACTTTTGCTGACTCAGCAGGAGATACCGCATTCCTGCGCGGTTAAAATCGAGAGAATGGTCAAAAATAACAACGCGGTTTCCGTCGACGCGACGATTGTCTGCGAAAGAGAATCGCAGAAGCGGATTCTCGTAGGAAAGCAGGGTAATATGATCCGCAGAATTGGGACGGCATCTCGGAAAGAAATCGAAAAACTTCTCGGGAGAAAAGTCCATTTGACGACTTTCGTCCGCGTTGAAGAGCGGTGGAGAGACAGCGACAACTATTTGAGAGAATTCGGATACGACGATAGAGATTAAGATGAAATTCAACGTGGAAGGCATTGTGATCCGGCAGAGTCCGTACAAAGAAAAAGACGCGATGATTTCCGTCGTCACCAAAGACGGAATCGTCTCTTTTCTGGCGCGGTCGGTCTTGTCGATCAACAGCAAGAACAAGTCCTGCTGTCTTCCATTTTCTTATTCCCAGTTTACGCTGAATTCCAAAGCGGACAAACTTTCGCTGATACAGGGAAAGTGCGTCAAGACATATTCTCATTTTTACGAATCGCTGGAAAAACTTTCTTCGGTCAACCTGATCAACGAAGCGATCGTCAAGTTCATCGACGAAGACAACGCGGAAATCTTTCCTTATCTGAAAAACTATCTGGAATTGTTGGATCGCGGATTCGACGAAGCGACGCTGACGGTGATTATGCTCGCGCAGATCGTCAAGCACAGCGGCTATGACTTGGAATATTCCGCCTGCGTTCGATGTCGAGGAAAGAAGGATATCGTCGGCGTTTCATTTCCGGAAGGCGGATTTATCTGCCGAAATTGCGCCGATCTATCGACGGAACTCAGAAGCGAGAATTACCTGAAAACGTTCCGTTACATCTTCATGGTTCCTTTCGACAAGATGGCGCATCACGTCATCGACGGGGGACTCGCGCTTTCGCTGATTCGCGAACTTTGCGACTTTCTCTCCGAATCTTTCGGATTTCGCGAGATCAAGAGTTTGGAAATTTACCGGACGACGCATTCGTAATACACTTATAATGGGTTGACAAACGTTTTTTCTTTTTGCTACTATCTCCTTAATTGATTTTTTGAATAAAATCAAGTAGAAGAAGGTTTAAAATGGCAAAAAATAAATTCGAAGAGATCGTGAATCACCTGCAAGTATCGGGTTTTTTCTTTCCGGGTTCTCAAATCTACGGCGGTCTTGCCAACGCGTGGGATTACGGACCTTTGGGCGTTCTCATCAAAAATAACGTCAAAAAGGCATGGTGGAAGAAATTCGTACAGGAGCAACCGATGAACGTCGGACTCGATCCGGCTATCATCATGAATTCCCGCGTCTGGGAGGCGACGGGGCATATCACGAATTTCTCCGATCCTTTGATCGACTGCAAAGCGTGCAAATCCCGTCATCGCGCGGACGAATTGATCGAGGCGCAAGCCGGTATCGAGGTCGGTCAGTGGACCAACGAGCAGATGATCGACTTTATCCGCGAGCATCGCATTCGTTGCCCGCGCTGCGGGAACAGCGATTTCACCGACGTCCGTCAGTTTCAGATGATGTTCAAGACGCATATCGGGGTAACTGAAGACAGCAAATCGGAAGTGTACCTTCGTCCGGAGACGGCGCAGGGATTATTCGTCAATTTCGCCAACGTGGTGAGAAGCACGCGGAAAAGGTTGCCGTTAGGGCTGTGCGATATCGGAAAATCGTTCCGGAACGAGATCACTCCGGGGAATTTCGTCTTCCGAACAAGGGAATTCGAACAGATGGAAATGGAATTTTTCTGTTGCCCCGGCGAAGATCTGAAATGGTTCGATTATTGGAAAAAATATTGCTGGGATTTTTTGATCTCTTTGAATATCCGCGAAGAGAATCTCCGCTGCCGCGATCACGATCCTGCGGCGCTGGCGTTCTATTCGAAAGCGACCACCGATATCGAGTATCGTTTTCCGTTCGGTTGGGGCGAACTTTGGGGAATCGCCGATCGCACCGATTACGATTTGAAACGGCATACCGAGCATTCCGGTGAAAATCTGAGTTACACCGATCCGATTACCAAGGAGAATTATATTCCGTACTGCGTCGAGCCGGCTGTCGGCGTCGACCGTGTCGTCCTCACCGCTTTGTGCGACGCATATGAAATCGAATCGTTGACGAACGACACCCGCGTCGTTCTGCACCTTCATCCGTTCCTCGCGCCGTATCAAATCGCGGTGCTTCCTCTTTCAAAGCAACTGAACGAAAGCGCGGGAGAAATCTTCCGCGATTTGTGCAAAGATTTCTCGGTAACATACGATGAGACCGGTTCGATCGGGAAACGTTATCGCCGTCAGGACGCGATCGGCACGCCGTTCTGTCTGACGTTCGACTTCGATTCCGTCGAGGATCGTTGCGTCACCCTACGGGACAGGGATACGATGGAGCAAGTCCGGATTCCGATCGGAGAGGTAAGAAACTACCTTTCGGAGAAGATTCGGTTCTGACGAGGCAGACATGATTTCACCAGAGATTATCGAAGAAATCCGGCAAAAAGCCGACATCGTGGACGTGATATCCAACTATATCGAAGTGATAAAAAAAGGGAATTCTTTTCTTGCGGTCTGTCCGTTTCACAACGATAAGAATCCGTCGCTTCAAATCTCCCGTGCAAAGCAGATTTACAAATGTTTTTCCTGCGGAAGCGGCGGAAACGTCTTCACGTTCGTGCAGGATTATGAGAAAGTCTCCTTCATCGAAGCCGTTCGGAAAGTAGCGGCTCTCATCGGATTCGAGAGCGAGGAGTTGGATCGACCCGTCCGAAAAGTGGACGACGAGACGAAGAAAATACTGGACGCGTTAAAGAAAACCAATGAAATTTACGCCTACCTGATTCACTCGCAGATGGGATCGGAGGCGGAAAAGTATTTGGAAAAGCGAAACATTCCCGAAGAGATGAGCCGTTACTTTTCTTTGGGTTTTTCTCCCGACGGGGGCGATGTTTCGATCAAACTTCTCCGAGGGCAGAATATCTCCATCGACACGTTGGACAAGGCAGGAATACTGACCCGCGCCGGCAATCAATTTCTCGATCGGTTTCGCGGAAGGCTGATTTTCCCGCTTTACAACGAATTCGGAGATGTCGTCGGGTTCTCGGGACGAAGAATCCGCGACGACGCCGACGAGGCCAAATACGTCAACTCGCTGAATACCGCCGTCTTCAACAAGTCGAGCGTGCTGTACAACTATCAGAACGCGTCGAAAGAAGCCAAGCGCGAAGGTTGCGTCTACGTCACCGAAGGTTTTATGGACGTTTTCAGCCTCTATCGGATCGGCGTGAAATCCGCGGTCGCGTTGATGGGAACGGCGTTCACCGCTCAGCATGCCAAATTGTTGAAAAAGCTGAACGTCGAAGTTCGGCTTTGTCTGGACGGCGACGATGCCGGACAGCACGGTATGCTCGCGATGATCGAAACGCTGGACGCGGAGAAAATCAAATATCGCGTCGTCAATTACAGAGACTGCCAACTCGATCCCGACGAGATTTTTCAGAAATACGGCGGAGAGGCGTTGAAAAAATTCCTGCAAAGGCTGATGACGCGGGAGGAATTCGTTCTGGCGTATTTTCAGAAGCGGATCGATTTAAGTACGATCGCGGGAAAGAAAGAATTCTCCGTTCAGATCATCCGTTACGCAAATTCAACCGGAGATGCGATAGATAGGGAATTTCTTTTGCAAAAAGTCAGCGAACTGACGGGAATTTCGATTGAAACGTATCGCAGAATGATTTCGAACAAGCCGCGAGAATCGGAACGCTTTTTCGATCCGATTCCCGAGACGCACACGGTGAAAAAGTATACGTCCTATCAGGCATTGCTGAACGGACTGATCCGCCTCATGCTCGACTCTAAGAGGGCCGCGGAAGATTACAAAAACAAAGGAAACAATTACATCTTGGATAAAACCTATTCGGATTTGGCCGATTATATTCTGGATTACTACGCCGAACGCGATTCGATGGATATCTCCGACTTCATCACGAGGTTGTCCGACGATGAAACGGGCGCGTCGAGAGCATTGGTCAATAAAGTGATCGAATTGCAGGATATGCGTTCCGATTCCGTTCCGGAATACAGCGAAAAAAGAATGGAAGAATATATCGGGAAGCTGAAAGAGAAAAATGAGAAAATCCGGAATAAAAAGACGTACAGCAACGACAATCTGGAAATCACTCAACAGGAAAAAGTCAGGCGTTTGGCCGAATTCGTTCGAAAGAAAAACAAAGATAGTGCAGGAGGTAACTAAAATGGCAAAAAAAGCAAAAGACGAAGAAGAAATCTACGACGAAGACGAATTGCTCGACGATTCGATCGTGGAAATCCGCGACGACATCGACGAAGATATCGAAACTTTGGATCAGATCAAGAAGCGATTCGAAAAGATCGGAAAACAGGATCATCAGATTTCTCAGGAAGATCTCCTCGACGCGACCGCGCATTTGGATCTTACCGACGAAGACGTTCAGGAATTGATCGAGTATTTCAAAAGTCGGGAGATTGAAGTCGTTTCCGACGAAGCCGACGACGATCTCGACGATTTGGAATTCAACGAAAAGGATCTGAAAGAGGGGACGATCACCGACGACAGCGATCTCTTCGCAGAAGAATTCAATCCGGACGAAGTCGAAGAAGAGGAAATCGACATCGATTTCGAAAACATCATCGCTTCGGACAACATCAAGGTCAACGATCCCGTGAAGATGTATTTGAAAGAAATCGGGCGCGTCCGCCTATTGTCCGCGGACGAAGAGATCGATTTGGCGAAAAAAATTCTGATGGGCGATCAGGACGCCAAAGACGAATTGATCAAAGCGAATCTTCGCCTTGTCGTTTCCATCGCCAAGCATTATGTCGGTCGGGGAATGCAATTCCTCGATCTGATTCAGGAAGGAAACCTCGGACTCATCAAAGCGGTGGAAAAATTCGATTACACCAAAGGTTTCAAGTTTTCGACTTACGCCACATGGTGGATCCGTCAGGCGATCACGCGCGCCATCGCCGATCAAGCGCGAACCATCCGCATTCCGGTGCATATGGTTGAAACGATCAATAAGATCACTCGTTATCAAAGAGCGTTGATTCAGGAATTGGGCAGAGAACCGACGGCCAAAGAGATTTCCGATAAAATGGACCCTTCCAGCCGCCTGTCTCCGGACAGAATCCGGGAAATTCAGAAGATCGCGCTGGATCCGGTATCTCTCGAAACGCCGATCGGCGAGGAAGACGATTCGCACTTGGGCGATTTTCTGGAAGACAAGGACACCGAATCGCCTTCGCAATTTACGACGAAGTCGCTGCTGAAAGACGAGTTGTATTCGGTGATGAAAGATCTCACCGACCGAGAGGAGAGAGTTCTCCGACTTCGTTACGGTCTCGATGACGGACGGCCGCGTACATTGGAGGAAGTCGGTAAAGAATTCGGCGTTACCCGCGAACGGATTCGTCAAATCGAAGCCAAAGCGATTCGGAAACTCCGCCACCCGACCAGAGCCAAGCGCTTCGGGGATTACCGTGGAGAATAAGATCCGCCTTTCGGCGCGCTTGAAAGCGATCGCCTCTTTCGTTCCGAAAGGGGCTTTTTGCGCCGACATCGGCGCCGATCACGGGCTTTTGTGCCGATATCTTCTGGAAACGGGAAAGGCTTCGCGATGCTTTGCCTCCGACAATAAAATCGGTCCATATCGGCGACTCGAAGAGAATCTGAAAGGTGCGATTTCGGAAGGAAAAGCCGTAATTTCTCTATCCGACGGGCTGAAAGAACTTCCTTCGGAATATTCTTTCGTCATTCTCGCCGGCATGGGCGGAGACCTGATGATCTCCATCGTCGAGACTTCGAGAGAAAAACTCGCCGACATCGACTTCTTTCTTCTCTCGCCGCAGAGCAAGGAAGAAGAGGTCAGAAGGAGAATCGTCGCATTAGGTTACCGCATCGCCGACGAATCCGTCGTTTTCGACGAACATTTCTATCCGATCATGCTGTTTGAAAGAGGAAGAGCGACTTACGACGACAGGCAATACCGTTACGGACCGATCAATCTCGTCAAAAAGGAAGAGACGTTTCTTTCCCTTTATCGCGCGAGAATCCAAACGCACAGACGGTTGCTGGAAAACGAGGAATTATCCCCGTCGAGGCGCACGGAGATCGAGATCGAGATTCGTAAGGATCAGGAGATGCTGACTTCGCTTTCAGAAAAACGGATCTGAGGGACCGGCTTGGGTATAATTGAAAGAGGTGGCGTTGCCCGTTCTTCTTTCTTCATACACCCGATTGTCCTGCATTCGTGATGTCGAAGCGGTTCGCTTCGCGCGGGGAACGATGTATTTTTTCAGCCCGTCGAAGGAAGATTTTGCCTGCTGATAGATCGGTTTAATCTGCTTATAAAGCGGAATGATCTGATTGATCGTGTTGATTCCCTTCTGCGCGGACTGCAACATGGAATTGAAATTGAACGATCCTCGAACGTTTCGCGCCATGCGAGGATAAAAGGAATAAAAGCTGTTGGGAATGTTCCGATAGTAAGGATTTTGCGAATAATAGAACATGTTGGACATAAGAAATCACCCACTTATTCTTATGCTTTTCCGAGAAAAAGGAGATTTAATGATTTCAAAAAATTATCTTCAAGTTAAAGCGCAAATGTTTTATGATGAATAATGAATCGAGGTGCTGAGAGATGAAAATAGAAGATTATATCGCCACCGTGCCGGATTGGCCGAAAAAAGGCGTGCAGTTTCAGGATATCACTCCCCTTTTAGCGGACGCAGAGGCTTTCGAGGCGACCGTGACGAAGATGGCGGAGATCGCCGCGGAGATGGGCGCGGATATCGTCGTCGGTCCGGAATCGCGAGGATTCATGTTCGCCTGCCCTGTGGCTTACGCGATCAAAAAAGGATTCGTTCCGGTGAGAAAAAAGGGGAAACTTCCCGGCGAAACGATCTCGTACACCTATGATCTGGAATACGGTACCGATGTGCTGTATATGCGGAAAGACGCCATAAAGAAAGGTCAGAAAGTCGTCGTCATCGACGATATCGTCGCCGTCGGAGGGACGCTGAACGCCGCGGCCAAACTGATCGAACAATCGGGCGGAGAAGTCGCGGGCATGATCGCCCTAATCGGCTTGACCGCTTTGCCGGGTGTCGAGAGATTGAAAAAATACAATCTGCGCTGCCTGATCTACAAGGACATAAAGGACGAAGAGTGAAATGCAGACGGTGAACCACACGTATCAGGACGTCGAGGATAAATTTTCGAATTACATTCACAAACCTGACGATGTTCATCTGATCGAAAGCGCGTACCGCTTTGCCGAAGAGAAGCATCGCGGTCAATTCCGGAAATCGGGCGATTCCTACATCACCCATCTGATCGAAGTCGCTTATATCCTCTCGACTTTGCAAGCGGGTCCGTCGACGATTTCCGCCGGATTCCTGCACGACACCATCGAGGACTGCGATGTTACCAAAGAAGAAATCAGCGAAAAATTCGGCGCCGACATCGCCGAAATCGTCTTTTGCCTAACTAAAATCAAGGCGCTTTCCCACAATCGGAGACACGACAAGGACTTCGTCGCCGAAGGGCATCGGAAGATCTTTTTGGGTATGGCCAAAGACGTTCGCGTCATCATCATCAAATTGGCGGATCGTTTGCACAATATGCGCACGCTGGAATTTCAGACGCCGGAAAAGAAGATCTCGATTTCCAAAGAAACGTTGGACGTCTACGTGCCGATTGCCGACAGGCTCGGTCTCAGTTCGATTAAAGGGGAACTCGAAGACCTGTGCATTATGTACCTGCACCCGAAAGAATATCAGGAGATCATCGCTTATCTGGACAGCAATATGAAACACCGCGTGGAGGAAATCCGCCACTTGCAGAAGAAGATCGCCGATATGCTGATACCGACCAAAATTCCTTTCGAAATCTCTTCGCGCGTCAAGCATCCGTCTTCGATCTACAAAAAACTGGTCAGCAAGGAGAAAACGCTCGATCAGATTTACGATATCATCGCTTTGCGCATCATCACGAAAACCGAATTGAATTGCTATGAAATTCTCGGCTTGATTCACAGCGAATACAAACCGCTTCCGGGTCGGTTCAAAGATTACATCGCCGTGCCGAAACCGAATATGTATCAATCCCTCCATACCACGATCATCGATCGGGATTCGACGATTCTCGAAGTTCAGATTCGGACCTACGAGATGGACGAAATCGCCGAAGGAGGCGTCGCCGCCCACTGGCGATACAAGGAGAGCAAGGCCTACGATCCGAAAGAAGAGCAGAAAGAGATCATGGAAAAACTTCACTGGTTTTCCGATTTCGTCTCGATTTCCAACGAGGACGAACCGGCCAGAGAGTACATGAACACCTTGCAGAAAGAAATCTTCGGAAGCAACATCTATTGCTTTACGCCTCACGGAAAGGTCATCGATCTTCCAAGCGGCGCGACTCCGCTGGACTTTGCCTACAAGGTGCATTCCAAAGTCGGAGATCAAGCCGTCGGCGCGCTGGTCAACAACGTTTTAGTCTCCCTCAATACGGAACTGAAAACCGGAGATGTCGTCGAAATTCGGACGAACAGCCAGTCGAAAGGTCCAAACGAAGGCTGGTTGAAGATCGTCAAGACGAATCAGGCTCGTTCGCATATTCGGAAATTCCTGATGCGAAAGAACGCCGATTTTCTCCGTGCGACCAACATCCAGAAGGGAAAAGAGTCGCTGAGCGAACAATTCCGCGAATACGGGATCAGCGAGCAGAAAATGATGACGTTTCTCACCGATGAAGTTCTGGAACACTTTCAGGCGGCTTCGACGGACGAATTGTTTATCGCCGTTTCCACGAAAAATCTCGCTCCTTCGGCGATCACTTCTTTTTTGAATATCCGAAAGGAAACCTATGTCGAAAACGTGATCAAGAAGAGCGTCAATTTCAAACGTTCGGCTCTCTCCCATCAAGCCGTGCTGGTCAAGGGAGAAAACAACGTTCTTTGCACGTTGGGAAATTGTTGTTCGCCGATTCCCGGAGATGAAATCATCGGCTACATCACGCAGGGAAAAGGAATCAAGGTCCACCGAAAAGATTGTCCGAACATTCAAAGGGAACGCACGCGCTTGATCGAAGTCGCGTGGAATCCCGACTATCTTTCGTCGAGTTGTCCGGTGGAGATCATTATCCGTTCGACCGATCGCGAAAGCATCGTCGTCGACGTGCTGAATCTCTTGGCGCAAAATAAGGTCAACTGTTCGAAAATCATCTCGAAGAAACATCCGGAAACGTCGACCATTTCGATTCAACTGACTATCAATGTCGCCGACGTCGATCATCTCAACGAAATCAAAAACGCCATTATCAACGTTCCGAATGTCTATTCGGTGGAAAGGGTGACGCATTAAATGAAAAGATCCGCCCGCGTGAAACCGAATCCGAAACGGTTTAAAGAAACTCCCGTTTCTTCTCCGTCGGAATTACTTCCTTTTTTGCTCGAAAATTATCCGAGTTTGTCGCGGAACAACATCAAGCGGCTGTTAGTCAGCCGACAGGTGTTGATCAACGGTGCGGCGGTTTCCCAATTTGATTTTCCTTTGGCAAAAGGGGACGTCGTCACCATCTCTCCGAAGCGGGGAAAGGGAAAAGTCTTTTCCGCGCGCCTCAAAATCCTCTACGAGGACGAAGAATTGCTGGTCATCGACAAGCCCCACGGTCTCCTCTCCGTCTCCGACGACAAGGAAAAGGAGAAGACGGCTTATCGTCTGGCGATGGATTACGTGAGGGAAACCGACGCGAGAAAGCGGATCTTCGTCGTCCATCGGTTGGACAAGGAGACTTCCGGAGTCTTGATTTTCGCAAAGAGCGAAGAGTTGAAAAACGCCTTGCAGGATAGGTGGAATCAAATCGTGTCGAAGAGAGAATACTTCGCAGTCTGCGAGGGAATTTTCGAAAAGAAAGAGGGAACGAGAACGTCGTATCTGCTTTCGACCAAAACCAATCTAATGTACTCTTCGCGTTCGGGAAAAGAGGGAAAAAAGGCCGTTACTTCCTATCGCGTCATCGCCGAAAACGGCGAATACAGCCTGCTTCGGGTGAACATTTCCACCGGTAGAAAAAATCAAATTCGGGTACATATGAAAGATCTTTCCCATCAGGTTGTCGGCGACGAGAAATACGCCAGTGCGAGCGATCCTTTGAACCGCCTCGGTTTGCACGCGCATATCTTGGAATTCGATCATCCTCTCGACGGAAAAAAGCACTTCAAATTCGTCTCGCCGTGTCCGAAAGAATTTCTCGAATTCTTCGATCTGAAACGATTGCCGCGTGAATGAAGTCGATTTTGTAAAAAATAAAAAGGGCTGTTGCAAAGGCAACCCCTTTTTTTTATAATATTCTTTGGTCAGCGAGAATTTTATTATTCTAATAATAAAAAGATTTCGTTTTAACCATTGGAGGAAAACTTTGAACTTATTCGCGAAAATTCCCGATAATTTTTTCAGTATTTTGTCGAGCAAAAATAAAAACATCTACGGTATCGCGTTGGTTACGCTTTACGATTGTCTGACGATCTACCGCAACAGGATCAGAAAGAGCGATTATTTGAACCTGTTGAAGAGCCGCGGAGAGAACGAAATCAACCTTTTTCAGATCGAAGAGGAAGATTTCGACGATACGACGTTACTCACCGAACCGACTTTGGGCGCGAAGGCCAATTTGATTCTTCGCCGTCTGGTCGATACCGGCTGGATTTTGATCGACACCGAATTAAAAAGCGGGTGCGAATACATCCTTCTTCCGAGTTATTCGATTTCGATGCTTCGTATTCTTTACGAATTCATCACGGACAACCAGTCCAAATACGTTTCATACGTTCATTCGACGTTCGCCGACTTGCAATACGAAGACGAGACGCAGGACGAATTCATGTATCGGAGTCTGGTCAACGCGGTCAACAACACCAAGTCGCTGGAACTCGAAGTTTCCAAGTTGAACCATTCGATTCGCGTCTTTCACAAACAACTTTCTACCATCTTTACGCCGAATGAGGTTTTGACGCAGCATTTCGATATCGCCAGAGAAGACGTCGTCGATCCGATCTATCACCCTTTGAAAACCAACGACTCGATTATCCTCTACAACGGGCCGATCAATTTTATTCTCAAACGATGGGTGAATACCGACGCGGTGAGAGAGAAACTCATCGATCAGGCGCTGATCTACAATCATCAGTTGAAATCGCGGGAAGAAGCCGCGAACGACATCCTCAAAAAGGTCAACTACATCGCCGACACTTACGCGCATTTGACGACGGATATGGAAGACATCGACAAGGCGCAGTCGGAATACACGGCCGCGACGACGGAAAAGGTGATTTATCTCAACAACTCCGACAAGTCGATCAAAGGCAAACTGGAAACGATCTTTCTGGCCTTGGCGAAAGTGATCAACGGAGACGAAGACGCGAGAAATTATCAGAGCGTCGTCAAAGATGTCAACAATTCGATTCTTCTGTATCAGCAGGGTTATATCGACGAATACAGCCTGCAAAAACCGTATCGGAGAAACAGCCGTTATGAGGGAGAACCGATGGTTCTCGACGATTTCGAACACGAAGTCAACGAAGGCTTGATGCAATCCCTGCTCAATATCATGGATCAATACAGCGACGAACGAATTTACGACTTTATGGAAAAAGCTTTTAAAGGCAACGACTCGATCAAGGTCTCCGACATCGACGTCAAAAACGTCGAAGATTTTATTATGGTGATTTTGGGAACGGTAAAAGGCGACGACGAACGGACTTTCTACGCGGTAAAACGCGAGGAAAAGATGGGGCGCACGCTCAAAGAAGACAAATTCGATATGCCGGATTTCGGCTACGTCAGGAAGGAGAACTAAGATGTTTTTTGAAGAATATGAGAAATTTACCAATGCGGACAAGGAAGAATTTGCGCACGTCGTCAACACGTTGATGTTGAAATCGTTTATTCTCCGAGAGTCTTACGACCGCCATTTGAAGATGATGAAGAGCAACCGCGATTATTCCTTTTGCGAGCGGAATATCGATACGATTCGCGAATATCTGGAATATTCGGGATGGACTTTGGAGAAAGACAGCCGACTCGGCGTCATTTCGATCAACAACGAATATCAGGAAAACCACGTTCGTCTCGACTTTCTGACCTCGGTCATCGTCTACGGAATCCGTTACCTCTACGAATGCGCCCGCGAAGAGAATCAGATGACGACCGAAGTCTTTACTTCCTCCACCGATCTTCTCAAAGTACTGATCGACAAAGGGCTGATCCGTACCGACAAAAAGCCGAGCGCGGTCAGTATGGCGAGTTGCTATCGCTTTTTGGAAAATCACAATATCATCAACCGCGTCAGCGGCGAATACCGCGAGAGAAATTTCACGTTTTACATTCTTCCGTCGATTCTCTACGTCATCGATATGGATAAGATCAACGCGATCTTCGACGAAATTTCCCGCATGGGAATCGAAGAAATGTACTAAACGGGAGGAGCATTTATGAAACTGCTGAAAAAAGTAAGAATTATCAACTGGCACTATTTCTACAACGTGACGTTCGATCTCGACCAAGTCAACTTCCTCACCGGGCAGAACGCCGCGGGAAAATCGACGTTGATCGACGCGATGCAGATCGTCCTTTTGGGCGACACTTCCGGCCGGACTTTTAACAAGGCGGCGAACGAAAAGTCGGGGCGTACTCTGAAAGGCTATTTGAAAGGGGAAATCGGGGACGACGGTGCCGGTTCGTTCAAATATCTGAGAAACGGGCGCTTCACTTCTTATATCGCCTTGGAATGGTACGACGACCTCAATGAAAAGCCGTTTACGACGGGCATCGTCTTCGACGTCTACGAAGACAACAGCGAAGAGCATCGCTTCTTCATCGTCGAGGACCGGATTCCCGAAAACGGATATGTCGAACTCGGCGTTCCGATGGCCTACAAATCCCTTGCCGAGTACCTCAGCCAAAATTACACCAAAGACGAGTATTATTTCGCCGACAGCAACGTTCAGTATCAAGAAAAGATCAAGGAAATCTTCGGCAATCTGAAAAACAAATACTTTTCGCTTTTCAAAAAAGCGGTATCGTTTACGCCGATTACCAACATCGAGCAGTTTTTGACCGAATACGTCTGCGACGTACCGAACGAGATCAACATCGAATCGATGCGGGCGAATATTCAACAGTACAAGCGCTTGGAAATCGAAGCGGAGAATATGCAGGTCAAAATCCGAAAACTGGAAGAGATTCACAATCAGTACGAGGACTACGCCGCGAAGAAAAAGGATCTCAATTTGGCCAGCTATATCTCCAAGAGAATCACGTATCAGGTCTTTCTCGATCAGATCGCGAATCTTCAAAGGGACGTCGAAAGCAACAAGAACCGACTGATCGAAATCGATTCGCAATTAAAAGAAATCGACGCGGAAATCCATACGCTGACCAAGCAGAAAGAGTCCTATATCGGCGAAAAAGTTTCCTCGGGATCATACAATCTGACATTGGAACTCACCAATGCCAAAGAGAATTTGGAAAAGAAGATTCGAGATTTGGAGAGTTCGCTCGGACAAATTAGAAACAATTTTTCGGTGTACATCAACAATTTCGGAAATACGTCGAGGAAGATTCTGGCTTTTTGCGAAAGCGATCAAAGCGATCTGAAAATTTTGAAAAAATACCGCGATGAAATCGACAGACTCGTCAGCGTCGCCGAAGATACGATCGCGAAAGCCGACGAATTCCGTTCGGTGATTTCTTCCGAGGACCGCGTTTCCAGCGACAGCCTTTTGCAATTCCGCGATGCGATTCACCTGTTCAAGGAGGTCGTCAACGAAGTCTACGTTTCTTTGAAAAATCATCTCGGAGAAATCGCCACGCAGCACGCCTTAAAGCGCCAGCAGATCAGCGATATGCAGCAAGGCGGAAAGATGTACGATTACAATCTGAAACTGATTCGGAGCGAACTTGCTCACCGCCTCAGCGATTTTTTCGATGAAAAGGTCGATGTGCTGATTTACGCCGATTTGGTCGACGTCCGTACGGCGCGTTGGGTGAAGGCCATCGAGGGATTTATCTACCGTCAGAAACTCAATCTCTTCGTCGAAGACAAATATTACGAGGCGGCGAACCGAATTCTTCCGGAAATCATGAAAGCGCACAATTATTACAATACGGGATTGGTCGACAGCCGGAAACTGCACGAACAGGACTTCACCTGCGGCGCGGGTTCTTTGGCCGAGGAGATTTTGACCGACCACGTCGGCGCGCGCGACTATTCCAATTTCCTCTTGGGAAAGATGACCAAATGCGAAACTTTCGCGGAAGCCCGCGAGTCGGGACACGGAATTACGCCGAAGTGCGAAGGATACAGAAACTTCGCCTCGTTCTTCATTCCGGAACGGAATTATCAATATCCTCTGCTCGGAAGGAGAGTCTCTCAGGAGATGATTTCGGTCAGGGGAAAAGAATTTCAGGAGGAAGAAGAGGAAATCGCGATTCTCCGAACTTTTGTCGACACGCTGAGTTTCGCTTCGAAACTGGAAGCGGTGAACACCAACGAAGTCGATTCCGCGGGTTTGATTCTCGACGAGGCAGAGAATCTTCCGGGCTTGAAGCGCAATTTGGAGGAATATCGCAAAGAATTGGAAAACACCGGATCTTACGAAATCGCCAATATCGACAACAAAATCCGCCGTATCGAAGCGCAGATCGGCAAATTGCAGGAAGATAAGCAGGCTCTTATTCTGGAAAAGGGTACGCATAAGCAGGAAATCAAGGACATCGAACAGAGCAAGATTCCGTATCAAATCGAAAACTCCGAAAAGGTTCTCAACGAGATCAACCATTCGTTCGACGCCGATTTCATCAACGATTACGCTTTGGTGAAATTTCAGGAGGCCGTCGATTCGGGGCGCTCTCTGATCAGTATCCGAAGCGAATACGACGATTTGTATACGAGAACGCAGAATAAAATCCGCTATCAAATGAATTTGCTCCAAGAGTTGCGCCGCGATTACGTGCTGGCGTACAAATTGTCCTACGACATCACGAAAGAGGACAATTTCGAATTCGATCGGGATTTGGAAAACCTGCGCGATGTCAAATTGCCGGAATATCAGGTCAAGATCAAAGACGCTTATGAAAAGGCCACCAAAGAATTCAAGGACGACTTCATCTTCAAATTGAAGACGTCTATCGAGACGGTTCGCGGGCAAATCGACGAACTCAACGAGGCTTTGAAAGACGCGAAATTCGGTCAGGACAGTTATCAGTTTGTCGTCTATCCCGCGCCGCAATATCGCGAATACTACGATATGATCACCGACGAACTCCTGCTCACCTATGGCGAAGACGAACAGATCTATCTCGACAAGTACCGCGAAGTGATGGCCAACCTCTTCAAATTGATCGGTGATTTGTCCGGTTCCAATAAGGATAAGGACAGCGTTTTGAATCAGAACGTGGAGAAGTTTACCGATTATCGCACCTATTTGGTGTTCGACATGATGGTGACCAAAGGGGAAGAAAAGACCTATTCGCTCGCCAAAAACATGAAAAAGCAATCGGGAGGCGAGACCCAGACGCCGTTCTACGTGTCGATACTGGCTTCATTCTCGCAACTTTACCGCATCCGTGCGACTTCGCTCAACAATTCGATCCGTCTGGTGATTTTCGACGAGGCGTTTTCCAAAATGGATTCGACGCGTATCATCGAGTCGATCAAAATTCTGAAATCGTTCGGCTTGCAGGTGATTCTCTCCGCGCCGAGTGAAAAAGTTTCGGATCTGTCGAAAATCGTCGACAAGACCTTGCTGGTTTCCCGACAGGCCAACCGCTCGTTTGTCGATACGTTTGAAATTAAGAAATAAAACCGTTTATTTATCCGACAGTTTCGGATATAATGGAATAAAGGAGAGTATTTTATGCCGATGATTTTGTTAGAAGAGATTGCCGAAGAAGTAACGACGAACAGCAATATTCTGTTCAACGTCGGTTATTATTTGGCGATGGTATTGCCGATTCTGCTCGTGCTTCTGATCGCCCGTTTCCGCGGTTTCTGGGCGAGCATATTCTTTCTTCCTTTCTTCGGCGGCGTCGTCGCGTTCGTTTTGTCGCTTCAAAACGTTGTCGACGTGCTCAACTCGGTGAAGGATTTCGGTCCGGGAGTATTGGGAGGATTCGATGTCATTAATAGTTGCTTCCGCGCCTTTCACACGCAGATGATGACGCTGATCTGCAACGCAGCGAACAACGAAATCGTTTCGGACATCCTTTTGGCCGATTGGTTCTGCTTTGTTCCGTATTTGGTTCTCTTCGTCTTCTTCTTCGCTCTGTTTAAGAAGAAGAAAGTGAGAAGAGAGGAAGATTATTTCTGAGAATAGGTTCTCCTATTCTTTTTTTTGCCACTTTTAAAGAAAAGTGCTATAATGAACTTGCAGGACACGCGAAATGAAAAAAAATGATTCGGTAATCGATTTGCGCTTGGCAGAGTTGAGGCGGCATTATCTGATTCAGACGGGGCTTTCTTTCTTTATCCCTCTGATCTTTTTCTTCGCGCTTTGCACGGCGTATCTGATACCGCAGTACGTCAACGTGCCTTATGAAACGTATCTGTCCGCGATCTACGAGACCGGCGGGGTGCAGTCGCTCATCAATGTCCTCATCTTCATCGTCTCGCTGCTTCTTTCTTTCTTATGTATGCTGATCGTATATTTTTTCGGGAATAGAAAATATCAGGAGTTTTACCGAAAGATTCTCTTCGACGAACTGAAACTTTACGATTTTACGCCGAATTTCGAAAACGATTACCTTTCGGCAAAAAATTTCGAGATGATTTACCGCCTTTCGGGAATCGGAGAAGCGGAACGGGAATACGTTCTTTCGGTGAAAAGAGAATACGAGCTGAGTATATATCAGCTGCGGATTCCCTCTTCAAAAGAAAAAAACGCCGCCTTGATGATCCTCGATACGGATCGCGTAAGGAAACACTTTATTCGCATCGGAAACGGGATGTTGAAAAAGTCGGCGGAAAGCGAATTCGACGAATCGGCGGCGTTATTTCACTACGATCGGGCCGATTATTCGGAAGAATTTCAGGTTCTCTCCGCCTATGGAAAGCGGACGAACGCGATTTGCGACAAGCGCTTTCTGAAAGAATTCGACCGCCTGCAACGTTACTGTCAAACTCGGATCAGCGTGATTTCCTTTCAGAAGTTTACAATCCTTCTGATTCCTTCTTGGAAGATCAATCTGTCGCATTCGTTCCTGAAACGCGGAACGGGCGAAGAACTGGACGCAAAAATCCGCTCATTCCAAAAATTGTACGAACATCTTTACCGAATTACGATGGATATCACAGAAAGGGGAGAGGACTATGAAAAAAAATGAAATCGTCGCAATGGTGTTGGCTGGAGGTAAGGGGACGCGTTTAAAGGGGCTCACTCGAAAAAACGCAAAACCGGCCGTTTACTTCGGAGGGAAATACCGGATCATCGATTTCGTGTTGTCCAACCTTGCCAATTCCAATATCAACAAAATCGGTCTGCTGACTCAATATGAAACCGTCGAATTGAATCAGTATACTTCCAGCGGAAAGCATTGGGGATTCGACGGGAACAATTCTTCGTTCACGCTGCTGTCTCCTCGCGAAAAGCAGGAGGGTTCCTATTGGTATAAAGGAACAGCCGACGCGATCTATCAGAATTTGGACTTTTTGGAAAGCCTGTCTCCGGAGTATGTGCTGATCGCGTCGAGCGACCATATCTACAAGATGAATTACTCCAAAATGTTGGATTTTCTCAAACAGAGAGGCGGAGATGCGGCGATCGCCGCGATTGAAGTGGAAAAAGAAGAGGTATCCCGTTTCGGCATTCTCACGGCGGACGAGAATATGCAAATCACTTCGTTTGTCGAGAAACCGAAGCATTCCGAATCGAACAAAGCGTCGATGGGCATCTACATTTTCCGATACAAGCCGTTGGTCGAGGCGCTTCGCTACGATGCCCGTCAGGAAGATTCTTCCCACGATTTCGGCAAGGACATCATTCCGTATTTTTTGAAAAAGAACCGAAAGATTTACGCCTTTCCGTTTTACGGTTACTGGCGCGACGTGGGAACGATCACTTCGCTGTGGAAAGCGAATATGGATTTGGTGGACGATATCCGAACCTTGGATCTCTACGAGATGAATTCGACGTTTAAGATCTATTCGGAAGATACGCGCAGCCTTCCTCAGTACATCGGCGAAAAGGCGGAAGTGAAACGGAGTTTGGTCAATCAGGGATCGTCGATCTTCGGAAAAGTGGAACACAGCGTGATTTTCACCAACGTCGTCGTGGAAGAGGGCGCGGAAATCTACGATTCTGTGCTGATGCCAAACGTGATCGTTCGTCGCGGTGCCGTAATCCGCAAGGCGATTATCGCCAACGGCGTAACGATCGAAGAAAACAGAAAAATCAACGAAGAGTGCGAGGATATCGCGCTGATTGAGAGGTAATTATGGCGAGAATACTTGGAATTTTGAATCTGCATAACGAAAGCGATCTGGGCGTGATCACTTCGAAACGCTCTTTGGCGGCTTTGACGTTTTTGGGAAGGTACTCCTTTTGCGACATACCTCTCAGCAATTTCGGCAATTCGCAAATCAATTCTACGGCGATTTTGGTTAAAAACAACATTCGTTCCATCATCAAGCACATCGACGACAGTCAGGGCTATGCCGAGAATACCAAACTGGGGCAGGTCGTTCTCCTCTACAACGAGAAATATGCCAACGACGCTTTGTACAATACCGATATCAATAACCTGATCGAAAACGAGTGGTTGCTCAATGAAAACAATTATGCCTACGTCGTCATCGCACCGACGCATTTAATCTATCGGATGAATTTTCAGGACGTCCTGAAACAACACATCGCTTCCGGCGGGGGAATCACCGCGTGCTACAAGAAGATCGACAACGGAAAAAAGGCGTTTATCAACGCGAACACATACATCATCGACGAGGCGAAGCGCCTGAGGGGAATCAGAAAGAACAAAGGTACGGACAATCAGATCAACGTCGCGATGGAAACCTATATTTTCGACACCGCGAAATTGTCCGAAATTCTGAAATTTTCCATCAAAACGAGTCAAATCTTTTCATTGAACGACCTGATCAAATACCTCTGCACCACGATGGATATTCACACTTACGAATATGAAGGCTACCTCCGATACATCGACGATTTGGCCGGTTATTTCAACACATCTTTGGAATTGCTCGATCCGTCCGTAATTCGCCAACTGACTTCGTCTGACTGGCCGATTTACACGAAGACGCACGACACGCCTCCGGCACGGTATTCGGAAGAAGCGGTCGTCCGAAATTCGTTTATTTCCAACGGCGCTTTAATCGAAGGAGTCGTCGAAAACTCGATCGTATGCCGCAATGTGCGGATCGGCAAAAATACGCGGATTCGGAATTCGATCATTCTCTCGGATACGTTCATCGGCGAGTCGGCGGTATTGGAAAACGCGATCGTCGACAAAGAATGCAAAGTGATCTACAAAAAGGAGATTATCGGAAAATCCAACAGGCCGATCTACGTCAAGCAGGGGGATACCATCTGATGAGAGTGGCAATGGTGGCAAGCGAGGCCTTACCTTTCGTCAAGGTCGGCGGTTTGGCGGACGTAGTCGCCGCTTTGAGCCGGAATTTATCCAAAAAGAAAGTCGGCGTCAGCGTGGTGATTCCGCTTTACAGCCGCGTGAAAGAGTCTTCGTATTTCAAGGAAAACGCGACATTGTTCAAGAGTTACGAAGTGCGGATGTCGTGGCGGATTCAAAAATGCGAAGTCTTTACGGCGGATTATCAGAATGTCCGTTATTACTTCATCGGGAACGATTACTACTTTTCGCGGGGGAATGTCTACGGTTATGGGGACGATATCGAGCGGTACGCTTTCTTTTCGCTTGCGGCTTATCGCTTGATCCGCCGCTTTTTGCCGAAAGTCGACGTCGTTCATCTCCACGATTGGCAGTCCGCGGCGATTCCGATGCTTTACCTCGACGAATTCGGAAAGATGCCCGTCAGGACGATGTTGACCATTCACAACCCTTGCTTTCAGGGAATCTGTTCGCGGGGAGATCTTCCGGATTTCTTCAATTTGAGTACCGATTACTTCGACGGAGGAATCGCCCGCCTCGACGACAACGTCAATCTATTGAAAAGCGCGATCATGCTCGTCGATCGGATTACGACCGTAAGTCCGACGCATCAAAAAGAGCTGCTTAGCGGAATTTCCTCTTACGGATTGGAGAAAATTCTTCACCTGAGAAGAAGCGATTTTGTTGGCATTCTCAATGGTTTGGATACCGACGAATTCGATCCGAAAAAAGATCCGTTGATCGTGAAAAATTACGGTATCGGCAACGCTTTAAGCGGAAAAAGAGAAAACAAGGAAAAATTGTGTCGGGAACTTCATCTCTCTCACAGCGAATATCCGTTATTCTGCATCGTGGGGAGACTGACTTATCAAAAGGGGATCGGATTCGTCATCGCCAATCTCGAAAAGATCCTTCAATTTCCTCTGAATCTGGTGATTCTCGGGCAAGGAGAAGAGGATTACGAACACCAACTGAGTTTTTATTGCCGCGGTCACGACAACGCTTCGTGCAACATTCGCTTTTCCAACGAAATGGCGCATCGGATCTACGCCGCGAGCGATTTTCTTTTGATGCCGAGCATCTTCGAACCGTGCGGTATCGCGCAGATGATCGCCATGCGCTACGGAACGCTGCCTTTGGGATCGAAAGTCGGCGGGCTGATCGATACGATCGATTCCTACAATCAACTCAACGAGAATACGGCGAACGGATTGCTGTTCCACTTGGACGACGACAATCTTTTGATCAATATCATATTCCTCCTGAATTTGTACGAAAAGAAGCGGATTCTCGCCAAACTGATTCACAATGCGATGCGGAAAGACTTTTCGTGGAATCATTCTGCCGAGGAATATCTCCGCCTTTATCGTCAGATGTTGGAAAAAAACCATTTGGATTCTTGATTTGATCTTTCCGAAATCGCTATAATGTTTTTACGCGCGAACGGAGGAAGAAAATGAACTACGATTTTAACGCCATTGAGAAAAAATGGCAGAGATACTGGGAAGAACACCGCACTTATTATTGCGACACTTCCGATTTGAAACGGAAAAAATACTACGTTCTGGATATGTTTCCTTATCCGTCCGGACAAGGATTGCACGTCGGACATCCGGAGGGATACACCGCAACCGACATCGTGGCCCGAATGAAACGGATGCAGGGATATAACGTCCTGCACCCGATGGGATTCGATTCGTTCGGTCTTCCTGCGGAGCAATACGCGATAAAAACCGGCAATCACCCCGAAGGATTTACCCTGAAAAACATCGAGAATTTCAAGCGTCAACTGAAAATGCTGGGTTTTTCCTACGACTGGTCGAAGACGGTTTCGACTTGCGATCCGAAATTTTACCGCTGGACGCAATGGATTTTCAAGCAATTGTATTTGGACGGATATGCGAAACTGGTCGAAATGCCGGTCAACTGGTGCGAGGAACTGGGAACAGTGCTTGCCAACGACGAAGTCGTCGACGGAAAGAGCGAGCGCGGCGGCTATCCCGTAATCCGCAAGAAGATGAAGCAATGGGTTTTGGACATACCGAAATACGCCGAAGCACTCCTTTCCGGCTTGGAGAAGATCGACTGGCCGGAATCGACCAAAGAGATTCAGAGAAACTGGATCGGAAAGAGCGAAGGCGCGCTCGTGCGTTTTGCCGTTTCCGGCAAAGAGGAATCTTTCGAGGTATTTACCACGCGATGCGATACCTTGTTCGGAGCGACATATTGCGTACTTTCTCCGGAACACGCGTTGGTGAAGAAGATCGCCGATCCGAAGAAAGCGAAGGAAGTCGATGCCTATATCGCCGAGTCGATGAAAAAATCGGAGTTGGAGAGAACCGATCTCTCCAAAGAAAAAACCGGCGTATTCATCGGGGCTTATGCGGTCAATCCGGTCAACGGGAAGAAGATTCCGATTTACATTTCGGATTACGTTTTGTCCACTTACGGGACAGGGGCGATTATGGCAGTTCCGGCACATGATGAACGGGACTACGCTTTCGCCAAAAAGTTTCATTTGGAAATCATTCCGGTTCTTTCCGGAGGAGATGTCGAAAAAGAAGCCTTTACCGGAGACGGGAAGCACATCCATTCGGAATTTTTAGACGGCTTGAATAAAGAAGAGGCCATTCATCGAATGCTCGACTATTTAGAAGAGAATCACTTGGGGAAACGCAAGGTCAATTACAAACTCCGCGAATGGATTTTCGCCCGCCAGCGGTATTGGGGTGAACCGATTCCGATCGTTTACGACGAAGAAGGGAATACGATCGTTCTCAAAGACGAAGATCTCCCTTTGGTTCTTCCGCAATTGGACAACTACGGAAGAGGCAATGACGGCAGTCTTCCGCTGGAAAGAGCGAAAGAATGGATGAATTTGGTCTACGACGGCAAAAGCGTTCGTCGGGAAAGCGCGACGATGCCCGGAAGCGCCGGTGCTTCGTGGTACTATCTTCGCTATATCGATCCCGATAACGAAAAGGAATTGGCTTCTTACGAAAAACTGAAACACTGGATGCCGGTCGATCTCTATATCGGCGGATCCGAACACGCGGTAGGACATTTGCTTTACTCCCGTTTTTGGAATCGCTATCTCTACGACAAAGGGATCGTGCCGTGCGAAGAACCTTTTCGGAAACTATTTCATCAAGGCATGATTCTCGGTGAGAACGGCGAGAAGATGAGCAAGTCGCGAGGAAACGTCGTCAATCCCGACGATGTCGTGAAATCGTACGGCGCCGACGCTTTGCGCCTGTACGAGATGTTTATGGGACCGTTGGAAGCGAGTTTGCCGTGGTCCAACAGCGGTCTTGACGGTGCGAAGCGCTTTATCGAAAGAGTCGCGCGGATTCTCGACGGAGAAAAGATCAAGATCGTGGATTCCTCAGACGGAAAACTCGACTATGCCTATCACTTTTTGGTAAAAAAGGTCAGCGAAGACTTTGAAAACCTGCAATTCAATACGGCGATCAGCCAGATGATGATTTTCGTCAATGAAGTCTATAAGGCGGGGCAAATCTGCCGCGCCTATCTGGAAGGACTGATCAAAATGTTCAGCTGCGTTTGCCCGCATATCGGGGAAGAATTGTGGGAGTCTCTTGGACACGGCGAGGTCATCGACTTTGAAGAATGGCCGACCTACGATCCGCGCAAGCTGATCCTCGATGAGGTGGAGATCGCCGTGCAGATCAACGGAAAGTTGCGCGCGACGATGACCTGCCCGCTGAATAGCGACGCGAAGACGATCGAAGAAAAAGTGCTTGGTTTGGAAAGCGTCAAGGCGCGTTTGGAGGGGCTGACCGTCGTGAAGATCATCGTCGTTCCGAATAAAATCGTCAATATCGTCGCCCGATAGCGACGGAAAACGACAAAACCGAACGGTAAAATGATTTCGGTGAACCGCAATGCTGCAAGTCGAAATCATCTGTTCGGGAAACGAAAACGATTTGGTCGAAGAGACGAACTATTTTTTGAGCAAAATCGATGAATGTCTGGTCCGCGAGATCAGATATTCATCTTTTTTCGACGAAAAAGAACAGCGCGCCGTTTTTTCGGTGCTGATCATTTATCTGATTCGCTGATTTTTGTTTCTCTGAATCCGTTTTTTTGATATATTATTATACGGAAGTGATGAATATGAAAGGAAAGTGGATTCTGCCGATCGTCTTCGGATTTCTGTTGACTTCCTGCGGCTCTTTTGAAAATACGATCGCAAATTTCGACGATCGGGCATATTCGGCCGATTTGGAAAAGGTAAAAGCGTATTCGGTATCCGAAACGATTTCGGATTTCGAACTCAACGCCTATCTGAACGAGGACAACGGCAATTATATCTATACTGCGCAGATCGTCTATTCGGGAAAGGAATTGCACTCGTTGAAAGCGATTTTCGTCCCCGACCAAGACGCGGAAATCGACGCGGGGATTTTTCCTTGCATCGGCTATTCGGAGAGTTTGACTCTCGCCGAAAAGAAAAATCCGGATTCTTCGGCTTATGCGGGATTCAATCTTTCTTACAAAACCGACAAAGAAGATATCGGTTTCTACCTCTTTGTAGCCTACGAAGAGGGAAGCGAATACCTCTACCGGATCGAAGACTTCCTCAGATTAGGAGTTTGATTATATGCACCTCGATGCGATTAAAGAAAAACTGATGGACGACTTAAACCTGAGCCGGTCGCAAGTAGACAATGTCGTCGAAATGCTCGAACAGGGAGATACGATCCCTTTCATCGCGCGCTATCGGAAAGAAAAAACGCATTCGATGACCGACGAAGTGCTTCGGACATTCGAAGAAAAATACCATTATTACCTGAATTTTTACGATCGTCTGGACACTATCGTGAATTCGATTCGCGAGCAGGGTCTTTACACCGAAGAGATCGAAGCCTCTTTGTCGAATGCGAAGACGCTTTCGGAGTTGGAGGACATCTATCGTCCTTTCAAGCCGAAACGGAAAACGCGGGCGAGTATCGCCAAGGCCAAGGGACTCGAACCTCTGGCGGATACCATATTCAGGCAGGAGAACCGCGACGATTTTGATTCTTACGTCGTTTCTTTCATCGACGAAGAGAAAGGCGTCAACAGCGTCGAAGAGGCTCTGCAAGGTGCGAAGGACATCATCGCCGAAAAGATCTCCGACGAAGCATCTTATCGGAAATACATTCGGAAAAACACGTTTGATTCCGGATTGATCGTTTCGGAAAAGGTCAAGGACGAAGAGGGGAAATACATCTTTGAGCAATATTATCGTTATTCGGAAAGGATCAACAAGATTCCGGCGCATCGCGTTTTGGCGCTGAATCGGGGTGAAAAAATGGGCATCCTTCGGGTTTCCGTACAAGATCCCGACGAGAATGTGAACTGGCTTCTTCGGAAGTTGGTTCGAAAAAACACGATCTATACTTCTCTGATGAGCGAAGCCGTTTCCGACGCCTATTCGCGATTGATTCGCCCCTCCATCGAGAACGAGATTCGAAACGATCTGACCGAAGTCAGCGAAAACGCTTCGATCGAAGTGTTTAAAGCCAATCTGAAAGAGTTGCTGATGGAAGCACCCGTCCGAAATAAAGTGGTCTTGGGATTCGATCCGGGATTCCGAACCGGCTGCAAACTGGGCATCGTCGATCAAAACGGAAAAAAATTGTATACCGGCGTTCTGCACGCGACATTGGGAAACGAAGAAATTCTTGCGAAAGAGGCGGATCGTCTGGCGGCCTTGATCCGAAAGTACCGCGTCGATTTGATCTCTCTTGGAAACGGCACCGCGGGAAGAGAGAGCGAGCAATTTTTGAACCGATATCTTTTCGACCGTTATCCCGAACTCAAAGAAAGCGTCGATTACCTCATCACCAACGAAGCGGGCGCTTCCGTTTACAGCGCCTCGAAATTGGGAATCAAGGAATTTCCCGATCTCGACGTCAGCGTGCGAAGCGCGATTTCTCTGGCGCGACGCGTGCAGGATCCTCTGGCGGAATTGGTAAAAATCGATCCGAAATCGATCGGCGTCGGGCAATACCAGCACGATATGAATCAAAAGCACCTTTCAACGGCCTTGAACGGGGTTGTCGAAAACTGCGTGAATCAAGTCGGCGTCGATGTCAACAACGCCAGTTCTTCGCTCTTGAATTACGTCTCCGGAATCAACGCATCCATCGCGGAGAATATCGTCCTTTATAAGGAGAAAAACGGACCGTTTCGGAAGAGAGAGCAATTGAAAGACGTTCCGAAACTCGGACCGAAGGCCTATGAGCAATGCGCCGGCTTTCTCAGAATTGCCGATGGTTATCCTTTGGACAATACCGGTATTCATCCCGAATCCTATGCGACAACGCTGGAATTGTTGAAGAAGATCGGCGCTTCTGTCGATCAGGTGGGAAGCGCGGAACTCACCGCGAAATTAGACGGAGTGAATGCCGAAAAACTCGCCACCGAACTGGATATCGGCGAAGAGACGTTGAGCGATATCGTCGCCGAATTGGAAAAACCGGGCAGAGATATCCGCGATCTCAACACCAAAGCAGTGCTGAGAAACGACGTAAAGGAGATCGAAGACTTGAAAGTAGGCATGGTTCTGGACGGAACGGTGCGCAATATCATCGATTTCGGCGCATTTGTCGATATCGGCGTCCATCAGGACGGCTTGGTGCATATTTCCCAATTGGCAGATCGATACGTCAAGCACCCGCTGGACGTGGTGAGAATCGGTCAGATCGTCAAGGTAAAGGTCATCGGCGTCGATACGGCAAAGCGAAAAATCTCCCTTTCGATGAAAGATTTGAAATCCTGATTTTCGACAAGCGATGCCGTCGGTAGGTCGAACTATCGGCGGCTTTTTAATTCGACGAATTTTGTAAAAAACAGCGCTTAAACGGGAGAAAAGAAAGGAAAAAAATCGAATTGGGAAATCGGATAACGAAAAACCGGCAAAAAAATGAAAACGTTTTCATTTTATTGGTTGACATACTAATTTTTGTATCTTAAAATGATTTTAGATATGCAAGGATGATTGAAAACATATCTTTTTTCATTAAGTAGAAAGGGAGAATAGTAAATGAAAAATAAAAAACTTTTGTTAGTGGCCGGTGCGTTGGTCTTAGGCGCCGGTTCGCTTGCATCTTGTGGCGGAGGTAAAAAGGTAGACCTCAAAGTTTGGTGCGCCACCGAGGATGTCGACTTCATCAAACAAGTCATCGATAATTTCAAAGAAGACTATCCGGATTACGCGGATAAATCCTTCGATGTCATCGTCACCAACGAACCGGATGCGGCGACCAACCTCAAAAACGATCCGAAAGCTTCGGCAGACGTCTTCCACTTCGCCGGCGATCAAATCGGCACCCTCGTGCGTCAGGAGTTGCTCTATGAGATCGACAATTCTTTCGTAGCGGATTTGGGAATCGAATCGGAAGTTCTCAATGCCGGAAAAGTCGGAGGAAAGCAATACGGTATTCCGTTTACGCCGAATACGTTCTTTATGTACTACGACGCCAGCGTATATTCCGAAGAAGACATTACTACCTTGAACAACATGTTGGCGGTGGATGTCACTGCGAAGGGATATACCTATAATTTCGGATTGGATATCGCCAACGGTTGGTACCTGCAATCCTATTTCTTCTCCAACGGTTGCACGATCTTCGGCGAAGACGGCACCGACGGAACGGCCGGAATTCAACCGGCGAACAAAGCGCTGGAAGTCGCCAACTGGGTATGGGATTACTATAACGGCGCGAATAAGAGCAAATTGTATGCCGGAGACGGCAGCGCGGAAATCGGAAAGACCATTGCCGCGGGTGTTACGGGAACTTGGAATTCGGGCACGATAAAGACGGCGATCGAATCGAGCGGCGGAATCTATGCTGCTGCACCGTTACCGAAGTTGACTTTCGGAAGCGGAGCATCCGCGCACGATGAAACTTGGAAAGCAGTAGGCGATTACAAGCAAATCGGCGTCAACTCCGTGACGCAAAATCCGGAATTGGCTTGCTCGTTGGCCTCCTATATCGCGAACCAAGAGAGTCAGGCTCTCCGCTATTCGCTCCGTACGACCGCTCCGACGAATGCGGCAACCATCGCGGATCCGAGTATCACTTGGGATGCGTCCATCGTCGCACAGACCGAGCAGTTGAAAGCGACCTTCAATCAACCGACGATTTATGCGGATCGTGGATACTGGGATGCCTCGACGGCATTGGGAAGCGATTTGCGCGGTGAAACCGACAAGAACGCGGTCGAATCTTGGTTCGAGAAATTCCTCAACACTATCACTGCAAAAGCGGAATAAGCCTTTTCGCATCAGACGGATTCAATGATTATGGTAGCGAGGTAATTATTTTCTTAGTTACCCGCTGCCATTTTATTTAGGAGGACAATAATTAAATATGAAACTTTTGTCATACATTGACTATTGTGGCTTGCCTCGCTATAAACAATTCTTTTACAAGATTTACGAATTTTTCTATAAAGTCGTACTCGGATTATGGCACTTTATAAAAGGATTCGGAATCGGCGTCAAAAATTTCGTTTTTAAGGTGGGTCGCTCATTCAAAAGAATGTATCAATCTTTTCGTTATGGCGATGTGTTTACGAAATTATCTTTCGGTCTCTTGGGATTGAGCCACGTCCGACGTGGTCAATACGTCAAGGGAGTCCTAATGATGATTTTGGAAGCACTTTTTATTGTATTTATGGTCGTTTTCGGGGGAAGCGCCTTGGTCAGTTTGGTAACCTTAGGCGATTATCGGAGCGGCTATGTCTGCAACAACGTCATCTACGATACCAGAGAAGAAGCTGTGGCGGCAGGAAAGTGCCCAGCGCCGGTCAAGGTCGTTCCGGACAATTCTCCGCGCTTGCTTCTCTACGGCATTCTGACCGTAGCGATCATCGTGATTTTCATCATCTTCTATGTCACGACGGTCAATCGGTCTTATGAAATTCAGACGAATAAAGAAGAGGGGAAGCACATCAAAACGTTCAAAGAAGAGATGAGCGACTTTCTCAACAGCAAATTTCACATCACGCTTTTGGCTCTTCCGATCTGCGGCGTCGTAATTTTCTCGATTTTGCCTTTGATCGACATGATCTGCATGGCTTTCACCAATTACGATTATACGACGGACTATCCGAAAGGCGTCTTCGACTGGGTCGGCATGAAAAACTTCGGAGAAATCTTCAATTTCGGAGGTTCCGGGTTCGGCTATACTTTCGTCGAAATCCTGAAATGGACGCTGGTATGGGCGGTTTTGGCTACTTTCCTCAACTTCATTTTGGGGATTCTCGTGGCCACGATCATCAACAAAAAGGGAATCCGCTTCAAGAAATTCTGGCGGACTTGCCTTGTTCTTTCCGTCGCTGTTCCTCAATTCGTTTCCTTATTGGCCATCAGCCAGTTCCTTGGCGAATACGGTCCTTTGACGGCATTGCTCGAACGTTGGACGGGAGTCAAATATACGTTCCTGGCCACGCCTTATTCGACCATTTCGATTTTCGGTTGGAAAGTGGCTGTGGACTTCCCGCGAATTCTGATCGTCGTCATCAACATTTGGATCGGTATCCCGTACACGGTTTTAAGCACTACCGGCATTCTGATGAACGTGCCGGAAGATCTCTATGAATCGGCGCGTATCGACGGGGCTTCCGCGGTAACGATCTATTTCAAAATCACGTTGCGGTACATCATCTTCGTAATGGGACCTTCGCTGATCACTACGTTTATCGGAAACTTCAACAGTTTCGGTGTCATCTACCTTTTGACAGGAGGGGGACCGAAGACGAACAACTTCTACGGTTCTGCCGGACACACCGATCTCTTGGTTACCTGGCTCTTCCAGTTGACGAACGGAAATAATCCGGATTATAAGATGGCATCGGTTGTCGGTATCTTTATCTTCATCATTTCTTCGGTCATTTCGTTGATCGTCTATCGCAATTCCAGCAGTTTCAAAGGAGAGGAGGATTTCGCATAATGGCACGTGTAAAAAGCATGAAGAGAAAGGCCAAAACGCAGAATACCATTATCTACATCATTTTGGTTCTCTTATCTATCATTTGGGTGATTCCGATTCTCTGGATCGTCTTTGTTTCTTTCAATGCGGAGAATTCCCGCGTAGCGATTTCCGCGCTTCCGTCCAAAGGGGCTTCCTTCTTGGAAGTGCTGAATTTCTATTTCGGAAATCTCACATTCCAGCATTACATCAATTTGTTCACGTCGTCGACAGAACCGTATTTGAAATGGTTTATCAACACGCTTATCGTCGCCTTGATCACGATGATCGTCAACACTTTCTTCGTGATGGCGGTGGCTTATACGATGTCGCGATTGAAGTTTAAAGGTCGTAAAACGCTGATGTCGGTCAACCTGATTTTGGGTATGTTCCCGGGTTTCATGTCGATGATCGCCGTCTACAACATATTGAAATTGGTCAACTTGACGCAATCGCTCGTCGGCTTGACGCTATGCTACACGATGACTTCCGGTATGGGATTCTATGTGGCAAAAGGTTTCTTCGATACCGTATCCAAGTCGTTGGACGAGGCGGCGCGTATCGACGGGGCGACCAACGCGCAGATTTTCTACAAGATCATTCTGCCGCTTTCCAAGCCGATCATCGTCTATACGCTGGTTCAGTCTTTTATGGGACCGTGGATGGACTACATCTTCTGCAAGATCATTCTCAGAGACGCGTCGAGCCAGTATACGGTCGCATTGGGAATGTACCAATGGATTACGGTTCAGGAAAAGATCAACCTGAAATTCGTCGATTTCTTCGCGGGTTCGGTTGTCGTTTCCATACCGATCATGTCGGTCTTCCTCGCTACGCAGAAATACTACATTTCCGGCGTTACCGGCGGTGCGGTTAAAGGATAAGACTTATGAGCAAGTGGCTGAAAAATGCGATTTTCTACGAAATTTATCCGACCTCGTTCATGGATTCGAACGGAGACGGAATCGGCGACCTCAGAGGAATCGCTTCGAAACTCGATTACGTGGCTTCTCTAGGGTGCAATGCCATCTGGCTCAATCCGTTCTACAAATCGCCGTTTAAAGACGGCGGATACGACGTCAGCGATTTCTTCGACGTCGATCCGCGTTTCGGGACGATGGAGGATTTTAAAGACCTTCTTGCCGAAGCGCATCGGAAAGGGATCCGGATCATCGTCGATCTGGTCGCCGGTCATGCCAGCGAGAAGAATCGCGAGTTTCTCCGTTCCGCGGAACCGGAACGGAACGAATGTTCCGATCTCTTTATCTGGAACAGTTGCGTTTGGGATTTGGAACAACCGTATCGGCTGATCTCCGGACGATACGATCGGAATGCCTGCTATATGGTCAATTTCTTTTCCACGCAACCGGCATTCAATTACGGTTTTAACGAAATCACTCACCCGAAATGGCAGATGTCCTACAAGGATCCGCGCACGTACGCGGCAAGAGAATATTTGAAAAAGATCATGTTCTTCTGGCTGAAACTCGGTGTGGACGGGTTCCGCGTCGATATGGCGGATTCTTTGGTGAAAAACGACGATGACAAGGAAGCGACGATGGAAATTTGGAAAGAGATTTCTTCGGAGGTGAAGAAAGCTTATCCGGAATCGGTCCTCGTCAGCGAGTGGAGTAATCCCGCGCGGTCGTTATCCTGTGGATTCGATTGCGATTTCGTCCTCGATCATTGGGACAACTTCTTTCACCTTTTGGTCCGCTCAACCGCGAATTCGCGCGGCACCAGCCTCTTAAACGGGGGCGAACAGCCGAAAGTTGAAACCGACCTGTTGCAACGGATCGGCGAAGCTGAGCGGTTCGGCGGTTATCTCGGACTCATTTCGGGGAATCACGATACACCGCGTATTTCTTCTTTCTTGGACGAAAGACGTCTTCGCCTCTACTATCTGATGATGTTCACTCTTCCTGGGGTTCCGTTCTTGTATTACGGCGACGAGATCATGATGAAACATCGCGATCTCGCCAGCAAAGACGGTGGCTATCAACGGACCGGTGACCGCACTCCGATGCAGTGGGATCGCAGCGAGCATTTCGGGTTCTCCAAGACAAAAGGGGAATTATATCTTCCGCAGACAGGAGCCGACAGCGATGTCGCCTCTTCGGAAAAGGAATCTTCTTCGCTTCTGAACTGGCTGAAAAAATTGATCGCTTTCCGGAAAGCGGAGAAAGCTTTCACGGAAAGAGCGTTTTCGATAGAGTCTTTTCAAAACGGGCATATCGCCTATGAACGGGGGAATCTGAAAATTCTGATCAATTTATCGGATCATCCGATCGAAATCGACGGAAAAATCCTCTTCCGCACCGAAACGGGAGACTCGGATAAAGGAATATTGCATCCTTATCGGGGCGTCGTCATCGAAAAGGAGGAAAAATGAAAAAAGGAAAAACATTCGGTATCCTGACTTCGGCGCTTTTGCTCGCGACGACGATGGCTTCCTGCGGAACGAAGGCAAACGGTGTTTCTCTTTCCAAGAGCAAGCCGTTATATCAGACCGAAGATCACTTCGACAATTACGTCGACGATACATATAAAAACTATTACCAGATTCTGGTCTATTCTTACTTTGACGGAAACGGAGACGGAATCGGCGATCTTAAAGGATTGACGGAAAAACTCGACTACATCAAGGACGGGCAGAAATTTTCCAAAACATCTCTGGGATACGACGGAATTTATCTGTTGCCGATCTTTCCGAGTCCGACTTATCACAAATACGACGCGACCGATTATTACAGCGTCGACAGTTCCTACGGTACGTTAGAGGATTTCGATACGCTTGTCGAAGAAGCGAATCGGCGGGGGATCGACATCATTCTCGATCTTGCGGTGAATCACACGTCCGACCAGCACCCTTGGTTTACCAAAGCCTGTAGCGATTTGCGGAACGTGACCGACTTCGATCCGGAAACGGGCGAACCGACCGAAGAAGCGAAAAATCTCTATCCGAGTTTGCGCTACTATCACTTCAATCACCGCACGAAATTGCAAAGCGGTTGCAACTGGCATTCGGTTTCCGGCACGGATTGGTACTACGAAGGTCAGTTCAACAGCGGAATGCCGGATTTGAATCTGAGCGAGGATGTGGTTCTCGACGAAATCAAAAATATCATGGATTTCTGGTTGCAGCGCGGCGTTCGCGGCTTTCGTCTCGACGCCGTGGAGCATTACTTCGACTGGAACAAGCCGAAGAATTACGAGACGCTCAACAAGCTCGCCGATTTCGGAAAAGAACTGACGCAAGGAAGGGAAAAAGACTGTTTCTTGGTCGCCGAAGGTCCGTGGAGCAACACGGTATCGACCTACTACGAGAACACGCACGACATCTCTTATATGAACTTCAACTATGGTTCGGGCGGACAGGGCAAACTGGCGACGGCGATGACCAATGCCTATCTGTACAATAAGAAAATCGACGATTTGAACGCGAAAAAGGAAGAAATTCAGTTTTCTGTCCCCGACGGGAGCATTCAATTCAACATCGTCAACAACGGCGCTGACGTCCGATGCGCGGCGGATTACTTCAAAAATATCGTTCAGAACTGGGACGAACTGCTGTATTCGGCCAATCCCGATGCGGTCGATTCCAATTTCGGCGTCAATCACGATACGATCCGCGCGGTCAATCAATTGGCCGGAAAATTCTCCGACAAAGAACTGCTGGTCGCCAATAAATTCTATTGGGGTTTGAACAACACCTTGACGGGCGTTACCTTCAATTATTACGGAGAAGAGATCGGAATGAAAGCCGGCGACCAGTCGGTGGAAGCCAACAAAGATCCGAACAAGCGCCATCCGATGTACTGGTCGGACAGCAATACCGCCGGAATGACGAATTATGCGCCGGGAGCGACGCCGACTGAACAGTATTACGCGCCTGCCGACAAGCAGATCAAGGATTCGAATTCGCTCTGGAATTTCATGCGCGAACTCAATCTGGCGAAGACCTATCTTCCGGAAATCGCGCGCGGAAAGCAGAGTTTCGTCAAAACGTCGTACAATTATCTGGTCATGTGCAAGGAGTACGAAGGCAACAAAGTTTATCTTCTGTACAATTTCAGCAACAAGGCAAACGCGATTTCCAAAGACGAACTCGGCATCGATGGAGAGCCGACGGAAATTCGATTCTCACTATCTTCATCTTCATCTTACTATGCGAAATTAACTGCTGAAACGATCAACGTTCCTGCATATTCGATTACAATGTTTATTTAGGAGGAAAATGTAATGGCAAATTTAAGACTCAGTCATATCTACAAAGTATATGAAAACGGCCACAAGGCGGTCAACGATTTCAACATCGACATCGAGGACAAGGAATTCATCGTCTTCGTCGGTCCTTCCGGCTGCGGAAAATCGACGACGCTTCGAATGATCGCCGGTTTGGAAGAAATCACCGCCGGAGACTTGTTCATCGGTGATACCCTAGTCAACGATATGGAACCGAAAGACCGCGATATCGCGATGGTGTTCCAGAATTACGCCTTGTATCCGCATATGACCGTTTATGACAATATGGCTTTCAGTTTGAAGAACAAGCACGTTCCGAACGATCAGATCAAGGAAAGAGTTCTCGAAGCCGCGCGGATTCTCGACATCGAAGAGTATTTGGAAAGAAAACCGAAAGCGATGTCGGGTGGGCAGAGGCAGAGAGTCGCGCTGGGACGGGCGATCGTCCGAAATCCGAAAGTCTTCCTTCTGGACGAACCGTTATCCAACCTCGACGCGAAACTCCGCGCGCAGATGCGTACCGAAATCACCAAACTGCACAAGAAATTGCAGACGACGTTTATCTACGTTACCCACGATCAGGTCGAAGCGATGACGATGGGAACGAGAATCGTCGTCATGAAACTGGGTTACGTTCAGCAGATCGACACGCCGTTGAACCTTTACAACAAACCGAAAAACAAATTCGTCGCCGGATTCATCGGCACGCCGCAGATGAACTTCTTCGACGTTACATTGAAACGCGAGGGAGAAAACGTCGTCGTCACGTTTGACGACGGCAAAAAGTTCGATGTGCCGTACGAAACCGTCGCCAAAGTGCATAGCAACTATCTCGACGGAGTGACGCCGGTCATTCTCGGCATCCGTCCGGATCATTTGAGCGTCTGCAAAGAAGAAACCGGAATTAAGGCCAAAGTCAATGTCATCGAGCAATTGGGCAACGAATCGATCATCTACGGTCAACTTTCCTTGGATGAAGAGATCAGTTTGAAAAGCAAAAATCAAATCATCATCAAGATTCCTTCCGGCGTTACTTACGAAATCGGCGACATACTCAACGTCAAGGTCGACACGGATCGAATCCACCTCTTCGACAAAGAGAGCGAACTCACTTTGCTGGAAGATATCCCGCATTTCACGACGGTTACGGCGAACATTCTGTCCGACGGAAAAATCGATTTGCTGGGATCCAAAGTGGCTTTGCCGAAAGTCTTCAAAGATGTTCTCGGTAATAGAGATTCGGTGGATATCCAAATCTCTCCGGATGCCTGTATCGACGATGGCAAGGATTTCAAACTCGATGTGCATAAAGTGGAAACTTTCGGCGACGTAAAATTGGTTACGTTGAAACTCGGCGACAGTTATCTTTATCTGAAAACCGATAAGAGCGTCAAAGCGGGAGATAAATTCTCATTCTCTTTGCACAACGATAGGTTGCGTTTAGTTTCCGGAGACGAAGTGCTTCTCGAACCGGTTCAAAAGAGCGAATCGCTTTTGGGAACTTTCATCAAGCAGAAAGAAAAGGTCAATTTTGTGAAGAAAGATGGCAAATTGGTCGAAGCCACCGGAATGGAAGGGACGGAAGAAAAACTTTACGTCAAATCCAGAGTCAAGTTCTATTACAACATCGACAATGTCTTGGTGCATTCTCCGATGGAAAAAGTCGTGAAGATCACGACTATCGAAGGACCGTCTTGCTACAAGAAGCAGTACAAATACGTCATCGACCGAGACAATATCCATATCGGCGAACCGGGTCAAGGATTGCACGCGAAAGTTCTGGAAATCGTCGACTACGGCAATGTCTGCTATGCGAAACTAGATATCGACGGTCAGAGCATCCTGATCAACGTCGACAGGGGATTCAATGAAAAAGAAGTGAACGTCTATTTCGACGGGAACGATGTCGAAGTGTATCAGATCGAAATCGATATGCGAATCTGCTAAAAGCAAATTTCAAATCCGCGGAGAAATCTGCGGATTTTTTTTTTAAGGAATGCTAATATATAGAAGGAGAATAATGATGGACAATTTAAAAAATATCGTGCTTTTAATCGATGCGGACAATACGCAGGTAATGAAAATCGAAAGCGTCATTCGGGAGATTTCCACATTTGGAAGAATCGTCGTCAAGCGAGCTTATGGCAATTGGAAAAAAATAGCTTTGAGAAGTTGGGAAAACGAACTGAAAAGATTGGCTATTAAAGCGGAGCAGCAATTCGATTACGTACACGGCAAGAATGCGACGGACATGGCTTTGGTCATTGATGCGGTGAATCTTCTGCATAAATCAATTTACGACGCGTTTGTCATCGTCGCCAGCGACAGCGATTATACGCCTTTGGCGATCTATTTACACGAGTCGGGTGTTTATGTGATCGGCGTCGGAGAGAAAAAGACACCGGAATCTTTCCGAAATAGTTGCGACGAATTTGTCTTTTTGGAAAATATCGCCGACGATGTGAACGATGAGAAGCAAATAGAGGCCAAAGAGAGCGAAGACGTGAAAGGGTGTAACGTCCGGACAAATTCCGAGGAAGACCCTAAAATCGTTCATTCCTTGCTACGTTTGGCATCGGACAAATATCAAGACGACGAAGGCTATGTCAATGTCAGTGCCGCGGGGCAATTCATTAAAAGAGTCAAACCCGATTTCGATGTGCGGACGTTTGGATATATCAAATTACCGAAATTCATTGAAGCATTTCCGGATATTTACGAAATGAAACGCTATCCAGGAAAGGGAAAAGTAACGATTGTGGCATATCGGTGCAAAGGCGGTAGGAAAAGAAAATCGTGAGGGTGAAAGTTCCCACATTTCGTTTTCGCTGGAAACGACGCATTTTTAAAGCGTTTTATTGTAATCAGGCTTTTTTTTCACTATAATAAAATAGATAAAGGTGGTTGTTATGGCAGAGTACGTTTACATCGAAAATTTTTCCAAGAGAGGCAAACTGGGGATATCCAAAAATTGTTTTGAGGAAATCATTTCCTGTGCGACCAACCACATCAACGGCGTTCAGACGGCGAAAAATCAGAGCAAATTCGTTTTTTCGTTTCATAAACCGGTTTCGTGCGAGATTACTAACGGCAAAGTACAGATCAACGTTCAGGTCAAGATCAAGCAGGGGAACAATATCGAAAAAATCTGCACCGACATTCAGCAGCAGATCGCGGAAGATATCAACTCGATGGTCGAACTGGTTCCTTTTTCGATCAAGGTCAAAGTGGTGTCGATTTTGTAAGTCCGTCGGACTTCTTTTTTAAGTCGAACGAGGAATTCTTATGCTGAGCAGAAATAAAGAGCAAGAAAAAATCATGTTTGCCGTCTATCAATATCTCTTCTATCGGCGAATGGATCGCGATGATCTCGTCGGAGTGATGGAAGGGGTTTTCGAAATGCCATATGACGATATTTCGATTTTTGCCAAGGAGGTTTGCGTGAAGGCGCTGCTTCATCAGAAAGAGATCGATGAGGTGATCGCGGCTCATCTGAGAAAATGGACGCTGGAAAGGATCAATTTGGTCGCCCACGCGATTCTTCTTTTCGCGATCGGAGAATACCGCTATACAGATGCCTGCAATAAAGCGGAGATGATCGATATTTCGGTTCAGCTGGCAAAAAAGTATCTCGACGATAACGATTACAAATATATTCATGCGATCTTAGACAAAGTGCTATGAACGAAACCAAGATTCTCGACGTTACGACTTTGAATTTCTATATCAAGAATCGGATTGAGGGTGATCCCTTTTTATCGCGGGTATACGTTCGCGGAGAAATATCGAATCTGGTGAAGCATTATACCGGGCATTATTATTTTTCGCTGAAAGACGAAAACGGCAAGATCGCCTGCATGATGTTTTCGACCAACGTCGCGAAGATGAAATATCCGGTCGAAGACGGCGATCAGGTTCTCCTCTTCGGAAGGATCGGCCTTTACGAAAAAGGAGGAACGTATCAGATCTACGCGTATAGTATGGAGCCTTATGGGGTCGGAAAGTATCTCTTGGAATTGGAAGCGCTGAAAAAGAAACTGAAAGCAGAGGGGATTTTCGATCGGATGAAAAAGACGATCGATCCCTATCCGAGAAAGATCGCCTTGATCACCTCATCTTCCGGAGCGGCCGTGCAGGATCTGAAACACACTCTTTTATCTCGTTGGCCGTGCCACATCGTGGTTTATCCGTCTTTGGTACAAGGCGAGGGAGCGAAAAAGAGCATTCTCCGCAATTTGGAACGCGCGGACGCTTCCGATTGCGATACGATCATCTTATCCCGCGGCGGCGGAGCGAAAGAGGACTTGAATGTCTTCAACGAAGAGGAAATCGTTCGGAAGTGCGCGTCGCTCAGAAAACCGCTTATCAGCGCGATCGGACATCAAATCGACCGCTCGTTGGTCGACGAAGTCGCGGACATCTATTGCATCACACCGACCGAAGCGGGGGAAAAATCCTGTGCCGACGCGAAGAAAGTGCTCGAAGATCTGGTCCTTCTGAAATCTTCGGCGCATCAGTCGATCGTCAACCGGATCAGGAGTTGCCAAAATCGACTCTTGAACGCGATCGCCGCTTTTTCTTCCTATAATCCGGCTCTTCGATTGAAGATGTATATCCATCAGGTGGAGAGAAATCGGGATATGGCGCGCGAGGCCATTTGCAATCGGTTAAACCGTTGGAACGAAAACCTTCGCTTGTGCGAGGAGAAAATCGCTCTGCTGAATCCGTATCGAATATCGGAAAACGGATTCGCCCTCGTCGTTCAAGAGAAGCGGAAAATCGTCGCCGCGAGTCAGGTCAAGGCAGGAGAAACGATCGAAGTGATCTTCAAAGACGGAAAGATCGTCGCGAAAGTGGAAAGGACAGAGAAAAATGGAGAAGAATTTTGAACAGAGATTGAACGAATTGAACGAACTTGTCGCTCAACTTCAAGATGAAAAGACGCCTTTTGAAGAATCGATCGGCATCTACGAACGTTGCCTGAAACTGAGCGAGGAACTCAAAAAGGAATTGGAGCAGGCCACGAGTCGGGTTACCTTGATGGCTGAGAAAGAAGAAGATTTTTAGTAGTAAATCAGTAATTTTTTGGGGGATTACCTATGCTGAAAACGTTATCTATCAAAAATTTTGCAATCATCGAAGATATCGAGATTTCCTTTAAGGAGGGAATGAACATTCTTTTGGGCGAAACCGGCGCGGGAAAATCGATCATCATCGACGCGATCGGTTTGCTGAAAGGAAATCGCTCGGATTACGACAAAATCAGGAATGAGGAGAAAAAAGCCTCGATTACCGGAACTTTCTATCTGGAAAACGAGGAATTGATCCGAACGATTAACGCGAAGTACGATTTGATCGGTGAAGACCGAATTTTGGTCGTTTCGCGCACTTTGGAGAACGGAAAGTCGTTCTGCAAGATCAATTACCAGAGCGTGCCTCAAAGCGCGCTGAGGGAAATTATGGAAAATATCGTCGACATTCACTCTCAGCACAAGGATACTTCCTTTTTCGACGAAAAGCATCAGATCGATTATCTCGATGAATATCTGACCGACAGCGCTTCGTCGGATTTCGGAAGCCTCCTTTCGGAGTACGGGGAAGCGTATCGCATTTATCGGAACGAACTCGAAGAGTATCGTCGGCTGAAAGAAAAAAAGGAAGGATTCGAAGACGTCGAATTTCTCGAATACGCCATCGACGAGATAGAAAAAGCTCGGATCGGAGAAAACGAAATCGAAGAGATCGACGAAGAATTGCTTCGTCTGAATTCTTTTGAGAAGATCTGTTCGGCCTACGGCGAGTTTGAAAATCATTACCGAAAGGCCTCCGAAGATCTGTACCTTTCGAAAAAGGAATTGGCGCAGATCCGCGACGATCGCTTTGCCGAACAATCCGAACGATTCGAATCGCTTTATTACGATTTGGAAGATTGCTTTCAAAATCTTCAATCGGAATTCGAAAGGTTGAATCAATCGAAAGACCGTCTTGAATTTTTGCGACAGAGAAAGTCGGAATTGGCGCCTTTGAGAAGAAAATACGGGCGGAGTACGGCGGAAATTCTCGCTTATTTGGAAACGGCGAAAAACGACGCGGACGAAATAGCCCGTTACGAAGAGATAGCCGCCGAGCAGGAGAGAAGAATTCAAAGCGCCGCGGATCGGTGTGCGTCTCTGGCGGAAAAACTTTCTACGTTCCGTCGTGACGGTGCGAAAAAGATGGAAGCGGAGATGAATCTCCAATTTCAGTCGCTTTCTCTCAACGGCGCGGCTTTCAAGGTGCTGATTTCATCGGCGAATTTGAACGAATATGGAAAGGACGGGGTAAAATTTCTTCTCAGAGCCAATGTCGGTTCGAAATTTCTTCCGCTGGCTTCCGTCGCTTCTTTGGGAGAAACCAGCCGTATCCATCTGGCGTATAAACTCGTCTTCAACCGTTTCCATCCGGTGGGGACGATCATTTTCGATGAAATCGACACCGGAATTTCGGCGACTGTCGGCGTTCTCGTGGCGAAAAAAATTCGCAATCTGAGTCGAATTTCCCAATGCATCGTCATCACGCATCTTCCTCAGATGGCGGCCGTCGGAGATACGACCTATTTCGTGCGTAAATTCAGCGACGACGTGACTACGCGCACGGAAATCCGCGAACTGAACGGAGAAGAAACGATCGCGGAGATCGCTAAAATGCTGTCCGGCGGCAAAGTCGGCGAAACGGAGCGCGCGGCGGCGAAGAATTTAGCGGAATCGATGAAAAATTAGCAAAAACTTCCATCGGAATTTCAAGGGAACGGCGAACAATAACGGCTGAGAGGTGAAAATATGTTTACTTCAATTGCTTCGGCTGCTTTGATGCTCACGATCCCTTTTTCTTCGGTCAAAAAGGACGAACGCGTCAAATTGATTCCTTCCGGCGAGAACATCGTCTTTAAGATGAATTCCAAAGGCATTGTCGTCACGGGAACGTATGACGTGGAGTACGGCGCAGGCATCTACAATCCGGCGACGCACAGCGATATTCGTCAGGGCGACATCATCGTCAAGGCAAACGCGAAGGAGATCGTTTCGATCGAAGATTTGAGCGAAGAAATCTCCGCGCAAAGTTCCGTGGAACTGACGATCGAGAGAGATAGCCGCGAGATCAGCAAAACGCTGAAAATTTATCAGGTGAACCAGATTTCCCGAAGCGGGTTGTACGTCAAAGATAAAGTCATCGGCGTCGGCACGCTTTCCTATATCGATCCGGAAAAACTTTATTACGGCGCTTTGGGCCATGAAGTCATCGACAACGATACGAAGTCTTTGGCGACGCTGTCCTCGGGTGAAATCTACTATAACGACGTGATTTCCGTAACGAAGGGAACCAACCACAATCCGGGGGAGAAGATTTCTCAGACGAAATTGGAGAATTCCGTCGGCGACATCGCCGTCAATACGGATAAAGGAATGTTCGGAAAGTACAACGGCGAAATTTCGGGCAGAAAAGCCTACGAGATCGCCTATCAGGGCGAAGTCAAAAAGGGAAAAGCGCAGATTCTGACCTGCACAAAGGGAGACGAAGTCGTCGCCTACGACATCGAGATCACCGCGTTGAAATCGCAAAATCTCGACGAGACGAAAGGAATCACGTTCAAAATCACCGATAAGGATCTGCTCGGCAAAGCGGGCGGTGTTTACTCGGGAATGTCGGGTTCCCCGATCATACAAAACGATCGTCTGATCGGCGCGGTAACCCACGTTTTGGTCGATAAAATCGAATACGGCTACGGACTTTACATCGAAAATATGTACAATCAGGAGAGTCGTTTGACAAACGCTTTGTCCCGCTGAGGAGATTCTACGATATGGCGAATTTTACCCGAAAATTCCCGTCGCGTCCCATTATTTTCTTAAAGATGCTATAAATTTGCTTAGTTTGCCAAAAGGGTGCAAATCCGACAAATGCGGCAAAGAAAAGGAGAAAATTATGGAAAAAAAGTCAGTATTTGTTGTAGCGGATTCGAAAGAATTCATCAATGAGGCGGTTAGGGCAATCGCCGGAGAAGAGAATATGTACGTTCTCGGCAGCGCGGAAAACGGAAAGGAAGGACTGGAAAGAATCAAGAAGTTTACCAACATCGACGTTTTGGTTCTCGATCTGGTTCTTCCCGTTTTCGACGGCTTGCAGGTATTGAAAGAGTTGAAAGAACATGCGCAATGGTATCCTCGCATCGGAGTGATCATCTGCCAGTCCGGATTGGTCAACGACAATATTCTCGCGCTCATCAAGTCTTACGGAGCCGATCAGTTTCTCTTGAAACCCTATGAGATGGCTACGCTGATCAATCAGATCAATCTGAATACGGAAATCTGCGATTACCAGAAAGTCAACCAAGAGCAGAAACTGGAAGAGAATATCACCAAGATTCTCCACGACGTCGGAATTCCGGCGCACATCAAAGGATACAACTATCTTCGAAGCGCGATCTCCTCATCGTATTATCACAACGAATACATCGGGCAGATCACAAAAATTCTTTATCCGGAAATCGCCAAAAAGTACAACACGACCGGTTCGCGTGTAGAAAGAGCGATTCGCCACGCCATCGAAGTGGCTTGGAGTCGGGGAAACATCGATACGATCGACGAAATTTTCGGATATACGATTTCGGCGAGCAAGGCCAAGCCGACCAACAGCGAATTCATCGCGATGATCAGCGATTATCTGTCGCTGAAAGACAAAAAAATTTCTTCGAAGGTATTCTAAAAGTAGTAAATTAGCAGTAATTTAGTATTTTTTTAGAAGAATGACGAAAATCATTCTTTTTTATTTTGTCCGAAATCGTTTTGCATTATAATGATAACGGAGATGATCGCATGAGCAAGATTATTATGCATATCGATTTGAATTGTTTTTTTGCTCGCGCGCAGGTCATCAAAGAGCCGGAATTGGAAGGTAAACCGCTGATCGTCGCCGGTGCGAATCGGCGGGGAATCGTCACGTCGGCTTCTTACGAAGCGAGAAAATACGGTATCCGTGCGGCGATGCCGACCTATATGGCGAAAAGGCTTTGTCCCGATGTGATCGTTCGACATGGTGATTTTTCCCTTTATCAAGAGTTAAGCGCGAGATTCTTTTCTTATATCAGACGTTATACGGAAGTCATCGAAATCGCCTCCATCGACGAGTGTTTTGCCGATATGACTTCATGTATGAACGGCTGCCTGAATCCGGAATCCTTTCTCAAAGAATTGCAGGACAATCTTTTCAAAGAGACGAATTTGATGTGTTCGATCGGTTTGGCGCCGACGAAATTTCTCGCGAAGATGGCTTCGGATTATCGGAAACCGATGGGAATTACGATTCTCCGTCGAAAGGATATTCCGAAAATGCTATGGCCTATACCGATTCGGGAAATGTACGGCATCGGAAAGAAGACTTGGCCGCGATTGGAAGAGATGAATGTCCGCACGATCGGCGATTTGGCGCACAATTCTTCGCCGGATGTGAAAAAGAGGCTCGGGAAATTTTACGACGTGCTGAAAGATTGGGCGAACGGATACGGAAGCGACGAAGTGATAACCGAAGTTTCCGATCCGAAATCGATCGGCAATTCGACGACCTTTCTCTTCGATACCGACGACTACGATGAAATTCGCGCGATGATCTATCAGAAAGCGCACGATGTCAGTCGCAGGGCGAAGAAGGAAGGGAAAATCGGTTCGACGATCAGTCTAAACGTGAAGGACAGCGAATTTCACGCTTTTTCTCGTTCCGTAACGATCGGGATTCCGACCGACGAAGCCGAAGACATTTACAATCACGCCGTCAGGCTTTACGACGCTTCTTTTGCTTCGCTTTCGCTTCGTTTGGTGGGTGTGACGCTGTCCAATTTATCGAATAAAAAGGATTTCTGTGTGCAGATGAGCCTTTTCGACATCGAGCAGCACAGGGAACAATGCGCGACGAAACTTTTGATCGACGAACTGAACCGGAAGTACAAGAAAAAAGTGTTTATCAAGGCCAGCGAATTGAAGGAGTCGGGAAATGGAAATTAGAGATGCCTACGACCGTTTTTTGGAAATGATGTTTCACGAGCGCAATGTTTCGATGAGAACGATCGACAGTTACAAAGAGGATTTGGAACAGTTTTTTGAAATTTTGGATAAAACCCGCGCCGATGACCTCGACGCGTCGGATATCGAAAAGTATATCGCCGATCTGTCGAGTCGGGGAAAGGCGACGTCGACGATTATCCGCAGAGCCGGAACGATCAGGCAGTTTTACCTTTTCTTGCAAAAGGAGAACGTGATAGAGAACAAGGCCTCTTCGATCGAAATGCCGAAAAAGAACGAGCATCTTCCCGACGTCCTTTCCGATGAAGAAGTCGAGGAACTCTTCGATCAGCCGGATTTGCGCCGTTACGACGGTATTCGCGACAGGGCGATGTTGGAAATGATGTATGCTTCGGGAATGCGCGTCAGCGAACTGGTCGGGCTGAAATTGAAGCAGGTCAACGTCGATCTGGGCGTTCTGAGAATTCTCGGAAAGGGAAATAAGGAAAGAATCGTTCCTATCGGCGATTTTGCCAAAGAATATCTTTTGAACTATTTGTACAAGGCGCGAGGAAAATACGATTTTCACAAATCGCCTTTCGTCTTTCTTTCCAGACAGGGCAAAGCCCTTTCCAGACAGTATTTCTGGAAAGCGATCAAGAAATACGCATCTCAGGCGGGGATTGATGTCAACGTCACACCGCATACGCTGCGCCACAGTTTCGCCACGCATTTGCTTGAAAACGGCGCGGATTTGAGAATGGTGCAGGAGATGTTGGGGCATAGCAACATCTCGACGACGCAAATCTACACGCATGTGTCGAGTAAAAGAATATTGTCCGCGTATGATTTGTTTATGAACCGAAAATAGTGTATAATGAAATTAGCGGAGGAATTGAACATGAAAAAATTTAAAAGGGTATTTGTCATCGTGATGGATTCGGTCGGAATCGGCGAAATGAAAGACGCCGACCGGTTTAACGATCGGGGAGCCAATACCTTTGTCCACGTTTCCGAGGCAAAAAACGGCCTGAATATCCCGAATCTGAACAGTCTGGGACTTTACGATCTCGATCACAGGGTTCGGGGAACGGAGAAAGTCGAACATCCTCACTCCTATTGCCTGAAACTCGAAGAAGCCAGCAACGGCAAAGATACGATGACCGGCCATTGGGAAATGATGGGTATCCTGACTCGGAAACCGTTCAAAACGTTTACCGACACCGGATTTCCGAAAGAACTGATCGAAGAACTCGAAGCGAGAACGGGTCGCCATATCGTCGGCAATATCGCCGCCTCGGGTACGGAAATCATCAAGCAGTACGGCGAACACCAAATGAAGACCGGCGATTTGATCGTCTACACGTCCAGCGATTCGGTTTTGCAGATCTGCGGACACGAGGAGATCATTCCTTTGGAAGAACTCTATCGATGTTGTGAAATCGCAAGGGAGATCTGCCTGCGACCGGAATATCTGTTGGGCAGGATCATCGCGCGCCCGTATGTGGGAACGAATAAGGACGATTTCAAACGCACCAGCAACCGGCATGACTATGCGCTTTCGCCGTCCGAAAGAACGTATATGGACATTCTGCAAGAAAACGGTTATGCCACCCTTTGCGTCGGAAAGATCAGCGACATCTTCAACGGCGCCGGCGTCGATGAAAAGATCAAGACGGTTTCCAATCGCGACGGAATGGAGAAGACCATCGCTCTTTTGGATCGGGATTTTACCGGCCTCTGTTTCGTCAATTTGGTCGAGTTCGATTCCGAATACGGGCATCGGAGAAATCCTCTGGGATATGCTTCGTGCATCGAGGAATTCGACGTTCAGCTGGGAGAATTGATCGGCAAGATGAATGACGATGACCTGTTGATGGTTACTGCGGATCACGGAAACGATCCGATTCATCACGGAACCGATCACACGCGGGAAATGGTGCCTTTGCTCATCTATTCCGCGTCGTTGAAACGGGGAAGAGAATTGCCGAATCAGCTGTCTTTCGGGTGCATCGGGAGGACGATTGCCGAGAATTTCGGCCTGAAAAAGGAAAACCAAATCGGCGAAGTCATTCGCGAGGTCTTCGAGGATGAAGAGCGTTAAGGCGCTGAGCCTGACTCTGTTTGCTTCGCTTCTGCTCGGCACGGCGACTTCCTGCTCGTTTCTCAACCGCTATTTTCTCGAAGTTGAACCGTTTGAGACGCCTTCGATCGCACAGAAAGGCACGGTATCGCTTCTGCTCAGTTGCTATTACGACGATGAAAATTTGATTTTCAGCGACGATCTTTCCGAAATCGAAAATTCGTTTCAAAATCGGAAATATCCGATCATCTTTTGCGATTCCGTGCGAGGTTTGGAACTTTGCGATGAATACGGATTTTACGCCTATGTTTCGACGATTTCGATGGGGAATCAGCAATTCGTCCCTTTGAAAGGCGGATTGGACAGCACCCAAAAAGTCAGCGTCGTCGCCAACAATGAGCGCGGTAGTCTCGGAAAGACGACGAAAAGGATGTTCGAGAACGATCCGCTTTACGAGATTTCGTTCTTGGAAAAGAACGATCTCGAATTTTATACTTATCTTTATGAAGGGCGATATGCGGACGAGGATTACGACTACGCGTTTATCGCCGAACCGTATGCCACGCGCCTGATGACGGATGAGAATTCCGCGCTGTATGACGCCGAATACGACGAATACACCTCGAACGAAGATCGCGGATTCGATACCAGCAAGAACATGTATTGCGAATCGCTGAGAGTGTTTTATCAGAGTTTTAACGAAGCGACGCCGTACAACGATCGGGGAATCCCGCAAAGCGGCATCTTCGTCGACAAAGAATACTACGAAACTCACGCGAAAAGCGTCGGCAAAATCTTGAATCTTCTCAATCAGTTGATTTGCAACAAATGCGTCAAGGACGCCAATTACACGCGTTCCGATTTTCGCGAGTTATCCAAAGACTATAACGATCCGGAAGAAAACATGGAATCGGAGTTGACCAGACAAGCCTTTCAGTACCAATTCGATACGGTCGGCATCTCCTGGAACGAAGTCGCCCGTCTGCAAGCGTGGCACACGGTTTTAGGACAAGATGCGCCTTACGAAAAGTTCATCAACCGATTGGAATACGTGAAGAATTTGGATTCGTATTACGGCGAAGAATATCTCAGAGCGTATTACGACTATATCGGCGAAGAATATCCTTCGGAAAGCAGTTTCTTGAAGATAGAATTCGATTAAAGTAAATAATTAGTAGATAATTAGTAAAAAGATGGTTGAAATAACTATCTTTTTTATTGTGGAAAACCGATTATCCACAATGAAATTTTAAAATTCGATTAAAAAAATTGTCGTCGAATTATCCGATAAAATAAACTATTAGTTTACATAATAGACATTATGCGAAGTAATTGAAATCAGAGAAAAAGGCAGAAGATCTTGTCGAACGGTCGGAAATCAGCTCGATTTATCCTGCCCTTTTGTAAAATTATTGTCGAAGAATGTCCCAAAGGACGTTTGCGGCATTGCTCGAAGACAATCGGACGCATTCGTCGTTACCCTCTCGGTCGAATTCCTCGAAGATCAAGTCGGAGATCGACCGAATGACGATAAACGGAATTCCGTAATGCGTGCAAACCTGCCCTACGGCCGCGGATTCCATATCGCAGCACATCACGCTTTCACGGTCGATGGTAAACCTTCCGATGTTTCCTCTGTGAAGAAAATTATCTCCGGAAAGGACGATTCCCTCTTTGATCCGCAGATCGGAAGAAAACTTTTTCGCGTTCAGGAATTCTCTGTCGCATACATAGTAGCGCGGTTCGTGAGGAAGTTGGCCGAATTCGTAGTCGAAGATCGTCAAGTCGACGTCGTAATACCCTACTTTCGTGGCGATGACGACGTCTCCGATCCGAAGGCAGCGATGAATGCCGCCGGTAGTACCGATATTGAATACTCTCTGAATCTGAGTTTTCGAGGCGAGGCGCGAGAGGAGCATCGCCGTGTTGACCTTGCCGATTCTTCCTTTCGTCAGCAGATATTCCCGACTGTTCAGCGTAAAAAGAAAAGCCGGCTGATCGTCGAAGACGATCTCCTGAAATTCCGTGAGGCGTCTTTTTAAAGCGTCGACTTCTTCATTCATCGCCGCGAGAATGACGGACAGGCTCATTCTGCACCCTTTCTACCGATTTTGACGATCAATTCGGAGAGGTTGACGCGAATTCGCTCTTCCTCGCTGAAAAGATGAATCAGAATGTCGCCGGCGTCGATCAGAATCCATTGCGCGCTGTGCCGGCCTTCGATGTTGCGGATCGGCTCGCCGATTTCGGCGCAGACTTTGTCGATTTCATCGGCGATGGCTTCTCCGTTTTTGGCGTTCATCATCGTCGCGATGACGATGCGGTCGAAAAACGGCGAGACGTTGTAAACATCGTGGACTTCGATATTCTCGCCTTTCTTTTCGTCAACGGCTTTGAGAATCATCTTCAATTTTACTTCATTCATTTGCTTTCACCTCGTTTCAAATATTCCGAGATACAATCTCGGGTAAGCGGATTGGAATAAGAGCTGTTCTTGGATTGCAGAAAGCGGATATTCTCTTCCAGTACGCGGACGAATCCAAGCGCATAATCGCTTTTCATCGCTTCGATGAGTTCACCGGAATCGTATCCCCGCGTCGGTTCGATTTTATCCGAGGCGTAGACGATTCGCGCATAGGGATTCATATTGCGGTTCCCCGTCGCGTGGTAACGGATGGCTTCGAGAATCTCGGCGTCATCGATCCGAAATTCTTTTTTGGCGATCTCTTCGGAAAGAAATTGGTGATAAAGAACTGTCGGAATCGTCTTCTCGTAAAGAGGATAGTTTCGCTTCATAAATTCTTTTTGCTCTTCGCCGGGAATTTCCTTGCCGATGTCGTGAAGCAGTCCCGCGATATAGGCTTTCCCCGCGTCAAGATCGTTTTGTTTCGCGATCGCATAAGCCAGATCGGCGACCGATAAAGAGTGATTGAATCGCCGCGCGGACAAGTAACTCCGGATTTTCGGAATATAGTAAAGGTCGTTTTTCCCGATGTAGTCGATCACCCTTTTCGGGCAGTTCAGGGACGTGAAATCCCGTATTGCCGAACTGCTGATCGCGTCGACGCATTCGTCGATGATCTCGACGCGGTACTTTTCCCTGTTCTCTTCGTGAAGAGGATAACCAGGACGGCGAATGGCGACAAAGCGCACTTTATCGGCCAATTCGTCGATTCTCTTCCAGCGGTCCAGTTGTTGCAATTGATCGCTGCCGATGAGAAAAAAGTATTCGTCGGACGAGGAAGAGACGATCTTTTCCACCGTATCGCACGTGTAATTGATTTTCTGATCTGACTGGTATTCGACCAAAGAAATTTCCGCCCAGGAAATGCCCTCCAAAGCGATTTTCAGCATCTCCAAACGATGAAAGAACGGAGTGCCGACTTCCTTCCAGCGCGGATATTTCGCGATGAGAAAAACGACCTTATCCGCTTTCAGGGCTTCTCTGGCCTTTTTTGCGATTGCAAGATGACCGTTATGAACCGGGTCGAAAGACCCGCCGAATAATATTTTTCGCATTTTCAGTTCGGAAGATGAATTTTCCCGTCTTTCAGATTCTTGCGGAATAATGTGATGATGTTTCCGACGATCTGCACCAATTCGCAATGCAGAGGTTCGATCAAGGCTTCCGCGAGCGCTTTTTTCTCGTCGGAAACGGAAGGATTGACGCTGACCTTGATCAGTTCGTGTTTGGTCAGCGCTTTGTCCAGCAATTCGATCGTCGCATCTCCGATTTCGTTTTTGCCGATCTGATACTTGCTTTCCAACGTGTTGGCTAACCCTTTCAGGTAGCGGATTTGTCTGCTGTTCAACATATATTCTCCTTCTAAATCTTCGGATCGCGGACGACGATGCTCACGCCTTCCGGAGTCCAGATCCTCACTTTCTGCCCTTTTCCCTGCACGTTGATCCAACCCAATCCGAGAATCACGATGTCGACGCGTTCGTTCGGAAGAACCAATTCGTGAGGTATCAGCGAAGAAGAAGCGCCGATCGAAGCGGAAATCGGACGGATCTTCGCCTGAGCGATGAGACTGTCCATCACCGCGTCGCCCTTTTCGGCCTTGCACCGATGAAGTTCGACGTTATTGGACAAATAGAAAGTGAAGCCGGAACGCGGACCTTCCAAAAAGTCGAAGCGACCGATTCCTCCCAGAAGAATCGTCTGTCGGGAATTCAATTGATAGGTGATCGGTTTGATTTCGCTCTTCGGGATGATGTGTTTCAACACGGATTTTTCCATGCTGAGAAACATCGAATCCGGAGGAACGATGCCGGGGGTGTCGTAAATCCTGCTCTTGTTGTCCAAAGGAATCGTGATCGTGGCGACCGTCGTTCCCGGATACGGCGAAGTGGAGATCAGATCGCGCGTTTCGTTTTTGATCGTTTTCAGAAGCGCATTGATCAACGACGACTTCCCTACCGAACTCGCGCCGACGATGTAAATATCTTTCCCGTTCCGCAGACGATCGGCCTCCGCGATGATCTCGTCGATGTTGTATTTCTTGTACGCCGAAGAGCAGATCACTCCCTTGATCTCGATTCCCTCTTGCTTGAACTTGCGCTGAACGAACTGGCGGAGTTTTTCGTCGCTGACGTTCTTCGGAAGAATGTCCCTTTTGTTGGCGACGACGAGAATCGGAGATCCGGAGATATACGCGGCCAGATCGCGGATCAGACTCGATTCCAAAAAGAAGAGATCGACCACGTAGACGATCAGGCATTTTTTTCGAACCACGTTTTCGAAAATCTTCCCGTAATCCGGTTTTATTAACGCTTCGTCGCGGAAGTCGCCGTAATGCTGCAAGCGATAACATCGCTGGCAGAGGATCGTGCTTCCGTCGATGATTTTCGGCGTATAACCGGTCGTAAAAGGGTCGGTGTTTTGCAGTTCGCATCCGCAGCCGAAGCATCTCAATTTGAATTCACTCATTTCTCTACCTCCCGTTTTTTCAGTTTCTTGCCGATGATTTTCCGTATCTTCCTGTCAAAGAAGCGATTGAAACGGGTGATCGGCAGATCGCGATCGACCAATGGTTCGGTCAATATCACCCGAACGCGGGTGTTCTTGCTTGCGATCACGTCGGTGAGAAGTTGGTCGCCGATCATCACGATTTCGTTCGGATTCAGGTGATTTTCGTGAATAAAGCGTTTCAGACGATAGCCCAACGGCTTTCGCGAAGAATAGCAACAGGATACGCCGAGCAAATCCGCGTATCGAACCACCCTTTCCCCGTGATTGTTGGACGTGATGATGAGGCGGATTCCCCGTTGGTTCAGATCGGAAACCAATTTTTTTGCCTGCTCCGAAGGCTCGTCGACGTCGAAAGCGTCCAACGTGTTGTCCAGATCGCAGAAAACGACTTTGATTCCCTCTTTTTCATAGAATTCCGGCGGAACGTCGTACAAACTCTTGCAATAATACGTCGGCGTAAAAAGTCCCATATCGTCTCCTTGGATATATTATACCTTAAAAGCCGATTAAAAATAAACACATCGCGCCAAATTATCGCATAAATCCGTCGGTTTTTAATAAAATGAAGTAGGTGATCGAATGATTCTTGAAATTTTGCTGTCCATCTTTCGGTGCAATTTTCTCCACGGGTTCATCAAAAACAACGTCTATCCCGACAAGTTGAGCGATGAAGAGGAACAGCATTTTCTCGCGCTTCTCTTCGAAGAGGACACCCACGAAGAGGCGAGGAAGGAACTGATCGTACACAATCTCCGTTTAGTGGCGCATATTGCGAAAAAATACGAGTCCAAAGACGAAAATTTCGACGATTTGATCTCTATCGGAACCATCGGTTTGATCAAAGCGATCGACACGTATTCTCCCGATAAAAAGGTTAAGCTGGCCACTTACAGCGCGAAGTGCATCGAAAATGAGATTCTGATGGCGCTGCGGGCGAATAAGAAGCACGCCAAAAACGTCTCACTCAACGAAGCGATCGGCACCGACAAAGACGGAAGCGAAATCAATCTCATCGATGTCATTCCCTCCGACGAAGAAGGAATCGATTCGACGATCGAAAAAAAGCAAAAAATCGAAGCGCTAACGCGCTATCTGAATGTGCTTGACGAACGCGAATACAAAATTCTCTCGCTGCGTTACGGGCTGAACAACGAGATCGAGCATACCCAAAAAGAGATCAGCCGTCAATATAAAATCTCGCGGAGTTACGTCTCCCGCATCGAAAAAAGGGCGTTAATCAAACTTCTCAACGAGTTTAAAAAGCACAATTAATCGTCGTCGACGAAATCGAACAGCGACAATTGTTCGTAGTCGTCCTCGTCGTCTTTTTTGACGATTTCGATCGGTTTGCTGACGACGATCACTTTCGTATTTTCGTCGACTCTTTCGACGTCGAAACGATAGGTGTCGGTAAAGTCGAACGGACTGTCAATGTCCAAATTGGTTTTCAGGAAGCTTTCGATCGGCTGCGTCTTGACTGCGGACAACGAGATGATCGACAAGGTTTGATTTTCCAAAATCGCATAGATCTTTTCGATCTCTTTTCCTTTCGAGGATTTTTCGACGAAGATCGCTCTCTGCGGAGAAGCCTTGAAGGTCTTGAAGAGTTGTTGTTTCGCTCCGAGACGCGCCGACTTGATCAAGTGCGAAGAGTCGACGATGCGAAGGCTCTTTTCTTTTGTCAAAATGACGATTTTGGAACGTTCGTCGGCGTTATAGGTCAATAAGGAGACGATCGGCGCGGCTTCTTTCGACGTCGAGAGCGCCTTGACTCCTCCGGCACGGATGCCTACCTGCGCGATTTCGCTTTCATTGAAGAAAGACGATGTGCCGTTTGCGGCGACGATCAGCACGTCGGTATTGCCCGAAAGCACCCTGACTTCGGCCAGTTCATCGCCCTCCATCAGGCGGAAACACCGGATCGGACGGGCGAATTTGGAAGCGTTGAATTCGCTTAAAGGCGTGCGCTTGATCTGCCCTTTTCGGGTAACCAAAACCAAATTGACGTCTTCGCGGAATTCGCTGACGACGATGCCGTGAATAATCTTTTCTTCGGCGTTGATCTGCCCGATCTGATTGATGTGCTGTCCTTCTTCTTTCCACTTGTTGTCGTGAAGATGGTAAACGGGAATGTTGAGAAAGTTGCCGAAATTGGTGAAAGCGAGCAGAAAATCGGTGGTATAGGCTTTGGTAATTCCCTTGAATGCGTCGCCCTGTTTGATACCAGGCAAATCGACGGAAGAAGAGTTATACGACTTCATTTGCGTGCGTTTGAAATAGCCGTCGCGCGTAAAGACGACCATCACTTCGTCCTTGGAGACCAATGCCCTCTTGTCGACATTGAACGTTACGTCGCTGTCCTCGATCGAAGTGCGGCGCCCATCGGCGAATTTCTCTTTGATCTTGTTCAGATCGCTCTTGATCAGATTATTCATTTTGACAGGAGAATTCAACAGCGATTCCAGATATTCGATCTGCTTTTCCAATTCGTCGCGTTCGTTGACCAGCGTCGTAACGTCGAGATTGGTCAGGCGATAGAGTTGCAACATCAAAATCGCTTCGGCTTGCACTTCGGTGAAGGCGAGTTCGCTCACCAAACGCGCTTTGGCGTCCTGCTTATCTTTGCTGCTTCGGATCAAGCTGACGACCTGATCCATGATCGAAACCGCGCGGATCAGCGCCGAGACGATGTGAAGGCGCGCTTTTGCTTTTTTCAGGTCGTAGTTCGACCTTCGCGTGATCACTTCGACCTGATGTTCGATGTAGCAATCGATGACTTCCAAAAGACCGCACACTTTCGGGTGATAATGATCGATGACCAACATATTGAATTTGATCGTGGTCGAAAGGCAGTTCTTGGAATACAAAAAATTCAGTATATTGTTCGGATCGGCTTCTTTTTTCAGATCGATGACGATCCGCAAGCCTTCCATTCCGGTCTCGTCCCGCACTTCGAGAATGGCGTCCAATTTATTGGCAAAACGAACGCGATCGATGTTGTTGACGAATTCGGATTTGTCCTTGCCGTAAGGAATCTCGTCGATTACGATCTGATTGATCGCCTTTTCTTCCTGAATATGCGTCCTCGAATAAAGTTTGAAAGAACCGGTTCCGGTCTTGTAAATCTCTTTCAGCGAATTCCCCTCTCTGATCACGCCGCCGGTAGGAAAATCCGGACCTTTGATGATTTCCAGAATGTCGTCGATTTTGGCGTTTTTGTGACCGATGCGGTAGTTGATCGCGTCGATAACTTCTCCCAAATTGTGCGGCGGAATATCCGTCGAAGCGCCGACGGCGATCCCCGAAGAGCCGTTGACGAGCAAATTCGGGTAGCGGGAAGGCAAAACGGTCGGTTCCCATTCCTGATCGTCAAAGTTGAGTTCCATATCGACGACATCTTTGTTCAGATCCTGAACCATCAGATCGCAGAGTTCGGAAAGGCGGGCTTCGGTATAACGATAGGCGGCAGGACCGTCTCCGTCGATCGAACCGTTGTTACCCTGAAAGTCGATCAAAGGATAGCGCATCTTCCAGTCCTGCGATAGGCGAACCATCGCTTCGTAGACGGAAGCGTCTCCGTGCGGGTGAAAACGACCGATGACCGCGCCGACGGTTCTCGCGCACTTCCGCGTCGGTTTGCTCGACACGTTTCCTTCGAGAATCATCGTGTAGATAATTCTTCTTTGAACCGGTTTAAGACCGTCCCTAACATCGGGAACCGCGCGCTCTTGAAGAACGTACTTGGAGTAGCGGCCGAATCCTTGACTCATCACCTCGTCGATGGGCGTTTCGATGATGACCTGATCGTAATTTTCCACCGGCATATTGCTCTTTTTAGCCACGGCTCTTCACCTCCTCGACGAAGAAATCTCCCTTGTTGGAGAAATCGACGTTCTCGCTGATCCACGCATTTCTCGGCGCGGGATTCTTTCCCATGAATAATTCGACCATATCTCCGGCCACTTGGTCATCCTGAATCGACAGTTTCAACAACTTTCGATATCGCGGATCCATCGTCGTCTTCCAAAGTTGATCGGCGTCCATTTCGCCGAGCCCTTTGTATCGCGAAACGATATAACCGGCGCCGATTTTTTTCTTGGCGTTTTCCAGTTCCTGTTCGTTCCAAGCGAATTCTTCGACCGTCTTTCCTTTGCTCATCTTCATCACGCGGTAAAGCGGCGGACAGGCGACGTAGACGTGTCCCGTCTCGATCAAAGGCTTCATCTTCTTGTAAAAGAAATTGATCAGAAGATTCTGAATGTGCGCCCCGTCGGTATCGGCATCGGTCATGATGATGACCTTATCGTAATGCAGATTGCGGATATTGAAATCTTTTCCCGTTCCCGTGCCGATGGTAAAAGCGAGCGTCGAAAGTTCTTCGTTTTTCATAAAAGCGTCTTCGGCGTCGTTGGAAATATTCTTCGGCTTTCCCCTCAACGGAAGAAGCCCCTGATATTTTTTATCGCGGCACTTCTTGGCCGAACCGCCTGCGGAATCGCCTTCGACGATGAAGAGTTCGCATTTGGAATACTCTTTGGATTGCGGCGGAACCAGTTTTCCCGAAAGCATCAGCGTGCTCTTTTCGACGTCTTTCGGCATCTTGTTCCGGATTTCATCTTTGGCATTGCGCGCGGCCAGACGCGCTTTCTGCGCTTCCAGAATCCGATTGACGATCTTCGTCGCATATTCTTTATTCTCGATCAGATAACGCGTCATCGAGGAATAAACCAACGCGTCGACGACGACGGAAGCCTCCGGAGTTCCCAGTTTTTCTTTCGTCTGCCCTTCGAATTGAATCTTTTTTTCCGGAATGCGGACGGACACAACGCAAGAAAGACCTTCGCGGATATCGTTTCCGTCGAGCTTTTGATTGCCTTTGAGCAAATTGTTCCGCGAAGCATATTCGTTGAAGGCTTTTGTCAATCCGGAACGATAACCTCGAACGTGAGACCCCTCTTCGGCGGTAAAAACGCTGTTGGCGAAAGAGTAAACCGTTTCGGAATAGACGTCTTGCAAGAACTGAAAGGCAAATTCCGCCTTAATCTCGCTCTTGTCGTCGGAAAAGTAGCCGATCGGATGAATTCCCGCGTGCTCTTTGTTCTTGTTTTCCAAATATTCGCGGATACCCTCGTTATAGAGAAATTCCTGTTTTTTGCCGTTTCTTTCGTCGATCAAAACGAATTTTACGCCATTGCACTGACAGGCGGAATTATTCAGCCTTTCGGCGATCAAATCGAAATGAAATTCCGGCTCGGGCAACATCTTTTTGTCCGGCTTGAACGTGACGATGCTTCCTCTTTTGTTGGTTTCGCCGATCAATTTGGTGGCGACGTCCCTCTTTCCGCCGTTTTTATAGGAGGCAAAATACTCCTTACCGTCTTTGTAAACGGTGACTTTCAGCCATTCGGAAAGCGCGTTCGCGCAAGCGGAACCGACGCCGTGCAGACCGGCGGAAACTTTGTAAACCGATTCGTCGAATTTTCCCCCGCCGTGCAGAGTGCAGAAGACGATGTCGAGTCCGTCCATCTTCTCTTCCTGATTGTAATCGCAGGGGATTCCCCGCCCCTCGTCCTGAACGGAAAGCGATCCGTCCTTGTGAATGGTAACGGTGATCTTCTTTCCGAATCCGGCGATCGCTTCGTCGATCGAATTGTCGACGATTTCCCATACCAGATGGTGCGTTCCCCGCCAGTCGGTCGAACCGATATACATACCCGGTCTCTTTTTGACCGCTTCGAGACCTTTTAAAATTTTTAACGACGAAGCATCATAAAGATTCTTTTTTTCGCCCATAATTTGGTTAACCTCACTTACAACAAGTGAATTATATCAAAAAAAACTTTATAAATCCATAATTCTAATTTATTATAATGAGGTAATTTCAGGAGGTTTTATGCTTCAATCGATACTTCTTTTGCTGGGTTGCGCCGTCGTCGGATATCTGTTCGGATCGATTCCCAATGCGGTTCTGATCGGAAAAATTTTCTTTCACAAAGACGTTCGCGAATACGGTTCGAAAAACGCCGGAGGAACCAATGCGGGAAGAGTGCTGGGGAAAAAGATCGGGTTCATCGTCATCGTTCTGGATCTGATCAAGACGATCGTTCCGATTTATCTCTGCTTCTGCCTGCTGGAATACACTCCCCTGTCCGAATACGGCATTTCCGAATACGGCTATATTGTCGCGGCCTTTTCGGCGCTGATCGGTCATTGCTTTCCGATTTTCGCCGGATTCAAAGGCGGAAAGGCGGTTTCCTCTTTCGCGGCGATCTGTTTGGCGACCAACTGGCTCATCTCACTGATCGGATTCGTTTTCTTTATGGCGGTGCTGAAATGGAAGAAGTACGTTTCTCTCTCTTCGATCTCGGCTTCGATTCTCGTCGCGATTCTTTCTCTGATCAATATTTTCATTCCCGGGAATTTGGGTACCTATCTCTTTCCGAATTCTCTCGGATACTTCCTGCTGATGCTGATTTCCAGCGCGATTCTGATCGTTCGTCACCGCTCGAACATCGTTCGTCTCATCCATCACGAAGAACGAAAGATCACTTGGATGAAATAACTAAAAAAATACTAAAAATCTACTATTAGTAAATATTTAGTAATTTATAAGTAATTTTTGAAGAAACAAAAAAATCTCCCTTCGAACGGAGATTTTTTATTGCAGATTTATTTCGCGTCGTTGAACGCTTTCATCGCTGCGTCGATCTGCTTTTCGGACGGCTTTCTGCCCATTTGCATGTAAAGCGCCCGAATCTGGTTTCTGTTAACCGGAGGGTTCTTTTTCATCTGACGGATAAACAATTTTCTTGCTGCGAAGAAACCGATAACGAGTCCCGCGATAAGGGCAAGAATCAGATAAATCACGAATAACCATGGCTGAATTGTCATTTTCTTCACCTCGTATGATTTATCTTATCTTATTTCGGTCTTGAATGCAACTTTTTGTCTTTATTCTTGAAATTCGACGATAAAGGTCGGCACTTCTCTGTTCAGCATCGTCTGCACCTGAAAGATGATCTGATCGATTTCCGTCAGATCTTTGGTTTTCGAGTAGACGATGACTTTGACGAAATCGTTTCCCTCGACTTCGGCATAGCAGGACGTATAGCCCAGACCTTTGACGCATTCTTCGATCTTGTCTTCCTGTTCGATCATCTGATTGCGGTAGGCGATGTTGGCGTAGGCTTCTTCCAACGTATAGTCGTTGTTGGTGCCTTCGTAAACGGCGATCATCTCCTCGATATATTGCTGATGCGCTTCGTCGCGCGCCAAATCCAGCGTCTCGAAATAGAGTTCCGTCGCGTCTTTTACCACGACGTTGACCGGTGTATTATTATCGGTTAACGAATTTTGATTCGCCGGAAGCATCACGTAGTAGACGGAAAGAACCAGCACCAGACTGAATAAAGATAAAAAAGCAACTAATTGACGATTCATAAAATCTCCCCCTTTAAGATATATTCCTGCCTCAACAAAAATATAACCACACCTATTGTCGCAGAGTAAAGGCGAAAATTTTGTCAAAAAAAATACCGATTTCAAAATCGGTATCAAGCGCGTGAATCGTAACTTCCGTCGTTGGTGAAGACGATGATCGATTCTCCGTTCTCGACGAACAGAGGAACCTTGACTTTCAATCCGGTTTCCAGATAGGCGTCTTTCATCGCTTTGTTGATGGTGTCGCCCCTCGTCGCCGGTTCGCATTCGACGATTTTCAGCGTCATTTTGGCCGGCAATTCGACGCCGATGATTTCGCTTTCGTACATCGTGATCGTTACGGTCGCTTCCGGAACGAGGAAATTGCTCTCCCATTTCAAACGGTCTTTGTCGATCGAAATCTGATCGTACGTTTCCAAATCCATGAACACATATCCGGTTCCGTCGTCGTAAAGATACTGCATCTGCTTCTTGTCCAAACGGAGAAGTTCCACCTTGTCTCCGCCGATAAAAGACAGATCGAGCACCGATCCGGTTTTGACGTTCTTCGATTTGACCTTGACTTTCATCTTGGCCATCGCCGTCTTGTTCAGATCGATATCCAAGCAGGTGTAGATGACGCCGTCGCTTTCAAACGTATTGCCCGGACGAAGTTCGGTAACATTGATCATATAATTTCCCTCCTAAATCGTGTTTATTTTACATCATTCCGATAAAATATGGAATAAAAAAATTGATAGGATGACAAAATTGCGCAGAAAAGGAGGCAAAGAAGGCTTTGCAAATCCTTTACCAACTGTCCTGTCAGATTTAAGACGAGACAGAGCAGGAGATAAAAGACCGCCGCGGGTAGGAGGTAAAACAAAGGGTGCGCAGATCGTATTTTTACGCGCTTAAACCCGAGCGAAAGGATGAATTCGAGAAGAAAGAAAGAACAGAATACGATGATCAAATCGTAAAAGTACTTCCCCGTCAGATCGGTGAATCCGAAAGAGAAGCCGGTGAAATTGAAGAAGTAGAAGAATTCGTTTAAAATCACCAGAGAAAACGCGCCGGACAGGCAGATAAAAATGCGATTGACCATAATCTCACCGCATTTAGTATGCGCACCGAAAGAAGAATTATTTGAAAAAGGGATTGCGTTTTTTCAATTCGCCGAAAGAAAGAATTTGTCCGTGTCCGGGACAGACTTTCGTCGAATCCGAAAAATTTCTCAGGCGAATCTTTTGCAACGATTCGAAGACCTCCCTTTCGCTTCCGGTAGGAAGATCGCTTCGGCCGATCGAATCGGCAAAGACAAGATCGCCGACGAAAAGGAGATTCTCTTTTTCGAAGAAATAGCAAAGCGAGCCACGCGTATGTCCGGGTACGGCGATCGCTTCGAAAGCGACTCCCGATATCATTTGCCGCCCTTCGTCGAGAACTTCGATCGAACTACTCGGTGCGAAAAGGCGATTGAGAAACATCTTCGAGCCATTGGCGTTCGGCCTTTCGATCAGATGGATTTCCTCTTTTTTCGCGTAAACGGGGCAGTTGAACTCGCGGACGTAGTCGTCGACGCCGAAAATGTGGTCGAAATGCCCGTGCGTCAGGAGGATAAAGTCGATACCGCCGATCTTCCGGATAAAGGAAAAAATTTCTCCGGAAGCATAGCCCGGATCGACGAGAAAATTTCTTTCGCTTTCGACGACGTAGACGTTGCAGGAAAACGATTTTTGTGAGCAGAATTTTCGGATATTCATGAGCAACAAAAAAAGAGCGGAAAGCTCTTATTTCTTTTCTTTGTGCAACGTCATCTTGTTGCATTTGGAACAATATTTTTTCAGTTCCATCTTTTCCGGGTGATTGCGTTTATTCTTTGTGCCGATGTAATTCTCTTCACCGCAGACCGTGCATTTGTAAATAATATTATCGCGTGGCATAAGTACACCTCCATCTTTACCTTGTCTATCTTAGCATAGTCATTCGCAAAATACTACAAAAATCATCTGAAATTCGATATTTACTTTTCCTCTTTTTTCGCTTTTCCTTCGCTGAGGCCGATGACATCGTCGACCGGAAGAGAGAAAGCGATTCCCTGCCCTGGCGTATCGAGACCGACTTTATTGTATAGGGCGTGCAGCACTTTTTCTTTGATTTCCGTCGGTACGAGGATGATCACGACTTCCTTATCGGGGTGAATGACGATGTCGAAGCGCTTCTCGGCTTCCTTGCTCGCCGTTCCCCGCGCGGAAAAGACCGTTCCTCCACCGGCACCGACTTCGCGCGCGGCGCTCATGACTTCGTCGGAAAATCCCGAATTGACGATGCAGATGATGTTTTCGTATTGCTTTTCCATAGTTAACCTCCTACTTTCTTGTCTTTAGCGTCGTTGCTGAGAAATTGATAGATCGAAACGCCGATGACGCTCTTCAACGGAATGGTATAGGCGACGCCTTTTCCGTTGCGGATACTCCGGAACTTCTGTTCGATGACCGAAAGAAGTTTTTTCGCGTTTCCGGCTGTGATTATGCTGAATATGATCGCTTTCCCCTGACTTCCCAATCCCAGAGGATCGTACTCTTTCGGCGCGGTTCCCCACCCGTAAACGATATATTGCAGGTTGGATTCGAACGTGGAAATCAGATCGGAATAAAAATCGCTTTTCGACCGTTCGACGATCGTTACCAAGAGAAGGAGTTTTTCCGGAGCTTTGAGATTTTCCTTGCTTTTCAAGCCCGCCTTTTTCGTTAGTCTTGCCATGTTCCCTCCTAAAATTCGATGATTTGCTCATCGTCGCTCGCGGTGATTCTCCGCATACGGATTTTCTTCGTCAGTTTTTTCGACATGATTTCGCGGAAACCCAGCAGCTGAATCGAGATTAACGGCGTCATGGCGACCATGGAAACCACGCCGAATGCGTTCATCAGAATTTTATCCCCCGAATTCGGGTAAAGCGCATTGCAAACGCCGATGGCGAAAGGCAAGATGAAACTCGACGTCAAAGGACCTGAGGCCACTCCGCCGGAATCGAAAGCGATCGCCGTATAGATTTTCGGGATAAAGAACGACAGGGCGAAGGTCAGAAGATAGCCGGGAACCAAATAGTACAGAATCGAAAAATCGAAAATTACGCGAATAATCGAAAGGCAGATCGAACAGGCGACGCCGATCGACAAAGATATGAGCAGCGATTTTTTCGAAATGCCGCCGTTGGTCAGATCGTCGACCTGTTTCGTCAAGACCTGAATCGCCGGTTCGGCGAGAACGACCACCAGACCGAGGACAAAAGCAAAGAGGATGATCGCGTAGGTATCTTGCGCCGCGATCGCGCTTCCGACGGCGAAACCGATCGGCATGAATCCGACGTTGACCGCGGTCAAAAAGAGAACCAAACCGAGAAAAGTATAGATCAATCCGATCAAAATATTGACCAGTTTCTTCTTCGGCAGGTGGATCAAAAGAAATTGAATGATCATGAAAACGGCGAAGATCAGCGACAGCGAAAGGCCGACTTCTTTCATCGTATTCGGCATTTCCCCGAAGAACGATCGCGCGAAATTGTCGGGAATTTGGTAATTCGGAAGTTGATACGAGATGGTTCCGTCGAAAGAGATGCCCAAAATCAGCAGGGCGAGCACCGGTCCGATCGAGCAAAGCGCGACCAACCCGAAGCTGTTTTCGGACGAGGAGCGCCCGCCGATGGTTACCGCGATGCCGACGCCTAGCGCCATCATAAAAGGTACGGTAATCGGGCCGGTGGTAACGCCGCCGGAGTCGAACGCCAGAGCCAGAAAAGAAACGTTTCCCCGAACCGTCAGAATCGCCGTCAGAGCGAAAATGCAGAGATAAAAGAACATGATCATCGATGAAAGTTCTTTTTTGAAGATGATTTTGACGACGCCGAGAACCAAAAAGATTCCCACACCGGCACCGACGATGACTACGAGGGTCATCGGCGAGACGACTTCGCTCACCTGTTTGGACAAAACGCTGAGATCCGGTTCGGCGATCGTAATCAGAAGGCCGAAGGCAAAATAGACGACGATCATCAAGGCAAGTTTCGACGTTCGCGTCAAGGAAGAACCGGTGTGTTCACCCATCGGTTGCATCGCCAAGTCTGCGCCTAAACTGAACAAACCCATTCCCAGCACCAAAATCAGCGCGGAGAACAGCAGAATTCCCCGTTGATACATCGTCAGAGGACAGAGAGGCGTAAACGAGAAAACCAAGATCAACAGCGTTACCGGTAAAATGGAAAGAACGGCTTCCTTTAATTTAATCAGTAACTGTTTGACCATCGCGTTTTCTCCTTCTCACGTATTCTACCGCTATTATAAAGGTACTCAAAAGGATAAAACCAGCGAAATCGATCAAAACGTCGACAAAAGACGAAGAACGACCGGAAGAAATTCGTTGAAAGACAAATTCGCTGACAAAGGCGAAAAAAAGCCCCGCGCCGTAGTGAAGAGCCGCGCGGATCCAAAACGGCAAATTGCCGAACGAACGATAGAAAGCCCAAGAAGACACGCCGAGAAGGACGAAATAACCGAAATGACCGACGATTTTCCGAGTTATGCGGAAGAAATCCGGCGTTCTTTCGATGCTCACGTTGAAGATTTTTTCGCCCGTATCGGCGATGATATTTCCGACCGTCGTGGAACTCTCCGCCGACTTTTCCCCGCTTTGAAGAGAAAGGTAAGAAAAGAAGACGAGCAATCCGAAATAGACAAGACCGGAAACGATCGAATAAATGCGCTTTTTCATATTTCTATCATATCGTTTTTTCGCAGAAAATGAAAGGCGAACGCCCAACAAATTGAAAATATCGTCTTGTTGTGCGAAAATAAGAGCGCGAGGAAAGAAAATGATACGAGAAAACACGAAAAGCATTCAAGTGGGAAATATCACCATCGGCGGAAGCAATCACGTCGTGATTCAGTCGATGTGCAATATCAAGACCGAAAAAGTAGACCGCGTCGTCCGTCAGATTCGTCAGATGGAAGCGGAAGGTTTGGAACTGATCCGCGTCTCCGTGCTGGATTTCAAGGATGTCGCGGCGATTGCGGAAATCAAAAAGAGGATAAGCGTTCCTCTCGTCGCCGACATTCACTACGATTATCGTCTGGCGATCGGCGCGATCGAAAACGGCGCGGACAAGATCCGTCTCAATCCGGGAAATCTGAAAGAGGAAAGTAGGATCGAACGCGTGATATCCGCCTGTAAAGAACGGCGCGTCCCGATCCGCATCGGGGTCAATTCCGGTTCGATCGATCCGGATAAGGTGAAGCGAAACGGCGGAAAAATCACTCCCGAACTGATGATGGAATCCCTCGACGAATCCGTTTCGCTCTTCGAGAGACACGGATTTACCGATTTGGTACTCGCCTTAAAGTCCAGCGACCCGATCCAAACTTTGGACGCCTATACCGCCGCGGCAAAGCGGTATCCCTATCCGCTGCACATCGGGGTTACGGAAACTTCTTATAAAGACATCGGCCTGATCCGTTCGACGATCGCCTTGGCTCCTTTGCTGATGTCGGGGATCGGAAATACGATAAGGATTTCCCTTTCCGACGAACCGATCGAGGAAGTGCGCGCCTGCAAGAGGTTGCTGCACGAACTGAATCTTTACGAAAATTACCCCACCTTGATCTCTTGCCCGATGTGCGGCCGCGCCAATGCAGATATCATGAAATTATCCCGCCGCGTCGATCGATTTCTGCAAAAACGACCATGTTCGATCAAAGTCGCGGTAATGGGGTGCGTCGTCAACGGCATCGGCGAAGGAAAGCAAGCCGACATCGGTTTCGCATTCAACAACGCTTCGACTTGCACGGTCTTTTCCGGAGGAAAAGTCAGGGGCACTTGCTCTCCGGATCAGGTGATCGGTGTTTTGAAGAATTATCTCGATGACATGGAAAAAAACAATCGCTCATAAGTTGTTATGGGTGATTGTTTTTGGATTATCTGAATTTCATTTTATCGCGACTCAACAAGTCGACCTTGAAAAAATTCTTCGCGCACTACTCCGTCTTTTTGACCGACGAAGAAAATAACCGACTTTTCGATCAAATCAAACGCTATCAGCAGGTGTTGAATACGGAAAATTACCGGATCTATCTTTATGATGCGAATCTGGCGATCGACAAATTCAAGAAGAATCAGATCGATCAGGTGCTGAGACGCTTTATTTAGCGTTCTTTTTCGCGCGCAGATTGCTCCGAACGATCTTCCTCTTGTGCGCGCTTTTCACTTTGGCGATCGTCTTGGCGATCTTCTTTTTATAACCCGGTTTGACTTTTTTTGTTCTCACTTTGGCAACTTCCCGACGGATTTCGCTTTCGAGAGCCTGATTCTTTTTCCCTTTTCCGGTCGCTTCGTTCACCTTTTTAAACGAATCCTTTCTCAATGCGAAAGTGTCAAATTCGATTCCGGCTCGGCGCAATCTCTGCGGAGCATCGCCGTCGTCGTTGAAGAAAACATAGGAATCGCCGGTTTTTCCGTTTCTTCCCGTTCTTCCCGCCCGATGAAAATAATAGTCGAAATCTTTCGGAAGGTCGACGGAAAGTACGTGGCTGACATCGGCGATGTCGATTCCTCTCGATGCGACATCGGAGCAGACGATGACGGAAAATTCACCTCGATGAATTCGACGAAGATGGTTTTTGTTTTCGCGGGATTGAAGATTCCCGTTGAGAACCGTGCAATTTATTCCGCGCTGAAAAAGTTCGCGATAGATCTTTTCGACTCGCGCTTTTTCGGAAGCGAAGATCATCAATTTGTAAGGGTGCGTCATTTCGATAAAGGCGACGATTTGTTCGATCGTATCGCGATGCTTGATGTCGACCAAATGGTGAGCGACGTTTCTGTTGACGCGCGCTTTTTTATCGACGTCGACGACCTCATCCGCGCCGACGAATCGAATCGTTTCGGCGATCCGGTGTTCTTTCATCGTCGCGGTGAAAACCAGTCGTTGTTCCGGTTGGATTTTTTTCAATAATCTTTCGATTGCTTCCCGATTGGTATCATCTAACAGCATATCGGCTTCATCGAGTACTACGGCGCGGATTCCGGAAGAGTCGATTTTCTTTTCGACCAAGAGGACGATCAATTGTTCCGGCGTTCCGATCAATATTTTCGGCATCGTCTTTCCGTAGGATAGTTCTTCGAGAAGACGTCCTTTATCCTGCCGGGGTGAGACGAGTTTGACGGTCGCGGGAGTATATCTTCGCGCGAGGGCCTTGGCGAATTCGTAGGTCTGTTCGGCCAAAATCGAAGTGGGAGAGACGATGAGTACCTGAATCGCGTTTTTCTCCGCGTCGATTCGATTCATCAAAGGAACGAGAAAGGCGTGCGTCTTTCCCGATCCGGTCTGGCTCTTGCAGATCAGCGACTTTCCGTTTAGAATTTTCGCCAATGTCGCTTCTTGAATCGGCGTCAGATCGGTGTACCCCTCCTCTTTCAGCGCCTGCACGAGTTTTTCGTCGAGGTGATAAGAAGAAAATTTCATCATTTCGTTTCCTTTACCTGAATGCCCAATTCGTCCAACTGCGCCGTTTCTACTTGCATCGGCGCGTTGGAAAGCGGACAGACGGCGGACAAATTTTTCGGAAATGCGATGACATCTCGGATATTGTCTGTGCCGCCTAAAATCATCGTCCAGCGATCGAGTCCCAAAGCGATTCCTCCGTGCGGAGGCGTTCCGTATTTCAACGAATCGACGAAGAATCCGAATTTCTTTCGGATATCCTCCTCCGTAAATCCGAGCAATTTGAAGATGTCTTTTTGCAGATCCTGATCGTAAATTCTCAACGAACCTCCGCCGGCTTCATAGCCGTTGATGACGATGTCGTAGGTGGCCGAATAGACCTGTTCGGGATGTTCGTTGAGTTTGGCGAGGTCCTCCTCTTTCGGTTGGGTAAAAGGATGATGGCTCGGCGTGATCGCTTTCGTTTCTTCGTCGTAATCGAACAGAGGAAAATCGACGACCCAAAGGAAATCGAAACTATTCTCCGGAATGAGGTTCAGTTCTTTGGCGTATTTCGTTCGTAATGCCCCTAAGCAAGTGCAGACCGGCATGCGGAGACCGGCTCCGAGAATGATCAGATCGTCTTCTTTCAGTTCCAAAGAGGAAATCAACTGCCGTTTCTGCTCTTCGGAGAAGAATTTCAAAAAAGAACCTTCCAGTTCGCCGTGCAGATATTTCAGGCAGGTCAGTCCGCGCAGGCGATATTTCTTTCCGTGTTCGTTGATCTTGTCGACGATCTTTCTCGACGTCGCTTCTGCGCGATGCGGGATCACCAGAGCCTTGATGACTTTCGCCTGTTTAAAACTCTCGAAATCGATTGAAGCGAGGATATCTTTGACGTCGTGCAATTTCAGATCGTATCTCGTGTCCGGTTTGTCCGAGCCGTAGAAGTCGATGCAATCGTCGTATTTGATCCGCCTTAAAGGCAGAGGAAGATCGTAATTTTTGACGTCTTTCATGATTTTTTTAAATAATTTTTCCATCGTCGAAAGCAATTCGTCTTCGGAAAGAAAAGAAGTTTCGATGTCGATTTGGGTAAATTCGGGTTGACGATCGGCGCGAAGGTCTTCGTCGCGGAAGCAGCGTGCGACTTGATAATATCGCTCCAGACCGCTGACCATGAGCATCTGTTTGAACAATTGCGGAGATTGCGGCAAAGCGTAAAATGCCCCCTTGCGGATTCTGGACGGTACAAGGTAATCTCTGGCACCTTCCGGCGTGGAAAGAGTCAAATACGGCGTTTCCACTTCGATAAAATCGTTGGCGTCGAGGTAGTCGCGGCAGGCTTTCACGATCGCCGCGCGCGTCTTCAAATAGTTCTGCATCATCGGACGCCGCAGATCGAGATAGCGGTATTTCAATCTCGTATCTTCCAATGCGTCAGTGTCGTCCTGAATCAGAAAAGGAGGTTGTTCGCTTCGATTGACGATCGTCACCGTCTCGCCGACGACTTCGATTTCACCCGTCGGCAATTTCGGATTCGGCGTCTCTTTGACGCGAACTTTTCCCGAAACTTGAATGATGTACTCGGATTTAATGTCCTTGACTTCCGGAAATTTCTGCTCTTCCAGAAGAATCTGGGTGTAACCGTAGCGGTCGCGGAGATCGATAAAAACAAGCGACCCCAGATTCCGCTTTCGGGCAACCCAGCCGACTAATGTGACGGTTTTCCCTTCGTCCGTCTTTCTCAATTCCCCGTTGGTGTGCGTGCGATACATTTCTTATTCCTCCTGCTCTTTTCCGATTTCACGATCCAAATAGTCGACGATTTCGCCGATTTTGACTTCTTCCTGCGCGTGCGTAGAGAGATTCTTCACCTGAACCGTATCTTTTTGAATCTCTTCTTCTCCGACGATGAGCGCGAAGCGCGCCTTTTTTCTCAACGCGACTTTCAATGCGGACGAAAGCGACTTCTTCCCGAAGGTCATCTCCGCGCGGAAACCGTTGAGCCGGAGATTCTGCACCAGAGAAAAGACCTCACCCGTATTCTCTTCATTCATCGAGATCGCGTAAACGTCCAGTTCGGATAAGCGATCGTCGTTTTCCTTCAATAGATTCAACCTTTCGATTCCGAAGGCCAGACCGACGCTGGAAAGTTCGGGTCCGCCGACGTCTTCGAGCAAATGATCGTAATGACCTCCGCCGCAAATAGCCCCCAAATTCGCTCCGCTATCGCCGATGCAATGGAATTCGAAGACAGTGTGGGAATAATAGTCGAGTCCGCGCACCAAGGAAGGATCGACCTGATAGTCGATACCCTCTTCGTCGAGAATACTTAGAACGCTCTGAAAGTATTTTTTGCTCTTTTCATTGAGATAATCGCCCATTTTCGGTGCGCCGGAAATGATCGCGCGATCTTCCTTGACCTTACAATCGAGAATTCGCAGCGGATTGAGTTCCAATCTCCTTCGGCAATCTTCGCACATTCCGTCGATCTTGTCGGTAAAAAATTCCCGCAACGCCGAACGGTAAAGGTCACGGCTCTCTTTGTCGCCGATGGAATTGATCTTCAGGACGACGTTAGAAAAGCCGAGCAGTTCCAGCGCGTGATAGCCGAAAAGGACGGTTTCGGCGTCGGAATACGGCGAAGAAACGCCGACATTTTCGATGCCGAATTGGCGAAATTCGCGGTACCTTCCCGCCTGCGGTCTTTCGTAACGGAAAGCCGAGCCGAAATAATACAATTTCAGCGGAAGATCGCGGGTGGCGTAGAGTTTCTCGGTTACGATCGCGCGCATCACGCCGGCCGTGAATTCGGGTCTTAAACACATATCCCGACCCGACTTGTCGGTAAAATTGTACATCTCTTTGGTTACGATATCGCTGTCTTCGCCGGCCGATCGGGCGAAAAGCGCCGTCGATTCGAACGTCGGCGTATAAATCGGCGCGTATCCGTATACGCGCGCAAGAGATTTCAATAAATCCACGATCTCTTCCATGCGGAAAGCGTCTTCGTAGGAACAATCGTAAGTGCCTCTCGGGGCTTGGTAATTCGCCATAAGTTTTCCTCCATAAAATAAAAAAGTACCTCTAAGGGTGCTTGCGCACGGTACCACCTTAGTTTACTGCATCGCAGTACACTCTTCGGTGATAACGGTACCGCCGGATCCGCATTGCTGCTTCACGTTCTCCGCAGTGTCACTTTCTCCGACTGCCGGATTTTTTCACCGACCAAATCCTCTCTGAACGCGCATCGAAGAAATCCTTTGCCTCAACGAACGATTCCATTATAGCCGCATTCGGGAGATAAAACAACTTTTTTATCGATTTTCCTCAGAAACAGATTTCTTTTTTATATCGTTCCAGACGCGCTTCGATGGCCTCCTGCACCTTTCGGGAAAGTTCGTTCGTACTCATCGAGGCGTAATCTTCGGAACGGACGGGAGGAAGAAACGAGACGTAGATCGGGTATTTTCGATCTTTGATCTTTTTGTCGAAGACGCGGTGAGAACCGTAAATGCAGACGGGAACGACGCACTTGTCGATCTTCATCGTAAATTTGAACGCGCCGGGTTTGAATTCGTTCATCGTCAATTCGGGACTTTTGGTTCGCGTTCCTTCCGGAAAGACGATATATCCGATATGCCTGTCGAGCATCACTTCCTGAATGTCTTTCATCACGCGGATCTCCTGTTTGAGATTTCCCCGATCCAGATAAACGCCGTCGATCAGATAGATAAAATCCTTTACCAGAGGATAATGCTTGATGCTTTTTTTGCAGGCGAAACCGACCGGATCGCGGCTGAGGACGAAAAAGGTCAGAGGATCTACCAACGAAGCGTGATTCGGAGTCAAAAGGAAGCTGTCTTCCAACGGGATATTTTCTTCTCCTTCGACGACATATTCGATGCCTAATACCCCGACGACTCGAAGAATGTATTTTCTCAGCCGACGGTAGAGTTTGACTTCGGACATCTTTCCCTTCCGAAAACGATAGATTTTGCACATGACATAGTAGCCGACGAGAACCGGCAATAATTTGAAGACCCACTTTGCGATTTTCATTTTCGTTCCCCGCTTTCAGCATTTTCCCAGATACGTCAAATTTTCGCAGACGATGACGAATCGGTTTTTGTAATTTTCCATTCTTCCCCGAATCATGACGAGCGAACCGACGGGAAAGGTAAACAGTTCTCCTTTATTCGTCTTGTTCCAGTTGATGACGGAAACGGCGTCGGTCTGCCAAACGCCGTCGAGATTTTTGTAATCTCCGACGATTTCCAGCCGTCGGATCGTATTCACTTCCGGATCGTCGCCGACGATTCTCCCCATCAGCACGACAATGTTAATCATAGTCAACACCTCCGCTAAAATTGTAACGGATAGGCTGTTTCTTTTGGTGTTCGATTTTCTCCCGTTTTATTCCTTGACGCACACGACTAGCGACAATGGATTGACGATCAAGTGTTGCGAATAGAGGCTCGAAGAGATCATTCCGCTTTCGTTGAAGATGATCTTATAGTAATCCGAAAGATCGCATTCGTAGTGTTCTGTCGTCGGATTGACGAAGATCAACACGTTTCGATAAGGGCGGATCGCCTCTTCCTCTTTATAACGGACTCGCAGAACGCCGTTTTGTTCCGTCGAAAACTCCATCGCCTTTTCGATCGTTTCGCGCGAATTCAAGCGGAGGAAGGAAAGTTTCTTTCTCAACGCCGCCGCATCTTTAAAAAATCGCCAAAGATCTTTTCGCCTGTCGAGAACGCCGTATTTAAACTGATTGACCGCGTCTCCGGAACGATACGAATTGTGATCGCCGGATTTGCTCAAACCGATTTCTTGCCCCATATGGAAGAAAGGTACGCCGGAAGCGAACATCACCGCCGCGTTGACGAGGCGGACTCTTCTCAACAGCGTCGCTTCATCTTCGCCCGTGCAGGCTTTCAGCTTGTCGTAAAGCGTGTTGTTGTCGTGGCATTCCACGTAATTGATGCTCTGCGTCGGAGAAACGAAGAGAGGCGGATGGGCGATCGGAAGCACCGATCCGGAAAAAACGTGCTTGAAACCGTCGATATAATCGGTATCCCCGCTGAGATATCCTCTGACGGAAAGTTCGTCGTAATTGGTTTTTCCTTTGACGATATCGCGGAAACGATCGTTGAAAAAACCGATCTCCGGCACAAGATGCGCGTTGTTCATGCTCGTCTTTTGTGAAGAAGGAAGCGCGGTCGGCATATCCCAACCTTCGCCGTAGAAAATAGCGTCGGGCTTGATCTTTCGGCATTCTTCGACGATCCGCTTCATCGTCTCGACGTCGAGAAGTCCCATCAGATCGAACCGAAGGCCGTCGATGCCATATTCTTCGATCCAGTATTTGCACGAGTCGATCAGGTATTTTCTCGCCATCAGATGTCGGGATTCGAATTCGTTCCCGCAGAAAGAGCCATTGGACAAACTGCCGTCCGGATTGAAACGGAAATAATAATTCGGGCAGGCTTGCTCGAAACAAGAAGTCTCCATATTGAAGACATGATTGTAGACGACGTCCATCACAACGCGAATGTTGTTTTCGTGCAATTTGCCGACGACTTTTTTTAACTCGACGATCCGGCAAAGCGGATCTTCCGGATGCGCGGAAAATGCCCCTTCCGGAACGTTGTAATTGCACGGATCGTATCCCCAATTGTAAGTGTCTTCCGGATGAAGATCGTTCGTGGTCTGAAAATCGAAGACAGGGAGAAGTTGGACGTGCGTGATTCCCAAACTTTTCAGATAGTCGATACCGACCGGATTTCCCTTGGAAGTGGTGATCCCCTCTTCCAGCCAGCCGGCGTATTTTCCCTTGCTTTGAATCGCGGTGTCCGGATCGCTGATCAAGTCGCGGATCGAAACCTCGTAGATGATCGCGTCGGATATCGAACCGAACGGACGAAGTTTGTCATTATTGAGATCGACTTCGACGTCTTTCGGATTGACGATGACCGAAGATTTGGAAAGCAATGAGATTCCTTTCGCGTAAGGATCGACGGCCATTCGGTACTCGTTGTTGATTTTCAGCATGAACGAATACTGACAGGAAGCGAAATCGCCTTTCGCGTAACCTTCCAAAATGCCCGTCTTTTCATTCTTGGTCAGAATGACGGTCGTGTGTTGCTGGTCCACTTTTCCGTCGATGCGGACGATGCCCGAAGAGGCCAACGGCGAAAAGATGCGGAAAGTCGTCCCTTTTTTCGAGTAGATCGCTCCGAGTGGCTCGTCGGAAACCATGCGATCGACATACTTATCCAATCGCATCAAGTACGAGCAATCCAGCGAAATGAAGATGTTGTTTTCGTCGGCGATAGCATAATTGCGTCCCATTTTCAAGGGATAGGAGTTGACGACGCGGTAATGAAAGTCGCGCGTGGCCTCGCTGACCGATTCGATTTTCAATTCGCCGATCGGAATTTCGTCGTCATAAAGAAAGAAGCGGTTGTGTTTTTCGCTGCGATAACTTTTGGGAATCGAAACTTCGATGATCTTTTCGTTGATAAGTTTCGCCCCGAACAGGCTGTTACGGTTCATAAATTCCTCTCATTTCCAAGTATAAGTTGATGCTTTCCCATTTATTCTAACAAATTTTTCTCCGATTGCATCAAAAATGTTTCGTTTGATCGCACTTCGGCAAAGCGGATTCAGTTTTCTTCCTCTCCGGAGTTCCCGTTCGCCTTCTGATTCTGATAATCTTCCATCGTCATTACGACGATTCGCCGATTTCCGTTTCCGCTGCGCTTGATGACGTGTTCGTCTTCGAGGCAGTTGAGAATGTGATCGGCGCGGGCATAACCGATTCCGAAGCGCGATTGCAGATTGCTGGTAGAGGCGATGCGAGTTTCGATGACGTGGATCTTCGCCTGCTCGTGAAGCGGATCGCGTTCCCTGCGGTGCGAATCCCCTCCGGAAAGTCCTAAGTCGTCCTGTTCGACCAAATTCTTGAAATTATCGTCGTATTCGACCTGACACTGTCCTTTGATGAAATCGCAGATTCTGATGATCTCCAAATTTCGGATAAACGATCCCTGCACGCGGACAAGAGAACTATGGCGCGGGATGCGCGCGAGCATATCGCCGTTTCCCAACAGGCTTTCCGCGCCTCCTTCGTCGAGAATCGTCCTCGAATCGACCACTTGAGGAACCAAAAGCGCGATCCGGGACGGGACGACCGCTTTGATATCTCCCGTGATGACGCTGACCGACGGCCGTTGGGTGCAGATGATCAAATAGATGCCGCAGGCTCTCGCTTTCTGCGCCAGACGCTTGATCAACGGTTCGATTTCTTTTCCGTATTCGCTCATAAAATCGCTGAATTCATCGCAAATCATCACGATATTCGGCATTTTTTCATAGCCCAACGCTTCTGCGAGTTCGTTGTATTCGGAAATCTTGCTGCAACCTTTCCCGTTCGTCAAGAACACCGAGTAGCGCCTTTCCATCTCCTCGACCAGTTTCTTCAAAGCGTTCTTTCCTTCGACGGCTTCCGTGATCACCGGACAGAGAAGATGCGGCAATTCGTTGTACTTGCTGAATTCCACTTTTTTCGGATCGATCAGCATCAGTTTCAATTCGTCCGGACGATTCCGCATGATCAATGTCGCGATGACCGTGTTGATGAAAACCGACTTTCCGGAACCGGTCGTTCCGGCGACGAGAAGGTGAGGGAGTTCGTCGAGCGAGACGGTAACCACGTTGCCCTCGATTCCCTTTCCCAACGGCACCAGCAATTTATCCTTGTCCGACGTCTTGCCGTTGAGGGCTTCCAGACATTCCTTAAACGAGACCGAAGCGATCTTGGCATTGCCGATTTCGATCGAAGAAGTGTCTCTTCCCTCGACGACGAGTTCCAGACGCACGGTCTTGTTTCCGCCTAAATTGATGGCGATTTCGTTTTGAATCGAAGAGAGGACGTTGACTTTGACGCCCGGTTTCATCTTGATATTGAAACGGGTGCAAGATGGTCCGATCGTATAAGATATCGCGCTGGCGCCGATCTTGAATTGAGAAAACAATTCGTTGATCTTTTCCAAGCGTTTTTCCGCGATGATGCGGTTTTCCAAAGAGACATCGTCGTTCTGCGGCTGAGACAAGAGCGACAGCGGCGGAAGTTGATACGATTCGTACTTCGGTTTTTTCTCTTCGTGAGTGAAATTCTCTTCCGACGCGTTTCGATCCGGCAACGCTTCTTCTTCGGGTAAAAACGGCTTTTCGACCGTCGGTCGGACCGGTTTAACGACGACGCTCTCGATCGGCGAAATCTCCTCAAACAGAGGTTTTTTCTCCTCTTTCTCTTCGGAGGTAGGTTTAGCGGGCGAATAGGAGAGGTCGGGAAACGGAATTTCTTCGATGTCTTTAGCGAAAAGTTCCATCTTCGGTTTCTCTTCACTCGGCGCAATCTGCTCGCTTTCTTCCCGAATCGCCTCCGTTACGAAAGAATTCTCCGCTTCGACAGGCTTTTCTTCTTCGACCTTTTCCGCTTTCGGAATTTCCACGTTTTTGATTTCATCGATGCGAATTTCTTCCTTTTTCGTCGTCCGTTTCTCGGATGAATCGCGGTATTTCGCTTTCAAGAAGCGGAAAAGGCGGATAAAGTAGATGACGATGTCCTTCAAAAAGACGCTTAATCCGGCGAATGCGAAAATGCCGATGGCAATCGACGTGCCGACGTCGGTGAAGCAAGTATTCAGAAAACCTCTGAGCATATAACCCAAGTATCCGCCGCCGGTGTAGGAGATCGCTTCGAAACTTTCGATTTTGAAAAGGGAAATCCCCGGTGTGGCATTCATCACGTTGATGTAAGCGCCCGTGAAATTGCCGATCGTCAGTTCCACGCTCGTATCGGAAGCGCCGATCAAAAAACTGAACAGGATCAGCATCGCCGCGAAGAGATAGAGGTTGATCTTCATGACGAACATCTTTTTCGTCGCGATCAGATAGACGGAAAAGAAAAAAAGATAGGCGTAAACCAGAAAATAGAAATTTCCGAAGACGAATACGACGCAATATTGCAAAAACTGACCGACCGGTCCTTTCCCCAATAATCCGATCAAGGAGACTAAAAGGAGCATAACGCCGATCAGCATCGCTTCGACATCGTTGGATAAAAATTTTTCGTTTGTATTTTTAGGTACTTTCATCTTTTTTTTCATAAATAATCACGCTCACAAGTATTATCATATCATATTTCAGCCGAAATCGAAAAAAAAACTAGCTTCCGCTAGTAATTTATTTCCTCCTTCCGGACACCGTGTCGGCTGTCTTTGAAAGAGTTGATTCCGAACGGAATGCAGCACAATATGTTGAACGAAAGGAAAATGACCATAAAAATCAGAATTTCGTTCAGAAAAATGTACTGATGGATAAAATATAAGGTTACGAAGACCGTCGCCGAAACGATGACGATCCAAAGGTCGATACAGGCCAATGCTTTGAGAAACTTATTCATTTTTACTACTTCCTTTCAATTTGCGTCGGATGAATTTCCTCTTGATTGTCCGCCTGAATCACCGTAATCTCGTCGGCGAGATTTCGGTTGGTTCCGGCCAAAGCGCTGGCGACGGGAATGCCGATCGAGAGGGCGCTCAGCATCAAGATGAAACCGGCCAGTCCCAATTTTCTGGCGCAGCGGTCGAATTTCGTCATGTTTGTCTTTTTCAATTTGTTTTTCATAACTAATTCCTTTCCAAGATGCGTAGTTTCGCACTTTTCGCCCGATTGTTTTCGGCGAGTTCCTTTTCACCCGCGACGATGACTTTTCGCGTGAGTACCGTATAGGATAGCGGTTTTGAGACCGTCGGATACCTTCTTGACTGCGGCTTTTCCTTCCCCAATTCGTTGAAGTACTGCTTGACGATGCGATCTTCCAGCGAATTGAAGGAAATCACGCACATTCTTCCGCGCGGGTTCAGCAGTTCCGAAGCGTCCTTCAAGGCTTTTTTCAACGCGTTGAGTTCGTCGTTGACTTCGATGCGGATAGCCTGAAAGGTCTGCTTTGCCGGATGTCCCGCCTTATTCAGCACTTTCATCGGAAGCGCGCGCTTGACGATTTCCACCAATTCGAACGTCGTTTCCACCGGATGAATGTTCCGGCTTCGGACGATTTCCCTCGCGATGGAATAAGCGTATTTTTCTTCGCCGTAATCCCGGATGATCCGATGAAGATCTTCCTGCGAATAGGTATTGACGACTTCATAGGCGCTTAAACGGGAATGCTGATCCATTCGCATATCCAATCTGGCGTCGAAGCGGTAAGAGAATCCGCGATCCTGCTCGTCGAATTGAGCCGAACTGACTCCCAAATCGAACAGAATGCCGTCGACCCGATCGATGCCATATCCCTTCAACTCCGTGCGGATATTGCTGAAATTGGCGTGGATCAACGCGAACGACGACGAGATTTCTCTTAGTCGCGGGTAAGATTCGTCAATGGCCTGCTCGTCTTGATCGAAACAGTACAGTTGACCGGTGGTCAGGCGTTTGAGGATTTCACTGCTGTGACCTCCTCTCCCCAAAGTGCAATCGACGTAGATTCCGTCTTCGCGGACATTCAGCCCTTCGATGACTTCCTCCAACAATACGGGGATATGCTTGTACTCCATATCAGTCTTCGATGTGAATCCGAGAAGCGTAAGATTCGTAGTTCTCGTCGTTCTGCGACGACATCGCCGCATACAATTCGCGATCCCAGATTTCCACGTGATCGTCGACGCCGATGATGACGACTTCCCGCTTCACGTTGCACTTTTCGCAAAGTTCTTTCGATAACGGTACCCGTCCCTGACGATCGACGTTGATATCGTACGAATTCGAGAAGAAAGTTCTCTTATAACCTCGGTTGTCCCCTTCCAAAGAAGAGGCTTTGGAGAGCCGCGACGCGATCGCTTCGAACGTTTCGGCAGGATAGATGGCGATGCATTTATCCAATCCCAGCGTCACGTAGATCGTCGTTTTTTCCTTTTCGCAAAGTTTATCGCGAAGTTTGGACGGGAGGATGACCCGATTCTTTTCATCTAAACTGTGATTGTAAGTGCCGATGAAAAACATAATCCAATCTCCCTTTCTCTCCACATGACTCCATAATAAACCCTTTCTCTCCATTTTGCAACCGCAAAAATATTTTTTTTTCGATTTTGATTCTAAAAAAAAGAGCGGTCGCATAGCAACCGCTCCGCATAGAGCTGATTATTTTACTCCGGATCGAAGTCGGAGAGAATCCCGAACGGCGATTCTTCGCTTTTCCGATTTCGTTTCCGATACTCGTCTTCGGATATCACTTCCCATTGATCGCCCGAAAAGTTTTCCGGTTCGTCTTCGCCTACGATTTTGATCGGAAGCGCCGAGACGACCAGCGATACCAAGATATCGTGAAGATCGATTTCGTCGCCGGTTACGGATAAAATCGTATCGTCGTCCGGATCCGGCGTTTCGGAGAAGGCGTAGGTCAAAGAATCGTGATTTTCAAAATCGATTTCAAGAGGGTTTCCGGTCCGCGTCGAGCGGATATTCATTTTTCCCTTGACCGAAAATTCCGCCAAAGCGGCATCTAAGTTTTCGATATAGTGGAAGCGCACTTGGACTTTACAGGAAATGAGGTGAATGAACCCTTCGATTTGAGAAAGATCGCCATCGTTCAACGCTTCCTCGGAACGGACATACAGGGTTTTCTTGAAACGGATTTCGGCTTTGGATACTTTCATTTTCGCAACTCCGCGCCGACCGAACGGGACAGTTCGTCGGTGATAGCCTGCATCGCTTCGGCGATTTCCGGTTCGGTCAAAGTTTTCGTATCGTCCTGAAAGGTGATCGAAACGGCGATCGACTGCGTACCATTTCGGAGGTGTTCGCCTTGGTAGACATCGAAAATATCGACGTTTTTCACGCGACTTTTTCCCGCCTTTTTCACCGCCTGCACGATTTGAGAAGAGAGAACGCTTTTGCTTACGATTAGAGCCAAATCCCTCTTGACGGAAGGAAAGCGGCAGATCGGACGCGCTTTCAGTGTACCGACTTTCAGGTCGAATAAGGCGGAAAGGTTGACGTCGAGAACGTAGGTTTCCCCGATGTCCTTGCTGTATGACGGATGAATCTGCCCCACATAGGCAAAGACCTCTTTGCCGAAGGCGCATTTTGTCGATCTTCCCGGATGGAAGTACGGCGAATCCGTCAGCCTTTCCTCTTTATAGCGGCTCTTTTCGATGCCGAGAGAATTTAAAATCGCGTCGAGTATACCGCGTGCGTCGAAATAGTCGTACGGCGTCTGAATCCATTTTCCTCTCATCGAGCGGTTACCGGAGAGAACGACGCATAATTCCTGATAGTTCCTCTCCGTCGTGACGATATCGCTGACTTCGAAGAAAGCCAAGTTTTCCTGCTGGTGCGCCAAATTATAGGAAACGACGTTCAAAAGAGAGGCGATGAGTCCACGTCTCACCACGCTGTGATCGACGCTCATCGGATTGAAGACGACATACGGTCGATCGTTATTGAGCATGACGAATTCGTCTTCTTTCGGAGAGATCAGCGTATATGTCAGGGCTTCGTCGATTCCCGCGTCGATGAGGAGGGAACGAACTTTCAGGCGCTTTTCCTGAACGGGCGTATAGCCTCCTCTTGTCGTCTCCATCGACGGCAAAAGGGATTGGATCTTGGAAAATCCGGCGAATCGGATCACTTCTTCGCTGAGATCGGCGTCGCAAAGCAAGTCGATGCGATGATCCGGCGGCACGGCGATAAAATGCTCGCCGTCGCTTTCGGCGATTCGAATCTGCAATTTTTCCAGTATCGATGCGATGAAATCGTAGGTAAAGTCGGTTCCGAGCCGATGATTGATGTAATTTACCGAGCAGGAGATGCGTACCGGATTCGGATCGATCGTCGAGTATCGGCTCGTCTCTTCCACCGTTTCTCCATCGGCCAATTCGACCAGCAATTGCGCGGTCAGATTCAAAACGAATTCGTCCTGCTTTGGATTAATTCCTTTGACGAAATGGGCGCTGGACTCGCTGGTCAGCCCGATTCTGGTCGAGGTTCTCCGCACCGAAGAGCCCTTGAAATTCGCGCTTTCGATGGCGATGTTCTTCGTATTTTCGTCGACGGCTACGGACAAAAGTCCCATCGTTCCGGCGATGCAGACCGGTTCTCCGCCGTTAGTGACCACGAGATCACCCGGGAGCAACGAATACGTCTTCTCGTCCAAACAGACGACTTCCCGCGCAAGATCGTCGCGCACTTCGAAGTGCGAGGATTTCAGTTTATCCAAATCGTACATATGCAGAGGCTGTCCGGTGAGGACCATGACGTAGTTGCCGATATCGACGATGTTGTTGATCGAGCGGATTCCCTGCGCCATCAAAAAATTTTTCAACCAAGACGGAGAGGCTTTGGTCTTCACGTTGCGGACGACTTTTATCGAAAACTGCGGGCAGTCTTTTGTCGCGCTGGAACAGGTAAAAGAGGTCTTTTTCTCCTCGAACCGCGTCGGCTGAGGGATCTTCAAAGGGCGCGAAAAAAGCGCGGAAAGTTCCTTGGCAAGGGAGTAGATTGCTTGCACGTCGCTTCGATTGGCGAGGACGTTGATGTCGAAAACCGTGTCGTTCAGGCCGAGATAACCCAAAACGTCTTCGCTACCGATCGGCGCACCGTCGTCGAGTTCTTCGATGCCGGAGATCTGCTTTTCGCTCAAAAAGAGTTTATCGATGCCGAGTTCGGCGAGAGAACAGCACATTCCTTCGGACTCTACGCCGCGAATTTTCGATTTTCCGATCGCGACCGTCTCGGAAAGCACCGCGCCGGGACGCGCGACGATTACTTTCAGATTTTTCCTGACGTTCGGCGCGCCGCAGACGATCTGGCAAACGCCGTATTTTTCGCCTTCGTCGACTTGCAGAACGTGGAGATGATCGCTGTCGGGGTGTTTTTCTACTTGCAGAATCTTCCCGACGACCAATCCGGTTGCTCTCGACAACGGCTTCACCGCTTCCACCTCCAAACCGGCGAAAGTCAATTTTTCGGCGATTTCCTCCGGCGTTATACCGCTTAAATCGACGAAACGGCTCAATAATTGATAACTTGCTAACATACGCTTTACTCCTTGATGAACTGACTGTTGAAACGCTTGTCGTTGGTGTAGAACTTACGGATATTGTCGATTCCGTATTTCAGCATCGCCACGCGTTCGATGCCGATTCCGAAAGCAAATCCTTGGTAAACCTCCGTATCGAATCCGCACATTTTCAGCACGTTCGGATGCACCATTCCGGCGCCCAGTATTTCGATCCAGCCGGTTCCCTTGCATAGCGAACAGCCCTTTCCTCCGCATTCAAAGCAGGAAATGTCGGCTTCGACCGACGGTTCGGTAAACGGAAAATAGGAAGAACGCATCCGAACTTCCCTCTTTTCGCCGAACATCGATCGGGCGAAGAGTTCTAACGTCGCGAGAAGGTTTCCCATATTGACGTTTTTATCGATGACCAGACCTTCGATTTGACCGAATTGATGGGAATGAGTGGCATCATCGTCGCGCCGATACACTTTTCCCGGAGAGATGATCTTGATCGGACCGACTCCTTTCTTTTCCAGCATCACGCGCGCCTGAACCGGAGAAGTCTGGCTTCGCATCAAGAGAGTGTCGTCGATAAAAAAACTGTCCTGCATATCCCGCGCAGGGTGACCCTTGGGTACGTTCAGCAATTCGAAATTGAATTCGTCGGTCTCCACTTCCGGTCCTTCGGCGATCTGATAACCCATGCCGATGAAGATGCGGCTGACCTCGTCGATCACCGCGTAAAACGGATGCTTGCTCCCTTTCGTATAATTCTTTGAAGGCAAGGTATAGTCGATGATTTCGCTCTTCAATTGCTCGTCGAGTTTTTGAGCCTCGATGGTTTTTCTCTTTTCTTCCAGATGCGCGGCGATATCGCTTTTGATCGAATTGATCATCTGCCCGAAACCGACTTTTTCTTCGCCGCTCAGTTCTTTCATTTTTCCCATATAGGACATCAGTTCGCTCTTTTTGGAGAGGTAGATGTTTCTGATGTTCTGCAAATCTTCGGAAGAATGAATTTCGGCGATGTCATTCAACGCTTTTCGATGAATTTCTTTTATCTTTTCTATCATATTCACACCTCATAAAAGTCCGTATCTATTATCTATCTTTGCCGTTCTAAAATCAATTCAAATAGCAAAAAACGGAGTGAAAAGGACATTTTCACCCGATGTTCGGAACGAAAACCGCTTAGATCAGATATTTTCTTAACGTCGACAGCGCGTTCTTCTCGATGCGGCTGACCTGCGCTTGTGAGATGCGATATTGCTTGGCAATTTCCACCTGCGACTTTCCCTGATAGTAGCGCTTCTCGATGATGTCTCGTTCGGTTTCGCTCAGCGCTTCCATGCCTTGTTGCAGGGACAGGCGAATGATCATCTTCTCTTCGGTGAAATTGTTGTCGCTGATGACGTCTTGCAAAAGAACCGATTGATCGGTATCGTTGTATAGCGGTTCGCTCAGCGAAGAAATCGGCAGAGTCGATTCAATCGCCTCCTGAATTTGGTACAATTCGACATTCATCTTTCTGGCAATCGTCTCGTTATCGGGAATCGTTCCGTATTCGTTGATGTATTTTTCTTTCTCTTTCATGAAATGATAGGCGGTATCTTTGACTTGTCTGGAAATTCTGAGCATCGAAGAATCCCGAAGGTATCTTCGGATCTCTCCGTCGATCATCGGCACGGCATACGTGGAAAAGCGCACATCCAAAGAAAGATCGAAATTCTCAATGCCTTTAAGCAACCCCAGTGTGCCGATCTGAAAAAGATCGTCGGCATTTTCCCCGCGACGGTTGTACTTGTTGACGATCGAAAGAACCAGTTTCAGATTCCCGTTGACGAGTTGTTCGAGGTCCTCCTTACGATGCGTGCTGCGATATTTTCTCAATAGTTCCAGCGACTCTTCGCTGGATAGAACTTTCAAATTGTTGGTGTTGACCCCGACAATTTCCACTTTGCTTTTTGCCATTTTTTTCACCCAAGTATAATATGGGCAAAAAAAGCGATTTTAAAACGGCGGAAAATCAATAGATCGGGTAATTGCTCCGCGGAGAATTCTTGACACTCAGCGGATTCAATCCGTCGATCGCCAAGAAGATCGATCTCACCAATTCGATGACTTTCTTTTCGCTCGCCTTGCGGATAATGATGAACTTATTCGCGCGAGTGCAACCGGAATATTCGATGCGAATCGCTTTTTTCCGGATGAAGATAAAGAGCAGAAGAAAGACGAGCGCGACGATGAGCGCCGCGATTCCTCCGATCATAAGCGGCATTTTCAGCCTTTCGTAAGATTCGGAGTTTCCGGAATAGAGATAAAAGGCAACGCCGGCGAAAACCGCGGTCAAAAACAGGAACAGGAACGACAGAACCCTTAGAGTGGGATGTCTCTTTTTGATGTAATGAACCGAAGAGACTTTGTCCAATTCGATGATCTGCACCTTTTTCTTTTTTTTACGATAGCCGTAGCGGATGTAAATCCGCTTGTTGCTGACCAAAACCGGATCCAGATCGCGGATCACGATTTCATCACCGGCCACTAAAATATGCTCTTTCACTCTCATCACCTATTTAATCATAAAATATTCTGAATGCCTTTTCAATTTTTTAAATGCCTTTTTTTCATTCTTAAAGGGAGAACATATAGATGTTTTCTTCCAGTTTTTCTCTCGAACCGTTCAGCGCATAGGTATATCCGCTGAGAAAATCGATGATGCGGTAACGTTGGGACTTTTCTAACGAGGAGATGTTGACGATGATCTGCCGCTGTTCGCGCAATCCTTGCAGGCAATCGTGAACGTTGTCCTCGTTTCGGATCAAAATGACCTTCGGCGTGATCTGTTCTTTTGCTCGGGCGCGGCTCATTTTTTCATCGTCTGCTTCAACTTTTTCAAAATGCGCTTTTCCAACCTGGAAATGTAAGATTGCGAGATATTCAGCTTTTCACTCGTCTCTTTCTGCGTCATCTCTTCGTTTCCGTCCAGACCGAAGCGCATCGAAAGGATTTCCCTTTCGCGCGGTTTGAGTTGCTTCAACGCCTCGTTCAATTGCATCGATATTTCCTCTTGATCCAGAGAATCGTAAACCTTGCTTTCGCTGTCGCAGAGAATGTCTTCCAGCAGCAATTCATTGCCGTCGTAATCCACTTTCAAAGGTTCGTCGAGAGAGACTTCCACTTTCGACTTGGATTTCTTTCTCAGAAACATCAGAATTTCGTTTTCGATGCAGCGCGAAGCGTACGTCGCCAGTTTGATGTTTTTATCCGCTTTGAAGGAATTGATCGCCTTGATGAGACCGATCGTTCCGATCGAAATCAGATCTTCCAAATTGTTGATATTCGTGTCATAGCGTTTCGCCACGTAAACGACTAAACGCAGGTTGTGTTCGATCAAAATATTCCGCGACTCGATGTTGCCGCGCGAAAATTGCTCGACGTGGTAATCCTCTTCTTCTTTTGTTAGAGGAGGAAGCAGATTTTCCTTTCCGTTGATGTAATAGGTCCCCTCCGAAAGACCCATTTTCTTTAAAACTTTACGAATGATTTTAGTAAGCATACTCTACCTCAGATAAGCATTCAGCAAAACTTCGCAACCGTGAAATGAATTCACGGTGTCTATCAGCACCACGTAAACGTAATAATCTTCCGCGCTCCCTTCCAAATTGATCAAAGCCCCATATCCCTGACACATCTGTGTGCCGTTGACGGAAGTGACCTCGATTTCGCGAGGTTGGTCCAAGGAGAAATTCCAGAGTGACTTCAAGCAAAATACGACCGGGACATTGTCGTATTTCAAAGTATTTCCGGTGTCGAAATAAGCCTGAAAAGCGTATTTCTTTTCGTCTTTGGTGATGATGCAGGTGGTTTTGAACACATGCAGGTGGAACAAGGAATCCACGAGGTGCGTCGCCACCACCAGCATCACACCGAACACGGGAACCAGCAAGGCATAAGCGATGCCTAACGGTTTCTCGACGATCAGGTAAATATGGAGCAGACGAATGGAATTGCCGATCAAAATCAGAAAGAAATCGATCAGGAAGAACAAAACGAAGAAAGTCAGCGCCTTGATCAGAAATTTCGGATAGAATACCCGATGCAGAATCAGATTGGCCAGAACGAATCCGATCAGGCAGATCCAAAAATTCAGATAAAGCGTAAAAAACAGCAACAGATTGGCTAAAATTAAAGTGAATTTCATCCCCCTTTTGTAGCGGTAGCCCAAGAGCAGTTCGCTCCCTTTCAAGCATACCATAACTTGAATTGACAGCAACACGAGACTCAAATCGATATAGAGGTCCATCGGTGATCACCGGACTTCATCATAAACGAAAAAAAGTGCAAACATTGTCGCACTTTGTTTTCCTCATCAACTTCCTCAATAATTATTTTCGCCCGAACCGGAATCGTCCTTGTCGGAAAAGATCGAATTGAAGAAATCCGGCAAGATGCTCTTGCTGTCCGAATGCGTCTCTTCTTCCGGTTCGCTCTTCGTTTCCTCGACCGCCGGTTTGGACACTCTCGGAATCGCAGGCTGATCCGGAATGACGTATTCCTCGTCGAAATCGGTTGCGATCACGCTGATCAACATCTGATCGTTGAGTTCCGGATTTTGCTGTACGCCGAAGATGATGTTGACGTTTGCGCCCGCCGCTTCGGTAATATAGGAGATGGCTTCCTGCGTTTCGTCCAGCGTAACGCCGTTTCCTCCGGTCACGTTGATAATCGCGCTGTGCGCGCCTTTGATCGACGCCTCCAAAAGCGGAGAAGCGATCGCATTGGTCGCCGCTTCCATCGCTTTTCTTTCGCCCGTGCCCATTCCGAAACCGATCAAAGCGACGCCTTTGTCCATCAGAGTAGCCTTGACGTCGGCAAAATCGAGGTTGATCAAGCCCGGAAGGAGGATCAAATCGGTGATAGTCTTGACCGATTGCGCCAGAACCCTGTCCGACTCGGCGAAGGCTTCGGCGATCGATTTGTTTCCGTTGATCATCATCAGCTTGTCGTTGGAGACGATGATAATCGAATCGACTTCTTTTTTCAATTCGTTCAAACCTTCTACGGCCTTGACCTTGCGGTTGTTGCCCTCGAAAGTAAACGGACGGGTGACGATGGCGACGGTCAGCGCGCCGCTTTCTTTGGCGATCCGCGCGATGACGGGAGCCGCGCCGGTTCCCGTTCCTCCGCCCATACCCGCGGCGATGAAGACCATATTCGCACCGGAGACGATCTCCCTGATGTCGTCGATCGAGGCTTCGGCTGCGTTTTTTCCGGTTTCCGGATTGCCGCCTGCGCCCAATCCTTTGGTATAGTCTCTGCCGAGAACGTATTTGTGTTCCGCGCGCGAAGTAGCCAAGGCCTGCGCGTCGGTATTGACGACCCAGAAGTCGATATTGGTGATCTTTTCCTCGATCATTTGGTTGACCGCGTTGTTCCCCGCGCCTCCGACGCCGATCACCACGATCTTCGCGTAGGATTCATACGCGTCAAAATTGAATTCCTGCATTGTAGTTCCTCCTATAATTCTTCATCAAAATCGTAATCCGAAAGATTTTTTCTACCGCCTTTCGGAGTAACGCGTGAAATCACCGTACTCGACAATTCGTCGTTCTCCTCGTCGGAAAGATTTTCGCCGGCGTATTTGATAAGCCCCAGACAGACTTGATAGGCCTTGTCCCGCGCTCCGAAACTGTACGGCGTATAGTCGATGACCTGTAACTCGAGTTTTTTCTCCAAGTACGCTTTCAGCCCGTAAAGTTTGTTTCCGCCGCCGGTCAACACGATCGGTAAAAAGCGATGATCGACATTGCTCCACGCGGAAATCTGCTTCTTCAATGCGTCCGTCAGCGGCTCTAAAGAATCGGTAATCGCTTTGGCGATATCGTCCATGGAGAGTTGCCCGTATACGTTGACTTTGAAAGTCGGAGATTTGTCAATTCCGTACTTCTCTTTCAGCATTTTCGCCTCTTTGCCGTTTAAAGAGAAACGGTCGGAAATGCATTGCGTAATTCGATCCGAACCGAATTTAAAACAAGCGTTCTGGTAAACCAATGTCCCCTGCGAAATCTGCGTCAACGTCGTAATTTCGCTTCCGAAGTTCAGGAGATAATAAGAAGAAGGTACGCCCTCCTCTTCCGACATATAGAGGCTGGAAGCATACGGCGCGATCACCAGATGTCGGATGTGAAGACCGGCGCTTTTGATCGCATTGACGTAACCGCCGATCAAATTTTCTTCCAAAGCGAAGATCGACGCGTGTACCGTCAGAGTTTGAGAAGTCTTCCCTATCGGCGCGGCAGGAGAGAATTCCTTGTTGTCGAGAACGTATTGATACGGTACGATGTCGACGATGGAAAGCCCCTCGCTGAACTTGTATTTTTTCAGTTGGCTGATCGCGTTGTTGACATCGATTTGGACGATGACATTATCTACGCCGATCGTCGTCGTCGAACTGCTTTCGCGGCAGAACACCAATCCCATCGGCGGCAAGGCGACCAGAACTTCGCGGATTTGAATGTTCAAAGTTTCGTTCGCGGCGTTGATTACCCCTTTGATCGCCGATGTCAGCGCCTCTTGATCGGAAACCAATCCTCCGTCCAAAGCGTTGACTCCGGTTTCCAGCGCGTGGAGAACGTACACTTTTCCGTCCTGACAATATCCGTAAACCAAGCGCACGGCGCGGGAAGTGATTTCCAGCGCTGCGTATCTTCTATCGTCGTTTTTGGCCATACTTACCCCTCCGATCCGGTCGAACTTCGGACCGATGCGGCATAGACGGCCTTGCTCGTTCCGAATTTATAACTAATTGTAACTTCCAACGAATAATATTCAAAGGATATTTCCCCAACTCGGAAATTTTTAAGATATCCGTCCTTGCCGATCACGCAATTCGGGCTGTCGGAAGAAAAGAATTCGCTTTCGTAACGGGCGAAAGCCTCTTTGTCCAAAGCGTAAGCGATATCCGCATAATTCAAAATCTCGTCGGGCGTTTTCAGTATTACTTCGCGGTAAGAAGATCCGAAATCGAACAGGTACGAAAAGGAATTCCCGCTTTCGACGGAAGAAAAGGCGATCTTCCCGCGATACTCCTCCGACAAGGCGAACCAGACCGAACCGTAACGGCGGACGTTGTTCTCCGTCAAAGCTCCTTCTTCGGATAAATCGATCGGAAGTTTTTCGACGGAAGCTTGGAGAAATTCGCCGATCAAAGGGCTGTCTAACCACGTCGAATCCATCGGCGTTCCGTCGTTGAGATAGCAGATGTCCTCTCTCTTGATCACCGGTGCGATCTCTTCGATTTCGATCGAAAGTCCGGCGATTCCGGAACGAACCTTTCCGCTTTTGATCAGCGGATGATGATTGAGGAGATCTTCGCATTTTTCCGCATCGACGGCGTAAAGACTCGTCGAATTTTTCAGATGGCAGATTTCCAGAATGTCCGACCGACTCAAATTCAGATTCCCTTTCAAAGAAAATCCTTTCACCTGTGCAAGAGGAGAAAGAAGGTATCCGCCCAAAAGGACAAAGAGGAGAATCACTGCGCCTAGGCGCAGAAAAAAATTGCGCTTTTTCACCTTTTTCAATGCGATCAGGCGCGTTTCGAATTCCGTTTTTTCCGATTCGGTTTCTTCCATAGTGTCCTCAGTACATCATTTTGATTTCCGTTTCCAAACAAAAACCGTATTTATTATAAACCAATTCCTCGACTCTTTCAATCAGTTTGACCAGATTTATCTTGGGCAGATCGAATCGAATTTCGATGAAATTGCAGTGCTTCGGATCGACTTTCAGTCCCATGAATGTTTCGAAATCGACGCACGCTTTCACCGCGAGGTACGCCTTAATCCGATCGCGGTTTTTGAAAGTCGAACCCAGCGACAAGATCGGCGGATGATGAAGACGACGATAAGCGTACGCTTCTTTTCTCTTCATATAAAGAGAAAAACGCATCTCGCGGCGAATGCGAAAAACCGCCTTGTAGATAAAGGCGTTCTTCGCCGGAATCTCCAAGCGCCGATAGCCGATATTCAACTCTTTTTTCTCGAAGAGACGGCACTCTCCCTTTTCGTCGATCACCGAGAGAAAAAGCAGGTGATCCGCGATCGTTTGATCGAGAAAGCCGGCGTTGTTGTTTAGACTTCCCCCGAGTTCTCCCGGTATGGTCATGATCTTTTCGAATCCGGCGATTCCCTCTTTTACGGCGTAGTTTCCCAAATCTTTCAGCGAAATGCCCGAATCGACGATCAAAAATTCTCCGCGCTTGATCGCCGACTTTCCCGTATAGTGAAAGACGAAAAGATCGAGACGATCTTTCGTCGGATAGAGTTTGGACATTTTGCCGACGTAAAACGGACGGATACCGCATTTTAGAAGACTTTGAAGAACGCGGATATCGTCGCTTTCGACGTAGTTGTTCACGATCGCGGAAAGGCGAGAGTAAGCGATCTCTTTCAAATCGAACGATTTTTGAAATCTATTCATTTTCGATCGTCTCCGCGATCTCTTTCAACGGATCGATATCGAGCGAAAACGCATTTTTTCTCTTCAATCCGACAATCGCTCTTTCAATGCTGTCAGGTGTGAAATCTTTTTCTTCGATCACGCTCAGATATCCTCTCTTTTCGAGAAAGCGCGCGTTTTTTTCCTGATGATGTCTTTTGACGTACGGAGAAGGAACGGCGACGATCTCCACGCCGCTTTTTAAGAGTTCCGCGAGCGTCGTCGCACCGGCTCGCGAAAAGACCAAATCGCAGTTTTTCAGTTCTTCGCGCATTTCGATCCGCGCCCGAAAGACGACGTTGGAACGCTCGATTCCTTGAAACAGCGACTCGTTTTTTCCCGTGACGACCAAAAATTCATTTGGAAGCGATGTTTTCCGCAAGAAATCCCGAACGACTTTCAGGCAACTGCTGCTGGACAAAGACCCGAAGACGAACATCACTTTCGGATGTCGCAGATCGATTGCCGTCCTTTTCAAAACGGACTGCGCGGAAGGATTGAACGTGTACTTTCCCTTTTTCAACTTTGTCAAAGCGTTGTCGAACGATAAAAATAGGCGTCGGCAAAACGGATAGGACAGGCGGACGGCATCGCCGAGAACGACGTTCTGTTCGTGAAGGTAGACCGGTTTCTTCGATCCGATCGAAAGGAAAGTCGTCAGCGCCGTGATGAACCCTCCGAAAGCGACGATCGCATCGCATTCCGAAATCATTTGACGGATCTTCTTTTTTTCCTTTCGAATCCTCGCGATCTCTTCTGCTTTCAGGCTCTTTCGAAATGAATTCGGAACGTCGAGAAGAACGATGTCGGGAATTAACGTCTCCTCCATCTGCCCCCGAATGCCCAAATAAACGATTTCATGCCCTCGCGCGGCGAGATATTTTCCAACGGCAAGACACGGGTAGATATGTCCGCCGGAAGAGGAACTAACCAATAGTATTTTCATAGCGGTGATTGACGATCAGTCCCAAAGAAAACAGGACGACGATGAGCGAAGATCCTCCGTAACTCACTAACGGCAGCGTGATGCCCGTGACAGGAAACAGACCGATCACGACGCCGAGATTGATGATCGTTTGGATCATGAAAAGGCTCAAAAGCCCGAGAGAGACGAAAGACTTGTAAAGATTCCCCGAACGGACGATGATTTTGAAACTGGAATAGAAGATCACCGCATAAAGAGCGATCAGGACGATTCCCCCTAAAAGGCCGAATTCCTCGACGTAGATGGCGAAAATGAAATCCGTCTGCGGCTCGGGCAAGTAATAGTATTTTTGAACCGAACTCATATTTCCGATCAGTCCGCCCGGACCGATCGCGTAAAGCGACTGAATGATCTGAAATCCACTGCCGAGAGGATCGGAAAAAGGGTCGAGAAAGGCGGTGATCCGCTTGAAACGATAACTTTCGAAGAAGATTAACGCTCCGATGGCGACAAGACCGACGGCGATGAAAATCAGAAACCACTTGTTTTTCAACCGCGAAGCATAAAGAAGAATGAAGATGCTGACCGCCAGAACCATGCAGGTCCCGAAATCCGGTTGCAGCATGATGAGAACGAATCCCGACAATGTGATCACGAAAAGCGGAATCAAAGTCCGGATTTTCCCGCTTTGATAGTAAAATTTTTCCAAATACAGGCTGAAAAAGAGAATCAAGCTGATTTTGAAGAATTCGCTGGGCTGAAAACTGACAATCGAAAATCCGAGCCAACTCGTAGAACCGTTTTTGGTAATGCCGAGTCCGGGTATCAGCACCAAAATCAGGAGAATCAGAGAAATCAACAATGCCAGCGGCGAATACTTTTTCAGAGCCGAAAAAGGAATGCGCATCGCGAAAAAAGAGACGATAATTCCCAAAATCGCGTAGATCAACTGCCGTTTAAAATAGTAGTTTTCGTCTCCGTAGAGATAATTCGCCCAAACCAAAGAAGAATCCCTGACCATATAGAGGCCGATGATCAGCAAAATAAGGGTGGAAACGATGACGGCGATTCGATACTTCTTGATGCTCAACTCCATAATTCGTTCACCAAGAGACTGAACTCTTTTCCCCTTTCTTCGTACGAGCGGTAGAGATCGAAACTCGAACCTCCCGGCGAGAAAAGAACAACTCCTCCCTCGATGGGGTTTTCGCGAAGATCTTCGAGTATTTCTCTCAAAGAGTCGAATTTTCTGACCTTTTCCGGCAGCAATTTCGCGATATCTCCGTAAGCATATACTCTTTCAAGCGGACTCAAATCGATTTCTTCGATTCGACATCCTTTGAATCTTCCGGATAAAATCAAAACGATTTTGCGCCCCTCATAGGCGGAAACGCAGCAATTCGTCGCTTCGGAAGAGGTGGATTTCGAGTCGTTGACGAAGACCATGCCCGCCTTTTCGGAAACGACTTCCTGACGATATGGGTCGATCCGGATTCTTTCGATTCCTTCCCGTATTTCCTCTTCGCTCAAACCGTAAAATCGCGCGACTTCGATCGCACGGGAGAGATTGATCGCGTTGACCTTGCTCCATCCGGCGGTCAAGGAAGAAATCCCCGCGTTTGTTCCTTCGACTTTGAGAATTCGCGCCGCGTTTTCGTCGCACAAAAGCAATTCGGGACGATGAAACAGCATTCTTTTTTTCGAGGCGTAATATCCCTCTTCATTGTAATTTCCGTCCAAATGATTCGGGGACAAAGAAGTGATGACGGCGACTTCGCTTCGTAACGAGGTCGTCTTTTCCAAAAGGTAGGAGGACAATTCCAGAATGACGATGTCTTCGGGGCGAATGTCTTCCGCCTTTTCGATCAAAGGTCGCCCGATATTCCCAAGAAGGTGAACGCGGTACTTCCCTTGAAGAAGCGCGCCGATCATTCGGCACGTCGTCGTCTTTCCGTTCGTTCCGGTGACCGCGACGATATGCCGGCTTTTTACATATGGCAAAGCCAACTCAATATCGGAAATCATCTTTTTTGAAAGAGTTTCCGCGAGGAGGTATTCCCGCGATTTCCGGCTGACGCCGGGAGAACGCACGCACAAATCGAAAAGAGGCAATTCCTCTTTCAGCCTCGCATAGGAATAGTACGGAACAGGAAGATCCGTCTCTTTCCGATCGTAAACCGCAAGATCGCCATTGCGCCTTTTCAGGAAATCGTACACCGCCCTGCCGGTCTTGCCAAAACCCAGAATCAATATTTTCATCTCAGTTCATTCTATTTCTCTTTTCGAAAAAATAGCCTCATTTTTTAAAATAACGCGCCGATAAAGACGCAGATAAACGAAAGGACGAGTCCGACGATAAAAAAGTACATGACGATTTGGTATTCTTTCAGCCCTTTGATTTCCAGATGATGGTGAAAAGGCGCCATCAGAAAAAGCCTCTTCCCGGTCAGTTTGAAACATGCGACTTGCAAGACGACGCTGAGGGTTTCGAAGACGAAGAGAAAGCCCGAGATCGGAAGAAAGACTTCCCGATGAAGCAGAAGTGCCGCAATTCCCAAAAGCGCGCCTAAACTCAGCGAACCGGAATCGCCCATAAAAATCTTGCTGGGGTGCAGGTTGAAAGCGACGAATCCCAACGTAGCACCGAAAGAGCCGATCAAAAGATATGTCAATTCGTATTCCTTCCCCATCATCGAGAAGAGGATGAAAGGAATGATCGCCATCAGGTAAAGCGAAGAACTCAAACCGTCCAAGCCGTCGGTCAGATTTACGCTGTTGGCGGAACCGACCAAAACGAACGGAAAGAAAATTAAAATGCCCCAGCCGATGCCGATGCGGACATTTCCGAACAGATTCAACATCGTAAAGTCGTAATGATCGGAGAGCAGAGAGTAGGATACAAGCGCGATCAGCACTTCGAGAAGGAACCGGATCGACGCGGGAAGACCGCGATAATTCTTCTTTTTAACCTTGATCAAGTCGTCGGCAAGACCGATGAAAAAAAAGCAGGAAAACATCAGAAGCAAAACGCGGAAACCATGATTGAGATAAGCCCGATAGTAGAGGAAAGTCGAAGCAATCGTCCCCGAAAAAATCGCGATTCCTCCCAAAGTCGGCGTCAATTTCTTTTTTTGATGCTCTTCCGAAAGATAAACGCTGATCGCTTGCCCTTCCAGTTTCTTCCGTTGAACGCGGATGATGATCCGATTGATCAACGCGCTGGTCAGCATGGAAAACAAAAACACGCAGATCGAGGTTAATGCCACATAGGATTCTTTAAACATAGTTCCACCTCATCGTAATCGTTGTGATAAATCCGGTAGCCGTCCATTTGAATGTAATCTTCGTTGCCTTTGCCCAAGATCAAGAGCATTCTTTCTTCATTTAACAGGCGGATGGCTTTCCGTATAGCCTCTTTTCGGGAAAGAATCGTTTCGTGGGGAATGGAAAGGTGCGCGCAGATTTCTTCGGCAATCCGCTCCGGCTTTTCCCCGCGCGGATTGTCGTTGGTAATCACGGCGTAGGCGCAATATCGGTTGCAGGCTTCCGCATAGGCTTTCCGCTTCGTCGTATCGCGGTCTCCTCCCGCGCCGAAGACGACCATCAAATTTTTTCCGAACGTCGAACGGCTTTCTTCGAGAATCTTTTCGAAACTCGATGCCGTATGCGCATAATCGATGACGATAAGCGGCGAAGGGCTGACGACGTCCATTCTTCCCTTAAAGGGTTTGATCTGCCCGATTGCTTTCAAAACTTCGCTTTTTTTAAAGCGCAAAGCGCGCAGGAAGCAATAGCAAAAGGCCAGATTGATCAGATTATTCCGATAGTGCAGGTTCGTATCGACGCGGGTTTTCCCGATTTTCAGCGTTAATCTTCCGTCTTCCTCGCGAATTTTCGGACGGACGAGAACGATCTTTTCAGGAAAGACGAACGTCTTATAGGCCAGCGATTCTTCCGCGAACTTTCTCGCTTTCGCGCGAAGAAAGAAGTCGATCTTCGTCTTTCGATAGGCCGCGAGAGTGCCGTGATAATCCAGATGGTCGGAAGTCAGATTGGTGAAGAACAATTCGTCGAAAGCGATCCCTTCGACTCTCCCTTCGGCAATGCCGATCGAACTGACTTCCATGATCAAGTAATCCAGTTTCTCGTTATTCGCCTTTTGAAAAATCCGAAATAAGGAGAAAGAATCGGGCGTCGTCAACGGAGAATAGTATGCGTCTTTTTCGCGGACACAGGCGACGTTCTTAACGCGGTAGCCCGACGCTTTCAACGATTGTTTCAGAAAATTGCTCAACGTGCTTTTTCCGTTCGTCCCGGTGATGCCGATCAAACGGAAAAGGGGGCTGAATCGAAAGTATTCGATCAGAAAAGAATTGATCCTGCGCTTCAAATCCGGAATGAAGATCGCATCGGGCAGGTCGTATCGGCTCAGAATCAGAACCGCACGGTTTTTCTGCGCTTCCGCGACGTATTTCGGCGCGTTTTCCGGCGAAGAAAGATTGAAATACACCCAATTTTCTTTTTCGGTACCGGATCGGTCGCTGATCGCTTCGATAATCAGGTCATTGTCGCTTTCGATGCCGAAAAATGCCAATAATTCGCGGATTGTCATGCGGAATCCCCCAATTGAAGAATCACCGTTCCGCCTTCTTTGACCATTTCTCCGACGCGCGGAAGTTGGTCGATGATGTAATTTCCTTCGCCGTTGTACTGAAATTTGAAATACGAAGATTTGGCTTTTCCCTTTTCCAATCCGATGTAATTTTCCACAGGATACGTCTTCTCGTCCATCCAAGTGTATTTCGGTTCTTCTCCGTCGAAATCCTTTTCGATGTCCAGGTAGGAGAAGATATCGCTCATGATCCTTTTCATGATCGGTCCGACCGTCGTGCCTCCGTATTGAATGCAATTCGTCGGTTCGCGCATCGCGAAATAGACGACGACTTCGGGATCGTCCATCGGCGCGCCGGCAATGAAAGAAAGGATGTATCGTCCGTCTTTGTAGACTCCGTTTTCGCTGATCTGCGCCGTCCCCGTCTTTCCTCCGATGCGAAGTCCGTCGACATAGGCCTTTCTTCCCGAACCTTTGCTGACCACGCATTCCAACGCGCGGCGCATCGTTTGACTGGTTTCTTCGCTGATGACTTGTCTCCGCATTACGGGTTCGATCTCATAGACCGTTTCGTTGTTCGCGTTGACGAACGCCATTCCGACGCGCGGAGTGAATAGATAACCGCCGTTGATGCAGGCCGAAAAGGCGCTGACGAGTTGAATCGGCGTGCAGGAAATCCCCTGACCGAAGCTCGTCGTCGCGCATTCCAGTTCTTTGAAATTCTCTTTTGAAAAGAAGATTCCCTTGTTTTCGCCTTGAATGTCGACACCGGTCTTTTCCAGAAAGCCGAAACGCGCGACGTAATCGTACATCTTCTCCGTTCCCAGTTTCCTCGAAATGTTGACGAAACCCGGATTGGACGAATTCTGCAGGACTTCCAGATACGTCTGCAACCCGTGTCCGCCTTTTTTCCACGATTTGATGGTCTGGCCGGAGACAATTTCATAGCCCTTATCGTAATAATAATCGTTGTCGATATCGATCAGATCTTCGTTGATCGCCGCGGCGAAACTCACGACTTTAAACGTCGATCCCGGCTCGAAAGAGGAATAAACCGGTAGCAGGCGGTTGTAGATGCTCTGATCGTAATCTTGATACGAGTTGTTGTCGTACGAAGGGCGGTTTCCGATCGCCAGAATCTGACCATTATTCGGATTCATCACGATCCCCATCGCTTCGCTCGGCTCGTACTCGCGATATGCGTTTTCCAGTTCCCTTTCGAGAATATTTTGAATATTGAGATCGATCGTCAATTTCAGCGACAGCCCGGCTGCGGGAGCCTCGATCGTGTAAAATTTGTTGTTGAAAAGCCCGCCTTTGGCGTCCATCATATACGAAAGAGTTCCGTCCTTGCCGCTTAAATAGGAATCGTAGTAGTTTTCCAGACCGGCAAATCCGATATTGTCGATGCCGACGAAGCCCAAAAGCGAGGCCATATATTCTTTATAAGGATAGGTGCGCAAAGTGTCCTGCACCAAAAAGATGCCGTCGAGATTCAGATTGCTGATCCGATTGCTCGTTTCGTAATCGATTTTCCTCCCCTCAGGGTGAAAGGAAACGCTGCTCGCTTTCTTGGAAATGCGAGAAAGTATCTCCTCGTAACTCATGTCGATGTAACGGGATAGTTGTTCGGCGGTGCTTTCTTTGTTCGTGATTTGATTCGGCACGGCATAAATCGAGATAGTCGGTTCGTTATCCGCGAGAACATTGTTGTTCGCATCCAAAATTTTTCCACGCTCCGCTTTGATGGGAAAGGAACGATTCCAAAGATCCTCCGCAGAGTTTTTCAGGCGCTGATACATAAAAATCGTATTGTACGATAGTTTGAATAAGACGGCGCTGATTAAGACCACCGTTATCAAAACGATGATGCGAATTCGTTTGAAAAAAAGATTCGGAAGCATGATCTCACCCTAAGAGAATATATGTTTCCGTCTGCGAATTAAGAATATTCTTTTCCGGATATCCTATCCGTTTAAGGAGTTATTCCTCTGTGATCAAACAGTTGATTTGATTTTGTATGAGAAAAGGATTGATCAACAGACCGATCAACAAAAGCGATAAAATCAATGTGCCGATCCGGAGATCGCGACATCCCCGATTTTTTAGCCAAGTGCAAGTTCGCCATTGCCAGATCAGAAATCCGATTCCTAATGTCGCCAAAGATAGAATCAACCAAAGTATCCCATTCATCTCTTCGCTTTCGCGCGCTTTGATTCCATTCTGAACGGAGGCCATCCAATAGCAGAGATAGATTCCGGCTCCGCTTCTTTGTCCGAATATGACGATCATGAAAAATAAAAAAAGAAGACGGCGATGCTTCATGTATCTTTTCCTCCGCAGATCACGATACAAGAATTCTTCCGTCTGTCAAAGCCATTTATTGGCAAAAAACAAAACTACGCTTTTGTCTCGTTTCTCAAATCGATCGTTTCCTTTTTTTCTTCCGCGCGATTATAGAAATAGTAAGCGACCGACCCGCCGATCAAGACGACTTCCAAAGCGATCGTAACGTATAAAGTGATCCATTGCTGGTTCAAATACGCCCGATAGTAGGCGTCCAACGTCTCCAGATTGACATATTCGGTTTCGCCGATTTTGATGTAGTACACCGTCGCACTCTTCTTGTCATCGTCGAGAATCGCTTTTATCGAAACTTCCTGATCGATCGTTTCTCTGAGCATTTCTTCCTTATTCAAATAGCCGTTCAACGCATTGGGAATGAGAAAAGAATAATCGGCATATCGAGCCTCGCTGTCGTCGATTTTGATCGTAACGTAGGTCTCTTCGGCGATCGATTTCAACGTTCCCTGAATCTCCGTCGTCCCGTCGTAACCGATCGGCTCGGCCTTGATCAACGTAAATGCGGAAAAGCCGATGAGCGCGGCAAGAAGAATGCCGATCATAATCGCCGTCGACTTAAACGCGCGATTCTTCTCTCGATGATAGCCGACCACTTTCGGATTCAAATGCGCGTACTTTTTTCCGAGTTCGAAGTCGTTCAGATCCCGAAAATCGTATTTTGCGCGCAGTTCTTTGACTTTGGAATAAGCCAGATAGACGTTGACGAGCAGCAACACAAACATAAAATACGAGCGGAACATCAGACAAAGCAAAACGATGACGGCTAAGCAGATAATCTGAAAGAGGACGGCCTTGACGATGTCGTTTCTTCGATGAATCCGCGCATTTTCGCGGAATTCCCTGCCGATCTGTCCGTAGGCTTCGATCTGCGCTTCGGTGAATGCCTGCTTGTCCTCCTTTTTAACCTCGACTTCCGCTTCGGAAGATTCTCCGTTTTCACTGACGACAGGTTCATCGACGGGAAGATTCAGAAATTGAAGCAATTCCCGATCGAAACGTAAGCCGAAAGCGACCATCTTTTTCACCGCGTCGGCGGCTTTTTCGCTGCGCGCGGAAAAATAAGCGATCGCGGCGTTGTTCTTATAGAGAACGATGTTGAGATCGCGTCCGCAGGAAGTCCTGTCGATCTCTTCATACGAGATGCGTCTCTGCTTCCGAAACGGCTTGCTTTCGACAATTCCCTCATCGGTAAATTCCAGACAGGCGAAAAAGTCGCCGGCCAGATATTGAATGGAAAGAAAGGCGATCAACGCCAGAAGAATCAGGCAGAGATAGACGTAAGTTCCCTGAATCCATTTCAAGCACGTGCCGATCAGAAGAACGATCAACCCCAGATGATAAAGACCCGTCAAAATCAGGTAAACCAAACGGTTTTTTCCGTCCCCGCCGATGACGACGCTGCTTTCATCGATATGACGGCAGAAAACCGACTTTTTCCGGTTGCACGCGAAATAAATTCCGAAAGCCGGACCGACAGCCAGCAACAGGCTGATCAAAACGATTTGCACGACCATAAATCTCCTCCTTATTCCACGATATCCGTCGCGGTAAATACCATTTTACGATTCCCGGCGAAATTATCCAAGTCCAATCGCCCGATTAAGGTGATTTTCTCCTTTTTCACCTTCTCAGGATCGTAATTGAAGCAGACGAACGAGCAGTTCTCGTTCAAAGTTCCGCGGAAATGCTGCTTTGCCTTGCCGATGTAGCGGAGATGGCGAACTTCGACTTCGTAGGATAGAAGCGGTTCTTCGAATTCTTCGCCGTACGGTCCGAGATTCCGGATCAAAAGATAATTTTCATAGGTGAAATCGTCTTCATCCATCGCGATGATTCGGAGCTTCTTCTTTTGAATGATCGCGCTTTCTCCGATTCGGTTGATCCGCGAGACGAATTCTTCGAGATTCTCTTCGCGGATAGTGAGTCCTCCCGCCAGAGCATGTCCGCCGGAAACGACGATCAGATCGGACAATTTCCCGAAGGCGTCGACCAGAGAAAATCCGGGCAGGCTTCTGCCGCTTCCTTTGAGAAATCCTCCTTCGCATTTCGTGAAGACGATGGCCGGTCTATTCCATTGCGAAGAAATTCGCGCGGCCACCAGACCGATCAGACCCTCCTTTAACGTCGGAAGGCAAAAGACAAGCACTTTCTTATCCGTCGCGTCGATAGACAAGTTCGAATAGGCGCTTTGACAAAGGCTCTTCCGCTCGTCGTTGACGGAATCGATAAAATCGGCCAATGAGAGCATTTCGCTCTTATCTTCGCTCACCAAAAATTTCACCACGCGATTAGGCGAAGTGTCTTCTCTTACTCTGCCTACCGCATTGATCTTCGGCGCGATGACGTAGCCCATCGCGCGCTCGTCGATCGTCGTAGAACGGCTGAGCAACGTCAAATTCAAAAAGGAGTCCGGAAGATGGTTCTGAACCGCATAACGGACCAAATTGCGATTGTGGCTTTTCATCGGCATCACGTCGGAAACGGTGGCAAGAGCGGCCAGAGAGAGAAGATACTCGTCGACTTTTTTCAAAAGCGCGATCGAAAGCATAAAGGCGACGTACGCACCGCATTGCCCCATCGCGTCGATTTTCTTGCGGAAAGGGTGAATCAGGCAGAAGCACTCCGGCAAGGAATCGGCGAATTCGTGGTGATCGGTCAGGATCACGTCGATCCCAGCCTCTTTCGCCTTTTTCAAAGCCGAAAACTGCCGGACCCCGTTGTCGACGGTGATGATCAGGGTATAGCCTTTTTTCCGAATTTCCTCGACCAACATTTCGTTGATTCCGTAGCCGTCCTTATAGCGGGAAGGAATGTAATAACCTACCGGATAATTCAACTTTCCGAAAGTTTTAACCAAGATCGAAACGCTGCAAATTCCGTCGCAGTCGTAATCGCCGTAAATCATGATCTTTTCGCGGTTCTTCATCGCCCTTTCGATGCGTTCGACGGCCGTCTCCATCTGATCGAAGTGATCCGGACTTTCGATTTGATCCAAAGTGATCGTTTCGTTTAAAACGGCGAATTCTTCCGAAGTGATTCCCATCGCTTCTCTCAGTTTATTTGCAAAATTCATACATACCTCTTCGAAAAAAGGTTGCGTAACGCAACCTGTAAATTTTAATCGTTAATGCCCGGAATTGTCGCTTCTTCCGGCTCGGAACCGACGTTTTTATGCGCCTCTTTGATCTTTTTCAAGCGCTTCTTTCCTCTTTCCTTTCGAGCCTTCTGACTCTTGGACAGCCGTTTCACTTTCAAAGAGTACAATCCCTTTTCGACCGCCAGATAAACAGGTGTAAAGGTCGAGCAGATTTCTAAGAGGGTGAACAGAAGAGCGAAAGCCATGCCGATATAAACGCTGATGACTTCGATCGGAGAGAAACAAGCCAGAAGGATCGTACCGACTAACGCGATCAGCCCCAGTTTCACGACGATGTGAAGGCTCTCACGATTTGCCGCCAGAGCGATCTCGCGACGCTGATCGAAATTCAGCGCGCGCGTCTTGCTTTCCCGAGTCAGTTTCTTCATCTTGCTGAACAGAGGAATCTGAATCAGACTGCCGATGAAGAGTCCGGAAGCCACGCCCATCAGCACGAGAGGAGAGGCCGGAATTCGAGAAACGATCAGAATAGCCAGCGTTAATAAGGCCGGTTCGACGACCGTAGACAGGTTCGCGATTCCGTAGCTGACTTTAAAACGAATCAGATAGTAGGCAGAAGCAACCAAACCGAATACCAGCAAGGTGGAAATGCTGTAACGCAGAATGTAATTCGGCATATTCGACTCGGTGGTTCCGATGTAGACCTCGGCGTTTTCTCCGTAATCCAAATCGCGAATGCTGAGTTGCAATGTTTCGTACTCTTCGTAACTGAAATCGATCACGCGGTCGAAACCGACGGAAATGTAAGCGATCGTCGGAAGATCGTCGCGGTTCGAAGAATCGGTGATCACGTTCTCCACCAGATTGATTTCCACCGAACTCGGCGTAAGTTGATATTCTTCCTCGAAGAAATCGATGACCGACTTTTTCGTTTCGAAGAGATGGTGAGAAGTCGTCATCTCCGAAGTAATTTCGATTCTCGTAGTCGCGTTGAATTCTTCGGTGTAATGAAAGGCGTTCAACGAAGGTACAAACGCGAAGACAGCGATGATGATCGCGCACAAAGCGCTTAAAACAGCCGTACCGATTTCTGCTATCTTGTTCGTCTTGTTCGGATTGAATTTGTGCATAAAGTTGAATTTTTTCTGCACTTCGTCGCGGCTGACGATCGGACAGTCGCTTTCTTTTACGCCGTAGATTCTCTTTTTTTCGCCGACTTTCGAATTGGTCAGCCACCACATCATCAAGCGCATCAGCAGTCGGTCGATCACATAAGAGACGATCGTAGAGATCACCAGTGTGATCGGAAGCAGTTTGACCTGATTGATCGAAACCGCAATCGTAACGATATTGACGATCAACGAGCAGACCAGAACGTCCAAAGAAGTAAACTTAGAGACGGAAAAGGCTTCCTGACTGGCTTTGACGACGCTTTTTCCTTTTAATAATTCTTCGCGGAAGTTTTCCAATAGCGGAATCAAGAAAGCCAAATTGATGATTATCGACAGGATAAACGCGACGAAGACCATCGTCGTTACGGTGTATTCGAAGAAATTGAAGACGATCAAAATCAATAGAGAGGAAAGCGCCAGAGACGCACTTGCGGATAATCCGGCCAACCCGTAACGGACGATGAGGAAGACGGCAACGGCCAACACGGCGATACCGAGTCCGATCAACATGATATTGAACGTATTGCTTCCGTAAGTCGCGCTGATTCTCTGCACATAGAGGCGGGTCAAGGAATAATCCTGCGGTTCGTAATTCAGCAATCTTTCGATCGTATGCGCCGATTGACCGACCATCTGAATCTGATCGAAATCGTATCTGTCGATCAGCAATTTCGCGCTGGTAACTTTGTCGTTGACATCTTTGGTGACCTGAAAATAAGAAGTCGGAATGATGGAGAGAATCTTGCTCTTGACTTCTTCCTGAATCACTTCGTTCTCGTTTTCAAACGCTTCGAGATAACTGTCGGTTTCCGTTTTGTCCAACCAAACGACGATGACGCCGTCGATAGTCGATTCGCTGCTCTCGTCGCTGGTATTGTATTCCTCGTCGAATTTCTTGTAAGCGTCGTTGCACGCGGTGACAAACGAATTGAAAGCGTCGTAATCTTTGACGCTGACGGAGACGTAAGGGGTGCTGCCCGACCATTCCACTTTCGCGCTTCCGCGGACAAACGGATCGACAAGTTCGGCGTAGTCGCCTTCGTTCAACACGGCGGAAACGGTGATTTCTCCGGTCGATTCCGCCGAACGGAGAATGTATTCGAACTCGTCCGCGGTTTGGGAATTCGCCTTGATCCGAATTTGATGCTCGTCGCGATCGGCGTCGGAAAAGGATTCGACGTTGCCGTTTCTGACTTCGGCATCTTCGATCCGTTGCGTCAAAATATCGACGATATCTCCGATGTCTTTGCTGCTTTCTTCGAAATCGACGCGGTACACGGCTTCGTATCCGCTTCCGTACTCCAATCCGAGATTCAGATCGCCGATCTGGTGGGAAATATTGAAAGCCACCGTCAGGATCAGGGTGATAACAATGGCAAGATATCCGGCAAAGCGACGCATTTTTATTCCTCCTGTTGTTCTATAATTGATGTTTTTTAACTATGATTTATAGTAGTGACCCGAGATTTAGCGAATTATTTATTTATAAATAAATAACGTTAAATCGAAATCGCTAAATAAATATATCATTTCGATTTGCCATTTTCAATAACAAGGAGAAAAATGAGTAAAAAAGTCCAGTTTATTCTGCTGAGCGAAGTTCTGCTGATCGGCTTATTCGCCAAGTGTATGTCGTTGATCACCAAAATCATCATGACCCGAGAACTCGGTTTGGAAGCGATGTCGCTGTTTTCTTTGGTCAATCCGTTGATCCTTCTGCTTTTGACTCTTTCCTCTCTCTCCTTGCAGAATGCGATCGGATCTTCGATCGCGCGCCATCCGGAGCGAAGAAAAACGATTCTCCTGAACGCGTTGAGCATCACCGTCGTGCTTTCTCTTATTCTGATCTTGCTGCTCGCGATATTCGCTTATCCGATCAGCCGATATCTACTGAAAAATACGGCGACGCTTCCGGCGATCTTCGCCGCCGTATTCGTCATACCTCTGACATCGATTTCCGGCATCATCAAGGGCTATTTTTTGGGTATCGGCGAGATGAAACTCACGTCGGGTTCGCAAGTCTTCGAAGAATGCGGACGTCTCCTCTTCCTGATCGTCATCCTCTTTTTCTTCGACGGCGCCGATCCGAGCGTAAAGGCCTCCATCGCGGTTTTTTCCCTTTGCGTCGGCGAAGTCTTCCAAATCGCGTATATGCTCCTCTTTTACCGGAATATGAGTTTCGGAAAGATAAATGATTTTTTGAGACGCCATCAAAAGGAAGAGGACGACTACAAAAGCATCTTGAAAATATCGGTTCCCTTGACGCTTTCGCGACTGGTCGGTTCGCTGACTTACTTCGTCGAACCGATCGTCTTTACCGCGTTGATGAGCCGGAAAATGCTCTCCGTCGAAGAAATAACGATTCAATACGGCATTCTCAACTCATACGTGCTTCCGCTTCTACTGATGCCCGGATTCATTTCGGTAACGCTCGGAAATCTAATTATTCCGCATCTCGGGCGTCTGATCCGAAGTCGGAACGACCGCGCGGCGAAGCAGTATATTTTCCACATTCTGTCGATCTGTTTCTTCATCGGCGCGGCCGTATCTTCCGTCTATTTCTTTTTCAGCGATTTGCTGACAAGGCTCGTCTACGGACAACCTTACGGTAGCGATCTGGTCAAAAGATACGCCTTTTTCTTTGTCGTCTATTATATCGAAAGTCCGATCGTCACTTGTCTTTCCCTGTTCAACCTTTCCCGATGCTCCTTGATTTCGACGATCGTTTCCAGCATCGGAAGAATCGTTCTCATGGTATTTCTCATCGAACCTTTGGGCGTCGACGGACTCTGCATTGCGATCATCGCTTCCACCTATATCGACGTCGCGATGAATCTCTTCTTTCTATTTCGTTTTTTCGTACGGAACAAGAAGAACCCCGTCCGTCTTTAAAAGCAACAGGAATACATCTTCGAAACGGCTGTATCCTTCATTCAAAATGATCTGATAGATCTCTTCTTTTGTTTTATTGACTCTTTGCATCGTCTTGACATTCAGTTCTCCGTCGCTGATGATCGGAATCGGATCGAGCAATTCGTTGTCGGATTTCAAAATGATATTCAATTCTCCGTTGTTTTCGAGGATTGCGAACTGCACTTCATCGGGCGTTTGAACGTCTTTCATTCTCAACTGCAACAGCAGATCGTCGAGATTGTACCGATTTTTTTTCATCTGCCTGATGTCGATTTTTCCGTTGTATATCAGAAAAGTCGGAATTCCCTCCATCGCCTTCCGGAATTTTCTGTTCTTCAAAGAGAAGACAGCCGTAATGATCTGCAAGACGACGATGATGCTGATCGGTATCAAACTGTGCAGAACGCTGGATTTCGGCTCGTTCAAGCTGAGCGAAAAAAGTTCGCTGATGACGAAAAAGACCACGATGTCGAATGTCGACAGTTTTCCGATTTCCCTCTTTCCCATCAATTTCAGAATGATGATCAGAAAGCCGTAGCAGATCAAGGTTTTGTAACTGAGATGTCCGATTTCTTCGATTGTCATAATTTTTCTTCTAAACTCCTGTCCAGTTTCATAAGTTTTATTGAGGTGCGATATGAAACGTAAATTTACCAATATTAGTCTGTCCTTTATTTTCGTGATTATTCTCGGAGTTGTTCTGACGTTGACGATTTCCCTGCTCAGTTCGTTTCACGTCATTTCGATCAACGTCAACGACAATCTGCTTTTGGCCCTGTCTCTGGCGCTCTTTTTTCTGCTCGGACTTATCTTCGGACTCGTCGAAAAAAAGAAGGGACTTTTCAACGGTCTCCTTCTCACTTTGATTTACTTGGTCATCATCTATTCTTACAAGCTGATCGATAAAGATTTTCAGTTTTCTTCCGTCTACATCGTCGTCAGCCGATGCCTTTTGATCGTCGTCGGCTGCATCATCGGCGTCAACATCGGTTCGCGAAGGCTGAAATCCAACTGATTTTTCGGATAAGCCGATCCTGAAAACCGCGCTTCGGAAAGAGATGCACCGCTCTCAATCTTTCGCGAAAAGATCGATCTTGAAATGGCGATAAGCCTTTTCGGTAGCGACCCTGCCGCGCGGGGTTTTGTTTATCATTCCGAGTTTCAGAAGATACGGCTCGCAAACTTCTTCGAGGTTGTTCATCTCTTCGCCGATCGTCGAAGCCAAAGTCTCCAAACCGACGGGACCTCCGTTGAAGCGTTTGACTAAGGCGCGTATGTATCTCGTATCGACATCGTCGAGTCCCAACGAATCGATGCGGAGCATTTGAAAAGCGTTTTCGCAAACCGCCGGATCGATGCTTTCGAGATCGGCGAACGAAGCGAAATCGCGAACACGACGATAAATTCGATTGGCGATTCTCGGCGTACCGCGGCTTCTCAAAGCGATGGCCTCGGCCGCGTCGTCGTCGATCGGCATCTGAAAGACGCGACTGGTTCTCAATATGATTTTTTTCAATTCTTCGATCGAGTAATAATCCAAACGGGAAACGATGCCGAAACGATCCCTCAACGGCGAAGAAAGATCGCCCGGACGCGTCGTTGCTCCGAATAAAGTAAACGGCGCAAGATCGATCGTGATGTTTCTCGCGTCGTCGTCGCGTCCCACCATCAAAGTCAAAGTAAAATCTTCCATCGCTCCGTAGAGAATTTCTTCCACGACGCGAGGAATTCGGTGAATTTCGTCGATGAAGAGGATATCCCCGGGTTCGATCGTCGACAAAATCGCCGCCAGATCGCCCGGTTTTTCGATCGAAGGCCCGTTGACGAGACGGATTTTTCCGCCCATTTCATTGGCGACGACGTAAGCGAGAGTCGTTTTTCCCAAGCCCGGAGGTCCGTAGACCAGCACGTGATCCAGCGTTTCGTTCCGCTTTTTCGCCGCGGTGATGAAGATTTTCAGATTTTCCTTGATTTGGCTCTGCCCGACGTATTCGTCCAAACTCAAAGGACGAAGAGAGATTTCTTCGTCTTTTTCTTGCTCGTTGACGTTTTCGGGACTCGTTAATTTCGACATAATCAACCTTTCTTGATCCTTTGCAATACTTGACGGATATATTGTTCCGCGGTGAAATCGCCTTCTATCTGTTTCAGACAGTCGTCGATTTCCTTGATCCGGAATCCCAGATTCTTCAATGCCGCGCGGGCGTCTTCCTGCGCGGGGCTCCACTTCTCCGTCGCCTTTGCCGGATCGACGGTCAGCACTCCTTGCAAGTCGAGGATGATCTGCGAAGCCGCTTTCGGGCCGATTCCCGACAATTTTTTCAACGCTTTGACGTCGTTATTCCGAACCGCGGATAGAAAATCTTCCAGCGTGATATCCCTCAACGCGCCCAACGCCGTCTTCGGGCCGATTCCCTTGCAGGTGATCAGTTTGGAGAAAATATCTTTCTCTTTCAGCGAAGAAAAGCCGACGAAATAATGTTCGTCCTCACGGACGATTTGAGATACGTAAACCAGCGCGGAATCGCCTTCGCGATATGCCTCCGGATGCGACATCAGCACCAGATAGCCGACGCCGCCGACATCGATGACGATCGACTCTTCGCCGACTTCGACGATCGAACCCTTCAGATAGTAATACATCAGCCTAAAATGACAAAAACGGAAAAAAGGATGATCAACACGCAAAACGAGGCGATCAAACCGAGATGCACGCTGTTGAACTTTTCTTCCATTTTTTTCTCCCCGTACTTATTCTAACTTTTCGGCGGACGAATTTCCACAAGGAAATGGAAAACGACCGCTTTTTATTCGAAATACTCGAACTCAAAATCGCAGAGGACGACGGTATCTCCGTCTTTGGCCCCCATTTCCCGAAGGCGATCCTCCACGCCGATGTTGCGCAGGACCGAAAGCAATTTCATCAATCCCTCGTCGGTGGAAAGGTTGATCAGCGAATAAGTTCTTTCGATTCTTTCTCCGAAAATCCGGAATTCCCGAGAACCGGTTCGGCGAATCTCGAATTCGGGTTTAAGATCCTTTTTCGCGTCGTAGACCTTGATCGAACTGTCTCCGTCTTCGTAAAGCGGAAACGCCGGCGTAACTTCCAAAATCTCCTTGATTTTAAACAGAAGTTCCTTCGTTCCCTGATGAAGAGGCGCGGAAATCGGCATAACGGGATATTCGGGAGAAAGCAGTTCTTTCACTTGGCGATACTTTTCTTCCGTATCGAAATCCTCGACCTTGGAACAAACGACGATCATCGGCCTTTTCAGAAGATTGTATCCGTATGCTTCCAATTCCCGATTGACCGTACGGAAATCCTCCATCGGATTTTCGGAAGTCATATCCAAAACGTGAATCAACACCCGGCACCGTTCGATATGGCGCAGAAAGACAAGTCCGAGACCTTTGCCCGCGCTTGCTCCTTCGATCAAACCGGGCAAATCCGCCAAAACGAAAGAGAAGCCGTCGTCGACCTGACAGACGCCCAAATTCGGCGAAAGGGTGGTAAACGGATAGTCGGCGATCTCCGGTTTCGCGGCGCTGACGACGCTGAGCAAAGTCGATTTTCCGACGCTCGGCATTCCGACCAAACCGGCGTCTGCCAGCAATTTCAATTCGAGAGTGATCGTTTTCTCTTCGCCGGGCATTCCGTTTTCCGCAACGCGCGGCACGCGATTGACAGCCGAAACGAAGCAAGCGTTTCCACGCCCTCCCCGTCCGCCTTTGGCCACTAGAAATTCCTGTCCTTCGCGGGAAAGGTCGGCGAGAAAACGATGCTCCGGTTCTTCGAAAACGACGGTGCCTACCGGCACTTTGAGGTAGACATCTCCCGCCTTTCGCCCGTACATCATCTTTTTTGCGCCTTTTCCGCCATCTTCGGCGACCACTTTCCGAGAATGCCGATAGTTGATCAGCGTATTTTCATCGGTAGACGCCACTAGAAAAATGTTTCCGCCGTGTCCGCCGTTACCGCCGTCGGGACCGCCCTTTTCGATATATTTTTCGTGCAGAAAAGAGATGGCGCCGTCCCCGCCCTTTCCGGCTTTGACCGTAATTTTCGCTTTGTCGATAAACATTTCCTTCACTTCCTCCGGATTAAAACATATTATAAACGATTTTCTCAAAAAAAAGTACCCGAACAGGTACTTTCATCGGATTTTATTTCGCTTCAAGCGGATAGACGCATGCTCTCGTTCTCTTTTTGCCCCAGCGTTCGTATTTGACGATTCCATCGCAAGTGGCGAAGATCGTATCGTCGCCGCCTCTCATCGTGTTGAGACCCGGATAAATCTTCGTTCCGCGTTGACGATAAATAATCGAACCGGCAGTTGCGAATTGTCCGTCGGATTTTTTCGCACCCAAACGTTTCGATTCGGAATCGCGCCCGTTTTTGGTGGAACCGACACCCTTTTTAGAAGCAAATAACTGGATATTTAACTTGAACATCATTGTTTGCAACCTCCTTATTTCACTTGATTCTGATAAATTGAGGATAACTCTCGGCGATCGTTTCCAATTGCACCAGAATGAGTTCCAGTACTATTTTGGATTTCTTCGCGTCCGGAATCAGCTTCACTTCGGCATATCCTTCTTCCAAAGCGACCTCTTCAACCTCGCTCGAATCGAGCGCGTTGAATCCTCCGGTTACAATCGACGAGACACCAGCGCAGATCAGATCTTTCCCGCTGGAATTTGAATTGGAGTGACCGTGAATTTTAAGACCGGTCAATTCGTTTTCCGAATAGATTTTCTCGACCCGAATCATAATCAAGCGTTGATAGATTCGATGGTTAAGCAAGTATACGGTTGACGATGTCCTTGTTTGCGGCGATAATTGGCCTTGCTCTTGTACTTGAAGACTAAGATTTTCGCTTCTTTGCCTTGCTTTTCGACTTTGGCAACGACGGTGGCGCCTTCGACATAAGGCGTTCCGACTTTGGCTTCTTTATCGCTGACAAGCAGTACTTTGTCGAAAGTATAAGAAGAACCGACTTCGGCGTCGAGTTTTTCGACGTAAACTTTCGATCCGACTTCTACTTTGACCTGCTTTCCGCCAGTTTCGATGATCGCGTACATTTCATTCCCTCCTGTTTCCATAGACATAGACTCGCTTTGGAGGCTGACAAACGTCATTTTTCGCCTCTTCAATGCGGTTGAGGCCCTTTTGACAGGCGACAACAAAAGTAATATATCAAATCGAACGGACAAATACAATCATTTTTTGGAAAAACGGAAAGTTTTAATCGTCGACAGAAAGCGCCGATTCGCTTTCGAAACGGGCAACGTCGTATTCGCACTTTCTTCTCCATTCGCCCGACTCGACGTTTTTTGAGATCGGTAATTGCCGATCAATCGATCGATAATCTGCTTTTCGTCTAAGAAGAGATCTTTTTCCACGCAATAATTGTTCCGATAGCGGTAAATCTTCAATTTCCGGTTGATCTTGATTTTATAGGAATTCTCTTCGAATTTCCGTTTGATCAAATACAGAATATACTCTTTTTTGAAGCGGAGAAGCGACAAGATGAAATGAGAGGCGACGAAAACGATCATCATCAGGTCGCCGAGCGTCCGAATGTAATGCGTCAGAATCAAAAGGCAGATCATCGAAATCAGAATCCGAAGACGGCGACAATTCAATTCATCGACGAAATTGGCGACGAAAATGTCGAAAATCTTTCCCCCGTCCAACGGATATACCGGCAGAATATTGAAGAGCAGAATCAACAGATTGTAGTTTTCGCACAGCCTCTTTCCGTAAACGGAAATGATCCCCCATCGATAAAAAAAGACGATGACGGCGGCGCTGAAAAAGAAACTGAGCGGTCCCGCCGAAAGGATCGCCAGCTGACGAAGAGAACTCAAATGCGAAAAATCGCCGATTTTCGCTCGGAATCCGGTCGGATAAAGGGCGATTTCGGTCGTTTTGACTTTGAAAATTCTCGCCACGAAAACGTGGGAAATCTCGTGAATGAACCCGAATAGATAGAGAAAGATCAAGCCGTGCAGGCTATTGGTAATCAAACCCAAAAGGAGATAGAGTATGGTAAACGGGTGAATGAAGAAAATCATTGCATCGCTTCTTCATAGGTGAGCAATTTTCCGTCTTTCTTGAACAGAGCCTTGAAACTCCCTTGATAAGAGGCGAGATAATCCCCTTTTTTGATTTGATCGTAAGTTTTCACCAACGGGTTTTCGACGCGATAATACGCGACGAGAAGCGTATTGTCGTATTCGACCAACAGCGAATACGTACCGTCGTCTTCGCTTCCGACGAAGTAAACCACTCCGGCGGACAGAGCCGGAATCTGACTTCCCTCGCAACTGAATTCGTTTTCACCGGCGCTTTGAAGATATTGCACGGAACCGCTGACGGTTTGGGTTTGACTTCCGGTGGCAAGCTTGAACGTAAAAAGCGAGCCGAGTACTTTATCGATATCGGCATTGATCCCGGTAAAATCGGCGTTGATGTTGAAATTGTTTTTCAAAAACGTCGCGTTTTGATCTTTTTTCATGTAGATCAGTACGCCGAGCAAGACGGCAAGAACGGCAAAGACACCGCTTAATATGTTCAAAACCCATATTTTTTTTGACCTATTCAGTCTTTTTCTGATACCTTTTACGCTTTCCATATGATCCCCTTACCTTTATATATGAACGGTTGCTTCGATTTAGAATACCTTTATCGAATTCGGCTTGACGATTTCTTTGATCAGGCTGTTGAACTCTTTATCGTGCGACAGCAATCGGTACTTGCGATAAAGATTTCCGGCGACATTGTTGATGTAAATAAGATGGTTGTCGTTGAGATAGTATCGGAATCGCGTCCGGATGTATTCTTTGATCGATTCTTTCTTGTTGTAACGATTCATCACGTAGATGATGTTTTTCAGATTGTTCATCTTGCAAAGCCGTTGAATCTTCTTTCCGTCTTCATACGAAGTCAATTCGTCGTTGAGGACGATGATACCCCGCGTGGCGACGCTCAACGTATTCAGGAAACCCTGTTCCATGCCTGCGGGAGAATCGATGACGATATAGTCGAAATAGTCTCCCGTTTGCCCGACGATGGTTTCCAGAAGGTATTCCGGATATTTTCTGACTTCGTTGGAGAGGCACAGATTGAGTATGAACAGATTCTCTTTCACTTTCATCATCGCCTCTTCCAGTTCGCAACGGCCTTTGATTACGTCGGCGATGTCGTAAGAGGATGAGGGGATGTTCAAAAGAAGATCGAGGTTGTTCAATCCGAGGTCCGCGTCGATCAGAAGAATTCTTCCCTTCGACGAGAGGTTCAAACCGATCATCGCCGATATCGTCGTTTTTCCCACACCGCCTTTACCGCTGGTTACCACAATGACATCTTTCATAGCACCTGATCTCCTTTGATATAGATTTTTTTCTTCGAATAATTGCTCACCGCTGATTTTGTCGTGATGATTTTCGCGCGATTGACCGATTCAGCCAAAAGCGTGCTTTCTTCTTTCATCAGGCGAATCGTTCCCGAGATTTCGTTCAGCACGATCACCTTCGAGTAGATATTCAGACTCATTTCGCGAGGAATCTGAAATTTGATGATAGAGTCGCGGTGGATCTCCTGCACCAAAGCAAAATCGTCTTCTTCGAGAATCTGATAATCGTCGTCGATCACGGTCAATCCGGAGATCACGCCGGCATTCAGAAACTGCATTCGGGGGACGATTGAACCGATCGCGCGATCGAAAACCCCTTTGCTTACCGACAGGCGGATATACAGCGGTTGTCGAAATGAAATCAGAAGTTCGTCCAATCGCCGACAGCAGTCGTCGATTTCTTTTTCGCACGTAATTACAAAAATCGCTTCGCTCATCTTCTCACCTATTCTTATTATTGAATGGCGACCTGTCATAATTTGTAGAAATCTAATCTTCTTTCGGGATTTTTTCTTCGCCACCGCAAATAGAAAAGTGAAGGAGGAAAAAAGCAATGGAAATTTTAAGCGTTCGTGAGATGGAAAGCGTTACCGGCGGAGAGATTTTTACGATCACCGCAGTGATGGCCTGTCTTGTAGCGGCGGTCGTCGCCGTCATCTGCTATCGTCTTTTTATGTCTTCCAGCGGCAGTACGACGATTCCAGGCGGTTTTAAATTCACTTGGTCCTGAAATGGGCAAAATCCAAAATCTTCCGCCCGAAGAGCGCCCTCGCGAAAAAGCGCTTCGTTACGGAATCGAAAAACTCTCCAATGCCGAACTGCTTTCGATCGTCATTTCCAGCGGCACGCGAAAAGCTTCGGCCTTGGAGATCGCCAACAATCTGCTGTCGCACTTCGGAGGAATCGCCAATTTGAAATATCTCCGCCTCAACGAATTGATTTCCCTCGACGGAATCAGCCATGTCAAAGCGCTGAAATTGCTGGCAATTGACGAAATCCGCCGCCGCATGGAACAAAATCTACCGGAAAGAGCGATCACTTTGAACGGACTGGCGCGCCATTTCTCATCGGTTTATCGAAACGCGGCGATGGAAAAAGCCTATTTGGTTCTGCTCAACCGAAAAAAGGAACTGCTCTTTATCCGCGAAATCTTCGCGGGAAACGAAAATTCTCTGGCTTTCTCGATCAAAGAGGTGGTCTCCTACATCGTCGCTTATTCGGCGCATTCCTATTATTTGATCCACAATCATCCTTCCGGCAATCCCATGCCGAGTTCCGATGACATCGTAACGACGACTTCTCTTGAAATGGTGACATTGGGAATGGGGTGCGTGCTGATAGACCATCTGATCTTTTCGGGTAGAAAATACTATTCGATGAATCAAAAGCAGATCTTCTCACTCGACGAGGATGAAGAAAAAACGTCCGAACTCGGACGTTTCTTTTAACGGAAAAGGATCTATCCGTTTTCTTTCATCTTTTCTTTGGCTTGCGAAAGCATCAGTTTGATTCGATTCTCCTGATTGACTTGCGTGGCGCCCGGATCGTAATCGATCGCGACGATGTTGGCCTCCGGATAGGCTTTTTTGATCACTCGTTGCATTCCTTTCGATACGATGTGATTCGGCAGGCAACCGAACGGTTGACACGCGACGATATTTTCGCAACCGCTTTCGACGAGCAGAGCCATCTCGGCGGGAATCAGCCACCCTTCCCCCATTACGACGCCCTCGCTAATGTATCGATTTGCCGCCTGTTTCAGTTTTTCGAAATCGTGAAAGACTTCGAAATCCGAACGTTTTCGGATTAAGCGATTGAGCTTTTTCTGCAATCCGTACATATAGGCGTAAGCAATTTTGAAAAAGAAAGCGACCTTGCTCTTCGTGCGATAGACCTTATGGTTGTAAAGTGTGGCGTCGACGCTGTAAAGAATAAAGTCCATCAGAGCCGGAACGATCGCCTCGCAACCTTCCGAACGCAGGAAATCTTCCAGATGATTGTTCGCCAGAGGAGAGTATTTGACGTAGATCTCGCCGACGATGCCCACCTTGATTTTTTTCACCCTGCGAAGCGGAATGCTTTTAAAATCGTCGATCATTTTCGCCGCGTATTTTTTCAATCGGAAACATCGCGCCGAAACGAGAAACTTTTGCAGTCGGCTTTCCCATCTTTCCAACATCGCTTTTGCATCTCCTTCGCGGTCCTCGTAAGGAAGAACCTGATTGTACAGCGACATCAGGAGATCTCCGTAATAGGCGGCATAAAGCACGTGCATCAAGTCGAGCGGCGAAAGGCGAAAGCCGCTTTCCTTATCCTTTTCCAAACCCGAAAAATTGAAAGAAATCACCGGGACCTGAGGATAATGAACTTTCATCGCTTTGCGAAGCAGATGGATGTAATTGGACGCGCGGCATCCTCCGCCTGTCTGCGTGATCAAAAGCGCGACGCGGTCGACATCGTACTTTCCCGAATTCAATGCGTCGAGAAACTGCCCGATGACGAGCAGCGCCGGATAACAGGTGTCGTTATGCACGTTCTTCAAGCCTTCGTCGACCACGCTTCGAGAAGCGTTGCGCAGGCATTCCACATGATATCCGGCATCTTCCAATATGGAAGAAATCAACCGGAAGTGGATCGGAAGCATATCCGGAAGAAGAATGGTGTGCGTTTCTTTCATCGCTTTGGTAAATTTAGGATATTCCATTTTCTTCACTCCTTGACTTTCAATTCGTCGTCGATAGCCGCGAGGAGACTTCGTATCCGAATTTTCAACGCGCCCAGATTGTTGATTTCGTCGATTTTCAACTGGGTGTAAAGTTTGCCGTTCTTTTCGAGAATTCTCCGCAACTCGTCGGCGGTAATCGCATCCATTCCGCAGCCGAAAGAGACGAGTTGCACCATCTGCATATCCGGATTTCCGATGACATAATTCGCCGCTTTGAAGAGTCTGGAATGATACGTCCACTGATTGAGAATCTGCATATCGGGCGTGGGCGAGAGTTGTGCCAAAGCGTCCTCCGAAAGAACGGCCAGTCCCATCGAGGACATATATCGGCTGATGCCGTGATTGATTTCCGGATCGACGTGATAAGGTCTTCCGGCCAAAACGATGATTTTCCGCTTCTCTTTCCGCGCTTCTTCGATGTATTTTCGCGCGGTCTCGCTGATTTCCGCATGGAAAGCGTCGAGTTCGAGATAGGCGCTTCCCAAAGCCGATTTGAGCGTGCGCTTATCCACGCCGTACGGTCTTAAAACCCGATAAAGAACTTCCAGCGTTCGATGCTTGTTGTTCAAGTCGAGATACGGCGCGAGGAAGTTGCTCCGATTCAAGCGCGGATTGTTCCCTTTCAGGGTTTCCGGATAATAGGCAACCACCGGACAGTTGTAATGGTTGTCGCTGTCCGATTCGTCGATATTGTAAGTCATACACGGATAAAAGACGAAGTCCACGCCTTTGTCGAGGAGATCTTCGATTTGCCCGTGCATCAATTTCGCCGGATAGCAAATCGTATCGCTGGCAATCGTGTGCTGCCCTTTCAGATAGGTTTTGCGCGAAGTTTCTTCGGAAAGAACGACTTCGAAACCGATTTTATCGAACAAGGTCGCATAAAACGGAATCAGTTCGTAGAAATTCAGAGCCAATGGCAGACCTACTTTCCGCTTGGCCGCCGTTCCCGTTTCCTTTCCGTAAGAAAGTATCTTTTTGTACTTGAAATCGTAAAGCGAAGGGAAAAACCGATTCGGACCATTTGCGGAAACTTTGTCGCACCGATTTCCGGAGATAAAGCGTTTTCCGTCGCTGAAAGTGAGAATGTTGAGGCTGCAATGCGCAGTGCAGCCTTTGCATATGGAAGAAGCGGATCGGTATGAGAACCGTTCCAGTTCTTCTCGTCCGATTAAAGTCGATTTTCCTTTCGAATGCTCTTTCGCGTAGATCGCCGCGCCGAACGCCCCCATAAGTCCGGCGATTCCCGGACGAATCACGCTGCGATCCAGCTCTTTTTCAAAACTCCGAAGCACCGCATCGTTTAAGAAAGTTCCTCCCTGCGCGACGATGTTTTTCCCGAGTTCTTCGACGTTCTTCGCGCGAATCACCTTGTAAATGGCGTTCTTGATGATCGACTGGGATAATCCCGCGCTGATATCGCGGATGCTGGCTCCGTCTTTCTGCGCTTGCTTGACGCTGCTGTTCATGAATACGGTACATCTCGACCCCAAATCGACCGGATTCGAGGCGAAAAGTCCCATTTTGGCGAATGTATCGATATCATATCCCAGCGCTTCGGCGAAAGTCTGAATGAACGATCCGCAACCCGAAGAACAGGCTTCGTTCAGAATGATGCTGTCGATCGCGTGATTCTTGATGCGAAAGCATTTGATATCCTGTCCGCCGATATCGATGATGAAATCGACGTCGGGACAGAAATAACTCGCCGCTTTGAAATGGGCGATGGTCTCGACGATGCCGAAGTCCACCCCAAGACCCGCTTTGATCAATTCTTCCCCATAGCCGGTTACGGCGCAGGAGACGATTTCCATTTCCGAATCCGCGCCGGCGTAAATCTTCCCGATCTGCTCGGTGATGATATCCAGAGGTTTGCCCTTGTTGGAAACGTAATGGCTGAAAAGAATCCGATTTTCCTCGTCGATCAACGCCACTTTGGTCGTCGTACTTCCGGCGTCGATACCCAAATACGCTTTTCCGCGATAACCTTTCAGCGAAGCCGTTTTCGCGTCGCTGCTCTTGTGTCGCGACAGAAACTCTTCATATTCGCTTTCCGAAGCGAAAAGCGGTTCGGTCGTGACGATATCGTTTGTCGTCTCCGCGCTTTCGATCTTTTTCACCCATTCGGAAAATTCCAGCGGCTTTTCGTTGCTTCTCGCATACATCGCCGCGCCCAAAGCGATGAAAACCGGACCGTCTTCCGGAAAAACGGCGTGCGCATCGTCGAGTTTCAACGTTCGGGTAAATGCCTTTCTCAATCCGTTAAGAAATGAAAGAGGACCGCCTAAAAAGACGACTTTTCCCTTGATCTCTCTTCCCTGCGCCAATCCCGAAATGGTCTGATCGACGACGGCTTGAAAGATGGAAGCGGCAATATCTTCTTTCTGCGCCCCCTGATTGATCAAAGGCTGAATGTCCGATTTGGCGAAGACGCCGCATCGGGAAGCGATCGGATATACTTTCGTCGCCTTTTCCGACAACGTATCGAGTTCGCCGACGCTTAGTCCGAGCAACGTCGCCATCTGATCGATGAATGCCCCCGTGCCTCCGGCGCAGGAACCGTTCATCCGCTGTTCGATGCCGTTTGTCAAAAAGATGATCTTCGCGTCTTCTCCGCCGAGTTCGATGACCGCGTCGGCGTCGGGATAGTGCTTTCTCACCGCCAAAGAAGAAGAATAGACTTCCTGGACAAAGCCGATTCCGGCTTTCGAAGACAACCCCAATCCGGCGCTTCCGGTGATCGCACACGAAGCGGAATAACCGGAAAACGTGGACTCGATCGCTTTCAGTTCGCGCAAAAGGGTCGCCTTCACTTCGGAGAAGTGACGGACGTAATTTTTATATAAGATTTCGCCGTTTTCGGAGAGGACGACAATCTTCACCGTCGTCGATCCCACGTCAATTCCGATACCGATATTTCCCATACGCTCACTACCTTAAAACACGATAGTTTTATTATAATTTTATTGCCGTTATTGTCAAGAAGATTTGAAAAGCGCGAATCTCTTGACGAAATAATCGACTTTTAGTTGAAAAAAGGCGCCGAACTCGGCACCTTTACCTCACAAAGACGTGATTTTTTCGAAATCGCCTTCACGAATTTTCGTTTCGTTTCCGATCGTGTAACGCGATGAATGAGCGACGATTTCCTCGAAAACGGACGAAAGATCGCGGATCTCTTTCTGCTTCATTTTCAAGATCTCCTTTTTGATTGCGATCAAATCTTTTTTCTTTATTCCGGATAACGTATAGATGTCCGCGGAATCGATTTGGCTCGGAATCGAACCCGGGGTCATAAAATCCAGTTCGCCGATCGTCCCGATGATATAGTTTTCGAATTCTCCTTTTCCGACGCGGAATTTTTTCAAATAGGACGGAAGCGCGGAATAAACCGCATACGTCTCCGATACGTTCGGATCGCGATAGGATCCGAACGCGACATCGCCCGAGCGATTGAAAGTCAGACCGCAGCCGTATGCGCCGCCCTTGACACGAACTTCGCTCCAAAGATAATCGTAGTTGACGATGTGGCAAAGCACGTAATATTTTCCCTTTTGGATATTTTCCGCCCCCAGATTACCGGCCAAAGCGTTATAGGATACGCCCGAAGGGATGATCAACGCCTCTTTTTGTGCGGCTTCTTCTTTTTCCGGAAGCGGTGCGACCGGATAGGTTTCTTTCTTCAATTTCAGCCTTTTGAGCGACTTTCCCGCGCGATTCATCGTTTCTCTGTCTCCGGAAATCGAGATCGTCGCATTTTCTTCCGTGAAGATGCGTCCGATCAATTCTTCCAGTTTTGCCTTCGTCTTCCTGAATTCGAGATGCCGCGAAAGGCGCTGGACGAACGCGTAGAGTTTCGGACCTCTCAGGCAATTCACCGCGTAACGCGCTTCCAGCGAATACGCGCTTCTCGCCATCAATTTGGCGATCTGCATTCCGTTCGCGATGATCTCCTGACGGAGCGAAGTTGCCAACTGATGCAAAACCTGCTCCATCTTGTCCTTGACGAAACGAGTCTTAAAAAGCACCTCGCTCAGCAGCGCGGGAATGCGATCGATATTTTCCTCTAACGCACTGGTCGAAACGACAAAATTCATCTTGCAGCGATCTTTGTCTTCGGAAAGAGTCAGCATCGCGAAAGAAAGTTCGCCCAAATAAGTCTTGATTTCGTTTGTCAGTTCGATCGATGAATACTTTTTCGTCGGCAAATTCAAAAAGAGATTTTTCAAAAGATAGACGTACGGAAGATCTTCGAAGGCGATCTTATCCAAACTGAAATAAAGCCTCACGTAGCCGATTTTATTCGTCTGAACGCGATGAAGAATCGTTTTTCTTCCTTTGAAAAGAGTTTCTTTGGAATCGAGGTAGTTCACGTCGGAAGGTATATCTTTCAATTCCAGTTTCGGAAGCGCGGCAAGTTCCTCCGGCGTATCGACGTGATTCTGGTATTCTTTTAGTTCGCGATTCAATTTAAGAAGCGACTCGATTTCTTCGTCGGTCATCTTCTCTTTCATCTCTTTCATCTTTTTTTCCATCGCTTTGCGCTTTTCTGCACCTAAAGTCTTGGACGGAATCAGCGTTACTTCGACTTGATGAGCGCTGCGAAGAATGGTTTTTTCCAATAGTTTTTCGAAATATCGGTTATCCAGCTCGCGACGGAATTTCTCGTAATGACGGCTGAACCGGAAGCGCTCGACCATGTCGGTGCGATAGTTGAAACACCCCATCAAGTTCAAGGCGAAAACCAGCCCTTTCGGCATTTTCCCCATATCCATTTCTTTGTCCTTGAATTCCGAAAAATTGATCGAAGCCAAGAGCAATTTCCGATCTATTCCCTCGTCGACGACTTTCTTGATCGCCGATTCGAAGACCTGTTTAAAGGCTTCTTTCTTGTCCGGATCGGTTTTCTGCAACTGAATGTGAAGTGCCGGAACGATGTTTCCGTCATCGATAAACGTCTCGACATTTTCGCCGAGTTTAGCGTCGAGAAGTGCTTTCTTGACCGGAGATTCGTTTTTAGAAAGCAACGCGTCGCTTAAAATCTGCATCGCCGTCAGTTCTTCGTAATTTCCGAAGCGATCCAGTCCGTAGCAAAGCGACAGATAGGCGTTTCCTTTGAGATTTTCCTCTTCGCCGATCTCGTATTCTTTGGATACGCTGAGATCGATCAACCCTTTCTGCGGAACGATTTCGATCTCCTTTTCGCTCTTGTCGTAACGCGAAAAATACTCTTCGTCCAAGAATTTCAACTTCTCTTCGATGTCCATTTTTCCGTAAAAATAGGTCATCGCGTTCTGCGGAGTGTAGTGTTCCCGATAGAATTCGCGGTACTTTTGGTATGTCAACGTCGGAATCGCTTCCGGATCTCCGCCGGAATTGTGCCGATAGCAGGTATCCGGATACATCGCTTCGAAAGTCGTCTGCGTTAAAATCTGATCGACGTTGCTCATCGCGCCGATCATTTCGTTGTAGACGACGCCCTTGTAAGAAGGAATGCCGTCCTTGTCGTTCAACTCCAAATGCCAGCCCTCTTGCAAAAAAGCTTTCGGATCTTCCATCACCAAAGGGTCGAAAACCGCGTCGCAATAGATTTTCAGAATATTGTCGAAATCCTTCGGCGTCTGCGAGGCGAAAGGATACATTGTCCAGTCGCTGGAAGTGAACGCGTTGAGAAAAGTCGACAGCGACGTTTTGAGCAGATTGACAAACGGCTCTTTCAAAGGATATTTCTTCGAACCGCAGAGAAGACTGTGTTCGATGATGTGGCAAACGCCGGTCGAGTCTTCCGGCAAGGTGCGAAAGCCGATGGCAAAACAGCAATTCGTATCCTCGTTTTCCAGATAATACACGTTTCCACCGGATTTCAGGTGGCGGTAATGGTGGAGCTTTGCTCCGATGTCCTCGATCTCGCGGACGGACATCAATTGAAAATTGTATTTGATTTCTTCGATATTCATATTCTTTCCTTTCCCTGAAAGCCTATCGCCTTTTCAGCGCTTCGGCTTTTTCCAGATAAACCGAAAGTTCGTTTCGGTAATCGCAAAGTTTGATCTCTTCTTGCTCGACCTTCTCTTTCGGCGCTTTGGCGAGGAAATTCGGGTTGGAAAGCATCTTCGTTCCCCTTTCAACTTCGCGGTTCAACCTTTCGATTTCCCGATTCAGATGAGCCATCAGCGCTTCGCGATCGGCCTTATCGCCGATCACCAGATTGGCGCACCCATAAACGCGAAGGTTTCCCTCGCACTCGTCCTGAATTTTGATTTCTTCGGCAAAAGCGAATCTTTTCAGATACGGAATCAACGCGGAAACGTCCCCTTTCGTCGGAATCAAAGTCAGACTGACCGGTCCATTCGGCGCGATTTGATTTTCCACCTTATATGCGCGGATGTCCTTGATCATATCGATGAGATCGGCGATTAGGGCTTCGCTCTTTTCGTAAATCCGATTTTCATTTACTTCCGGATAGCGATCCAGCATGATCGATTCGCGATGATCCGGCAGATTCAGGTAGATTTCCTCCGCGATAAACGGCGTGTACGGGTAAATCATCAGGAGAATGGATTTCAACACTTCCAAAAGAACCGAAAGGGCGCTGTGCGCCTGCTTCGCATCGTCGGAGTGGAGTTTCAGCTTCGAGAATTCGAGATACCACGACGTGAAGTCGTCATAAACAAAATTGTAGAGATGCGTCGACGCATTGGCGAATTCGTATTTTTCCATATTGGTCCCGACTTTCACGATCGTCTTCTGCAATCGAGTCAAAATGAATTTGTCGACGTCGTCGAGCAGCGTTTCATCGATGCGGTAATCGGAATCGCTCGGCGAAAGATGAAGCAGAATAAAACGGGACGCATTCCAAATCTTATTCAGATAGTTCGCGGCAGCCTGCACCTTCTCGTCGATATAACGCGTATCCTGACCGGGAGAAGTCGACGTAGTCAGAAAATAGCGGATCGCGTCGACGCCGTATTTTTCGATTTCGTCGATCGGATCGATGCCGTTTCCCAGAGATTTGGACATTTTTCTTCCCTGCGCGTCGCGGATCAAGCCGTGAATCAGCACTTTGTCAAACGGACGGGAATGCGTGAATTCCAATCCTTGAAAGATCATTCGGCTCACCCAGAAGAAGATGATATCGTAAGCCGTCACCATGACGTCGAGAGGATAATAACGTTTCAGATCTTCGGTATTCTCCGGCCAACCGAGCGTCGTAAACGGCCAGAGCGCCGAAGAAAACCAAGTATCGAGTACATCTTCGTCCTGCGTCCAGTTTTCGATATCTGCCGGTTCCTCTTCGCTGACGAGGAGTTCGCCGGTTTCTTTGTGATAGTATGCCGGAATGCGATGTCCCCACCAAAGTTGGCGGGAGATGCACCAGTCTTCGCAATTGTTCATCCAGTTGGTAAAGATCTTGTTGAACCGTTCGGGAATGAATTCGATCGGTCGATCCCCTTCCTGAAACTTCAATGCCGCCTCCGACAGAGGTTTCATTCGGACAAACCACTGTTTCGAAAGCATCGGTTCGACGACGGCGTGACTCCGCTCGCTGTGCCCGACTTGATGGACGATGTCTTCGATCTTGATCAGGCACGATCGCTTTTCGATGTCGGCTACGAGATTCTTCCGACATTCGTAACGGTCCTGTCCACGATAACCCGCGCAAAGTTCGTTCATCGTCGCGTCGTCGTTGATGCACTTCGGGTGAGGAAGATGATATTTCTGAGCGATTTTGAAGTCGTTCGGATCGTGTGCCGGCGTGCATTTCATCGCGCCTGTTCCGAATTCCATATCGACGTAGCTGTCCTCGATGACCGGAAGCAATTCGCCGTTTGCCGGATTGACGACCTTCTTCCCCACGTATTTCCGATAGCGGGAATCTTTCGGGTTGACCACCACGCAGACGTCGCCGAACATCGTCTCCGGACGCGTCGTCGCGACGGTCAGATAATCGGTCGAATTTTCCAGATAGTAGCGGAAATAATACATCTTTCCCGGATCTTCCTGATAGACGACTTCGATGTTGCTCAGCGCGGTCTTGTACACCGGATCCCAGTTGATGATTCTTTCTCCGCGGTAGATGAGCCCTTTTCGATAAAGAGAGACAAAAACTTTTCTCACCGCTTTGTTCAATCCCTCGTCGAGGGTAAACCGCTCGCGGGAATAGTCGACGGCAATCCCCATCATCTCCCACTGCTTTCGGATCGTCTCGGCGTATTCCTCTTTCCATTTCCACGCCTCTTGCAGAAATTTCTCCCGTCCCAGTTGATAGCGGGAAATCCCCTGCAGGCGTAACTTCTCTTCGATTTTGGCCTGCGTGGCGATTCCGGCGTGATCCATTCCCGGAAGCCAAAGGACATCGTAGCCTTTCGCTTTCTTGTAGCGGGCGATAATGTCCTGAATCGTGATGTTCCACGAATGGCCGATGTGAAGCTTTCCCGTCACGTTCGGTGGCGGAATCACCATCGAAAATTTCGGTTTATCTCCGCCTTTCGCGGTGAAATAGCCCCGATCCTTCCATTCCCGATATTTTCCGCTCTCGATTTCTTTCGGATTGTAACGCTTGTCCAACATCTCTTTCTCCTTTCGAAAAAACGTCCTGCGAAGTCAAACCTCCACAGGACGATAATTACCGTGATGCCACCTTAATTCCGATTATTCTTTATAATCGGCACTCTTTGATCTTAACGCGATCGACGGAAACATTGCTTTCGTACTCCTAAGCGACGCGAATTCGTTTTCCGACGTCTGCTTTCACCCGACCAGACTCGCTGAAATCTTCCGACGAATTCCCTCTTATTCAACGTACACTTTATTTTTGCTTTTTTCAGACGACAAGTCAACAGATATTTTCGATTTTGCTTTATTTTGCCGAAAATGAATCTTTTCTCCTCGCGTTTTTTTGCGTCTGTTCTGTTATCGAAAGACATTCTTTTCGTCTTTTCCTTTTTTTCTCCTTTTCCTTGCTTCCTGTTCGGCGAAACTAGGAACGCGCGCTTCGATCTTTCCAAAACGCAAACCTTTTTTTCTCTTTTTCGATTTCTCTTTCGGGGGAACTTTGAATTCGATTTTTCCAAGACGGCTTCCTCTTATCCGATATCCGCCGAAAGGATCGATGTCGGTTTCTCTATCATCTCGAATCTGAATTTTCCGCTTCGCAAAAGTTTTTTCGAGTTCGGCGTCGATTAATGGATAAATCGCCGACTTTCTCTTTTCGATTGCGCGTCCAAGACAGATATCCACCACATCGTAAAATCCGATTAGAATCAACCCGAAAGAAAGGGTGATAAGACCGATTCCGGACTGAAAGTAGAAAATCATCACGCCCAGAGCAAAATTCTGAAATCCATTGTACTTGCCGACGATCTTTTCATATGTCAGATTCACCTCATAATCGGCTGAAACGCGATTAGCATCACCGCGCGTTGTGTAAAACGTTTCTCCTTCTCTCTCTTCGATAGCGACGATTCGGTGAACGACGATCCGACCTTCATCATCGCGGAATGCCACGATATCGTACAGGAAAATCTCATTTTTGCCGACTTTTTTCAATCCGATCATCGCATAGGATGAGATTTGATCGTCGAGTCGGTATTCGTAGAGATAGGTATTTCGCGCATTCTTTTCTTCCATCGAAGCGGAACGGATAATCAGACAGGAAGTTCCTCCGACGGAAATCAACTCACCTTGACTTCGCGCGTACATGGCCGATCCCAAAGCGAAAAGAAAGATAAGATAAAAGAAGACGAGGATCGCATTTCCGACGATTTTTATCCGATTTCGCATTTTTTTATTCTTTTCGCGATATCGGGTCAAACTTATGAAAGTTTCGTTCTCGTCGTGCGACCTCAATGCCGTTTTGAATTCGGCGAAATACTTATTATTTTCTTTGAAAATCTCTTTTCTCAAATCCTCGTCTTCCAATTTGTTGGAAATACAGCGTTTATAATAACGATAATATAGATAAAAGAGACCGGCAAAAGTGAGAGTCAGCAGAAGTATTACGGTGACAGAAACCGCGAAAGCGATGTTTTCCACCCGCGAAATCGAGTCGAGAATGATTATATGCATTTTTCATCACCTCCTATGGTTTCGACACCACTTGCAAAATGTAATTTTTTCTGACGACGAAAGGGTTGCTTTGGACATTATCTACCGTGATATAACGACCTGTAACAATATCTTGGAAGCATTTTCCTTGCGCATCGTACCAAGTCAGAATCGAAAGAAAATCGTAATCCTGCACGCCGTCGAGATTTGGCAAATCATAACCTCGGATATAGCGTTTCGCCGTGCCATCGTCTTCGTATCTCAAATCCGTTTCCAAATAATAATACGAATCGCATTGAAACGAGTAGCGGCCGATCGCGTCACTCGAAAGGTAAGTACCATCGAAATTCAGCGATATTCCGCCGAAATCATCGGGATCGTAAATATTGACGAAAATATTGTGAATGCGGTACGCCCAAAGATCGACGGCATAAGGCACTTCGCACCCGTTTTCATCGATGTGGTAATCAACGTAAGCATAGAGATTGTACGTTCCCGAATCGATCGGACGAACCAATTTCAACGAATCGATTAAGGCGAGATAATCTATAAATCCTTCTTCGCCCTTTTTACCTCTTTCGATGTATTCCCGCAACGTATAATAGCTTTCCGATGAGTCGGCTTTGGTAACTTGAATTCGTTCGATATCTTTATAACGCAATTCAAGTCCGGATTCTCTCTTTTGAAGATCGTCGAAAACCGCGTTCTTCAAAGAGATTAGCAATTCTTCGGAGCGGTAATTTTCCGTCTGTAATCGACCGTCCTTATCCAAATAACGATATGTCGGCACTTCGTATGTGATTGTTTCGCTTTCCGAGCGGATTCTTTGATCGTAAGCCATCGCATCGTCTTCGTTGAGTTGAACGGCAAAATAATAATTCGGTATGCGCATTTTTCGTGAATTCGCTTTTCCCTCCGGTGAGTATTCGATTTCGGAATATTCTCCCTCGTTGCAACTCAGTGTCAAATTGCGCAGATCGTACGCGTTGATTTTCTCTCCGTCCAGACCATTTTTAGTGAAACACAGAGAGCGGGAAATCGGATTCTGATAATCGAAATCGCCCGTGATTCCTCCGATAAGGCGCGATTCGTAAACTTTTTCTATCGCGATATAATATCCTCGCGTATCACAATAATAGGTGTAATAATAGTAGGATTTGCCGATGCTGTGATAGTTCGGTTGCAGGGAGGAATAGATGTGGAGCGACTGCTCGTCGAGAATCGCTTTCAACGCTTCGATCTCATCAGCTGTGAAATCCGGTGAAAGGCTGTTCGGATCGATTGACAAACTCGCACTCATATATCGTTCTTTAACGAAAAGGTAGATATTGTATCGCCCGATCTCTTCGTTGAGCGAATAGACTCCCTGTTCCGTCTCGATTTCCTGTTTCTCCGAAACCCACGATCCATTGACTTCGTCGATGTGATTCCGGATCTTTCCGTATTCATCGTTTAAATTCGAGGAAGTCACCCGATAATCTTGATATCGGTACGCCCTGTAACGGGTTTGTTCATTCGAAGCGTCCGCGTCTTTCAGCCCCTTCGCATTCATCAGTTTCGCATATTTTTCGTCGTAAGTGAAGAACAGATCGCCACCCTGACAGCTGATCGAAATTGAATCCCGAAGATTTTCGCTATCCTGTCCGGTTCGGATACTATAATAATCTTTTCCGACCGTGTAAATTGGATAAAAAAACAAAGTCTTTTCTCCGTCGATCAACACGGATTCGGCGTCGTAGTATTCCAAAAGAATGTTAAAATACGCGATTTCAAAATCTGCGTACGGATATGTTCCGTAGACTTGAATGTAAGTGTCATTCGCAGAATGCTCCGTACTTCGTGCGTAAATGTCATAAGGATCGATCGACCAACAGGCAAAATCCAGAAGATAGAATTCTCCGTTGATGTTAGAATTTCCGTCGATTAACGAACAGGAAGGTCGACCCATCTCATCTATCATCGTCGTCGTAATCGCAGAAATGCGTGAAAACCTTCTGTAATACGGAGACTCAGATCGATCTCCCCATGTACCGAATTTCAAGCTACCATTTTCAACGTCGTTCTCATAATAGATTCCCTCTTCGATCGCTTTGAAACGATAGTTTGTCACACCATCTACAAGACCGTCTTCTTCCAAAAAATTTTCGATCTTCTGCACGTTCTGAGCCAAAAAGTAAACGTTGTAGTAGTTCACATCGCGTAGAACGGTATCTTCTTCGTCCCCGAATGTGTAATTTGGACGGAGATAATCGCCGATCGAACCTATGGGTTCAACTTTACCCGAAATCTCATCGAGAAAATACCACGTGCAAAATGCGCTGACGAAGGTCAGCGAGAGCGAAAAAAGAAGAAGGAGTAAGATGAGCGGTTTTCCGAACTTTTTCATCTTTTTTCCTCCCTTTCGAATGTCAGGTGCAACGTCAAAACGGACACGGAAGAGTCCTCGTAAACGTGTTTCAAGAATTCAGCATATTCCCGACTCGTCGACGGCTTTTTGCCTTCGCGCCAGACGAATATCGGTTCAAAAGTGAAAAGAGTATATGCGGCTGTTTCGTCGATTTCCAGACGAATTCGCGTTTCATAACTCTGTCCCTCGGCGCGAGACGAAAATTCCGCGTATCCCTCATCGCCGAAAAGAACTCCGTCATTGGCGAATTCCAGATAGAAGGAGACGAAATATCCGTTTTCCGTTAAAGTCGTTCCGTCTTCAAAGTCATACTCGGAAAAGACGAATTCCAAATGCGGCGTAAGACAAATACCTATGCTCTCGTCGAATTCGTTTCCGTTTCCGCCCTGCTCAAACACGATCCGATATTCTTCATAGTCGAGATTCTTCGGCGCGATCACTTTCAGCGAGCCGAAATCGACGCATTGTTCCAATTGTATTTTCCCCGACATCGTACTTTTTTTTAAACCGGCGTCAAAAAAGATGAAAGAACAGAATCCGATCGAACATAACGCCGAAAAGGATAAAAAGCGAATCAAGCAGATTTTCATCAATTTCGCAAAGTTCTGCATCGTTTCTGCTCCTTCATCGAATTGCCGCGACAATGCGAAAATCAGGCGATTTCCGTTTCAACGCTTACGCTAATGCTCACGGAAGAATTCTCTACCGCCGCTTTCATCGCGGCGTATTCTTCTGCGGAAGTCGGTTTTTTTCCATCGGCATAAACAAACGAAAGCGTAAACACCTGCGTGTAGGTTCGCGTCTGCAAGTCGGTATCCGTCGTCGTCATCGGCATCTTTGTAATATCGTTTGCGCTTAGATAATCGGCGATATCGCCGTTTACCGCATACGATACCGAATAGCAGCATGAAACACCATCCCACGCTTCGAAGTCGGCGTTCGAACTCAATGTGTACGTTAAAGTGATTTCCAATTCCGTCAAAGAGGCATCGTCATTGAAATAGATCCCCTCATCGCTTGCCGTATTGCCGACTCCTCCTTGATCGAGATTCAGTTTAAACGTAGTTGCGCTGAGGGAAAGATCGGCGGTCAATCCCTGCAAAGGGGCGACCTCGATCGTCCCGTTCATTTCCGCCGATTTGGTTTCTACATCACTGAAAACCCATGCGGAAAAGCCACTTCCGACGATTACGGCCGCGCCGAGAACCGGTAAGATGAAGTTAAAGTATTTTTTGTGCATTTCTGCTTTCTCCTTTCGATATGTGTAGAATAACACCCCCCCCCCGTATTTTTTCAATCTTTTTTTGACAAAATCGCATTTTTATTCTTTTGATTTTTTTGTTTTGAGAAAAAACAGACAAATATTTTCTTTTCATTATTAAAAACACCTGACTTCTCCTCTTCTAAAACGTTATTTTCAGAATAGAATTAAGTAGGTGAAATTATGAAAAAATATTGGCTGATGTTGAAAAACAAACTTCCGTACTATCAAAAGAAATTATTCGAGGCGATTCCTTTTATTTTGATTTATCAGGCGCTCCTCTTCGTTCTCTCGCCGACGAAAATCAATCAGGTCATGCTGGTTGTCATGGTAGTCGCCTTTACTCTGACTCAGTTTGGTTCAAAAGATTAGCGCGGATTTTTTCGGTGACTTCCAGATAATTGAGCGAAAGAAACAGAGATTCGATATCGAGGATATCCTCTGCTTCTTTCTTTATTTTCGGAATGAACAGCAGAGATAAAAGCCAGTATTTCTGATACGGGTAAAGCGGATGAATGTCCGTATAGGAAGAGAGAATCCGACTGATGTCGACGCTGCTGTGATAATTTTTCTCGACAAAATCGACCAGATCGTATACCGGTGGCGAAAAGGCTACTTTTTCTAACGAGATGATCTTCTCCTCTTTTAAAATGATGTGATCCAACTGATAATTCTGATAGGTCAGCGACAATTCGACGCTGTGAAGTTTTTCGAATTCCTCGTTCAGCGAATCCAGATATTTCTGCGCTTCGTTCAAAGCGTTGTTGAATACCCGATAGCACGAAAGGTAATACCAGTCGCTGGGACTATGATAATCGCTCCGCTCGACGTGAAACATCCGCGCGTCGATTTGTTCGCGCGCGTCGAGAATCCGCGTTTCGATGTAGTGGAGCGACTCGGCAAAATATCCGTCGTTCACTTTCAACGGATACAGCGTGTTCTGATGAAGCATCGCGATGGTTTTCAGGTAAAAAGACATTCGCAATTCTTCTAACGCCATGCTCTCGTCTTTATAATAATAGGACAGGACGTAATACTCGTGATCGATCTCCTCGACGTAGCGGTCGTTGATGCTCTTCAACGGCAAATTGAAATAAGGCACTTTGGAAAGACCGAGACGAATATAGATATTTTCTTTATTGAGCGAATCCACTTTTTTCAGGATATACGCGCTCTTGTCGGTGACGATCTTTCGGGTATTCTCCGTAATTTCGATAATGTTGACTATTCTTATGCGATAGAGGTATTGCAGAATCTTTTTCATTTCTTGCGGATTCTGATCAGGCTGTTTTCGTGGTAATCTCTGGCCGAATTGCACTTCAAAAATTCGTCCATTCCGACATTCCATTTCGCCAACGCGTCGTTTAAGGTTTCGTCTTTTCCCAGACGATAATAAAAATATGGCGAAACGAAATTCTCTTTCAGCAATTCCTGCTTGACGGCCTTTTCCGCCTCTTTGATTTCGATTTGCTCTTCTTTCTTTTCGCTTTCTTCTGCTTTCTCCGTCTCTTCTTCAACTTCTTTTTCGTCCCGCGATTCTATCTTCTCCTCTTCGGCTTGGGAGAGAATCACGTGTTCGTCTTCTTCGTTCTGTTCCAAATCTTCGCAGGAAATCGGCAAGATTTCTTCTTCGAGAATCTTTTTCGCCATCTCGTCTTCCGGAAGAGTCGAAATAACGTCGACTTCTCTGCTCTCCCTCTTGTTCCTTTGAAAGGAAAGATACGATTGAATCAAGCTTTCTTTTGTCGGGTCGATTTTGAACTCGTCTACTCCTTTTTCAACCGTGTTGATCTCGATTTTTCCATAAAGGGTAAGCCTTGAACAGGTCAAAAGGGACTGAATGTCGAGAACGTCCATTTTCAACGACGCGGTCGAGCATTCAAAAGGAAATTCTTTCATCACGACTTCGAAAGTTTTCTCTTCTTCCCGATCCGGATAAAAAATTTTAACCCGACTCGATACCGTGCAACTGCATTCTCCGTCCCGATTCATTCCTCCGGAAATCTTCGAAGAAAGAATGTCGACCTTGTAAGCACCCGAATCCAACAAAAAATCCTGATAAAACTCTCTTTTCATATCATCACCTAATATAACGTATGAAAAGCCGTCTGAAATTATCATCAAAAAAAATGTATGATGCGAAGATCATACATTCGGAAATAAAGCCTCGCAAATTCTTCTTCGGAGCGCATCGATATTGCGTTTGTCCGAAGAAGAAGTCATCAAATAGTCGAATCCCCGAAGCCGGTCTTCCGCCATCCTCGTCGCTTTCGCTTTTTCCGACTGATTCAATTTGTCGGCTTTGGTGAACACGACGATCGCAGGAAGTCCTATTTCCCCCAAAAAGCGGTAGAATTCTCCGTCTTCTTTCGACAAATCTCTTCTCGAATCGAGAAGCCAAACCACCAGTTTCAGGCTCGGATTGTCGGTGAAGTAAGCGTCCATCATCGTATCGAATTCGTCTTTCTTCCCCAAACTTCGATAACCATAGCCCGGTGCGTCGACCAAATAGAACTTCTCGTCGACTTCAAAGTAGTTGAGAAGTCGCGTCATTCCCGGACGGCGCGAGACGAAAGCCAATCCTCTGTTGTCCGCGATCAAGTTGATCAAGGTCGATTTGCCGACGTTGCTCCGACCGACGAAGACGACGTTCGGCTTGTCCGAAAGTTCCTCGTCCCTGACGGTCGCGGAACGGACGAACCGGATTTTGCGGAAGTTAATCATCGTCTTTCTCGAACGCGATGTTCAACGCGTCGTCGACGTTGTCCATCAAGATGATTTCCAGTTTGGATTTGACTTCGTGAGGAAGATCGCCGATATCTTTGGAATTGTCGCGCGGAATAAGAATCGTCTTTAAGCCCGAGCGAAGCGCCGCGAGCGATTTCTCTTTCAGCCCGCCGATCGGAAGAGCCTGACCGCGCAGATTGACTTCTCCGGTCATCGCCACCGACGATTTGACTTTCGTATTGGTGAGACAGGAGACCACCGCGGTCGTCAAAGCGATACCGGCACTCGGACCGTCTTTCGGCACGGCGCCTTCCGGAACGTGAATGTGTATGCCGTGCGACTCGAAGAACTTCGGGTCGATGCCGTATTTGACCGCATTGGCGCGGACATAGTCGATCGCGATCGTCGCGCTTTCTTTCATCACGTTGCCGAGATTTCCGGTGATCACCAATTCGCCTTTTCCTTCGAAATAAGTGACTTCGATCGGCAGAATATCGCCGCCGAATTCGGTATAGGCCAGACCGGTAACGACGCCGACCTGTCCGGACTTCTCCTTTTTGGAGTATTCGTATTTATTCGTTCCCAAATATTTTCGAACCTGATCGACGGTGACCTGAATCCGTTCCAGTTTCGGGTTTCGGATGAATTCGACGACCGCCTTGCGGCAAATCGAGGAAATCTGCCTTTCCAGTTCGCGGACGCCGGCTTCGCGCGTATAGTAGTCGATGATGTACTGGATCGCCTCGTCGTCGAAAGAGAGTTTTCCCTCTTTTAACCCGTTGGCTTTTTCCTGCTTGCCGATCAGATGCGATTTGGCGATATTCAACTTTTCGATATCGGTGTAGGAGTTGAGTTCGATCAATTCCAAACGATCGCGCAAAGGCGCGGGAATGTTCTGCAAGTAATTTGCCGTGCAGATGAACATCACGTTGCTGAGATCGTAATTCTCCTCGATGTAATTGTCCTGAAAGTAGATGTTCTGCTCCGGATCGAGGATTTCCAAAAGCGCGCTGGAAGGGTCGCCCTTATTCGAAGAAGCCATTTTGTCGATTTCGTCGAGCAGGAAAACCGGATTGCATACTCCGGCATTTTTGATTCCCTTGATGATCTTTCCGGGCATCGCGCCGACATAAGTTCTTCGGTGTCCGCGAAGTTCTGCCTCGTCGTAAAGACCTCCCAGACTCGCTTTGACGAATTTTCTCCCCAATGCGCGGGCTACGGATTTCGCAAGCGAAGTCTTTCCGACGCCCGGAGGACCGTACAGGCAGATGATCGGCGCCTTCAGCGAATTCGTCATCTGCTTCACGGCGATGTATTCGACGATTCTCTCCTTGACTTTTTCCAGACCGTAATGATCTTCGTCGAGTACCTTTACGACGTTTTCCAGAGAGTCGTTGTCTTCGGTGCGGATACTCCACGGCAAATCGACCAGCCAATCGATATAGGTTTTGGCCATGCTGGCTTCCAAAGAAGCCGCCGGAAGCACCTTGTAGCGTTGCAGTTCTTTCTTGATTTTCTTCCGGACTTCTTCCGGATAATCCTGAGAGTCCAGTTTTTGGAGGATTTCGCTTTCCTCGTCTTCTTCGTTCTCGCCGATAACCTCGTTGAGTTCGTCCTGAGTCGCTTTCAATTTCTCGCGAAGAATGTATTCCTTCTGCTGCTTGTCGGTTTTATCGCGAACGCGGCGATTGATGGATTTTTCGATTTCCGTCGCGTTTTTCATCTGTTCCAGAAGTCCGACCAGAAATTCCAGTCGACGCGTCACATTCGCTTCTTCCAGCATCCGTTCTTTATCGGCCGGAGAAACGAGAAGATAATGGCACAATTGGTTGGTCAGATCTTCCGCGGATATTCCCTTTTGCAGGCGATTGATTAACGACGGCGGTAGGTTCGTCCCCCCGAAATGCGACAGAAGATTGACGATCTGATCCATCAACGCCGATTCGGTTTTTTCGTCCGACCCGTCGATCGATTCGATCGCGTCGAAATCGGTTTTCAGATAATCTTCCGCGCCGTTTAAAGACAGATCCGCGTCTTTGAGCCGCACTCGGGTGATGCCGGTTACTCTGATTTTATAGAAGCCTTTCTGTTCGCGTACGGTGGAAATATTGCAAAGCGTCCCGAACCCGTAGATCGTCTCTTCTTTGATCTCTTCGCTGTCGGGATCGATTTGCGAGCAGATGACGATCTTGCCGTCAAAATCGCTCAACGAGCGCGTAACCGCGTTGAGAGAAAAGACTCTCCCCACGTCCAGCTGTTCGCTGCAATCGGGAAATACGATGATGCCCCGCGTAACCAATAACGGTATTCGTTCGTTGTTTTGATCGCTCATATTTATTCTACCTCCTTTTCCGTCCGGCAGAATACTCTTACTATTCTCCGGTTTCGGGTTAGTTATTCGCCATCATGAATTCGGCGAAAATTTTGTTTTTCAACTGATTGATCATCTGGTCCTTGTTCGGTTCCAGCGTTTTTCGGACTTCGTCGACGTTCATCTTGTACTGATCGGCGATGTTCTGATACTGACGGTTCAGAATTTCTTCGCTCACGCCGAGACCTTCGACGTTCATGATCTGATTCACCACCAGCGCCGATTTCAAATTTTTGGTCGCTTCTTTCTTTCTATCCTCTTCCAAGGCCTTTTCGTCTTTGCCGTTGATCGAGAGATAGTCCTCGTAACTCAGTCCGGAGTTCTTCAACTGCTCTCTGACCTGAGCTAACATCGCGTCGGCTTCTTCTTGAACGACGGCGTCCGGCAAAACGACGGTGGCGTTGTCGATCGCCTTATTGATGATTTCTTCCAATTGCGCATCGCGGTTTTCTTTTTCCTTGCGCGCCGAAATTTCTTTCTTGCAATATTCTTTCAAAGTCGCTTCGTCGGTCACGCCTTCCAACCCCAACTCCTTGATAAATTCTTCGTTGAGTTCCGGAACGACCTTTTCCTTGACGTCCGAACAGGTTACGTCGAACGTAGCCGGTTTCCCTTTCAGCTTTTCGACGTAGTTTTCAGGGAAAGTCAGTTGAATGGTCCGCTTTTCGTCCGCTTTGATGCCGATCAAAGCGTCTTCAAATCCCGGAATGAACGAGTTGGAACCCAGTTCCAATTCGTAGCCTTTCGCGTCTCCTCCTTCAAACGGCGTGTCGTCGACATAACCGATAAAGTCGATGATGACGGTGTCGCCTTTCTTCGCCTTGCCGCTTTTGACTTGCATCACGGCGTGCTGATTGCGCAAATCGTCGATATAGGCTTTGATGTCCTTTTCGTAAACTTTGACCGCTTTGGCCTTGATTCCCAGTTGCTTGTACTGCCCTAAGGTTACGCTCGGAGCTTGCGCAAAAGTAACGGTGGCCTCGAATTCCTTTTCGGAAATCTTGCTTACGGCCAGATTCGGACGCGTGTAGACCTGCAATTTTTCTTCGCCGACCGCTTTTCCGAACGCGTCATTGACGGCATTGTAAAGCGCGTCGTTGAGTACCTGAGCCATATTGACGCGTGCCTTGATCATATCCGCAGGAATATGTCCCGGTCGGAAGCCTTTTACCGTAACTTTTTTCGCTTGCTTATTGTATTCTTTCCGAGTATATCTGCCCCATTCTTCGCCTTCGCCGCGAATGGTGACGACGACCTCCAAATTTTCTTTTCTTTCTACTTTTGTTTCCATAATTTCCTCCATACTGAAAGCATAAACATTAAAATTATATACGATGATTTTTTTCTTTACAATAATATTTTATATTATTCCTCGACAAATCCGATAAAACGAGGCTATGTTTGCCTCGCTTTCAGGGCCTCCGTAAACGCAAATTTTTAAGGTCTTCCGTCTGGCAGATGCTCGCTCTCGCATCGAATGAGGTCCCGCGAGAAGCCGAGACTTTCTCATAGTTCCCGCATTCGTCGATGAACTTTACGATCTCCCCTATCCTTTTCTATCCAGCGGTATTCAAAGAATCCAAGCCGAACTCTATGCAAAGGTTATCCCCTCCGAAAAAGCACTTGCGCTATTCCCGAATCACTTTACCGATTTCGGAAACCAGTTCGGCGAATTTCTCCTCCGGTATGCCGAATTCTTCCGCAGGATTTTCGGAATCTTCTTCCGATCCGAGCATTTCGCAGGCGAGATAAAGGAACACCGATTTCATAAAATCGGCGTCGCCATAGGAAAGATAACTGTCGGGAAAACTCTTGATCTGGCAGGCGTTCAGCAATTCGATCGCGTAATCCCTGACCTGAGGATCGACGCTTTCTTTTTCGATTTCCCTCCTGCATTCCGCATACTCGAACGTATCGAAAGGCAGGTCGAGAAGCGAAGGCTGAACCGAATAGGTCATCCCTTCCTTTTCGACCTCGAACTCTCCGTCGACTTTCTGTTCGATCAGGATAAACAGTGCGAGCGTCTTGTACTTGTAAGGGATTTTCTGCATCAAAAACTTCCGCACGGAAGGAAGGTATTCCCTCACGTTCATTCCCGAAAGCCGTTCCAAAGCCGCGGCGATCTTCTCGACATCTCCGCTGAGAAGAAAGGTCGTCAAATGGTCATTCGAAAGCGCCTTGGGAGGAACTTTCAGCCGTTCCACTTCCGCTTTGAGTTCGTCGAGCAGGTCTTCCACCGTCATCGAAATATACGGCGCGTTCTTGTAACGCTGAATGACTTCCAGAACTTTGTCGACTCGTTCTCCATAGGCATAATAACGGATGTGGCACGAAATGAAACGCACCGGATCCGCGCGAAGCAAATCGGAATGTCCCGACACAAAAAACTCGAATTCCTCGTCGTTTTGAAGAGGAATCATCGCTTCCATTCTTTTAAATCCGTCTTCCATTATCCCTCACTCCTCAACGCGATCACCGGATTCTTCTTCGACGCCATTTGCGACGGAATCAGCCCGGAAACGAAACTCAACAGCGCGGAAATCAAGATCAGCATCACCGCCGTCAACGGCGTTAAAGAGATCATCGCGCCGACGCCGGTAATCGTATTCAAAATCATATTGATCGGAATGGTGATCAAAGCGGTAGCCAATATGCCGATCAATCCCGCGCAGAGTCCCAGGGTGATCGTTTCGGCGTTGAATAGGACAAATACGTCCTTGTTCGACGCGCCGAGACTGCGGAGAATGCCGATCTCTTTCGTCCGCTCCAAAACCGAAATGTAAGTGATGATGCCGATCATAATCGACGAGACCACCAAGGAGACGGAAATGCACCCCAAGAGAATATAAGTCACCGAATCGACGATTTTATTCGCCGAATCCATCATCATTCCCACGTAATCCGTATAGCTGATCGTCTTGGACGGATTCAGTTGATTGTAGGTCGAAAGCAAAGAGATGATTCGGTCTTTGCTCTTGAAATCCGAGGCGTAGATATATACTCGGAAAGGAATGTCGTTGTCATTGACGTTCAGCGCGTTCATTACGTCCTCATAGGTCGAAAAATAATCGCCCATCTTCTTTTCGTAGAAGGTTTCATACGTCTTTTTCTCGTATTTTTCGATCGTTTCCGCCGCATCGACGACCTGATAATAAATCTGTTCTCCGTCTTTCTTCGCGGAAAACTCGATGCTTTCGATTTCCCTTTCGGTGACAAACCGACGGTGAAACTCGTCGAATCCGACATCGAAAAAGCGAAGAAACTCTTCCTGACCGACGTCGCTTTCCGAACCGGAAGAAATCAATTTGATCGTCATCTCCGCGTGCAGCTTTTCGACCATCGCGAAAATGCTTCGAAAACTGTCTTGCATATAGGTCATCGCGTATGTTTCGTATTCTTCCCGATAAGCAAGTCGGGTATCCTCGTCCAAAGTCAAAAGATACTCCGCGATCATCTCCTCTTTCGAAGCAGACGAATCCTTTAACGGTCTTCCGGTGAACACGGAATAATCCGGATGCGCCGCCTGCTCCGCGTATACCTCGCTTTCGATCACTTCATCGTTGCAGAACTCCGTCAGTTCGGGGAGATATGCGATCGTCGAACGAATGCAGGGAGAAGAGACCTGCTTCTTCGGTCGAAGGATTCCGACCACGTTCAATTCGATATCCGATCGCTCGTAAAGGTTCTTCAATACTTCTTCGCTCCGATCCGAATCCGCAAGCAGATCTTCGTAGAGATCCATCGTTTGAGAATCTTCCAAAGTGATCGTATCGTAGCGAACGTAGGAATCCGTCGGCAAAATGATCTTGTAGCGGAGATTCAAAAGGTCGCGAAGATCCAGTTCCTCGGGGAGATTCACTTCCTGGCCGTTGATCATTTTCACAAGATCGGCAGGATCGCCGAGTCCCAAAGCGAAATAGGCGTAATCGTTGATCCGATTGTTCGAATCGACGACGAGTAAGCATTCGTTTTTGTTTTCCGGCCATCTCGAACCGTACTCTTTTCCGATCAAATCGTATTGACTTTGGATCAGCGAGGCGTTATAGGACGAACCGTTTTTGTCAGGAAGAAGCGAAGCAAAAGCGTGAATCTGATTGCCCAAGATTCGAACGATCGTCTTGTCGATCTCGCCGCCTTCGATGTTATTTAAAACGCTCTCCATAATTTCGTCCGGACTGACTTGGAGAATTTCACTGCCTTTTTGATAGTAGATGTTGAGCGGATACCGATACAGATATTCGACGGAACTGGCGTAGGAGAGAAGTTCTTCCGCGCTTTTTTCACCGCTTTCAAGGTATTTTTTGAACGCTTTCAGGTCATTGGTATAACTCGATTGCGAATAATCGTTCAGCAATTCGGTGAGCGATTGATGAATCAGCACCTTATTCTCGCTTGCGACGTCGGAAGAAGCGTCGCGGTTGAGCAAGACGTCGAGAAATTTCATATAGTCGATCGAACTGGTTTCGATCTGCAACGGATATTGCGACAGCGTATCCTGTTCCACTTGATGAATGTAACCGTTCGCACCGTTGGAAATCGAACTGATCAAAGCGATGCCGATGATTCCGATCGAACCGGCTACCGAAGTGAGAATCGTTCGCGTCTTCTTCGACATCAAATTGCGGATCGACAGCAGAAAGGCGGTTTTGAACGACATTTTGAGTTTTCTTTCCGAAAAAAAGAGCATTCTTCTCTTTTTCAGGTCTTTGAATTCGCGAACTTTTTCCAGATGTATTTCCTTCAAATGCGCGATCGTCTCCTCGTCCGGCGCATACGGATTGCTGTCCGAAGCCACGAGACCGTCTTTCAGGCGGACGATTCGCGTCGAATAAGCGTCGGCAAGATCGCCGTTGTGCGTTACCATGATGATCAGCCTGTCCTCGGAGAGGGATTTCAGGATTTCCATCACTTGAAGCGAAGTCTCGCTGTCCAAAGCGCCCGTCGGTTCGTCGGCGAGAATGATCTTCGGATTGTTGACGATCGCCCTTGCAATCGCCACTCTCTGTACCTGACCGCCCGAAAGTTGATTCGGCAATTTATAGATGACGTCGCTCAATCCGACCATCGTCAAGGCTTCGATCGCGCGGTTTCGCCTCTCTTCCTTGCTCACGCCGGAAAGAACCAAAGCGAGTTCGACGTTGCCGACGACGCTTTGATGAGGAATCAGATTGTAATTCTGAAAGACGAAACCGATCTGATGATTCCGATAATTGTCCCATTCCCGATTCTTGAAGTGCCGCGTCGACACGCCGTCGATGATCAAATCCCCGTCCGTATACGCGTCCAAACCGCCGATCAGATTCAGCAGCGTGGTCTTTCCGCAACCGGATTGCCCCAGAATCGAGACGAACTCGGCATCGCGAAAATTGATGTCGACGCCTTTCAACGCGTTGACGACCTGTTCGCCGGAGATATAATCCTTTTTTATGCCGATTAACTGTAACATCTCATTCACTCTTTCTCGGATATATCTTACTTGAAACCGAAAATTTTTACAATCTTTTCCACGAAGAACGGCAAACGACTCGTTTCGAAGTTTCCTTTTTTTCGCTTTCAAGTGCGTTTTCGCAATAAAAAAACATTTTTTCCGTCCGATCGGCAGAAAGAGCGAAAAAAATGCAAAAGCGCAAAGGATCGGAACGCAAATAGACGTTCCTGACCTCCGGCTAAATGATGTTCATTCCGTTGATGTTGAGGTTGAATGTGATGTGTAGGAAATCGGCCGCTTTCTGGCAGAGCATCATTCGGTTCATAAAGATTTCAAAATACTCCATCACCGTACAGATCGAAGTGTCGATATTCAGAATCAGCGAATAGATTCTCTTCTCTTCGTCGATCTGAACTTTCTTTTTGGTAACCGCGTAATTGACTCGATCGTGAATGTTGAAATTCGCTTTATTCTTGTTTCTGACGCGCGATCTTCTGACATCGCTCTTGTCGGCGAGGATCAGCGCGGCGCTTAAAGGAGAAACGGGAACAGCGGTCGACTCGTCGTGATTGCCGATCGCCGTCACGATGCGGGCGATTTCCGAAGAATCCATGCCGAGTTTGTCGAGAATACGAAAAGTCATAATCGCGCCGCTTTGCGCGTGATCGATGCGATTGACGACATTTCCGATGTCGTGCATATAAGCGGCGATTTCGCCCAGTTCGATCTCCCGTTGACTGTAATTCAATTTCGTCAGCAATTCCCTGACGATGACGACGCAACGAACCACGTGAGCGAACGAATGCTCGGTAAATCCCATCGCTCCAAGCGTATTGTCCGCTTCGGTGATGTAATTCCGAATATCCTGATTCTTTCTGATCTCTTTGAATGTCAATGCCATATGCGTTTACCTCTTTTTTTCATTATACCACGAAAAGTTCAAAAATCATCTGCGATTTCCGGCGAATTCTAAACGCAGAGGAAAATCGCGATCAAGACGATTCCCAAGACGATGCGGTAAACGCCGAAGACTTTAAAGTCGTGTTTCTGAATGTATTTCATCAAAAAATTGACGACGAGCAGACTGACGGCAAAGGCGACGACGCACCCGCTGAGAAGAATCATGCCTTCGTTCAAAGACAGCGTCGCGCCGCTAAGCAGATACTTGACCATTTTTAAAAGCGAAGCGCCGACCATCACCGGAATGGATAGGTAGAATGAAAACTCGCAAGCGGATGATCGGTTGCAACCGATTAAAAGCGCCGCGATGATCGTTATACCGCTTCGCGAAGTTCCCGGAATCAAACTCAACATTTGAGCCAAACCGATGATCAACGCGGTTTTCCAAGTAAACGAGCGCACATCGGTGATCTTGAATTCTCTCTTCGCGCGGGCATATTCCAGAACGATAAATGCGATTCCGTAGACGATCAACGTGATCGAAACGGTAATCTCATTGTAGAGGTAACGATTCAGCAGATCGTCGAAGAGCAATCCGACCACCGCGGCGGGAATGCAGGCGATCAAAATGAGTCCCCACGTCTTCCAAATCGATTTTTTTTCTTCCGGACTTTTCTTCTTTCCGAACGGAAAGAGTTTGGCGAAGAAGTTCAATACGACCGCGAAAATCGCCCCCAACTGAATGACGACCAAGAACAATTCCCAAAATTCGGCGCTGATCTCTTTGAAGCCGACGAAGCGCTCCAAAATGATCAGATGTCCGGTGCTGCTGATCGGAAGCCATTCGCTGATTCCTTCGACGATGCCATAGAGTATGGCGATCAGGATATCGATAAAATTCATTTTCCCTCCCGTAGTTACTTACTATTCTATTCGCTCGTCCCTTTTTTTAGTATGGACATTAACACTTTACACGATCAAGAGGAAAGTTACAATAATTACGATCCCCAAGCAGATCATTGCCAAAGCGAAAGTGAAAGAAGAACTCACTTCCCGCTGAATTGAAAAGGCAGCGTCGAACAGTTGTTGGCTCTTCTTGGCGTAAAAATGCGGATCTTTGTTTTTCTTCGAGTCGAAAAGGTGACCGAAATTGTAAGCCAAAGTCTTTTTCTCGTAATGATAGACGTGTTTTCTCAAAATCGTTTTGTTTAAAAGAAGAATCAGACCGTCAACCGCCAAATCGAGTCCCCGCAAAAGATATGCGAAAAGATAGAAGACTCCTTTCAAAAGAGGAACATATACGTATCTTTCCAAATCCAGCACGCTCGGCCACAGATCGAGATACCCTTTTTCTCTCTTTTGGAGAAACAGGCGGACGATAAAAACGTAGACCAACGCGCCGATCAAGATCGATATCAAAGCGCCTTTCAGATTGTTCAGGTTGAAAAATGCGAACGACTTCAACGCTTCGACGTGAAAGAAATCACCGGCGAAGTTGACAAGAGGCAGTCCGACGATTTCCGGCAAAACGCCGATCAGAAGAATCATCGCCGCGGAAAGAACGAAAACGATTCGACTTCCCCAAGACAGATATCGTTTCATTCCGTCGAATTCCTCCTGACGCGTCGGGTGCTTTTCGACGAACAGGCAGACGAACAGTTTCGTCATATAGGCGATCGTAAGCCCTCCCGAAAAGAGGAACAAATATTCGACGATCTTGTATCCCCAATATGCGCCTCCTGTCAACGCTTCGACTTCGATGTATTCCAAAATACCCTCGTGAATCATCGTTTTGGAGGCGTATCCGTTGAAAAGCGGAATTCCCATAATTCCCAATGCGCCGAGAAGAAAGAGGATCATCAAGAAAGGCTTTTTCCGCCCGAATCCGCGTATGTCGTTCAGGTTCAGCGCGTGCAGATTCATCACTACGACGCCCGCGCACATGAACAGAACCAGTTTGATGAACGAGTGATTGATCATGTGAAGAAAAGCGCCCGAAAAAGAAAGCGCACCATCTCCTCGAAGCAAAACCCCAAAAGCCAGACCGGTCAAAATGAAGCCGATCTGCGACATCGAAGAACACGCCAAGGTCCGTTTGAGATTGACGCTGAAAAGAGCCAAAATCGCGCCCAGAACCATCGTGATAAGAGCGAAGACCAACAGAAGAACGCCGAAAGCGGAATTTTGATAAAACAGATTCGCGCACAGGACGACGATACCGAACACGCCGGTTTTCGTCATAATTCCCGAGAGCAACGCGCTCGCGGGCGCAGGCGCGACCGCGTGCGCTTTCGGAAGCCAAATGTGCAGAGGATACATTCCCGCCTTGGCACCGAAACCGATCAGGACCAAAACGCCTCCGGCAAAGAGCGTCGGCGAAAGTTCTTTGCCTCGAACCGCTTCCCGCATCGAAGCGAAATTCAGCGTTCCGAGTTGATTTTCGATCAAGAAAAGCCCCATCAAAAGGATCATTCCCGAGATGACCGCGATCGAAAGGTAGGTGAGACCCGCTTTCTTCGACTCTTCCTTTTCGTCGTGAACGATCAAAGGATAGGAACTGAACGACATCAGTTCGAAGAAGAGAAAGGTCGTGATGAAATCACCCGAAAGAAAGACTCCCATTACCCCGCTTAAAGTGATCAAATAAAAGAGATAATACCGGTTCTTGTTTTCATAATGCGCCATATACTCTTTGGAAAATGCGACCGTCATCAACCAAAGAAATACCGAAACGAATCCGTAAATCAGGCTGAATCCGTTGATGCTGAACGAAAGTCCGATTCCCCATTGTCCGAGAGAATAATATGTTTCCCCTTTCGCGTACGTCGCCAAAAGCAAAATCATCGCGCCGAGTTCGACGACATTGAGTGTCAAAGCCGCGATCTCCCTGCATTTCGGAAAGCGCTTGGCAAGGAAATAGACGCCGATTCCTCCGATAAGAGGAAACAAGATCAAGAATAGTATAAGCGTTAAATTCATTATAACTTTCCTCCTATAAAGCGAATAGATTCACGAGCAGATCGACGAGCCAACCCGATCCTATTCCGAAGATCACGGTGAGGATCGCGAAGACGACGATCGGAACCAGCATTTCCCGATCTTTTTCGTTGGCTTTGGACAACAGTTCCGCGTTATTCTCGTTGACGGAATGGACAATCGCTCGGAAAGGAACCGAAAGCGAATAGATCGCCGTCATCACGGCGGAAAGGATAATGCATCCCATTCCCAGATACGAAAAAGCCGTTCCCGAAAGGATCGATGAGGATAATATGTAATATTTGGAGACAAACCCTGCGAAAAGCGGTATTCCCGTGATCGAACAGGAAGCCAAAACGAAGGAAACGAAAGTCAACGGCATCTTTTTGAAAAAACCATCTAACTGGTATACATAGGTCGCACCGCTGTTTTCGATGATTTCTCCGCAGCAGAAGAACAGGCAGATTTTCGTAATCGAATGGATGATCAGGTGCAACAGCGCGGCGACGAGTCCCGCTTGATTCATGAAACTCATCGCGAGAATGATGTACGACAGATTGGAAATCGTCGAATAGGCGAAGCGGCGTTTCAAATGCTGTTCTTTCAGCGCCATCGCCGAGCCGTATACGACGGTAATGCAGGCGAAGACGATCATCACTTGCTGCACCCAAGTTCCCATCAGGGCGACGCCGTTGTTGTAATAGGTGATTCGGATCAACGCGAATACTCCGGCTTTGACGATCGCGACGGCGTGCAAAAGAGCCGTCGTCGGCGTCGGCGCGGTCGAAGCCATCGGAAGCCAAAAATGCAGAGGAAAAAGGGCGCTTTTGACGCCGAAACCGAAAAAGCAAAGCAAAAAGCCGATCTGATAAAAACTATCTTCCATCGCCGTCGTCGCTTCCAACATCAAATGAAACCCATTCGTTCCCAAATACTGCGTCAACATGATCATGCCGACGAGAGAAAGACTCGATCCCGAGAGCGAAAAGTAGAGATAATATCTGCCCGCGCGACGCGCTTCCGATGTATTCGTATGGACGATCAGCGGCAAGGTGATGAAAGTCAGTATTTCGTAAAAGATAAACATCGTCAGCAGGTTTTCGCTGAACGCCAGTCCCAGAACGACGCCGTATGTCATCACGTAAAAGGAAATATAATTTCTTCTCCGTTCGTCGTGTTTCATGTAACCGAAAGCGTACATCAAAGCGAAAGGCCAAAGCAAGGAAACCATTCCCGCGAAGATTTTCCCCAACGAATCGAAGCGCAGACTGATCCGATAATGAGGTAGAATTTCCAAAAGCGTAAAAGTCTGATCGCGAATGGCGAATATGAAAACCCAAGTCAGAACGCTGGTCAGAACCACGACCGCGTAGGAAACGATTTTATTCCACCGATCGGAAAGGCGCATCACGCCGAGAAGAAATCCGCCTACCAAAGGTAAAAACACGGCGGTCAGCAAGAATACGGGCGACATATCACATTTCTCCTTTCCCGAAAACGAATCCCAAGACGGAATCCCTTATATAATCGGAGATATTGCCGGAACAAAATCCGATGACAAAGACGCCGATTACCAAAATCACAACCGGAATCAGAAGTCCCAAAGGCTCTTTTTCCCGTTGAAAAGCGCGCTTGCTTCTCGGAAAATAAGCCGAAATCGATATCGACAGCAGATAGCAGGCCGTCAGAATCGCCGAAATCAAAAGGATGACCGCGCCGAAATAGTTGAAAAAAGGCATTCCGTTTCCGATCGATCCCAAAGCCAGAAACCATTTCGAGAAGAATGCGCCGCTCGGAGGAATTCCGACCAAGGCGAGCGAAAGCAAAGTGAAGCACGCCATCGTCACCGGCGCTCTTTTCCCGATCCCTTCCATTTCACTGACTTGATGTATCGAGTAGCGGCAGATCAAAATTCCCGCGATCAAGAAGAGTCCGACTTTGATAAATGCGTGTGCGCCGACGTGCAACATCGCGCCGACAAAGCCGTCTTCGTTCAGCGCGCATACGCCCAAAAGCACATAGGACAGCTGCGAAATCGAAGAATAAGCCAATCTCCTTTTCAAGGAATCCTGAAATAAGGCGAGCGAAGAACCAAGCAAGATCGTGATCAGCAAAACGCTTTCCCAAACGTACTGAACGAAACTTCCCCGCATCAGATCCACGCCGTAGACGTAAAAAATCAATCGGATGATCGCGACGACGCCCGCTTTCGTGATGACGCCAGAAAGAAGCGCCGAAGCCGGTGCCGGTGCGACCGGATGAGCGCTCGGAAGCCACGCTTGAAGAGGAAACACGCCGCTTTTCGCGCCGAAACCGATTAAGGACAAGAGCAAAGCGATTTGAACGAAAATTTTGCTTCCTTCCTCGACGTCGAGCGTTCCGCCTAAAACGAATTGACCGCCGTCAGAGGAAAAGGCGATGCCGGCGACGATGCCGATCAAGCCGAGAAAAGCGCCTCCCAACGAGTAAAACAGGTATTTTAACGCCGCTCTTTTCGCTTCCGGCGTTTTGTCAAACAGCACCAACGGCATCGACGCCAGCGTAACGCTTTCAAACGCCACGTACATCGTCAAGGCGTTGCCCGAATAGGAAAGTGCGAGCATCGCCGCCAAAGTGAGAAGATCGAACGCATAAAAGCGATGCGCGTTTTCATTCTCCTTGAAAAAGCGGATTGTGTAAAAGGAAACGACGCACCAAATCAACGCAAAGAGAAAACCGAAAATCTTCCCCATGGCGTCAACTTTCAAAAGAAGGATCAAATCGCCGCTTATCGCAAACAGTTCGATCGAAAGTTCGTTGCCCGCGAAAAAGAGCGAAAACGCAAAGATCAAAGCGACAGCCGCAGTGCTTAAAAACAGCAGATCGGCGAAAAAACTTCTCCGCTTGAAGAAGCCGAAGAAAGCGCCGGACAAGATACATAAAGCGATCGGAATTAAAAACAAAGCCTGCATAACTTCCTCCTATCCCAAAAGAGCGATTCCCTTTTCGATAATCTCGATGATTTCCGCCGGAAATACGCCCAATGCGACGATCAAAACCGCGAAAATCACGCCGGAAATCACGAACGGCAGATCGTACCGATTTCGCCTCAACTCCGCATTCTTATCCGCAGGAGAATAGATGGTAATGACCGTCCTGAGGTAATAAATCGTATTTAACAGCGTCGATATGACCAGCGCGAAAATGGTAACGACCGCCTTGAACAAAGCCGTATTCCCGTCGACATTGCCGATCGAATCCACGACGAACAGATATTTGGAAATGAAACCGGCAAAGAACGGGCATCCGACCATCGACAACGCGCCGATCGTAAAACCGATACCGGCGAGGCGATCGGCATACCCCGTTCCTTTCAGATTTTCGAACTTCCGCTTTTTTCCGCTGGCGTCGATCAAGCGGTTCGATGTGGAAAAGAGCAACGGCTTGCACAGCGCGTGCGTAAAGATGTGAAAGGTCGCGGCAACAAGACCGGCAGGTCCAAGCCCGATACCGAGATAGATATAGCCGATCTGCGCGGCGGAAGAATACGACACCATCTTGTTGATAACCCTTTGCCGAATCGCGGTGAGCGAGCCGAAGATCATGCCGCAAGCGCCCAAGACGAACAAGATGTCGAGCAAAGAAGTCTGCATGACGTTTTCGATTCCGAACGTGCGGTAAATCATCTTGATCAGCAGAATGATATATCCTTTGGAAATCAATCCCGAAAGCACGCTGCTGGCCGTCGTGGTATTGACGCCGTAAGTGTCCCCCATCCAATAATAGAACGGAAAGAGTCCGGACTTGATCCCCAACCCGATTGAAATCAGCGTGAAGCTGATCGTCAATGCGGTCACGTTCTTTCCTTCGGCGAACATCGCCGTGATCGCCTGCTGAATCGAAGTCATCGACAGATATCCGGTTTCTCCGTAAAGAAATATACACCCCAGAAGAAACAAACCGGAACCCAAAAGATTGAACAGCATATAGCGGAGAGCCGCGGCAATCTGGCGACCGTGATTTTTAATCATCGTCAATCCGACGCTCGAAAGCGTGGATATTTCCAGAAAAACATATCCGGTAAACACGTCGTCGGTGTAGATGATGGCGACGATCGCTACCAAAATCAAATTGAGCAAAGTATAAAGCGAATGCTCCTTTTTCTCGACGATGTCGCGATGCGCGTGGCTCGAACCCGCCAGAACGGAGAGAATCATCACCACCGGTACTAGCGTTGCCAGAATTCCCTCGTAAGGTCCGAAACGGATCTGATTGCAAAACGGCGCTTTCAGATGACCCAACTGATATTCGACGACGCCGTTTCGAAACGTATAGATGGTAACGAGGATGCCGAAGACGATCGAAATCGTCTCGACGACCAAAGCGACGATCTTTGAGACCTTTCGGTTCAGAAACGAGGTCAGCACGACGCCGATAAAGCCGATGATAATCGTAAACAAAGGCAAATTGACGATAAAATCCATATGCTATTCCCCCTCGTCCTCGTTTTTATGAATCTTGCGGAAAATCTCGTCGAGATTCAGCGTGTGGTAACGCGAATAGAGTCGCACCGTCAGCGCCAGCATGATCGCCGTTACCGAAACCGAGACGACGATTCCCGTCAATACCAATCCCGCCGGAATCGGATTGACGTAGTTTTCCATGCTCGCGCTTTGATCCAAGCCGCCGATCGGCGCGAGCTTCCCTTCGATATAACCTAACGAAGCCAGAAGAAGATACATTCCCGAATCCATGATGTTTAACCCCATGATCTTCTTGATCAGGTTTTTGTTGAAAAGTAGAATGGAAAAGCCGATGGCGAACAAGACGATCGCAACGGTTTCCATATAATTGGAGAAAAGGTTTTCCATATCAAATTTCTCCTTTCCTGAATAACAAATAGAAGCCGAACATCGTGCAAGCGACGATCAAACCGACGCAGAAATTGAGGATAAAGATGAATCCTCCCGAGAAAATCGCTCCAGGGATTCCGAAAGCGTGAATGACCGGTCCGTTGTAGGAAGTGTAAAAAGAGACCGCTTTTGTCAAGCAATAAGTCAAAAGCGAAGCCGACGTGATCGATTTGAACACGCGGATATTGAAGAACTTATTCGTCGCGTGGAACCCGAACGCCAAAGAATAGAGAATGAAGCCGGCGCCCATGATCGCCCCGCCGGAGAAGCCGCCGCCGGGAGAAATCGAGCCATTCAGAATCACGTAAGCACCGAACAAGAGGATGATCGGCACGAGAACAGCCGCGCTGTGACGGAGAATTTTATCGTTGTACAGGTGTATCCTTTCCAAATTCAGCTCTTCCTCATCGTGGAAGTTCTGTAACAGGATCATCACGCAGGTCACCGCGGTAAACAGGACGAACGATTCGCCCAAAGTATCGAAAGCACGATAATCCAGAATCATTCCTGTTACGAAGTTGACCGCGCCGGTCTGCGCTATGCCGTTTTCGATATACTCTTTGACGATCTCGTTCAACGTGGCGTTGCCGCTTCCAGAACCGAATGTCGGAAGATACACCACACAGACGAGCAGAACGACGATGATGGAGACGAAACAGAGAAAAGCGAAGATATCGTAGAAAATCCTCAATCCTTTTTCTTCACCCAGACGGATTTTTCCCCGCGTTTTGAAAGGAATAGGAACGACCTTTTTCGGATCGTCGCGTCCGGAGATCTCTTCGCCCTCTTCCGCGGAAGGAATCAAGTCGATTTCCTCCTCGAAAAACTTATTTTTCATCGGAATTCTCCTCCTTCTTTCGCTTCGGCTCGACGCTGTTGAGCGATGTGTCGATCTGATGAATCTTTTTCAGGGTGAGAAAGAAAAGAACGCTGGTAACGCCTGCACCCACCGCGGCTTCGGTGATGGCCAGATCCGGCGATTCGAGGACAATCCAAACGATCGCCATCACCGACGAACTCGACATATAGACCACGACCGCGGCCAGATTATCCTTGACGAAACAGACGGCAATCGCGCAGATCACCAAAATCAGAAGCAAAAGAACCTTAAATACGATCATCGTCTTCCCCCTCCTTCGTTTCGCTCAAATCGTTTTCGATTTCATCATTTAAATTCCGATCGGTAATGTATTCCAGTTTGGCGATCAGATGCGAACAAATCGGACTGGTAATCCAAAGAAAAAAGCAAACGGAAAGGATTTTGACCGAAGTCGAATCGAATCCTCTGGCGATAGCCGCGCCCAGACACAGAAAAAACAACCCCATCGTATCGAGCATCGCCGCCGAATGCATGCGGTTCAAAATGAATTTGAATCGGTAAGCGCCGAAAACGCCGGAAACGAAGACGATCAATCCCAAAACGATGCAAAGCGCCGAAAAGGCGAACCTTACCCATTCCATCTCAATCGCCCTCCTTGTCGTTATTTTCTTCCGCTTTCTTTTCTTTCTTGTTTTCGGCGTATTTGTTGACGAAAACGTTGGTCAGCACGACGACGGACAAAAAGGATATCAGCACGTAGATCAGGCTGACGTCGAGAAGAAAGGATTCGTCCAGAAAAACGGAAAGAATCACGATGCACGAAGTCACCGACGTGGAAATCATATTCACGGAAACGATTCTGTCGGTCAAACGCGGTCCGTAAATGGACTTGATGATCACGGCGACGATGCAAAGACTCAGCACGACTAACGCGGTCGTAAACAGGATTTCATAAGCAAGTTCCAAACTCATTTTTCCGCCTCGATTCTTCGGGCAATCCGCACCAAAAGCGAATTTTCAAAGCCCTCGATGTATTTTTTCTTCAAGCAATGAACGATCATTTTGTCGTCCTGCAACGAAATGGTGATCGTTCCCGGAGTCAAAGTGATGGAATTGGCGATCAGCGCGCGAAGAAACGGCGAATGCAAATCCACATTGATGGAAACGATCTCCGGATTCGGCTGATCTTTCGGATTGACGATGACGGAAAGAACTTTGATATTGGAGACCATCACCTCTTTGAAAAGGACAATTAAGTACAAGAGAAGCCAAGGCAGTTTTCGGCAGATTTTCAAATCCTTTTTCAAAGTAAACGGCGTGCATTTGATGATGAAGAGATAAATCAGCCCGCATACGACAAGACCGAAGAGGGCGATTTCCAGAAATCGAACGTCCAAAGCGTAATAATTATTGAACAGCAGCCAAACTAAAAATAACAGCAAAAACACTTTCCCTCTTCCTCCTTCTTTCAACGGCTATTATTTTAGCACACCAAAAAAAAAAGTAAAGCGCGCGCTTTAAATAAAAAAGATTTATTTGAAGAACTTTTTATTTAATTGTCGGATAAAAATGATATAATACCTTATGTTAAAAAGAGGAGAGGAAAAATGATTTTATTCAGATCTGTCGGTCGAAGACATCTGGACGGTCACAAGGAACTGTCCAAGCACAATGAAATCATCCATCTTGTTTCGGAGAAAGGTTCTAAGGTCTATTTCCCGACAACCGCGCCGAACAACACACCGGTCAAAGTGTTGGTCAACGTCGGCGATAAGGTCAAAGTCGGTCAGAAGATAGCCGAAAGAACCGATTTTTACGTTCCGATCTATTCATCGGTATCGGGTACGGTTTTGGAACAAGAAAATGTTTTCAGCACGAATGCCAATCGACCTGTAAAGCACATCGCGATCGAAAGCGACGGGCTTGACACTCCGGCCGATCCGTTAAAGACGGTGAGCCTTGAAAATTCCAAAGAGGAAATTTTCGAAGCCATCAAAGAAGCGGGTCTCGTCGGTTTAGGCGGTGCGGGGTTTCCGACCTATGTCAAATACAATAACCCGAAAGATATTCATACCCTTTTGGTCAACGGCGTGGAATGCGAGCCGTTCTTGACTACCGATTTCGTCGTCATGGAGCGCGAAGCCGAAGATTTGGTCAAGGGTTGCGAACTCCTGATGAAAGCCAGCGGCGCTTCGAAAGCGATCATCGCCATCAAAGTGCATAAAGACGAAGTCAAAAAAGCCGTCGAGGCCGCGATCGCTTCGCGTTCGGATATTCGTCTCGTCGAAGTTCCGGACGTCTATCCGATGGGCTGGGAAAGAACGCTGATTCGTCAGGTTTTCAAAAAGGAATACGATCGCCTTCCGGCGGAAATCGGCGTCGTCATCAATAACGCGCAGACGGTGATTTCTTTGGCGAAAGTTCTCCTTTACGGACGACCGGTCGCCACGAGAACGATTACCCTTTCCGGAGACGCAATCGCTCACCCGACCAACGTCGTCTGCAAAATCGGCACGCTTGCCAAGAATTTGATCGACGCCTGCGGCGGACTCACCGCGGAAGAGGTCAATCTGATTCCGGGAGGACCGATGTGCGGCAAAGCCGTCGCCACCGATCAATTCCCGATCTACATGCCGATGGGTGCGCTGACGGTTTTAAAGGTCAAAACTTATCGTGAAGAACCTTGCTTACGCTGCGGCAGTTGCACGCACCACTGTCCTGCCGGACTGCAACCCGTGGAAATCCGACGCGCCTTGAAAGCCAAGGATTACGAGCGCTTGATCAAACTGAAAGTTCTTTCCTGCGTCGAATGCGGTATGTGCTCCTATTGCTGTCCGTCGCGGATCGAACTCACCGAAGCGATGAAGAACGCGAAAACCGTTACGCGTTTCAAAATGTCGCAGAAGAAGAAATAAGGAGGTAAAGAAATGGCATACAAAACAAATTCCGCTCCTTATCAGAGGACCAAAAAAACCACGTTGCAAATCATGATCGAACTCGGCATCGCCTTGGCGATCGTATGGATTGCCGCGATCGTCACCACTTTCGTCAAACTCGGCGCGAAATACGGATTGAAATCGATCCTGCTGATGGTCGTCGCCTTAGCCGCGACCGCGCTTTGCGATGTGCTGACGACGGTTTTGAAAAACAAAAAGGATAAGTCGCTGGGCAAAAAGATCGTTTACGATTTGATTCACAATTATTCGTGGATCACCGCGATCATCTTCACTTTGCTCTGCCCTGTCTGGACAAATTATTATGTCGTGATCGTCGGATCGATCTTCTCGACGCTGATCGTCAAAAACCTGTTCGGCGGATTCGGGAGCAACATCTTCAATCCGGCGGCGTTCGGGCGGATCTTCATTCAACTCTGTTTCGATCTGTCCGCTCCGAGCGGACTTCAATCCGGCGTCGATGCGACAACCGGAGCGACGATCACGGGTATTCTCAATTCTTCCCAGCAATGGCTCGGCAGTCAACCGATCGAGGGCTACTCCGCCGTCGACATTCTGCTCGGAAATTATTTCGGAACGATGGGCGAACCTTTTACCATCTTGCTGTTGGTTCTCGGCGTTGTTCTAATTATCCGCGGCGTCATCAATTGGCGCGCGCCGGTTTTCTACGTCGGCACCGTCGCGATCGGTTCGTTGCTGATCGGTCTGATTCTCGGATTCGACAATCCTTTGCTTTATCTGGTCTATCAACTCGGCTTAGGCGGACTGATGTTCGGCGCCGTGTTCATGATCACCGATCCGGTTACCACGCCGACTTCGCCTTACGGCAACTGTATCGTCGGCATCGTCGCTGCGCTGCTGACGATGTTAATCCGCGTGGGGACCAACGGCGTCGAAGGGGTCGTTTACTCGATCGCCATCGTCAATCTGATTTCCCCGTCGCTCGACCTGTTCATCGCCGGCAAGACGAATGAACGTACCGGTGTCAAATGCGGCGTTACTTTCGGTCTCTCCGCCCTTTCGATCGCGGCGATCATCACCGCTTCGTGGTTTTCCAACGGCGGAAGAGAAGTCAATTCCGTCAACGGCATCGCCCGCGCGGAATACGACGATTTGGTCGCGGCGACGCACTTCGCATTCATGGACGAAAACAACTACACTTTCGGCAATTATACGAAGGAAATCTCTTCCGAAAATCTGAAAGAAAACGGGCGCGTCAAGTCGCAATACGCGATTCTGGACGCGGATTTGAATGAAATCGGCGTCGTCTATTGCGTGACCGGCGAAAAAGTCGAAATCGTCACCGAGCCTCCTTACTCGCAAAAGAAGGCCTGCTCTTTCTACATCGCTTTCTCTTTGGAAGACAAGAGCATTCTGGGAATTTCGCTTCTCGAAACGCCGAATGTCGGCGCGTCGTACGAGACCAAAGTCAAGGAAGGCATCGAAGATTTCGATTATGCCTCGAAAAATATTTTGGAGACGGATCCTTCGGATATCGTTTCCGGCGCGACGTACTCGGCAACCGGCATTCAGAATATCATCAAAATCGCCAATGACTTATTCGTCAGTCAATACGGCGCTTAGGAGGTCAGAGAACAATGAACAAACTAATTAAACTTCCTCTGTTTCTGGGTATCGTCGGCTGTCTTTGCGGCGGGGTTCTGTCATTGACCCATTACTTCACGTCCGACAAGATCGCCGAAGACGAAGAAAAAAGAGCCAACGCGGCGTTCATCGCCCACTTCGAAAATCTGGCACACCGCACCGATGTCGATTCCCTGAGCGAAACGCTTACCGCCGCGGGAATCACCGCGAAAGCGTACGCTTACGATTCGAGCAATCATTATATCGGCACGATTTACACCTGTTCCGCGGTCGGATATGCGGGAAAAAGCAATCCGATCAAATTCACGGTTTCTTTCAGCGGCGGCGCGCCGCATCACTACGAGGAAATCGGTCACGGCGAAAGCGCGCAGGGCAGCAGTTTCATGAACTGGCTCAAAGGCGATGTCGGCGGAGATCGTCTTTCCAATCTGGAAGCCGGAAAAGCGGAATCCGGTTCTTCGATCTCTTACTCGGCCGTGAGCAAGGCCGTTTCCGCCTGCTCGGTCGATTATCTCTCGGAATATCAAAGTATTCCCGATTATCAAGGTTAGGAGGGTGCTATCGTGAAAAAGTTAAAAATATTTCTCAACGGTCTGATTTACGAAAATCCGACTCTCGTGATCTTTCTGGGAATGTGTCCGGCATTGGGAACGACCGATACGGTGGAACATGCCATTTATATGTCCCTTTGCGTTCTCGCTGTCCTGTTCCTTTCCAACGTGATCATTTCCCTGATCCGTAAAATCGTTCCGAACGAAGTGCGGATTCCGGTTTACATCATCATCATCGCGACTTTGGTTTCCATCGTCGACATGATCTTTCACGCCTACTTGCCTTACGATGTCTACAAAGCTTTGGGGTCGTTCATTTCGTTGATCGTCGTCAACTGCATTATCCTCGGACGCGCCGAATCTTTCGCCAACAAAAACGGCGTCGTCGATTCGATCTTCGACGCGCTCGGCTATGCCTGCGGATTTGCCGCCGCGATCATCGTCGTGGCTCTCTTCCGCGAATTGATCGGCACAGGAACCTTGTCTTGGGGCGGTTCCAGCGTCACGATCATTCCGAAAGCGTACGCGATTTCGCTGTTCGCTTCCAACTCCGGCGCATTTATCGCACTGGGCTTGATCGTCGCTCTTTACACTTTCGTGATGAACGCCGTCAAAGATAAAAAAACTGCCGCAAAAAAGGTTGCCGCAGAAAGTAAATAGGAGGATCGACTGATTATGAATTTATTCGGAATCGCCTTTGCCGCCTTGTTCGGCAGCAACATCATCTTATCCCGTTTCTTGGGAATCTGCCCGTTTTTGGGCGTATCCAAAAAACCTTCGAACGCCATCGGAATGGGATTGGCGTTGATTGCCGTCGTCGTGCTTTCTTCATTGCTCTGCTTCGGGTTGGATAAACTCTTGGTACTTTTGGGAATGGCCGACTATCTCGAACTGGTGGTCTTCATTTTGGTCATCGCTTCATTCGTGCAATTGCTGGAATTTTTCCTGAAAAAATACGTACCCGGACTTTATAAATCGCTGGGCGTCTATCTTCCGTTGATCACCACCAACTGCGTAGTGCTGCAAGTCTGTCTCGATTTGGTTTCCAGAGAGTACAATCTCTTGGAGACGTTGGTTTATGCCCTCAGCGTTTCGATCGGCTATCTGATCGTCATCGTCATCTTCTCGCATATCCGGACGCGCCTTGACAACTCGCAGAATATGCCGAAAGCGTTTAAAGGAAATGCGATCGCTTTGATCACCGCCGGTTTGATGGCGATGGCTTTTATGGCTTTCAGCGGATTCAGTTTCTGATGATGCTCACAAGCGATATCGGGCGAATTTTTCTTTCGATCGGGGTGGTGCTTCTGTGCATTGCCCTGTTCGTCGGAACGTACGTTTTGAACAGGCGTACCGAAAAGCCCGACGGATGCGAAACTCCGGATTGCGAAGGCTGTCAACTGACGGAATGTTCCCGCCATCCGGACAAGAAGCAGGAACAAAAGAAAGAGAGAGAGGAAAAAAATGATTGAAGTTTTGATTGCAATGGGCGTCAGCCTCGCCATCAGCGCCGTACTCGGATTCGGTCTTGCTCTCGGAGATAAATTTCTCCGCGTCAAGGAAGACCCGCGAATCGGCGAAGTGACTAAGTTGCTTCCGGGTGCCAATTGCGGAGGCTGCGGCTATCCGGGTTGCTCCGGCTTCGCTTCGGCGATCGTCAAGGGCGAATCGGCGAGTTTAGCCCCGTGCCGCGTCTCGAAAGCGGATGCCAAAGAGAGGATTCGGAAGTACTTGAAAGAAACTCCGGGACCGGACGGATCTACGCTGGACGTCAAATAATCTTTACGCGTATTTAGAAGCGGTGTTTCGTTGAAATGCCGCTCTTTTTTAATTGTATTTGTATTTTCTTCGATCTTTCATTAAAATATTGATGATAGAAAGGATGATGAAAATGAAAAATCGAAGACTACTCTTTCTGTTTCTGTGTCTCCCTTTGCTTTTTTCCTGTTCGAATGCCTCCGACGGCCGCTGGGTTTCCTTTACCGTCAACGACTTCATTCCGACCGAGAATCATCAGTACGTCATTCCTTTCAACACGCAGATGAAACTGAATTACTACAAAGATACCGATTCGGAAGGCGACGATTTCGAAAGCCGACTTTCCTCTCTGTACAGGCAATCGGTCATCGATTTGCATCGAGTGTTCGACCGTCATTATTCGTATCTCGACGAAAATCAGAATTCGATCACCAACGTCAAATCCGTCAACGACGCATACGGCACAGGCGAAGAAGTCTCCTGTTCGGAAGAGCTTTATTCTCTTTTGAAATGGGGATACGAGATGACTTTGGAAACCAACGGATATTTCAATTTTTTTATGGGAAATCTGACCTCTTTTTGGGACGAGATTCTCGACAGAGTCAACGATCTCGATCCGGTCGACGAACTCGATCCGTTTTACAGCGAAACGCAGAGAGAAGAGATGCTGAGGCTCAGAGATTCGGTTCCGACGATCGAGGAAATCGAATCGATGCTGGAATTCGACGACGAAAAGCGAACGGTCGTCTTCCATTCCATCGAAGATTTCGTCAGACAGGACGGCGCGCTTCTGCCTCGAAAAGAAGCGGACGATCCTTATCGACCGGTCATCACATCGGGAGGAATCGCCAAAGGATATGCTACCGACCTGCTGAAAGAAATATTGATCGAAAACGGATTTACGCACGGGTATCTCAATTCCGGTTCCAGTAGCATTGCTTCGCTTTCCGCGCCGGACTATATCGACAAGGGATATCAGAAAATCAGCATCGTCGATCCGCGTAGCAAAGCGTGGCAACAGGAAGTCGCCGTATCGATCGTTCTCGACTTCGATTACGCCCTTTCGACTTCCGGAAACTATACCAACGGTCGATCATATTACTTTACGGATCCCGTGACGTCGAAGAAAATCTATCGTCATCACATCATCGATCCTTTTACCGGCGAATGCAGTCAGGAACATGCCAGCGTGACTCTCGTATCCGAAGACCTCACCAACGCCCAACTGGACGCGCTGTCCACCGCTTTCGTCAACCTGCCGTTGGAGGACGGTCTGCAATTTCGGAAGAAATGGATCGAAAGTCATTCCTGCGATCTGAACGTCATCTTTATCGATATCGACGATGAGGACAACCTTTCGATTACTATCAACGAAGAATTCAAAGATTCCGTTTCCGTCGCAAAAAAAGAGTTTACTATCACCTATGCGTAAAAATTACAGTTTAAAATTCAGAATTGCCGATATTTTCGTCATCGCAGGCAGTCTTATCGCCGCGGTCGGACTGATGATCGCCGTATTGCTGACGAATAATCCGTTTTCCTCTCGGAAATATGTATCCGTTTATCATCAAAACGCTCTATTGGAAGAGTACCGCTATTCGATGAGCGATTTGAGCGAAACGATTACAATCGTCCTCAAAAAAGAGGATTATCCTCGCCTTTTGGGCGACTTTACGATTTACGTCAGCCCGAGCAAAGGAATCAAAGTCGAAGGCATCACTTGCCCGAATCACGATTGCGAAAAGCAAGGGTGGATCAATATCGCCAATTTGCCGATCGTCTGCATTCCCAACGATGTGCGCGTAGTCATCGAGTCGGAAAAAGGCGACGGCGATGAAATCATTGGAGCGTTGTTTTATGAAAAGAAAGAAGTTTAATTCGTCGGAAAAGATCCGAAAACTGACCCAGTTAAGCCTCTTTCTGGCGATGGGCATCATTCTCAATATCGTCGAGTCGCTGATACCTCTTCCAAGCGTCGTACCCGGAATCCGGCTCGGTCTGGCCAATACCATCGGGTTGGTTCTCCTTTACTACTATTCTCCGAAAGAGTATTTGTATATCGGCTTTCTTCGCGTTTTGATCGTCGGATTATTGAGAACCGGTCTGTTTTCGGTCAGTTTCATGCTTTCGTTCTCCGGTTGGCTAACCTCGTCCTTGATCGCGCTTCTTCTCTACGCTTTCAAACGGTTTTCCATTTTCGGGCTTTCCTGCGCCTGCGCGGTCTTTCACGGCGTCGGTCAGATCGTCGCCGTTACGCTGATATACTCTTCGACGGGATTGCTTCTCTATCTCCCGATTCTGATGCTTTCCGGAATCATCACCGGAACGCTGACCGCTTCGGTAACCTCGTTGGTTCTCGCGAAATTCGACAAGCACATCGGCTATATCGTCAAGGAGTGAAATCGTCCGGAAACGGCATTTTCTCAAACCGAATAAAAGGCGGAAAGCTTCAACTCTCCGCCCGAAGTTACCGACAGCTGTCTCCGTGAATTCTTAGATCGATGTTCCGAACGCGTTTTCACGTCGAGATAGGCTTTTTTTCTCTTCGTCAAAAGAAAATCGATTCAAAGGCTCACTCCAATTCAAACGCGCCCGTATATAATTGATAATACTGCCCTTTCATTTCGAGAAGTTGCTCGTGCGTTCCTCGTTCGATGATCCGACCGTGATCGAGAACGATGATGACATCCGAATTCTTGACGGTGGACAATCTATGGGCGATGACGAAAACCGTTCTTCCCTTCATCAGATTATCCATACCGCGTTGAACGATGGCTTCCGTTCTCGTGTCGATGCTGCTCGTCGCTTCATCCAAAATCATGACGGGAGGATCGGCAACCGCCGCGCGGGCAATGGACAAAAGTTGCCTTTGCCCTTGCGAGAGGTTCGCTCCGTTTCCCGTGAGCAAAGTGTCATATCCCTCCGGCAATCGCGTGATGAAGTCGTGCGCGCCTGCAAGTTTGGCCGCGGAAACGCACTCCTCGTCCGTAGCATCGAGTTTCCCGTAGCGGATATTGTCCATAACCGTACCTGTAAAGAGGTTCACATCTTGCAGAACGATTCCGATCGCGTGGCGCAAATCGGATTTCTTTATCTTGTTGATGTTTATATCGTCGTAGCGGATTTTGCCGTCGGCGATGTCGTAAAAACGATTCAACAGATTCGTGATCGTGGTTTTTCCCGCGCCGGTCGCTCCGACAAACGCCACCTTTTGTCCCGGTTTTGCATAGAGCGAAACATTGTGCAGAACGGTTTTCCCCTCTTCGTAGGCGAAGTCCACATCGTAAAGTCGAACGTCTCCCGTCAATCTCGTATAGGTTACCGTTCCGTCTACTTGATGAGGATGTTTCCACGCCCAAATACCCGTGCGTTTCTCGCTTTCGACGAGCGCATGGTTCTCTTCCCGCACGTTGACAAGGGTAACATATCCTTCATCGCATTCGGAAGGTTGGTCCATCAGATTGAAAATGCGCTGCGTTCCCGCGATTCCCATGACCACGCAGTTGATCTGGTTGGACACCTGATTGACGCTTCCCACGAATTGTTTTGCCATACTCAAAAACGGCACGACGATGCTTATTCCCATCGCTTCCCCCGAAATGCTCGCGTTGGGGACGTCGTTGATGATGAAGATACCGCCGATAATGGCGATTATCACATAGAGGACATTCCCTATATTATTCAAAATCGGAATGAGTATATTGGCGTATTTGTGTGCTTTCACCGATTGAGCGTAAAGTTCCTCGTTGTATTTCGCAAAGTCCGCTTCGCTCTCGTTTTCGTGGCAAAAGACTTTAACCACCTTCTGCCCGTTCATCATTTCTTCCACGAATCCTTCTGCTTTGCCCAATGCCGTCTGCTGACGGAAAAAGAATTTTGCCGATCCACCGCCGACGCGTCTGGTGATGAAAAGCATGATCATCACGCCGATCAAAATGATGAGAGTGAGCCATAGAGAATAATACAGCATGATACCCAAAAGCGCGACGATGGTGACTGCCGAAATGAGCAGTTGCGGAAAACTTTGCGAAATCATTTGACGAAGGGTGTCGATATCGTTTGTATAATGGCTCATGATATCTCCGTGCGTATTCGTATCGAAGTACTTGACAGGCAACGTCTGCATCTTGTTGAACATCTTACCGCGCAGTTTTTTCAGCGTTCCCTGCGTGATAACGGCCATCAGTTGGTTGTATGCCCAACACGAAATGAGCGCAAGCAAATAGAATACGACCAATATTCCCACAAGAATGTAAATGTCCCTGCTGACATCGCTCCAAATCGCGGTTTCCAGCGCCAATTCTTCGAGAAAACCGATGATCTTCTGCATGAATATCGCGGGAACCGCCGCAACGACCGCGCTGAAAACGATGCATCCGATAGTCAACGGAATCATCGCCGGATAGAATTCGAACATCGTTTTGATGAGACGAAAAAGGATCCTTTTATCTGCACGTTTCTGTTTCATATTTCGGTACCTGCCTTATTCTGTGACGTGTAAATTTCTTTGTAAATCGGATTATCCGCCAAAAGTTCCTCGTGAGTGCCGACGGCGTTGATTTTGCCACCGTCCATGACGATGATTCGATCGGCGTCTTCCACAGACGCAGTGCGCTGCGCTATGATGATTTTCGTCGTTTCGGGAATGTATTCTCGGAACGCTTTTCTTATCGTTGCGTCGGTTTTCGTATCTACCGCGCTTGTGGAATCGTCCAATATGAGGATTTTCGGCTTTTTCAACAGGGCGCGCGCAATGCAAAGGCGTTGCTTCTGACCGCCGGAAACGTTCGTTCCACCTTGCTCTATATGCGTATCATAACCATCGGGAAACTGTTTTATAAACTCGTCGGCGCAGGCAAGTTTGCAAGCGGCTTCGAGTTCTTCGTCGGTCGCTTCCTTATTTCCCCAGCGCAAATTTTCCTTTATCGTCCCCGAGAAAAGTTCGTTTTTCTGCAAAACGACGGCAACGCCGTTGCGCAACGTTTCCATATCGTAATCGCGCACGTCGAATCCTCCTACCTTTACCGCGCCTTCCGTCACGTCATAAAGCCGCGAGATGAGATTGACGAGCGACGTTTTGCTCGAACCCGTACCGCCGATAATTCCGATGGTTTCGCCCGATCCGATGTGCAAATTTATGTCCGACAGGGCATATCGTTCCGCTTTCGCGGAATATTTGAAATTCACGCCGTCGAAATCGACCGAGCCGTCTTGAATCTCGTATATCGGATTTTCGGGATTTCGAAGCGTGCTTTCCTCCGACAAGATTTCGGTGATACGCTGTCCCGACTCCAATGCCATAGTGATCATTACGAACATCATCGAAAGCATCATGAGGCTCGAAAGCATCATGAAACCATAGGACAAAAGCGCCGTGAATGCTTCGACGTTGAGAATGGTTCCCCGCGAAGAAACGATGACATACGAGCCGAAAGTCAAAATGAACACCATGACGACGTATAAGCAAAACTGCATCAGCGGGTTGTTGAGAGCGAGCAGCCTCTCCGCTTTGGTAAAGTCCGAGCAAACGTCAGTCGCGGCGATATCAAATTTCTTCTCTTCAAAGTCCTCTCTGACGAACGATTTGACGACACGCATTCCCTTTACGTTTTCCTGAACGGAAGCGTTCAAATCGTCGTATTTCCGGAATACGCGCTTGAAAATCGGCAGGGCTTTCCAGATGATGATTCCCAGCCCGATAATCAGAAGCGGTACGACGCCCATAAAAATCCACGCGACTTGTCCGCCTGAAACAAATGCCATGATGAACGCGAAGACGATCATCAGCGGCGCACGAATGCCGCTTCTGATGATCATCATGTAGGCGTTTTGCACATTGGTTACATCGGTCGTCAACCGAGTGACCAGCGAGGAGGTCAGGTACTTGTCGATGTTTTCAAACGAATAGGTCTGTATTTTATGAAACATATCCGCCCTCAGATTTTTGGCAAGTCCGCACGAAGCAACCGCGCAAGTCGAGCCGGCAAACCACCCGAACAACAAACTGAGTACCGCCATGCCCACGAGAATAATCCCGTAATTGAGAATGACTTTCAATTCGCAATTCCCGCGTATTTCTGCGATGAGCCGTATCGTCAAGAACGGAATGATGCACTCCATCACCACTTCGAGCGAAACGAGAATCGGCGTGGCAATCGCCGCCGCTTTGTATTCTCTGACGCTCTTTGAAATTTCTTTAATCATCTATTCTTTCTCCTTTCAAAACTTTAATTGTTCGCTACCATATTGTATGTTTCCTAACAATATGATTAAAAAAATATTTATCTCTTTAAGTTTTCGGCCATTATATCCGCGACTCGCAAAAATTCGTCGATTTCTTCCCGAGTCAGTCCGTCGGCAAGTTTGGCTTCATTCCTCGCGATGTTCTTCTCGATTTCCATAATTGCCGTTTTCGCTTTCTCCGTAGGCAGTATTTTTTTCAGCCGCCGATCTCCCTGCACATCCTCGCGCACGATCATACCGCTTTGTTCGAGCAAGGTCAAATAGCCGCATACGGTGGCCCTTCTCATGCCGAATTCTTTCTCTATATCTTTGGAATATACATTCCATTTTTGAGTGACGATAAAGTGAAGTATGACGCCTTGCATGCCCGTAACCGATTCATTGGTGTTGCAGGACTCCATATCGCGCTTAATCAAGTTATTCAGCACATTGACCGCTCTGCCGACCAAACAAAAGGAATGTACCGTATTTTCTTCATCCGTCCAATCTTTCATTTTCACCCTCGACTCTTTTCCCGCTTCCGCAGGACTAACTTATCATACAGCAATCCCGCTGTAAATTCAACAGTTACAATTAAAAAAACAGGATCCGGAATCCGAATCCTGTTTTTCTTAGCGCAACTTTATAAGAAGCCTGTAAGAAACGCTTTTCGCCCTTATTTCGATACCGGTTTGTCGGTGATGACGTCTTTGATAGAATAGGCAATCGCTTCTTTGGAAGCGTTGACGATACCGTCTTGAGTAATCGTAACGCCGCTGATTTCCGCATCGGTTGCAACAGCAGCCGCTTCGGCGAGCGTTTTTCCGGTGAAGAAAGCATCGAGGCTCGCGCATTGCGCATAGTATTCCGCGCCGATCGGGCTCGCACTCTCCATACCGTATTTTTCGCCCAAGTCTCTCTTGGATTTAATCGCTTCGCCTTCGTCCGCATTCACCGAATACTTGTTTTCGCTGCCGTAACTTTCCGTTTTCAAAGTAACGGTAGAGCCGTCGGTCGAACTCGGCATAAAGGTCAAACTGTCGACATAACTCGTCAAGACTTTGCTTCCGTCGGTCAAAGCGCCGGCAACATATACCGAACCTTCGCCTTCCCAAACGCCGCCGTTGATCATTCCGACGCCGACTTTAAGATCTTTGGTCGAAGAAACTTTGAGCGAGTACTTTTTGGAATAAGCGTTGTTAAGCGCCGCACCGAACGCATTCGTGGAAATGGAAACTCCGGTTCCGCATTCCCCGTTGGTACCATCGGCGTCTTTGATTTCGGAAACCGTTTTTCCGACTGTCCAGTCGGCCCAGTTTTCGATCTGTTCGTAAACTTCTTTACCGATTTCCGAAGAACCTAACATATTGTAATCGGTTCCCAATTCCAGTTTGGATTTGTCGCCCGAAGTCGCACTGACGACATACGCGCCCGTATCGCTATCGCTGTCGACAGCGAACTTGACTTGGGTGACGTCGGCACGGGCCTCGATGACTTTGCCGTCTTTGTCGAAAGCCGCGGCAACGACAGTCGCGTCCAGTTCCCAGGTTCCGTAGGATTCGGCAAACGAGGTCGAATATCCGAAACCGAAAGTAATTTCTTCTTCCTTATTGCTGTTTCCGCCGCAAGATACCAACGATCCGGCTACCAACAATGAAGAGAGCAACAATAACTTTGTTTTTTTCATAATAATGAATGTCTACCTCCATAAATTTGACACGATAATGATAGCACTATCTTTTGCGCTTATCAATAAAATTATATCGAATTTTTTTGTTTTTTCTTCCGCGTTTTTTCCCTAGTCAACTGCATATCCTCTGACGGATTTCGATTGCCAGAGATTAAATTCCTTGTATTTTTTCGAAGCGGATTCGAAATTGACGAGAACCTTGCCGTCGGCGTAGTCGATGTCCTCGCTCATCGGCGGCATATCGACCTTTTTCTCTTTCGATTCGTCGTCGAGATAGAAGACAGGAACTCCGTTTAACGCCGTGTCCGGTTTGGTGAAATCCGGCGCGGAATAGATATTCAGCGAGGAAAAAGCGATTCCGTGCGAGCAGGAAGTGACGATCTTCCCCGATGAGGTGAGGGCGATCCCCTGCGTATAAGCCGGCAAAGAGAGGATAAAGGACGGCGTGATTTCTTTTATTCCGTTTTCCGAAGACAAATCGATCTTGTAGGCGGAACAGATCGCGTATTGCATTTTTCCACCCGCCACTTCGAAGTGATGCGATTCTTCCGTCGCGTAACTCTTCGAACCCGGATCGTAATATTCGCCTACGAGAAGGTAATTGTCGTCGGCGAAAGTGAACGACGCGCGATTGTTGACCTCGAACGATCCCTCGAAAGAGACGGCACCGCCTTCTTCGGCGCTCATCAATGCGTCCAGAGAGAGATAGAAAATTTTACCGGCGTTGGAGATGAATACCTGCTTCCCCGAAACGGAAATTCCTCCCGCATGCCCGTTGTATTTATCGCCGTTTTCCTTTTGCAAGAGAACGGTTTTGGTATTTTCTTCGTCGCTCTTGACATAGATTCGCGAATTATCCTTATCGGTCATGTAGCCGCAGAAAAGGTACACTTTTTCCTGATCGCTGTACGCCAATCCCTGCGGAACATATTTCGATTGCAGGCCGGGTATGGCAATCATATCCCGACTATGAGAAAGAAATTCCCTGAAAATCACCGGTTTCAGCGACGAGAGGACAAAGCATACGACGACAAACAAAGCCAAAATCCCGGCCAATGAAAGGCCGATTCCCTTCATGATTTTTCCGAAAACTTTCATAACTACCTCCGTCGACGATGATCGTTACACTTATTATACAACAAAACTTCTCCACCGCCAATTCCTTTCGAATTGAAAGGTCGGTTTTCATTTTATTTGACAGAAATCGGACGAAATGCTATAATCGGAACAGAAGCACGGAAACCGCTTTCCGAAAGGAATTTGATTTATGAAAAAATTATCTGTTCTCACCGCATTTCTCCTCTTGCTCCCTCTGTCGGGGTGCAAAAGCGAAGAGAAAAAACTGACGATCGCCGATCTGGTATTCGACGACACTTATTACTCGAAGATCGCCGAAAGAGTGGACTACGATTCGGACACTTCGCTGAATATCGACGAAGATTTTTCCGACGGTTTGGATGGTTCGCTTTGGTACGCGTTGGACGGCGCATGGCACAACACCGTGAACGGTTACGAGCACAGCGGCGTTCAGTCTCGCAACCTTTACTACATCAAGGAAGGCAGCGAAACGTATCTCGCCCTGAAAGGTAAAGGAATGTACTACGATGAAAACGCGATGCCGGAAGGCGCTTGCATTCTCTCGAAGAACAATCTCGGCACGGGGCGATACGAAATCCGAATGAAAGTACTGCCGCGCGAAGGCGCAGTTTCCACGATGTGGACTTACGCGACGACGACGGGCAACGAGGCTACTTCCCAAAACGAGATCGATATCGAAATCGGCGCGACGGCCGATGACGGAACGCATTACAAGCACGGAATGTACACTTCTTGGACCACCCATACCAATACGCTATCCCAGAAAATAGACAACTCTTCTTATTTTTATTTCAATGACGGCGAATTCCACACCTATACGTTCGACTGGTATACCAATTTTCTGAATACCGGATTCGGTCGAATCGACTGGTTCGTCGACGGCCATTACATCTGCTCCGTTTACGAAGAAGACGCCGCGGTGATTCCGACCACCAACATGCCGCTTTGGATCGGCGTTTGGTTTCCGCCGGCATGGCCGGGAGAACCGACTTTCGAAGAGGACTATATGATCGTCGATTCCGTATCCTATACCGCATTCGATATCGCTTCTCAATATTACACCAATAAGAATTACAATGCGCCTTATGCGAAAAACAATCCGGACAATCTGGACATACCGACCTTGACGCAAACTCCGGTCGTCAACAAATTATCCAACGGATCGTTTGAAAAGACCGCGACGAACAGCCGCGACAATTCCTATTTCGGTTGGAAAGAGGACTCTTCTTCCAAAGGTACGCTTTCGTTCGATTCCCTATCTAACGACGGAGCGTTCGCGCTGAAACTGACCGCCGGCGAAAAGACGTCGGACGGAGAATACGGCGAGTACGTCTATCAACGGATCACCGATGCCTATGAGGACTTCACTTTCGAACTTTCTCTCGACGCTCGACTGGCGGATAGCGATTCCGTCGGCAATGTCGAATTATTCTATTATCAATCGAACGGAAGGTTGATTTCGAGCGAAAAGATCTCTGTCGACTCCACGGAATACACCGCTTATACGAAGACGCTGACGATGCCGAAAAACGGATACGAACTTCGCATCTACCTGACCAGCGAAAACGGAAGCGTTCTCTATGACAATGCCCATCTCCGCTATTTGGGATTGCAGAAATAGACGCTTTTGTCCCCTTTTGCCCTCGCAAACAGCGAGGGCTTTTTATCTGTCTCTCATCTCTCTTTGCCGATATTTTATCCAATCCCGAGGGATTCCCCCTCTTTTTTATCTTCTTTTATTTACGCGAAAACGCAATGCTATAAAAAAAATCGGACTTCGATTCCGATTTTTCCTTATCCGTCGTTATCTGTCGACTCGGGTTGTCGGAAACCACGTCGTTTCCCCGACGATGAATTCCCCTTCGACGCAGAGAAGCTCCTGCGCAGGTTTTTCCTTAGTGATGATGCCGAGAAGTTTTTTTGCAAGCGCTTCTCCGATTTTCTGCGTGTTCTGCCTGATCGTTGTCAATTTCGGCCGTTCGACCTGCCCGATCGTGATGCCGTCGAATCCCGTGATCGAAAGATCGACGGGAACGGACAGATTCAGTTCGTACGCCGCGTTCTTTCCGCCGATCGCCGCGTAGTCGTCCGGATACATGATTGCCGTCGGACGATGCGGACGGGAAAGGATTTCCAGCGTTTTGTCGTGCATTCCGTTGATGTCGCAATATTGCCCCTGAACGAGCATCGACGGATCGAAAGCGATCTGATGGCGATTCAACGTATCTTTGAACGCCTTGATTCGGGCTTTGGTGATCTCGTTGTCTTCGCCGTGGATGAAGATGATGTCGCGATGTTTCAATTCGATCAAATGCTCGATGAGCAAGGTCATCTTCTCGTAATTGTCGGAAAAGACGCCCGAAATATCGTTTCCGACGTAATCGAAACCGACGCAGGGAATGTCCGAGTGAATCAAATCCTGCATCGCTCCACTGGTAAAATCCCCGAAGAGAACCAGACCGTCGATATGCCTCGCGTAGCAATGATCGAGATAGGTTTCCGATTTTCCGGCGACGTTCTTGCTGACGAGCAGCAGGTCGTAGTTTTGGCTTTCCAGATAATGGCGAATGCTTTCCAAAATGTCGATGAAGAGGTTCTGCTTGAAAAACGGTGTGCCTTCCCCCGTATACATCAACACGCCGACGTTGTAAGACTTCCCGCTTCCGAGGCTTTTCGCCAGCGTATTGGGTAGATAATGCAATTCGTCGAGAGCTTTCAGCACTTTTTCTTTGGTATTCTTGGATACATTCGGATAGTTGTTGATGACTTTGGACACCGTCCCGGGGGCGACGTTGCAATATTTGGCGATGTCATAAATGGTAATCATACGCTTCCTCCGACAATAATTTTTATTTTAAAAGCAATTGGTAAAAATTTCAATCATTATGATGATCCGTAAGTTTTTTTTCGGAAGGATATAATCCTTTGCCGATAATTTCCGGATAATTCCGATTGATCGTTCGATCGAAAACCTCGTGCGCGTTGAGCGTCCAGAGCAAAGCGGCATAACTGAAAGAAAATAACGCGGCGATCGTCAGGAAGACGTACTGGACGATCGGAGCAAAGTCGAAGAACAAAGGAACGTACGGAAATCCGCTTAAAAGGAAGACGCCGACTGTTTTGAAGAAAGTGCCGGCCAAAAACTTCGCCGCGTTGGAAAATATGACCTTCACCCGATCGGCGTAGAGAATCTCCTGAGGAAGCACGTACATCAGAAGCATCAGAAGAAAAATCAGTTGAAGGATCATCAATCCCAAACATACTCCTTTCGCCGCCCAGTGCAGATCTTCCGACGATGCCAAAGCCGCGGAAGCGACGTTGAGCAAGAGAAAACTGACGCCGAGAAAGACAAAATACAAAAAGAACCTCTTCCCGTTTTTTTTGATTCCTTCCAGAAAATCCCCGAAAGCCAGCGTCCCTTCGTTCCAAATCAATTTTTTAAGAGTGTAGAACAGACCTCCGAATCCCAAACCCGCGAATCCGATCAACGGAATCATGATTCCCCATACGATCGACGTCAGAACGACGCTGGTCGCATTCTCTTCGGCCAAGACGATGTTGTCGGCATAAAAGATGAAAAGCACCGCCGGAAGAAGAAAAAAGAAAGTCATGATATTGAGAGAAACCAAGGTAAAGAACCGATTCTTCACAAGGTCGAAAAACAATTCTTTTCTGTTCGCCGGCAATCGATAAGGCTTTTTCATGCGTTTTCCTCCCGATAGAATCTTTCGATCAGATAACGTCCCGCCTGAGCGCCCAAATCCGAATCCGACGCGAAATTCGGGCTTTTTTCTCCGATCAAAAGGTAAAAGTGATCGTCATATTCCTCATTTTCCGGATTTGAAAAAGCCAGCCACGAGGAAAAATCCAAGCGTCGGTCGTATTCCGAATTCAAATAGTCGTGAATCTTGATTCCGAAAATATTCTCTTCGTAAACATAGAAGTCAAAGTCGAAATCCGACGGACACAAGGCGGAAATCAGGTTTTCATTCATCGAACGGAAATAGAATCCGACGTCTTCTTTCAGAAGCAGCAAATCCTTTTCTTTGAGGACGATGAAATCGCAGTTGGCGGCGGTCGAGTAAAAGTACGTCGAATATTTGTTTGAAGCGGGCGAATAGACGTGAAACTCGACTTCTCTCAATCCGGATTCTCCGAATTGCATTCTCAATTCCCGTTCCAACCCGATCTCCGAAACGTCGTAAGCGCCGAGAAAAAAGCGAAGTTTCTCTTCTCTCGTCGCGCGCGTAACGAAATGAAACGTCCCCCAGATCAAGAGAACGAGAACGACCGCGGACAGGGCTAGAAGGTGAGCGTAATCCAGCAGAAAATGTCCCGCTTTTCGACGATCGATCGCCTTATTCATCGCTATCTTCCTCCGAATACGAAACGATCAGACGTTCGTAGATATCGAAAAAAAGCGTTTTTCCGACAGCCTCCGAAGGAAATTCTCCGCTTTCGAGTAAAAGCGCGAGCATTTCTCCGCTTTGCGTGGACAGCGCGATTTCGTCGAATTCGACGTTTCTCTCGATAATCGTGCGGACGGAAAGCACCGTTCCCTTTATTTTGCGATGAGGAAAGGACGTTGCGTCGGAATAATTTCGGATCAAAAACGACAGAGGTCCGGCGATCATCGTCAACGAATAGAAGACGACTATCAGCACGATGACTCCGAAAAGCGACATCGATCCGAAAAGCAGATTCGCGTTTTCCCGCGATGCAAAATGCAGAGACAGGCCCAGCGAAACGATAAAAAGCGCGAAAAGAAAGCCCAAAAAGAGATACAGATTGCGCCTTTTTCTTTTGTACTTTTCCGTTCGCTCTTTATCGATAAATACCCTTTTCATGCTTTTATTTTAGCGGTAAACGCGAACATAATCAACATACATATTCGCTTCCGAATCCAAAGAAATGTCGAATCCGGGCCAGTTTCCTCCGATTGCCAGATCGAAGAGAATGAAGAAATCTCGGTGAAAACAGTCCAACTCTTCCGGCGTGATGTCGATTTCATAAAACGCCGTCCCGTCGACGTAGGCAATGATCGATGTTTCGGTCCAGAGAATCGAGTAGCGGTGCCACTCTTCGCGCGAAGAGGTAGAGGTGGAAAGGCCGTAAGTCGTCGGCGAATAACTTCCGTCCGAACCGACGGCGTTCCAATGGCAAGTGGCGTACGCGATATTTTCCGAATTGACCGATTCGTAAATGTCGATCTCTCCGCAGAAAGGCCATCCTTTCGTTTCGAAATTGTTGCCGAGCATCCAAAATGCCGGCCACGCACCGGAAAACAGCGGCGCGCGGATTCGCGCTTCGACGTATCCGTACGTGAAATGAACTTTGTCGAGCGTCTTTATCCGCGAAGAAGTATACTCGCAGCCGTTGAGATTTTCCTTTCGCGCGGTAATCGTCAGGACGCCGTCCGACACGCTCAAATTGCTTCCTTGCGTATAATATTGTTTTTCGTTATTGCCCCAACCGCCGCTTCCGGTTCCGACATCGTAAGTCCAATACGCTTCGCTCAACGCGTTCCCCGAAAATTCATCGGACCAATACAAATCGTAAGCAGTATCGCCGATGGTCACCGACTGCGGCGTTTCTTCGTCGTCGGGGAGAATCGGTTCGTAAGATCCGGAAGTAATCCCCCAGACTTCCGCGCCTTTCATCTCGACGACGTGAGTTTCGGAATAGGTGTTTCCTTCGATCGCCCCTAACATCAAGCCGAAAAGGCAGGTCATCGACGAATCCGGAGTGAACTTTACCGAATAGTCGTAGGTTTCCGAAGCCGTCAGATCGATCACGTCGGCGATATAGACCGCACCGTAATTTCCGTTGGTGAAATCCTGCAAGAGAATTTCAACCTTTCGGGAAATGCTCGAAGTAACGGAAAGTTTGAACGTATATTCTTCACCCGCGATCAGTTTCAGTCCGGAGTACTTGATTTGCGTAGTCCAATACTCGTTGGATTCGACAGAGTTGGCAAAGGCGACTTCGATCGAACGATCCGAGATCGTATACCAATTTTCGTCTTCCGCTTCCTGACTCCAACACTCCCACGAAGACATCGGAACGTCGGCGAGAAGGTCGACCGGACTATTCTGCTCCGAAGAAGAGGAATCCACGGGAAAAGAGGAAGCGTTTTCGGAAGCGATTTCCGACGAGGAAAAAGCGTTCGAAGAATCCTCCGTTCCCTTATCCGACGAAACGGAAAACGCGTTTTCCGAGGAAGTTCCCGCATTCGAGTCGGACGAAAACAAAGAACAGCCGGAGACGTTAAAGAGCAATGCTCCGCCTATAAGAAGCGGCAATTTCCTTTTTTTCAGCATAATCTCACCTCATTTTGATCGTAAATATCGATTTGTTCGGCGTCAAAGCCGATACGAACGCGATCGCCGACCTCCGCGTTGCCGACGACGAACAGATCGCAACCGTTCACCGTTACTCTTAAATATTGAAGATCGCCGAAGTCGATGGTTTCTTTCACTTCCGCCGATATCCCCTCTTCGCTCAACGCGATCGCCGAAATCGGAATTTCAAAACGAAATTCCTGTTTTTTGAATTTTTTCCCCGAAAGGCGATATATTTTTATCACCTTATCCAAAGATGCTTCTATTCTTTCCGAGCCGAAAACGTAGTAATATGTCAAGTACCGACGCCCGTCTTCGCGAATCTTTTCTTCGACGATTTTTCCTTTTAACGACTGTTTTTCAGCCATCGGTTCGATCAACGTTTTCCCTGTCTCGTCTTCGACCGTAATCCGATCGTATCGGAGGCTGAAAGGGAAGGTTGCGCCGATTTCCGTTTCTTTCGGAACGCGGAGGAAGAAAGCATCACCTCCGTTATTCAAAGTCAAAAGAAGTTCTCCTCCGAACTCTTCCGAAGCGAGGACGTCGAGACGGAAATCGTCTCCTTTTCGATAACTTTCGGGAGGAATCGCCAGACGAATTTTTCCGGAAAGTCCGGAATATCTCGATGGCAAAGCCCTTTCGCTATGGAAAAGGATCAGTCTGTTTTCCTCGATCTCCCCCGTTATCCGAGAAAAAAGAGGAATTTCATCGAGCAGAGAGCGTTCGCTTTCCGCGTCGAATAGATGCACTGCGTCCGCATCGAAAGTCAAGCGCAATTTCTCTCCGAGCGCGCAGGAAAAATCCGCGGGCATTTTCACCGAGACGGACGTTTGGTCGGAAGATTCGGCGTTTAAATAAAGAAGCGTTTCGTTTCCCAATTGTTCGATGTTGACGACGGTCGCAAGAAGTCCCTCGCCCGAGACTTTCAGGCGATCCGGTCGGACGCCTAAAATCACCTTTCGATTTTCGTCTAGATACGAAACGTCGAGTTTCAAGAAAGAGGAACGCGGAAAACGGATTTCGCTTCCATCGTTAAAGCCGAAGACCAAATCCGTCCGATCCACGCGCAGGCTCGTTTCGAAGAAATTCATCTGCGGCGTGCCGATGAATCCGGCGACGAATTTGTTTTTCGGTTTGTTGTAAAGGTTCAACGGCGTATCGATCTGCTGAACGACGCCGTCTTTCATCACGACGATTCTCGTCCCCATCGTCATCGCCTCGACCTGATCGTGGGTAACGTAGATAAACGTCGTCTGCAACTGCTTGTGCAGTTTGGTGATTTCGGTGCGCATCTGCGCGCGGAGTTTCGCGTCGAGGTTGGATAACGGTTCGTCCAAAAGGAAGACTTTCGGATTCCGGACGATCGCCCGTCCCAGCGCGACTCTCTGCCTCTGCCCACCCGACATCGCTTTCGGTTTTCGGTCGAGATAGTCTTCGAGGTCGAGTATCCGCGCGGCCTCTTTGACTCGACGGTCGATCTCTTTCTTTTCGAGGTGGGCGTTTCTCAAACAGAACGCCATATTTTCGTACACGCTCATATGCGGATACAAGGCGTAATTTTGGAACACCATCGCGATATCGCGGTCTTTCGGTTCAAGGTGATTGACGATTTTATCACCGATGTACAGATCGCCCGAAGATATCTTTTCCAAACCGGCGATCATTCGAAGCGTCGTCGATTTTCCGCAGCCGGAAGGACCGACGAAGACGATGAATTCCTTGTCCTCGATGTCGATGTTGAAATCGCTGACGGCTTTGACGCCGTTATCGTAAACCTTGTAGATGTGTTTGAGTTTGATTCCTGCCATAACTCCTCCTTATTCTCCCGTGCCGATATACGCTTTGATCCGCCGAATTTTCCCGTCTCGAAGGTCTTCGGCGATCTTTCCCTTGATTTCCGTATAGCGCTTTCCGTCGACTTCGTAAGCGATGAACTTGACCGACGGATACGTGTCGATTCTCTCGTCGTTGACGTACACGACTTCGGTCGAATCGAAGAGGCGGAAAGAGACTTCGTTTTGATCGTCGAACATTTCCTTTTTCAGAAGAGGGTTCAGATTCAATTTCAACTGTCCGTCTTCGACGACGAAGAGACGTTCGCCGAAAAAGAGCAGCGATCCTATTTGCAGCAATTCGGTATTCGCCCCCGTCAGGCGCGCGAAGAAACCCCGACCATGCAACTTGGAATCCGGATTGTTGCTCGGAACGATGAACGATGAATTTTCCAATGTACTGCGCCCGTAGACTTCCGGATTCATGAAGCAGACGAGATTCGTTCGGCTTTCTTCGTAGAATTCGTCGACAAAACCTCCTTTGAGAAGTCCGAGAAGATATTTGTAGGTCATGTGAAGAAAATCGCATTCCCTTTCCAACCACCCCTTGGTAAAGGCGTGGATCCGTCCGATTTCAAACGGGGCGTCGTCGATCGGCGCGCAGGTCTTGTATATCTTCAATTTCCGGTCGTAAATTCCGCTGTTTTTGATATTTTCATAGAGGTCTCGGCTCAGCATCTCCTTCGGAAGTTTGAAACTCCGCGCGCAGGCTTCCAAAAAAGGAGGCAGTTCTTCGTAGGCAAACGACTTCACGCGAACGCTCGGATAACCTAAATGCGTCGTCTTTCCGGTCAATTCGTAATCCTCGACGCGATAGACCCAATACGAAGGAAGAAGACCTTTTCCGATGCTTTTCGCCCGTTTCAATCCGTCGGCGAGAACGCGTTCGAACGAGGAAAGATAAATTCGGATCTCTTTTGCGCCGATCTCCCTCGTCTCGCCGGAAACGCACTTTCGGACATTCAAACGGAAATCTTCCCGAAGAGTCGCGGATCGATCCCAAAAATCAAAGCGCGTCAACTTTCCCTCTTCCAAACGGGAAGTCAATTCGCCAAGCGCGCGAAGAAAATCTTCCTGTTCTTTCAAAAGAACGACCTTTCTGTCGGAAAATCGCTTCAACTGATCTTCCGCGAAAAGAACCAGACGAAGCAACTCGATGCTTTCGCTTTCTCCGGAAGCGAAGAGTCCGGGTAAACCGTTCATCGCGTCGTTCCACCCCGGCTTTTCGCATTCCATCTCGATGCCGAGTTGACGATGATCGAGAGTCGAAAACTTGATCGCGATCAGGTGGACGATTTTGGCGATCAGCGAAACGCGAATCTCCTTTCCGTCCCGATCTTTCAACCATGCGGTTTTGCGGATGTCGAATCCGGTTTTTTCGCATTCGATTTTCAGTTCTTTCAGGTCGACCGCTCCGTATTGTCGAATTTTTCCGTCGGGGAGAAGGCAATACTTCTCTTCGCGCGGTTGTACGTAAACCGGACTGTAAAAGTAGCGATAGTCGTCCCTGAACAACGCCTCTTCCATGCGATCCGGATAAACCGAAAGATAATTTTCCAATAGATCGACGTTATACGTCCAGTGGTCGATCCAATATCCTTCGCCGAAATCGGCTTCGCTCGTCTGCGCGCACATTTTCAGCACTTTTTCGAAAATCTCTTCGCAGCGGAATCCGTCTTCGCCGTCTTTCAAAAGCGTAAACATCTCGGAAGGTTCGAAGCCGTAAGACAAGCAGATCAATTTTTCTTTCAACGGGCTTTTCACAGAGGCGAAAACCGATTCGTCGAAATCGCTTTTTCTCCGAAAAAGAGGCGGGCGTACGTTCAAAGGGTTCTGCCCGTCGATCTGAATCAAATCGAAGAACAGGTGAATGTTGTAGTCTTTCAAATACGGCGCGAAATAGAGATCGTTCCGACGATTCTGGTTGACGTCGCGGAAATTCCCCGACCCCGAAGAATAGTATTTCGAAGGAATCCGAAACGAATTGTAGTCCCTTTCCATGTCGCCGTGCTTCCGCGAATAAAGATAATACGGCTGATCTTCCTGCAATAACGTCGGAAATCCACCGCGCAGGCAGTTATCGAGATAGGACTGGCGGAAATATTCGTCGAAAATGCGATCGGAAGTTCTTATCTTCATCGGTCGAATCAGTTCTTCGACGATTTCTTCGCTCCTTTCGATCATCCTCTCGACATCGGACAAAGTCAAGTTTCCGAGTTTTTCTTCAAAGCATTTCCGATCGTCGAAAGACCCGAAAACGCTGAAAAAAGCGTAGGTCTGCCCCGAATTCAACTCGATCCGATTCAGCGAAAAGGCCGACGGAAGTTTATTTTCCGTCTGCTCTTCGCTTTCAAGAAGCTCTTCGTAGGATTTTCCTTGCAGCCCTTCCGGTCGAATTAAAGATGTATCTTCGCCGAATACCGTATACGGATCGACGAGAGGAAAGAAGCGATTTCCAAACGCGTCGAGCGTAACATATCCGTTTCCCGATGCGATCTCGTTGACTTCCGAACAATCTTCCGTCGACGTTTTGAATTTGATGAACGGCAATCGGTCTTCTTTTCCGAAAACCTGACAATATCCCGCCATGAGGGAGACCAACTCCTTGTAGCAGTAATTGCTCAATCCGTAAGGGAAGATGATCGGAAGACCGTCGACGATTTCGAATTCCCCCGACGCTTTCGGAGTCAATTCGACTTTTCGGATCAATCCGGCATAACTTTCCTCCGGTACGGTGGAATAGGTGACGCGGAGAAAGAAAAGGTCGTTGTCTTCCTCGATTTCCAAATAGGTTCGGTGGACGATCATCTTCCGCGAAGCGCCGCTTTCATCGAAAAACGGCGCGATCGTCCGATCTTGAAAGCGGACAAACGTGCGGAATCCTTTCAGCGCGATATTCTGATAAGCCGAATTCGCCGATTCGAAAGGCGTGATCGGCGTCTCTTTGCTGTTCACGCCGAACCCTGCGAGAGCCTGCCCTTTGGAACAGTAGAATGCCCAAATCGGTTTTCCCTTTTTTCCGGCTATCGCAGGAAGAAAGGACGAAAAAGTCTTCGCGCGCTGAAAATCCTCGATGACGAAATCTCGTCCGGAATAATAATATTTGACCATACTTCCCTCATTTCAATTGTAAGTGTTTTATTCGGCGATATCGTAAGCGTAAATCGGGCATTTCAACGCCGGTTCGCTTCCGTCGGCGATGTTCCAGTATTCCTCGTCGTAGGAGGCATACAACGCCGCCGATTTCAGATCGCTTTCGCTTTTCGTCGAGCAGGACGATTGATCGCCCATATTCGACTCGCCCGAACCCGGTTTGACCGCGCCTAAATGCGTCTGTCCGAATTGAACTTCGCGAGAACTTCCCTCATACGGCGTTTGATTGAAACTTTTCGCGTAAGAATTGTAAATCGTTCCCCAGTTTTTTCCGACAAACGCGTAAACGCCGTTGGATTGAGTCCCGTTGCTGTCGGTTTCTTTTCTGCCGGTGTCGGAAATGCTTCCGTCGTCGCCGTAATTCATCAACGGGCGATCGACGTTCGCATACTTCCACGACGGATCGGTATTTCCCTCCGAAGCGGTGTGATCCCAGCCGTTTCCGATCTTCCCTTTGTATTCGTCGCTGTAATCGATGAAGACGTCAGGGAAAGAGATATCCGAAACGTAGGAAACCGTATTCGATATCGTTCCCGACGCGGCATTGATGCCGACGACGCCGGCGATATTGCAATCGTTGTCGTAGAAATGCGTTCCGCCTTCCACCGAACAATCGGAAAGAACTTTGCAGTTTTCGATCGTTCCCGAATTGTTTCCCGCGATGACGCCGACGATGGTTCTGCCTCTGACCTTGATGTTGGAGAAATTGACGTTTCTGACCACGCCGGCGCTGCCGATGATCTGAAACAGCCCGATATTGTTTCCGGAAGTATGCGCTTCGGATTCGAAGAGCGATCCGTTATTGTAAACGTCTACCGAATCCCAAACGTAAAAGCCGTCGGAAGAGCTGTATCCCTTTTTAGATGTACTCCAAAGGACATTCGCGTTTTTGACGGTATAGCCGTTTCCTTCCAGAATTCCGTGAAAATAGTGATTGTCGGTATTGGTTTCCGAATCGAAGAAATATCCCAACGGTTCGAAATTGGCAATCGAACTCAGATCGATGTCGTTCCCCAACGCATACACGCCGTCCAAATCGTCGTTGATCGCTTGAAACTCTTCCGCGGTCGTGATGATTTTGGTGCAGATCATGATCGGAACCCGTTTTGTCGTCCCGTTTTTAAAAGATACGATCATCTGATCGTCCGTGCTGTCGGAAACATATTGTTCCCCCATGATTTCCGAAGACAGAGTCAACACGTTGTTTTTGAATGCAAAACCTTTCGTATACGTGTGCGTCGAAATCCGGATCGACTCCACTTTCGAATCGGATTCCAAGCGAACGGAAACCTGTTCCGGCGTTTCCAGAGAACTATCGTAAAAGATTTTATCCGTCCAGATTTTTTCTCCTTTGTTGACTTTGACGGAAGAACCTCCGCAGGAAGAAAGGCTTCCCGCGGAAATCAAAATTCCCAAAGCCACTGCACAATTTCTTATTTTTTTCATAATTTCTCCTTTTTAAACCGATGGCTGTCCGACGACAGCGTTATTGTAGAAACTCAATTCGGCGCGGTAGATCTTTTCGCCCGAATTCAAAGTGATGGTAAAATGGTGCGTATAGGCGTTTTCATCGCGAAGTCCGGCGGAAAGTAACACGTACAACCTGACCGTATTCCCCTCTGCGCGGAAATCGTCGAACCGATAGTCGGAGACGGTAATCGCGTGAATGCCGCCCGTCGCATAGTCCTTGAAGAGGCTGTCTTCGTCGGCAACGCCTTCAAAGTCGATCTCCACATCGAAAGAGGAGGACGTGTCTTCGGTGATTCCGATCCCGCTATTGTCGAGATAAATCCAGACGCCCGCGCCCTCGATCTTGATAGGCAAATCGTCGTTTCCCCAAATGATCGGAAGATCTTCTTCCGCGATAGGACCGCTTCCCTGAATGTAAATCGACTTTCGGACTTCCTCCGAGAGAAGACCATCCTGCACCCCGACGAGAAGAAGAACGTATCTTCCCGAAACAAAGGTACCGGAGTTCAGATCGCTTTCCGCCAAGTCGACGCGGTGATTTCCTTCGACGTCGGAAGAATATTCTTCCTCGCCTTCGGGATTCAGCAATTTGACTTTCACCGCTTCCAAAGCGGAATTTTCTTCCCACGTCACCGAGAGAATTCTCGTCTCTTCCGCGAATTCCGCACTCGAAAATTCGGGAGTCGGAACGCGACTGGCGATCTTCTTGCGGCATCCGGAAGAACGCGAACTTTCGTTTCCCTCTGCGTCGATCGCACTCAAATAGACGTCGTATTCTCCGCTTTCCAAAACGGAAGAGTCGTAAGCGTATCCGGTCGATGCATAAGAGGCGTCGAATCTCTCTTCGACGACAACTTCGTCGCCGCGACAGATGTACAACTTGTATTGAACCGCGTCGGAAACCGGTGCGAATTTGACCAGCCACCCCTCATCCGTATCGTCGACTACCAATCCCAGCGGTGCGGAAATCGGGGTTTTGCCTTCGATGACGAGTTGCAATGATTTTCCATCCTCGTCGGTCTCGCACCAAGGGGAGACTTCTTCGCCTTTCACTGCGCGGACGCGGAAAAAATACGTTCCTTCTTTCAACGCGGAACTTCCCTCGACTATGCCGCCGTTTAGATTTACGAATGCTTTCAGCGCGATTTCCGAAGATTCTCCGTAAAATTCGATCTCCATCCCGTCGATTGACGAAGCGTACTCCGTCGACCACGCCAGCGTAACCGAATTCCGTTCGCTCAGAAAAGTTGCCGCAATGCCGAACGGCGCATCGAGAGACTCCGCGAATGCGGACGACGGGGATATCGACGAAATAAGGCTCGTCTTCTCCTGCGAAGAAGTCCCGACGGAAGATTCTCCGACGGAACTCTGCACGGAAGAGATAAGCGATGTTTTCGTTTTACCGGAACAACCGACGATGCTCAAAACGAGACAACCGCCCAAAATGACTTTATTCGCCCTTTTCATATTTTCGGTCGGATTAGCCGACGTTGATTCCCATCTGAATGTTGAGCGAAACGCCTTGCGCCGTTTCGGTATAGGTGACTTCGACCTGATTGTCCCCTTCGGTCAGTTTGACTTTCACGCCGTTGATCGTGATCCAACCGCCCGCGGTGATGTTGAGATCCATCGTCAGGGTATATTCGCTTCCTTCATTCAGCGCGGCGCTCTTGTAGAAGAACTGAACGCCGAACCAGCAGAAGCCGGAATCGGTCGTGTAATCGGCGGTAAATCCGCTTTCGTCGATATTTCCCGAAGCCGTCACGGAAGAACCGCACCAATTCTGATCGTACCAGAAAGCAAGTTGACCCGGATTCGCCAACGCGGCAGCCTGATCGCTGTTCATAACCAATGTCGTCTCCGCATCCGCCGAATCGAGAATCGACGCGGCAACTTGACCTTCCGCATCGGTCCATTTGACGTTGCTGATTTTGGCGACGGCCGTTCCGATCGAAGAAGTGACCAATACTTCGCCTTGAGGTTCTCCCCAACTCAGATCGGAAATGGAAATATTCGCCGCGGTGATGTTCGTCGCCGAAGTGGCATATGTCCCCATCATAATCGCAAGGGAAGCGCCGCTGCCCTCTTGATAGTCAACCGAAACCTCATTGTCGCCGACAACCAATTCGACTTCCGTCCCGTTGACGCGAATCTTTCCCGCGACATCGGAATGGATCGTCATCGAAACGCTGTAATTGGTGTTTTCCGTCAAATTCGAGTTTTTATAGAACAATTGGAAGCAACAACCCCAGTCCGCATTGGTAGTCGTCGACGTTTCTTCGTAAGAGAAATAGTATACCCCGTCCAACTGATAAGCGTGATTGACTTGAATCACGTGACCGGTTTCGCCCTGATCGTTCCAGTAGAACAGATGATCCGGTTCGCTCACCGCTTCGCTCTCGATGTGATAGAGGACTTCCTCCGCTCCTGCTGGCAAACCGTTTTCCGAAGTATTCGTCTCCGAACTGACGGAAGAAACGGGCTCCGTCGAAGACGTCGTTTCCTCATTCGCGGAAGAAGTCGTTTCTTCGGAAGGGGAAGAACTTGCCTCTTCGCTTGTCGTGCCTGCCGATGAAACCGAGTTCGTTACCGACGACGATTCCTTGTTTCCTCCGCAGCCTACCACCGCGCCGGCGAGCACCGCACCGGCCAAAATCATCAAAAATCTGTTTCTTTTCATTTTCTTATCCTCCTGTGTTTTTCAAAGAAATCCGTTCTATCCGAACTACGGTTCGAATCAAAAGTAAGTTTATCCCTTTAAACCGCCCACCGTAGTGTTCTCCATAATCGTTTTGGAAAAGCAGCAGAAGACTACGATGATCGGAAGTAACGCGATCACAATCGCCGCGAAAACCACGGTATACAAGGAATAGGTTTCCAGCAATTGTTTGGTCATATAATTGAGTCCGACGGCGATCGTCGGCATATCCGGAAGATAGATCGACGGCGTGATGTAATCGTTCCATAAACCGATGAGCTGAATGATCGTAATCGCGATGATCGGTCCTTTCGCCAAAGGCACGATGATCTTGAAAAAGATTTTCGCGTCGCCGGCACCATCGATGTATCCCGCCTCGACGTAACTCCAAGACAAATTCTTGAAGAAACTGTACAGCAGGAGAAAGTTCATGCCGAATCCGCCGGAATAGAGGAAGATGCAGCCGATCACGGTATCTTTCAATCCGAGCGACTCCATCAACTGCACTTGCGAAGGCAAAGCTCCGACGATCGGAACGATCAAAGAAAACATGACGACGGCGAAGATCAGACCTCTTCCCGGAAATTTGTACTTCGCCACGACGTAAGCCGCGCAGGAAGAAGTAAGTACCGTGACGATCGTTCCCAATCCGGCGATCAGCACCGACATTCCCAGCATCTGGAAAATCGTAAATCCGGAATACTGCTCGCGGAACTGAAATGCCTCGATATAGTTGGAGAATGTCCACTCTTTCGGCAAGCCGAGAAAATTCCCCCGAAAAAATTCTCCATTGTTTTTAAACGAATTCATCAATACCCAGAGAAACGGAAAGATGAATGAGATTGCAAACAGAACGAAGATGAGAAACATCACCGCGAAGAGAACCTTTTCTCCGCCGTGTCTCTTGTACAAAGGATCGTTCCTGATTGCGAGAGTTTCCTGCCGCTTCGCCCTGAACCGCTTTTTTATTTTTGAAAACATACCGCTTCTCTCCTTTTAAAAATCGACGTCGGCATAACACCGGTTCATCAGCGCTCTTACTCCGAGAATGATCGGCGCGCCGATCAAAGAGCAGAACAATCCTAACGTCGCTCCGGTCTGCAAATTGGTATTTCCCTGAGAAATCCAGTAGATCTGCAAACCGATCGTCGTCGTTCCGTACTGCCCCGCCGTCAGAAAGAACGGTTGCAGGTAGACGTTGAAGACCGACATCATCCCCAATACGAACAAAGTCGTGATCGTCGGCCAAGTCAACGGAACGATAATGCGGAAGAATTCGCGCATCGTACCGGTTCCGTCGATCTTGCTCGATTCGAGAATCTCCCTTGGAATTCGGCTCATACCCGCGCTGAGAAGGATGACATCGTATCCGATTCCCGCCCAAATGCAGAAAAAGTAAACGGTGTACTTGGCGTTATCGCCGATGAAGAAAGCCGGCGCTTTGGCGTGAAGCAAATCCGAAAGATAGGAAACAATACCGATCGAAGGATCTAAAGAAAGGGAGAATACCAATGTCAGGATCACCAGAGGGAGAATAGACGGAAGGTAGAAGATGATCTTGAAAAATCCGTTTCCCTTGATTTTCTTGAACATGAAGTACGAAAAGAACATTGCGATCGGTAGTGTTATCAGGCAACTGACCACGAAATACCCCAGAGAAACGAAGAACATCTGACGGGTATTCGGATCTTTGAACGACAGGAACAAAATCCTGTAATTGTCGAAGAGATGGTCCCAAGTCAGCCAATCCAGATTTCCGCTGGAATTGTAATTTTTGAAAGTCAGGAAAATCGAATTGATATTGACGCCGATCCACATCAGAAGAAAGTGCGCGACAGGATACGCCAACATCAAAATCACGAAGATCGTGCTGCCGCGTATTCTGCGCCTTTCTCTCGGCAATTTTCTGATTTTTTCCATCTTTTCACTCCGTGACGGCTATAAACCCGCCGAACCGAGCCAACTTGCCCATCCCGATTTCGCGGTATTGTAGATGGTCGTTCCGACCGTCTCCGCCGTATATTTGCTCGAATCCTGACAGGCCACCGCGTAATAGTAATTGTTTTTAATCCACGGCATGATGATATCCGTCGTTCTCACCGCGATCGGATTGGTCGAAACCAAATTGAAATTCGTGTTGTCGCTGATCTTTTTCTTGACCGACGCGATGAACGTATCCCCTTCCGCTTCGGAAGAGAGGCTGACGTCGGCATAATCGAAAGCGAGAAAACTCCCTTGCGTATCCGCGACGAAATCGGCGCAGGCCTCGTAACTCGCCATATAACGAATGAAGTCTTTGGCCAGATCGTTGTTCTCCGCCTTAGCAGGAACGATGATCGAATCGCCGAAACCGACGTTGTAATTGACGCCGACGGCGGAGGAATCGACCGCAGGTACTTCCATCATCGCGATGTCGAATCCCAAATCGCCTCCCGCAGCCTTTTCGATTTCGTTTTTGGCCCAGTGCGCGTACGGAATCATCGCCGCATTTTGATTGACGAAAGCCATCTGCGCGGCCAGAAGATTGGACGAATACGCGTTTTCGACCGAATAATCGGCATTCAGTGCGATCAAGTCGTACCAAAGATCGTAAGCCTGAATGAACTCTTTATAATACGTATCCGGATTGTACATCTCGTAACCGTCCGCATATTCTCCGGTCGGACCGAGATATTTTTTGATCTGTTCGATTTTATCAAGTCCGGCCAATTGCGCCCACCATTCGAAGACGATGTAATCCCAATAATATTGTCTCGCGCTTCCCGACCATGCAAACGGAGCGATCGACGCGCTGGAACCGTGTCCTCCTCCGGTATTGGAAGCGACGATCGTCTCGCAAAGCGAAACCAATTCGTCGTAGGTCGTCGGAACTTCCCAACCGTTGGCTTCGAACATATCGACATTGTAGACGATACCGCCGACGCCCTGCGTCCAACAGACTTTGTAGTAATGCTCTTCGCCGTTGTACGAATAGCAGGAAACTTCTTTCGCACCGTCGATCAGGCGATCGGAAAATTTCTTTCCCGTTCCTTCGACTTCTTCTTCGTAAAGATCGTCTAACGGAGTCAGCCATCCTTTGGAGGCATAGGTTTGCCACGAGATATCGTGCGACATATAGATATCGTAACACGCCGTGCTGCTGGACGGATTCAAAGCCGATTCGATCCGGCTCAACACGCTCGCGTCAGCTTTGAAATTCACGCTTACACCGGTCTTCTCCTCGTATTTTTGAGCCATGTTTTTAATCCATTCCGTCCCGTATCCGCCTTCATACACGCAGATATTCAATGAATCCTTGCTCAATTTTTTTCCTCCGCCGCAGGAGGATAATGGAATCATCGCCGCCACGACCATCGTGGAAAGAACGATCGATTTTCTCGTTTTAGACATACGCTAATCTCCCTTTTTTCTTTACGGAAAGCGGTTTCCGTAATCTAAATTCATTATAACATCTGCCAATTTGATGTCAAGAAAAAATTGAAAGCGTTTCCACCCTTTTCCCTCCGAAAAAGAAAAAAGCCCTCGACAGGGCTTTGGAAATCGCATTCCTTACTTGGAGGACATCTTCAAGACGATGTAGATCAAGCCGATCGGCCAGCAGCAGATCAGAAGAACTATCGCGAGAAGCCAGTTGACGTTGCCGACGCCTCCGCTTTTGCTTTCGGAGGAAGAAGAACTCTGACTTTTCGTTTGGGAGGAAGAAGTGAAATTGGAGAAGATGGTTTCGGCGCGGATCGATTTATAAGACGGATTTCCGCTACCGCAATATCGGCATGAACTCTCGTTCGACTTCATCAAATTTCCGCAATTCGGACATTCGTGAGAATTATCGGCCATCGTTTTCACCCCGATCCAAAGTCGCTTTTTCTTCGGCGACGCGAATCTCTTTTCCTTCGTATTTCAAATCGGACGCGACCATTTTCCGATTCATGGTCATCAACGCGCCGATGACAGCCAGATAGATAGCAAACCCGACGATCAAGACGACGACGGGATAGACCAAATGGCACTCGTAAAACGATAAAGCCCGAATTCCCAGAGGAACGAACTGGAATACGGCGGTAATCCCCAAAACGCCGAACATCGTCGTATTCGCGCTTCCTTTGACAAAGAAATATAGGATAAGTCCGACAAAGACGAACAGATAAAGGCATTTCGTTACGATATACAGGGCCAGATAGGCATCTTTCAGATAGGCGTTTTCAATAACAAACGGAATCGTCACGGCCAAAACGACTCCCAATAACGCCACGCAGAATCCGATAATCCGATTTTTCATATTCTTCACTCCTTATCTGATTTTTTCTCCGCATTTCGGGCAGAAGCGGTGTTCTTCGCTTACCTTGCCGCCGCATTTCGGACAGACAGTTTCGATCTTCGCACCGCAACCGGGACAGAACGACGCACCCTCAGGGATCTCTTTTCCGCAGACGGCGCAGAACCGTTTATTCGATCCCGCAGGAGGGATAATCGATCCTCCCGAAGCATTCTGAGCCATATTGACGCCGAGGCCGACACCCATAAACGCTCCCGCCGAAGCGTTGTTCTTCGCCCCTTCTTCGAGAACGTCGTAGCCTCTCGTCGTTCGGTAGACGTTGTCGCCGAGTTGATCGTATTCCGCTTTCTTGTAAAGAATCTCGTTCAGCGCGTCGAGTTCGTCTTTCGGCGCATTGATCGATTCGATGCTGAGATTGACCAAATCGAAACCGAATCGCGCGAATTCCGAAGCCAGTTCCTCGCTGAATTGCTTTTGAATTTCATCGAGTTTGGTATTGATTTCAAAATATGAAATCGCCTGTTCGATGACATATTTGGAAAGCGTCGTTTTGATCTTCTGATTGATAATACCCCGAAAATAGTTTCGGATGACGTCGAAAGAGACGAAATTGTCGACGATCAGCGTTCCGACCAAAGTTTGGAAAAAATACTGGTAATTCTCCAACCGAATGCCGATCTGACCGCGGACGCGAAGATGAATCTGAATCCGATATTTCGGATCGATCAGCGCGATCGGATCTGCCGTCCCCCATAAGAGGTCCAGTTTCAACCGCTTGTTGATAAAGTAGATTTCCAACGGATACGGATTTCCGGAATGCAATCCTTTGACGAATGCTTTGGCAAAAGGAAGAAGTTCGGTGTTGAGTTTGTAACTCCCCGCCTCCAAAATCTTTTCGATCTGCCCGTTGTGAACCAAAATCGCGATCTGTCCCTGCGAGACGATCAGTTTCGATCTGGTGTTGAATTCCGTCTCCTTGTATTTGTAAATGAGCCAATCCTGATGATTGCCTTCATATCTTACCGTTTCGTAAAGTCCCATAATTCGACCTCCCGACGATATTATACTATTCTCTCGATGTTTCGTCAATTCCATCAGTCCGACAATAAAAAAGGATTCCGTTTCGGAATCCCCTTTGAAGTTACTTCACTTCTTCGAAAACGTCTTTTCCCAACCCGCATAGAGGACATACCCAATCCTCAGGCAGATTTTCAAACGGCGTTCCGGGCGCAATGCCGTTATCCGGATCTCCGACTTCCGGATCGTACTCGTAGCCGCATACGGTGCAGACGAATTTTTTGTTTTCCATATTTCCTCCTATTTTTTCCAAATGCTGTGCAAATTGCAGTAAGCATAGACGGCTCGGACTTTTTCGCCGTCCGAAAGAACGAAATCCGCTTCCGGACTGTCGTTCGGGCTTAAATAAGCCGTCTGATTGTTTTTTGTGCCTTCCAATGCGATGAAGCGAATGAAATGCTCTTCCTGCATCGGATGTCTGACCTCACCGACGACGACATGAACGCGATTTCCTTCCGACGTATAAACCGGAATGTGCTTCTCTTGGGACGCTTCTTTTGTCCCGGGGATCATCTCTTTCATTTCATAGCCGCAGCAGAACAGCGGTTTCCCCACGTCGACGACTTTTTCAGCAACGTTTCCGCATTGCTCGCAAACATAATACCTAATAGCCATAATTTCTCCTTTTTCGGGATCTAACCCATTCTATTTTTCTGTAAATTTCGAAAAACTATGACTCATTTCAGTTTTTTTCTTACCGACTTGATCTCTTTTTCCAGATCGTCCAGCGCTCTATCCAGCGACTCCGCCAGATATTCGCCGAAACGGATCGCTTCCGCAACGGCTCCGGCCGCGACCAGCATTCCCTTTTCAACATCTTCTCCTGCCGCCAGCACTTCCAGATTTCCGTCTCCTTTTTCGTCGATCATAATCGTATCCGGAATGCGGTTGCGATCGGTATCCAGAAAGTAGAGATTGAACTCGCCATCTCCGTTCAAATCCACAGACAGCGTGTCGATATCTCCGTCTCCGGTCGTGTCAAGAAGCGCCAAATCCGCTTGCTTATCGCCATCGAGGTCGATCAAAATCTCGTTCCGAGTACCTTTCACCAGCGTATGGCGAAGGTTTTTGTCCAATTTCATCGATAGTTTTAGTTTTCTTAACGTTCCCATAATCTTCTCCTTGCTTTTATTTTAGCATTGTAAATTTCTTTATCAAAACATTTATTTCATTCTCGCCGAAAATGCGAAATTTTCGCACTTTTGCCTCTGAACTGTCTAAAATTTCGCTTCCCTTTCTTTCCCATGAAGCCCTTCGGACCGGTTTCTGTGAATCGAAGCGAAGAGGCGAATCCGAATAATATTTTTAATGTTGAATAGCCATTGAAATCGCTCTTCGCCATTGCTTATAATTTAATTGATAGGAGAATTTTTATGCATAAGAAAATCAGTGAGTTTCTGGAAAGCCGTTCTTTTGAAATCAACGGAAACCAAGGGTACGGTTATTTAGAAGGATACGAGACCAACGTTTTCGCTCGTCCGCTGGACACTCAAAGTCCCCTCGCCGTTCACATCAGTTGCCATATGAGCGAAGAAAACAAGAACGCAGCCGTCAAACTGATTCGGGAAACGCGAATAAAATTTTTGAAAGTTTCACCTACGCTTTACGGAATTTCTCTCCAATTCAACGATTTAACGATGGGACGATTGATAAAAAATTTACCCGACCATCTCGAGAGGATCTTTGCGATTTTGAAAGAAAAAGGGGCAAAAGGAAGAGAATATTGTCCGATGTGCGGAGAAAGTCTCGACGAAGAAAATTCCGTGCTTCTGTCGCTCGATGAAGCGACGATTCGCGTCGACCGCAGTTGTTTCGACTCTTTAAACGCCGCCATCGAACGCGAGAATCAAACATTTGAACAGATGCCCAACAACTACGCGAAAGGATTTGCCGGAGCCCTTTTAGGAGCGCTCGTCGGCGTCATCATCTTCGTCGTCTTGTTCTTTTTGGGATTTATCTCTGCGCTCAGCGCGTTCGTCTCCGTCATCTTGGGAGCGTATCTATATTCGAAATTGGGCGGCAAGAAGAACAAAGGAATGGTCGTCATCGTCTCGTTGACTTCCTTGATCAGCCTCGTTTTTACCCTCTTCTTGCTCTACGTGTTGGCTGCAAGCGGGTACGCCGTCGAAGAGGGACTTGCTTTGGAAGGAATCGACGCTTTCAATCACTATATGAAGAATTCCGCGGAATTTTCCAAAGAATTTACATACAACTTGGTATTGACGATCGTCTTCTCGCTGATCGGATGCGGCTATGAAATCTACGCTTTGGCGCGTTCGATTCACCGAAGCAAATCTTTAAAACAAAAATAACCGTAAAATAAAAACAGTTGCGCTTTCCGAAGAATTCGCGACTGTTTTTTTCATCCTCAATTAAGGTCTCGCCGTTCCGAAATAGAACAAAGCGATCGTTCCCGGTCCGACATGGGCGCCTGTGCAAAAATCGTACATGGATATGTAAATCTTCTTCAAGGAAGGGATCTCTTTCCGGATCTCCTCCGCCACCTTTTCCGCATCGCTTTTGCAATCGCAGTGCGCGATATACAACGTCTGTACCTCCGGTTTGAGAATCGTCTCCTTTACCGTATCGACCAAAGCACGAAGGGAATTCTCTCTCCCCCTCACTTTACGGCACAATTCGATCGTCGCCTCTTTGGAAGCCCTGAGTAAAGGTTTGATGTCGAGGATATTTCCGATCAAATACAGAATGGAAGCGATCCGCCCTCCGCGTTTGAGATAGATTAAATTGTCGACCGTGAATTCATTTCTGACGTTCAAACGGATCGGTGAAACGGATTCGACGATTTCCTCGACGCTTTTTCCCGCTTGGGCAAGTCTGCTCGCTTCGATGGCGATTATCGCCTCTCCGAAAGACGCCGAAAGCGAATCCATGCAGAATATCTTTCGATCCGGATATTCGTCTTCCAGCATCGCTTTCGCGGCAATCGCCGAATTCAGCGTACCGCTGAGTCTGGAAGAAATGGAAATGTACAGAATGTCTTCGCCCTTGTCCAAATGCCTTTGAAAACAGGCGCAATAGTCTCCGGGAGAAGCCAAAGAGGTTTTCACCTTTTTTCCGGCACGAAGATGATCGTAAAATTCTTTTCCTTGTTCATCGTAAGTCCGATCGGGATCGTAACAAGGATAAACCTGACCATCTCTTTCAAAAGTCAGTGAAACCATATCTATATCGTATTTTTCCAGCAGTTCTTGGTTGAGATTGCTGGCTGAATCGGTGATGATTTTTACTGCCACACTCGTTCTCCTTTCGTGATATCTTTCATCATACTCCAAGTTCGCGCTTTCTTCAATCCGTTTTCCTCAATCTTTTTCTCTGCGAAAAGTCATAATTCTCCGAAAACCGCGAACGAACGGCGCTGATCGAATGAGTCGTTTAGACGATCTAAAAAAAAGACTGATATCTTTCACGATATCAATCCTGTAATTTTCGATGGTGACCTTGAGGCGATTCGAACGCCTGACCTACGGCTTAGAAGGCAGTTGCTCTATCCAGCTGAGCTACAAGGCCAGCGTGATTATTCTATCACAGCGGCGAACAATTGCCAATCCTTTTTTGAGAATCTTAAATTTTTACCTCGTTGATGATGCAAGAAGATACTTTGTAATCTCCAAGTTCGTATACGCCGTCGACTTGAACCGACTCTCCTTCGAGCGTGAAAGAAACGGTTTGATCGATGTCCATCAGTTGCAGCGAGAGATTGACCAAATCGAAGAGATCGCGATTGACATAGCTTTCATCGGAAAGCGAAGTCGAATTGACGCTGAGAACGAAATCCTCGCTTTCCGCCTGTTCCGAAGCGATTCCCTTGTATAAATCCACTTTTTTCAGAAGCGAACCGGAAGTAAAATTTTTCTTCACTGCGTTGGCGAAAGTGATGTTCTTGCTCTTTCCTTTTTCGGCGTAAACCGATACGGGAATCAGGTATTCCGTATTGCTGTCGTAATTTCTTCGGGCAAATACGATCACTTTTTCTTTGCCTTTGATGTCGCGGATATTGGTTATCTCCTGATTGATGCCGAATCCATAGTCCAAAGACGAAGGCAACGGAACGTCATTATAAGAAGTCAGCAATTTGCCGTCGACCATCAGGCGGAGTTCGTCGATTTCGTCGAATTGCAGGAACGTCAGCGTCAAAGCCTCGATGACATTGACGTCGTTGTACTTTGAATCCAGAAATTCTTCGGAAAGATCGAGTTCCAGAACTTTGTTGCTGAGATTGAAACTCGTGATTTTCGTATTGTCGTTGATAAAGCCGGAGACATAAGTCGAATTGGCCTTGGAAGAAGTTTTCAACAAGTCGAACACGTCGAGAATCTCCTGTTGCAACGTCGTCCTTTGATTCAGAGTTACGGTAATCGGAATCGTATAGTTGTCCTCGGAAACCAAAAAGATCTTCCGCTTGATTCCGCTCGTCGTGATCACGACTTGATTTGTCGTTCCGTTTCCTTTTTTCGCGTTGAATTCGCGGAAACCGAGAATGACGCCGGAAGTAATCGCCAACGTCGGAAGAAGAACGATCGCCGTGTATTTGAGAATTTTCTCTCTCTTATTGAGTTTTCGCCTTTCTTTCACCTTTTTTTCTCTTTTGAAACTCGAAATGAAATGAACGGAAAACTTATCTTTGACTTTACTGAAAAATTTTTTCATAGACTTGACCTCAGTCTAAATATATCGAGTTCAGTAAATTTTAATGTCAGATTTTATAAATTTTTTTACGACTTTGAAATTTTTCTCCCGCGCGAAAATTCGGATTCCGTCCGTCGTTTCGATTCCCGAAAAAATCGCGGCTTCGTTGGATCGATAATCGACCCTGTAATAATCCAGAAGAGGTTCCAAGAACTGATAATGCGTACACCCTAAAACGATCGGCGACGGAATTCGGGCAATCGCTTCGAGAATCTTTTTGATTCTTCCTTTTTCGATGTATTCCGCTAAATTTTTTCCGTCGACGGAAGGCGATATGCTTCGGGAAAGGCTGGTCGTGGCCAGCAATTTCCTTTCTCGGATATTCCGCAGATTGTATTCCAGAATCGTCCGGACTTTCATTCCGACGGGAATCGGATTTTCGAGAAATATCCGCGACATCGTGTTGCAACAGATCAAAAGATAGTCGTACTTCCCGCATTCGATCTGCGCGATGTTCTTTCGGAGTATGGAAAGCAATTCACGATCGCTTTTTTCCCCGTAAGGAAAGTTCTCATCGTCGATGAAAAGATAGTAATCGTTCCCGATATTTTCTTTCAATACCGTTTTTAAAAAGGAAATTGCGCCGATTCCGGAATCATACAGACAGATTTTCATACTCCATTATATGGCGGATCGACCGGATTCTTCACCCGTTCGTTTTCGTTTCTTTCAATTCCGCGATGCATTTCAGTATTCTCAAAACGCTTCTTTCGATTTCCCCTCTTCGTATTCCCTCTTTCTCCCCGTATGTTTTCAAAAGCGTGCCGTCGCTGACATACTCTTTCGCCTCTCTGTCGAAATCGCCGGGCATATAGAGATCGACGGAAGAGCGAATCCGATAAGCGTTGTCGCAAAGCGAAGGAAACTCCGGACTTCGAGAATGTTGCATCCACCAGTCCGTCATCACCACGCCGGTAAAATGCCATTCGTCTCTGAGAAGGGTTTGACACAGATCGAAATGGTAATGCGCCCAAACGCCGTTGATCTTATTATAGGAAGTCATCACGAATTTCGGATGGCTTTCGCGAATGCAGATTTCGAATCCCTTCAAGTAGATTTCCCGCAACGCGCGTTCCGAAATCCGGCTGTCCGACTGACTTCGTTCCGCTTCTTGATTATTCAAAGCAAAATGCTTGATACAAGCCGCCGTCGATCGTCTTTTTTGAATTCCCCGAACGTAAGAAGCGGCGATTTTTCCGCTTAAAAGAGGATCTTCTCCGAAATATTCGAAATTTCTTCCGCACAGGGGATTTCGATGAAGATTCATCGCCGGTCCGAGAAGAACGTCGGAATGCGCCTCTTTCATTTCATCGGATAGGTGACGGCATATTTCTTCGACCAGATCGGTATCCCACGTCGAAGCCAATGCGCTCCCGCACGGAAGAAGGCTTGCGCTTCGGTTGAGGCGGATTCCCGAAGGGCCGTCGGTAACATTGACGACGGGAATCCCTTTTTTTCGCAGCGAAGGCGTGATTCCTCCGAAAACTCCGGCGTTTCCCGAAACGCCCATCGGTGCGTCCATGCTCCCGTATCCGCGCGTCAACGCCTCCAAATCTTCCGCGTCAAGTTGCGACACGAAAGCCCGCAAGGAGATTTTTCCCTCCGTTACATCGGTGAAAGTGAAAGAAGCCTTTTTCTTTTTCGCAATCGAACTCGGAATCGCTTCGAGAATTCTCTCTCTCAAATGATTCTCTTCCGAAGTTATCGCTTCTTTTACCGGGTTTCCGTTCCGATTGCACCATCTTTCCTCGATTCCGACGTTCCCTGCAATCGATTTCACCTTTCGGACTTCTCTGTCCTCGCTGAGAACAAAAGTTCCCGCGGTCGACAGATTGCGGACATCGCCTCCGAATTCGATCAGGTATTCTCCTCTTTCCAAAACATAAGAATAAGGATAGCCCGTTTTCCCGGAATCGTCGAAACTGCTCAAATCCGACATATCGATTTCAAAACGGATCTCTTCCCTTTCGCAAGGAAATAGCAAACGGCTTTTTTTGAAAGAAATCAATCTTTTTTTCTCTTTCCCCAATTTCCCCTGAGGCGCCGAAGAGTAAACTTGAACGACCTCTTTTCCGGCATATGCGCCGATATTCTCGACTTCTAGTGTCATGCGTATTTTCGCTTTATCGACACCGAAATTCGCACATCGGATCAGAAACCGAGTGTAGGAAAGGCCGAAACCGAATGGATAAAGAACTCGATCCGGCGCGAAGGTCTCGAAAAAGCGGTAACCGACAAAAATATCTTCTTCGTAATCGACGAAGCGGCCTCCGAAATTCGTCGAAGAAGGATAATCCGCATAACTTTTTGCGATCGTAGCCGGCAGTTTTCCGCAAGGAACGATCCTTCCTGTCAGTACGTCCGCGAGGGCGTTACCGCTTTCCATACCGCCTTGCCAAGCGTAAAGAACAGCCGAAAGAGGATAATCTTTCAGCCACGAAAGATCGACGATGTTGCCGCAATTGAGAATCAGAACGACCTTTTTAAAGTAACGCGTGATCAATGCGAGGTTTCTCATCTCGTCGTCGGTCGGAAGAAAACTCCCTTTTTCCGGACGACAATCCTGATCTTCTCCGGCGGAACGACCGAAAAAATAAAGCGCCGCGTCCGTCTTTTCCGCCTGACGCGCGACCATCTCTTCGGACAAAACCATCTCCGGAAGACAGTAAGGCCAATTTCCCCAAACAGAAGGCGTGGGTTTTTCTTTTTCGATCCACGCTTCGTACAAAGCGACAAGATCGCGGTCAATCGACAGTTTCCCCTCTTTTTCAGCGGCAAGCAGGCCATCCAAATAAGAGACTTTATACGGCGCGGAGACATTCCCGCCGCTGCCGTAACCGGTGTAAAAAGTATCGATTTGGCATCTTCCAAACGCGGAAATCTTCGTCATCTTCGAAAAAGGAAGCACGCCGTCATTTTCTAACAATACGATTCCTTCGCCGGCAGCCTGCCGAAGATAAGGGACGATTTTGTCATTGACGGAAGGATGATCGCTTCCCCGATTGAGTTTTTGCGCAAGTCCGTTTTCGTTCATCTTCATTTCTCCATATATTCTCTCTTCATTAAAGCAAATACAACCAGAAGAATGCAAGAAAATCCGCGTTTCCCATCTTAGTTGTTTTTTAATGAAAATTAAAAATAAAAAATCAAATACTGAAAATGCGCCAAAAAGTAGCTTGCGTCGATAATCCGATAACGGAAACGTAACGTTTTTGATGATATTCGTCAATCGAAGACTTCTTTTTAATTCTGCCGTCGATATTATTTAATAGTTGGCACGCCGTCGACATAATACCATTCCTCAGACCAATAAACAGGTCTGTTTGAATAATTCCAAGTGGAATCCCATTCCCTTGGTTGACTGCTGGCCTCACAATAAATGGTTAAAGAACTGCAATCACGGAATGCATATTTTCCAATACCAATCACACTATCGGGGATGACGATTGAGGCTAAGGAACTGCATTTGGCAAATGCAGAATATCCTATGTTACAACAACTATCGGGAATTACAATCGTGGTTAATTTACTGCAATTAGAGAATGCAGATTCCATAATGATTCTGGTATTTTCCGATATGGTTGCCGTTGTTATCGATGTATCTTTTGCCTTTGCCAATACAAGATACGGATTTTCTTCATTCCCTAAATAATAACAATTTCCATATTCATTATATTGCACCGATCTGCATCCATAAAATGCAGAATATCCTACGCTTACGATACTATCGGGAATGACAATCGAAGTTAAAGAACTGCAACCGGAGAATGCGTAATCCCCAATGCTTGTCCCTCCTGTAAGGATAACTTCTTTTAAACTCGTCGGGACAAATTCTGAGTTTTGATAATGAAACACTGCTCCGAAGAGATATCCCAAATAGGTATGACTCACTCCATTTATTGTTTCACCGACAAACGGCAGGGTGATACTCTCCAACGAACTGCATCCATAGAATACACCACTTCCTATACTTACGACACTGTCGGGAATCACAATCGAGACTAATGAACTACAATCACAGAAAGCATTATCCCCAATGTTCTTTATACTACTCGGGATCACGATGGAAGTTAAGGAACGGCAATTAAGAAATGCACAATTCATAATGAATCTCGCGTATTCCGATATTTTTACTGTTGCTATCGATATATCTTTTGGTCCCATCAATACAAGATACGGATTTTCTTCATTTCCCAAATAGCAACAATTTTCATATACATTATATCGTAATGACTTACACCAAGCAAATGCGTATGATCCGATTGAGGTTACACTATCAGGAATGGTGATTTTTGTGACATTAGTAAATCCATGGAATTGATAATCGCCTATCGTTGTGATCGTTTCGGGTATCACGATTTCCGTTACTTCTTCATATTCATTATTGCTATTCTTTATGTAAAAATGTGAAGCATAAAACATTGGGTTGGCGTCAACATTATTAAATCTAATTTTACACCAATCTTCAATGGTGCCTTCGTAATAAACGTCTGTTAAGGAACTGCAATTAGAGAATGC
>DBGCPK010000002.1:0-75944 GCA_048359995.1 Bacilli bacterium | reverse complement strand
ATACGAAAAAACCGCCTGCGCATACAATGCCTTGCTGTACTTGGCAGCTATGATGATAACGATGAATAAAATTATGGCAATTTATCCTCCGTTATGATATTATTAGTTGATAAGTTCTTAGGCCTGAATCCGTGAAATAATTGGTGAAATCGACGATAAAATAGAAGAAAAAGATGTTGAGTCGCAGTATATTATGTATGTGTTTCGAGACATGGATAAACTCAACCCGACGGGTGAAATGAATGGCGACTCGGTTTAAAATAACTCAAAGCAAGGAAGATATTATAGCCACTGGCGGTATCGCCATGGTTGGAGCCTTGCTGAAAGACAATCGCGGATTGGCACGTGTGGCTAAAATGACAACGGATCGCATCAAAAAAGGTTGGATATCCAACAGCGGAATCATCAAATCGGTGGTCGGGCTGTTCACGCTTGCGCGCACTGATTTTGCCGATATCGAGTTGTTCCGGGATGAGTTGGCGTTTCGGCTTGCGCTGGAACTGGAACGTGTTCCGTCTGAAGAGACCTTGCGTCAACGTCTGGATTTAGAGCTTATCCCTAAATAGGAGTTGAAAATTAAAAATAATATGCCATATTATCCTATCAGATAATGGAGGCGAGTATGGCAACGACAAAAGCATGGGAAGTATCGGACGGCTTCTGGTCCAAAGTTGAGCCTTTAATTCCCAAGGTCAAGCGGGATAATGACAAGGAATATCAACGTCGAAGAGGAGCCGGGCGCAAGCCAATGGAATCACGCAAGATATTTGAAGCAATCGTGTATGTTCTTCGTACCGGAATTCAATGGAAAGCCTTGCCGAAAGAATATGGTAGTTCGAGTAGTGTCCATCGCTATTTTCGAAAATGGGAAGCAGCCGGATTCTTTCTGAAACTCTGGAAGAAGGGGCTGGCTGAGTATGATGACTTGGAAGGTATTGCGTGGCGATGGCAAAGTATTGATGGGTCTATGACAAAAGCTCCAACAGCTCGGGAAACGGTAGGCCCCAACCCTACAGACAGGGGAAAAAAATGGGACGAAGCGACACATTCTCGTAGACGAACGTGGAGTCCTGTTGTCAATCGTCGTGACCGGAGCCAACAGACATGATGTTACACAAGTTGAAGAAGTTTTGAAAAATCGGGTTCGAAAACCTCGCGGAAAAACCAAGCAGAACCTCTGTGCCGACGCTGGTTATTCCGGAGAAAAATCAGAAGCGATAATGGAAAAGTATCGTTACATCCCGCATATTCGTCCTCGCGGAGAAGAGAAAATAGCGATTCAGCATGGATACAAGGCCAAGCGCTGGATTGTCGAAGTCACTCATTCATGGCTCAACCGCTTTCGAAAGCTACTGGTTCGCTATGAAAAGACAAACGCTTCATATGAGGCATTGCTTCAACTGGCAGCAAGCATCATTGCATTTCGAAAAATTGGGGTTATTTAGGGATAGGCTCTTAATCGCGAAGCTCAATTCCCGGCAGACGTTGTTGGATTATGCTATGCGCGATCTTCTGCGCAAGGTCGAATCGTTTGGAACGGTAAAAATCGGAAAACACAAATTGATTCCGCTGGATATCGACGTTGCCGCATTGCTGAATCCCGGCTGCAAGAAAGAGGGGATTGCCCGAACCTATCATCAAATTGATGGATACGCGCCAATCTTCGCCTATCTCGGGAGCGAGGGCTATATGCTCGCCAATGAATTGCGGATTGGCAGTCAGCACAGCGAGAATGGAGCGGTGGAATTTCTCCGGCGCTGCTTGGAACAGGTGAAAGCGTTGAAAATTGATCTCCGACAAATCGTTGTCCGGGTTGATTCCGGTCACGACGACCGGAAATTCATCAAAGTTCTGGATGAATACGGGGTGAAATTCATCGTGAAACGCAACCATCGCAAGGAGCCTCGGGAGCGTTATTTGGAACTTGGGAAACAGTATGGTGAAAAACAGCCGTCCCGTGATGGAAAAAATGTCTGGCATTATTCATGGGGAAATGTTCCTGTCGACAAGTCGGCTGAACTGTTCGAGTCGGAAGGATATTCTTTACCGGACCTTCGGTATCAATGCGGAACTGCTGATCGACCATGCCTGGGGCTGGGAGCCGGTCACTATCGCGGAGATCAAGGCATACAAACCGGAGAACAACAGCATCAGTTCCGGTCAGGTTCTGCAGGAGCCGTATGAATTTGACAAAGGAAAACTGGTCGCCCGTGAGATGACCGACCAGCTGGTGCTCGATCTCGTGGAAAAACATCTCGTGACCGATCAGCTGGTCCTGACCGTGGGATATGACGCCTCCAATCTGACCGATTCGGACCGCCGCATGAGATACGCCGGACCGGTGCGGATCGACCATTACGGCCGCCCGGTTCCGAAGGAGGCGCACGGTTCGATCAATCTGGACCGGCACACCTCGTCCGGTCGGATCATTACGGAAGCCATGATGAAACTGTTCGACCGCTGTGTTGACTCGAATCTGCTGGTCCGGCGCATCACGGTCGTGGCGGCGCACGTCCTTAACGAGAAGGACATCCCGGCTGCCCCGGAGGAGCAGCCCGATCTTTTCGCGGATTACGAGGCACTGAAAAAAAAGAAAGCGGCGGAACAGGCGGAGCTGGACAAGGAGAAGCGTCTTCAGCAGGCAGTTCTCAACATCAAAAAACGTATGGGAGCGAATGCCATCCTCAAGGGCATGAATCTGGAGAAAGGCGCGACAGGCAAGGTGCGGAACGAACAGATAGGAGGACATCGGAAATGAACAGTCCTTATGCCGACATCATCCACTTGCCGCACCACGTCTCGCAGAAGCATCCGCAGATGCCGATGCTCGACAGAGCCGCACAGTTCGCGCCATTTGCCGCGCTGACGGGATATGATGACAGTATTGCTGAAACCGGACGGCTCACGACGGAACGCCGGGAACTAAGTGAACAGGAACAGAACGAACTTAACAGGAGATTCGATTTCCTGATAAGCAGGTTGAAAGGTTCCTCCGAGGCGGATATAGTACACTTCGTTCCGGACGAGCGAAAATCCGGCGGAGAATATCAAACGACTACGGGATCAATAAAGAATATATCTCTTCCAGAACGAATCATAACTTTGGATACCGGGGTGATCATTCATCTGGATGATATTTCGTATATTGGCGGATCAATTTTCTCCGAAATGATGGAGGATTCGTGAAATGTTGTTACCGCTTTTAGCAGAGAGGCTCATTCAATTTTAACATATGATTGAAACAGAATTCGCTGATTGTGCGTAATTTCAAGAGATGAAAAATGGCTGCGGCAATGAGGATCTATCATGCGGGGGATCTTTTTGATTTCAAACATCTTTCTGGCAACCGCCTGCTGAGCGATGCTGTTCAAAAGGTCTCCCATGGCTTTTATCAGACGATTCTGCCCCAGGATACAGAAGGGAACCAGCTTCGCAACACCAGTATCCGGAATGGTGATCTGGAACTGGTCATGAGCTGTCATCTGGCTCTTTTTAATTTTGACGGAACAGATCTTGACTCCGGAACCGTGGTCGAGTTTATGATCACCAAGATGCTGGATATTCCTTGTGTCCTCCTGCGGACGGACTTCCGAAATGCCGGGGATCAAACAGTCTCCAGCGATCCATGGAATTTGATGTGTTCGGATTACCCCCGCTCATTGACAGTGCGGATCCATGCTATGAATCTCTATCATCAGTACGTATCCAGTCCGGATGGTTTAAGCGCTTATCTGGGCGAGATCGCCACACAGGTCATTTCCGGATTTGATCGTGTTCGCACCATGCCTTCCTTGTTTCAAGGCGATTTGGCAAAAGCGGAAAAAATCTATTCCTGGGTTGTCAAAGCCTGTGGAAAAGAGCTGGATAAGACAATGACAAAAGATCGGATTGAACAGATCGTCAGAGAAAAGGCGGAACTGGAGTTGTTTTCTTAGGGGAGACGGGAATGAGTTTCACAGACTATCATGAAACTTTGAGTGAATTCACACGGTTGCGTGTGCGCTCTTCAACACTTTCCGCTTTCGGCTTCCAGCGCGAAGACGGTTCCGGCTGGCGGTATACTGTTCCTATTGAGGGCACGCCCCTTGAATGCCACATCTGCACCTCCGTCAGGGGAGTTATATCCGAGAGGGTGCTGGATCCCGACTCCGGGGATGAATACACCCTGTATCGAGTGGCAAATGCAAACGGGAGGTTTGCCGGTCTGGTGCGTAAAGCGGTCACATCGCTCCTGAAACGGTTAGCCGCATCCTGCTTTGAGCGGAATGTCTTTATCCAAAATCAGAGCCGCGAACTGCTTGAAACTGTCAGGAGTCAGTGGGGAGAAGAACTTGAATTCCTCTGGGAAGACAGTCCTGAATCTGCTGTACTGCGCAGGGCGGACACGGGGAAATGGTATGCAGTGATGATGCGGCTTCCCAAACGGAAATTCGGTCTGGCGGATGATTCCATATCGGAGTTTATTCTCCTGCGCATACCAAATGAAAAAAGAGATACAACTCTCGCCGACAGGCGTTTCCTGTCTGCTTTCCATATGAACAAGCGGACGTGGTTCGCTATTCAGCTGGACGGCGGTGTGAAGACTGCGGAAATTCTACGCCTGACAAAATGTTCACGAGATCAGGCTGTCAAAAAGTGATCTCCCGTGTAAAGACTACAGCTCAGCCGATCTTTTTTTTGCAAGATCAACAACGTCAATCTGCCGCCTATTGAGATTTCTCCGGCAATGGAAACTCCTACGATGTATTTCCCCAATGCCTTCTTTCGAGATCTGAAAAGCAGAAAAATTGAGTTCGGCTAAAAAAATGACACAATATGATTTGAAATACATCCTTTTAGAAGTTATATTGCCAAGTATAAGGTCAATGTAATCTTCTGCATTGACACTGTGCTTTTTGAAAACCGTTATATTTCAGCAAATGCAAGTGAAACCGACCAAGTAGAACCGTATTTGTTGTATCTTTAGGTGAAATGTATCCGGTAGGATTGTGTTTACGCATCTTACCGGACGTTCTCTGGTATGATACAACAGGCTCTTGGTCGGGCCTCACTTGCAGTGCTTGGGGACGTTCGGTTCTTTTTTACTGAATGTTTTCAAGCATGCTGGATTTCGCAGCGAAAAGTTGGGGAATCGGCAGGCAACCAAGATAGAGGTTCAGACGATGAGATTTGTGACAACAGCGAATAACAGTGTTCCGGTGTTTTCAACCGGAGGATTTGCAGTGTCCTTGTTTTCTGACATGACCTCTGCAAGCAAGCAAGCAAGCAAGCAAGCAAGTAACATAATATTGTCTATTCGCGCCGAGCATTCCTTTTACTCGGTTTTTTATCGTATTTATATGACGCTGCGATTGCCGGAATTTCCGTCAAAGCGGCGTTTTTTTTATAATTTTTAGATTTATTCGGGAGGGGCATTATGGCAAAATTATCATTAAAGCACATTTATAAAGTATATTCGGTTAAGCAAAGAAAAAGCAAAAAAAGAAATACAGAAGGAACGCGCAAAGGGGATTTTCTGGCTGTTAAAGATTTTAATATGGAGATCGAGGACGGCGAGTTTATAGTATTTGTCGGTCCCTCCGGCTGCGGTAAGTCTACGACTTTGAGAATGATTGCCGGATTGGAGGATATCTCTGCCGGTGATTTATATATCGGAGATCGCTTGGTAAATGATGTTGCACCAAAAGATCGAGATATTGCGATGGTATTTCAGAATTATGCGCTGTATCCGCATATGAGTGCCGAACAGAATATCGCTTTTGGCTTAAAAATGCGTAGAATTCCCGTGGAGAAAAGAGATAAAAACGGAAAACCTCTGTTAGCTATCGATAAGAAAAAAATACATGAGTTGAAGAGCACACTGAATATTGTAAATGCTGATTTGCGATACGCGGAAGAACACGATACGGAGATCGTCTTTTTAAGCAAAATGCGGGAATTGGAGACGGAATATCGAAAGTTAATTGAGAACAGAAATAAAGAATGCGAAGATAAATCGGCGATTAAAGAGAGTAAGGCGCGGTGCAAAAAGGCGATTAAAGCGCTGAATATAAAGGCCAATGCCGTGTTGGATGCCAAAAAGGCCGCCGTAAAGATAGTCAAAATGAAATATACAGGAAGCCCTGCGAGTCGGATCGCGGAAGAAAAGAAAAAGGCAGAAGAACTTGCGAAGACAGTCGGTATAAACCTTTCGGATATACGCGAAGGCGAAGTAAAACTGGCGCTATCAGATAGAAAGAAAAAAATAGAAAGCGATTTAGAATATTATTCAACGACTCCGGTTCAGGTATATGAATATAAACACATTGCCAAAGAGATTATCGCGGAAAAAGTAAAATGGGCGGCAGAAATATTAGGCGTTTCCGAACTTCTCGATAGTAAGCCTAAACAAATGTCCGGAGGTCAAAGACAGCGTATCGCATTGGGAAGAGCAATCGTGCGCGAACCGAAAGTGATGCTATTGGATGAGCCGTTGTCGAACCTCGACGCCAAACTAAGAACGTCGATGCGATCGGAAATCGTGAAATTACACGAACGTTTAAAGACGACATTTATCTATGTTACTCACGATCAGATCGAGGCGATGACGATGGGAACTCGTATCGTAGTTATGAAGTCGGGAATTATACAGCAAATCGACAGCCCTACGAATTTATTTGATTTTCCCGCAAACAAATTCGTCGCAGGTTTCATAGGAACGCCTCAGATGAATTTCTTCGATGTCAAAATAAAAAAAGAAGAGGAAGAGTTGGTCGTTTGTTTTTCAAACGGCGAAAGACAAAGATACAAGTTTGCGAATATGAGAAAAATCGACGAAGAATATCTAGATGAAAAAGAACACGAAGCGACCTTGGGAATTCGAGGCGAGCATATTAAAATAGGCGATGATCATGGATTAACTTCGATTCTCAATATTAAAGAAATTCTCGGAAGTACCACTCATTTATTTGTGAAAATAACACCTGAAAATACCGACAGCATTATTTGTATCAACGATCGCAACGATAACCGCGCGGGCGATATCATCAAGATGTTGTTTGACGAGAAGAGAATTCACTTATTCGATAAAAAGTCGGGACTTTCTATTATGAAAAGAGAATGCGGACGATCGGCTTAGAGAAAAGATAAAAGCAAAATGATCGGAAAGGAGGGAAGGAAACGATACGATGAAAAAATGGTTGAAATTTTTCGGATTAAGTTTCTTTTTGAATAAAGAAGCGGAAAAAGCACCGAGATTTGGATTGGGATCTGCCTTGTTGGCAATTGTGTTCGCAATGGTATTCTTTCTGTTCGGCTATTATGCTTCGGATGTCTTGCCGTTCGGATCGAATTATGATCGCGCGGGGCAGTATAGGCAATTTATTCATAGGGCATTCGACGGCAATGTACGCATCGACATTAAAGAGCAAAAGGCAAATGTCGATATGAGAATAAACACCTATACGGACGATCTGGATAGAACCTTGTATACGATGAATGGTTATGACCTGATCGTGGATACGCGCCCTTCGGATATGCTCGTTTGTTTTGAACAGGTTGCTATAAAGGACGGCAAAGAAATCAGTTTCGAAGAATATCGCCTGCTCAATGAAGATGCAAAGAAAGAGTATACGTTGAAAGTTACCTATACCGATGAAGAAATGGTGATCTCTTCGGATTTAGGAGAATCTTACGCGGCTTATTTAGAAAAAATCAGTACGGAAACCGATGAGGAGTATTGCGCTGAGGCAAGAAAAAAATATGCCGAACTAAAAACAAAGCAAAGCGCTTTGACAGAAGAAGAATACGATAAATCGCTTTACTATTTGTATGTCAAATACTATTACGATCAAGTCAATTCATCGTTTCAAGGAGCCAAAGCTCCTGTCTTGCGTGATTATTATTACAATCATTACATAAAGGCAGGAAAAGCGTATTATTTCTATGTTTTTGACAATCTGTGTTCGGGATCTTTTGAAACGGATAGCGGAGTACCGGTTGTCTTCGGGGGTTATTACAATAAATGTCCCGACGGAGAAATCACGGACGTCGATGGCTTTATTAAGCAAGTTTACTATGATACCGCGGGATATACTTTCGTTTCCTACGTTGTCAGTACGATCGCCTTGTTTTCCACTTTGGCGATAGCGCCTTTGATAGTTGCTTTGGCGATGTGGTCAATCGGAAAATTGCACAGAGAGGGAAATGGCAAATCTTTCGTCGGATGCTATAAGATCGTCGCGTCGTTTATAGGATGGACTGCATTGATTATATCTCTTGCGATGTTTATCGGAGGTTGGTTTGTTTCGGCACGAATTCTGTATAAACTCATACCCGCCTCCTTTACAGGGATATTGGCGATTCGCACGATGGTTTTCGGGATTTCGACCGCGATAACGAAAAGAAAAATACTTGCGAGTTCAAGTAAGAACGAAGATAACGAGATCCAAGATGACGAAGCTCGTCAATTTAAAGATATATATGGAGGTAATTTATGAAAATGAAAAGAAAAGCGAATCGTGCACTTGCGGTGATGGGACTTGCCATTTTTGCTTTCGTCGGTTGCTCAAACTCTACGACCGTGAAAAATAGCAGTTTAAGCGTCAAAGATGATTATGGAGAATTGTGCATTGAGGACTTGAAAGTAACCATTGATCAAAACAAGCATTATACATTTGCCGAAATCGATCCGTTGTTTACCAAGCCTGAAAAAGCAGAGGCTCTGTCTTATACGTACGATACCGATTACATTAAAATCGAGAAAAACACCGTCATTCCGTTGCGACGTGAGGAAACAAAAATTAACGTGAGGGCCAAAAGCGATCACTTTAATGTTGTCTTTGCCGTAGAGATCGAATATATCCGTTACAGCGGACCGGATGCCACAATGACCGATTTATACGACACTTCGAAATTCGATGGAAGTATCGAATCCAGTAAGGCAAAGTGCAAAAGCTTGACAGAAGATACGACTTTATTTATCGGCGACAGTTTTATGGACGATTCGTATATCGGCACGTATATGGAGACTTATGGCGCAGATAAAAAAGTGATCAATGCCGGCATCAGTTCGACGACGAGTTATCATTGGGAATCCAAATACGAGGAAATCATCGGTGCGATATCTCCGAAAAATATCGTGCTCCATATAGGGACAAACAATTACTATGACGCGCACGATTCGGTTCCTTTTACGGAGACAAGTCTCACGCGGCTGATGATGTATTTGCATACCAGCTATCCGGCGAGCAGCGTTTATTGGTTTAATATCACGCAGCGCGCAAACACTTCCTATTCCGTTCAAGTAGATGAAACCAATACCTATATGGCGAATTGGTGTGCGCAATACGATTGGATTACTTGCGTAGATACTTGTTCCAAAGTGACGACAGGAATGCTTCGAGACGGTGTCCATCCGTTAACGGAAAATTATAAAGTATTCACAGATGCTCTTGTAGAGGCGGGTTGCGTCATCGAGAGCAAATAAAGGAACACAGGTATATGAAAAGATTTGGATTTATAGCCGTACAACTTGCATTGCTGATGGTTTGCGGCGCTTGCCTCACGGGGTGCAGTTCGAAAGAGTACGAACTTTCGCATTATAGCGGCGAAACAAAAGACGGAAATGGTAGAACGGTTTACAACACCGATTTGTATTATAGCAACCAAGTAAAACAAGGGTATCCGGACCCATGCGTTTTGGACGACACTGCCCGAACCGGTTACTATTATTTATTCGGCACGGCGGATTGTTTTACAACTATGCGTTCGAAAAATCTCGTGGAATGGGAAGATGTCGGTCCTACGTTCTTTCCTCGCCAATCAGAAGAAGTGAGACGGGCTACGGCTTATAGCAATTGGGCTCCCGAAGTTGTCTACGATGAAGAAACTTCGCTATATTATTTATTTTTCAGCGCAAGACAGGAGTCCGTTTCCGGAACGGCAGAAGATTCTTTCGGAAAGGACGAGTCTGTCGATCAAAATAAAGCGGGCGTAGTCAGCAATGAAAGCTTGTACAATATGTACGTTGCTATTTCCGATAATCCTTCCGGACCTTATAAAATGGTTGACTTTACAGACGCAGACAGTTGCGGAGAGGCTTATCTACATACTTACAATCAAAGCGCGGGTAAAGAAATTTCCCAAACCGATGCAGAAAGCGGTAAATACGCTTACGTAATCAAAGATAATCGGTATTATGAAGCGGCTTTTCCGCATTATTGGGCAAAGTATTGCCTGTTTTCTCCGGACGAACTTTCAAAAGTGATGAATAAAAACAAAGTCGGCACGGGAGGAAATGCGAATTATGCTCCTGAGGCCGGATATTTCGCCACAATCGATCCACACCCATATGTGGATCCTGTACCTTCGATAGATACCCAGACCGGTGAAGAATATCATAAAAAGTACTTGTATTTCAAAACGGAGAAGACGAATTGGAATATCAATGTTGCCGTGGAGATGAAAGACTGGCTGACGCCAATTTGGTCGACGGCTCAGTACGTAACGGCAAATGGTTACTACACGATCGACGATTGGAAAAAAGGAACCAATTACGGCGTCAGTTACGAATATACGGAATGCAACGAAGGTCCGCATGTCATTTATCATCAAGATAAAACCGGAAAAGGCTTGTATTACTTTACCTATTCGACGAACAACTATACTTCCAGTATGTATCAGGTAGGGGTGGCAATTTCGGAAAGTCCGCTGGGTCCTTTCCGCAAATTAACCGAAGAAGAAGGAGGTTTATTGATTTGTTCTTCGTCGACCGGAAGCCGTTCCGTATCCGGTGCGGGGCATCATTCTTTCTCTACGATAGGGGATCAACTTTACATTACATACCATCGTCATAACGATTATTTAGTCGGTGGAACCAGTCGTTATACCGCGACGGATGAAGTAAGGTGGATCACAGTGAAAGATATCTATGGAAACGATATGGATGTTCCATATGTTAACGGACCTACGGATTCTCTTCAACCACTACCTGAATTTTACAGCGGTTACCAAAATGTAGCGGATAAAGCAATGGTTTCCTGTACATCGAAAGATGCGGAAGTTTCCTGGTTGACAGACGGTTTATTATCCGTTCATAAAACTGCGAACTCTGTGTTTATGGATTATATTCAGGAGACGTATATTACCGAAACGTCGACGTTTACATTTGACTTCGATGAAGCGCAATCGATCCGTTCGGTTATGATCTATAATTCGGCGCTTGAAGAAAATATTTTCAAAAACATTGCAAGCATCGAGTTAGTACTTCCGGACGGAAGTTCGAGAGTAATGCGGGACATAGCGTTCGACATTGAACAGTATTGCGTACTTGGTGGTCAAAACGGAGACAGAATTCTTTATGTAATGCCGGGATCGAGCGCATTTGCGGAATTCTACGATATAGAGGTTAAAAGTGTCAGAATAACGATTGAAAAACCGTCGGATCAGGATAAGGTCGGAATATCCGAAATCCGCATTTTAGGAAAGGCATAAGGGGGGTGATCATATGAGAAAAAAAATATTTGCATACGGACTTTGTTCTGTCGGTTTATTGTCCGCATTAACCCTTACGAGTTGCGGCGGAAAGATAGTAAAAGATTCTAATCCGTATTCTTTTACGAATAAGGAGCATCCCAAAGCAATAGCGGACGCGGATATGACGATTGACGGGAAATTTGAAGAATCGCGTTGGAGTCAATCCAGATGGTTGAAAGCGATAGATCGTATGAATAGCAAACAATACGCTGAAATCGAATTTACAACTTCATATGGGGATAACGGCGTTTATTTCGGTATGAAAATCGAGGAGACAGGAACGAATATCTATGTCAATCCCGATCGATATTCATGGATGAATAGTTGTATCGAAATGTATATGGGACCGGCTACGGACGGAGCGGATTCTCCTCGGTGTTTCGAATTCGACTTTATCGCGGACGGCAGTTATGATTCCGAATTGAATTACAATGGATGGGCAAGTGCGAAAACAACTTACGAGAGAATGCCGGTTATTGCATCGCAAACATTAGGAGGGAATGTCAATGAACTTGAATGCTACGGTTATACGATAGAAGCGTTCTTTCCGTGGGGATTTTTGGAATTTGCGGATTATGATTTGACGGATAAAGAAAACTTGATTCTGGGAATCGATCCGGCGCATATTTTTTCTTTCAATTATAATGGATCCAATAAGGACGGAGATCGGTATTGGTCTCATTGGTCGGAAAAGTACATCGATGTCGGCTGGCAAAATCCATCTACTTTCTTCAAATTCGGAAAAAACGGCTTGCTTGCTTATGATTTTTCCGTCACATACAGCGGTTCGGGGCGCGGAACGATAACGGAAAAAAACGGCTGGGATTACATTTTAGCGGAAGGCACGACCACATTTACAGTGACGACAATAAATGGCGCGCCGATTAAAAAACTCACCATCAATAATGAAGATTATTTAGACAAATTGACTTTTTCAAGCGGAACATACACTTTCACGGTCACCGATCCGACAGGACCGCTTGAAATAGAGATAGAAATTGGATAAGGTAGCAACTCGAAAGAGTGAAAATAAATAAGGAGGAATTGCTATGAAAAAAAAGAATAAGCAGCGAATGCCTTTATTGGTTTTAGCTGCCTTCTGCATTACAAGTGCAGGAGTGCTTGCGGGATGCAAGAACGATCCGCCGCCTCATACGCATAACTACACATCGTGGAATCATAATGAGACCGAGCACTGGAAAGAATGTCCCGATGATTCTGCGATTGACGAGACGACTCGTGAAAATCACGAATATGTTGCCGGAGAGTGCGAGTGTGGCGCAATTGAACCCGTGGTGCCCGTCAAATATGGAAAATTGACCGGAAAAGTAAAACTGCATAAAAAGGGAAGTTACGAAAATGATTTCACCGGCGTCAACCTTGATTTATCTGACGACGGCGCGGAACTCGATTTTAATGCCGAAACGGGGGTCTTTACGTTTGACCATGTAAAAGTTGGCGAAAATCATGTTCTAACGGTAACTAAGAGCGGATATAGGGATTATACCATTCCGGCCGTGCAAGCGGAGGAAAATCAAACCGCCACCATCGGCGGAGAAGAGGGGATCGTACTTGAATACGATGTTTTCGGATATTTGGAAAACTACGACACGGAATTGCACGATTTTTCAAAAGTAAACGAAGAGAATCCTTCCATTTTGTTTAAAGAGCATACAGGTGATAAGACCATGAATGTGCTTACAAAGGAAAGTTATACCGATGTATCGGCAACTTTGCGTGTCAATTGGAACAATAGTACGCACAACTGGCACACACAAGGTATCGTGTTGAAATTCGAGGATGGCAGTCATGCCATTATACGTTACCATAATGGTGATCAGCAGAATGGAAATATCCAGTACGCGAATGAAATGTGGAATTCAAAAGCAGAAAAAAGCATCTTTAATGCCGACGATTTGAACCAATATGGTGAAAAAGCGGTTCATACTCTCTTTTCTTCCGAAACAAACGCGATTAAAAACGGCGATGGATTGGATCTGACCGTTGTCGTGAACGGCGGAAAGATTTATACCTATTTTGCAGGCAATTGGATTTCGACGTATTCGATACCGGAAAGCACAGTCGGCAAAAAAGTTCAGGTGGCGTATTTTGCATATAATGCGGCAAATAACGCGGTATTCAATTACGATATTTCCGAAACCGTTCCGTCCGTCACGTCCACGGTGAACATCACGGTCGATAAACCTGCCGATGCAGAGGCCGCGAGTGCGAATGTTACCGCTGACAAGGAGTCCTGCGGAATCGGAGAAAAAGTCATTCTTACTGTAACAAAACCTATCGGGTATAAACTCGATACGTTATTGGTAAATAACGTCGATTTGGCAGGCGATGTCGTCGATAATACCTTAACTTTAACCGCGAATCGTTCCGAGATGAATATCGAAGCAACTTTCGTTAAAGAAGCGCCGATGGCCATCAATATCGCGGTGAAAGGAAAGAGATTCGGATCAACTGTGAAATTGCCGGAGAATACGGAGGTTAAGTTTAAAAACACGGAATATTCCTTTACCGTAGATGCCGAGGGAAAAATTCAGAATGACTCGGTTGTAAAAGGAAGATATACCGTTGTTGTGAACGGATATTTTGAAAAAGAAATCACTTTGGATGAAAATCTTTCGGAGATAGTCCTCGAATACGATGCTTTCGAAATTGTCAGGTGGGATGCAGACGGACACGATTTATCACATGTGAACGAGGAAAATCCATATATCGAATTGAAATCGGGTTTATCTTTTAATGCAATTTCAAAGCAAAATCTGTTGGGAGATGCGGCGATATCGGTAATTCTTAAAGCCAGCCAAACCACAGACGGAGACCAGCAACAGGGAATTCTTTTGCGGTTTGAAGATGGTAAAGCGGCTATTCTCAACATCAATACAAACGGTGCCTATCGTCTTCAATATAGACCTGATTTATTCCCGGATAACAATGATTCCTCGATTGGTCTGCATACCGCATTTAACGAAGACTGGGTGGAGTTTAAAACGGTTACCGCGGCGGAAGTGGAGAAGTACAATTCCGATCAGGGAATTGAACTTAAAGTAGTGCGTAAAGGCTGTGATTTGATCGCTTTTATCGACGGAAGATACATCGGCACGGCAACTCTTCCGTCTCAATATGCAGACGATAAGATGGGCTTCGGCTTCTTCGGACTCAATGCAGTAGTGGGAAGCAAATGGTACTTCGATGTTTCTGAAACATTGCCTTCGGTAACCGTAAAGGATACTACCTCCGATACGAACGGTTCTCTTGAAATTGCGCAGAATTCGATCGAGTTAGGGGATACAGTTACCATTACTGCCAAACCAAACGACGGATTCAAACTTGCTTCTTTGTCCTTGAACGGGAATGAAGTTTCTCTTGCGGAAGTGGCGAACAATACCTACACTTTTGTGGCTTCGCAGGAGAATTACACTGTCGCGGCGACCTTTGAAGAAGAGGATAAAGTTGAAAGCGTGATAGTACCCGTAACAGGGAATAAACTCGGCGTAGATGGAAACGCATTGGAAGGTGAAACGGTTACGCTTTCCGACGGAACTCATACGTATTCCGCAATTGTAGAAAGCGGATCGGCGACTTTCGCAAATGTCGAAGTTGGAGGAAGTTATACTCTTTCGGCGAAAGGATATCTCTCGGCAACCGGAATCGAAGTCACAAAGGAAGGAATCGGCAATGCCATTACTCTCGAATACAATACATTTTCGAGCGGAATGCAACCGACGTGGGGAGATTTCTACCTCGAGAATCAAAACGAAGGAATCATTAGCGCAACAAACGAATGCAACGGAGTTTTGACTAATGATTATTATCAAAACTTCGCAATTTCCGTCAACCTTAGCGGGCATTACAGCGACGGTTTGATTTGCGGCGGAAATCAGGGTATATCCGTCAAATTTGAAAACGGAGAATACGTGCAGCTCAGAGTGGAAACTATGGACGATGGTTCGCGGAAACTTCAATTCGCCGCACCTGAATGGTGGCAATATGCCAGCCAAGCCGACGGCGCGGGATGGGCGGATTTGTTATACTTTGCCGATAACCAGGAATATCTTGATGCCTACGAGGCAGGAACTTTAAAACTTACACTTGTGCGCGACGGATCGAGATTCATCGCATACTTAAACGGAAATTATGTCGCAGAACAAACCGTTGACGTAAAGTATCAAGAAACCGGTGCTCAGATCGGTATTTATTGGAATAATACGGATAATGGAGTTCGAAAAGATTGGACTGTTGAAATCGAAACTGATATTTCTTCCTATGAAATCCCTCCGGTACAAGACTCGGCAGAATAACTTGAATCAAGGGTAACCTTGCAAGAAAAATAAGGTCGTTTGCGCGGAAGCGATGTTGTCTTCCGCGCAAAAACTTATTTTATAACAGTAAAAACATAAGACAAACTCATTGAAGGAAAATACAGAACGAAGTATGAAAATAAAAAGCTTAACGAAAGAGCAAAAAATCAAACTCATTATGGGGGCGGATTTTTGGACAAATTACGATTTAGACGGCAGAATATACAAGTTTGTTGTATCGGATGGACCCGTGGGACTTCGCCAACCGTTGGATAGAACCACTGCCGAACAGCAAAATTGCATCAAGTCGGTGGCTTATCCTTCTTTTCAGATGCTATCCCAAACATGGGATTCGGGATTGGCGTATGAAATGGGAAAAAGTCTCGGGAACGATTGCATCGAACAAAATGTAGATATATTGCTCGGTCCGGGTGTGAACATAAAGAGATTGCCGACCAATGGTCGAAATTTCGAATATTTTTCCGAAGACCCTTATATTGCAGGTGTGTTCGCCAAGGAATACATAAAGGGCGTTCAAAGTAAACACGTCGGTACGGCTTTGAAACATTTTTGTTGTAACAATAGCGAAAAGTCGCGACATTGGGCAAGTATGGAAGTAGACGAAAGAACGCTACGGGAAATTTATTTACGTCCCTTTGAAATTGCTTGCGAAGCAAAACCTTGGACGGTAATGACTTCATACAATCTTCTCAATGGCGTTAGAATGTCTGAACACAAGAAACTATATGGTATTTTGCGAAACGAATTCGGTTTTGAAGGTTTGATCATGTCCGATTGGGATGCGGTTAAAAATTCAGAAGCGAGTATGAATGCGGGGCTCAATTTAGAAATGCCGTATAACGCACAACATCAAAAAGAGATGCTCTCAAAAGCAGACGATCTTTGCTTGGAGCGATTGGATGAATGTTCCCAAAGAGTATTGGATTTGGCGGAAAAGTGCGAACGAGAAAGTCGATGGAGAAATATCGATATGACGCTTGCCGAACGTCGCAATGTCGCTTTGAAAATCGAAGAAGAAGGAATTGTACTTTTGAAGAATAATCAAGTACTTCCATTCAACAAAGGAAAGGTTTTCGTAACCGGTGCAGCGGCATGGCATTATTATTTTGGCGGCGGTTCGTCGAATGTATTTCCCGAGCGTGAATTTGAATCGTTGGAAGAATCGCTGAAAAACGAGGGTATAGACGTTCGTTATGACGAAAGCGTATGGGAAGTAAACGGACATCTGTCAAATCTCGGAAATTTAAAAGAAGCTGTGATGAAAGCGGTTCATAGCGACTACACCATTCTTTGCGTGGGCGATCCAAATAGTTGTGAGTGCGAAGGTATGGACAGACAGCAGATTAAACTTTGCAAAGAAGAGGAATTCGCTATCCATTCTCTTGCCAAAGCCAGTGAAAAGTTGATTGTAGTTGTGTATGCCGGCGCAGCCATTGATATGAGCAACTGGATAGATGAAGTCGATGCAGTTATTTGGGCGGGTTACGGAGGCGAATACGTAAATAAAGCCGTAGCGGAAGTTTTAACGGGAAAAGTGAATCCCAGCGGAAAGCTGACCGAAACTTTTCCGCTTTCTTTGAATGATGTGCCTTCGGAAAACGCTTATCGCGATGAAAGCGTGATGCTGTACAGCGAGGGATTAAACGTAGGTTATCGTTATTTCGATACATTTCGTATTCCTGTTTTGTTTCCTTTCGGATTCGGGATGTCCTATTCGGAATTCGAATATGGAAATCTTTCCATTGAGCAAAATCAAGATGCGATGAAAGTTGCCTTTGAAATAGAAAATATTTCGGATGTGGACGGCAAGGAAATCGCGCAAGTTTATGTTCGGGAGATGACAAGAGAAGTATATCGCCCGTATAAAGAATTGAAAGGCTTTAAAAAGATTTTCATCAAAGCGCATGAAAAAGAAAGAGTGGAGCTGACTTTGGACAAATCGGCGTTTGCTTATTATTCCGTTTCAACAGATCGATGGACGGTAAAAGCGGGTGCATATGAAATTTTGATCGGCAAAAGTTCCGAAGAAATTGTTTTGTCGAAAAAAATCATGCTTGAAGATAAAAATCGGTGAAAACAAAGACAGGATTCAATCAATTTAAGTCAAATAAGGAGGTTAAATTATGAAAATCAAAAAATTTGGGACGAGAACGCTATGCTTACTTTCGCTAACGACGGTTTTTTTAACGGGCTGTGGCGGCGGATCCGAAAATTCACTGAAAGGAGATCGGACAGAGATCAGCTTTTTATGCAGCATCAATTTGAAATCGACACCGGCATGGACCGAATTGTTGAATGACTACAATAAAGGACAGGGAATGGAAGATAACGTTTATGTCAATATGCAAAGAGGAAACGGAAGTTGTGCGTCAAGCGTCTTTGAATCGAACGCAAGAAGCGCTTATAATGTCGTAGCCATCAACGATAGCAAAAACGAGACTGCCTTGCAAGCTTCTTTAACGAGGAGCAATCGTTCCTTTGCGCCTAACGGATATATGGTCGATCTTTCGAATTTTGCCGCAAACGATGAAGATTTCCAGAAAAACAGCATATCTAAGCAAGCGTTGGACTGGGGACGTATGACTTATAATTACGATGCCGATTCGGGCGCGGGAAAGCCGAAGCACATGATAGGAGCCGATCAAAATTTAATGGCAGTTCCTTATGGAGGATCGCCGCATTTTAACTGGTATAACAAGGCCTTATTTGAAGCTCAAGGCGTAAATATCGTTTCGATCGAAGAAGAAAAACTGGATGGCACGGGAGAATATGCAAAATTGCAACCGCACGGTTATGCCGAATATAAAGAAGCACCGTTGGCGGGAATGACGGCTTCACAAACACTGGACGGACGAACGGTTTATAAGGTATTCAACAATCGTATCGGCATGAATTGGGAAGAGATGAGGAATTTTTTGAAGTACTTTACCAAAAAAGACGATACCGCTAAGGAAGGATGGAATCCGTCGGCGACATCCAATTACGGCTTCGTGTCCGAGTATTGGTTCAATTATGGTTGGTCTGTCGGCGGCGATGTCATGGGATATAACGGAACGGATTACGATTTTACTTTAATGGACGATCGCCCGAATTATATCGTAACGGCAGACTCCATGGTGATCAATGGGGTAACCTATCATGCAGGCGAGATCGTCCGTTACGAAGACAGAGTTAACGGAATTGAAAACGCGAGCGTAAAACCCGAAAATATCTATGCAATCGCATCGCAATATGATGCGGTCAAAGAATATGTTTCCTTGCAAGTGTCCAGATCGACAACCGTCGATGAAAAGAATGGAAATACGTTCAAAGGATACGGTGTGGCAGATCCGAATATCGGTGCTTCTTCCAACTGGTTCAATGCATCTCAAATCGCCATGGTCAGAGGAAATGTGGATTCGATTTATGAAAGAGAATTGCTTCCGGCGGCGGTTAATTTTGATTTATGTCCTTGCGAAACATATCGCGAATATGAAGGCGGAAGCGTTTATCAAAAAGAAGGAAAAGTCGGTTTTGACAATGAATATCTCAAAGTTATCGGTGAAACCTATGACGGAGTAGTTTACACAGGAGAACTCAAAAAAGTAAACGGAACGCCGATTGTAGGAAATACGACGACGGCAAGTATTTCCGAATATCTGGTTATACCGGCGTGTTCGGATCCAACCAAGTATCAAGCCGCATGGGATTTTATCAGTTGGGTTGCGACGGAAGGACAAAAATACATTGCAAAGACGCAAACTCTGGCGCCTGTTTCAAAAGAAGTTTTATTCAGCGAAGATTTCGCTTATAACAGCGAGATTTCCAAAGGGAAAAACTACTATGCACTGGCTATGATGGCAAGCAATACCAGCCGTGGCGACTGGGGATACTTTGAAAGTGGTCAATGGGTATCGAACTGGTCGGACGACTTTAATCAAAAAGTGCGCGAAGGAACCATGACTTTAAGCAACTTTTTGGACGTTCGCGGTGTGAATGCTAAAAATGAATTGGATGAAATGACCTGTGTCATAAGAGGGATAAGATAATGAATATTGCGCGTAGTTGTGCGCTTTCTTCGCCGTTGCCGAAAAAAAAGAGAAAGTGGAGAGCAATCAATTGGATGTATTTCGTGATTGCGCTCATTCCCATTGTCAGTTTCATCATCTTCAACGGAATACCTGTAATTTTATCTTTTGTTTCTATGTTCACAGATATGAAGGACAACGATATCTTTACGATGCAGTGGAACGGGTTTTCAAACTTCGTCGAAGTATTTCAAGATGAAAAGTTTTGGAAAGCATGGGGAATAACTTTTTGGCTTGCAAGCGCGCAATTAGTGACGTTATTGATCGCTCTTATCATATCGGTTTTATTGAATTCGATAAAGAGATTCGCAAATCTGTTTCAGGTAATATTCTTTATCCCGTATATTTGTTCTACGGTTGCTATTGCGATTATGTGGAAATGGGTGTTTTCCACGAACTTCGGTATACTGAATGCTATTTTGGGAGAAAAAATCGAGTGGCTTTGGAGCGTGGAACATCCGACACGACTGGGGTGGGCTGTATACATCACGATTCTATGGCAGGCCCCGGCATATGGCATTGTGATGTTCAAAGCCGCTTTAAAGAACGTAAATCCGTCTCTGTATGAAGCTGCTTCTCTGGATGGAGCAAATGGATGGGAAAAATTTTGGCACGTGACGATGCCGGGGATCAAAGGCGTTACTTTGTTCCTGCTGTTGGCAAGTATCACGAACGGGCTTGCCATATTCGACGCGGTTACCGTATTGGCTCCTGTCGACTGGAATCAACTTGCAGGGCCGGGAAATATTGCCCTTACTATCAACTATTATATCTACATCAAGGGCGTTATGCAGTTGAACATGGAGTATGCTTCCGTGATGAGTTGGGCTTTGTTCTTGGTCACATTTTTCATTTCGTTTTTTGTCATTCGGGCGAGAAATAAAGCTACGGCGGAGGATTAAACTATGAAAACCATTTTCAAAGAAAGAAAAAATGCGTTTGCCTCGATGGAAAGAGAAGAAGATTTAATACCGAAACGCAGAAAGAAGCCGATTTCGATAAGTCATATTGTCATTTATGGGCTTCTGATCTTATTTACGCTGTGGATTTTAGCGCCTTTTGCTACGATCGTTGTAACTTCGTTTACAGGGAGAACGGAATATATGATGGCGGAAGGCTATATCTGGTGGCCGAAAGAATTTACTTTGGAAGGATACCGGCAATTGTTTTTGCAGGATACGATGATGATGCAAAGAGGGGACGGAATACCGACCATTTTGCTCGGCTTTATCAATACGCTTTGGATAACTTTGATACCTTTGGTATGCAGTTTATTGCAATCGCTTTTGGTGGCTTATTGTTATTCCAAATATAAATTTCCATTCAAAAATTTTCTTTTTATGCTGACCGTAACCTTGATGTTTGTTCCATTGGGATCATTCAGCTTTGTCAGTTATATGTTCTATCAAAATATCGGGTGGACAGAAGGATATTCCGCATGGCTTCCGCTTATCGTGCCGGGATTATTTGCCAGCGCGGGAACCGTTTTCTTTTTACGACCTTATGTCGACGGAATCGGAAAAGAAATCATCGAAGCGGCGGAAATAGACGGTATGGGATTTTGGCAAATCTTTCTAAAAATCGTCATTCCTCTTTCGAAACCGGCGCTCATCGCGCAATTTATCTTCGGCTTTGTCGGCGGTTATAACAATTACGCCGGTGCATTGATGTATTTGAAAGACTCTCCGTCAGAAATGTGGACGCTTCAAATTGCGTTAAATAAAATCATCGAGGAAATGACCTTAACTTCTTACGATTTTAATTTTACCTGCGCGGTTGCTTTGATGGCGATGGTGCCGTTGATTATCCTCTATCTTGCTTGTCAGAAGTTTTTCATAGAAGGCATAACTTTCGGCGGAGGAAAAGAGTAATATGCGGATAAAAGATTAATCTTTTTCTGATTTTAGGAGGTAAATATGAGAAGAATAGCATCTTTGATTTTAGGAGTGTTTATCATCTTTGCAATCGTCGGGTGTTCTGAAAAAAAGGAAACGTCGAGCGAAGCCGAATGTGTACACGTGATGACCAGAGTAGAGCGTGTTCAGCCGACTTGCGCGGCAGAAGGAAATCGAGCGCATTATGTATGCGAGAAGTGCGACAAAATATTTTTTGACGCGAAAGGGAACATTGAACTTTCGAAAGAGAATATCCGGATTGCAAAACTGAATCATTCCCTATCGCATCATGCGGCGACGGAAACCGTTGCAGAATATTGGCATTGTTTCGCTTGCGATCGGTATTTTAAGGACGCAGCGGCAACGGAGATAACAACTTACCGTTCTTTATACGAAAACGCGTTTAATCCCATGCGCTTAAACGATATTTCTTCCGGAAATGTATATCTGAGCACTGTTGCAGGCGGGGCGTTGGAACCTCTCGGCGGAGATTTCACATATCGAGCGTTTATGACATGGGAGAATACCGAAGAAAAGGGACTAAATTCATTTCCCGATAATCAAAGAGTCCAAGTGAACATCAACCTGAATGACGAGACAACTTTGCCAAGCAGCGGAGTCTCTGCCCAATGGTATAATTGCGGGATCGGCTATAGCAAAGAGCTCGGATTGTTTTACAAAAATTTTGAGGCCAATGACAGAGTCGCGGTTTCGCAGGAATTCACGCAATTATTTCTCGATCAAAGCGGTATATATGTCATCGTCGTACGCGAGGGTGCGGGGGTTTCTCTGTATCTCGAAGATAAAGATGGCAAACCGCATCGCATTTCCAGTGGGAATTTCGGAGAAAACAGAACCGTGGTCAGGCTGGCGGTCAATATAGCGGAAAGTACGGACTCTTGGATTCCTTCATCGACTCAGACGGCGATTTGTCTCGGAGTAGGAAATCCGAATTGTGTCTTCGATAAAGCCTATGAAAATTGAAAGCGATCTTTTTCAAATGAAAACAACCGCGGAAGAAAAGCAAAAAACTTTTGGGTTTTAAAATCGAGAAAAAAATATCCGTGAATGTTTCGACTCGACTCAGAGTCTCAAAGATAAAAAAGGCGTTAAAACCAGTCAATTATTAGATCAATAGAGGAAATGAAATGGAACAATTTGTTTATCGAAATCTTCGCGTTCAACTGTTAAGCGAAGATATCGTCCGTATCGAGCGTAGGAAAAACGGAAAATTTTGTGATGATAATACATTCTTTATCCCCAACAGAACTCAATACTCGAAGTCCATCGACTGCGTTGAGAAAGAGAACAGTCTGTGTTTTGGCGATTATAGATTAGTTATTCCCGAAAAGGCGAAATCGTTATCAGGCATACGTTTAGAGAAGAAGGGCAAAAAAGTATACGAATACAAAAGTCTCGCTAATAGCGGAGAACTCCCTCCATTAGATAGAACGCCCGAAGTGTTTGTTATTTCGGATACGCCGCGCATTATCCTGCCCGAAGATGGGTATTCCGCGAAAGCGAAAGGCAAATATGAAATAAGCGAAAACGTTCGGGATATCTATCTGCTTTTGTGCGAAAAGAATCCGAAAAAACTTCGCAAATTGTTCGTGGAACTGACCGGCAGATGCGAACTCGTCCGCCTTTCGACTTTGGGAGGCTGGAACAGTAAATATTACGCTTACAATGAAGAAGAGGCAAAACGCCTTATCCTCGATTATGAAAAGCGCAATGTGCCGTTGGACGTAATGGTCATCGATACCGATTGGCGCGATTGTGAAAAGGGTTGGGGATATGAGATCAATACAAAACTTTTTCCCGATATGAAGCGTTTTTTTGACTTTGCGCACGCACATGGCGTAGAGATTTGCTTCAACGATCACCCCGAACCTTTGGACGGAAAACAAGTTTTTGATCCGGAAGAGATAGCGTATCGCGAAAGCAAATTGCAGTCCTTGATGAAAATGGGACTTGACATATGGTGGTACGACAGGAATTGGAGTTCGAACCTCGTTTCGCCTACTCAAAATATTCGATGGGAAACGTTAGGGTTATATCTGTTTGCCGATGTGACAAAGCATTATTGGCAAACGATTTCCGGCAATGCCGAAATTTATCGCCGTCCCGTCATTATGGGCAACGTGGTTAACGTGGCAAACGGGTACTATCAAAACATTTTGGATTCTGCGTCGCATCGTTATTCGATCCAATGGACGGGGGATATCCAAAGCGAAACCGAGTCGCTTGCTCAGGAAATCGCGACTTTAATAAAGTGCGGCAACAACTGTATTCCCTACGTTAATTCCGATTGCGGAGGTCATCTCGGAAATCCAAATAAAGAAGGTTTTATCCGTTGGATGCAGTACGGCACGCTATCGCCCGTATTCCGTCCGCATTGCACGAACCACGTAAAGCGTTTCCGCGAACCTTGGGCTTACGACGAGGAAACCTTGGATATTGTGAGGGAATACAACAATCTCCGTTATCGCCTGCTTCCCGTGATTTATAAAAACGCATACAATGCTTACGAAACGGGCGAACCTCTTTTTAAAGCGCTCGGTTACGAATTTCCCGATGATAAGAAGGCGGCTAAAATCACCGACGAATATATGCTCGGTAACGATATCTTGATTAGACCGGTTGCCGGCAGAAAATACCTGACCATCGACAAGAAAAATTATCTTTCTCCCGTAAAGGCAACCTATTTTGACGGAACCGAATTGCAGGGCAATGCGATTGCTTCCGCCGAATACGATACCTTGGATATCGTACTCAACCACAAATCGCCCGAAAAAGGCGTTCCTGTCTATAATTTTTCCGCGCGCTTTGAAACGGAAGTGAGGTTTGAAAGCGACGTCGAACTTATGGTTTGCTGCGACGACGGGTGTACGGTTTGGATAGACGGAGAAAAGGTGCTTGAGGATAAAACGCTCCATTCCGCTATGAATTTTCCTTTAAAGGTGATAAGCGGCGGCATTGCACATAAAGTTAAAATCGAGTATTTTCAGGCCGGCGGAGAAGCCGCGATAGTTTTACGTTGCAGTAAAGCGGCGATCGATGAAAGAGTGCGCACGTATCTTCCGCAAGGCAAGTGGCTGGATGTCTTTGACGGAAAAATTTATTCGGGCGGTAAAACCATCGGCAAACAATATGGTTTACGCGAAATGCCGCTGTTTGTTCGCCTTGGCGCTTTGATACCGCTCGCATTCGAAGAGCGCAATACGAAGATGCAAAAGTGGGATAGATTGGTTTACGATTTTTATCCTTGCAAGGAAGCAAGCGATAGTGGTTATCTTTACGAAGACGACACGGAAACGACGGCTTATCAATCGGGGGAATACCGCAAGAGTGCATATGAGGGGTATTACTGCAAGGAGTGCAATGCATTCGTTGTCAAATTCTATTCTTCGGAGGGAAATTTTAGTGGTGAAAAGTGCTTTGACAAACGCGAAATCACGATGAAATATCATCTCTTAAAGGGGGCGGAGAGCGTTAAAAAAATAATGGTGAACGGCGTGGAAACAAGTTTTGCAAAGGCAGAAAAATGTTGTTCCGCATTTCCGTTGAATATCGGTGCGAATGCACCCGACGGAGATGCAATCTCTTTTCCCGTAAAAATCGATTTAAGCCGACAATGCGAAATCAGGTTTTATTTGTAAAAAAATGGCATTCTATGAAAAATTTATTGAGGTAAAAAGGAAAGAGTTCTTATGAAAATAAAGTATTTAGGCACAGCCGCTTACGAAGGGGTTCCCTCTTTGTTCTGTCAATGCCGCGTGTGCAAACAATCCCGCAAACTCGGCGGAAGAAATATGCGTTCGCGTTCCCAGACATTGATTGATGAGAACCTGCTGATCGAGTTTAACGCGGATACCGTCTGGCATTATCAGAAGTATGGATTCGATTGGAACAGAATCTGCGGTTGCTTGATCACTCATTCCCATAGCGATCACTTATACCCCGAGGATATTGAAATTGCCGCGGAGAGGTATAGTCATTCCCATCGGGCGATGCAATTTTATGTCGCGCGAGACGGTTACGAAAAAATAAAACGGGTTGCGGATAAGCCGGATTGCAATGTAGTTGTCCATTTAGTGGAAGAAAACAAACGTTTTACGCTCGGCGATTACTCGGTGATGCCGTTAAAGGCTGATCACGATCCAAAATCTACGCCCCTGATCTACTCTATTTCAAAAGAAGGAAAGCGGGTTTTATACGCGCATGATACCGGTTATTTTTTCGAAAGCGTATGGGAACAGTTGAAAACGGAAAAACACTTTGATTTGATTTCTCTCGATTGTACGGGAGGATTGGGACTTGGCGGACAGTGGAGAAACGATCATATGACTTTCGGAACTAATCTGGAAATTATAAATCGGATGAAACGCGAAAGGCTGATCGACGATCAAACTCGAATCGTATTGAATCATTTTTCCCACAATTGCGGTCAAACTTACGACGAAATGCGCAAAGAAATCGAAAAATACGGAATGATAGTGTCTTACGACGGATTAGAAGTGGAATTTTAAGTAAACATGAGGCGGAGCAGATGATGGAAATCGGGAAATTTGCAGTAAAGAATAGGATAAAGGGCGCCATTTTTGATATGGATGGGACGCTTACGGATTCCATGAGTAAGTGGAGTGAAATCTATGCCGCGCTTTTCAAAAATCTTCATATCTCGGTCGCGGAAGATTTTTTGATGAGATTTAATCACGTTTCGATGCGGGAAACCGTAAGGATTTTAATCCGCGAGTTCGATATACATTTAGACGAAAATGAGGTTTATGATTCGTGGTTAAAATCCGCGTTGACATATTACGAAAAGGTTTTTAAAGTAAAATCATATATGCTCGAAACCTTAAAAGAGTTCGATGAACTCGGAATAAAATGTGGATTAGCAACAGCCAGCGACCGGGCGTGCGCGGAAATTTTTATAAAGAGCAACAATCTGACGAAGTATATCCGTTCGGTGACGGTTCTTGACGAAGTGAGCCGCTCAAAAGGCTTTCCGGATATTTATTTAAAAGCGGCGGATAAACTCTGTTTGATCCCTTGCGAATGTTTAGTATTCGAAGATGCACTGATCGCCATAAAATCGGCGAAGCAGGGAGGATTTGCGGTTTGCGGCGTGCAAGATGATTGTTCGTTGAAAGACAGAAAAGAAATAAAGGATCTGTCCGATTTTACTTTGGGATTTTAAAAAATCGGTTTTATCGTCAATCTTCGGGTATTTAGACGAAAAAACTGCTATCATAAAAGAAGATAATCGTCGGCTCTGAGGCAATCCCGTTTGTATCGGATAGAGCAAGAAGCCGTTCGGTTATTCGTAAAGGAGATTTTTGAGATGATCGTATATGATTCCCATGCAAGATGTTTTATTCTAAACGGCAAAAATTATAGTTACTGCTTTTATGTAAACCGTGCGGGTTTTTTGCAGCATCTTTATTATGGAAAAAAGATCGAAGACGGGGACGTTCCGTTTTTAGTCGGAGAACACGGCGAAAAGGTTCAGCCGAATGTCGACGATGTCAATATGGATATGGCTTTGGATTCGATGCCGTCGGAATGCGGCTTTTTCGGTCGAGGCGACTTTCATTCGGCGACGATTATCGTGAGACGGGAAGACGGTTCCTCTATGAGCCGTTTGAAGTACGTGAAGCACGCCGTCTTTGACGGTGCGATTTCGATAAAAGGAATGCCTTGCATACGAAAAGCGACTCAAACGCTTACGATCACTTTAAAAGACGATTTTTCGGACACGGAAGTCGAATTGAATTATTCGGTGATGAAAGATTCGGACGTGCTTATCAGAAACGCGGTTATCCGGAATGTGGGAAAGAATTCCGAAGAAATCGTAAAGGCATTTTCCTTTTGCACGCAACTTCCCGATAATGAGGGGACTTATTCCGCACTCCGCCTTGCGGGGGCGTGGGGAAGCGAGAGAAAACCCGTTGTTTCTGCGCTTTCGGAAGGAACGCTGAGAATAGAATCTACGCGAGGATATTCCTCGCATCAAATGAATCCGTTTATGGCGATTCTCGCGGAGGGGTGCGACGAAGTGCGAGGAGATTGTTACGGATTTAATCTGATTTACAGCGGATCATTTGCGATTACGGCCGAAGTTTCAAGCGATAAAAGCGTAAGAGTGCAAGGCGGTATCAACGACTATATGTTCGGTTGGAAATTGAACGGGAATAAGGAATTAACCACTCCGCAGGCTGCGCTTTGCTATTCTTCGGAAGGGCTGGGAGGATTGTCGAGATCTTATCACGATTTTTTCCGCGATTATATTATCGATCCGGTACGCGCGAAAATGCGGCGTCCGATCGTTGTAAACAACTGGGAAGCGACGTATTTCCATTTCGACAGCGAGAAATTATTCGCAATCATCGACGAAGCGGCGGAACTCGGGATAGATACTTTTGTGCTCGACGACGGTTGGTTCGGGCATCGAGACGACGATAGAAGCAGTTTGGGCGATTGGTTCGTCAACGATGAAAAATTGAAAGGCGGACTTACGGCGATTATCGACCATTGCAGGGAAAAAGGCTTGCATTTCGGGCTTTGGTTCGAACCTGAAATGATATCGGAAGACAGCGAATTGTATCGATCCCATCCCGATTGGGCGATCAAAAAGACGGGAGTCGATCCGTGCCGAAGCCGCAATCAACTGGTACTGGACTTGACAAGAAAAGAAGTTGTCGATTATCTATTCGAAGAGATCGGTAGAATTCTTCGGCAAAATGAGATTTCGTATGTCAAATGGGATAAAAACAGAGACATCACGGAGAATTTTGCTTCTCACCTTCCGGAGGACAGACAAGGAGAATTTCTGCACCGCTATACGCTCGGATTTTATGATCTTGCCGAAAGGCTTACAGGGGCTTTTCCGGACGTCTTCTTCGAGGGCTGTGCCGGCGGAGGAGGAAGATTCGACGGCGGCGCGCTTTATTATTTCGCACAGATTTGGACAAGCGACGACACAGACGGATTGGAAAGAAGCAAAATCCAATGGGGGACGTCGATTTGCTATCCGATGAGTGCGATGAGTTGCCATGTTTCGGCTTGTCCGAATCATCAAACCCGAAGAACGACGCCGCTTTTCACGCGCGGTGCCATCGCTTCGCTCGGTGCGACCGGATACGAGTTGGATTTAACGAAACTCTCGAAAGAAGAGAAAAATCAGATAAAAGATCAAATCGAAAACTACAAGCAAATAGACGAACTCATATTAAAGGGAGATTTATACAGACTTTCCGATCCTTTTACATCTAATTATTTTTGCGTAATGGCGGTAAGCAAGGATAAAAGTCGGGCGTATATCGTCGGAGAACGTTTTCGCGGCGTTCCGTGCGACCATGAAAGAGTTCTGAAACTCAGGGGACTTGACGAAACCAAGAGGTATAAAATCCAGGAACTCAATCGGATTGCAAGCGGCAGGGCTTTGATGAATGCGGGTATTATGTTTCCGCGTCTCCCCGATTGCGGTAGTTGGATTTGGCACATCGAGGAGACTTTATGAAAAAATGTTATCGGATTTTCGAAGCGTATAAGGGCGTTATGGCGGTCAAAACTTTCATAAATCAGGATTTGGAAGATGAGATTTTGTGAGGCAAAAGAAGATATGAAATCAGAAAGAAAAGAATATCCTCGTCCTCAGTTTAGACGAGAAAATTATCAAATTTTGAATGGAGAGTGGGACTTTGATTTTGGTGAAAGAGATATAAAGAATTTGGCATTAAGCAAAAAAATTCTTGTGCCTTTTTCTTACCAATATGATGCGAGCGGAATCGGCGACAAGGGAGTTTACGATATCCTGTGGTATCGCCGAAAATTCGTCATCGAACGGGACAATCTTTCCCGTCGTGCGTTACTTTGTTTCAATGCGGCAGATTATCAGACGGACGTTTGGATCAATGGCTATCACGTCAAAACACATGTCGGTGGTTTTACTCCTTTTCAAGTGGATATCACAGAGTATTTAAGAGGGGAAGAAAACGAGATTGTCGTCCGGTGCAAAGATACTTTGGATACGAGGCTTCCGCGCGGAAAGCAAACATGGACTGGGGAAGTATTCGCGTGTTTTTATCTTCCTAACAGCGGGATTTGGCAAAGCGTTTGGATCGATTATTTCGACGACGATTGTATCGAGCGGTATTCCTTGCAGTCCGATGTGGATCATCGGAGAATATTTGGATACGTAGAGACGCTCTATGAAAAAGCGGAAGAACTCGAAATCGCTTTAAAGTGGAAGAATCGCACACTCAAAAAGCAACGGATAAGTTTAGACGGAAAACGCACAAAGTTTTCGATTTCGCTTGCTGATTACGCTTTCGATTTCAGCCATCTGTTGTGGTCGACGGATCAGCCGAATTTGATCGCTGTCGATTTCAAATTATTCAAAGCCAAGAAGGTCGTCGATTCGGCTCATTCGAGAATCGGTTTAAGAAAGATTCATATCGATGAGTACGGAAAGATTTGTCTGAACGGAAGACCCTTGTTTCAAAGGTTGATTCTGGATCAAGGATATTGGGCGGAAAGCGGATTAACACCTCCGAGTATAGAAGCGATAAAGAAAGATATCGAACTTGCAAAAGCGATGGGATTCAACGGAGCAAGAAAACATCAAAAGGTCGAAGACCCTTATTTCTATTACTATGCGGAAGAACTCGGATTTCTCGTCTGGTGTGAAATGCCTTCTGCGTATACGTTCTGCGAACAAGAAGTCAAATCTATCACGAGCGAATGGCAAGAAATCGTCAATTATACAAAGAACTTTACCGGCATTATCGCTTACGTACCTTTGAACGAAAGTTGGGGAGTACAAGAAATCAAAACAGATAGAGCGCAGCAAAATTTCGCCAGAGGCCTTTACTATCTTACAAAAAGCTTGGATCCCACAAGGTTGATTTCCACTAACGATGGTTTTGAAACCATCGAAGAAAGCGACATTCTCGGAATACACGACTACGATATAAAAAAGACGGCGGAATTCCCGAATAAATATTGCGGAGATTATGATGGAATGTACCCACAAGGTTATTCGTTATTCGCGGAGGGACAGAAATATCGGAATCAACCGGTCATCTTAACGGAGTTCGGCGGCATTGCTTTCATCAATGACTTGAAAAAGGATTTCTGGGGTTATGGCTGCGGCGCAAAAGACGAAAGCGATCTTTGTGAAAGAATCAATGAGTTGATTCGAGGCATCGCAAAGACGGAGTTTCAGGGATATTGCTATACGCAATTGACCGACGTTCAACAAGAAGTCAATGGACTTTTGTCTTCGGATCGTACGCCGAAAGCGCCGTTGGAGCAACTAAAAAAAATATTCGAAATGAATTAAAGATGCTTTCGCAAAGAGATAAGGATATAATTGAAACAGAAAGTCGAGGAAAGAATTATGAGAAAGAATTTAGGTGCGAAAACGGTTCTCTATCCGCTTCCGGTATTGATTATCGGTACTTTTGACGAAGAGGGAAATCCCGATGCGATGAATGCGGCTTGGGGCGGAATCAGCGATTACAATCAGATCGTGCTTTCTCTGGCTATGGAACACAAGACGACGAAAAATATTCTGAGCAGAAAAGCTTTCACCGTCGGTTTCGGGACGGAAGATCGCTTAGAAAGCGAAGATTATGTCGGCATGGTTTCCGCGAACGAGGTCAAGGATAAGTTTTCAAAGGCGGGGTTTCATGCCGTTCGAAGCGAATTTGTAGATGCTCCGGTTATCGAAGAGTTGCCGATGTGTTTGGAATGCCGCTTGGAAAAAGTCAGCGACGATGGTCTGTTTTTCGGTGAAATCGTCAACGTCAGCGTCGATTCTTCGTTTGTCGACGAAAAAGGAACGATCGATCCGACGAAGATGAATTTGATCTCTTATGACCCGATCAATCACGATTACCTGCGGGTCGGAGGTATTGCCGGAAAAGCCTTTTCCAGCGGGAAAAAGTTAAAATAGGTCAAATGTTCTGTTTGATGTAGGAAATAAAGTTGTCGATGATTTCGCATTCGTCCATCGCGCAGTCGTCGAGAATCCACGATTTGAACACGCCGCTGGCGCCGTTGACGATAAAGGAAAAATAGTACTTCGTGAACGTGGATTGCTTTTGATTGCCAAGATAAGCGTTCATCAGTTTATCGATTTTGTTCTTGAATTTATTTTCGAAATGATCGTCGGTTTTTAAGAGAAGAAGTTTGAAGACCGCCGAGTTTTTCCTGATAAAAAGAGCAATTTCCCTGCACTTTTCTTTAATGTTGTCTGTGCGAAAACTCAAACAAATCCGAAAAATCGGTCCGATCTGTTCTTCTTCGATTTGATCGATCAGATCGTTGATGTCGGTGAAATGAAGATAAAAAGTCGAACGGCTGATATTGGCCTTATTGCAGATATCGATGACTTTGATTTCGCTGATTCTTTTGGTCTTGATCAAAGAGAGCAGCGCTTTTTTGATCGAAGAAACGGTTTTGATCGGTCGACGATCCATAGAATCACCTCATGCACATATTATATACATTTGTCCATTAAAAGACAAGTGTTGTTTTTATGTGCTTTTTTATGTAAGGGTTTTTAATAATAATAGTCTTAATCGAAGGAGGAGTATCGGTGAGCGAATATGTGATTGAGACGGAATGCGTGCGGAAAGAGTACGCGATCGGCGAACAGAAAATCGTCGCCAATACGGATATCAGCATTCGGATCAGACACGGCGAATTCTGCGTCATCGTCGGTCCTTCCGGTTCGGGAAAGACGACGCTTTTAAATCTTTTGGGCGGTATGGATCGGATCAGCGGAGGAACGATTCTCGTCGACGGGGAAGACATCGGGAAGTATGATGACAAAAAACTGACGCTTTTCAGAAGAAATTCGATCGGGTTCGTCTTCCAGTTTTACAATTTGATGAACAATCTCACGGCGTTGGACAACGTGGAAATCGCCGCGGAAATCTGCGAACGCCCTTTGAATTCCGCGGAAGTCCTGAAAAAGGTGGGTTTGGAAGAAAGAGCCGACAATTTTCCTTCGCAATTGTCCGGAGGCGAACAACAGCGCGTGGCCATTGCCCGAGCGATCGCCAAGAACCCGAAACTTCTCCTGTGCGACGAGCCGACGGGCGCATTGGACTATCAGACGGGAAAAAAGATATTGGCATTGCTTTACGATATTTCCAAAACGATGGAAAAGACGGTAATCGTGATCACCCATAACAGCGCGCTTACGGCTATGGCGGATCACGTCATCTGCCTGAAAAACGGATCGGTCGTCAAGGACGAATACAATTCCGACCCGACTCCGATCGAGGAGATCGAGTGGTAAACGTATGAAAAAGGCGTATTTTCGTTACTTTCTTTCTTCGATCAAAAGGGATTTTTCCAGAATCGCATCGATTATCGCTATCGTCGCTTTGGGAGTCGGCTTTTTGATCGGTTTGATTTCGAGCGCGCCGGATTTGTACGCCGGAGTCAATCGTTACATGAAAGAGGTCGATTATCAGGATATCGATATCAAAAGCAGCGTCGGATTCAGCGAACGTAGCGTCGCTTTTTTGAACGAAAACCTGAAAGATATCGCCGCATTTTCTGCCGTGAAAGAGACGGAAAGCGCGGTCAAAGTCGGCAATATGTCGTATTACGCCAAAATTGTCGATCAGCCGACGGATCTTCATCTGGTGCTGAAAGAAGGGCGTTTTCCGGAGGTTAAGAACGAATGCGTGGTTTTGACCGACAACCCCTCGTTGAATGACGACATGACGGAAATGACCGTCGAAAACGGCGGATTCTCCTATCGGGTAGTCGGAAAAGTCGTCGATCCGACCTATATCATCAAGGAAGATATCACATCTTCGCTCAACTCCAAGAAGTTTCAGATCGTCGCCTATTTGAATTCCTCTTTGGAAAACGATTTGGTGGAAAACGCCGCGATCACCGACCTTTGGCTGAAAATCGGTTCGTTAGAAGAAATCGATGTTTTTTCGTCGAAATACGAAAAGGCGGTCGGAGAAAAGATTTCGGAAATCGAACTTTTTTGCGAAGAAAACGATCTCGTCGCGAAGAATTACCTCTATGTACTGGAAGAGCGGATCGCCTCTTCCGCGATCGAAGAGTTGAAAAAACAGGGATTTGACGAGGAAAGCCTCCGTTTGATCATGGAAAGCGAAGAGTTTAAAGAACAAATCGAAACGGCCGCGAAAGAACGATTCGAAGCGACCTATTCTTCTTCGATTCCGTCGTTCTACTACTTGGATCATCATTCGATCCCTGCTTTGGAAACTTTTGTGATCAACGCGGAAAAGGTCAATTTGGTCGCGAGCATCTTTCCTGCTTTCTTCTTTGCCATCGCCGTTCTCGTCAGCCTTTCGTCATTCGGGAGAATCGTCGCGAAAGATCGAATGGAAATCGCTACGTTGAAAGCCAACGGCTATTCAAGTGGAAAGATTTACGAAAAATACCTTTTACTCGGGGTGTTTTCGACTCTGGTCGGGTGTGCATTGGGGATTTTGGGAGGCGTGTTCTTGCTTCCGTACATCATCTACCAAATGTATTACACGCTCTGCGCGATGCCGCCGATCGTCTTCACCTTTCAGGGACTTTACATCTTCGGAATTTCGATTTTGATGGTTTTGGCGATTCTTCTGGTGATCTATTTCGTCGTCAGCGGATACAACCGAAAGAGCATCAGCGCATTGATGATCGGAAGAGATAACGGTTCGGGGAAAAAGATCGTTCTGGAAAGGATTTCCTTTATCTGGAAAAGGCTCAAATTCAAGTACAAATCGATGTTTCGGAACATCTTCCGTTTCAAAAAGAATTTGTTCATGATGATTCTGGGCGTCGGAGGTTGCAGCGCGATTCTTTTGGCCGGTTTCGGCTTGTCCGATTCGATCAATGTGCTGACGAAAAGCCAATACCGCGAAATCTTCCATTACAATCTGATCATTCAGACCGACAGTCCGGAAATCGAAAGCATCGACGATCAGACCGAAATCCTCTATTGCGGCGGCGGTCATATCGAGGGTGATGCAAAGTACGACTTGACTTTGATCGCGGGAGACGATTCGCTCAACGATTACATCAGTTTTGTTTCGACGAAAGGGAAAGCGTTGAATTTCGACGCCGATTCGTGTTTCCTGACGAAACAAGCTGCCGAAGTTCTCCACGTCGCCGTCGGAAAAGAATACGATTTCGTCTTTCAGAATCGAGTGTATGCTTTGATCGTCGACCAAATTGTCGAGAATTACGTCGGAAATTACCTTTACGTCGGAGAAAACCGCTTGGATTTCGGCGATTGGGAAGACGGACACGCGATCATCGGATATAAAGATTTTTCGAATATCGACGAAAACGAATGGCTGGACGAACTTTCGCTTTCCCACGAAATCCGATCGGTCGTCTTTACCGAACAATACTTGCAGGTGTACAACTCTTTAGTCGAGAATCTTCGGGGAATCGTCTTCCTTTTGGTACTCATATCCGGAATTTTGGCGATCATCGTCATCTATACGCTTGTCGACATCAATATGAACGAAAGAATCAAGGAAATGGCGACTCTTCGTGTATTGGGATATCAGAAAAAAGAGGTCGTCATGTATCTTTTCCGCGAAATTTTCTTCATGAGCGTGCTGGGATTTGCTTTCGGTATCCTTTTCGGAATTTATCTCCACCGTTTTATCATCGAAGCGATCTGTTCGCCGGGACTGATCTTCGGCATTCGGATCAACCCGTTGAGCTACTTGTATTCCGGCCTGTTGACCGTTCTGTTTTCGCTGATCGTCGTCGTCGTGTTTTCGCCGAAGATTTTGAAAATCAACATGAGCGAAGCGTTGAAAGCTTCCGAATGATCAGAAACCCGAAATCAGGCAAGTCAGATAAGCGAAAAAGAGGGAAGAAACGAAGCAGATCGCGACGATTTTCAGCGCGTCTTTCCGCTTTTCTTTCTTTTTCAGAAGATAGACGAGACCTAAGCCGGAATTCATCAAAAGCCCTCCGAGAATCGCGCCGAAGGGAATCCCTCCCAAGAGATAGAGTTCGCTGAGAACGACGCTGGAAGCGCAATGAGGAATCAAGCCGATCAATACGGACATAATCGGCGACAGAAAGCGGTTCGACTGAACGAAATTCATCAGATTTTCTTCGCCGATACCGCCGATCAGCAAACCGAAAATCAGATTGATGATCAGAAGATAGGCGAAGATTTTCAGACTGTGAATCAGAGGGTGAACGAAATGCTTCTTGAATCGGCTCTCTTTTTCGTCGTCGATGGAATGATGACAGCAACCGAAGTGGACTTCTTCCTCGTGTTCGCAGTGATGAAGATGCTCTTCGACCTGTTTTCGATCTCGGATTCGAAGGTCGACGATCCAGCCGACGAAGAATCCGATCATCAGTTTCAGAATGATCAAAGGAATGACGGCGAGAGCTTTGCCGCTGTGCGAGGCTAACAAAAGCGGAATCGCTTCGTCGGAACACGCGAGAAAAACGGCGACGAGCGTGCCTGTCGTCAGATGCTCTTTGATGTAAAGATCGCTGGCGATAACGCTGACGCCGCATTGGGGAATCAAAGCGAAAAGCGAACCGAAAAGCGGGGAAAGACGGCTTTTTTTCGTCAGCATTTTGGAAATCCCGATCTCGAAAAAAGACAAAATCAGATAGATGGCAAAGATAAAGGCGAAAGCGATCGCGCTGTCTTTGAGACTGTCGAGAACGATGTCTCCGACTTCTGTCCAGTTCATCTTCTTTCCTCCATTCCGCAATTCGAACAAGTCCCGTAAAAGACGACGGTACCGTGACGGAGGTTGAAACGATGTTCTTCGTAAATGTGGTCGATCAGATTTTCGGCTTTGCGACAGGAAAGATCGATTCTCGTTCCGCATCGGGAACAGACCAATTGAAAGCAAGTTCTTTCCGTCTCGCGGACATATTTGTAACGAAAACCTCGTTCCGTCGCGTATTTTCGAACTTGACCCGACTGTTCGAAATGCTTGACGAAACGATAAAGCGTCGCCTGAGCGATCGGAGTGCCTTCGCTTTCAAGCGCGTTTTTCAGTTCTTCGACCGAATAGGTCTGCTCGGAGTGTTTCTCTAAATAGGCGAGAATAAACTGCTTCTGACGGGTCTGATAATGGTTCATAAATTACCTCAAATTGATAATGATTATCAAATTCACAAGGGTTAATATATCCATCTATGGAAAAAAATACAACATTTTGCGCTCATTTCCTTGAAATTTCTTTCATTTATAGTATTCTATCGGTGGAAATGATTTTCCGGACAGTTCATGAACCATCCTGTCCTTAAACAAAACTAGGACATTTTTTTATTTGTCTGAGATGGTCATCTTGGCTTTTTTTATTTTTGGAGGTATTTATGAGAAATAAAAGAGTAATCCGACTGACCTTTTCCGCGATGATCGCGGCGATCTACTTCATTCTGTGCTTTTTCGAACAGAGTTTTGCTTCCGGCGCGGTGCAATGCCGTCTTTCGGAAGGATTTACGCTTCTGCCTCTCTTTTTTCCGGAAGCGATCGTCGGCGTCACCGTCGGCTGCCTGATTTTCAATTGTACCACCGGCATCGTCTGGGATATGGTTTTCGGAACGCTTTGCACGTTCGTCGCCGGAGTATGCACCTATTTCATCGGACGGTTCGTCAAAAAAGACGCGCCGCGGATCCTTTTGGGAGGAATTCCTCCGATTTTGCTCAACGCATTGGTGATTCCTTTGGTGTTGATCAACGGTTATCGTTTGACCGACGCGTATCTGTATCTGTTCGCGACGGTCGGATTGGGCGAACTGATCGCGGTTTATTTTTTCGGAACGATCATCTATTTTCCGTTGAAAGCGCTGTTTGAAAAGTATCGTCTGATCGAAGAAAAGTGATCATTTATTGAAGATGATTTTTTCGTTGTTGAACATTCTCGTGAGAAGATAAAGCGCCAACCCGATATAAAGGATATTGGAAAGAACGCAGATCAGCAAGAGAAGAGGCTCGTAATTCATCGAGAACAAGCCGGTCAGAGAAAGAGATATGTTGTAAATCGGAATAAGATAAAGCGCCGGATTCGACGAAGGAGAAGAGATCATGAAATTGGACAAAGCAAGAAACATGATCAAAATCATCACTACGGACGAATAGGACGTCGCTTCTTTGACGCTTTTCGCCAATGTGGAAACGATCGTCAGTATCGAAGTGAACAGCAGCACGGTAATGACGATGACGATCAAAAGGAAGAAGAACGCGGAAATATCGTAGGCTTCGAGGCTGAACGAAATCCCCGTCAGCGCAGGGAGAGACAGGAGAATTCCGGCAAAACTGACGGCCGAAGAAAGAAGACCGGTGATGCCGAGACTGATGATTTTACCCAAGACGATCTGACTTCGTTTGGTCGGGGTAATGAGCAGGGTCGCGATGGTTCCGCGCTCTTTCTCTCCGGCGATCGATTCGGTGGAAATCGACATGCAGCCGGTATAAAGGAAGATCAAAAGCACGAACGGAAGCATCATGGAAAAGATGTAGATCGTCGTATCCTGCACGTCGGCGGTATCGAAAGAAATCCCCTGATCGCGGTTGATGTCGAATTTGTTGGAAAGCGAATTCTCAAATTGGTCGAGGCAGGTAACGTAATAATTGTAAAGATAAGACGAGGATTCGTTCGTCGAATTGTAAAAGATGCGGACTTCCGGTGCAAGAGAAGTTCCCGGTTGATACGATTCGACTTTATTCATAAAATCTTCCTCGTAGACGATGTAGAGATCGGCTTCTTTATTTTTGATTTTTTCGAGAATTTGCTCTTCGGTCAGATTCTCTTCGTTCATCGCGACTTGCCATTCCGGAACTTCCAAAAATGCTTCCAGTTCAGTCGGAACATTTGCCGCATAAACGGTAAACGAATCGTAGGTCGGCGATATCGCTTTGTTTACGATCTTTCCCATCACCGTATAGATGCAGAAGATCAGAATGCCGGGAAGAAACAAAGCCGCGAGCATCCGTTTGTCGGTGAAGAATCGTTTCAATTCTTTTTTGATGATGATAGCCAAACTTTTCATTTACTTTTCCTCCCGTTGACGGTACAGATCGAAGAAGACTTCCTCCAAACTTTTTTCCGCGGTCATATCCGCAAGAAGATCGTCTTTTACCATTTTTCCGTCGAAGATGATGCCGACGCGATCGCAGACCTTTTCGACCAAAGAGAAGATGTGCGTCGAAAGGATCACGGTTTTTCCTTCCTTTTTCAGATCCAAAAGAAAATCGATGACCGTTTTCGCGGTGATGATGTCCAAACCGTTGGTCGGCTCGTCGAAGATGATGATTTTCGGATCGTGAATGATGGAAATGACGATCGAAACCTTTTGCTTCATTCCCGTCGAAAGATCGCCGACTTTCACTTCCGCGAATTGGTCGATACCGAATTTGCCGAAAAGATATCTCTTTCTCTTTTCGATTTCTTCGTCGGGAATATGATGAAGACCCGCGAAGTAATCGAAGAGATAATTCGGTGTGAAAAAGTCTTCCAACTTCAATTCGCTCGTGAGAAATCCGATCTTCTTTCGAACTTCTCCCGCTTCTTTGTTCACGGAAGATCCGTCGACTAAAACATCGCCTTCATCCGCTTTGATCAAGGTGGAAATAATCCGCAACGTCGTCGTTTTTCCGGCGCCGTTCGGACCTAAAAGACCGTAAACTTCGCCGCTTTCGACGGTAAACGAGAGATCGTCCACCGCGACTTTTGTCGATTCGCGGGTTTTCGCGATCTTTTGCTGCTTTCTGGACAGGCGGAACGTTTTCTTTAAATGGCTGACGGCCAACATTGTTTCCATATCTGTGCCTCCTCTGAAATATTTTTAATTTTATCATAGAGGGATGAAGAATAAAAGCGATTCGACACAAGGAAAATCATACAGAATCAAAAGAAATTCGATTTTATGGTGAACCGAAAAAAGGATTGTGGTAGTATGAAAAAAAGAAAAAGGGGGGATCGCGATGAAAGAAATCGAAAACCGCACGTTTCCGACGGAACGCGCGCTCTACCGCGCGAAAGACATTCGCCTGATCTCGTGCCGTTTTGCCGGTGAAGAAGACGGGGAATCGGCATTGAAAGAAACGGAAAACGTCGAATTGATCTCTTGCCTGTTGGATTTGCGTTATCCGCTTTGGCACGGAAAGAATCTCATGATCAAAAACTCCGAGATGACTTCTTCTTGCCGCGCGGCCTTATGGTATTCCTCCCGAATTTGCATCGAGGACAGCCGAATGGACGGCATTAAAGCCCTCCGCGAATGCGAAGATATCGAAATGAAGCGCACCGATATCTTTTCCCCCGAATTCGGCTGGAAGAGCCGGAATATCGAAGGAAGCGATCTTTCGGTGGAAAGCGAGTATCTGTTTTTCGAAGCGCGGAATATTCGCCTGCGCGGATTGAAATTCAAAGGAAAATACTCTTTTCAATACGTAAAAAACGTCGAAATCGTCGACAGCGAACTGGATACGAAAGACGCGTTCTGGCACGCGGAAAACGTGGTGGTCAGGAATTCGACGGTCAAAGGCGAATATCTGGCGTGGTATTCCGAAAACGTGACTTTCATCGACTGCACGATCATCGGAACGCAACCGTTGTGCTATGCGAAAAAACTGACGATGATCCGCTGCCGATGCGTCCGCTGCGATCTCGCTTTCGAATACTCCGACGTAGACGCGGATCTCATCGGGAGCATCGATTCGATCAAGAATCCCCGTTCGGGGACGATCGTCGTCGACGAGGCGAAAGAATTGATCTTTACTTCCGACAGCGTCTATCCGCCTCTTGGAAAAGTGATACAGAGAAAGGAAAGAATCAGTCCGGAAGAACGACGTTGATCAGATCTTCGAATTCGTCGATAAAATCACCGACCGCCATTCTTTTTCCGTCGTAAACCACCGTATTGCAGGTGACGAATCCGTTTTTCGCGACGACGATCAGCCGATGATGAAAGAGAGATTGAATTCCTCCGTAAGGGAGGTATTGCATCGTTACCGGACCTTCGTAAAAATAGACATTTTCGAGAATCAAAAGTTTTTTTCGATAAGTCGTGACGATATCCATTCCCGGAATCACGGGCTGCCGGAAATCGAAGAGTTTCATCGATCTTTTTCCTTTCTCCCGTCGGATCGAAGGGCTTCTTCTTTCGCTTTCAGCGATTTGACGGCCGTGATCTGTGCGAATGCGGAAGCGAAGAAAAAGGTCGCGAATCCGCCAAAATCGAATCGCAACACGTCGAAAGCCATCGCAAAGGCGATGGCAAAGAGCAACAGCATTCTGCTCAAAACGGAAAAATGAAATTTCCGATCTTCGACGAGAAGAAGAGCAAACAGGATCAAGAAGTAAGGAATCATCAGGAAGAAAAAGATTTCGTCGGAATAAGTCAAGGCGGAGAAGATCACTGCGATCATATAAATCAGAGAAATGACGCATTCTCCAAGATGAATCCACTTTATCGCGCAATCGGATTCACCTCTTCTCGCAAGCATTCTGATTATCAGAATCACAGTCGGAACGACGGCGAGAATCAGGACTACGGCAAGAAGAACGATCGCGACGATGATTATTACGTCAAGAAACCAATAGTCCCTGACGATTTTCGGATTGGAAACTCGGCAAAGGCAAAAACTCAGTTCCGTTTCCGGAAGATCGTCGAGATGCGCGAAATATCCCGTCCCGTCTTCATTCCTCGTCAAATTCAAAGAGCAGTCGGTTAAATAGAAGTCGGTATGCACGTAGATGTCGAGATTCTGAAAATCCGCCCAAGATTTTGCCGGAGAAAGCAGATAAGTGTATTCGTATTTTTCCGGTTCGTATCGGCTGAGAATCGACGGATAGAGAGGCGCGCAAACTTCGTTGATCGCGGATTCTCCGGGTTGCAGATTCAAGCGATAGTCGTACCAGCGGAGAAGTCGGTGGGGTCGGGAAAGGTCCAACGAGGGTTCGTCCAAATAAACGATGCGTTCGGTATCGGTTTTTTTACTTTCGATCAAATCGTAAAACGCGTTGTTCCAGTCGATTCGACTGATCGTTCCGCTTTCGTCATAGTATTTGAAAACCACGTCTTCGAAAAGAATCTCTTCCCGAGCGAGCAGAGAAACCGTTCCGTCAGACGGCATGCTTTCCGTGAAATCTTCGTAAAAGGTCATTGTATCGGGAAAGTTCGCGCCGTCTTCGCCGACGAAATAAAAATCGTAAATTTTGTCCTTTTCCACCCAGAGGGAAACGGTCTTTCTTTCGGAAGAGTAATGAGCCGGAGCGATCAATCCCGTCGCAATCGGATCGAAAGGAAATGTCACGACGCGGCGGGAGGACAGACCCGTTTCCGAACTATCGAAGAGAAATTCGATTTGATAATGAAAAACCTTTGCGTTTTTCCGAAAAAATTCATCTTCTGTCATTTCGTCGCGAATTTTGGCCATATCCCGATCGAGATCGAAAGATCGGTATCCGGAATAATAGGTATATCGGAGTTGTTTTTCGATGACCTCGCCGTCAATTCGGATATCGAAATCGGAAAGGTCGTCGTAATCGGACATATAATCGGGGACAGTACCGAAAGGAAAGACCAGTTCGGCGTCGATTTCCAAGTCGGTCGGATTGGAAAAGGTGTATTCCGCGGAGACGTATGCTTCTCCCGAAGGTTGATCGGGAAGAGTCGGAAAGGAAGGAATGTAGAAATTCAGCTTTTCTCCTTTCACTTCCAAGGGACAGTTTTCGCTTCGGGAAACGACTCCGTTGACATCGGTTCCCCAAGTGATTTTCGCCGCCGAATTGGCCGAAACGACTTCCGCGGTCCGATTCGAAAAAGAAAAAAGAAGCGAGAAAATCAAGGCGAAACCCGCAAACGTTCTTCTTTTCATAGACAACCCTCTCCGTTCCGTAAAGATAATTCTATTGTAGCATAGTCGCAGTTCAAGACAAAGAAAAATGCAAAGACTATAATCGGAGAGAGAATTTTTTTCGTTGCGATCGCCTGATTTTTTCAATTTGAAATATAAACGAAAAGACGCGGAGCATTTGTCCACGCCTTTTCAGGAAAAACTTTATTTGAGGTAAGTCAGATTTCCGCCGATTTGAGAAAGCGTTCCGGTAAATTCATTTTCCAAGACGTAAATCCGCGCGTTTCCTTTTGAAATGGAATCGGTAGTCAACGTTCCCGAAGTTACGGAAACTCTTCTTCCGGAGACCAGATCGACGTAATTGCCGTTAGGTATTCCGTTGAAAGTGGCTCCGCTTGAAATGGTTACGCAGGCAAGGGAATCGACATTTCCTTCGGTATATCTTCGGATAAAGGCCATATTCCCCGAGACGTTTTCGGTCGTATATTGACCTCTTCTTAACGCCGGAACGGCCAAGCGGATGCGGTTTAGTTTCTGCAAGTGTTTCGAAAGCGTCGAGTTTAACGTCTGATTGATCGTGCCGTCGGCTGTGAAAATACCGAAATCGCTCGCAGACACGTTTCCGACGAGATGATCTCCGAAATAGGCTCTTCCGGTTTCGGACAGCACCGTATTCGTTCCGTTGTCGATGACTTTTCCGGCCTGAAATTCGATCTCGCTTCCGTAATAGAGGCAAGGAACGCCACGGAAGGTGAACATCAGCGAAAGGTTTTCCGCCCAAGCGTCGGTGCCTTGATTGTATCTTACGGTTTGAATTTCGTCCGGAGAATAATCGTGAGAGTCGACGTAAACGACGTTATACGTGGCGTCTTCGTAGTAAAGGTCGTTGCTTTTGGCGATGTTGAATGCGTTTCTCGCTTCGAGGAAATTCCAGTGCATCGGGAAGTCGATCACTCCGGTTCCGCTGGCTAAACGATGATCCGGCGTATGATAGGTCACGCCGTTTAGGAAAGCGTTGTCCGACGTCGGCTGATTTGCCGTGGTGGAATTGTCGTTATAAGCCTGTTCGATGCTGGCCAGATTGGTTTCTTTGTCTCCCCAAGGGTATTCTTTCGTCTCTTTCCAAGTATAGAACGGCGCGCTTAAAGCCGGAATTCCGTGATTCCACACTTCGCGGACGCGCGCGCAAACTTCGCCGAACATATAGAAATGGTCGTTTCCGCATCTTCTGGCATATTCGTAAAGACCCGGAAGAAGATAGTTGTTCAAAGTCAGACGGGAAATATGTTTCATCGTATCGATGCGGAAATAATCGACGCCCATGCGGATAAAATCTCCGTAGCATTTCACCAGATATTCGGCGACGATCGGGTTTTCCGTATTGAGATCGACGCAATCTCCGGCAATCTGCGCGACCTGTTCGCCGAACGTTTCCCAAGAGAAATTGCCGTAGTGATGATAGATGTCGTTCGGATCGGAACCATCGTTTTTCGTGTTTTTCATGTTCGCGATTCGCGCGTCGTATTGCTGACCGCCGCTTAAAGAGGCGTAATTTGAAGGCAATCCAGAGTTTTCCAGCATTTTCAGGCAATCTGCGCTGGATAAATCGCCGGTCTTTTCGAACATCGGAAAGAGATTTCTTTCTCCGAAGTTGCCGGTGTGGTTGAAGACGACGTCCAAAATGAGTTTCATATCGCGGGAATGCACTTCTTCCAACAGCGTTTCAAAGGAAACGTCTTCGGATTCGTAACGCGAATCGACTTTGGAAAAGTCAAAAGCGTGGTATCCGTGATAATCGTAGCCGGAAGCGTTTTCTACGACCGGAGTAATCCATATCGAAGTGAACCCCAGCGCTTTGATGTAATCGAGTTTTTCGATTAAACCCTTGAAATCTCCGCGCCATGCCGGATCGGCAGATGGGTTTTTGCTGTCCCAGCAATCGATGTTGTTGGAAGGATCGCCGTCGTAAAAACGGGTAGTGATCGCAAAGTAAATCGATTCATCGCGGAAATCGGTTCGGGTTCCTTCATATGGATGGAGAACGGTAAAGTAATCGTCGCTCAAATCGTTCCAAAGAGAGAAGTTCTTATAAGAATCGGCGACGACGGGATCCATCGGCTTCTGGCCACTTTGACTTTCTCCGCCGGATGAAGGGAATTCGCCGCCGTAGATGTCGGAATAACTCCATTTTCCCTGATCATACCAGTGGTAACCGATACCGCTGACGGACAGATTTTCGGTTTGACTGCTGCCGTTGTCCTTATTGAAAATCAAATTAACAGAAGTCAGCCCCTCCGGAAAATCGTAACACATCCAAGTATCATCGTATTTTTCCAAAGCGGTTCCCGGCCACTTTCCCAAATATTCGACCGTGCCGCTTTCCAAACTTTTCCAAGCGTAGATGTGAGTGTACCCTTTGACGAATACTTTGATGTTGGAGAGGACGGGAAGAATTTCGCCTCCGGAAGAAGAAACGAATTCCGAAGAAACGGCGCTGTCGGAAACGGAAGTCGCCGTTTGAGAACTTCCCGAACTCGAAACCGCATTGCTCGTCGTTTGAGAACTTTCCGAACTCGAAATCGTATTGCTCGACGTCGATCCGTGAGAAAGGCCGATCGAACTCGATTTAGAGCCATTTCCGCAGGAGGAAAGGCCGAGCATCGACAGAGCGAAAACCAAAATCATCTTTTTCATATTTTTTCCCTTTCAAAAATCTGAATTAAGTATATTTTATTTTTCTTGCAAATGAAAGCGTTTTCACAGAAAATTATAAATTTATGTTTTTAGAATTCGGAAGTGCCGATGCGAAAATCGAGGCGATTTCCGTCGGAAGAATCTCTGTATAATAAAAAGACCGACGATTTCGCCGGTCTTTGACCATTTCGATGGTGCCCGCGGTCGGACTCGAACCGACACGACTCGCGTCGAAGGATTTTGAGTCCTTTGCGTCTACCAATTTCACCACGCGGGCAGTCTTTTTTTGGTGCGGCATACAGGAATCGAACCTGCACGGTCTCCCAATAGATCCTAAGTCTATCGCGTCTGCCAATTCCGCCAATGCCGCAAGGGGAACTCGCGAACCCTATTGTAGCACAAAAAAAGAATAAGTAAAAGAAAAATCTGATAAAACTTGTTTTCGTAAAAAAAAAGTTCCGACGACGCGGAACCTTTTTCAGATGCGATGGTTGGAAAAATAGAAGATAGCCAGAGTACCTGGACCGGAATGAATGCCGATAACCGGAGAGATGTAGTCGATGAAAATGTCCTTGACCTTGATCCGTTTATTCAGTTCTTCCTTGACGAACTCCGCTTCTTTGATGCAATCGCCGTGCGAGATGTAGATGACCTGTTTTTCCGGCTCGTCGATCGTTTCGACGACTTTGTCGATCATCGTTCTCAGAGCCTTTTTTCGTCCGATCACTTTTCCGATCGCCGTCAGTTTTCCGTCGTCGGTGACGTGCATAATCGGTTTGATTTGGGCAAAGCGGGCAACTAGATAAGTGGAACGGGTAATTCGACCGCCGTTGTATAAATAAAACATCTCATCTACAGTGAATAGATGAGACATTCTCAGTTTGTTGGATTCGAGAAATCGAGTGACGTCTTCCAGACTTTCTCCCTGATCTCTGAATTCGCAAGCGTAAGTGAGAAGTAGACCCTGTCCCAAGGAAGCCGAGAGAGAATCGACGATGCTGATCTTCCGATCCGGATATTTTTTTCTCAGCGAATCGCAGGCTTTAAGCCCGTTGGCGTATGTGGCGCTTAAACCGGAAGAGAATGCTAAATAGAGGATATCGTTTCCCTTGACCAATTCTTCTTCCAGCATTTTGGTGATCGTGAAGACGTTCGCGCAACTGGTCGAAACGTTTTCCTTGTTTCGCAAGGATTGATAGGTTTCCTTCATCAATTCGTCGGTAATCGAGGTATATTCCTTTCCGTGCATAATATAGGATAAAGGAATGATTCTCACGTTCATCTTCTTCGCCATCGAATCGGAATAGTCAGAACCGGAATCTGAAAAAATTACATAACTCATAATCGTGTCCTCCTTAAATTTACGCTACTATCTTATCACAGGGCGAACAAAAACATTCATTTTATTTGTCTACGGTTGCGTTTGCCGAAAGTAGAGTCCGATTTTTTCGGGTAGAATGAAGAAAAAACGCTCTACTCACGGTAGAACGACGAATTTTGCTTGACAAAACCCGATGAAATTCTTACTATTTTTATGTATGACAGACGAAAACAAAATCAGGCAAACGATTGCCTCCAATCTGGTTCATTACCGGAAACTTTGCAATTACAAACAGTCTTACGTGGCCGAAAAGATCGGCTATTCCGATAAGGCGATTTCCAAATGGGAACGCGCGGAAGGGCTGCCGGATATTTATGTGCTCTACGCGCTTTCGGAAATTTACGGAATCAAAGTTACCGATTTGCTCGCGGAGAAGAAACTCAAAAGGTTGCCGTCGGGAAATCACAATAAGATTTTGGTTACTTTTCTTTCGGTCGGATTGACGTGGCTGGTCGCCACGATCGTTTTCGTCTTTATGCTGTGGTTCGGAAACGGGACGGAATGGTTTAAAATCTGGTGCTATATGCCGTTTATTTACGCGATACCCGTTTCTTTCATCATCGTTTTGGTTTTCAATAAAATCTGGGGGAAGAGGATTTTTTCTTTCTTCATCGTGTCCGCGCTGATCTGGACCGTCGGCCTTTCTTTGGAACGATCCTTTTATTTGATTACCGATTGGGCGTGGTTATTCTATATCCTTTGCATTCCTTTGCAGATTCTGACTTGTTTCTGGTATCTTTTGAAAAGGCACAGCAAACACGGGTATTCTTCGGACCCGAAAAATTAGATTTTCTTTGATTTTGATTTAAAGCGCCGAAACGGGTGAAAATACCCTTGGGTGATAACGATGCGAAAAGCGACGATGATAACGGGCGGTGCAAGCGGTTTGGGAAAAGAATTTGCCAAAATCTACGCGGGAAGAGGAGACAATCTGATATTGATCGATTGCGATTTCGACAAACTCAAAGCGACGAAAAAAGAGATCGGAATTCTCTTCGGCGGTGTCGAGATTTTCGCCATCGAAGCCGATCTTTCGAAATACGAAGATTTGAAAAGAATCAAATACATTTGCGACGAAGAAGGCTATTTTGTCCGATGCTTGGTCAACTGCGCCGGATTCGGCGATCAGAACGATTTCCGCAAGATGGAAATTTCCAAGCAAATCGAGATGACGGAAGTCAACTGCAACGCCGTGGTCTACTTGACCAGAGTTTTTCTCGACAATATGCTCAAATACGATGAAGGTCGGATCGTCAACGTTTCTTCCGTTGCCGGATTGTATCCGGGTCCGTATATGTCGACCTATCACGCCTGCAAGGCTTATGTGCTGTATTTAGGGCAATCGATCGCATACGAACTGAGAAAAACCGAAATTCGGTTGTTGACCTTATGTCCGGGACCGTTCTATTCCGGATTTGTCGATCGGGCGCATAACGAATATACTTTCAAGAAACTCAAACCCGTCAGCGCCGAATCGGTGGCGCGGTACGCTTTCAAAATGTCGGAAAAAGGAAAAACGTTCGCCGTTGTCGGCGCGAAGAATAAAATCGCTTATTTTCTTTCCCGTTTTCTTCCGCATCGGTGGATTGCGTTTATCAGCGCGCGCTTCATCAAACCGATCGTATAAAAAAGAAAAAAACGGGCAGATGTCTAAGAAATAGGACTAAAATCGCTTTCATATTTTTTTTCATTGATAAAATTATCCGGTTGATGTATAAAGTCAAAGAATAGTCTTTTAATTTATTAAAAGATTGGTTTTAGAAGGAGTACTTTATGCACAAAGTAAACAAGATCCTCTTTGCTTCTCTGGGAGCGGTGACCTTGGGGTTGACCAGTTGCGGCGTTTTTGCCAATACCGCCGAAAATTCCGGCGGAACTCAGGAGTCGAGAGGACAGTTAAATGTGCTCAAAGCCGATTACGATTGCGAGCAGTTGAGTCGGGTTGACAGCATCAAAGCGGAATACCTTTTGGAGAACAAGGGATATTCCGAAAACGACCGCGTTTCGGTAATCTTGGAATTGGAACAGAATCCGTTGATCGATCGGTATCTGAACGCGGCAAGCGACAGTTATGAATCCGTCGGCGATTACGCTGTGACCGCCGAGGGAATTTTGAGTACGAAAGTTATCGAAAACGAACAGCAGAAAATGGTCGCAAAACTGATCAACGCCGGATTGATCGATTCGGTGGACTATCGATATAAGACGATTATCAACGGCATTGCCTGCACGACAACTTACGGAGATTTTTTGAAACTGGAAAGTTATAGCGGCGTGAAAAATGCCGTTCTTCAGGATCGATACAATCCTTCACAGACGACGTCCGAAGGGTTGAGCGACGGGGCGGTACAGAATTTGGTCGACGTCTATGAAACGGGAATTTTCAATTCTTCGACCGTCGATTACAACGGAACCGGCACGGCTGTCGCGATTCTCGATTCCGGTTTCGATTGCAGTCACGAAGTATTTGCCAATCAACCGGACAATTGCTTGATCGATCAGCAGTATGTCGCTTCTATTCTCGACGAATCCAATGCGAAGAAGATGACGCCGGATTTAAAACTGAGCGATGTGTATTACAGCAAAAAGATTCCTTTCGTCTACGATTACGCCGACAAGGATTCCGATGTAACGCCGTACGATTCCGAACACGGGACTCACGTGGCGGGAATCATCGGCGGAAAAAGTTCGACGATCACCGGTGTGGCGGTCAATACGCAGCTGGTTTTGATGAAAGTTTTCCCGAATCTTTCTTCCGGAGCCGACACAGACGATATCTTAGCGGCGTTGGAAGACGCGGTTCTCCTGAAAGTGGACGCGATCAATATGTCTTTGGGTTCTTCTTGCGGATTTTCGCGCGAAGAAGACGGCAATTTGATCAACACGGTTTATGATAAAATCAATCAAAGCGGAATCAGCCTGCTCACCGCGGCGAGCAACAGTTACAGTTCGAGCTACGGATCGGAACAAGGCAATACCAATAAAGTGACCAATCCGGATTCGGCAACGGTCGGTTCGCCGTCTACCTATGCCGCGGCGCTTTCGGTGGCCTCCATCAGCGGAACGAAGAGCAAATACCTGATCGGCAACGACGAACAGATCATTTTCTTCAACGAATCGAACAATCTGGCGAGTAAGCCGTACGATTTCTTTGAAATGCTGAATCTGCCGGAAAGCGGAGAGAAAGTATACGAATACGTCACCGTACCCGGCGTGGGAATGCTCATCAATTATTCCGGATTGAATGTCAGAGGAAAAATCGCCTTGGTAAGGCGCGGCGACAATACTTTCGAAGAAAAGGCGAAAATCGCGGCCGCTCAAGGAGCAGCCGGAATCATCATTTACAACAATGTCGCGGGCGATATCCTGATGTCGATGGGAAAAGATCTCAGCATTCCGTGCATTTCGATTTCCAAAGACGACGGAACCGAATTGGCAAAAAAGAGCAACGGTACGCTGACTTTGAGCAGAGAGAATTTGGCGGGACCGTTCATGTCCGACTTTTCCTCTTGGGGACCGACTCCGGACTTGAAGATCAAGCCGGAAATCACCGCGCACGGCGGCAACATCAAATCGGCGATTCCCGGAGGCGGTTACGATGAACTTTCCGGAACGTCGATGGCGACGCCGAATCTCTGCGGTATCGTCATCTTGATCCGCCAATATGTCAAAGAAACTTTCCCTGAACTGAGTGCGAAAGAAGTTTCCGTCAGAGTCAATCAATTGCTGATGTCGACGGCGACGATCGCTTTGAACGAGGAGGGAATTCCATATTCTCCGCGCAAACAAGGCGCAGGATTAGCCAATCTTTTTAACGCTGTAAACACCAATGCGTATATCACCGTAGACGGCATCGACCGCTCGAAATTGGAATTGGGCGACGATCCGAAGAAAACCGGAACGTACACGATGAATTTCAACGTGGTCAATACCGCCGATCATTCGTTGAGCTATGCGTTTGATCTCTGCGGTATGACGGAAACGGTCTCTTCTTCTGACAGCAACTTTGTCGCGGAAAGCGACCAGATTCTGCAAGGGAACAGCGCGATAGATGTGCTTTCCGGCGGAAGCAAGAAGACGGAAAACGGACAAGTGATCGTCACCGTCGACGCGCTTTCGACTTGCAAGCTCTCTGTCACGTATGCATTGTCCGACGAAGATAAGACGATGCTAAACAACCTCTTCCCTTACGGTATGTTTATCGAAGGCTTTGCCGAACTGAAATCCGTCGATGAGAACGAAATCGACTTGTCCGTACCGTTTTTGGCTTTTTACGGGGACTGGACGGTAGCGCCTCTCTTCGATAAAACTTATTTCGAAGTGGAATCCGAAGCGCACGACGCGAGCATTGACGACGAAGACAAAATCAAAGCGGACGTGCTGGCGACTACGCCTTATGCTTCCTACTATAACAATTATATCGTACCGATGGGGACGTATCTCTACGATTTGGACGAAGAGATGTACGATCCGATTCCGGCAAGCGAGGAACACGCCGCCGTTTCGACTTTGTTCGGGGCGACGGACGGAATCGCTTGCGTTTACGCCGGCTTGCTGAGAGGTGCGAAGACGATGAACTTTACGATCACCGACAAAGTGACCGGAGAAGTGGTTTACGAATACCTCGCCTACAATGCCAATAAATCCTATTCTATGGGCGGATCTCCTTATCCTTATTATGAAGACATCAAGTGCAAATCCTCTCAATTAGGTTTGATCAACAATCGGGAGTACGAATTCAAAATGTACGGGCTTCTGGACTACGGAGACGGAGGGGTTTCCACGAATGCCCGAAACACGTTCAGTTTCACCTTTACCTGCGACGATCAGGCTCCGATGATCACCAACGCTTCTTTCGAAAAGAAGTACGATAAAACCTTGAAGAAAGACAGGTACTACATCTACCTGACGGTTTACGACAACCATTACGTACAGGCTATCACTCCGATCTTATTTACCTCTTCTTCTTCCTATACGACGTTGACGGAAAATCCGATACCGGTGTACGGAGACAAGAATTCTTCTACCGAAGTGAAATTCGAAATCACCGATTATATCGACGCGCTTTACGACGACAAAGTGATTACCAGTTCCTTGGCTTTCATCGTCGACGATTACGCTTTGAATTCCAATTTGTATCTGGTTCAATTGCCGGGTACGGACGGCGATTTCAAATTCACCGAAAACGGACAATACGACGGTACGCCGGTCAATGCGATTTCCGCGTATGTCGGCGAAACCATCGATTTGACCGAATATCTGGCGAGCAACGATCCGAATTTGGACGCCGACAAAGATTACCTTAAATATCTCGATTGGACCTCCTCCAACGAAAAGATCGCCGTAGTCAAAGAGGGCAAACTCAGCGCGCTGAGCAAAGGCCGCGTTCAAGTGACGGTAGGCGAAGTTCTCGACGGAAGAAAAACTTCCGTCATCATCAACGTGAAAGAAAGGCCGGTTTCCCTTTCGAGGGACAAAAAGTCGGCGGTCAACAACGACGAAGTGAGTTTGGAAGAATTGAAATTTACTTACTTTACGACGACGTATGCGTTCCTTTCGGCCGGAGATACCAGTGAAATCGGCGATACCGGAACAACGCATTATTTCACCGAAACTCCGAAAATCAATTTCTATCCTGGGGAAAGAATCAAAATTCATTATTCGATCACTCCTTGGTATCTGCCAGAGAGCCGTTATGAACTGGTTTGGGAATCTTCCAATCCGGACGTGGCGACCGTCGACCAGAACGGAAACGTGGAAGCGATGAAGAAGGGAAACGCCAACATCACTCTTCGAATCATCGTCGACGGAAAAATGTCGAACATTATGGCTTCCACCCGTGTAACGGTTAAGAGCGAATTCGTCATCGAAGACCGAACGCTGATCGCTTATAAAGGGAGAGGCGGAGATGTCGTAATCCCCGACGACGAAGGGATTTTCTACATCGGTTCGTTCTCTTTCTGCCTTTACGATTTGAACAACGACATCATCATCGACGAAGACGATTACGACGCGAACAAAGTACCGTCTACCAACCTTTCGGTGACGAGCGTCGTCGTTCCGGAGGGCGTCGAAGAAATTCAAAAATACGCTTTCTACAACTGTCAATCGCTGACTTCGGTGACTTTGCCGGATTCGATCAAGTACGTCCGCGAATATGCCTTTTATAACGATCAAAAATTGACAACCATCAATATGGAAAAGGTGATCGTCATCGGAGCGAACGCTTTCTATAATTGCGCTTTGCTCGACGATATCGACCTTTCCTCGATCTATGCGATCGGCGTTCGGGCGTTCGACAAATGCGCTTCCCTTTCTTCCGTCGACCTTTCGACTTTGCGGAATACAGGGAAAGAAGCGTTCAGAAACTGCACTTCTTTGGAAAATCTGACTCTTTCGAAAGACACCAAACTTTCTTACGGTATGTTCGTCAATAGCGCGATCCGGCATCTGAGCCTTGAAGTGGATCGGATTCCCGAATTCGCGTTTGCCAATTGCGCGCAACTGCTCGACGTCACTTTGAACGGCGATATGGTCTATATCGGAGAGGGGGCGTTCTCCGGAGATACCGCCTTGATGTCCGTCGCCTTCAACGGCACGTTGGAATGGATATACGATCAGGCATTCTACAATTGCTCTTCGTTGAAATCGGTCGCTCTTCCGAACTGTTCGGTGAATTTCGGCAATTACGTGTTTTACGATTGTACCGAATTAACGTCCGTCGTTTTCGGCGAAAATACTTATATTGAATCGATCGGAGGGAGTTTCCTCGACAATACGAGCGTGAATTCCTTTGTCGTAGAGAATTCGAATTATTATCTATCCGTCGGAGATTCGCCTTACTTGCTGAGCAAGGACGGGAATGAACTGATTCTCGCCGCGCCGGATTACGCATACGGCACGATCTCGCTCGATTATGCTTCTATCGGCGAAGGTGCTTTCAGCGGAATCAAGACGTTGACGGAATTGATCCTGACCAATGCGGATACGGTGATCGGCGACTACGCTTTTGCCAATTGCATTCATTTGACCTCTTTGACTCTGCCGGAAGGCGGAATTACCATCGGAAAACACGCTTTCAATTACGCGAGCGAATTGACTTCCGTAGTCAATCTCGACAAGGTGGCGGAGATCGGCGATTACGCTTTTGCCAACACCGCTATGAGCGAAATCGTTCTCGGCGACGATGTTGTCGTCCGCGAAGGCGGATTTTTCTCGGCGAAAGTCGTCCGTCTGACTTTGGGTGCTAATGCGGATTTGGGATTCGGCGCGTTCCAGAAGTGCACCGACTTGGAAACGGTCGTGATGCCGGATCAAGGCGGCGTCATCCTCGGAACTTCGGCTTTTGCCGGCGATACCAAACTGAATGAAATCGATTTGACCAAACTCGGCGAATCGATCGGCAATGAAGCCTTTTACAATTGTTCTTCTTTGACGAAGGCCGATTTGGCTCTCGTCAAATACATCGGCGATTACGCTTTCGGCGATTGCTCCCGTCTGAAAGAAATCTCCCTGCCTTCGGTCGTCTTGATCGGAGAAGGGGCATTCGCCAGAGTCGGCGAAACCGGCGGTGCGCCGATCTTCTCCGAGCTCGTGCTTCCGGACACATTGGAAGGAATCGGAACGGGTGCGTTCCTCGGATGCGGCGGATTCACGGAAGTCAGCATTCCTCAGGGGATCGAAACGATCGAAAATTTTGCGTTCAGTTACTGCACGGGGCTTCTTACGGTCAATCTTCCCGAAAGCGTTACTTCGATCGGCGACTATGCTTTTATCGGCTGTTCCTCGTTGGTTTCGGTCAACGGTGGAAAGGTCGAAACGTTTGGCGATTACGCTTTTGCGGCGACCTCTTCTTTGCTCAATTGCGATTTGACCAATGCCAAAACCGTGGGAAATTACGCTTTCCTGAATTCGGGCTTAAAAAACATCGGAGAGACTTCGCGGATCGAAACGATCGGCGACTATGCGTTCCAAGCGAATTATTTTACGCAATTCGACGCTTCCGGCGCGACGATGATCGGCGAAGGTGCATTCAACTCGAATCAACAACTGACGAAATTCGTGCTTTCGGAAAAGATCGCTTCTTTCGGCGATCTCGCTTTACTCGGCTGTTCATCTTTGGAAAAAATCACCGACTCCGAAGACGCGGACACCGTTCTTCTCAACGATTACGCGCGTTTGGAAAAAGGCGTGCTGTACACTTATCTCCCGAACGGTTTGCTGCAATTGGAAGCCTATCCGGGCGGAAACCGAAACAGCGAATTCAGCGTTCTGGAAGGAACGGTGAGAATCGAGCAATATGCCGGAAATATGAACGCGCATCTGGTTACGCTGATACTTCCGGATTCCTTGAAATCCATCGGCAATTTCGCGTTTAACGGCTGCACGTCGTTAAAGACGGTCGAATTCAGATCCTTTACCGCGCCGGTACTGGAAAGCACGTACGGAATGACGAATCTTTCCGATCCGACGCTCAGCGAATCCGATCCGGGATACGAATTGCTGCACGGCTATTTCGATATGTTCGGCATCGAAGCCTACTACGCGCAGTTTATCGATCTGGTCGGAAAAAACCGCCCGATTCAGATGATTCTTCCGGCCAACGAAGGAATCAAAGGATACGACACGATCATCTTCGAGGCATATTTCGGAAAAGTATCCGACAGCGCGCGCAGCACTTACGTCGCCCGAGATGAAAATACCGTCTTATTCCTCGATTATTATCGGTTGATACCGGAACTCGGAGAGGTGACGATCAACGACGCGACGAATATCGACTCCGCGGTCACTTATTACAACGCGCTGAAACAAGATTTAACCGCATACGGTTACACCGAAAGTGAAATTCAGGCGATGACAGAAAAACTCGCCGCCGCGCAAAGTGCGATCCGAGAAATCCGTTTATCCGCAGCGACGCAGAAAGTCAAGGATATTCAAGCGGAAATCGACGCGTTGCCGGATACGTTCTCCTTAGCCGATCTGGCTCTTCTGAAAGATCTGACCGATCGGATCAACGCGTTGAAGATCGAAGAAAAGCAAATCCTCGATTTAAGTGCGTACAATGCTTTATCCGCGGCGTATAACGCTTATCTGAATTCGCTGGAAAGCGATATCGAACAGGCCGAATCGGTATCCTCTCGTGCCTATGTTTACGCGGCTTTGACGACTGTGGCTTCTCTCTCTTTGGTGGGCGCGGCTACGTTACTCATCCGCAGGAGAAAGATCTTTTAAGAGGTGAAAAAAGATGAAGATGAAATGTTTGAAAACGATCCTTGCCCTCGCGCCATTGATGCTGGTTTCCTGCAAAGGAGATCCGTTGAAGACGTTCGGGAAAAAGATCGACGCGTCTTTAAGAAACGTGGCGAAAGTTGAGATTGCGACGACGATTTCCGACGAGAACGTGGAAGTCTACCGGTCGTTGAAAACCGTCGAGTTGGAGTACGAGAATAAGACCGTATACGGAAATGTAACGCTTTCCGTAACGAGTCTGAACGGATCTTTCGGATACCAAACGGAAGAGACGACAGAGTCATTCGAAGGAGCGAGCAAGAGCGTCCTCTTCGGTCTGAGCCTGACAAAGGACAATTTCGAGACTTACACGCTGGAAGAGGGCGTCCTGAACGCGGCGGTCAGCAAGGAAAAAGCAAGTCGGTTTTTTCAGATTGACGATTTGAGCGTTCTGGAAAATCCGGAAGTGAGGATCGCCCTGACGGATGATAAAATTTCTTCGTACCGATGCGATTACGTCACTGTGGACAACCGACAGGTTTCCGTTACCGCGGAGTATACGTACTGATCGCGGCGGTGAATGCGCTTTCATCGAAAACAAAAAAGGGTTTTCTCCGCGTTTTATTGAAAATAAAAAGCGAAACCTTTATCATAAAAGCGGATTATGAGTTGGTTTTGAGATAAGCGGATGAATAATTGAAAACAAGGAAGGAAATGCAAATGAAAAGAATACATAAAATCTTGTCGATTATAGCGATTGGTTTGTTGGTTACTTCCTGCGGAGGTCATAAAGAGAGCAGTTCTTCGGTTGCCGATAGCAGCGCCGATTGGAGTTCGGTCTCTTCTTCGCAAGAAAGCCTTTCGAATAGTTCGATCCAGCACGTAAAACCGGATTTGACGGATGCGATGTTCGACGCTTTCGACACCGAGTATATCTCGTTCGACGGCACGGACGAAGTGGCTTTCTACGACATTCGGACCAATAAATTTAACGAGAGCGTCACGTTGAACGTGTCCACAAGCATGGACGGACAGCGTTGGAGCGGCACATACGAAGACGGTACGACGGGGTTGGATAGAACGGTTTATTACGCCTATCATGAAGGAAAAGCCTGCGAAGTCAGCGTCAGCCTGATGAACGACGAGAATTACACCCCGATACTGGACGAAGACGGAATGGAAATCTCTTGGGAAGACGCGGGATTAACCAACGCGTTGAACGAATTGAGCGTTTCGGATTTTACCTACAACGAAGAAACCGGACGATATCATTATAACAAAGCGGATTTTTCCGTGATCGACAGAATCGTCAGTTCCGCGAATCCATACGAATTCACCGCCGATGACTTCTCTTTGATCATCAGCGACGGGGAGATTATCGGAATTCAGGTGAGCAGCACGTTCGACACGACATTGAAAGCCGGTTATAAGGCCGAACAGACCTTGATTGCCACGATCAACTGCGGCGAGGACGTCGTCTCCGTACCGACTATTTCGAAGTTCGAATACGACAGCGACTATCACGTTTATCTGACCGAGGCGTTGGCAAATATGAGAGCGTTGCATAGTTATAATACGAAAGTGAAAATCTACGCGCAATCGATCTACACCTCCGCCATTTCCGCCAGCGGATACTTTGAAACCGTTCTGCCGGACGAATGCTATTTCCAGAAGATGAAAGTGGCGACGACTACCGATACGGAAGATACTCCGGAAGAAGGGAGCGCTTACGGCTATCACCAATTCGGCGAAACGGACTACAACTCCTATATGACCGACACCGACGGAACTTTGCAGGCGACAAGGGCATATAAGGGATCGTTAGACGAAGTGAAACCGACGTTTGCGTTCGCACCGGAAATCATGACCGGAATCAGTTACGATCAAAACACCAAAGAATATTACTATTATTCGGATCCGAATATGTGTACGGTGGCTTCGACTTTCTACTTCGGAGTCGGCAATGATCTCAATACTTATTCTATCTTCGCCACGACGGGAAGAACGTCGGCTACCGAATCGTTCACGCCGTATGTCGTTACTACCCAAATCGACGGAGCGTGGTACATCACTTATTCGTGTTTCTATTTCAATCTCGGTCTGATGCACGGAGTCGTTGAAATCACATACAGCGATTTCGATGCGGCGGCTCTTCCAAGCGGTGTGACCGTCGATTTTGTCCAAAGAGAAGTTCCTTCTTCTTGGAACGAACTCAATTTCATTCAATCCGGCGATTCTTCCGACACGACGGAAGACGATCAGGAAGTCAATGCCGGCGACTACCTGAAAGAATTTTACGACGACGCGGACGTTTTGGACAAAATGCCGTTCTTCGGCGGAATCGATTATCTGGGCGATTGCTTCGGCTTCGGACTGATCGGTTCTTATCGTCCGGACGGAATGGCTTACTATATCAACGCGATCACCCTTTACTACGATGTGCCGTTGGATTTGAATTATTCGATCGACGCGTCGTTGAAAAAGGTCTATCAGTGTTTGACCGATTGCGGATTTATCGACGTCGGGAATCACGTCTACGTCAAAGGGAACATTGCGGTGGAACCGAAAGATGTGGAATTGGATCTGACCATTTACGTTTATCGGACTTCGGACAATCCGATTTTAACGAATTTAGCGAATACTGAAAACTTTTGATTAGGAGGAAAGAAAATGAAAAGTAAAAAATTATGGGTTCTGGCTCTATCGGCTCTTTTGCTGACAGGCTGCGGAGGAACGAAAAATCCGTCTTCTTCGGAAACGAATTCGAGCGACGCGAATTTGGTCGATTCGTCTTCGTTCAACAATTTGGACAATTCCAGTTCCAACAGCGTCATACACGGACAGGTCGGTAAGCTGACCAGCGCGATGATCGAGACCATTGCAAACGCGTCGATCACCGTCAACGGAGTTTTGACCGATTACTACATCGACGGAACAGAAGGAACGATCGACGAAACCGAATACAATATGAAGGTCGAAATGAGCGAAGGCGCTTGGTGCGGATCATATTGGATCGACGAGAAGAACGTTACGGTCGACAACTACCGCAAGGGAGAAGTCGTCAATGACGGCACCAACGAAGGATCGGGTTTGGCTAAGGTTTACATCGACAAGGACAATCAGGTTGCGCAGAAAGTGGAAACCCTTTACGACGGAACTCCTTTGTTCTGGGCCAATCAGCACCTGTGGAATCATTTAGGACAACTCGATGTCAACAAATTCGAGATCGACGAAGACAACGCGTGCTACTCTTACCGAATCGATCCTGCATCGACGACCGATTATTCTGAGGATCAGTATCTGATGGCTTATTTGGGTCAATCTTTGACTCCGCTTCTTTCCGGAGACGACGGATTGATCGACACCCTGTACGTTTACTGCGACGATACCCAGATCACCAAGATGGAAATGATGACCGAAGTAACGGTATTGTCCACGGACGAAGAAGGAAATCCGATCGATCAGTCCTATTCGAAAGTCGAATTGACCTTTACCGATATCGGTACGACGGTGGCTCCGGATCCGACCCCGTATTCCGGAGGGCTTTACAGCGAAGAACTTTCTTTGGCTCTCGGAAAGATGAAGAATTTGAAGAATTATACTTTCCAAGCGGTGGAAACCACCACGAGCGCGCCGTCGGGGGATTCGGGAGACTACGAACTCGAATCGACCGCCGGAACAACCGCCTCTTTGCAGAGCAGAAAGCACAATAAAGTCACCAACGGCACGGCGAGCACGGGTACGATCGGAAGGGTCGGAAAAGTAACCGAAGAGGCGATTCTCTACGCGGATACGGGGAAATACTCCTACGGTCTCGACGATAAACTCTATTGGACGAAATATTCCGGTATGAAACAAAACGACGACGGAACTTACGACGAATTCGAATATCAATCGAATTCGGGATCTCTGGTCGGAACCAAGAAACTGCCGGGAAGCATTTTCGACAAGATGCCGAATTTCGACTTCTCTCCGGACGTCTTCGTTTTCGACGGCGGAACTTTCGACAAGGATGGCAATATGCTCTTCAACTTCGCTCTGAGAGATGCGGCGATCGCACAAGACGTTGCACCATTGCTCTCTGCGCACACCAATGCGAAGAGCGCGACTTCTTCGGTCACCCGCAAAGTTACGTTGACCGTCAGCATTTCCACCGATCCGACGACCGGTGAAAAAGACGCGACCATCGTATCGACTTCGTTCCCGTACAGCCTTGTCGTGGGAACTTATCTCGGTTATGTCACCACTACGTTTACTGATGTGGGCACCACCGTCCTCGACGAAGATTTATTCGACGGCTACATTCCGAGAACCGTCGAACAATCGTGGAGCGAATATACCGACGTGACCTACTATCCGACGTCTTCCAATCAAGTTTACGAAACCAAGGCGGCATCGGAAATTCTGGAAGGAATGTACGGAGAGCAGGCGGCGAATTTCATCACTCCTCAGGATATCGTCAGCGTATTCGGCGACTACATCTCCGGACCGTGGCACGAAACCAACGACCGCACGGACAGCGATGGAAATGTGACGGGTTCTTATCAGTGCTTCTCCTTCAATTTGCAGAGTACGGAATTGGATTCCAACAACCGCATCACCAACTGGACGGATTTGATGGATCGAATGAACGCAGTTCTCTCGGCAAAAGGTTATGCGATTTCCCCTTCGAATACGATCGACACGCTGAATCATAAATACTGCACGTTCATCAACGGAGATATTGAAATCGTCTTTGAAAATATCGGTTACAAGACGATTTACGTCGATTGCTACGTTACGGGCGATTGGACGTTAAACAGATAGCCTTAAAGCAAAACAATCGGTCTAGGAGGAAAGTATCCTTCTAGACTTTTGCTTAATTACGAAAGGAGTCAAATATGAACAAAAACAAGAAAAGACTGATCGTCTATCCGATGGCTTTGGCCTTTTTCGTTACCGGTTTGGTCGGCTGCGGAAAAAAATCGGCGGATTCCTCGTCTATTTCCGGAATCATCGGGAATTCCTCTTCTTCTTCTTCCGAAGAGGAGAACGTCACGATCACGCCCGTCCAAGACAGTATCACCATCAAGAATACCCAAATCAACACCTTCGATTATACGTCTTTGTTCACGATTCAGGTGAACGGCGACTACATCGCGGTGAAAGATGAAATGATCGATCGCTCGGCTGTCATCAATAAAGAGGGAACGTATACCGTTACCTGCACTTATAACGACGCGATCGCTTCGATTCTAATCGTCGTGGAAGACGAAGTTTCGGTGGTCATCACCTGCAAAGTCGAATCGCTGACTCTGAAATTGAAAGAAGTGGCCGATTACGATTTCGTTTCGCTGTTCACGATTACCGAAAAGAATCGCCCGATCAGCGTCAAAGAGAGCATGATCGCCCACGACGTGGAAGAGAAAGAAGGCGTATATACGCTGACTTGCACCTACAAGGGCGTGGTCAAAAGCATTTCCGTCATCGTGGAAGAGAGTTATAAGATCGAAATCTTAGAGACCTATCACGACCTGAGCGTTCCGAAAAGCCGACTTTCTTCGTTGGATTACAAAGACCTCTTCTATCTCTACGTCGACGGTGCCGCGGTGGAAATCACCGATGAAATGATCGACGCGTCCGAAGTGGTCGATCCGGAAGTCGGAGGTACGTATGAAGTAACTCTTTCGTATCAAGTGGAGGAGTCTTTCGGCAGCAAGACGATTTCCTTTAAAGTCGTCGAAGATGAAGAAATCGTCGTCACGTCGAGAAACGTCGTCATTTATCCCGATTCCAAGAATATCGATCTGACCGAATTGTTTACGATCACGGAAGGCGATCGTCAGATACCCGTGACCAAAGAGATGATTTCCGGAAGCGTCAAGTACGATCAGATCGGCGCGCATACGATTACCTTGAATTATCAGGGAATAGAGAAAACCTGCACCGTCGAAGTCAAGAAAGGCGTCAATATCCGTTATGCGACTTCGAGCAGCATTTTCATCAAAGAAGGAACCGATCAAAGCGTCTATAATTTCGCGAATGACTTCATCGTCAGCGTAGACGGAACGCGGTTCAGCCTGAATAATTCCTTTGTCGACGTCGGCGAAGTGGATTTTTCGACGGAAGGGGAATACACCGCGACGATTACCATTCCTTACGGAGAAAAACTCGCGGAGGACGGAACGCTGGATTTCACCGATTACACCCTGTCGATTACCTACTTCGTCCGGAAAAACAACGCGGTTTCTTCGGCGAAAGCCGATGTCGTCACGATCGACTGCGGAACTTCTTACGACCTTCTGAGCAACGTTTCCTGCACGTATAACGGGAGAAACCGACCGATTACCGACAAGATCGAATGGGCGGACGATCCGACGCGGACTTACGCGGAAGTCGTTTCTTCTCCGATCAACTTTCTCGTTCCCGGAAGTTATCCGGTTGTCGTCAACACCTATCCGTACGGATTGGATCAAGAGCCTTTGACGGTCGAGTATACGCTGGTGGTCTCTTCGGGCATCGTCATCGAGGAGAAGAATACCACGGTTTTTGTCGGCGATACCGCCTATCCGAAAGATTTCTTTACGATTTCCGAAAACGGCGAACCGGTCGAAGCGGAAAACGATATGGTCGAAGGAAAAGTCGATTTCTTCAAGGCGGGAAACTATTCTCTGGTTCTCACTTATAAGGGCGAAAGTTTGGAGATCAACGTCTCCGTCATCGACGACGATCTGATCGGAACGTATTCGACGCCTTACCAAACCATCGTCAGCAGTTCGGATACTTCCTCTTCCGAAGACAGCGATAACGGCTACGACGTTTCCGAAGACGAGGTAGAAGAGGAAATGGCTCAACCTCTGAAAGAGATGAGAATCACCAAAGACGGAATCGTCTCCGTCGACGGAAAAGCGGTCAGCCAATGGAAAGCCGTTGATTCCACGCACTTTACGTTCAACATTTCCAGTTTCGAATATGAAATGCACTACGAAAACGGCATCGCCGTCCTGATTCCTTTGAATGAAACGAGAATGCCTTATTCGGAGAGCAACCGACCTTTCGTCTACTTCAACGACCGCATTTGGAATGTCGAGCAGAAACTGAGCGTCAACAGCAGCAGCGACCACGTGTTTGCCTGCAGCACGGCGAGTTACTCTCTGGATCTTTTCCGAATTACGAATTTGAAAGATCAAAGTTCCATGTGGTTCGGACTGAGAAACACCTTGGTGGAAAAGACCTCCGTCGACTATTTTTATTCGCTCGAATACGGTGAATTCGTTCCGCCGACCGATTTCGATCTGACGGTCGGAAATACTTATTCCATTCATTTCCTCGGCGTCGACTACGCTTTTCAGTTGAATAAAACCGAAGTCGGAAAAATCATCCGCGTCGAGGATCAGGAAAGAATCTATTCCGGATTGAGTTTTTCGGGAACGATCGATGGTCAAAGCGCCACAGTGAGTTTCAACGAATATCAAACGATCACCTTGAAAATCGGGGAACAAGAGATTTTCACGAGAATTTACAGTTCGTATGCTACTCTTGCCAACGGCGGAGTCAACTACGCGGAGAATACCATCGGCATTTACGATGCCGAAGAAGGTTATTCCTACCGCTTTAAGCTGAATCCGAACGATCTGACTTTCTCCGTCGAAGAAAAAACCGGACTCTTCGGTTATTTCACCGCGGACGAAAAAGAAGTGGGAAAATCGATTTCGTTCTTTTTCGACGGATACGGAAGCGGTTTTGCCTACGGACTGACCGATTCTGCCTATCAGACTACTTCTTTCGTATATGAAGAAAAAGACGGGCTGATCGCCATCCGATTCCCGAGCGTCAAAAGCAATTTTACCTATAAAAACGGATTCACTTTCCGAGTGGATTCTTTCCGAAACGTGCTTACGGTCGTCGAATCGGATCTTTCTTCTCTGATAGAGGTGCGCTATGTCAACCAGCACATTGTCGACGGGGCGTACGTGTCATTCGGGAAAAATGTCGTTTCGATGCACGAAGACGTTTCGGATTCGATTGCCGAACTTCTCTCTTATATTCAAATCGTCACCAAAGACGGCATCGTCGCCGATGCGGAAAAAGAGGCATATTTGGATTTGTCTTACATCGATTTCGATCGGGCGGGTTTTTATTCCGTTGCGGTGAAAGCTTATGTCGGCGGTGCGGAAACGATTCGCTATTACGGAATTCACATCAATGAACCTCTTTACGCCGATCATCCTTTGGTGGGCGAGTACGTTTCGGTCAACGGCAACGGATACGCCTTTGAATTCAACGAATTCGGAAACGCGACGCTTGTGAAAACGACTTCTTCAAGCAATGTGAGTTACGAAGGCGCGTTGATTTTCACGGATACCGGATTTACTTTCGACGGAAAAAATCAGGCGGATCAGCAGGTCAAAGTTACCGGAATGATGGAAGCTTCCGGATTGGTATCTTTGACGGTGACGGGGCAGGAAAGTCTTACCGGATATTTCGCGTCCGACTTTGTCGAAAGCCGATTAACCGGAATCGGCAATCACATTCTTCGCGCGTTCGACAACGGAGAAGAAGTGCTATACTTTTATTGCGCCAACGCGACCGGAAAGGGAAACCGCGTCGATATCGCCGTGCTCAACGATCTTACTCCTTTTGATGAGGGGGCTATCGTTTCGGCCGTCGACAGCGACGGAAACGAAGTTCTCTATGCAAAAATTTTAAACTGGAATTCCACGTATTCCGGCATTCAACTCGCCGATTCTTACAAAGGGGAATACCTTCTCGACGGGGCGGACAGCCTTGTACTCGACGGTTTCGGCATAAGCGAAAAGAAAATGGGCGAAGCGTATATCGGCGCGCAGAATTATTCCTACTACACGTTCGACAAAGAACTCATCGCCCTGTACGATACGGATAACCGATTGCAAGGTTACGCGCTGGTATCATTGAGCGAAGGAACCTATTCCATGCTGAGCGCGGATTACGCCGAAGTCGGTCTGGCGGGAACGTACGGACAGGTAACCTACAACGGCATTTCCACCTCGTCGTATCAATTCGTTGTCGACGAATACGGAGTCGGATACTATCAAACCGGCGGTTCTTCCCAAGATGACGAATACGAATATTATTCCGAAGAAAGCGAAGCTCTCAGCACGTCTTCCGGAACCCAATATTACGGTCGGATCGTCGAAGTCAAAACGGTTACGAATCGAACGGTTTACGTCTTTGAAGGAAGCACGCTTTCCACCACGCCGGTTACGATCACGCTTACCCTGACGATGTTAGACGATTATCTGGCGCGCGGGGAGATTGTCGGCGAAGAGATCAGCGAGCGGATTTATCTCGCCAGCCATTACGAGGAGAAAGTCCGTTGCATCGGAAACAATCGGGAAAAATACATCACCACGATACAGATCGACGGGAAAGAGATTTACCTGTATTACGCGACGAGCGAGAGCAATCTCAGCATTGCCACCATCGAGGTTTTGAACGATATCGCGTTCGGCACCAAAGGCTCGCGTTTCAATCTTTCGGTAGGGGCGAATGCGATCATCGAAAACGCGATGTGCACCGAATCGCCGATGAGTCCGACGTACGGTTACGTTTACGCGAACGAATATCAAGGAACTTTCTCCAACGCCTCGACCGGCGATCTCGTTCTCGACGGCTTCGCTTCCTTGGATTTCGATACCGAGGGAACGGCGATGTACAACAATCGCGCGAGAACGTATCGCGTTTATTGCGACAATATTATCGCCTTAAAGATGAGCGCGACGTTGGAATACTATTTCGCATTGGATTTCGAGACGAAAACTTATGTCAGAGTAAATGCCGATTATTCCGGCGATCTGCTCGGAAACTTCACCAAAGTATCCCAAGACGAGAAGAAACCGACGATCGTCTTCGACTCCTATTCGCTTGCCACCTATACCACTGCGGCGGGCAGCGTCTATCAATGCGTCGTCACGCACAATGCGACTACAAACGAATTTTCGCTTCACGGCGATCAAGTCGGCGACATCTACGGCGCGGAGCTGAACGTTTCGGGAAAACTGATCGGTGACGGCGTCTTGCGTTTCATCGAAGAAAGCGACGGAAATGTCATTTCGTATTATTATATAAAGGACGGCTATCAGGCCGAAGTGTATACAGGGCAGAGCAAAGATGCCGGATTGATCTGGCGCATTTCGGATTCGGAGGGGAATTCCGCTTATTACTACGCCGAAACTTCTTCTTCGACTTTGGATTCTTCCGTCGATCTCGTCAACGAAACGGACTCTCCATGCGAAGAAGTGACCGAACTCGGCGCCGTATTTTCGCTTCAAAAGGGCGGAGAAGTCCTTCTTGTGGCGCGCTTGGAGGCCTATTCTGCGGAGGGAGGTTACGTTTTGGCGGATCTCAGCGAAAGAAAGACCTATACCGGGAGCGACGGAGAGATTCTGTTTACCGACGGATTCAGCGAATCTTCTTCTGCGAGAGGAAAGGCTTGGTTGGACGACGAGGAATACACTTACTACTATCACCCGTCTTTGGACAATACCATCGTCCTTTATGACGCGGAAGGCAATTTGTCCAAATACGCGATTTATACCTCCGATCTCGGCTTCTCGATCGAAGAGCCTTCGCTCAGCGCGGATACGTTCGATATGAGGGCTTATAAAAACACCAAATCGCCGGGCTATGAAAAGGGATACATCACATTCGATTCATTCGGCTATTTCTCGATCGAAGATTACTTGTGCCACGCCGCGTTCGATAAGGATCTGACTTCTTTCACTTTCACCGGAAGAAACGGGAACAACGCGATATCCGGAACGGGAACCGTTTTGGAAAGCGGACTTATCTTCTTGCAGTACAGCGGCGATCAGACCGATTGCGCGTACTACTCGACTTCGGAAAACGTCCTCAGCGGGGGTTGCAACGGGAAGAATATGGTCTATCAAATCGAAACCGAAAGCGGAATACGTTATTTGTTCTCGACGACGGTATCGCGAACCGCGTCCGAAGATTATCTCGGTTATGTCAATCTGACGATCGAAACTCCGGATCTGCCGTTAGGGACGATCGGCTCGGTATTTACGGTCACTTCTCTTGACGGCGATTTCCTGACGCGAGGAAAATGGACCGCGACGAATAACGGCAACTCCAACGTCGGTTATCAAAGTTCGGATCTCTATTATGGAGAGTATGTACACGAGGAAGAAGAAACGATCGTCCTCGACGGGTTCGGCGTTGCGAAAAAAGGAGCTTTAAGCGGAACGTATACTGTCGGTCTTGTCAACGGAAAATCGCGACTCACCGTCGTTTTCGAGGGGAAACAGGAAATCTACGACCTCGATCGGACGGCGATGACTTATCGCGAACCGACGTACGACATTCTGAAAGATCAGACGTATTCCTGCGCGGCGATAAGGACATTTATGACCGCGAACGTTTCCGGTCGCTTCGTTTTCGACGGTGCGGGCGGCGTCACCATTTATTTGGATTGCTCCGAAGACAACTATTATTCTCGTTGGGCGTACGACGCGAAGAACGGAGTCAAAGGCACTTATGTGCTGGATGGCGTTTCTCTGCATTTGATTTTCTCTGGCGACGTCTATCACGATACCTACGAATATACTTTCGCGCTTGACGACGCGGATAATCCGACGAAGATCACTTGCCAAGGCTGCAATTTCGAAGATTACCACACGGGATACGTGGCCGTGGACAAAGAATTCATTCTGAAATAAGCGCGAATCTCCGGAAATTCTCCGGAGATTCTTTTTTTCAAAGCGCTTTCATCCGAGGGGAAGCGATTTTTCGGAAAAAAAGATTCCATTTTATTTTTAAATCTATTAAAATAGTATGAAATAAATATGTTCAATATTTATCGATAATTTTCAGGAGGAATTATTATGCAAAAAAAGAGTAAAAAAACCTTGTTTGTTTTCACCTCGGTAGTGCTTGCGTCTTCCTTGTTCAGTTGCGGAGGGAAAAAGAACGACTCTTCGAGTTCGAGTTTTTCGAGCGTAAATTCTTCGAACGGCGAAAGTTCCGTTTCATCACACACCCACAATTACGGCGAGTGGACGATCACCCAACAACCGACGTTGACCGAAGGAGGAAAGGCGACGAGAAACTGCGAGGACGATCCGACGCATGTCGATCAGGTCAATTTGCCTGCATTGAGCGATACTTCCGTTTGGAGCGTGAAATCGAGTAGCGAACCGAGCTGCACCGATAAGGGTGTCACCGTCTACGCTTCCGTCTACGGGGAAGTCACGGTCGAAAAAGACGCCTTGGATCACAGTTGGGGCGCTTGGGAAATCACCCAAAATCCGACGCTTACGGATACCGGTTTGGCGGAAAGAGTCTGCGCGCACGATACAACGCACGTCGATACGGTGACTTTGCCGGTGTTGAGCGATACTTCGGTCTGGGAAGTCTACGTTCACGTCGATGCGACGGATTATTCCGACGGATACACCATTTACGATTCCGAATACGGCCAGATCCGCGTGATCGAACCTTCGCATTACGGACCATGGACGCTTCCTGCCGACGCGGAACTGGACTTCGGTCAAGAAGTAACTTTGACGAAATCGAGCAATGTCGGAGGGGAAGATCTGATCGTGACGGTCGGAACGCCTGCGAACAATATTCAAGTGGTCGACGTACTCGACGGGGATTACACCGCCTATTCGCTGGTGCAGAATTCTTCTTATCACTTCGTTTACGATTCGGAAAACAAGAAGTATACTTCCAATAATCAAGGAGTTTCGAATTCTTTGGCGTCGATGACTTTCACCGCGAAAGTCGACGGCACGCTGACTTTCACCGTCTATTGTTCCGGCGAAAATAACTACGATTATTTTTATCAAAGTAAGAATTCTTCGGAAAAAGTCGGCAGTGACACCGGAGTAACCAAAGACTATTCTATTGAGATGACTGCGGGGGATACCATTACGCTGACTTATAAGAAGGACGGCAGCGGCAATCGGGGAGCTGATTGCGCAGTCGTATCCGAACTAAAATTCTCATCGGTTTCCGACGTCAAGGATTTCGTCATTCTCGACTTCTCCTCGATGTGCGATACGCTCATCGAACCGATGATCGTCAACCGCGGGGGAAGCGTGACTTTGACCGGCGCCGAAAGAGACGGTTACGTCTTCGAAGGATGGTACGACATCACCCTGACGACGCCTTACGGAGAAACGGCTGTTTTCACGGAAGACTATACGGTTCTCTACGCAAAATGGACAAAAGGATACACGACGACCGTCCATTTGAATAACGGAAGCGCGGACGAAGTCTACGTGAAAAGAGTCGGCGAGGAACTCGTTCTGGATAATCCGACCTATTCGGGTCACAAATTCGCGGGTTGGTTCACCAGTGAGAATTGCGAAGAAGGTACCGAATTCGATCCTTCCGCCAATACCTCGTCGGATATCGACGTCTACGCCAAGTGGGAAGAAGCGCCGGTTTACACGGGCGTCTATCACATTTACGAAATCTGTTCGAGTACCAGTTGCTATTCCAGATCCGATTTGACGATCGACGAAGAAGGCAACATTTCCGGGCTTAAAACCGGAACGGTCGTCTCTTACGATCCGACGACCGGAAAGATCGTCTTCTCCTCCGGTAGCAGCGAATACATGATGTACTATAAGGACGGCGTCATCGCGCTTCCTTATTCGAATTCCGCTACCACGTTCGGCAACGATCTGTATGTCGGCGTAAAAGAAGCGATTTCCAAAGCCGTGCAGTACAGTTTCACCGGAGACGACAACACCTCCAATGCGACCAAACTCGCCACGCTGACGACGGCGGATAAAGTTTACAACGTGATGGTCAAAGGAAATATCCTTTATACCGATCTCACATTCACTTCCGCGAACGGCACGACGGCCGATCTCAGCCAAACGACGGCGATGGGAACGATTGTCGTCAAGAACGCTAAGGGAGAAACGCTCTTTGCCAGAGGTTATTCCGGAATCGAGTGGAAGGAATTGGACGGAGTTTACGGCGTCTACACCGCCGGAGACGTTTCGATCGCTTTGGACGGAATCGGAAATTACACCGATACGAACGGAAAATCCGGCGTTTACACCATCGAAGAAAGCGTCATCTGCGTTTGGGTCAGCCAAAACAGCGTGGTAACCGAGTACTTGGAATACACCTTGAGCGGCAAATCCTATACGGTAAATAAACCGGAAGTGACGATCACTTACGTTACCGGTGACGGGCATACATCCGTCGCCAGCGCCGCGGTCAACAAGAACGTTCCTGTCGCTCTGCCGGAATTGAGCGAGGAGAATTGGGTCTTCAACGGCTGGTTCCTCGACGCTCTATTCACCGAGGCGGTGCCGGAAGATTACGCTCCGAGCGCGAACGTAACCCTTTACGCGAAATTCTCCGAACCGGTCAGCCTCCACATTCACTACAACAGCGAGGATTTGACCGATGTCGATCTCGTGTATTCCAAAGGAGATACGACCGACGTCGAAAGTCCGGTTCTGGCTTGGGAAGGACATCTCTTCGCGGGCTTCTACACTTCCGAAGATTTCGCGGAAGGAACGGAATGGACGAACTCGGTCATCGAGCAGGATACCACCATTTACGCCAAGTGGGAGGTCGCGCCTTCTTACGTGGGTACTTCCTACGGTTTCATTCTCGAAGGATCGACAAGTTCCGGCTCGAAGTCCTCGTGGAGAAATTCCATCTCCGTAACGGTGGACGAATCTTTGAGCGGAACGGGAACGGTATGGCCTTTCAGCGGTGCGCTGACGATTCAAAGAGACGCGACCGACGAGAGCAAACTGACTGTCGTCAAAGGCAGCGTTTCTTATCCGGCTTTCTACGACGATGAAGAGAAAATCTGGGTCATTCTTTACAGCAATACGACACCGGTCATTCTGTCCGCGAACGGCGAAACCGGAAGCATTTCTTCTTCCAGCGTTTCCTCTTCTTACTGGAACGGCGGAAAGAATCGGGCTATTCGATATACCGACTCGTCCGGAAAAGTGCATAACATTTACATCGATAACGGTACGGTTTACTTCGGCGTCACTTTTGCCGACGGATTCGGAGACGAACTTGCCGATTTGAATACGATGTACAGCCAGCCTTCCGTGACGGTTACTACTTCTGCCGGAAGCGCATGGTTCGCATCTACTTCGTCCGGATTGCAATCCGTCGAAAGCAAAGACGGCTATGAAGGTACGTATACAGGCGGAGATTTAGGAGAAATCCGCATCGACGGACTCGGCGTCATCAAAGTCGGCGAAGAAGTCGGATCTTACGCTTATAACGCGGAATCTCTCGTCTTGGAAGTCTACTTGGGAGAAGCGTATTACGAAATCGAACTCGATACGGAAAACAAAACCTATACTTCGGTGCAGCCGATGGTAACGCTCACCTTTGAAGTTCCTTCGCAGGGAAGCATCGGCACGGAGACTTCGGTGTCGGTCAATAAGAATATATCCTACACTTTGCCTGAGGTGACGATCACCGATCCGCTTTACGAATTCAAAGGCTGGTATTTCGACGCCCTCTTCACCGAAGCGGTGCCGGAAGACTACGTTCCGAATGCGGACACGACGCTCTATGCGCAAATCGAAGAAGTCGCGGAAGGGCTTTCCAAAGGCACGGCCACGGTTGTCGAGTTGACTCCGGTCGCAGGAAAGAACGGTTCTGAATTCGAGATCACCGGCGCGACGACCGACGAAGAGCATTTGAATTACTATTTCAAACTCGTCGTTACCGAAACGGAGAATTACTACTTCAAATACGGCAATCGCACCCACATCGGACACACCGGAAATATCGGCACGACCACCAACTACCAGCGCTTCGTATTCGAAACCGAAGACGGAACGCAGATCGGTTCGGCGCAGAGTTTCAACGATATGTATACCAACAGCAAGATGACTTTGACTCCGGGTACGTATTATATTCGCGCGAACTTTGCCGAAGCTTATACTTCGGGTGTCGCGACAAGTTGGGGATCGTTCAGTTTCAGCGTTGCGACGTCGGATTACGACGACGCTGCAAGCGCAGTCGCTCTGACATTCGGAGAGACTTACACGACAGCGATGATCGATCGCACCGAAACTTATCTGAAATTCGACGTTACAGCCGGCAAGACATATACGATCTCCGGAAGCCAATCTCCGACCATCTATCTTGGCGATCCGTCCGCAAGCGGCACGGCGACCAACAGCGATATCAAATGGGCGGCGGGTACGGCCACGATTACGGCGGAAGAAACGACGACGTATTACATCAAAACGATTTACGACGGCGTTGCATTTACCGTCACAGAGAGCGAATAATTTCGCAAAAAACGACGTTCGGGATCATTCCCGAACGTTTTTTATATTCGCGAATTTTTTAAACCGAAAAAATTTTCGGAAAGTCGAGAAAAATTTCCATAATTTGCCAATTTGAAATCCGAGTATTAACAAATCCTATCCAATGAGTTCAAAACTCAAAGAAAGGAAAAAAGAAAAATGAATTCCAACAGAAAAGTGACTTGCAGACCTTGCAAGGAAGAACACAACTGGGAAATCGAAACGCCGGACGGACAAGTTCTTTCCCACCACTATCAGACGAAAAGAGATTGCGTCTGTGCCGGACGCGAACTGGCGGAAGAGTACGGCTGCGAACTCGACGTTCAGGACTATTACGAAGAAGACTAAGCGAGCGGTCGCACAGTGGAAAAGGATCGGGAAATCCGGTCCTTTTTCGTTTGAATTCGGAGATTCGGCTTTGCCCAATCGCATTCGAAGGAATTTAAAGAAAACGCGCGAGCAGATGAAAAGGAATGTGAAACCCTTTTCCGCCTTTGTTCCGCAAAATTCTGTTGATTATTTCTTGCACTGTGAATACAATGAGAATGTTCTTATCGGGGAAGTCATTTGAGGAAGAAGATAAAGAATTTACTTCAAATTAACCTCCTGTTTACTGCTTATTTACCGAAAGAAGCGTAAGATGTAGAATAGCGGAGGGAAGAAAATGCTGAAATTAGTCGACATCCAGAAAGATTATCGCGCCGGCGACGCGATCGTTTGCGCTTTGAAGGGCGTTTCTCTGACTTTTCGGGATTCCGAATTCGTTTCGATTTTAGGACCTTCCGGTTGCGGAAAAACCACCTTGCTCAACATCGTCGGCGGATTGGATCATTGCAGTCGAGGCGATCTTTTGATCGACGGAATCAGCACGAAAAAATTTACCGATCGGGACTGGGATACCTACCGAAATCACCGCATCGGTTTCGTCTTTCAGAGTTATAACCTGATTCCGCATCAAACGATTCTCGAAAATGTGGAATTAGCCCTCAATATCTCGGGAATCGAGAAATCGGAGAGGATTTCTCGCAGTAAAAAGGCTTTGGACGAAGTCGGTTTAAAAGGTCAATACAACAAAAGACCGAACCAACTTTCCGGCGGTCAATGCCAAAGAGTGGCGATAGCCAGGGCGTTGGTCAACGAGCCGGATATCCTTTTGGCGGACGAGCCGACCGGCGCTTTGGATACGAATACGTCCGTGCAGATCATGGATTTGATCAAGAAAATATCCGAAAAGCGATTGGTAATAATGGTTACGCACAACCCCGATCTGGCGGAAAAGTATTCAACGAGAATTATCCGCCTTTTGGACGGCGAAGTGATCGACGATTCCAATCCGGTTCGGGAAGAAGAAAAAATCGCTCCGTCGACGGCAGTTTCGGGCAAAAAATCGAAACTGGGGCTTTTGTCGGCATTCCGCCTTTCGGCTCGGAATCTCCGCTCCAAATTCAAGAGAACGGCGATGGTCTGCTTCGCGGGATCGATCGGCATCATCGGCGTGGCGACGGTTTTGGCCGTTTCCAGCGGCGTACAGGGGTACATCGCTTCGATGCAGGACGATATGCTTTCCGGAAATCCGATTCGAATCAGCGAAGAAGCGCTGGACATTTCCAAAATTCTCGACAGCGCGAACGGATCGACGAAAAATGAAGCCGTCAAAGATTCGATCGAAGACGGTTATATCAATGTCGATAAAGCTATCGAGACTTTGATTCAAAACAACAACGACATCGATTCTTTTAAGGTCAGCAATACGATCACGCAGGACTATATCGATTATGTATATGCGATGCCGAAAGAGTATTACGCGTCGATCGTCAGTTATTTCGGAATCGACGTGACCAATAACATTTACACGCCGATTCTCTTTGCAAACAGCGATCAGGAACAGAAGATGTCTTTAAGCGCGATTCTCACCACGTACAACGCGATGCTGCAACTGACCGATTACAAAGATCTTTCGAATTATCTCGGACTCTTGGAAGATTGTTTCATTCAAGCGCCGGACGAAGAAGATTTTATCCTTTCGCAATACGAATTCGTCTCCGATCCGGAGCAGAGCAAAATCGCCAAAGAAGCCGATGAAATCATGATCGTTCTCGACGAAGAAAGCCGTCTGACGGATCTGCTCCTGGCTCAATTAGGCTATTACACGCAGGAAGAATTTTTTAACATCGTCTATCATGCGACCGACGACACGGATTATCTTCCTTCTTTGGACAAAGATAAATTTTCTTACGAAGAATTGATGAACAAGGAGTTCATCTGGTATCCAAACGATACGGTTTTCAACGAAACGGACGCGGATAGTCCGTTGGCCAAGATCAATCCGTTTACCTATAATCCTCTTTCTTCGGACGACTGGAACAACGGAATCAAACTGAAAGTCACCGCGATTCTGAAACCGAAAAAGGATATCCACTACGGCTCTCTTACCAGCGGCTTCTATTACACTTCCGCCTTTTCCGAAAGAATCATTCGGGATAGTCTGAATTCGAAGATCGTCGCTTATGCGGACGATCAGGAATCGGATTCGATCATCAGTTGCGAATACAACGGAATGGCGACGGGAATCGTTTATCAATACGGGTTCCGGTTCGAACACGGCGGAGAAGTAACCGAAAAGAACGGAGTAATCGGTTATGTCGGAAAGGCCAATTCTATGTCGGCGATCTTGGGGCAACTGATGGGGCAGGGAACGAGTTTTCCGGCAACGTACGAACTCACTTTGCGCGCTTTGGGAGGAAAGGAACTTCCCGAGGAAATCGCCGTATATCCGATCGATTTCAAACTGAAAGACGAGGTGACGGGATATCTCGACGCGTGGAATTCGGATCAGGATATCGAAATCAACGGGAAAACTTTGACGAAAGAGGATAGAAACAACATCACCTATACGGACAATCTTTCCGTCGTCATCAAGATGATCAACGGCATGATTCAGATCGTCACCTATGCGTTGGTGGCCTTTACTTCTCTGTCTCTGGTCGTTTCTACCGTGATGATCGCCATCATCACGTACGTCTCGGTGATCGAAAGAATCAAGGAAATCGGCGTTATCCGTTCGTTGGGCGGAAGAAAGAAAGACGTTTCTCGCCTGTTCAATGCGGAAACCTTTATCATCGGAGGCATCTCCGGACTGATCGGCATCGGTATCACATATCTGATTTCTTTGGTTATCAACATGATCGTCGGATCGTTGACGGGAATCTATACCATCGCGGCTTTGCCTTGGTATCAGGCCTTGATCATGATTGCGATCAGCATCGCGCTGACTTTGATTTCGGGGCTTGTTCCGGCTCGCTTGGCCGCGAAGAAAGACCCTGTCGACGCGTTGAGAAGCGAATAAATTCGTCCGTCGGAAATCGACGGGCGTTTTTTTTCGCTTTCGATCGTTTTTTCGCGCTTTTTCTTTACCTTATTGTATAGTAAGACAAATAGGGACAAAATCCCGCTTCAATAGGGGAGAATTTTGCAAAAAAAAAGAAAAAAACTTGTTGACATCATATTTCCTTTGTATTAAACTTGATAAAGTCAGCACGCGATGAGAGTCATGCTGATGCTTGATCTTTGAAAACTAAACAGAAACAACAAAACGTCAATTTCACGAGAAGAAAAGAAACCAGAAAAAAGAATGACTAGGAAACAAATGAGAGTTTGATCCTGGCTCAGGATGAAC
>DBGCPK010000001.1:0-4552 GCA_048359995.1 Bacilli bacterium | reverse complement strand
TCATGATTTGAAAGTTTTAAAAGTAATACATAAATAGGCCTTGCGGCTTTTTTCTGCTTTACTTATCGGAATGCCGTTTTCCTTTCTTCATTCAACCCTTCTCACGGAGTTATCCCGATCCCGATGCTATAAAATTAAGTCGATTTTTCGAAAAATGCAACTGCTTTTTGTAAAATTGTGTTATTAATTTTCTTTAAAATCAAGAGTTTACAACTTCTGGCTACTCCGATGTCGCGAGGTTTTCGTCCGCCGGGCCGGCGGAGGGTTTCGGCGGCCCGCCGCAGGCGATCAGGAGGATTGCGGCGAAGCAGGCCGCGGGAATCCGGTGTATCATGGCGAATCTGTTCGGGATCGGTTATTCGGGGATATAGAGCCCGTCGTTGGCGAGCATGTTGTCGAGCGTCTTTCGGAATAGCGACCACATGGCGTCGCTTCCGATAGGATTGCCTACTAAAACGATTTTGTCGTTTTTGTCGAGTAAAAAGCCTTGATATCGGTGATGATATTTCAAAAACGGATTATTTCGACGAATCGAATTCGATCGGTCTATATAAATTGGATATGAAAAACGATTGTCGCATAATGCCAAAACCAATTTTTCATACTGTGTGGGAGAAGGCGAAAACACAATTATGGGCAAAAATTCGAAATTGGTGTTTGATGAAATAATAAAAAGGTCCTCCATATCTGTTAGGTGGTTAACAAGACAAGTAGAACATTCAGTAGAATCATAATGTATCAATAGGCTGATTTTATGTCTCTGAAATTCTGAGAACTGAACTTGCTGGCCTTTTATGTATTTTTGTAGACCTTTCTCTTCGATCAGCATCGTCTTGGTCTGCAACTCCTCTAAACTATGCGCAATTTTCAGCCTCGATTGGCAAGAAAATAACAGGCTGCATAGAATGAATGCTCGCCAATTAATTATTTTATTTTTCCTATACATAGGATCGGGTTATCTGTTTCTGCGATATTGGAAAAAGGTTGATTGACAGATTTTCCGCATAATTCGATGGCAGGGATGACTATGCAGATTTCTCCGTCATTCAGAGGGATAATCTGGAAATTTTCGATCTCGATATTTCCCGGTAAATAAATGGACTTGAAATTAAAATTCCGGGAAGTTTGCAATTCTATAAAGCAATATTTTGCTGCCGGACAGGCATTGAAAGATGTCAGAAGATAGTTTTCTCCGACGGCAAAATTACCTCCTGTCGCGACATATTTCTTTCTTTTAAACTCCTCTATAAACTCTCGGACGTCGTTGAATTCCGTCATGTAAAAATCTTCCGGAGGGTTGGATGGTGTTGAAATATGGTATCGCGTAAGGACTGTATCCAATGAAACTTTCAATATATCGGGGTTGAAAGGTTCGGAGTATAAAAGGGTATTACCCTGTTTCGTGAAATAGCGATGCCCCATGATATGGCAATAGCTTAATTTTTGTTGATGTAGCGGGGTACAGCTTTTGATTTTTTCCGATGTTCGGATGTTGTAGAAATGAAATAAGTCGTCGGGCTTGTAATAATCCGCGGTCACGACGATTATCGAATCGTTTACCATTTCACATGCGCGGCTGAAACAACCCAGGTCAATTGTTTTTAAACTGTTTCTTTTTGTTAAGTCATATATGATCAGACGTTTTTTAGCATTGTCCAAGACCGCAATTTTATTATCTTTCAATACGACGAAATCCGTAAGAGACACATATTCGAAAGGTCCCCGACCCTGATGTTTGATTTTGGATATGAATTTTCCCGTATCATCGAAATATACGATTGCCTGCTTGTTTGAAATATAAATGCAGTTGTCGTTAACCTTCAAATTGAGAGTACTGCTCAGCAAACAAGAATCGTTGGTTTGCAGCGGTATGAAGCGAATGTTGGTTAAATAGTCCGAAATATTCAATGTACCAGGATCGGAGACCGGAGAGATCGAAATGATCTCTCCGGGAATTGAAACTTTTGCTGTTTTTTTACATCCGACCAAGGAGATAAAAAACAGGCTGCATAGAAGAAGATAATAACGCATTCTTTGAATCGTATTATTTTAACAATCAGCCGCACCACATGCTTTGTCGGGATAGTCTCGGTCACAGCAATATTCGGTTTCCGTATCCGAAATATCTCTGTACATTAGACGACCATTTTTGGATGTTTCCTGCCGTGTCAATGCTTCCACATTGGCGTTCATTAGTTCGGACATGCTCGATTTGTCGTAAGCGGCCAATCCGGTTACGGCAGCAGCAGCCAGCAGCAGCGTGGCACCTGCGAGAAGAAGTTTTTTCTTCATGATTGAAAAGTTTTAAATTAGTAATACATAAATAGGCCTTGCGGCTTTTTCTGCTTTACTTATCGGAATGCCGATTCTCACTCTTTATTCAACCCTTCTCACAATGGTATCCCGATCTCGATGCTATAAAATTAAGTCGATTTTTCGAAAGATACAACTATTGATTGCAAAATCGTGTTATTAATTTTCTTTAAAATCAAGAGTTTACAACCCGTAGTCACCCCAAGACTGTTTTTTGTTTCGGTCTAATACCACTCGATCTCTCCGTTGCGATAGGCGAACGGTCGGCTCTGCGTTCCTTTCGTGTCGCAGACGAGCAGCAGGAGGGCGTTTTGCGGGACGTTTGGGAAGTCGAGCCATGTCTGGCTTCCGGCTTTCTGTTGTCCGATCGCCTGCCAGCAACGGTCGCCCCAATAGTAAAGCGTATATTCGTAATCGGGATATATGTCGTTTCCGTCGCCGCGACGGAACCATAGTATTTTCGAAATATCGACCGGTTTTCCGAAATCGAATCCTACCCAGTAATCGTTGCCCTGTGCACAGAAGAATGTGAGCGCATCGTCGTCATGAATAGCCGGTGCGATCTGTACCTTCGCTTTGGGATTGACCTCCTTGCCGCAGGTGACGAGTTTTCCTTGCAACCGTTCGTCGCCGGTGTAAAAAATCAGTTCGGCCATATCGCAACGACCTTCGTGCGACGAACAGAATCGCCAATAGCGATAGGGTTTGCGACTTTGCACCGAGTCGGTTCCTGCCATGACGACCCTCTCCTCGGGAAATCGCAGCACGGTCTCGGCATTCCGGAATTGCGGATTATCGGCCGCTTCGATCTTACCCCCGCGTAATTTGACGGCTTGTTTGTAGACCAGTTCGTAAATCGGATACTTACGGGAGATTCGGATGTTTCTTAGGCGCGATGTATCCGCTCGCAAGCGCTCTACCCGGCCGTCGGGATGTACGAAAAACGGATCGTCTACGGGTATCGGCCGCTCCGAATCGCCGTAAACCACCGGCAGATATACGATGTCGCGTCCCATGCGTTCGAAACGGACACGCCGCCGGTCGCTGCGCTTGCCCCAATAAACGGGAATCCACTCCTGATTATCGAATACCGAGAGGTAAACGGTTTTGTTTCCCGTCTGTCGCTTCGGGATTTCGAGCGACAGGTCGTCTACGCGGGTATAGCTCTCCGTAACATCTTCGACGAAGATATTCTGCAACGATCCGGGTAGTCGGCCGTCTCGGACTAAAATATCCAGCATCTCTTCGTTGGGTCGGTAGGTGATGCGGAATACTTTGTCCAGCGGACGGTTGATGAAGTGAGGCTCGCCGGGATTCGATTGATAGGCTGAGAACACCTCGTTTTGATGCCGGTGATTGAGTACGGTCATCCAATAATGGCTGAGCGGGCGGGCGCCCCATTGAGGAGTAAAATCGATGCTGACCGGAATTCCTTTGCTACGCATGATTTGCGCAACGGCGATACTGGTTTCAGCGCATGTGCCGCGGGGCAGATTCGTCAACGTCGTAGCACGGAAAATGGGGCAGGGATTGGCATGGGCCGAATAGGAGCGTTTGATTCGGTGCAGAGCCGTATTGACATCCGTTGCGGCGATCCGCGGATTGCGGCTCCACTCTTCGTTCGTATGCATTCCCAATTCCCCGTCGTATAGATCGGCCAGTTCCGTACGCCAGTCGGTCAGCGGTTGGAGATCGATACATTTGTGCGGCAGCAGATATTCGCAGAAGTCGCCGAATTCCAGATGTGCGGCCCACGGCTTGGTTTGCCACAGGTCGAAAGCTTGTTCGATGTTGCGGATCAAGTAATCGGCCGTTACGGTTCGGATGTCGAACAGAGTGTTCAGACTGGGTTTGAAACGGTCGTAGAGCAAGGAGATGGCGCCTGCCAGCGAATCGGCGTTCTTTTTGCAATTGGGGATCAACGAGTCGATGCGATCGTAAAGTTTTTCGATCGCAGTATCGTAGGATTTGTGCAGCGGCATGTAGCGGATCAGATACACCGCAGCCCGAAGTTTCAGGCTGTCGGCCTCGTCGCGTTTGTAGTGTTCGATCACTTGTTCGAGTTGCTGACGGTTTTCTCCGGCGGCAGCGAGCGCTCTCCGGAGTTCTTTCTGGTCGCCGTGGCAGGCGGCGAATAAGGATAGGCAAAATAGAATCGTAAGTTTTTTCACAACAGGCAAATCTGAATTAGTTCGTAGGTAGGTTCGTGACGATCCCTTCGATAAGGAACGATACGGGA